>NZ_BCZS01000027.1 GCF_001598855.1 Pluralibacter gergoviae ATCC 33028 = NBRC 105706 | reverse complement strand
TTTCAGAGTCAACCCTTTTTTCAGGGCTTTCTCTTTCAACCCGGCGGCTTGTTTGCCGTTGCTCCGTGTCGATGGAGGCGCATTATAGGGAGTTCTCCGGACCTGACAAGGGGAAATTTAAAATAATTTACTGTTCGCACTTTTTTTCACCAAAGCGGCTGTAAATGTGCCATTTATTGCGCTATCTGCCGTTTTAACCACCGGATCTTATCCCTGGATGGCATACTAGGCCGGTAAAGAGAAGACAGGAAATCGACTATGCCTTTAAGCGCACAACAGCTGGCCGCACAAAAGAATATCTCCTGGGTGCTTGCCGGGAAACTCGCGCAGAAAATTCTCGCGGGAGATTACCCGCCGGAAAGCATCCTTCCCGGTGAGATAGAGCTTGGCGAACAGTTCGGGGTGAGCCGCACCGCCGTTCGCGAAGCCGTAAAGACCCTCACAGCCAAAGGTATGGTACTGCCAAGGCCACGCATTGGTACCCGGGTCATGCCCAGAAGCAGCTGGAACTTTCTCGATAAGGAGCTCCTCGCCTGGTGGATGACGGAAAGTAACTTTAATGAGGTCGTCGATCACTTCCTTATTATGCGCAGCAGCCTAGAACCGCAGGCCTGCATGCTGGCGGCGGTAAACGGCAGCGTCGAACAGAAGACGCGCCTCAATACGCTCATGGAAGAGATGGTTCTGTTGAAGAGTGATTTCGATCGCCAGCGCTGGATTGAGGTCGACATGGCCTGGCATGAACACATCTATATCATGAGCGGCAATCCTTTTCTCAGCGCCTTCGCCGCCCTGTTTAACTCGGTCTATCAATCCTACTTTTCAGCAATCACCAATAATGAAGTGATAAAGCTGGATCTGCACCAGGCCATCGTGGATGCCATCCGGCAGGGTGACGGCGAGCAGGCCCGTCAGGCCAGCCGGACGTTGCTGGATGCGCCCAATGCCCAGGCGATGAAATAGATGAGTAAGAAAGCGCACAGTATGGCGGGCCTGCCGTGGATCGCCGCCATGGCCTTCTTTATGCAGGCGCTTGACGCCACCATCCTCAATACCGCGCTCCCGGCGATTGCCACCAGCCTTAACCGCTCGCCGCTGGCCATGCAGTCGGCGATTATCAGCTACACGCTAACGGTGGCGATGCTGATCCCGGTAAGCGGCTGGCTGGCGGACCGCTTCGGCACCCGTCGGGTGTTTATGACTGCCGTCAGCCTGTTTACCTTAGGCTCGCTGGCCTGCGCCCTCTCCACTTCGCTGCCGGAACTGGTGATATTCCGCATTATTCAGGGGATCGGCGGGGCAATGATGATGCCCGTCGCCCGCCTGGCGCTGCTGCGCGCCTATCCGCGCAGCGAACTGCTGCCGGTACTTAACTTCGTCACCATGCCCGGCCTGGTTGGCCCGATTCTGGGGCCGGTGCTCGGCGGGGTTCTGGTGACCTGGGCCAGCTGGCACTGGATTTTCCTGATTAATATTCCGATAGGCGTCGCCGGCCTGCTTTACGCCCGCAAATATATGCCCAACTTCACCACGCCACGGCGCGGCTTCGATATGACGGGATTTCTGCTGTTCGGCCTGAGTCTGGTGCTGTTCTCCAGCGGCATGGAGCTGTTTGGCGAGAAGATAGTCTCAACCTGGCTGGCGATAGGCATCATCGTCATCAGCCTGATCCTGCTGATGGCCTACATTCGCCACGCCCGCAGGCACCCCACGCCACTGATTGCCCTGCCGCTGTTTAAGACCCGCACCTTCTCCGTCGGCATCGCCGGCAACCTGGCGACGCGCCTCGGCACCGGCTGTGTGCCGTTTCTGATGCCGCTGATGCTGCAGGTAGGATTCGGCTATCCGGCGCTGATCGCCGGCTGCATGATGGCGCCGACGGCGGTGGGCTCGATTATTGCGAAATCGACGGTAACGCAGGTGCTGCGCTGGTTCGGCTACCGCCGGACGCTGGTCGGGGTCACAATCTTTATCGGTCTGATGATTGCCCAGTTTTCACTGCAGTCGCCGTCGATGCCGGTATGGATGCTGATCCTGCCCCTGTTTGTGCTGGGCATGGCGATGTCTACCCAGTTCACGGCAATGAACACCATAACGCTTGCCGACCTGACGGATGAAACCGCCAGCAGCGGCAACAGTATGCTGGCCGTTACCCAGCAGCTCTCCATCAGCTTAGGCGTCGCGGTCAGCGCTGCCGTCCTGCGCGTTTATGAGGGCATTGAGGGCAGCACTACCGTCGAACAGTTCCACTACACCTTTATTACGATGGGTGCGATAACCGTGGTGTCCGCGCTGATGTTTATGCTGCTCAGACATAAAGATGGCCGCAACCTGATCAAGGAGCGGCATAAGAAAGGTTAAGCGGAGCCGCGGATCACCAGCTCAGGCGTCAGTTGCACCCGCTGCTGAGCCTGCCCGGGCTGGGCCATACGGTGGATCAGCACATCGATGGCCAGCTCGCCCAGCTCGTCCTTCGGCTGATGCACGGTGGTCAGCGGCGGCGTCATATAGCGCGCCAGCTCAATATCGTCATAGCCAACCACCGCCACATCTTCGGGAATGCGTAATCCGGCCTGATAGAGCGCCTGATAGGCGCCGACCGCCATCGCGTCGTTGCCGATAAAAACCGCCTGCGGCCGCTCGGGATGCGCCAGCAGCGCCTGCATCGCCCGCAGCCCGCCGCCGAACTCAAAGTCGCTGATGACGGTATAGCCTTCATCCACAACAATCCCCGCCCGCGCCATTGCCCGCTGATAGCCTTCCAGACGCAGCCGGGCAGGTGTCTTATCCAGCGGTCCCGCGATACAGGCAATGCGGGTGTAGCCTTTATCAAGCAGGTACTGCGTCGCCATATCGCCCCCGAGCAGGGAGTTATCCTGGATAATGTCGCTGTCGCCGTCGAACGGCGCCCAGTCCATCATCACCGTCGGAATGGAGGGATAGCGCTGGACGATTTCCGCCGACGGCTGGTGCGTTTCGGTACACAGCAGCAGCAGGCCGTCGACGCGCTTTTGCATCAGGGTCTCAAGATTGCGATTCATCCGCTGCTCGTCGCCCTCGGTATTGCACAGCACCAGGCTATAGCCGCGCTCAAAGCAGCTGCGCTCGACGCCGCGCACCAGCTCCGAATAAAACGGGTTGGTACTGGCGGTGATCAGCATCCCGATGGTGCGGGTCTGATTGAGCTTGAGGCTGCGCGCCAGCGCGGAGGGCGCGTAGTTGAGGCTTTTTATCGCCGCATCCACCTTTTCGGTGATGGCTTCGCTGACGAACCGGTCTTTATTAATGACGTGTGAGACCGTTGAGGTGGAAACGCCCGCCAGGCGGGCAACATCCTTCATGGTAGCCAAGCATTACCCCTGCTGAGCGAGAAAATCGTCAATCTCGTTGCGCCACGGTACGGAAGGCTGGGCGCCCTTGCGGGTAACCGCAATGGCCGCCGCCGCGTGCGCGAAGCGAATAGCCTGCGCCAGCGGGTTACCTTCCAGCAGGGCGGTCATCAGCGCGCCGTTGAAGGTATCGCCGGCGGCAATGGTATCTACGGCCTGCACTTTAAAGCCGGGCACGCGCTGGCCTTTGCCCTGCTCGCTCGCCCAGACGCCGCGGCTGCCGAGGGTGACGATTACCGTAGCGATGCCCTTATCGTGCAGCGCCTGTGCCGCCTTCGCCGCATCCTCATCGCTCTCAATGTGGATCCCGGTCAGCTTTTCGGCCTCGGTTTCATTCGGCGTAATAATATCCACCAGCGACAGCAGTTCATCCGGAAGTTCGCGGGCCGGCGCCGGGTTCAGCGCAACCCGCGTATTATTGTCGTGGGCAATTTTTGCCGCCGCCAGCACGCTCTCCAGCGGCGATTCCAACTGCATCAGCAAAGCATCGGCATCGGCAATGCGCGCCGCCTGGTCATTGACCAGCGCGGTAGAGAGCGCCGCGTTTGCGCCAGCGTGAATACCGATAACATTCTCCCCTTCGCCGTTAACGAAGATCAGCGCCACGCCGGTCGACTCGCCGGCAATTTCGCTGACCGGCGCAATATCAATATTGTCGCTCGCCAGCTGCCTGCGCACCCGCTCGCCGGTATCGTCATCGCCGGTGCAGGCGATAAAAGCAATATTGGCTCCGCTGCGCCCGGCGGCCACCGCCTGATTCGCGCCTTTACCGCCAAAGGCCACCTGATACTGGCTGCCGGTAACGGTTTCGCCCGGACGCGGGAAATCTTCAAGGTTGAGAATGTGATCGGCATTGATGCTGCCAAGGACGACGAGTTTTTTTGTGCTTTTCATAACATGCCTATTCGGTAAAGAGCGCCACCGGGAACCCGGTGGCGCGTGCCACACTTTTCTTTTACGTTGTCCCCTCAGGCTCTTGCTGGCCTGAATCGGTGATGACTTATTGCTTGATGACCAGCTTCAGGTCAACGGGGTATTTGGCCTGAACCTTCTCACCTTTCAGCAGCTTATCGGCAACCTCAACGCCCTGGATGCCAATTTGTTCCGGCAGCTGTGCAACAGTCGCTGCCAGTTTGCCATCATTTACTGCCTTTTCGCCATCCGGCGTGCCGTCAAAACCAACCACCATCACGTCAGATTTGCCTGCGGTCTGCAGCGCGCGCAGGGCGCCGAGCGCCATTTCATCATTTTGTGCGAATACGGCCTGCACATCCGGATGGGCGGTCAGCAGGTTCTGCATGACGTTCAGGCCCTTGGTACGGTCAAAGTCGGCCGGCTGGCTGGCGAGGACGTTAAATTTATGCGCCGCCACGGCCTGCTGGAAGCCCTCGCCGCGCTCGCGGGCGGCGGAGGTACCGGCAATGCCCTGCAGCTCAATCACCTTCGCGCCTTCGCCGGCTTTCTTGGCGATGTAGTCGCCGGCGATTTTGCCGCCCAGCACGTTATCAGAGGCGATGTGGCTCACCACCTCGCCTTTAGAGGCCTGGCGGTCGAGGGTAATAACCGGGATTTTGGCCTGGTTAGCCATTTTCACCGCATTGCCCACCGCGTCGGAGTCGGTCGGGTTGATCAGCATCACCTTGGTGCCGCGCACGGTCAGATCCTGCACGTTCGCCAGCTCTTTCGCCGGGTTGTTCTGCGAGTCCAGCACCACCAGGTTGTAGCCCAGCTTATTGGCTTCTTTCTGCGCGCCGTCCTTCAGGGAAACGAAGAACGGGTTATTGAGGGTGGAGACGACCAGCGCAATGGTGTCTTTCGCCATCGCGTTTGCACTTACGGTGGCGCTCAGTGCCACGGCGGAAACCAGGGTAGCCAGTTTTTTCATGTTCATATCGGAGAGATCCTGTTTGTGTCAGTTATTACTGCTTTTTGTTGTCCACCAGCACCGCCAGCAATATCACCACCGCTTTAACGATCATCTGGTAGTAGGAAGAAACACCTAACAAATTCAAACCATTATTAAGGAATCCGAGAATTAATGCGCCGATCAGGGTCCCAACAATGCGACCTTTACCGCCCGCCAGGCTGGTGCCGCCGAGCACCACCGCCGCGATAGCGTCCAGCTCGTAGCCGGTACCGGCGGTCGGCTGGGCAGAAGAGAGGCGCGCCACTTCGATGATGCCCGCCAGCGCTGACAGCAGACCGCACAGAGAGTAGACGATGACTTTGACTTTATCGACGCTGATGCCGGAGAGGCGGGTCGCCGCTTCGTTACCGCCCAGGGCGTAGATGTAGCGGCCCAGGCGGGTGTGGTGCAGCATGTACCACGCTGCGAGGAAGACAATCGCCATCAGCCACACCGGCGTCGGAATACCCAGCGGGCGGCCGATGCCGAACCAGCCGAACAGATCGGCGTTGTCGGTAAAGCCGGTGCTCATCGGGCTGCCGTTGGTGTAGACCATGGTGACGCCGCGCAACAGCAGCATCATCACCAGGGTGGCGATAAAGGCCTGTACCCGGCCCTTAGCGACAATCACGCCGGTCACGGCACCAATGGCCGCACCTAAAGCAAGTGCGGCGGCGACGGCGACGAGGGCATTAACCTCAATGCCGACCAGCGACGCGGCGACCGCGCCGGTCAGGGCCAGCAGGGAACCGACGGACAGATCGATTCCCGAGGTCAGAATAACCAGCGTCATCCCCACCGCCATAATGGCGTTTACCGAGGTCTGCTGCAGGATGTTGAACAGGTTATTGACGGTAAAAAAGTTGGGGCTAAGGGTAGAGACGATGGCGATCAGCACCAGCAGCGCAATCAGCGATTTTTGCTCCATCAGCCACGCTTTGGTGAAGTAGCGGCGCCCGGAAACGGCCTGGGTAGTCATCTTTTTTACTCCTGATTCACGCGATTAAGCTTGCCTACGGCGGCAGCCATCAAGACTTCCTGAGTGGCCTGCTCGCGGGTGAACTCTCCGCCGAGATGCCCTTCGTGCATCACCATGATGCGATCGCTCATGCCCAGCACTTCCGGCATCTCAGAAGAGACGAGAATGATGCTCAGGCCGTCGGCTTTAAATTTGTTGATCAGCTGATAAATCTCTTTCTTGGCGCCCACGTCCACGCCGCGGGTCGGTTCATCGAGGATCAGCACTTTTGGCCGGGTCATCAGACCGCGGGCGATAGCCACCTTCTGCTGGTTACCGCCGGAGAGCAGGCCGATAGCCTGATCCATCGACGGCGTTTTGACATTGAACAGGCGAATAAAGTCGCCCACCGCCTCCTGCTCTTCGCCGTGCTTCACGCTGCCATCGGCGCGGCTGAAGTAGCGCAGCGCGGTCAGGGACATGTTTTCTTTCACCGACATGCCGAGCACCAGCCCGTCGCGCTTGCGGTCTTCCGAGATATAAACGATGCCGTTGGCCAGCCCGTCCTGCGGTGATTTAGCGACAACTTCGTGGCCGTCGAGGGTCACGTAACCGCTGCTGCGCGGCAGCGCGCCGTACAGCACCTTCATTAATTCAGTACGCCCGGCGCCCATCAGCCCGGCGACGCCGAGGATCTCGCCTTTGCGCAGGGTAAAGCTGATGTTTTCGACGCCGGAGCCGCAGAGGTTATCGACCTTCAGGCGGATCTCGCCCGGCGCTTTATCCAGGTGCGGGTACTGGTCTTCGAGCTTACGCCCGACCATCATCTCAATCAGCGAATCTTCGGTGAGGGTGGCGACTTCGCGCTCGGCGATAAACTGGCCGTCGCGAAAGACCGTAACGTCATCGCAGATCTCAAAAATCTCTTTCATGCGGTGGGAGATATAGACGATGCCGCGGCCCTGGGACTTCAGTTCGCGGATCACCCGGAACAGGGACTCGGTTTCGGTATCGGTCAGAGCGTCCGTCGGCTCATCCATAATGATGACCTTCGACTCAAAGCTCAGGACTTTGGCAATTTCCACCATTTGCTGATCGCCGATGGAGAGCTCGCCCACCAGCCGGTCGCTCTTAAAGCGCAGGTTCAGCTTCGCCAGCAGCCGGTCGGCCTCGGCGTACATGGTTTTCCAGTCGATTTTGCCAAAGCGGTTGACGAACTCGCGGCCGAGAAAGATGTTTTCGGCGATGGAGAGCTGCGGAATAAGGTTCAGCTCCTGGTGGATGATGCCGATGCCGGCCTCCTGGGAGGATTTGGGGCCGCTAAAGGCGGTCTCCTTGCCGAGCCACAGCAGAGAACCGGCGTCCTTACTGTAGATGCCGGTCAGCACTTTCATCATCGTCGATTTACCGGCGCCGTTCTCGCCGACCAGCGCCATTACGCGCCCGCCGTAGACGTTCAGCGACGCGCCGGAGAGGGCCTTTACGCCCGGGAACGATTTATCGATCCCCTTAAGTTGCAGTAGTGCGTCCATATCGGCCTCAGAAGGTCACGCCGGCGCAGAGGATAATGTTCGCATACGCAGAGCACTCTCCGCTGCGGATCACCGCCCGGCTGTCTGCGGTTTGCTGTTTGAACTGCTCGTGGGTGGTGTAATGGATCTCAATGGTGTTTCCCTGGCGCTGCTGCAATTGTTCAAGATGGGTAAGCAACGCGGCGTGAAGCTGCGGATTATGAATTTCGATTTCCGCGGCGAGAATAGCCGATTCAACCTGCATTTCCGCGGTGACCACCTCCAGCACCTGCATAAAGGAGGGCACTCCCTGGGTCAGCGCCATATCAATGCGCTGCGTGCTGTCAGGGATCGGCAGACCCGCATCACAGACCACCAGCGTATCGGTATGCCCGAGTCTGGAAATGACCGAGGAAATATCAGCGTTAAGAACCGTACCTTTCTTCATCTTCTGCTCCACTGGCGAAACGTTTCGCTTGCTGCAGATTATGGCGAATAGCGGCAAGAAAACCATCACGGCATTGCAGAATTGTGATCGCGGTAGAAACGTTTCGATATCAAGACAAAACGGTACCAAAAGTACCGTTTTTAGCCCCTGCGCCCTCTCCCTGTGGGAGAGGGCCGGGGTGAGGGCAGCAGACCTTAAATCTCGACCTGGGTCCCCAGCTCAATCACCCGGTTAGGCGGGATTTCAAACTGATCCGGGGCGCGCAGGGCGTTGCGCTGCAGCAGCAGAAAGAGCTTGCCGCGCAGGCGCAGATACCAGGGCCGCCCTTCGCCAATAATCAGCGACTCGTGGGACATGAAGAACGAAGTTTCCATCATCCGGCAGCTCAGGCCCTCAAGCCCGCAGCGGTGGAACACCTCTTCCACGTTCGGCGTTTCGCGCCAGCCGTAGCTGGCGACAACCCGCCAGAACGACGGCGACAGCTGCTCAATCTGCACCCGGCGGACGTTGTGCACATAGGGCGCGTCCTCGGTGCGCAGGGTCAGCAGAATAACGCGCTCGTGCAGCACCTTGTTGTGCTTGAGGTTATGCAGCATGGCAAACGGAATGACGTTCAGTGCCCGGGACATAAAGACCGCCGTACCCGGCACGCGCACCGGCGGCGACTTCTCCAGCGAAGCAATCATCGCCTCCAGCGAATTGCCGTGCTCGTGCATCCGGCGCAGCAGGCGGAAGCGCTCGCTCTTCCAGGTGGTCATGATCATAAACATCACGAACCCAAGGCTCAGCGGCAGCCAGCCGCCGGAGAGCAGCTTGTCGAGGTTAGCCGAAAACAGCGGCACGTCCACGCAGAGGAAGGCAATCAGCAGCAGGCCGACGACATACTTACTCCAGTGCCAGTTTTTGCGCGCCACGGTCGAGAACAGAATGGTGGTCAGCACCATGGTGCCGGTCACCGCAATACCGTAGGCCGCCGCCAGATTGCTGGAGTGTTCGAAGCTGACAATCACGATCACCACCGCCACGTACAGCAGCCAGTTAATGAACGGGATGTAGATCTGCCCGGACTCCATCTCCGAGGTGTGAATAATGCGCATCGGCGACAGATAGCCCAGGCGCACGGCCTGGCGGGTCAGCGAGAAGACGCCGGAGATAACCGCCTGCGAAGCGATAACCGTCGCCAGCGCGGCGAGGATCAGCAGCGGGATCAGCGCCCAGTCCGGCGCCAGCAGGAAGAACGGGTTCTTAATCGCCTCCGGATGCTTGAGCAGCAGCGCCCCCTGGCCGAAGTAGTTCAGCACCAGCGACGGCAGCACCACGAAGAACCACGCCACGCGAATCGGCAGCTTGCCGAAGTGGCCCATATCTGCATACAGCGCCTCAACGCCGGTGATGGAGAGCACGACGGCCCCCAGCGCCACGAAGGAGACGGCCTTATATTCGAGGAAGAAGTTCATCGCCCAGTACGGGTTAAGCGCCTGCAGCACTTCCGGGTTGGCGATAATGCTGCGCAGCCCAAGACCGGCCAGCAGCAGGAACCAGATGAGCATGATCGGCGCAAACAGTTTGCCGACCATTCCGGTGCCGTGCTTCTGGATCATAAACAGCAGGGTGAGGACGACGATGGATATCGGTACTATCCACGAATCGAGCTGGGGCGCGACTATTTCAAGTCCCTCAATGGCCGACATCACCGAAATGGCCGGCGTAATGACCACTTCGCCATAAAAGAAGCTGCCGCCTATCAGCCCGAGGATCACCAGCGTCGAGGTGACCCGCGCCGAGGTGTTGCGCCCGGCCAGCGACATCAGCGTCAAAATCCCGCCCTCGCCGGCGTTGTCCGCGCGCATCACGAAGGTGATGTACTTAAGAGAAACGGTAAATATCAGCAGCCACAGTATCAGCGACAGAAAGCCAAACACGGCATCTCTTTCCACGCCAAAGCCAAACTGTCCCGACAGACACTCGCGAAGCGTATAGAGGGGACTGGTCCCGATATCACCATACACCACGCCAATTGCCGCAAGGGTAACTGCCGGTAATGATTGCTTATTATCAGTGCTCATAGACTCGTCTTTCGTTTAATAAGACAAATGTGACCCTGATCCCTGGACCCACAAAAAGCGCACAGTATGCACGATTCATCACAAAATCGTACTCTAAAATGAAGAGGGATTAACCTTGCTCAAAGAAAGTAGTATCGCTTATCGCGCTGTTATCCTCTAATAGCAAACGGCTATAATCCGTTGAAAGCCGGACAGATAGCGAAAGGACACCCCTCAATTATGGCCCAATCACACTTATTAGCAGAAAGAATTTCCCGTCTGAGCGCCGCGCTGGAGAAGGGGCTTTTTGAGCGCAGCCACGCCATTCGCCTCTGCCTGCTGGCGGCGCTGAGCGGCGAGAGCGTGTTTCTGCTCGGCCCTCCGGGCATTGCTAAAAGCCTGATCGCCCGCCGCATCAAATTCGCCTTCCGCAGCGCCCGCGCCTTTGAGTACCTGATGACCCGTTTCTCAACGCCGGAAGAGGTGTTCGGTCCGCTCTCAATTCAGGCGCTCAAGGATGAAGGCCGCTACGAGCGCCTTACCGCCGGCTATCTGCCGGAAGCAGAAATCGTCTTTCTCGACGAGATCTGGAAAGCGGGGCCGGCCATTCTGAATACTCTGTTAACGGCCATTAACGAACGCAGCTTCCGCAACGGCGCAAGCGAAGAGAAAATCCCGATGCGCCTGCTGGTCACCGCCTCCAACGAACTGCCGGAAGCGGACAGCAGCCTGGAGGCGCTGTATGACCGGATGCTGATCCGCCTGTGGCTGGATAAAGTGCAGGAGAAGGGCAATTTTCGCTCCCTGCTGGTCAGCCAGCAGGACGAGAACGCCAACCCGGTGCAGGAAAGTCTGCAGGTCAGCGACGAAGAGTTTACCCAGTGGCAGACGGCGATTGGCGCCGTCACTCTATCGGACAGCGTCTTTGAGCTTATCTACCAGCTGCGCCAGCAGCTGGAAGCGCTGCCGGATGCGCCCTACGTATCGGACAGGCGCTGGAAAAAGGCCGTCCGCCTGCTGCAGGCCTGCGCCTTCTTCAGCGGTCGCGATGCGATCGCGCCCATCGATCTGATCCTGCTGAAAGACTGCCTGTGGCACGATGCTAAGAGCCTGAATCTGATGCACAACCAGCTCGAAATATTGATGACCGGTCACGCATGGCAGCAGCAGGCGATGTTAACCCGGCTTGGCAATATTACCCAGCACCGCCTGCAGCTTCAGCAGCAGCAAAGCGATAAAACCGCGCTGAAGGTCACCCGCCTCGGCGGCATGTTCAGCCGCCGCCCGCACTATCAGCTTCCGGAAGAGGTGCAGGAGCCGGTGCTGACGTTACTCTTGCAGCAGCCGCTGAAGCTCCACGATATGAACGTCGTTCACGTTGCGATTGAGCGCCCGGCGCTGGCGCAGTGGCTGGAGAAAGGCGGTGAAATACGCGGCAAGCTCAACGGCATCGGCTTTGCCCAGGTGCTGAATATGGAGGTCGATCAGGCCCAGCACCTGGTGGTGCGCGACGTCAGCCTGCAGGGATCCCGGCTGGCGCTGCCCGGCACCGAAGCGCCGGAAAATATGCCCGACGAAGTGAAGCAGCAGCTCGACGCCCTGCTGGAAGAGTGGCACCAGCAGCACAACCGCTTTAGCGAACAGCAGAAGTGCCTGTTTATTCACAGCGACTGGCTGGGGCGAATTGAAGCCAGCCTGCAGGACGTCGGCGCCCAGATCAAACAGGCGCGCCAGTAATGCTGACCCTCGACACGCTGAACGTGATGCTGGCCGTCAGCGAAGAGGGCCTGATCGAAGAGACGATCGTTACCCTGCTGGCTTCCCCCCAGCTGGTCGGCTTTTTTAAAAAATTCCCGCGGCTGAAAAACGCGCTGGCGGAAGATCTTCCCCGCTGGCGCAGCGCGCTGAAGGCCCGCTTCCGGGAAACCCACGTCCCGCAGGCGCTAAGCGATGAGGTTGCCTGCTACCAGAAGAACCTCACGCTCTCAACCTCGCAGTTTATTATTCAGCTGCCGCAGATCCTCGCCCAGCTTGACCGCGTCCGCTCGCCGTTTGCCGCGCAGGCGCAGCAGCTGGTCAGCAGCAATCCCCGCTTTACCGCCTCCCTGCACACGCTCTTTCTGCAGCGCTGGCGCCTGAGCCTGGTGGTGCAGGCCACCAGCCTCAACCAGCAGCTTCTGGACGACGAGCGCGAGCAGCTGCTGAGCGAAGTGCAGGAGCGCCTGACCCTCAGCGGCCACCTGGAGCCGCTGCTGGTGGAGAATGATACCGCCGCCGGACGGCTGTGGGACATGAGCGAGGGCCAGCTCAGGCGTGGCGACTGGCGGCTTATCGTTAAATACGGCGATTTTCTCAGCGATCAGCCGGAGCTTATCCAGCTGGCTGAGCAGCTTGGCCGATCCCGGGAGGCAAAGTCGGTGCCGAAAAAAGACATGCCGATGGAGACCTTCCGCGCGCTGGTGCGCGAGCCCTCCACCGTGCCGGAGCAGGTCGACGGCCTGCAGCAGAGCGATGATATTCTGCGCCTGCTGCCGGCGGAGCTGGCGACGCTCGGCATCAGCGAGCTGGAGTATGAGTTCTACCGCCGGCTTGTGGAGAAGCAGCTGCTGACCTACCGCCTGCACGGCGACGCCTGGCGGGAAAAAATCAGCGAGCGTCCGGTAGTGCATCAGGACGTCGATGAACAGCCGCGCGGGCCGTTCGTGGTCTGCGTGGATACCTCCGGTTCAATGGGCGGCTTTAACGAGCAGTGCGCCAAGGCCTTCTGCCTGGCGCTGATGCGGGTGGCGCTGGCGGACAACCGCCGCTGCTTTATTATGCTCTTCGCCAGCGAGGTGGTGAGCTATGAGCTGACCGGGGCGCAGGGGCTTGAGCAGGCGATCCGATTTCTCAGCCAGCGCTTTCGCGGCGGCACCGATATGGCGAAATGCCTGCGGGCGGTGCTCGAAAAGCTGCAGGAGCCGACGTGGGCCGATGCCGACGCGGTGGTGATCTCGGACTTTATCGCCCAGCGGCTGCCGGACGAGGTGGTCAGTAAAGTGGGAGAACTACAGCGCAGACACCAGCACCGCTTTCACGCCGTGGCGATGTCAAAGCACGGTAAGCCCGGGATCATGCGCATCTTCGATCATATCTGGCGCTTCGATACCGGGCTGCGCAGCAGACTGCTGCGCCGCTGGAAGCGCTAATTAAAGCAGGGCGCTGACGCTGTCGCGCACCTGCTGCGGCCACACGCCGCACTGCACCTGGCCGATATGCGGCAGCTGCAGCAGCAGCATAGTCAGGCGCGACTGGCCGATACCGCCGCCGATGGTCTGCGGCATTTCGCCGGCCAGCAGGGCCTGGTGCCACGTCAGCGCGAGGCGGTCTTCATCGCCGGTCAGCGCCAGCTGACGCTTCAGGGTTTCAGCATCCACGCGGATCCCCATCGAAGAGAGCTCGATGGCATCATCCAGCGTCGGGTTCCACACCAGAATATCGCCGTTCAGACCGGCCAGCCCGGCTTCGCCCTGCGAACTCCAGTCGTCGTAGTCCGGGGCGCGCACATCGTGGCGCTGGCCGTCGGAGAGTTTGCCGCCGATGCCGATCAGGAAGACGGCGCCGAGCGCTTTGGCAATCGCCCGCTCGCGACCTTTGGCATCCAGATCCGGATAGCGGCTCAGCAGCTCCTGGCTATGAATAAAGTGGATCTTCTCCGGCAGGAACGGCGTCAGGCCGAACTCCCGGCTGACCGCCGCCTCGGTGGCTTTGATCCCGGCGTAGATCGCCTCCACGGTGGCTTTCAGGGTGCCGGTATGGCGCTCGCCGTCGCCCATCACCCGCTCCCAGTCCCACTGATCGACGTAGACTGAATGGATCGGGGAAAGTCTGTCTTCATCGGGGCGAAGGGCCTTCATGTGCGTGTACAGCCCTTCGCCCGCGCTGAAGTCGTGCTGGCCCAGCGTCTGACGCTTCCACTTCGCGAGAGAGTGAACCACCTCGAAGCTGGCGTCAGGCAGGGTTTTCACTTTCACCTGCACCGCCTTCTCGCTGCCGGAAAGGTTATCCTGAGTACCGTCGCCCACGCGGCTTAAGATCGGCGCCTGGACTTCAATGAGTCCAAGTCTGTCTTCGAGCTCGCGGGAGAAATGGGACTTCACGAAACTGATCTGGCGTTGTTTTGCGATATAAGCGGTTTTCATGGTGTTACTCCTCTGTCCTGTGCCATTGATTAAGCAACAGAAGGGCAGTGAAATTCAATAATCAACAACTAAAAAGGCCTCTCTACTTTTAAATCATTAAAATAAGGCGCTAATATAGAGTGATTGTTCAAAAGACATAAGAAAAACCTATGGAAAATTATCAGATCGACAATCTGGACCGCGGCATCCTCGAGGCGCTAATGGCCAACGCGCGCACCGCCTACGCCGAACTGGCCAAACAGTTTGGCGTCAGCCCCGGCACGATCCACGTCCGGGTCGAGAAGATGAAGCAGGCCGGGATCATCACCGGCGCCCGCATCGACGTCAGCCCGAAGCAGCTCGGCTACGATGTCTGCTGCTTTATCGGCATCATTCTCAAGAGCGCCAAGGACTATCCCTCCGCGCTGGCGAAGCTGGAAAGCCTTGATGAGGTCACCGAGGCCTACTACACCACCGGCCACTACAGCATCTTTATTAAGGTGATGTGCCGTTCGATCGACGCCCTGCAGCAGGTACTTATCAACAAGATCCAAACAATCGATGAAATTCAGTCCACCGAGACGCTGATCTCCCTGCAGAATCCGATTATGCGCACCATCCGGCCATGATCCCTCTTTTTAATCCCACATCTTTCCACAGGTAGATCCCAGCTCGCGCACAGCGTACAATGCCACCCTCAGTAATAAAGGGTGGCAGTGATGGCAGACATTACACTTATCAGTGGCAGTACGCTTGGCGGCGCTGAGTATGTGGCGGAGCATCTGGCAGAGAAGCTGGAAGAGGCCGGTTTTTCAACCGATGTCCAGCACGGTCCGCTGCTGGAGGATCTGACCGCGTCCGGGATCTGGCTGCTGGTCAGCTCAACCCACGGTGCTGGCGATATTCCGGAAAACCTTCTTCCTTTATATGAAGCCCTGCAGGAACAGAAGCCGGATCTTTCCGCCGTGCGCTTTGGCTCTGTCGGCATCGGCAGCCGGGAATACGACACCTTCTGCGGCGCAATCGACAAAATCGATGCCGAACTGCTCGCCTGCGGCGCGAAGCAGGTTGGCGAGACGCTGAAGATCAACGTCCTCGAACATGACATTCCGGAAGATCCGGCCGAGATTTGGCTGGGATCCTGGAAAAATTTACTCTGAGAAGTGTAAAGATCGTGCGATCAACTGTGGATAACTCTGGTTAAAAGCTTGGATCAACCGGTAGTTATCCAAAGTATAAGGTTTGGCTAGTTTTCGTCCTGTGCATAACTCCGCATTCTGATCCCAGCTTATACGGTGCGGGATCACCGATCATTCACAGCATACGATCCTGGATAAGCATTTGATCCAAAACGCAGGATCCGGCTTATCCACAAGAGAAGGCGATCCTAATAAGAGATCACAGTAAAACAGATCTCTCTTTAAAAGATCTTCTTTTTAATACTCAGGATCGCAGGTGCTTTCTCCCTGGACTAAAGTTGAGTAGAATCCACGGCCCGGGCTTCACTCCATCATTCACACCGCTTTCATGCGAGGCAGAAACCATGTTTTATCAGGATCCTTTTGACGTCATCATCATTGGCGGGGGTCATGCAGGTACCGAGGCCGCGATGGCCGCGGCGCGCATGGGTCAACAGACCCTGCTGTTAACCCACAATATCGACACCCTGGGGCAGATGAGCTGCAACCCGGCGATCGGCGGTATCGGGAAGGGACACCTGGTAAAAGAAGTGGATGCGCTCGGCGGGCTGATGGCGACGGCAATTGACCAGGCCGGCATTCAGTTCAGGATACTAAACGCCAGCAAGGGGCCGGCGGTACGCGCCACTCGCGCTCAGGCAGATCGCGTGCTCTATCGCCAGGCGGTGCGCACCGCGCTGGAGAACCAGCCAAATTTAATGATCTTCCAGCAGGCGGTTGAGGATCTGATCGTCGAAAACGATCGGGTAGTCGGCGCCGTGACCCAGATGGGCCTGAAGTTCCGCGCTAAAGCCGTGGTGCTCACCGTCGGGACTTTCCTCGACGGCAAAATTCATATCGGGCTGGACAACTACAGCGGCGGCCGCGCCGGCGATCCGCCGTCGATCCCGCTCTCCCGCCGCCTGCGCGAACTGCCGCTGCGCGTCAGCCGTCTGAAAACCGGTACGCCGCCGCGCATCGACGCCCGCACCATCAATTTCAGCGTGCTTGCTCAGCAGCACGGCGACAATCCGATGCCGGTGTTCTCGTTCATGGGCAGCGCCAGCCAGCATCCGCAGCAGGTGCCGTGCTACATCACCCATACCAACGAGAAAACCCACGACGTTATTCGCAACAACCTCGATCGCAGCCCGATGTACGCCGGGGTGATTGAGGGTATCGGCCCGCGCTACTGCCCCTCTATCGAAGATAAGGTGATGCGCTTTGCCGACCGCAATCAGCACCAGATCTTCCTCGAACCCGAAGGGCTGACCTCCAACGAGATTTACCCCAACGGGATCTCCACCAGCCTGCCGTTCGACGTGCAGATGCAGATCGTCCGCTCGATGGAGGGGATGGAAAACGCGAAGATCGTCCGCCCGGGCTACGCTATCGAGTACGACTTCTTCGATCCGCGCGATCTGAAGCCGACGCTGGAGAGCAAATACATTCACGGCCTGTTCTTTGCCGGACAGATCAACGGCACCACCGGCTATGAAGAGGCCGCCGCCCAGGGGCTGCTGGCGGGGCTTAACGCCGCGCGCTTCTCTGCCGAAAAAGAGGGCTGGGCGCCGCGCCGCGATCAGGCCTACCTCGGCGTGCTGGTGGACGACCTCTGCACGCTCGGCACTAAAGAGCCGTACCGCATGTTTACCTCCCGGGCGGAGTACCGCCTGATGCTGCGCGAAGATAACGCCGATCTGCGCCTCACCGAGCAGGGCCGCGAGCTGGGCCTGGTGGACGACGCGCGCTGGGCGCGCTTCAACCAGAAGCTTGAGAGCATCGAACAGGAGCGCCAGCGCCTGAAAGCAAGCTGGGTTGCGCCGGCTCACGAGGCGGCTGCCGAAGTCAACGGCCATCTGACCGCGCCGCTCTCCCGCGAGGCGAGCGGTGAGGATCTGCTCCGCCGCCCGGAGATGACCTACGCGCAGCTGGTCCAGCTGTCGCCGTTCGCGCCGGGCCTTGACGATCCGCAGGCGGCCGAGCAGGTCGAGATCCAGGTGAAGTACGAAGGCTATATCGCACGCCAGCAGGACGAGATCGAGAAACAGCAGCGCAATGAGAATACGCTGCTGCCCGCCACCCTCGACTATCGCCAGGTGAGCGGCCTGTCCAACGAAGTGATTGCCAAGCTGAACGATCATAAGCCTTCGTCTATCGGCCAGGCCTCGCGCATCTCCGGCGTCACGCCGGCGGCCATCTCCATTCTGCTGGTGTGGCTGAAAAAACAGGGTATGCTGCGCCGCAGCGCCTGACGCTATGATTTTTCCCGGCGGCGCACAACGGCCGCCGGGCTAACCTCTTAATCTACGCATCTCTACAGGTAACAACGTGCTCAATAAACTCGCTCGCCTGCTCGCCGCAGCAGGCATTTCGTTGTCCGGGGAACAGCAGCAGCAGCTGGTGGCCTATGTCGAACTGCTCCACAAGTGGAACAAAGCCTATAACCTGACGTCGGTGCGCGACCCGAACGAGATGCTGGTGCGCCACATTCTCGACAGCATCGTGGTGGCGCCCTACCTTGCGGGCAGCCGCTTTATCGACGTCGGCACCGGCCCTGGCCTGCCGGGCATCCCGCTGGCGATTGTGCTGCCGCAGGCGCAGTTCACGCTGCTGGATAGCCTCGGCAAGCGCGTGCGCTTCCTGCGCCAGGTACAGCACGAGCTGAAGCTTGAGAACGTTACCCCGGTGCAGAGCAGGGTGGAGGCGTTCCCCGCCGAACCGCCGTTTGACGGCGTTATCAGCCGCGCTTTTGCCTCTCTGACCGATATGGTGAGCTGGTGCCATCATCTTCCGGGAGAAGAGGGACGCTTCTATGCGCTCAAGGGCGTTCTGCCTGAGGATGAAATTGCGCAATTGCCGGCAAATTTTTCCGTAGAAAACATCACGAAACTTCAGGTTCCGCAGCTGGAAGGTGAGCGTCATTTGGTCACGATTAAGCCAAATAAAATTTAATTTTTATCAAAAAATGTGAAGTTTAAATGTACAGCATTGTGTTAAAAATGAACGTCCGGCAGCAGGATACTTTCGGTTACATTTAACCCTATCGTTACTGATGATTTTCCTGCTGTTAACGTCGCTTTTTTTGCTTAACCATGAAAATAGTCAGGCATGAAAATATCAGCAGGCTATAACTTCTCTGGCTGAACCGCTGGCAGATGTTAAATGTTTGCTATGAATGTCAATTAAAGGTTTTTATCAAGTATAGGGACTTTTTAAAATTTATCTGATAATAATGTTAACTATTTCATGATGATACGTTAATAGAGATCCTTATGTGCGTAATTCGAGAAACGGCGAAAATGTTTTTTTTGTGATCGAATTCACGCTTTAAATGGCGGGTTTTCGCGCTATTTGCAGTTTTGCATGAAGGTTCACAGTTTCTCAAAAAGTAGAAAAACAGGGCCAACGAAAAATATTTAAACATTTATTCACCTTTTAGCTACTTATTGTTTGAAATCGCGGGGCGTGCCCGTATAATTTGTCCGCTTTTTGATGCTTGACTCCGGGCCTTAAAGAACGTTTTATACGACACGCGGCGTACCTCGAAGGGAGCAGGAGTAATACAAAATGACCGTGTCGCTCTTGAGTGGAAATGTAGCTCGCAAGCTTCTGTTCATTCAGCTCCTGGCGGTAATAGCAAGCGGACTGCTGTTTAGCCTCAAAGACCCCTTCTGGGGCATCTCCGCAGTATGCGGAGGCGTGGCGGTGATACTGCCGAATGCGTTGTTTATGATTTTTGCCTGGCGTCATCAGGCGCATACACCTGCTAAAGGCCGCGTGGCCTGGTCTTTCGCCCTTGGTGAAGTCGTTAAGGTGGTGCTGACCTTCACCCTACTGGTGATGGCGCTGGCGGTGTTTAAAGTGGTATTTCTGCCGCTGATAGTGACATGGGTTTTGGTGCTGGTGGTACACGTTCTGGCGCCAGCTGTAATCAACAAAAAAGGGTAAAGGCATCATGTCTGCAGGAGAAATCTCAACACCGCAGGATTACATAGGTCACCATCTGAATAACCTTCAGATTGACCTGCGTACATTCTCGCTGGTGGATCCGCATCATCCCCCGGCCACCTTCTGGACGCTCAACATCGACTCCATGTTCTTCTCGGTGGTACTGGGTCTGCTGTTTCTTGCCATGTTCCGCAGCGTTGCGAAGAAAGCGACCAGCGGCGTTCCTGGGAAATTCCAGACGGCGATTGAAATGGTCGTTGGTTTCGTCAATGGCAGCGTGAAGGAGATGTATCACGGCAAGAGCAAGCTGATTGCTCCGCTGGCGCTGACCGTCTTCGTCTGGGTATTCCTGATGAACCTGATGGACCTGCTGCCAATCGACCTGCTCCCATACATTGGTGAGCACTATCTGGGTCTGCCAGCACTGCGCGTAGTACCGTCTGCCGATGCCAGCGTGACCATGTCGATGGCGCTGGGCGTATTTATCCTGATTCTTTTCTACAGTATCAAAATGAAAGGCGTAGGCGGCTTTGTTAAAGAGCTCACCCTGCAGCCGTTCAATCACTGGGCGTTCATTCCAATCAACCTGATTCTGGAAGGCGTCAGCCTGCTGTCCAAACCGATCTCTCTCGGTCTGCGACTGTTCGGCAACATGTACGCAGGTGAGCTGATTTTCATTCTGATAGCGGGTCTTCTGCCGTGGTGGTCACAGTGGCTTCTGAATGTGCCTTGGGCCATTTTCCACATCCTGATTATCTCGCTGCAAGCCTTTATTTTCATGGTTCTGACGATCGTTTATCTGTCGATGGCGTCTGAAGAGCATTAATTTTTACCACACTACTACGTTTTAACTGAAACAAACTGGAGACTGTCATGGAAAACCTGAATATGGATCTGCTGTACATGGCTGCCGCTGTGATGATGGGTCTGGCGGCGATCGGTGCTGCGATCGGTATCGGCATCCTCGGGGGTAAATTCCTGGAAGGCGCAGCGCGTCAGCCGGATCTGATCCCTCTGCTGCGTACTCAGTTCTTTATCGTTATGGGTCTGGTGGATGCTATCCCGATGATCGCTGTAGGTCTGGGTCTGTACGTGATGTTCGCCGTCGCGTAGTAAGTTAGTCGTTAATTTTTAAGAGGTATTGTGCCGTGAATATGAACGCAACAATCCTCGGCCAGGCCATCGCGTTTGTCATTTTTGTTGTGTTTTGCATGAAGTACGTATGGCCGCCGTTAATCGCTGCCATCGAAAAGCGTCAGAAAGAAATTGCTGACGGTCTGGCTTCTGCAGAACGCGCTAAGAAAGATTTGGACCTTGCACAGGCCAACGCGACCGACCAGCTGAAAAAAGCCAAAGCGGAAGCCCAGGTGATCATCGAGCAGGCAAACAAACGCCGCTCGCAGATCATGGACGAAGCGAAGGTTGAAGCAGAACAGGAACGTAACAAAATCGTTGCCCAGGCGCAGGCTGAGATTGACGCCGAGCGTAAACGTGCTCGCGAAGAACTTCGCAAGCAGGTCGCGATTCTGGCTGTTGCTGGTGCCGAGAAGATCATCGAACGTTCCGTGGATGAAGCTGCTAACAGCGACATCGTGGATAAACTTGTCGCTGAACTGTAAGGAGGGAGGGGCTGATGTCTGAATTTGTAACGGTAGCTCGCCCCTACGCCAAAGCAGCTTTTGACTTTGCGGTCGAACACCAGAGCGTAGACAGCTGGCAGAACATGCTGGCGTTTGCCGCCGAGGTGACGAAGAACGAACAAGTGGCAGATATGCTCTCCGGTGCGCTGGCACCGGAAGCGCTCGCCGATGCGTTTATCGCCATCTGCGGTGAGCAACTCGACGCCAATGGTCAGAACCTGATTCGGGTAATGGCTGAAAATGGTCGTCTGGTCGCACTTCCGGATGTTCTTGAGCAGTTCGTGCACCTGCGCGCACTGAGCGAAGCAACGATTGAGGTTGATGTGACCTCCGCTGCGCCGCTGAGTGATGAACAGCTCGCGAAAATTTCCGCTGCGATGGAAAAACGTCTGTCACGCAAAGTGAAGCTGAATTGCAATATCGATAAGTCTGTAATGGCAGGCGTCATCATCCGAGCGGGTGATACGGTCATTGACGGTAGCGTACGCGGCCGTCTTGAGCGCCTTGCAGACGTCTTGCAGTCTTAAGGGGACTGGAGCATGCAACTGAATTCCACCGAAATCAGCGAACTGATCAAGCAGCGCATTGCTCAGTTCAATGTTGTGAGCGAGGCTCACAACGAAGGTACTATTGTTTCTGTAAGCGACGGTGTTATCCGCATTCACGGCCTTGCCGACTGTATGCAGGGTGAGATGATCTCCCTGCCGGGTAACCGTTACGCTATCGCCCTGAACCTGGAGCGCGACTCCGTAGGTGCGGTGGTGATGGGCCCGTACGCTGACCTCGCCGAAGGCATGAAGGTCAAGTGTACCGGTCGTATCCTGGAAGTGCCGGTAGGTAACGGCCTGCTGGGCCGCGTGGTGAACACCCTGGGTGCGCCAATCGACGGTAAAGGTCCGGTTGAACACGATGGCTTCTCGCCAATCGAAGTTATTGCCCCGGGCGTTATCGACCGTCAGTCCGTCGACCAGCCGGTGCAGACCGGTTATAAGTCAGTGGATGCCATGATCCCAATCGGCCGCGGTCAGCGTGAGCTGATCATCGGTGACCGTCAGACCGGTAAAACCGCGTTGGCAATCGATGCGATCATTAACCAGCGCGACTCCGGTATTAAGTGCGTATACGTCGCTATCGGCCAGAAAGCGTCCACCATCTCTAACGTGGTGCGTAAACTGGAAGAGCACGGCGCGCTGTCCAACACCATCGTTGTGGTGGCCACCGCCTCTGAATCCGCTGCGCTGCAGTACCTGGCGCCGTATGCCGGCTGCGCGATGGGCGAATATTTCCGCGACCGCGGTGAAGATGCGCTGATCATTTACGATGACCTGTCCAAGCAGGCTGTCGCTTATCGTCAGGTGTCGCTGCTGCTCCGTCGTCCGCCAGGACGTGAAGCTTTCCCGGGTGACGTATTCTATCTCCACTCCCGTCTGCTGGAGCGTGCTGCGCGTGTTAACGCCGAATACGTTGAAGCCTTCACCAAAGGTGCAGTGAAAGGCAAAACCGGTTCACTGACCGCGCTGCCGATTATCGAAACCCAGGCGGGTGACGTTTCCGCATTCGTTCCGACCAACGTTATCTCGATTACCGATGGTCAGATCTTCCTGGAAACCAACCTGTTCAACGCCGGTATTCGTCCTGCGGTTAACCCGGGGATCTCCGTATCCCGTGTTGGTGGTGCAGCCCAGACCAAGATCATGAAGAAACTGTCCGGTGGTATTCGTACCGCGCTGGCGCAGTATCGTGAACTGGCGGCGTTCTCCCAGTTTGCCTCTGACCTTGACGATGCAACCCGTAAACAGCTCGATCACGGTGTGAAAGTGACCGAACTGCTGAAACAGAAACAGTATGCGCCGATGTCCGTTGCGCAGCAGGCTCTGGTTCTTTATGCGGCAGAGCGCGGTTATCTGGCAGATGTTGAACTGGCGAAAATCGGTAGCTTCGAAGCCGCACTGCTGGCTTACGCTGACCGTGACCACGCTCCGCTGATGCAAGAGATCAACCAGTCCGGTGGCTATAACGACGAAATCGAAGGCAAGCTGAAAGGCGTCCTCGATTCCTTCAAAGCAACCCAGTCCTGGTAACGTCTGGCGGCCTGCCCTAGGGCAGGCTGCAAGGCATTGAGGAGAAGCTCATGGCCGGCGCAAAAGAGATACGTAGTAAGATCGCAAGCGTCCAGAACACGCAGAAGATCACCAAAGCGATGGAGATGGTCGCCGCTTCCAAAATGCGTAAATCGCAGGATCGCATGGCGGCCAGCCGTCCTTATGCAGATACCATGCGCAAAGTGATTGGTCACCTTGCCAGCGGTAATCTGGAATACAAACATCCGTACCTGGAAGAGCGTGAAGTCAAGCGCGTAGGTTACCTGGTCGTGTCCACTGACCGTGGTCTGTGCGGCGGTTTGAACATTAACCTGTTCAAAAAAGTGCTGGCGGATATGAAAGCGTGGTCCGATAAAGGCGTTCAGAGCGAACTCGCACTGATCGGCGCTAAGGGCGTCTCTTTCTTCAACACCGTCGGCGGTAACGTCGTCGCTCAGGTGACCGGCATGGGAGACAATCCTTCCCTGTCTGAACTGATCGGTGCGGTAAAAGTGATGTTGCAGGCTTACGATGAAGGCCGTCTCGACAGGCTATACGTCGTCAGCAATAAATTTGTTAACACCATGTCTCAGGTTCCGACCATCACTCAGCTGCTGCCGCTGCCGGCATCAGAAGATGAGGATCTGAAGCGTAAATCCTGGGATTACCTGTACGAACCGGATCCGAAAGCGCTGCTGGATACCCTGCTGCGTCGTTATGTGGAGTCCCAGGTTTATCAGGGCGTGGTAGAAAACCTGGCCAGCGAGCAGGCCGCGCGTATGGTGGCGATGAAAGCCGCGACCGATAATGGCGGAAACCTGATCAAAGAGCTGCAGTTGGTCTACAACAAGGCTCGTCAGGCCAGCATTACTCAGGAACTCACCGAGATCGTCTCGGGGGCCGCCGCGGTTTAACCAGGTTTACGAATTTCGTAGAGGATTCAAAATGGCTACTGGAAAGATTGTCCAGGTAATCGGCGCCGTGGTGGACGTCGAGTTCCCTCAGGACGCCGTACCGCGCGTTTACGACGCGCTTGAGGTACAGAATGGTAATGAGAGCCTGGTGCTGGAAGTTCAGCAGCAGCTCGGCGGCGGTATCGTGCGTACCATCGCAATGGGTTCTTCTGACGGTCTGCGTCGCGGTCTGGAAGTTAAAGATCTCGAACATCCGATCGAAGTCCCGGTAGGTAAAGCGACCCTCGGCCGTATTATGAACGTGCTGGGTCAGCCGGTTGATATGAAAGGCGATATCGGCGAAGAAGAGCGTTGGGCGATCCACCGCGCTGCGCCGTCCTATGAAGAGCTCTCCAGCTCTCAGGAACTGCTGGAAACCGGTATCAAGGTAATGGACCTGATTTGCCCGTTCGCGAAGGGCGGTAAAGTCGGTCTGTTCGGCGGTGCGGGCGTTGGTAAAACCGTAAACATGATGGAGCTGATCCGTAACATCGCGATCGAGCACTCCGGCTACTCCGTGTTTGCGGGCGTGGGTGAACGTACTCGTGAGGGTAACGACTTCTACCACGAAATGACCGACTCCAACGTTATCGACAAAGTATCCCTGGTGTACGGCCAGATGAACGAGCCGCCGGGAAACCGTCTGCGCGTGGCGCTGACCGGTCTGACCATGGCTGAGAAATTCCGTGACGAAGGTCGTGACGTTCTGCTGTTCGTCGATAACATCTACCGCTATACCCTCGCCGGTACTGAAGTATCCGCACTGCTGGGCCGTATGCCTTCTGCAGTAGGTTACCAGCCGACGCTGGCGGAAGAGATGGGTGTTCTGCAGGAACGTATCACCTCCACCAAAACCGGTTCTATCACCTCCGTACAGGCGGTATACGTACCTGCGGATGACCTTACTGACCCGTCTCCGGCAACCACCTTTGCGCACCTTGACGCGACCGTGGTACTGAGCCGTCAGATCGCCTCCCTGGGTATCTACCCGGCCGTTGACCCGCTGGACTCCACCAGCCGTCAGCTGGATCCGCTGGTTGTAGGTCAGGAGCACTATGATGTCGCTCGCGGCGTGCAGTCTATCCTGCAGCGCTATCAGGAGCTGAAAGACATCATCGCCATCCTGGGTATGGACGAACTGTCCGAAGACGATAAGCTGACGGTAGCCCGTGCGCGTAAAATTCAGCGCTTCCTGTCTCAGCCGTTCTTCGTTGCAGAAGTCTTCACCGGTTCTCCGGGCAAATTCGTATCTCTGAAAGAGACCATCCGCGGCTTTAAGGGCATTCTGGACGGCGAATACGATCATCTGCCGGAGCAGGCGTTCTACATGGTTGGCTCCATCGACGAAGCGGTCGAGAAAGCTAAAAAACTTTAACGCCTTAATCGGAGGGTGATATGGCAATGACTTACCACCTGGACGTCGTCAGCGCAGAGCAGGAGATGTTCTCCGGCCTGGTTGAGAAGATCCAGGTAACGGGTAGCGAAGGTGAACTGGGTATTTACCCGGGCCACGCTCCGCTGCTCACCGCCATTAAGCCTGGTATGATTCGCATCGTGAAGCAGCACGGGAAGGAAGAGTTTATCTACCTGTCCGGCGGCGTATTGGAAGTTCAGCCTGGCAACGTCACCGTGCTGGCTGACACCGCGATCCGCGGCCAGGAGCTCGACGAAGCGCGAGCCCTGGAGTCCAAGCGTAAAGCGGAAGAGCACATTAAGAGCTCTCACGGCGATGTGGATTACGCTCAGGCGTCCGCTGAGCTGGCCAAAGCGATCGCTAAACTGCGCGTTATCGAGTTGACCAAGAAAGCGATGTAACACCGGCTTGAAAGCACAAAAGCCAGTCCTGTTCCGGACTGGCTTTTTTATGTCTGTCGGGCTTTAGCATGATCTGGATCACAATAGTGATTGATCGGTTCAGAAAGCAGGCGTAGACTTACTTTTGTGACTTACATCACAAAATTAATTCGCTATGCAGGAATGAACCACAATGAAAAAACGTCTTCATAAAATCATCGCGCTGTTCAGCAATATGAGCTTCTGATTGCTTGTATAATGAACGACTATGCAAAGAGGCTGCCGACAGGCGGCTTTTTTTGTATCCGCCGTTTGCCTTTTCGCCTCTTTAATTCGCATCTGAAATTAATCACTAAATCAAAAAGATAAACTTGATACCTGACGTAATGGGCAGCATTACGGCGGCTTTCCTCTCTTTGATCCTGCTATTGCAGCGAGCGCAGGGTAGAATTGTGCTGGAATGCAGGCTTTTTCAGCTGTACGTTTTGTAGTGCAAAATATGTAGAATTTTCAACGCTAAATCGCTTTACTTCTCTCACTTAAAAGATTCAGGACGCGTATGTCAAACAGCATGATGAGCGTAGTGATCCTTGCCGCAGGCAAAGGCACGCGCATGTACTCCGACCTCCCCAAAGTGCTGCATACCCTTGCGGGCAAGCCGATGGTCCAGCACGTGATTGACGTGGCTGACGTCTCCGGCGCGCGGCAGGTTCATCTGGTCTACGGCCACGGCGGCGAGCTGCTGAAGCAGACCCTGAAGGCCGACAACCTGAACTGGGTACTGCAGGCCGAACAGCTGGGGACCGGCCATGCGATGCAGCAGGCCGCGCCGTTCTTCCGCGATGATGAAGACATCATGATGCTGTACGGCGACGTGCCGCTAATTTCCGCCGAAACGCTCGCGCGCCTGCGCGCGGCCAAGCCGCAGGGCGGCATCGGCCTGCTGACGGTCAGGCTTGAGGATCCCACCGGCTACGGCCGCATCACCCGCGAAAATGGCAAAGTGACCGGCATCGTCGAGCACAAAGATGCGACGGACGCCGAGCGGCAGATTCAGGAGATCAACACCGGTATTCTGATTGCCGGCGGCGCCGATCTTAAGCGCTGGCTGGGTAAGCTCAGCAACAACAATGCCCAGGGCGAATACTACATTACCGACATCATTGCGATGGCTTATCAGGAAGGGCGCGATATCGTCGCCGTTCATCCGGATCGCCTGAGCGAAGTGGAAGGGGTCAATAACCGCCTCCAGCTCTCGCGCCTTGAGCGCGTGTACCAGGCAGAGCAGGCTGAAAAGCTGCTGCTGGCGGGCGTCATGCTGCGCGATCCTTCGCGCTTCGACCTGCGGGGGAGCCTGCAGCACGGGCGCGACGTTGAGATTGATACTAACGTTATTCTTGAAGGCCGGGTGACCCTGGGCCACCGCGTTAAAATTGGCGCCGGCTGTGTGATAAAAAACAGCGTTATCGGCGACGACTGCGTTATCAGCCCCTATACCGTGGTGGAAGATGCCCGGCTGCACGCAGACTGTACCGTCGGGCCGTTCGCCCGCCTGCGTCCGGGCAGCGAGCTGCTGGAGGGCGCCCACGTCGGCAACTTCGTCGAAATGAAAAAGGCGCGGCTGGGTAAGGCATCAAAAGCCGGTCACCTTAGCTACCTCGGCGACGCCGAGATAGGCGATGATGTGAACATCGGCGCCGGGACGATCACCTGCAACTACGACGGCGCGAACAAGCACAAGACGATTATCGGCGATGACGTCTTTGTCGGATCCGATACCCAGCTGGTGGCGCCGGTGACCGTCGGACGCGGCGTGACGATTGCGGCCGGTACTACGGTGACCCGCGACGTGGCCGATAATGAGCTGGTGCTGAGCCGCGTACCGCAGGTGCACAAGCAGGGCTGGCAGCGTCCGGTGAAGAAAAAATAATTTCGCTTTTTTCCTTCGGGAAGAGGGCCGGGATGAGGGGATAACATAATCCTCCGCCCACCAGCAGTATCTATAAATATAACCCCACTCTCTACAAGGCTCGGGGCGCCCGGAAAACGGGCAACAGGTCGGCGACAACGTAGGCATTTATGCCTGAATTCGGAACTTAAAACTATGTGTGGAATTGTTGGCGCAGTCGCGCAGCGTGATATAGCTGAAATCCTTCTCGAAGGGCTTCGTCGTCTGGAATACCGTGGCTATGACTCTGCCGGTCTGGCCGTGGTCGATGCAGAGGGTCATATGACCCGCCTGCGCCGCCTCGGTAAAGTACAAAAGCTGGCCCAGGCAGCCGCAGAGCAGCCGCTGCACGGCGGCACCGGTATCGCCCACACCCGCTGGGCGACCCACGGCGAACCGTCGGAAGGCAATGCGCACCCGCATGTTTCAGACCACATTGTGGTGGTCCATAACGGGATTATCGAAAACCACGAGCCGCTGCGCGAAATGCTGCAGGCCCGCGGCTATGTCTTTGTCTCTGAAACCGATACCGAAGTGATTGCTCACCTGGTCCACTGGGAGCTTGAGCAGGGCGGTACGCTGCGCGAAGCTGTACTGCGCGCCATCCCGCAGCTGCGCGGCGCTTACGGTACGGTCATTATGGATACCCGCCACCCGGATACCCTGCTGGCCGCCCGCTCCGGCAGCCCGCTGGTGATTGGCCTCGGGGTTGGCGAAAACTTTATCGCCTCCGATCAGCTGGCGCTGCTGCCGGTGACCCGCCGCTTTATCTTCCTTGAAGAGGGCGATATTGCCGAGGTCACCCGCCACAGCATCGCTATTTTCGATAAAGCCGGCGAGCAGGTGCAGCGCCCGGACATCGAATCTAATCTGCAGTACGACGCCGGCGATAAAGGCATCTACCGCCACTACATGCAAAAAGAGATCTACGAGCAGCCAAACGCCATCAAGAACACGCTGACCGGACGAATCAGCCACGGCCAGGTCGATCTGAGCGAGCTGGGCGCTAACGCCAATGAGATGCTCTCTCAGGTTGAGCACATCCAGATCGTCGCCTGCGGCACCTCCTACAACTCGGGCATGGTATCCCGCTACTGGTTTGAGGCCCTGGCCGGCGTGCCGTGTGACGTTGAGATCGCCTCTGAGTTCCGCTACCGTAAATCGGCGGTGCGCCGCAACAGCCTGATGATCACCCTCTCCCAGTCGGGCGAAACGGCGGATACGCTTGCCGCGCTGCGCCTGTCGAAAGAGCTGGGCTATCTTGGCTCGCTGGCCATCTGCAACGTCCCTGGCTCCTCGCTGGTGCGCGAATCTGATCTGGCGCTGATGACTAAAGCGGGCACCGAGATTGGCGTAGCGTCGACCAAGGCCTTCACCACCCAGCTTACCGTTCTGCTGATGCTGGTGGCCAAGCTTGCGAACCTGAAGGGTCAGGACGCCGCCGTAGAGCATGATATTGTGCACGGCCTGCAGGCGCTGCCGAGCCGCATTGAGCAGATGCTGTCCCAGGACAAGCGTATCGAAGCGCTGGCGGAGGACTTCTCCGACAAGCATCACGCCCTGTTCCTCGGCCGCGGCGATCAGTATCCGATCGCCCTCGAAGGCGCGCTGAAGCTGAAAGAGATCTCCTATATTCACGCCGAAGCCTACGCGGCTGGCGAGCTGAAGCACGGCCCGCTGGCGCTGATTGATGCCGAGATGCCGGTGATCGTGGTGGCGCCGAATAACGAGCTTTTGGAGAAGCTGAAGTCCAATATCGAAGAAGTCCGCGCCCGCGGCGGCGTGCTGTACGTATTCGCCGACCAGGATGCCGGATTCAACAGCAGCGAAAATATGCACATCATCGAGATGCCGCACGTGGAAGAGGTAATTGCGCCTATTTTCTATACCGTACCACTGCAGTTGCTGGCCTATCACGTGGCGCTGATTAAAGGTACCGACGTCGATCAGCCGCGCAACCTGGCGAAATCGGTGACGGTGGAGTAGCGATTGTTTAGGACTTAAAGGTAAATAATCCGGTGGAAGATGGAATTTTCACCGGATTATTAATTGATGCACCATGCGTATTTTATTCAATGCATCTGCGATAGTAGAATGAAAATATTTTGGCGGAAAAACGCATTCTTTAGAATGGAAATAAATCTGACAGAATGATAAGCGCAGCGAAAATCGAATAATCACATCTAGATGTGATTGGTGTCTCAGATAAAAATTGCGCAAATAAACTAAAATTTTAATTTCTTTTTTATTGTAACTTATTGATTATGTTTGTCTTTATATTCATTTTCTTGCCACAGAAATTATGAGCGCCCCTGCATTTACCCGCTTTGTCATTTACCGAATAACTATGCGGCTTTCTGTTGCAGCACGTAAAATGAGGGCGCATTAACTCAGCGACAAAATTTAAGTCAAAACGTATAATATTAACCGCTGTGTCAACAGATGACGCAGCGGTTTTTTCACCGTTAAGAAGAGCGTGTTATTAAAAGCCGATTTTAGCAACCTTCTCTTTATCCGCTTTTTTATCCTCTTCGCCACGTTTGATGCTGACGAAAATGCTGCCCTGCTCAGGATTTATCGCAATACTGTTTGGCGCCGCCCCCAGCGTAACCTTATTCAGCAGGCGATAATCGCGGGTGCTGTAGACGCTGACCGTGCCGTCTCCGCGTCCGGTGACGTAAATACGTCCGGCTTTATCATCGACTTTTACCGCGATCGGATACTTACCGGTTGGAATCGTGCGGCGCGTTTTTCCGCTTTCGGGATCCAGAACTACCAGGGCACTGCCGGACGACGTCGGCTGATAGGTTTTGCCGCTCTCCTCCGCCTGTTGCTTCAGCATGCCGTAAATTTTTTCCATTCCCTCATCAACGGCCAGTACTTCCTTGCGCTCTGCATTCCAGGCAAGAAACAGCGGCTGATCGGTCGTAATCGCAAAACGCTTTTTGACGGTCAGCGTACGGCTGTCCACCACGATCATTTCATGCTGCCAGTTGGTCAGGAAGATATCTCCGCCGTTGGGCTCCTGGGCAATACCGGTTGGCATAGAGCCCATACCTTCAACCGTCTTAACCAGGCTGAACGTTTTGGTATCAATGACATATAGTACCGACCCTTTCCAGCTCAGACCGGGAATGTACAGACGCTGATTGCTGGTATCCAGCCACAGTTGGCGCAGGGAATGCGTTGGATAAGGTTTACCGCTTGCTTTATTTATCTCTTTACCCGGCCCCGCAAGCTTCACTTCGCCCTTCACTTTATGCGCTACCGTATCCCAGGCAATGACCGAAGCATCGCCGGTGCCGATATATAAGGTGTTGCTGCTGTCATCCAGTACGACGCCAAACCCGGGGGCCGGCAGGTCATAGGCGCCCTCAAGCGCAAGCGTATCGCCATTGAGAATAATAACCTGGGGCTTCTTCCCGCTTTTAAGATCGTTAAAACGAACGGGAGCGAGGACGAAGAGAGCGTTGTGGGTCGGGCTGTAGGCCAGTTCATAGACTGCGGAGGCTACTTCTTTCTGCATGACGTGAGCGGCTGCGCTCTGCTGTGCGGGGGGGATTTCGCCGGCGGCGGTTGCCGCGTGTGCAAGCGGCAGCGAGAGAGCGACGATAAACGCTGCCAGGGACTTTAGGGTAAGATTCATTCCTGTCTCCATTTTAATTTCCTTTGCCTGAGCCAGCGTGAGATAAACATCCGCCGTTTCGTGCAGTAACATCTGTTTACGTCTGATAGACGCATCTGACATTAGTTTAAATGAAAATGAGAATCAATACGTTTTGGTGTTATTTGAGTCCGTCATCACCGCGTTAACGCGCGCTTCCTTTGTAAAGATCCGGAAATTTCAGCGGGCTGAAACGTAGATAATGCCGGCTCCCGCCCGGGCGGGGAACGGTATGACTGGCGGGAGACATCTTAGCGTATATGTACTGTCATTAAACCGTCACATTTCCTGCATATAACTGTCATCCAGTTGTCCTATTTTGCTCAACGTGGCAAATCAAACAACGATTTACGGAATCCTGCAGGAGACACTATGAAAGCTATGCGTACCACTGTCGCAACGGTTGTCGCCGCGACCTTATCCATGAGCGCTTTCTCTGCCCTGGCGGCAGCAAGCCTGACGGGCGCGGGCGCAACCTTTCCCGCGCCGGTGTATGCCAAATGGGCGGATACCTACCAGAAAGAGACCGGCAATAAGGTCAACTACCAGGGTATCGGCTCCTCCGGCGGCGTAAAGCAGATTACGGCTAACACCGTTGATTTCGGCGCCTCTGACGCTCCGCTCTCCGACGAAAAACTGAATCAGGAAGGCCTGTTTCAGTTCCCGACCGTGATTGGCGGCGTGGTGCTGGCGGTTAACCTGCCGGGATTCAAGTCCGGCGATCTGGTGCTGGACGGCAAGACCCTGGGCGATATCTATCTGGGCAAAATCAAAAAATGGGACGATGAGGCGATTGCTAAGCTTAACCCGGGCAAAAAGCTGCCGTCGCAGAATATCGCCGTGGTGCGCCGCGCCGACGGCTCCGGCACCTCGTTTGTCTTTACCAGCTATCTGGCGAAAGTGAACGATGAGTGGAAATCGAAAATCGGCTCCGGCACTACCGTCAACTGGCCGACCGGCCTTGGCGGTAAAGGCAACGACGGCGTAGCCGCCTTTGTTCAGCGCCTGCCGGGCTCCATCGGCTACGTTGAGTATGCCTACGCTAAGCAGAACAACCTGACCTACACCAAACTGGTTTCAGCCGACGGTAAGCCGGTCAGCCCGACGGAAGAGAGCTTCGCCAACGCGGCAAAAGGCGCCGACTGGAGCAAATCCTTCGCCCAGGACCTGACCAATCAGAAGGGTGATGATGCCTGGCCGATTACCTCCACCACCTTTATCCTGGTGCACAAAGATCAGAAGCGTCCCCAGCAGGGTACCGAAGTGCTGAAATTCTTTGACTGGGCCTACAAGAACGGCGCCAAAGAAGCGAATGCGCTGGACTACGCTACCCTGCCGGAGAGTGTGGTTGAGCAGGTGCGCGCCGCCTGGAAAACCAGCGTGAAAGACAGCAGCGGTAAAGCTTTATATTAAGCCTCGCTTTTCCCTCTCCCATCTGGGGGAGGGGAAACACGCAAGATAACGTTAACGAAGAGTAACCTATGGCTGCAACCAAGCCTGCCTTTAACCCACCGGGTAAAAAGGGCGACATCATATTCAGCGCGCTGGTTAAGCTGGCGGCGCTGATTGTGCTATTGATGCTGGGCGGCATTATCGTCTCGCTGATATTCTCCTCCTGGCCGAGCATTCAGAAGTTTGGCTTCTCTTTCTTGTGGACTAAAGAGTGGGATGCGCCGAACGATATCTACGGTGCGCTGGTGCCTATCTACGGCACGCTGGTCACCTCTTTTATCGCCCTGCTGATCGCCGTCCCGGTGAGCTTCGGTATCGCCCTGTTCCTGACCGAGCTGGCGCCAGGCTGGCTGAAGCGTCCGCTGGGCATCGCCATTGAGCTGCTGGCGGCGATCCCGAGTATTGTTTACGGCATGTGGGGACTGTTTATTTTCGCCCCGCTGTTTGCCACCTATTTTCAGCAGCCTGTCGGTGATGTGCTGTCGGCGATCCCCTTCGTCGGCGCGCTGTTCGCTGGTCCGGCGTTCGGCATCGGGCTGCTGGCCGCAGGCGTCATTCTGGCTATCATGATCATCCCCTACATTGCGGCCGTTATGCGCGATGTGTTCGAGCAGACGCCGGTGATGATGAAAGAATCCGCCTACGGCATCGGCTGTACCACCTGGGAAGTTATCTGGCGCATCGTGCTGCCGTTCACCAAAAATGGCGTGATCGGCGGGGTGATGCTTGGCCTCGGTCGCGCGCTGGGCGAAACGATGGCGGTAACCTTTATTATCGGCAACACCTACCAGCTGGACAGCGCCTCGCTCTATATGCCCGGCAACAGCATCACCTCGGCGCTGGCAAATGAATTTGCCGAGGCAGAGTCCGGACTGCACGTCGCCGCGCTGATGGAGCTGGGACTGATTCTGTTTGTGATCACCTTTATCGTGCTGGCTATCTCCAGGCTGATGGTGCGTCGGCTGGCTAAAAGTGAGGGGGCGCGCTGATGGCGACGATTGAAATGCAGACCGGCGAGGCGCTGAATACGTCGCGCCGCAAGATGCAGGCCCGCCGGCGGATGAAAAACCGTATCGCCCTGACCCTGTCGATGGCGACCATGGCCTTTGGTCTGTTCTGGCTGGTGTGGATCCTGTTCTCCACGGTGACCCGCGGCATCGACGGCATGTCGCTGGCGCTGTTCACTGAAATGACGCCGCCGCCGAATACCGCCGGCGGCGGCCTGGCGAATGCGCTGGCCGGCAGCGGCCTGCTGATCCTCTGGGCCACGGTGTTCGGCACGCCGCTGGGCATTATGGCCGGGATCTACCTGGCCGAGTACGGCCGCAAGTCGTGGCTTGCCGAGGTGATCCGCTTTATTAACGACATTCTGCTCTCCGCGCCCTCTATTGTGGTCGGCCTGTTCGTCTACACGCTGGTGGTAGCGCAGATGCAGCACTTTTCCGGCTGGGCGGGCGTTATTGCCCTGGCGCTTCTGCAGGTGCCCATCGTTATCCGCACCACCGAGAATATGCTCAAGCTGGTGCCGGACAGCCTGCGCGAGGCCGCCTACGCCCTCGGTACGCCAAAGTGGAAGATGATCTCGGCGATTACGCTAAAGGCTTCCGTCTCCGGGATCATGACCGGCGTACTGCTGGCGGTAGCGCGCATTGCCGGCGAAACGGCGCCGCTGCTGTTTACCGCGCTCTCTAACCAGTTCTGGAGCACCGACATGATGCAGCCCATCGCCAATCTGCCGGTGACCATCTTTAAGTTTGCCATGAGCCCGTTTGCCGAATGGCAGCAGCTGGCCTGGGCCGGGGTGCTGATCATCACCCTGTGCGTACTTCTGTTGAACGTTCTGGCGCGCGTGATTTTCGCGAAGCAGAAACACGGTTAATTTTTACGGCGCGGCAGACGCGGCGCCGGATAAGGAAAGAGTAAAATGAGTATGGCTAACGGCAATCCGGGTAAGATTTCAGTTCGCGATCTGAACTTCTACTACGGCAAATTCCATGCCCTGAAGAACATCAATCTTGATATTGCCAAAAACCAGGTAACGGCCTTTATCGGTCCGTCCGGCTGCGGTAAATCGACCCTGCTGCGCACCTTTAACAAGATGTTTGCGCTCTATCCTGAGCAGCGCGCGGAAGGCGAGATCCTGCTTGATGGCGACAATATTCTCACCAATACCCAGGATATCGCCCTGCTGCGCGCCCGTGTCGGCATGGTCTTCCAGAAGCCGACGCCGTTCCCGATGTCGATTTACGACAATATCGCTTTCGGCGTGCGCCTGTTCGAGAAGCTCTCCCGCGCCGATATGGACGCGCGCGTGCAGTGGGCGCTCACTAAGGCGGCGCTGTGGAACGAAACCAAAGACAAGCTGCACCAGAGCGGCTACTCGCTCTCCGGCGGCCAGCAGCAGCGCCTGTGCATCGCCCGCGGCATCGCCATTCGTCCGGAAGTGCTGCTGCTTGATGAACCCTGTTCGGCGCTCGACCCTATTTCGACCGGCCGCATCGAAGAGCTGATCACCGAGCTCAAGCAGGACTATACGGTGGTTATCGTGACCCACAACATGCAGCAGGCCGCCCGCTGCTCGGATCACACGGCGTTTATGTATCTCGGGGAGCTGATCGAATTCAGCAACACCGACGATCTGTTCACCAAGCCGGCGCAAAAACAAACCGAAGACTACATTACCGGCCGCTACGGCTGATCGGGAGACAACATGGATAATCTGAACCTCAACAAGCACATTTCCGGTCAGTTCAACGCCGAGCTGGAGCATATCCGCACCCAGGTGATGACCATGGGCGGGCTGGTGGAGAAGCAGCTGTCGGACGCCATTACCGCCATGCACAACCAGGATAGCGAGCTGGCGAAGCGGGTGATTGATGGCGACCAGCAGGTCAACATGATGGAGGTGGCGATCGATGAAGCCTGCGTGCGCATCATCGCCAAGCGTCAGCCTACCGCCAGCGATCTGCGGCTGGTAATGGCGATCATTAAAACCATCGCCGAACTGGAGCGCATCGGCGACGTGGCGGATAAAATTTGCCGCACCGCGCTGGAGAAGTTCTCTAAGCAGCACCAGCCGCTGCTGGTCAGCCTCGAGTCCCTGGGCCGCCACACCGTGCAGATGCTGCACGACGTGCTGGACGCCTTTGCGCGCATGGATCTTAACGAGGCGATACGCATCTACCGTGAGGATAAGAAGGTCGATCAGGAGTATGAGGGCATTGTCCGCCAGCTGATGACCTATATGATGGAGGATAGCCGTACGATCCCCAGCGTGCTGACCGCGCTGTTCTGCGCCCGCTCTATCGAGCGCATCGGCGACCGCTGCCAGAATATCTGCGAGTACATTTTTTACTTCGTGAAGGGGCAGGATTTCCGCCACGTCGGCGGCGACGAGCTGGACAAACTGCTGGCGGGAAAAGATCCGAAGGAGTAAATGTCAGCGCATCTGCCGCGGTTCACTGCGGCAGGTGCGTGGGCGCTTAATCGCGCTGGCAGTCGTCTGAGATCTTAATAAACTTGTCGTTAAAAACGATATAGTGGTTTCCCGCCTCCCGCAGCCCCTGGTTTTGAACGACATCCCCGGCACGTAAATAGCGCGCGTCACCCTCTTCTTCCGTGGTGCTGCAGCCGGGCTTAATCAGCAGCTTAAACCAGGTGTTGCCGGTATTCCTGACGGTTCCGGTGGCGCGATCGTAGGTCCATTTAAAATCGATATGGCGAGGACGAACCACCAGGATGGTATCGATAATCACCACGGGATCGATGCTGATCTGCGAATTTGCCGAATTGCGCATCACGTGATTGCTGGTAGGCACTTCCCGGAAGGAGACGCGATAGTAGCGCTCGCGGTCATCCTTAGGGCCGTTATAGTAGAACTTGAAATACTCGCCAAGGCCAGGCTGAAGCGTCATCTGCTTAGGAGAGAACAGCAGCTCACCGTCGGCGGGCCGGGTCTGGATCTCTTTCTCGCTGGGGCTGTCGATACCGACCACCGAGACTTCGTACAGCCGTGCGCTCTGGTTATTATTCAGCACCCGCTTGGCGACGAAGCTGTCATCGGGCGACATGGAAAAGGTCAGATTACCGACCGAAATCGCCAGCGCCGCCGGGGGCGCCGCGAGGATAAGCAGGCACAGCAGCGCCTGCCGGGCTTTAGTTAATATGACGCCACGTTGCCTTAACATGAATCTCTCCTGAAGCGCTGACTTCACCAAACCATTCATTATTTTCCACGGTTTTCTGCGAGATCTTATCATCCATCTGGATCGAAAACTTGACGTTGGCCTTGTCGAATTCACCCTTCGCGCCGGAGCTGTCGTTCCAGGGGGAGCTGGTCCACATGGCATCTGTCATGTCGTGCCATTTATCGTCGCAGCCCGTGTCGTAGCTTTTACTATCACCGCTCATCGTAAAGAAGGAGAGGGTGGCCGGAAAGGGGACTTTCTCTTTATTGTCTGGCGAGCTGAAAATACAGTATGAGCGCCCGCCGATGTCCTTCGCCGGGCCGGTGACCTTAACGAGAACCTCATCTGCTTTCGTTTTACCGCTGGTAGTCACAATATAGCCGAAATCCAGTGATGGATTACCCTCGCCAACATTACCTTCATGGTGGGGATTGCTAGTATACTCATCGGAAATGATGCTGACGCTGAAGTCTCGTGGTTTTATATCAATAGAGCTTGAGGTAGAAAACTCGTACCAACCTGATTCTGGCGAGGTAGTGTTCTGAAATCGGAAGTTGAACAGGTTCTTGGTGTTTATATCACTTAAACCGAGCCCTACCAGCTGTTTAAAGAAATTGCTTGAGAAGAAAAGGTAAACAGCACTGCTACTCTTCATTTCGTTAAAGGTATAATATTGTGATATACCGTTAACCTTTTTCCATGAGTTGCCATCAAGGCTGAATTGCATATCACCAGAAGAGATCTTTGATGCAAGATTACTATTGTTAATTGAAGGGAAAATATGAATTGATGAGTTGCTCAAGCCATTGACTTGTAAATTATAGCTGATCATTTTACAGCTAACGCCATTGAGGCCATTGATGGTTTGAATTTTACAATCAATATTACCTTCGCCAAGCGTCGGAACGCCATCGCTATTGACATAGATATCGGATAGGGCACCCGTGTTTAATAGCTTGAGATGGGCGCCTTTTGTATGCGTAACCCGGCGCGCATGCCACTCGCCGGAGGCCTGGTCTATACAGCGAGCCCCGCTGCTGGCATCTTAATCAGCAGAGGTCTGACAGGTGTTTATAATCATGCTGAAGCTACCGCCAACAGGGATTTGTTGAAGGTATTGATAAAGCGATCCCGATATCATTCCGTGCATCCACATTGCTCCGCCGGAGGGTACGGTAACGCCATAAAATCCATTATTATCAGTAGCTTTTGGTTGAATCAGGCTGGTTGCCATATCGCAACCTTTATACCAGTTTATACAACGTAAACCTAATAAAGGATTTGATGCTGGGGAGTTTTCAATCCACATATCAAATTTATTATTTGCAGTAAGTGGCCTGTTAAAACCATCATTGATATATCCAAGGCTTTGTTGATAATTAAAACCTGTACCATCTGCTTTCAAACCGGTCCAGTCACTGGCTCCTGTCATTCGTGGGTCTAATACACCACCAGGCGTAACGAAATAGTTATCATCATTATCATTTTCGACAAAAACAAATTTTACTGGCGTTGCATCACCATCAACTTTTTTATTTAGTTGGGCATGAGCATAGCTATTAAACATCAAAAGGCTTAATAGGATCAAAGATCCCAGCCACTTAGCTTTCATTACCTTCTCCTGCTGATTGTACGCTGGCGTAGTCTTTCAGTCCGCTGCAGATCACGTCGCCTACCCAGACAGCGCCGCGAGCCTTACTCAACTCCAGATCGACTTCGCAGCTCTGATTTTTACCGTAGTTAAAGTCAATGGTCGGATGCTTCTTATCGATATCCATAACGAACTCACCATTGCTATCCGTACGGGTGCGACCAATGTGGTTATTAATATGTGCGTTGGACAGCAGCGAGCCATCCTCGGCATGAATACGCCCGGATACGGTCACCATCTGCTTCACCTCCGGCTCGATCACGGCAACGTTGCCCGGATAGAGCGTCAGGTGGGTTTTGCGCCCGCTGACGATATCGTAGCTGTCCATTGAGTTTTTGCTGTTTTCCAGCTCTACGTCATATTTCGAGTATGACGGCAGCGGCAGATAGTTGCGCTTACCGCTCAGCTGCATCACCCGGCCATTAATCTTGGCGCTCAGCTTGCCGTCATTCTCCAGGCCAGTATTAAAGATCACCCCGGCATTACCGTCGGTGCGGCCGCTGGCGGCGATATTTTTGCCCTGCCAGCCGACGGTACGGTGCGCCGTCAGGTTGGTATTCACGTAGCCGTCGGTGCTGCTGTTCACGTTGAAGGTCCCGCTGGTATAGCGCGTCTCAAACTGTGCGTAGCCGCCGCCGCTCATGGTCCTATCTCCGCCGGTGTTGCCGGAGAGCGATCGGGACACGTTCGCGCCAATGGTGCGGATCGCGCTGTCTTCGGCAAACTGTTTGCGCGCCGACAGGTTGAGCATGGAGTAGCCGTTCTGATGGGTAACGCCGGCGCTGAACCAGTTGCCCATAGGCAGAGAGAGATCCAGCGCAATATATTTTTCGGTACCCGAAGTGCTGCCGTTGTAGTTGTTGCGCTGAAGCCCCAGGCGCAGCCCGAGCGAGCCGTGGGAACCGCTGTACACAGACTGGTAGTAGTCGGCGGTGTAATAGCGGCTGTCATATTCACGATCGTCATTATAGCTGACGCTAAAGGTCCCCAGCCGCGACCACAGAGGGCTTAAATTCAGCGTACCGCCGATTGCGCGGTTATCCGAGTCGCTGCGGCGAATGCGATCCCCGGTGCTGACTTTTTCCTGGTTCAGCCAGATAGAGCTAAAGCCGCCGGGCAGACTCGCGCTGATGCTGCCGATCTCGCCCCGGGAGCCGTCGCTGGCCAGCATCGTCTGGAGGTTAACGTTGAGGGCGCTGGTAACCGGCATCGTCAGGCGGGTTTCACCGACCATCGTATTATCAAAGCTGTAGCCGGTTGCGGCCCAGGTAAGAACGTTAACCGAACCTGAGGCGGAAGCACCGAGCAGCCAGCTATCTTTTGCCGGCAGCGTTTTTTTGCCGCTTTCCGACCAGCGGTCCATGTGGAAATTACCGCCCCAGAACTGCCAGGCCAGCGGCGCACCGGCTCCGCGGCCGCGGGTAAAGAGCTTATTGACCCGCTGGGTGCGCTTGGTGACGACTTTGCCGTTGACCACGACCTCGACGTCGACATCGTAAATACCGTAAGGCAGCCCGCGGGTATCCACCTCGTGGTTACCCATGGTGAAGTTTTGCACGCTGACCAGACGCCCGTCGCGCTTGATATGAACTTCGCCCGCAGAAGGCAGAAAGGCCACTACGGGCGTGGCGGATTGCGTATTATCGAACACCGTTGAGCTGGCCTGGTTACCCCAGGATGCACCGTAAATCTTACCCGCAGAGAGTGCGGTCATCGGACCGAGGGACTGCAGGTTCCACGTATCGAGCATACCCCCGGCAAAACGATGTCCGGCGAAGTCACGCTCATACATCGCCTTATACAATTCTTTTTGCTGATCGCCGCTGCCCATCCCGTACAGGGAACCGTTCAGCTCAATGTGGTGCTCGCGCAGGGCGCTGATGCTATTTAATGAAAGATAGCTTGAGGTGTTGCTGCCCGCGTTGCGCATCTGGTTGTTGTAGATACCCAAATCATAGTTCAGGGTACTGCTTATCTTATCGACGCTTGACTGGCCAATATCAGCACTTCGTTCGCGCAGCACGGTTCCCAGAGCCTCCCGGCTAACAACAAGCTGCAGCAGCAGCTGTCGAAGGCTGAGTTCCAGGTGGGCATTTGGGGAAAGATCCACGCGTAGTTTGTCATCGAACGAGCTGTTTGACATACTTAAAAGCGTTTTACGGGTCTCTTCACTGACGGTAGTATTGCTGTCGTTTTCTTCAAGCTGAATTTTGCGGATCCGCAGGACGCCATTATCAAGCCAGATAAACGCCTCTCCAAGCCTCTGATCGTCTTTGATATCTGAGCTTCCTTCCAGGTGGATATACAGCGGTATACTCATCCCGTCCTGCAGAGCCTGACTAAATGCCTGAGGAATGATTACACCGCCAATTTGCTGGATTTGTCCCGGGGCGGCTGAGACGCTAAGAGGTAAAAATACACAGAGCGCACCAGAGGTAAGGAGCGACTTCAGCTCAATCGACATACAATAATTCCGTGTATACGAGAATCTATTTTACGGGTACGAATTGCTCACCCTGCCAGAGGGCTACCCGACCTTTTTGATCGTTGGTGTTGACGTGAGTGAAATGTCGCGATTTACCCGGCATCAGATAATAGTTTTCTTTACAGCCTTTACCTTCTTTATCTTCTGAAGGTTTGAGGCACGGGCCGTATGCCAGAATATGCATAGTGGCATTACCAGTATTAATAAGAGTGCCGCTGTTGTATTTGTAACTGAAATTCACCTTACGCGGGGCGATAACCAGAATAGTGCCAATGCGAGCAGACTCTGTGGCCACGGCACTACGTTTTGAACTGTTCTTATCGGCATCGCTTAATGCCTGATCGAACCAGACAATACGATAATAACGCTCTTTATCATCCTCCGGCCCCTTGTAGAAAAAGCGGACGACGTCGCTGGCTTTTGCCGGCATTAAAAGACTACCCGGAGTAAATAAAACCTCATCCTTCCTGTCCATAGGAATAACGTGTCCATTCTCCAGCGGAGATGATAATCGCTCTAGGTGAATGTTAATTAAACGTCCGCTGTCAGTTGTGTTTTTTATCTCTTTGCTTAAAACATTGCTATCGCTATTCATAAACGAAGAGATATCCCCCACATCCAGCGCTAATGCTGAAGTGGTGGTAAAAAATAACATGCTGGTGGCCAGGATATACTTTTTCATAGGTATTCACTTGCTTAAGAAAAAGCAGGGAATAAATCCCTGCTTTGGTATGGCAGAAATCAGCTGGTCCAGGTTGCGTCGAACTGAACGCTAACGTCACCGCTCCAGATACCTTCCGGCAGAGTGCTGAAGTCAGTGGCGGCGGTAGTACCGTCAGTGGTCGCGCTGATGATGGAGAAAGTGAAGCCGTCCTGCGCAGTTGTACGTCCAGCCTGGTTGTAGCCGTTAGACAGCGCGCTCAGATTGCCACCCAGAACGCCCGCAGCGGTATCAATCATCGGGGTATCGCCATCTTTGTTGACTTCAGTTCCGTTGTAGTCAACGCCGACGCTCAGGGTTGAACCGGAGTTATCCAGCTGCGTCAAAGTATTGCTAACCAGCTTAGAGGTCAGTTTAAAAGACTGTGCGGTAGTGTCGCCTTCGATAGCGACGTCAAAAAGACCTTTCTGAGTGTTGAAGCCCTTAACGCCTTCAGCGTACTGGAAGCTCAGGCTGCCCAGCGGCGTAACAACCAGCTTGCTGGTAGTATCTTTTTTTGCCGTGGCCGACCAGGTTGCTACGGCCTGCGCCGTTACGCTACCTGGCGTGTTTCCACCGCCATCTTCGCCTTCTGCATGTGCTGCGTTAATTCCAAAAGCTGCTACTAGGGCCACTGCTAATACTTTGAATTTCATTTTTTTTACCATATTTAAATAAACAACAACGAGATGACTATTTGTTTTAAATGCCATCCTTCTTTATTTCAAGTAACAATCCAGGAATGGTTGTTAAATTGATGTAAATTAACAATCATGGTCTTTATGTAAATAATGGCTATCGCTATTTGCTGCCATTGTTAGAAATGGTAGTGAATATAACGTAGTTATTATTTATATGAATAAGCACTTCACTCTATATAATAATGAAAGTGAAGGTTTTGTTTATAATAGTCACTGACGTTATTTATTAATGACAGTGAGTTCGTTACGTTTTTTATGATAATATGATATCCGCTGTGATGAGATTTATTGTTCTACTATTTTTGTATTATCTTTTAAGACATAACCGTTTTGTTACCCTCTATAGCTCGGCATTCATTTTCTCGGCTCAATAGAGAAAGTAACTCTGTGCTTTAAGATCTATGTCCTATCTTTAAGTCTCCTGGTGATAGTCATTTCATAGTGAAGCACATGCTTCTCAATAATATTGCCAGCCGTACTAGCCGGGCATCACTGTCTTTCCGACCAAACAGTTATGAGCGCTTTTAAAGTGATAACTAACTACTACTTATACGTTACAATGTTCAAGAAGCTCTATCCTTTGTCGGGAGAGATCCTATCAACGCTTTTGTCATAGGTCAATACAATGTTGAAGTCAGCCAATGAGATTTTTGAATACATACGTCAGCAGGTAAGGAAGGGTAACTACAAGCCCAATGACTCTTTGCCCCCGATTCGGGACCTTGCCGAGATGCTTGGTGTTAATCGCAATACGGTTTCTTCCGCTTATCAGAAACTGGTAGTAGCGGGTATTGCCACTACCCGAGGAAGGAATGGAACCGTTATAAATCAAGTGACTGGAGATGCAGACCGTGAAGGGTTTGTCTCGGATATGGCATTAATCGATGTTGCTGGCGGTAACCCTGGCCCGGAGTTTCTACCGGACCCAATACTGCTGGCCCGCTCAATCGACAGTACTCCTAAATTGTATGGTGAAGCCAGTGTCTCTTCTGGATTAAGAAAAATCGGAAAAAAATGGCTCGATGATGGTGTCCCTGAAGAGCATGAGCTATCAGTCACTCATGGTGCCGTGGATGCTGTTGAGCGTCTTCTTAGAGCCTATCTCATTGCTGGCGATCGCGTAGTGGTTGAGGAACCCTGTTTTCTTTCCAGCATCAGTACCATTAAAACGAATGGCTACAAAGCGGTAGGTGTGCCTGTTGACGAAGAGGGTATGAATACAGCGCTACTTTCAAAAGCCTTATCCAGGGGAGCCCAAGCGGTCATCATCACACCCAGGGCTCAGAACCCGACAGGCTGGGCTCTCTCTAAAGAGCGTGCTGGAGAGATACGCGATCTCCTGGCCAAATATCCACAGGTGCTGATAGTGGTAGACGACCATTTCTCACTTCTTTCCAGTAGTGATTATCATTCAATTATTCCCGCAGATGCGCGCCACTGGGCATTAGTACGCACCGTATCCAAATTTTTTGGACCGGATCTCAGAGTCGCTCTGATGGCAAGCGATCCTGAGACAGCATTACGCCTTCAGCAGCGCCTGTCTCCTGGTATTGGCTGGGTTAGCCACATTCTTCAGGATATGGTTCAGGGGGGATTATCGTCGCCGGAGGTCATGGAAAAAATTGAGTATGCTAAAAATGAATACTGGCGCCGTAGAGAGAAATTTACTGCTGAATTAAAGCGGCACGGTATCAATATCTCCGACAAGCATGGTGGCCTCAATGTCTGGATCCCGCTAAAAAATGGCAGCGAGCAGATAGTGACCGAGGCAATGAAGAAAGGGTGGCTGCTTCGCTCTGCGGAAGGATTCAACGTTAACAAATCAGCACAAGGTCTGAGAATTACTATTTCAGCATTGAGTGATGGGCAAATTGAATCTCTGGCTGAGATTGTAGCCACACTGGTTAAAAAGTTTGGCTGAACATACTCCAGCCTGGTACGGTGAAGTGCCGCACCAGGTACTTTGCTGTAATTTTAACGCGTAATGTCCCAGCCGCGCGCTTTCCACAGCGCGGGCAGCTCATTCAGATGCCTGAATATCGTTACTTTGGGATGTTTAATCGGTTTATTGTGTGGGTCTGCGCAGAAGTAGAACACCTCCATCCCTGCGTCGATCCCCGACTGCGCGCCGGCGGCTGAATCATCGACCAGAATGCAGTTTTCAACATTAACGTCCATCGCCATGGCAGCGTGGAACATCAGCGCCGGGTCCGGCTTCCAGCGCTGGATATCGTAGCCGCTGAAGAGCTTCTCCGGGAAGTGGTGCAGCATGCCGGTGTTGCCCAGCGAATGCTGCATTTTGCTGACCGGACCGTTTGAGACGACGCACATTGGCAGTTTAATGGTATCCAGTAATGCCTCAGCGCCGGGAATGACTTCCAGTTCGCTGTCAAACAGGCGCGCCACTTCGGCGCGGTAAACCGGTTCCAGATCGGATTTGTTCAGGTGAGTGCCGTGCTCATCGTTAACGATGTCGATAATTTCGTACAGCTTGACGCCCTTAAAGCGCTTGAAGACCTCCTCGAGCTCGAGGGTAATGCCGAACGTTTGAAACATGTGTACATAGGCGCGGGAACAGATCACTTCACTGTCCACCAGCGTGCCGTCACAGTCAAAAAATACCGCCTCAATACCGGACATGCTCTTTCCTGTTATCTCAAGTTTAACGTTTTCGTAATAAAATTAGCCCGACGCAATCGTTGCCGTATAAGCAAAATCAATGAAAAAAAGTGGACCGCAGGTGCCCTTATTGTCGCATTTTGGTATAGGATAGCGACGAAATTTTTCCCTCCTTTGTCTGGAACCAGAAGATGAGCCAACAAAATACAACCCAGGCTTCGGGCCAGGGGCTGCTTGAGCGCGTGTTTAAACTCCGCGCTCACGGAACCACGGCGCGCACCGAAGTCATCGCGGGTTTCACCACCTTCCTGACGATGGTCTATATCGTTTTTGTGAATCCGCAGATTCTGGGCGTGGCTGGCATGGACACCAGCGCCGTCTTTGTGACCACCTGCCTGATTGCCGCCTTTGGCAGCATTCTGATGGGGCTGTTTGCTAACCTGCCGGTGGCGCTGGCGCCGGCGATGGGGCTGAACGCCTTCTTTGCCTTCGTGGTGGTCAAGGCGATGGGCCTGCCGTGGCAGGTCGGTATGGGCGCGATTTTCTGGGGCGCCGTGGGGCTGCTGCTGCTGACCATTTTCCGCGTACGCTACTGGATGATTGCCAACATTCCGGTCAGCCTTCGGGTGGGGATCACCAGCGGTATCGGTCTGTTTATCGGCATGATGGGCCTGAAAAATGCGGGCGTGATCATCTCCAACGCCGACACGCTGGTGAGCATTGGCAAGCTGACCTCCCACAGCGTGCTGCTGGGCGTGCTGGGCTTCTTCATTATCGCTATCCTGGCGTCGCGCAATATCCATGCGGCGGTGCTGATCTCCATCATTGTCACGACCCTGCTGGGCCTGATGCTCGGCGATGTTCACTACGGCGGCATCATTTCCACACCGCCGAGCGTGACCTCTGTGATTGGCCACGTTGACCTCGCCGGTTCGCTGAACGTCGGACTCGCCGGGGTGATTTTCTCTTTTATGCTGGTTAATCTGTTCGACTCTTCCGGTACCCTGATGGGCGTCACCGATAAAGCCGGTCTGACCGATGAAAAGGGCAAGTTCCCGCGCATGAAGCAGGCGCTGTATGTGGACAGCATCTCGTCGGTCACCGGCTCCTTCCTCGGCACCTCATCGGTTACTGCTTATATTGAATCCACCTCCGGCGTCTCCGTCGGCGGTCGCACCGGCCTGACCGCGGTGGTGGTGGGGATCCTGTTCCTGCTGGTGATTTTTCTCTCGCCGCTGGCGGGCATGGTGCCGCCTTATGCCGCGGCGGGCGCCCTGATTTACGTCGGCGTGCTGATGACCTCCAGCCTGGCGCGCGTGAAGTGGGACGATCTCACCGAGGCGGTGCCGGCGTTTATCACGGCGGTGATGATGCCGTTCAGCTTCTCCATCACCGAGGGCATTGCGCTGGGCTTTATCTCCTACTGCGTGATGAAAATCGGTACTGGCCGCTTCCGCGACCTCAGCCCGTGCGTACTTATCGTCGCCCTGCTGTTCGTGCTGAAGATTGTTTTTATCGACGCCTGATAGCATCAGAAAAGAAAAAACCGCAGACTTGTCGTCTGCGGTTTTTTTTACGCCTTAACGCGCTGGATATACTGCGCGAAGGCGCTCAGCTGGCCGGTAAGATGTTCAATCGTCGCCTGATCCACCACCTCATCGGTCTGAGGGTCGACCTTATTCTGGATAACCCCGCCCATAAATTCGGGCTTGTTCATCACCATTGCATCAAGGAAAACGAGGATCTGGCGCAGATGATACTGGCAGCGGGCGCCGCCGATGGCGCCCATCGAGTTGGTCTGGATCAGCACCGGCTTGCCTGCCAGCGGCTGTGCCGGCAGCCGGGATAGCCAGTCGATAGCGTTTTTTAGCCCGCCGGGCACCGAGTAGTTGTACTCCGGGGTGACGATCACCACGCCGTCCGCTTCGCGGATCAGGGCGGCAATCTCTTCGACCCGCTGCGGGAATCCTTCTTCTTCCTGGATATCGGCATCGTACAGCGGGATAGCGTCGATAGACGGCAGTGCGCTGATATTCATGCCCTCGGGGGCAATTTTTGGCAGCGTGCGGGCGACGATGCCGTTAAAAGAGCCTTTGCGCAGGCTTCCCAGTAGCGTAACAATCTTCAATGCCTCTGACATGACTACTCCTTTTCATCATGGTGTATTAACTGAGTATAGGTGTTCTCTCTCCCGGCAGGCTGGTGAAGCGCATTAGCCGGGCAGAGGGTTCACTGGCCCGGAGCTGCATATCGGGTAATCCGCGCCAGCCGGTATGGCTGTCAAATTCCCAGACCTTCAGGCGCTCAATCACGGGCGTGACGGCAACAGACCACACCAGCACATCCTCAGCATCGCAAATCGCCTCAACCGGCTGCATATTTGTCGCCCGCAGTCGGCCAGAGCCCGGCAGCAGCTGCAGCCGTTCATGGTTATGAATATCGCCGTTCAGCTTTAGCACACTCTGGCGCAGGGTCAGTATCTGCGCTTTTGCTTCTCTGGGATCGTTTTGGTTTCTGATCCACAGCTGCTCATTGCTGCTGAACTCCGCGATTTCAGCGCTGCCGGCAGGGTAAACGCTGCGCGTCGCGCGCTGAAGTTCCATGCCAAGGCCACATTCGCTGCCGGTGGTCAGCGCCACGCCCACGATATTGCCGGCATAGGCGATGGAAAAGCGCGGATGGCTGCTCTCCATAAACTCCGGCTTGCCATCGGGTCGGGTGATGATAGTGGGAAGCTCATTAATACCGTAGAGCATGAACATCAGCTCGGCCAGCAGAGAGCGGGACGCGAGAAAGCGCGTTCGCCGGTGTGCGGGCAGCTGTCTGGCCCGGCTGTGGCAGGCGGGCGTAAGCCGCGCAGGCAGAAGGTGCCCGTAGTTCAAAATCCCTCTTGCGAAGTGCGTTGCCATTATGTCGCTCCGTGATTAATGGTCAGTGAAGGGTAAATGATAGATCTATTATTGCTCAAACTAATGAGGTTTAAATGTGGAATAACAGGGCTGAATAGGTTTCTGCCAGAAGATTTACATTTCCTTATTAAAACCAGTTTGTTCGTTCACGAATTTTTGATGAAACGGTCGCCGCACGATTACCTGAACTTCATTCCCTTAACGATTTTAACGCATATCAAATGATAATTGTTTTCATTTAAAAATAGCCTGTGCTATAAAAAATAGCACAGGCTATAAATGCGCTTTATTTAACCATGCTATGGAGGCGTCACCATGTTCCCGATTGTCAGCATCAGGGCTTTGCTTCTTGGAGCCACTCTTACTTCGCTCTGCGCCGCTCCGGCATGGGCGCAGGCGAAGTTTAAGGTCATCACTACCTTCACGGTGATTGCGGATATGGCCAAAAACGTCGCCGGCGACGCCGCCGAGGTGAGTTCCATTACTAAACCGGGTGCTGAAATTCATGAATACCAGCCTACGCCTGGCGACATTAAACGCGCCCAGGGCGCCCAGCTGATCCTGGCGAACGGCATGAACCTGGAGCGCTGGTTCGAACGTTTCTATCAGCACCTCAGCGGCGTACCGGAAGTGATTGTTACCGCCGGCGTTACGCCGATGGGCATCAGCGAAGGGCCCTATAACGGCAAGCCGAACCCCCACGCGTGGATGTCCGCCGACAATGCGCTTATCTACGTCAACAACATCCGCGACGCGCTGGTGAAGTACGATCCGGCGAATGCCGACACCTATAAGCGCAATGCACAAGCCTACAAAGAGCAGATAACCCAAATGGTCACGCCGCTGCGCCAGCAGGTGGACACTATCCCCGAAGGGCAGCGCTGGCTGGTCTCCAGCGAAGGGGCATTCTCCTATCTGGCCCGCGATCTGGGGCTGAAGGAGCTTTACCTGTGGCCAATTAATGCCGATCGGCAGGGGACGCCGCAGCAGGTGCGCAAGGTCGTGGACCTGGTGAAGAAAAATCACATCCCGGCGGTATTTAGCGAAAGCACCGTCTCCGATAAACCCGCGCGCCAGGTTGCCCGCGAAACCGGCGCCCACTACGGCGGCGTACTCTACGTTGACTCCCTGAGTCCCGCAGACGGCCCTGTACCGACCTATCTCGATCTGCTCAGGGTCACGACCGGTACGCTGGTCCAGGGTCTGAAAGACGGCATGAAGGATAAGTCATGAATTCGTCGTCAGGCATTACCGTCTCCGGCGTCACCGTGACCTATCGCAACGGCCACACGGCGCTGCACGACGCCAGCTTTTGCCTTCCCGGCGGCTCAATTGCCGCGCTGGTCGGCGTCAACGGATCCGGCAAGTCCACGCTGTTTAAGGCCATTATGGGCTTTGTCCGCCTGGCGAGCGGCAGTATCTCCATTCTTGGGCTGCCTACCCGCCAGGCCCTGCGCAAGAACCTGGTGGCCTATGTGCCGCAGTCGGAAGAGGTGGACTGGTCCTTTCCGGTGCTGGTGGAGGACGTGGTGATGATGGGCCGCTACGGCCACATGGGCCTGCTGCGTATTGCCAGCGCTGAGGACAAGCGCATCGTCAGCGAGGCGCTGGAGCGCGTCGATATGGCGGCGTTTCGCCACCGGCAGATAGGCGAGCTCTCCGGCGGGCAAAAAAAGCGCGTCTTTCTGGCCCGCGCCATCGCCCAGCGGGGCGAGGCTATTCTGCTCGACGAGCCGTTTACCGGCGTGGACGTGCAAACCGAGGCCAAAATTATCAGCCTGCTGAGGGAGCTGCGCGATGAGGGCAAAACCATGCTGGTGTCGACCCACAACCTCGGCTCGGTAACGGCGTTTTGCGACTACACGGTGATGGTGAAGGGCACCGTGCTGGCCAGCGGCCCGACGGAGACCACCTTTACCGCCGACAACCTTGAGCGCGCCTTCAGCGGCGTGCTGCGCCACGCGGTGCTGAGCGGTTGCGAAGAGCGGATCGCTACCGACGATGAGTGCCCCTTTATTGCCCACCGAACGCAGGGGAACTCATGAGCGCGCTGCTGGAGCCGTTTGGCTATGAATATATGCTCAACGCCATGTGGGTATCGGCAATGGTCGGGGCGCTGTGCGCCTTTCTCTCCTGCTACCTGATGCTCAAGGGCTGGTCGCTGATCGGCGATGCGCTGTCGCACGCCATCGTGCCCGGCGTGGCCGGGGCTTATATGATCGGTCTTCCGTTCTCGCTGGGAGCCTTTTTCTCCGGCGGCCTGGCGGCGGCCAGTATGCTGTTTCTCAATCAGCGCACCCGGCTGAAGGAGGATGCGATCATTGGCCTGATCTTCTCCTCTTTCTTTGGTCTCGGCCTGTTTATGGTGTCGCTTAACCCGACGTCGGTGAATATTCAGACTATCGTGCTGGGCAATATTCTGGCCATTGCGCCGGAGGATATCCGCCAGCTGGCGATAATCGGCGCGGTATCGACAATCGTGCTGTTTTTTAAGTGGAAAGATCTGCTGGTGACCTTTTTTGATGAAAATCACGCCCGCGCCATCGGCCTGCATCCGGGGCGGCTGAAGGTGCTGTTCTTTACCCTGCTGGCGGTTTCGACCGTCGCCGCCCTGCAGACTGTGGGCGCCTTCCTGGTGATAAGCCTGGTGGTGGCCCCCGGCGCCACGGCGTGGCTGCTGACCGACCGCTTCCCGCGGCTGCTGCTGATTGCCGTCGCCATCGGCAGCATTACCAGCTTTCTCGGGGCGTGGGCCAGCTACTACCTCGACGGCGCCACCGGCGCCATTATCGTGGTGGCGCAGACGCTGCTGTTCCTGCTGGCCTTCATCTTCGCGCCGCAGCACGGCCTGCTGGCCGGCCGCCGCCGCGCCCGCCGGGCGCTGGAGGTGCAGCCATGATGAACATGCTGTTGGAGCCGCTGCAGTTTGCCTTTATGCGCAGCGCGCTGCTCATTGCCCTGGCGGTGGCCGTGCCCTGCGCGCTGCTGTCGGTATTCCTGGTGCTGAAGGGCTGGGCGCTGATGGGCGACGCCATGAGCCACGCGGTCTTTCCCGGCGTGGTGCTGGCGTGGCTGTTCGGTCTGCCGCTCGGCGCCGGGGCGTTTGCCGCCGGGCTGCTCTGCGCCCTGGCCACCGGCTACCTGAAGGACAACAGCCGCATCAAGCAGGATACGGTGATGGGCATCGTCTTTTCCGGCATGTTCGCCAGCGGGCTGATCCTCTACATCGCCCTGCGCCCGGAGGTCCACCTCGACCATATCCTGTTCGGCGATATGCTGGGGGTTAACGGCGACGATATGATGCAGACCGCCGCAATCGCAGGGTTTATCGTGCTGGTATTTGCGGTAAAGTGGCGCGATTTCCTGCTGTTCTGCTTCGATCCGCTGCAGGCTCAGGTCAGCGGCCTGCCCACCCGCTGGCTGCACTACGGCCTGCTGTGCATGGTCTCCCTGACCATCGTGGCGACGCTGAAGGCGGTGGGGATTATTCTCTCGATTTCGCTGCTGATTGCGCCGGGCGCGATTGCGGTCCTGCTGACCCAGCGCTTTCATATAGCGCTGCTGCTGGCGGTGGTGATTTCGCTGCTGGTGTCGCTGTGCGGCGTCTACCTGTCGTTCTTCCTCGACAGCGCCCCCGCGCCGACCATCGTGGTGCTCTTTGCGCTGGTGTTTGTGGTCACTTACATTGGCTCCAGCCGCCGGGTGCGGCGGCTGGAGAGGAGGCGGGTAGTGGGGAATTAAGACCGTGAACCAATGTGGCTCATAGAACTATTCGGCATCCTGCTGTTTTAACAATCTATCACCTTGTGACGTAAGGCGATACATCTGTCGGCTGCTTCTGGGTTTATCCGGGATCGTCATTTCTATTAGTTTGCTCGCCAGTGCCGGGAGAAGATAGGTATTGCGGAAATGATCTTCATGCTTCAACCCCAGAGCAGCCTGGATGTCAGAGCGCTTCATTTCTCCTCGGATTACCCTCAGTAATCGCAACACTTCCCCGGTGACTTCCCCGGTGACTTCCCCGGTGACTTCCCCGGTGACTTCCCCGGTGACTTCCCCGGTGACTTCCCCGGTGACTTCCCCGGTGACTTCCCCGGTGACTTCCCCGGTGACTTCCCCGGTGTCAGATTCTGTTCGTTGTCGTCTGATAACCACCCGGAACTGGTTAGCGGTTACATCGTCGATAAGCTCAATCGCTGGCCAATCCTTTAATGCGCGGAGAATACCGGTACCTAAGCCGCGGTAGGGAAGGATATGTACCGCATGTTCGGTGAGCGTAGGATTCCGTCGGTTGGTGGCACCGCGACGAATAGCCTCAGTGCTCAGGCTATCTGGCAGGTGGCCGGGACTGATAATTTCAACCCGATCGGCGAATATCATCAGACGAATCGATGCGCTGGTGAAGTAGTCCCGATGAATTAATGCATTCACCAACAGCTCTTCAAGTGCCTGTTCAGGGATTTCCAGTTGCCCTAATGTATTAAAGCCCCGACCGGCTTGAACATGACGAAGGTTGCGACGAATAAAGGCAAAACTGCGCTGATATTGCTCCAGTAATGTGCCACCGATATCTTCGCTGTCCAGGTAGCGGGTATCATGCAGTGCTGTACCGGGGAAAGCGACGGCTTTGACTTCGAAGGCGGGTCGCCAGCGCTGCGGTTGGTGACCAAATAACAACAATCCACTTAGATTTATCTCGCGGCCATCGCCCAGGCTGATATTTTGCAACAGTTGTTCAAAGGGCTGACCGGCAAACTCTGCATTCTGACCGTAGCGGCGATTGAAATAGTTATGGAACACCTGGCTGTTGATATCTGCAGATGATGTTCCTGCGATTGGCACCACATCTGCATACACCAGGCCAGCAAGTTGGAACATGCGCTGCATCTCTTCGCGGGATGTCACATGGCGCTTGTCTGCTCCCTGTTTGACCCAAATACGGCCTTGATGATCTACATAGGGTTTGGCAAGGCCATCGGGTACGCTGACCACAATGACGATGCCGTTGTCCGTCTGCACATTTTCAGTCAGAGGGTGCACTGGCGGACGTGTATGCTGAGAAGCCGCATTGCTGAGCAACTGATTCAGACGCCTCACTGCGCGA
>NZ_BCZS01000026.1 GCF_001598855.1 Pluralibacter gergoviae ATCC 33028 = NBRC 105706 | reverse complement strand
ACTGCGCCAGATTCCAACCCCAATACTGAGCCATCATCCTCTACGCCAATAAACAATTGACCACCACCGCTGTTGGAAAAAGCCGCCAACTCAGCGGCTATACTGTCAACATTAGTCGCATCACGTTTGAACTGGTGGCGGCTATCCTCACCCAGAGCCAGTTGACGCAGGAGTTCGGCTTCAGTCATTGGCAACATAGTCCTTATGTAGTGAACAATTCGCGGTCTAGCGAAGCTAGATGTTGAGATCAGAAAAAAATCTTGTCCAGTAATAATAATTGGCCAGGCTTTCAACGAAAGTCCCGCATAACAATCAGCTATGCGGGATATGTGGAAAGAATGGATGATTACAGACGAAGCGCTATTTCCCGATACAAAAGCTCGAAAAAATCCTTCCCAGCAAATCATCAGAGGTAAATTCGCCGGTGATCTCGCTCAGGCTCTGCTGCGCCAGGCGCAGCTCCTCCGCCAGCAGTTCGCCGGCCCAGGCGCCGATCAGCTGGGCTTTGCCCTGCTGCAGGTGCTCTGCGGCAATCTCCAGCGCCTGCAGGTGGCGGCGGCGGGCGAGGAAGCCGCCCTCCATGCTGGTATCGAAGCCCATGCTCTGCTTGAGGTGATCGCGCAGCACCTCTACGCCTTCGCCCTGGCGGGCGGAGAGGCGAATAAGTGAGTGACCGTTTACTTCCGTCAGGCCGGCTGCTTCGCCGGTAATATCCGCCTTGTTACGCACCACGGTGATCGGCAGATTTGCCGGCAGGCGGGCGATAAAGTCCGGCCAGATGGCGGCCGGATCGACGGCGTCGGTAGTGGTGCCGTCGACCATAAACAGCACCCGATCCGCCTGCTCGATCTCCTGCCAGGCGCGCTCAATGCCGATGCGCTCCACTTCGTCGCTGGCCTCGCGCAGCCCGGCGGTGTCGATGATGTGCAGCGGCATGCCGTCGATATGGATATGTTCGCGCAGCACGTCGCGGGTGGTGCCGGCGATATCGGTGACGATGGCCGCTTCGCGCCCCGCTAATGCATTGAGTAGGCTGGATTTACCGGCATTTGGCCGCCCGGCAATCACCACCTTCATCCCTTCGCGCAGCAGGCTGCCCTGGCGCGCCTCGGCGCGCACCGCGTCCAGGTCGGCCATTACGCCATTAAGCTGGGCCTCGATTTTGCCGTCGGAGAGGAAGTCTATCTCCTCGTCCGGGAAGTCGATGGCTGCCTCTACGTAGATGCGCAGGTGAGTAAGTGCTTCCACAAGGTGATTAACGCGGTTTGAAAAGGCCCCCTGCAGCGAGCCCATCGCCGAGCGCGCCGCCTGCTCGGAGCTGGCGTCAATCAGGTCGGCTATGGCTTCCGCCTGGGCCAGATCGAGCTTATCGTTGAGAAACGCCCGCTCGGAGAACTCGCCGGGCCTGGCGATGCGCACGCCGGGCAGGGTCAGAATACGTTTCAGCAGCAGATCGAGAATAACCGGGCCGCCGTGGCCCTGCAGCTCCAGCACGTCTTCCCCGGTAAAGGAGTTCGGGCCAGGGAACCATAGCGCGATGCCCTGATCCAGCGTACTGCCCTGCGCATCGCGAAAGGGCAAGTAGTCGGCGTAGCGCGGCTTCGGCAGCTTGCCCAGCACCGCCTCTGCGACCTCGCGGGCCTGCAGGCCGGAGACGCGCAGAATGCCGACGCCACCGCGTCCGGGAGCGGTTGCCTGGGCTACAATCGTGTCGTTATGGTTCATGGCGTTTTCTCTTACTCTCAAAAATAAAAAAGGCGGTCATCTGACCGCCTTCCATTTTAGCTATCGCTTACCGAATCAGGACTTTTTCTTATCACGGCTGTGCAGGCCACGCTTTTCCAGACCGCGGTAGATCAGCTGCTGCTGAATGATGGTCACCAGGTTGCTGACGATATAGTACAGCACCAGACCGGACGGGAACCACAGGAAGAAGACGGTAAAGATGACCGGCATAAAGGTCATGATCTTCTGCTGCATCGGGTCGGTCACGGTGGTCGGCGACATCTTCTGGATGAAGAACATCGTCACGCCCATCAGGATCGGCAGGATGTAGTACGGGTCCTGCGCCGACAGGTCGTGGATCCACAGGGCGAACGGCGCGTGGCGCAGCTCGATGGAGCCCATCAGCATGTAGTACAGCGCAAGGAAGATAGGCATCTGAATAATCAGCGGGAAGCAGCCGCCCAGCGGGTTCACTTTCTCCGCCTTATACAGGGCCATCATCTCCTGGCTCTGGCGCTGCTTATCGTCGCCCAGACGCTCACGCATCGCCTGAATCTTCGGCTGCAGCATGCGCATCTTCGCCATCGAGGTGTACTGCGCCTTGGTCAGCGGGTACATGATACCGCGCACGATAAAGGTGATGACGATGATCGAGAAGCCCCAGTTGCCGAGGAAGCTGTGGATGAACTTCAGCAGCTTGAACAGCGGCTGGGAGATAAACCACAGCCAGCCGTAGTCAACGGTCAGATCCAGATGCGGCGCCACGGCGGCCATCTTATCCTGAATTTCCGGGCCGACCCACAGGGTGCTGCCGGTGGTCAGGATCTGACCCGGCTGTACCAGCACCGGCTGCGACTTATAGCCGATGGCGGCAATGCCGTTACCCAGGTTCGTCGTGTAGAAGTTGCTGGTGGTATCGCTGTGCGGCACCCACGCGGTAGCGAAGTACTGCTGCAGCATCGCTACCCAGCCGCCTTTCGCGCTGAGGTTCAGGTTTTCGTTATCGGCAATGGTGTCGAACTTATACTTCTCATACTTCTCGTCCGGCGTGGAGTAGGCCGCGCCGCGGAAAGTGTGCAGGGCAAAGTTGCTGCTGCCGGTGTCACGATGCTTAGGCAGATTGATGGACTGCTTCAGCTGGCCGAAGGTGGAGACCTCCAGCGGCTTCTCGCCGACGTTCTTCACGTTGTAGTCCACGTTCACCGCGTACTCGCCGCGCTTGAGTACGAAGTTCTTGGTGAAGGTGTTGCCCGCTTTGTCGGTATAGGTCAGCGGAATGGTCAGCGTGTTCTGGCCGTCTGCCAGCACGAACGCATCTTTATCAACGTTGTACAGCGGACGCGGGCCGTTAGCCGGGTTGTCCGGGCCGTCGCGACCGGTCAGGCCGCTCTGCGCCTGATAGATAAACTCCGGCGTGGTTTCCAGCAGCTGGAACGGTTCGCTAGAACCCAGCTCTTTCGGGTACGCCAGCAGGTGCGCCTGCTCAACATCACCACCGCGGGTGTTGATGGTCAGCTCAAGCACGTCGGTCTTAACGGTAATCAGTTTCCCCTGGCCACTGGCCGGTACGCCCTGGTCGGCGGCGCTACCCGCTGCGGTGGTCGTAGTCTGCGTGGTCTGTGGCTCGGGCTGAGGATTTTTATCCTGCTCCCATGCCTGCCAGATCATGAAAGACACGAACAACAAAGCGATGACTAGAAGATTGCGTTGCGAATCCATCGTTAGTGTTCTCTGGTTTTAGATGGTGGGACGGGGTCGTCTCCACCCGGGTGTAAAGGGTGGCATTTTAATACGCGTTTCACCGTCAACCAACTGCCTTTTATCACTCCGAACCTGCGCAATGCCTCAATTCCGTATTGCGAGCAGCTGGGAGTGAAACGACAGTGCGGCCCGAGTAGCGGACTAATCAGGCGCTGATAGACCCGAATAAGGGCTATCAGGAGCCGTGAGCCAGGCGACAGTGACGGCGCCATAGTTTTTCCAGTGCTTCCGTCAGCGCCCGGTTATCGAGGTCAGCGACCCCTCTTTTCGCCACCACCACGAAATCCATAGCCGGAAGTTCGTGCTGACGCAGGCGAAAGCTTTCACGCGTCAGACGTTTAATCCGATTGCGTTCATGGGCGCGCTTGACGTTTTTCTTGGCGACGGTGAGACCGATACGGGGATGCCCCAGCGAATTCAGGCGGCCGAGAATAGTGATTTGCGGCGTGCCAGCCCGTTGCGGCTGCTGGAAGACGAAAGTGAAATGAGTGGGAGTTAGCAAACGTAACTCCCTGGGAAATGCGAGCTTAACCACGCAGGGGTTAGCTTTTATTACTTGGAAACGGTCAGACGAGCACGGCCTTTAGCACGACGACGTGCCAGAACCTGACGACCATTTTTAGTAGCCATACGAGCACGGAAGCCGTGAGAACGGTTGCGCTTCAGTACAGACGGTTGAAAAGTGCGTTTCATGGCGATTTCTACCTAAACTTGAATAAATTCACTGACTTTTGCGTATACCCGAACGAGTTTCGAACGACTTACGCCTCAGCGTGGGTGATTAAAGAGGCCGGATTGTAATAATTGTACACTCCGGAGTCAATTCTCTTTACCTTGTTTCCCGCGTATTTCCGCACGTTTTCACGTGAAAAACGCCGGGAAAATGCGCGTCGTCCGATGCAGGATCTCGGGCACCACGCACCGGGTTGGCGATTATACGTTCTGCCCGGCAAAGCGCAAGGATCGCCGGGATCTTTGTAAGATCATTTAAGTACTAAAAAGGCGGCAGAGAGTAAATTTTCCAATATTGCGGCAGAAATCGACCGCAGCGCAGGCAGGATCGTTTACACTTAGCCGGTCCGGATCCCTGCCTGTGGATAACCAGGCAATAATCTGTGAGAAACAGAAGATCTCTGGCTCAGTTTAGGCTATGATCCGCGGTCCCGATCGCGATCCTCGATCCTGAACGGAGTAGCTAATCGCTGATAGCGGTTCGCGCGTTACCCTTATGCACAGGGTCTTTTCAACGCGTGTCACAATCATTATTTCAGTTTCACCCTTTTTGTTCGAGTGGAGTCCGCCGTGTCACTTTCGCTTTGGCAGCAGTGTCTTGCCCGATTGCAGGATGAGTTACCAGCCACAGAATTCAGCATGTGGATCCGCCCTTTGCAGGCGGAACTGAGCGATAACACGCTGGCCCTGTATGCGCCAAACCGTTTTGTGCTCGATTGGGTAAGGGACAAATACCTGAATAATATCAATGGACTGCTCAACGATTTCTGCGGGGCGGATGCGCCGCTGCTGCGCTTTGAAGTGGGCGCCAGGCCCGTTACCCGCACGCTTAAAGAGCCTGCTCAGGTTGCCGCTCAGGCACAGGCGCCGGTGCACGTGGCGCGCGCGGCTCCGGCCGCACGTCCCGGCTGGGATAACGTTCCAGCACCGGCAGAGCCCTCCTATCGCTCTAACGTTAACGTTAAGCACACCTTCGATAACTTCGTGGAAGGTAAATCAAACCAGCTGGCCCGGGCGGCGGCGCGTCAGGTCGCGGACAACCCTGGCGGCGCCTATAACCCGCTGTTCCTCTATGGCGGCACGGGTCTGGGTAAAACCCACCTGCTGCACGCCGTCGGCAATGGCATCATCGCCCGCAAGCCGAACGCGAAAGTAGTGTATATGCACTCCGAGCGCTTCGTGCAGGACATGGTGAAGGCCCTGCAGAACAACGCCATTGAAGAGTTTAAGCGCTACTACCGCTCCGTTGACGCGCTGCTTATCGATGACATCCAGTTTTTTGCCAATAAAGAACGATCCCAGGAAGAGTTTTTCCACACCTTCAACGCCCTGCTGGAGGGCAATCAGCAGATCATCCTGACCTCCGATCGCTATCCGAAAGAGATCAACGGCGTTGAGGATCGTCTGAAATCGCGCTTTGGCTGGGGCCTGACGGTGGCGATTGAGCCGCCGGAGCTGGAAACCCGCGTGGCGATCCTGATGAAGAAGGCCGACGAAAACGACATCCGCCTGCCGGGCGAAGTCGCGTTCTTTATTGCCAAACGCCTGCGTTCCAACGTTCGCGAACTTGAGGGCGCGCTGAACCGCGTTATCGCCAACGCCAACTTTACCGGCCGGGCGATCACCATCGATTTCGTGCGCGAAGCGCTCAGGGATCTGCTGGCGCTGCAGGAAAAGCTGGTCACCATCGACAATATTCAGAAAACGGTGGCGGAGTACTATAAAATTAAGGTCGCCGATCTGCTCTCCAAGCGGCGATCCCGCTCGGTTGCGCGTCCGCGCCAGATGGCGATGGCGCTGGCCAAAGAGCTGACCAACCACAGCCTGCCGGAAATCGGCGATGCGTTTGGCGGCCGCGACCATACGACCGTGCTCCACGCCTGCCGCAAGATAGAGCAGCTGCGTGAAGAGAGCCACGACATTAAAGAAGATTTTTCCAATTTAATCAGAACATTATCTTCGTGACGCTATGAAATTTACCGTTGAACGTGAACATTTGTTAAAACCGCTGCAGCAGGTAAGTGGTCCGTTAGGCGGCCGCCCGACGCTGCCTATTCTCGGCAACCTGCTGCTGCAGGTGGCTGACGGTACCCTGTCGCTGACCGGGACCGATCTTGAGATGGAAATGGTCGCACGCGTCGCGCTGATTCAGCCGCACGAGCCGGGCGCCACCACGGTGCCCGCGCGCAAGTTCTTTGATATTTGCCGCGGACTGCCCGAAGGTGCCGAGATCGCCGTGCAGCTGGAGGGCGACCGTATGCTGGTGCGCTCCGGGCGCAGCCGCTTCTCGCTCTCCACGCTGCCCGCCGCCGACTTCCCGAACCTCGACGACTGGCAGAGCGACGTCGAGTTTACGCTGCCGCAGGCGACCATGAAGCGCCTGATCGAAGCCACCCAGTTCTCGATGGCCCATCAGGACGTGCGCTACTACTTAAACGGCATGCTGTTTGAGACCGAAGGCGAGGAGCTGCGCACCGTCGCCACCGACGGCCACCGCCTGGCGGTCTGCTCGATGCCTATCGGCGTCTCGCTGCCGAACCATTCGGTGATCGTGCCGCGTAAAGGCGTGATTGAGCTGATGCGTATGCTCGACGGCGGCGAAAACCCGCTGCGGGTGCAGATCGGCAGCAACAATATCCGCGCCCACGTCGGCGACTTTATCTTCACCTCCAAGCTGGTGGACGGCCGCTTCCCGGACTATCGCCGCGTGCTGCCGAAAAACCCGGACAAGCACCTGGAGGCGGGCTGCGACATTCTCAAGCAGGCCTTCGCCCGCGCGGCGATTCTCTCCAACGAGAAGTTCCGCGGCGTGCGCCTTTATGTGAGCGAGAACCAGCTCAGGATCACCGCCAACAACCCGGAGCAGGAAGAGGCGGAAGAGATCCTCGACGTCACCTATCCCGGCAGCGAGCTGGAGATCGGCTTTAACGTCAGCTACGTGCTGGACGTGCTCAACGCCCTGAAGTGCGAAAACGTCCGCATTCTGCTGACCGATTCCGTATCCAGCGTCCAGATTGAGGATGCCGCCAGCCAGAGTGCCGCCTACGTCGTTATGCCAATGAGGCTGTAGGAAATAGCGGGCTATCTTACTTGTTATTCTGGTTCCGGGCAGTGCTCGCAATCCTCACGTACTTCAGTACGCTCCGGTTGCTCCGCGCTGGCCGAAACCAGACTAACTGCGCCGATTACGCCCTGGGTATGAGTTAAGCATGTCACTGACTCGATTACTGATTAAAGATTTTCGCAACATCGAGAGCGCGGATCTCGCGCTCTCTCCCGGTTTTAATTTTCTCGTCGGCGCTAACGGCAGCGGTAAAACCAGCGTGCTGGAGGCCATCTATACCCTCGGCCACGGCCGGGCGTTTCGCAGCCTGCAAATCGGCCGCGTCATTCGCCACGAGCAGGATGCCTTCGTGCTGCACGGCCGCCTGCAGGGCGAGCAGCGCGAGATAGCCATCGGGCTTACCAAGGACAAGCAGGGCGACAGCAAGGTGCGCATCGACGGCAGCGACGGCCACAAGGTCGCCGAGCTGGCGATGCTGATGCCGATGCAGCTGATCACCCCGGAAGGGTTTACGTTACTCAACGGCGGCCCCAAATACCGCAGAGCGTTCCTCGACTGGGGCTGCTTTCACAACCAAACCGGCTTCTTCACCGCCTGGAGCAACCTCAAGCGGCTGCTCAAGCAGCGCAATGCCGCCCTGCGGCAGGTGAGCCGCTACGCCCAGCTGCGCCCGTGGGACGCGGAGCTTATCCCGCTGGCGGAGCAGGTCAGCCGCTGGCGGGCCGAATACAGCGCGGCGATTGCCGCAGACATGGCGGATACCTGCAAACAGTTTTTGCCCGAGTTCGACCTCAGCTTCTCCTTTCAGCGCGGCTGGGAGAAAGAGACGGACTACGCCGAGGTGCTGGAGCGCGGCTTTGAGCGCGACCGGATGCTGACCTACACCGCCCACGGCCCGCACAAGGCGGACTTTCGCATCCGCGCCGACGGCGCGCCGGTGGAAGATACCCTGTCGCGCGGCCAACTTAAGCTACTGATGTGCGCGCTTCGGCTGGCGCAGGGCGAGTTTTTAACGCGCGAGAGCGGGCGACGCTGCCTGTATCTCATTGATGATTTTGCCTCTGAGCTGGATGATGCCCGCCGCGGCCTGCTGGCGAGCAGGCTGAAGGCCACTGAATCTCAGGTTTTTGTCAGCGCCATCAGCGCTGAACACGTTATGGACATGGCGGACAAAAATTCGAAGATGTTCAGCGTAGAAAAAGGTAAAATAGCGGATTAACCCAAGTTGAAATGAGCGAGAAACGTTGATGTCGAATTCTTATGACTCCTCCAGTATCAAAGTCCTGAAAGGGCTGGATGCGGTGCGTAAGCGCCCGGGTATGTATATCGGCGATACGGATGACGGCACCGGTCTGCACCATATGGTATTCGAGGTCGTGGATAACGCTATCGACGAAGCGCTCGCGGGTCACTGTTCTGATATTGTCGTCACTATCCATGCCGACAACTCCGTCTCCGTTCAGGATGACGGCCGCGGCATTCCGACCGGCATTCACCCGGAAGAGGGCGTCTCCGCTGCGGAAGTGATCATGACCGTCCTGCACGCGGGCGGCAAATTTGACGATAACTCCTATAAAGTCTCCGGCGGCCTGCACGGCGTGGGCGTCTCGGTGGTTAACGCCCTGTCGCAGAAGCTGGAGCTGGTGATCAACCGCGAAGGCCAGATCCACCGCCAGATTTATGTTCACGGCGTTCCGGAAGCTCCGCTGGCGGTGACCGGCGAAACCGAGAAGACCGGGACCACCGTGCGCTTCTGGCCGAGCCTGGAAACCTTCACCAACGTTACCGAATTTGAATATGAAATCCTCGCCAAGCGCCTGCGCGAGCTTTCGTTCCTGAACTCCGGCGTCTCTATTCGCCTGCGCGATAAGCGCGACGGTAAAGAGGATCACTTCCACTACGAAGGCGGCATCAAGGCGTTCGTTGAGTATCTCAACAAGAACAAAACGCCGATCCACCCGAATATCTTCTACTTCTCCACCGAAAAAGACGGTATCGGCGTGGAAGTGGCGCTGCAGTGGAACGACGGTTTCCAGGAAAACATCTACTGCTTCACCAACAACATTCCGCAGCGCGACGGCGGCACCCACCTGGCGGGCTTCCGCGCGGCGATGACCCGCACCCTCAACGCCTACATGGATAAAGAGGGCTACAGCAAGAAGGCGAAAGTCAGCGCCACCGGCGACGACGCCCGCGAAGGCCTGATTGCCGTGGTGTCCGTCAAGGTGCCGGATCCGAAGTTCTCCTCGCAGACCAAAGACAAGCTGGTCTCCTCCGAGGTGAAATCCGCCGTTGAGCAGCAGATGAACGAGCTGCTGAGCGAATACCTGCTGGAAAACCCGTCCGACGCCAAAATCGTCGTCGGCAAAATTATCGACGCGGCCCGCGCCCGCGAAGCGGCCCGCCGCGCCCGCGAAATGACCCGCCGTAAAGGCGCGCTGGATCTGGCCGGCCTGCCGGGCAAACTGGCGGACTGCCAGGAGCGCGACCCGGCGCTGTCTGAACTGTACCTCGTGGAAGGGGACTCCGCGGGCGGCTCTGCCAAGCAGGGCCGTAACCGCAAGAACCAGGCTATCCTGCCGCTGAAGGGTAAAATCCTCAACGTCGAGAAAGCGCGCTTCGACAAGATGCTCTCTTCCCAGGAAGTGGCGACCCTTATCACCGCGCTCGGCTGCGGCATCGGCCGCGACGAGTACAACCCGGATAAGCTGCGCTATCACAGCATCATCATCATGACCGATGCCGACGTCGATGGTTCGCACATCCGCACCCTGCTGCTGACCTTCTTCTATCGCCAGATGCCGGAGATCGTCGAGCGCGGCCACGTCTACATCGCCCAGCCGCCGCTGTACAAAGTGAAGAAGGGCAAGCAGGAGCAGTACATCAAAGACGACGAGGCGATGGACCAGTACCAGATTGCCATCGCCCTTGACGGCGCGACCCTGCACACCAACGCCAGCGCCCCGGCGCTCGCGGGCGAAGCGCTGGAAAAACTGGTGGCCGAATATAACGGCACCCAGAAGATGATTGGCCGCATGGAGCGCCGCTTCCCGAAAACGCTGCTTAAGGAGCTGGTCTATCAGCCGACCCTGAGCGAAGCCGACCTCAGCAATGAGCAGACCGTTACCCGCTGGGTGAACGCCCTGGTCACCGAGCTGAACGAGAGCGAGCAGCACGGCAGCCTGTGGAAGTTCGACGTGCGTGAAAACGCCGAACAGCAGATCTTTGAGCCGATTATCCGCGTGCGCACCCACGGCGTGGACACCGACTATCCGCTCGATCACGAGTTTGTTACCGGCGCGGAGTACCGCCGCCTCTGCACGCTGGGCGAGAAGCTGCGCGGCCTGATCGAAGAGGACGCTTTCATCGAGCGCGGCGAGCGCCGCCAGCCGATTGCCAGCTTCGAGCAGGCGCTGGAGTGGCTGGTGAAAGAGTCCCGCCGCGGCCTCTCCGTCCAGCGCTACAAAGGTCTCGGTGAAATGAACCCGGAACAGCTGTGGGAAACCACCATGGATCCGGAAAGCCGCCGCATGCTGCGCGTGACCGTCAAAGACGCTATCGCCGCCGATCAGCTGTTCACCACCCTGATGGGCGATGCGGTCGAGCCGCGCCGCGCGTTTATCGAAGAAAACGCCCTGAAGGCGGCGAATATCGATATTTAAGCAGCACGATGTCGAACAGCCGCACCTTCCCGTGCGGCTTTTTTTTAGCCAGTGCTAACGTTATTGCGTATTCTGGCTGCAATCATTAAAGGAGGAGGTTGTATGGGACTTTTTGATCAGGTTGCCGGCATGTTGGGCGGCGACGCGGCAAAATATCAGGCGATCCTGAGCTGGGTGAACGAGCAGGGCGGCGTCCAGGCGCTGCTGGACAGGCTGCGCAATGGCGGCCTTCACGATATCGTGGAGTCGTGGCTCAGCAACGATGCGACGAATCACCTTATCAGCAGCGAGCAGGTCACGGCGGCCCTGGGCAGTCCGGCGGTCGCGGCGCTCGGCGCGAAACTGGGCATTGATACTACCGCCGCCGCGTCCATGCTGGCGCAGTACCTGCCGAAGGTTATCGACGCGCTGTCGCCGCAGGGTGAAGTGACCGCCGACTCCGGCAGCGATCTGCTGGCGGCAGGCATGAATCTGCTGAAGGGCAAGCTGTTTAGCTGATCCGCCATCCGGGCAGCGCACTTCGCCCGCTGCCCGCAGCCCGGCCGAAAAGAGGCTGCGGCCGCCATTTCTGCTCCCCGTTTAAGACGGACTCTGCTACTGTTTTTTGAGCTAAATCGCGTTAGCATGAGTAAGAACATACTGATATCGGGGATCCTATGGCTATCAAACTGATTGCAATCGACATGGACGGAACGTTGCTGCTGCCCGACCACACTATCTCTCCGGCGGTGAAGCAGGCCATTACCGCCGCCCGCGAGCGCGGCGTGAAGGTGGTGCTCACCACCGGGCGGCCCTACGCGGGCGTGCACCGCTACCTCGAAGAGCTTGGCATGAACCGACCCGGCGACTACTGCATCACCTACAACGGTGCGCTGGTGCAAAATGCCGCCGACGGCAGCACGGTGGCGCAAACCACCCTGAGCTATGACGACTACCGCTATCTGGAACAGCTGGCCCGCGAAGTGGGCTCTCACTTCCACGCCCTGGACCGCAACTACCTCTACACCGCCAACCGCGATATCAGCTACTACACGGTGCACGAGTCCTACGTTGCCACCATTCCGCTGGTGTTCTGCGAGGCGGAGAAGATGGATAAAGATATCCAGCTGCTGAAGGTGATGATGATCGACGAGCCGGCGATTCTGGACGATGCGATTACCCGCATTCCCGATGAGGTTCGGGAAAAATATACGGTGATGAAAAGTTCGCCTTATTTTCTGGAAATCCTCGACAAGCGCGTCAATAAGGGAACCGGCGTGAAGTCGCTGGCCGAGGTGCTGGGCATTGAGCCTGACGAAATCATGGCCCTGGGCGATCAGGAAAACGACATCGCGATGATCGCTTTTGCGGGCGTTGGCGTGGCGATGGATAACGCGATCCCCGCCGTTAAAGCGGCGGCAAACTTCGTGACCAAATCTAACCTTGAGGACGGCGTGGCATACGCTATTGAGAAATTCGCGCTGAACTAGCCTCCGGCCTTTCTCTTCTGACCCGCTCCTGGAGCGGGTTTTTTATGCCTCCTTTCTACTGAAGTAACATTCCTGCAACTTAATTGCTGTTTTTGTGATCTCGGTTGTAGTGCAATATTGTTATTTTGTACTACATTTTTATAACTTCATGGTCAATGAGCGCTGGGTTCTGCATCCGCAACGCAAGCGGTTTAAGCGCCAGGAAATAAATGTGCGTCACCATACAATAATAATTTTATTTATTTCACAACGTCAGCTCTTTCCTCGGGCAGAAGAGAGAATGATGAGGTCATTACGTATGAACACTGAATTCTGTACATCTGTATTAAAAAAACTCAATAGCAAAATAATTCCTTTTATTATCATATGCTATTTTGTAGCTAACCTCGATAAAACCAATATATCTATCGCAGCATTGCAAATGAATGCTGATTTAGGTCTGAGCGCCAGTATGTATGGTCTCGGTGTGGCTATGTTTTACATCTCGTACATCATTTTTGAAATACCCAGCAATATTATTATGACAAAGGTGGGAGCGAGAATATGGATTGCGAGGATTATGATCACCTGGGGAATTGTTAGCGCCGGGTTATCTCTTGTACAAACGCCCACCCAGCTCTACATTATGCGATTTCTGTTAGGGATGGCAGAGGCGGGATTTGCCCCCGGGATCATTTACTATATTTCATGCTGGTTTCCTCAAAGCAACCGCGCACGGGCGATGTCATTTTTCTACATGGGTTCGGTGCTTGCCTCCATTATTGGCCTACCGCTGTCAGGAACCATTCTGAACATGCATGGTATCGCCGATATTGCCGGCTGGCGCTGGTTATTCGCTATTGAGGGGCTTCCGGCAATGGTCCTCGGGGTTCTGGTACTCCGGTTTTTGCCGTCAAAACCGCAGGATGCGCGCTGGTTGTCTCCTTCAGAAAAGCAGTGGCTGATCGCCCGACTGGAGAGTGATAATCAAAATACCGTCATCGCAAAGCATCACTCCATTATTGAGGTACTAAAAAACAAAACGGTACTATTGCTGAGTCTGGTGTGGTTCCTGCAGGCGTTTGGTTCGATTGGCATTACGCTCTTTTTACCCTTAATTCTGAAAAGCATTGCCAGTGAGCAAAGTAATTTTATTATCAGTTTGCTCTCTTCGATACCGTTTATTCTCGCGTGTGTCTTTATGTATTTTAACGGTCGGCACTCTGATTTAACGAAAGAGCGGTCGCTGCATATGGGACTGCCGCTGATTTTCTCCGGGATCGCGCTGGCAATTGCTATTTACTCCGGCAGCCTGCTGCTGTCCTATATTATGCTGGTATTGACGGTTGGCTTTAATTTTGCGCTAACGCCGGTGTTCTGGGCCGTAACGACGCAGAAACTGGCCGGCGTCGCGGCGGCGGCATCAATTGCCTTTATCAATACTATTGCAAATTTCGTCGGCCTCGGGCTACCGCCGGTATTAGGAAAGATAAAAGATGTCACCCATAGCTATCACAGCGGGCTGCTCATTGTGGCCATTGCGCTGATCGCCGGCGGCATTATAGGCATTGCCGTTTCCCGCCCGGGAAGAAACTCCCCCGATAAACGCCCCTTGCAGGCTCTTCAATAAGCATCTCCATGCCGGAAAGTGAGCCTGCTGAGGCGGTTTACAGCCCGCAGGCGTAGCTATAGCGGATGGCGCTGGGACGTTATTAGTCTGTTTTGTGATCTGCATTGTAGTACAATACATGTATGTTGTACTACATTATCGTCAATGAGAGGGCAGGAGAGTGACTTGTGTACTGCAAAACCGAAGCGAAATTCAGCGGTCGCGGGTAAAGTAATTCCGCACACATAAAGCAGAAGGACTCTCCATGACCCTGAATAAAACCGACCGCATCGTCATCACGCTCGGGCAGCAGATCGTCAGCGGCAAATATGTCCCCGGCGCGTCGCTGCCCGCCGAAGCAGAGCTTTGCGAGGAGTTTGCCACCTCGCGCAACATCATTCGCGAGGTTTACCGCTCGCTGATGGCAAAGCGGCTGATTGAGATGAAGCGCTATCGCGGCGCGTTTGTAGCCCCGCGCAACCAGTGGAACTACCTCGACAGCGACGTGCTGCAGTGGGTGCTGGCAAATGACTATGACCCGCGGCTTATCGGCGCGATGAGCGAAACGCGTAACCTGGTCGAACCCGCTATTGCCCGCTGGGCGGCGGAGCGGGCCACCTCCAGCGATCTGGCGCAAATCGAGTCGGCGCTGAACGACATGATTGCCAACAATCAGGATCGCGACGCGTTTAACGAAGCCGATATTCGCTACCACGAGGCGGTACTGGCATCGGTACACAATCCGGTACTGCAGCAGCTGAGCGTGGCCATCAGCTCGCTGCAGCGGGCGGTATTTGAACGCACCTGGATGGGCGACGAGGCCAACATGCCGAAAACCCTCCAGGAGCATAAGGCGCTGTTCGATGCTATCCGGCATCAGGACGGCGACGCGGCAGAGCAGGCGGCGCTCACTATGATCGCCAGCTCCACACGAAGGCTAAAGGAAATCACATGACGTCACGCTACATCGCTATCGACTGGGGATCGACCAACCTGCGCGCCTGGCTGTATGAGGGCGACGAGTGCCGGGACAGCCGGCAGTCAGAAGCAGGCGTGACCCGGCTCGGCGGGCGCCCCCCGCAGGCGGTGTTAGCAGAGGTCTCCGAAGGCTGGCGCTGCGGAACAACGCCGGTGATCATGGCAGGCATGGTCGGCAGCAACGTCGGCTGGCAGAACGTGCCCTACCTGCCGGTACCTGTCGCGTTTTCAGACATCGGTCAGCGGCTGACTGAAGTGGCCGACGGCGTCTGGATTGTGCCCGGCCTGTCGGTCTGCGGTGACGACAACCATAACGTGATGCGCGGCGAAGAGACCCAGCTGCTCGGCGCCCGCCAGATCCAGCCCTCCTCGCTGTACGTCATGCCCGGCACCCACTGCAAATGGGTGCAGGCCGACGACCGGCAGATACTCGATTTTCATACTGTGATGACCGGCGAGCTGCACCATCTCCTGCTGCAGCACTCGCTGGTGGGCGCGGGCCTGCCGGCACAAGAGGCTGCGCCAGCGGTTTTCGCCGCCGGCCTGGCGCGAGGCCTCGACGATCCCCTTCTGCTGCCGCAGCTTTTTGAAGTTCGCGCCCGCCACGTGCTGGGCTGCCTGCCCCGTGCGCAGGTGAGCGACTTTCTCTCCGGTCTGCTGATCGGCGCGGAGGTCGCAGCCATGTGTGCGCGCCTTCCTGACCGGCAGGCCGTCACGCTGGTGGCCGGTACCGCCCTGGCGGACCGCTACCGGCAGGCGCTCGGCGCCGCCGGACGTACGGTCTCCGTCGTCTCCGGCGACAAGGCTTTTCAGGCAGGCATAAGGAGCATTATTCATGCAGTGGCACACTAATCTTCCGCTGATCGCTATCCTGCGCGGCATCACGCCCGCCGAGGCTCGCGATCACGTTTCGGCCCTTCTTGAGGCCGGATTTGACGCCGTTGAGATCCCGCTTAACTCCCCGGAATGGGAGAAAAGCATTGGCGATATGGTGGCTACCTTCGGCGAAAAGGCGCTTATTGGCGCAGGAACAGTACTCAAGCCGGAGCAGGTCGACCGCCTGGCCGAGCTGGGCAGCCGGCTGGTGGTTACGCCCAATACCGAGCCTGCGGTGATCCGCCGGGCCGTTGCCCAGGGAATGACGGTCTGCGCGGGCTGTGCCACCGCCTCAGAGGCCTTTGCCGCGCTCGACGCGGGCGCCCAGGCGCTGAAAATTTTTCCTTCTTCGGCCTTCGGCCCCGGCTACATCAAAGCGCTGAAGGCGGTACTTCCCGCAGAGGTGCCGGTATTTGCCGTCGGCGGCGTCACGCCGGAAAACTTAGGCGAATGGTTAAGCGTCGGCTGCATCGGTGCCGGGCTCGGCAGCGATCTGTATCGCGCAGGCCAGGACGTCGCGCGCACCGCGCGGCAGGCGGCAGCATTTGTAAAAGCGTATCGAGAGGCAGTGCAATGAAAATAACCAGACTTACCACTTACCGTTTACCCCCGCGCTGGATGTTCCTGAAGATTGAAACCGATGAAGGCATCGTCGGCTGGGGAGAGCCGGTGATCGAGGGCCGCGCGCGCTCGGTGGAGGCCGCCGTGCAGGAGCTTGGCGATTATCTGATTGGCCAGGATCCGGCGCGCATCAACGACCTCTGGCAGGTGATGTACCGCGGCGGCTTCTACCGCGGCGGACCTATTCTGATGAGCGCCATTGCCGGTATCGATCAGGCGCTGTGGGATATCAAAGGCAAGGTGCTGAACGCCCCGGTGTGGCAGCTGATGGGCGGCCTGGTGCGCGACAAAATTAAGGCCTACAGCTGGGTCGGCGGCGACCGCCCGGCAGAGGTTATCGACGGCATTACAAAGCTGCGCGGTATCGGTTTTGACACCTTCAAGCTCAACGGCTGCGAAGAGATGGGGATGATTCATAACTCCCGCGCGGTAGACGCCGCCGTGCATACCGTGGCGCAGATCCGCGAAGCCTTCGGCAGCGAGATTGAGTTCGGCCTCGACTTCCACGGCCGGGTCAGCGCCCCGATGGCAAAAGTGCTGATCAAAGAGCTTGAGCCTTACCGACCGCTGTTTATTGAAGAGCCGGTGCTGGCCGAGCAGGCGGAATACTATCCGCGCCTGGCGGCGCAAACCCACATTCCAATCGCCGCCGGCGAGCGCATGTTCTCCCGCTTTGAGTTCAAGCGAGTGCTGGAGGCGGGCGGGCTCGCCATTCTGCAGCCGGACCTGTCCCACGCTGGCGGTATCACCGAGTGCTACAAAATTGCCGGCATGGCCGAGGCGTACGACGTCGCGCTGGCCCCGCACTGCCCGCTCGGTCCCATTGCGCTGGCCGCCTGCCTGCACGTTGACTTTGTCTCGCACAACGCGGTGTTCCAGGAGCAGAGCATGGGCATCCACTACAACAAAGGCGCGGAGCTGCTCGACTTCGTCAAAAACAAGCAGGACTTCAGCATGGAAGGCGGCTTCTTTAAACCGCTGATGAAGCCGGGTCTCGGCGTTGAGATTGACGAAGAGAAAGTTGTTGAGATGAGCAGGCAGGCGCCCGACTGGCGCAACCCGCTGTGGCGCCACGAAGACGGCAGCGTCGCAGAGTGGTAAGACGCACTCCCTGAGCCCGGCAGTACCCCAAAATAAATCATAAAAAACATAACCCTCTGTAACTACAGGGCACGGTGAGCGGCTTCGCCGTGCCTAAAATCTGGAGAGAGACAGCGATGGATATTTCCGTTACCGCTGCAAAACCCGGCCGCCGCCGCTACCTGACGCTGGCCATGATCTTTATTACCGTGGTCATCTGCTACGTTGACCGCGCCAACCTCGCCGTCGCCTCGGCCCATATTCAGCAGGAGTTCGGCATCAGCAAGGCGGAAATGGGCTACGTCTTTTCCGCTTTCGCCTGGCTCTATACGCTCTGCCAGATCCCCGGCGGCTGGTTTCTCGACCGCGTCGGCTCCCGGCTGACCTACTTTATCGCCATTTTCGGCTGGTCGGTGGCGACACTGCTGCAGGGCTTCGCCAGCGGGCTGATGTCGCTGATTGGCCTGCGCGCCGTTACCGGCATTTTTGAAGCGCCGGCGTTTCCCACCAATAACCGGATGGTCACCAGCTGGTTTCCGGAGCACGAGCGCGCCTCGGCGGTGGGCTTTTACACCTCCGGACAGTTTGTCGGCCTGGCCTTTTTAACGCCGCTGCTTATCTGGATCCAGGAGCTGCTGAGCTGGCACTGGGTGTTTATCGTTACCGGCGGGATCGGCATTATCTGGTCGTTCATCTGGTTTAAGGTGTATCAGCCGCCGCGTCTGACCAAAAGCGTTACCCCTGCGGAGCTTGCGTATATTCGCGACGGCGGCGGGCTGGTGGACGGCGATGCGCCGGTGGAGAAGGCCGAACGCCGGCCGCTGACCCGCGCCGACTGGAAGCTGGTGTTTCATCGTAAGCTTATTGGCGTCTATCTCGGCCAGTTTGCCGTCACCTCCACCCTGTGGTTCTTCCTCACCTGGTTCCCCAACTATCTGACCCAGGAGAAGGGCATTGCCGCCCTTGAGGCCGGCTTTATGACCACGGTGCCGTTCCTGGCCGCCTTCGTCGGCGTGCTGCTCTCCGGCTGGCTGGCGGACAAGATGGTGAAAAAAGGCTTCACCCTCGGCGCGGCGCGCAAGACGCCGATTATTTGCGGGCTGCTGATCTCCACCTGCATAATGGCTGCCAACTACACCAGCGATCCGCTGTGGATCATGATCCTGATGGCGATCGCCTTCTTCGGCAACGGCTTTGCCTCCATCACCTGGTCGCTGGTCTCTTCTCTGGCGCCGATGCGCCTGATTGGCCTGTGCGGCGGCATGTTTAACTTCGTCGGTGGCCTCGGGGGCATCACCGTGCCGCTGGTCATTGGTTATCTTGCCGAAGATTACGGCTTCGGCCCGGCGCTGGTCTATATCTCGGCGGTGGCGCTTATCGGCGCGCTCTCTTATCTCCTGCTGGTCGGAGAGGTAAAACGGGTAGGCTAACGCGCCGGCTTGCTATACCCTGATGCGAAAACCGCGCATCAGGGCCCTTTTATCCATGAAGCAAATCACCTTCGATCCCCGCAATCACCAGCTTACCAATACCCGCACCTGGACCGCGGACAGCCAGTGGCTGGTCTATGACGTCCGCCCTGCCGGCGCTTCCTTTACCGGCGAGACTATCGAGCGAGTCAATGTTGATACCGGCGAGATCGAGGTGATTTATCGCGCCCCCGCCGGGGCCCACGTCGGCGTGGTGACGGTGCATCCGGCGGAAGATCGCTACGTCTTTATCCACGGCCCGGAAAATCCGGATGCAGACTGGCGCTATGATTTTCACCACCGCCGGGGCGCGGTGAGCGCCGGCGGCAGGGTCAGCAATCTCGACGCAATGGACATCACGCCGCCTTATACGCCGGGCGCGCTGCGCGGCGGCAGCCACGTCCACGTCTGGAGCCCGGACGGCGGGCTGGTCAGCTTTACCTATAACGACCACGTTCTGCATGAGCGCGATCCGGCGCTGGATCTGCGCAACGTCGGCGTCGCCGCGCCTTTTGGCCCGGTAGTTCCCGGCGGAAATCATCCCCGCGAGTACGCGGGCAGCTGCTGGTGCGTGCTGGTCAGCCGCACGACGCCATCGCCGCGGCCCGGCAGCGACGATATCGATCGCGCCTATGAAGAGGGCTGGGTCGGCAGCCGCCGGCTGGCCTTTATCGGCGATACGCGTTCGGCGAGCGGTGAAAAGGTGCCGGAGCTGTTTATCGTCACGCTGCCGCAGGATGAGGCTGGCTGGAAGCGGGCGGGCAGCGGGCCGCTGTGCGGCACCGACAGTGCCATGCCGGCGCCGCCGGCGGGCGTGGTTCAGCAGCGGCTGACCTTTACCCACGACAGAAAATATCCGGGCCTGGTCAATGTCCCGCGCCACTGGGTGCGCAGCGATCCGCAGGGTCAGCAGATTGCTTTCCTGATGCGCGATGAGAGCGGCGTGGTCCAGCTGTGGCTGATTGCGCCGGACGGCAGCGGCCTGCGCCAGCTGACCCGCAGCAGCGGCATTCAGTCGGCGTTTAACTGGCATCCGTCGGGAAACTGGCTGGGGTTCGTGCTGGAAGGACGCATTGCGCTGGCGGACGCCCGCAGCGGCGAAATCCGCTTTTTGACGCCCGATCGTGAAAATCCGCCGTCGCCCGATGCGGTGGTGTTTTCCCCGGACGGGCGGCAGGTGGCGTGGATGCAGGAGACCGACGGTTTTCGCCAGCTGTGGACGGCGCCCGCGGTCGTCTGACTCAGCGCGCGGACATTTCCGCAGGCGGGATCACCGCGTTTGTGGCCTGATTGGCCTGCTCGCTCTTTTCCACCCGGCTCTTCACCGAGTCGTCGGTGCGGAACAGATCCCAGGGCAGTAGCAGGGTATCCATTAGCGCGGTGAACGGCATATCAATGGCCACTAGCGATTTGGTGCCCCAGCCGTTGCTGTCGTCACCGAGCATGCCGGCGCTGGCCCGGGTGCCAGGATAGGTCCCCTCCTTGCCGCCCGTATGTGACATGACGCTGGAGCATCCCGCCAGCGCGATCATCCCCGACCATAAAACAGGTTTAAGCAGAAACGTTTTCATCATGAGTTTTCATCATTGTCGGCACTCTGAATGCCTGTAAAGCGGGGTTATAGCCGCCCGCCAATAAAATGAGTAGTCCCTGAACAGCGCTCTGTGGCGCCTGTCGCACTTTCCAGTCTATGCCCTGAGCCAGAAAGTGCAAAAAATAAGATCGGCACTCTTGAAAATTGTTCCCCGGCACCCATTTTACTTACAAGGCCAATAAGGAACTCGCCTGCGGGGTGTTCCGGCTAAAATCGACCTGTCCACGATGGAAGGTCAGTAAACTCTCGCTGATTTCAGGAGCTTAAAATATGCGTAACTTCGATCTCTCTCCGCTTTATCGTTCAGCCATTGGTTTCGACCGTCTGTTCAACCTGCTGGAAAATAACCAGAGCCAGGGGAACGGCGGCTATCCTCCGTATAACGTTGAGCTGGTAGACGAAAACCACTACCGCATCGCAATTGCCGTCGCCGGATTTGCCGAAAGCGAACTGGATATTACTGCCCAGGATAACCTGCTGGTGGTGAAAGGCTCCCATGAAGCCGAGCAGAAAGAGCGCACCTATCTTTATCAGGGCATTGCCGAGCGCAACTTCGAGCGCAAATTCCAGCTCGCCGACAATATTCATATTAAGGGCGCGAACCTGGTAAACGGCCTGCTCTATATCGAGCTTGAGCGCGTTATTCCGGAAGCGAATAAACCGCGCCGTATCGAAATTAACTGATTCCCCGCGGGCGGCAGCGCCGCCCGTATATACCGTGCTCGCCGTCAGGGAGCATCTGCGAATTTTTTCGCAGGCATCAACTCGCTTCTCAGAAGGAGAATAAACTATGCGTAACTTCGATTTATCCCCCATGCTGCGTCAGTGGATCGGCTTCGATAAACTGGCCAACGCTATGCTGAATACGGGCGAAGCCCAGGGCTTTCCGCCGTACAACATCGAAAAAAGCGACGATAATCACTACCGCATTACCCTTGCGCTGGCGGGCTTTCGCCAGGACGATCTCGACATTCAGCTCGAAGGTACCCGCCTTGCCATCAAGGGTACGCCGCAGAAGCCGGACAGCGAGCCGAAGTGGCTGCACCAGGGGCTGGTCACCCAGCCGTTCAGCCTGAGCTTCACTCTGGCTGAGCATATGGAGGTCTCCGGCGCGACCTTCACCAACGGCCTGCTGCATATCGACCTGACCCGCAACGAGCCGGAAGCAATCGTCCCGCAGCGTATCGCCATTAGCGAGCGCCCGGCGCTGCACAGCTAATCTGCGCTTATCCGCGAAGCCCCGAATTTTCGGGGCTTTTTTGCGCCCTCAGCAGCACCGAAGGCGCCACGCCAAACTTTCGCTTGAATGCCTTACTGAAGTGAAAGGCATCAAAAAAATTGAGCATGTCTGCCACTTTACCCACCGTCTGCCCCTCCTGCTTCAGCAGGGAGTGCGCCAGCTCAAGCCTCGCATCGAGGTAGTACTCCTTCGGCGTTTTGCCGGTATAGCGCAAAAACAGCCGCCGCAGGTGCTGTTCGCTGCACTGCATTTTTTGCGCCATCGCCTGTACGCTCCAGTTTTCCCGCAAATCACTGTGCAGGATCGATAAAAGATTTTCTATTTGCAGCAGCTGCGCATCTTTTTTACCGTTTTCGGAGATAAGACAGATCCACTGATAAATCATTTTTGCCAGGAAGGCGACCGCCAGATTATTCTTTAGCGGATCTTTTTCCGCGATCATTTCCGCGACATCGGCTAATTCACGATTAAATAAATCGCCGCTATAGATCGTCCCGATTTGTAATAGCGGAATTTCCATGGCGCTGGTTGGAGTGAACTCCATCCAGTATTGCTCCCACAGCAGACCCGCGCAACAGTAGGCTTGTATATCCGTTGGCTTTAAAAAGACAATGCAGTTGCCGTTGAGGATAATTTCCCGCCCGTTGCGCAGCAGCAGTTTGCCGCAGCCCTGCAGGGTATAGATAGCCACCCAGGAGTTAGGGATCAGCGGTTTGCGCTTGTCCCTTGGCCAGATCACCCGATAGCTCTCATCGGCCAGCGTGTGCCACAGCGAGATTAACGAGATACCGCTGGAGATCACGTTTTCATCAAGAACTAGCGGAATATTGTAGGTTATTTCGTTTTTTACATGCGAAAACTGGCTTTTTCCATTCATTTTATTCCGTCCACAACCAATTATCAGCCAGAGATAACCGGAGATATTACCTCCGGCATAATAAAAGGTTGAAGGGCTGCAAGATGAATATCCTACAAATTGTGAGCTTTATAGCATTTACCCTACTGGTCGCGATAATAACCTGGTTAAAGGTGCGCAAGCAGGATACCGCCTCCCAGCAGGGCTACTTCCTCGCCGGACGTTCTCTGAAGGCGCCGGTGATCGCCGCTTCGCTGATGCTGACCAATCTCTCTACGGAGCAGCTGGTGGGGCTCTCGGGGCAGGCATACCGCAGCGGCATGTCGGTGATGGGCTGGGAGGTGACCTCTGCCGTTACCCTGATCCTGCTGGCGCTGATCTTCCTTCCGCGCTACCTGCAGCGCGGGATTGCGACCATTCCGGATTTTCTGGAGGAGCGCTATGATAAAACCACCCGCATTATCATCGACTTCTGCTTTCTGATTGCGACCGGCATCTGCTTTCTGCCCATCGTGCTTTACTCCGGCGCGCTGGCGCTAAACAGCCTGTTTCATATCGGCGATGCGCTTGGCCTGTCGCAGGGCGCGGCAATCTGGCTGCTGGTCATCCTGCTTGGGGTGGCGGGGATCCTCTATGCCGTCATCGGCGGTATGCGCGCGATGGCGATAGCCGATTCGATTAACGGTATCGGTCTGGTCATTGGCGGGCTGATGGTGCCGGTCTTTGGCCTGATGATGATGGGGGACGGCAGCTTTTTACAGGGCCTTGAACAGCTGACGACCGTTCACGCCGGGAAGCTCAACTCCATCGGCGGCAGCAGCGATCCGCTGCCGATTGGCGCCGCCTTTACCGGTCTGATTCTGGTTAACACCTTCTACTGGTGTACCAATCAGGGCATTGTGCAGCGCACGCTGGCGTCGAAAAGTCTCGCCGAAGGGCAAAAGGGCGCGCTGCTGACGGCGGTACTGAAGATGCTCGACCCGCTTATTCTGGTGCTGCCGGGCCTCATCGCCTTTCATCTTTACCAGGACTTGCCGAAAGCCGATATGGCCTATCCGGCGCTGGTGAGTAACGTGCTGCCGACGCCGCTGGTGGGCTTTTTTGGCGCGGTGCTGTTCGGGGCGGTGATCAGCACCTTCAACGGCTTTCTCAACAGCGCCAGTACGCTGTTCAGCATGGGTATCTATAGCCGCATCATTAATCAGCAGGCAAAGCCGGAGCAGTTGGTCGGCGTCGGGCGTAAGTTCGGACTGTTTATCGCCGTGGTTTCGGTGGTGGTCGCCCCGTGGATAGCCAATGCCCCGGAAGGTCTCTACAGCTGGATGAAGCAGCTCAACGGTATCTACAATGTGCCGCTGGTGACTATCATCCTGATGGGCTTCTTCTTCCCGCGTATTCCGGCTCTGGCGGCGAAAGTGGCGATGTTCCTCGGCATCTGCAGCTATATCACCATTAACTACCTGGTGTCGTTCGATTTCCATTTTCTCTATGTGCTGGCCTGCACTTTTTGCCTCAACGTCGCGGTGATGCTGATTATTGGCTTCATCAAGCCCCGGGAAACTCCCTTCAAATTTCAGGACGCGTTTGCGGTGGATATGCAGCCCTGGAAAAACGCCAAAATTGCCTCGGTTGGCATCCTGTTTGCCATGATTGGTGTCTATGCCGGTCTTGCGCAGTTCGGCGGCTATAACTCGCGGTGGCTGGCCGTTATCAGCTACGCGATCGCTGCCGCCGTGGTGATCTATCTCTTCATTGACAGCTGGAGAACGCGCCGCGCCGGTGCGGCCGTTCTTGTTTCTGACGTAAAGGAAAACGCATGAGCCGCCCAAATTTTCTCTTCATTATGACCGATACCCAGGCCACGAATATGGTGGGCTGTTACAGCGGTAAACCGCTGAATACCAATAATATCGACAGACTGGCGGAGGAGGGGATCCGCTTCAATTCCGCTTATACCTGTTCGCCGGTGTGCACGCCCGCCCGCGCCGGGCTGTTTACCGGCATCTATGCCAATCAGTCCGGACCCTGGACCAACAACGTTGCGCCGGGCAAAAATATCTCCACCATGGGCCGCTATTTCCAGGATGCGGGCTATCACACCTGCTATATCGGTAAGTGGCACCTGGATGGCCACGATTACTTCGGCACCGGCATCTGCCCGCCGGAGTGGGATGCCGACTACTGGTACGATGGCGCCAACTACCTGGCCGAACTGACGGAAGAAGAGATTGGTCTCTGGCGCAACGGGCTGAACAGCGTCGAAGATCTGCGCAAGCACGGCATTGATGAAACCTTCACCTGGGCCCACCGCATCAGCAACCGGGCGGTGGATTTCCTCAGCCAGCCGCAGCGTCAGGCGGAGCCTTTCCTGATGGTTGTCTCCTACGATGAGCCGCACCATCCGTTTACCTGCCCGGTGGAGTATCTGCAGAAGTATGAGGATTTTTACTACGCGCTGGGGGATAAAGGCCGCGATAGCCTTGAAGGTAAGCCCGAGCACCACCGGCTGTGGGCGCAGGCAATGCCGTCGCCGGTCGGGGAAGACAACCGCTATCACCATCCCCTGTACTTTGCCTGCAATGACTTCGTCGATGACCAGATTGGTCGGGTGATCGATGCCATGACGCCCGCCCAGCGGGAGAATACCTGGGTTATCTACACCTCCGATCATGGTGAGATGATGGGCGCGCACCGGCTTATCAGCAAGGGCGCAGCGATGTACGACGACATTACCCGCATCCCGCTGATTATGCGCCCACCGCAGGGGCAGCCCGCGCGGGTCGAGACGCCGGTGAGCCATATCGATTTGCTGCCGACCATGATGGCCCTGGCAGGCATTGAAAAACCGGATATTCTGCCCGGAGAAGATATTCTGCAGGTGAACCGCGATCGCGGCGTGATGGTCGAGTTTAATCGCTACGAAATTGAACACGACAGTTTCGGCGGCTTCATCCCGGTGCGCTGCTGGGTGACCGATCGCTGGAAGCTGGTGCTCAATCTGTTTACCAGCGATGAGCTGTACGACAGACATAACGATCCGGATGAGATGCATAATTTGATAGATAGCGCCGATTACGCGCAAATACGTAACGACTTGCACGACAGTTTGCTGGACTATATGGATAAAATACGCGATCCGTTTCGCAGCTACCAGTGGAGCATGAGGCCCTGGCGAAGCGATGCCGCGCCGCGATGGATGGGCGCCTTCCGCCCCCGCCCGCAGGATGGCTACTCGCCGGTAGTGCGCGATTACGATACCGGGCTGCCGACGCAGGGTGTTAAGGTAGAAAAGAAAAAGCAAAAATTTTGATACCGCTCTTCTCAGGGCGTTTTTTCGCCCTCTTCCCTGCGGGGAGAGGGCCGGGGTGAGGGGGCAAGGAGAATACATGAAGATATCCCGCCTTGGCGAGGCGCCGGATTACCGTTTTTCGCTCGCCAACGAGCGTACTTTCCTGGCGTGGATCCGCACCGCGCTGGGCTTTCTGGCCGCCGGTGTCGGCCTCGATCAGCTGGCGCCGGACTTTGCGACGCCGGTTATCCGCGAGGCGCTGTCGCTGCTCCTGTGCCTGTTTGCCGGCGGGCTGGCGATTTACGGCTATCTGCGCTGGCTGAATAATGAGAAGGCAATGCGGATGAAGCAGGACCTGCCCTATACGCGCAGCCTGCTGCTGATAAGCGGGATACTGGTGGCGGTTGCCGCCGTCGTGGTGGCGATGGTGCTGCATGCCGGATAGCCGCCGGGACCGCCGGGTCAGCGATCCCGGCCTGCAGCCGGAGCGGACGTCGCTGGCGTGGTTTCGCACCCTGCTCGGCTACGGCGCGCTGCTGGCGCTGGCGCTCAGACACAGCTGGCACCGGGCAGGGATCCCGTTCTGGATCTCGCTGGCGGTGCTGATGGTGGTGGCCTTCATCCTCTGGCGCTACACCCTCAACCGTAACGTCATGGACGTCACCCGCTGTGATTTCGATGAGCCAAAGGCGGTCAGGGATAAATTTTTGATCGCCCTCGCGGTACTTTCACTCGCGCTGCTGTTTGCTATTAACCATCTGAGACAGTTGATTTTATTCTTTCAGGGAGTGCTATGACAGGATGTCACGTAATGGCCAAACCGGCCAGCTCGCGCTGTAACCTCCACTGCCGCTACTGCTTTTATCTCGATAAACCGCAGCAACCCGTCATGGATGACGTTACGCTGGAGTGCTTTATTCGCCAGCAAATAGATGCCCAGTGCAGTTTGCCTGGCAGGGCGGGGAGCCTACCCTGTGCGGGCTCGACTTCTTTCGCCGCGCGGCGGCGCTGCAGCAGCGCTACGCCAACGGCAAGCGCATTCATAACGCCTTTCAGACCAACGGCGTGCTGCTCAACGAGGCCTGGTGCCAGTTTTTTCACGATAACGGCTGGCTGGTCGGGATCTCCATCGACGGTCCGGCGGACCTGCACAATGCATGGCGCGTCAGCCGCAGCGGTAATCCGACGCACCACAAGGTGCTGCGCGCCATCGGTATGCTCAGGGCCTGCGGCGTCGATTTCAATTTGCTGGCGGTGGTCAACTGCCACAACGCGGAGCATCCCCGGCGCGTCTATCGCTACCTGCGCGAGCTGGGGACTGCCCATATCCAGTTTATTCCGCTGCTGGAGCTGAATGCGCGCCGACAGCCGGATGAGAACGCTGTCCCGGCGGCTGCCTGGGGGCGTTTTCTGCGCGGCGTATTTGATCTCTGGGTCAGGGAAGATGTGGGGCGCGTTTTTGTCCAGCTCTTTGACTCGACGCTCGGCGTCTGGTGCGGCTTCGCGCCGCAGATGTGCTCCCTGAGCGAGACCTGCGGCCGCGCCTTTGCGCTGGAAGCAAACGGCGATATCTATCAGTGCGACCACTACGTCTATCCGCAGTACCGGCTGGGTAATATTCACCGTACGACGCTTGCAGAGATTAGCCGCAGCGAGGAGGCGTCAGCGTTTGGAAACGACAAGAAGGCTTCGCTTGTCGCGGCGTGCCGCACCTGCCAGGCGCGGCGCCTGTGCCACGGAGACTGCCCGAAGCACCGGGACGCCAGCGGCAAAAGCGCGCTCTGCGAAGGCTATCACAGCTTTTTTACCTACAGCGCGCCCTACATGAAAGTGATGCGCGATCTGATCCGCCAGCGGCGTTCGCCGGCGGAACTGATGGCCATGCTCAGATAGTCTGCTGGTGGTGATGAAAGCGCGAGGCCAGCGGTAGCCAGCACACCAGGATCAGCAGACCCATCAGCGTCATCAGCAGGCCGAGGCTCGCCTGGCCGTTCTGCGGCAGCAGGGCGGAGAGCCAGGCCAGCACGCCGGAGCCGATATTCTGCAGGCCGCCCACCAGCGCCCCGGCAGTCCCGGCGAGGAACGGAAACGGCTCCATCGCCCCGCTGGTGGCCAACGGGAACAGCATCCCGGCGCCGAAGAAGAACAGCGCGGCGGGGATCAGCAGCGTCCAGACGGTCATCACTCCGAGCAGTCCGGGGATCCACATCATCAGCCCGGCGACCAGGCAGCTGGCCACCGACTGCCACATCAGGGTCGGGAAGCGCTTGTGCGGGCGCCCGGCGAACCAGGAGCCGAAAAACGCCGCCGGAATAGGCAGAATAAACAGAATGCTCACCGCCATGCTGCTGAGCCCAAGCCCCGCGCCGAGCAGTACGCCTGAGCTGGCCTCAAAGACCGCGACGCCCGCCAGGCCGCCAATCAGCATCAGCAGATAGCAGCCGAAGCTGCTGTTACCGAACAGCGTCCGGTAGCTGGCGATAAGCCGCGTGCGCGGGGCCTCCTGCGGGCGGGTTTCCGGCATCCAGCGCGCCATGCTGAAAATAACGATAGCGCAGAGCACCAGCAGGAAGCCGTAGCAGGCCCGCCAGCCCATCAGCGTATCAAGCACCCCACCAATCAGCGGCGCCAGCAGCGGACTTACCAGAATCCCCATATTCAGCACGCTGTTAGCGTGGCGCAGCTGGGTACCCTCATAGAGGTCGCGGGGCAGGGTGCGCGCCATCACGCCGCCGACGCCGGTCCCCATCCCCTGCAGCGCGCTGGCGGCAATCAGTACCGTCAGGCTGTGGGTGGTGATGGCGATAAGCGTCGCCAGCATAAAAATGGACATCCCCACCAGAATCACCGGCCGACGGCCGACGCGATCCGAGAGCGGACCGTAAAAAAGCTGCGAAATCCCGTAGGTCAGCAGGTACGCCGCCATCACGCTCTGCACCGCGCCCTCGCGGACGTGTAGCGCCTCGGCCATGTTGGCTATCGCGGGAATATAGATGGTCTGCGCCATCTGCCCGACGGCAACCAGCAGGATCAGCATCAGCAGCATGCTGACGTTCTTATGCCTTTTCATGTCGATTAATACTTTGCCATTGAGTGGTTGTGTAGATTATGTATCTGGCCTTTCGGCCATTGTGCAGAGGAATCTATCACAGCAAGGCGGCAGAGCAACCGTCGGGAGGGGATTGGCGCGTCCGGCGCAGGCAGCTTTTATACACAACGACGGCAACTATTGTTGCCATCTCCTGCCAGCCGCGCGTCAGGCGACGCGCAGCAGAATGGCGCCGCAGGCAATCCCGCAGGCGGCGGCGATGCGCAGGGCGGAAACCCGCTCCTTGAGCACCAGAACGGCAATGGCGGCGCCAAACAGGATTGACGTTTCGCGCAGGGCGGCCACCACCGCCAGCGGCGCCTGGGTCATCGCCCACAGCGCCAGGCCGTAGGAGCCGAGGGTGCCGACGCCGCCCAGCAGCCCCTTCTGCCAGTGGCGGACCATGTAGCGGGCGACTTCGCGGCGGCGGACATAAAAGCCCCACGCCAGCATGCAGGTACCGTTGAGTAAAAAGGTCCACAGCGTATAGCCCAGCGCAGACTCTGAGAGCCGCACGCCGGTGCCGTCGACCAGGGTATAGCTGGCAATAAAGCAGGCGTTGAGCAGCGCCAGCGCCACGCCTTTGCCCGAGCCGCTGCGGCTCTGCATCGCCATCATCAGGATGGACAGACAGATAACGCCGATCCCGGCCCACGCCAGTAAAGACAGGTGCTCTCCGGGAAGAAACGTGCTGACTCCCGCCACCAGCAGCGGCGCGGTGCCGCGCATCAGGGGATAGGTCTGGCCCATGTCTGAGATTTGGTAGGTCTTCGCCACCAGCAGCGTGTAAATCACCTGCAAAATACAGGAGACGGCCAGCCACGGCGCGCTGACCAGCGCCGGCTGCGGCGCAAAGGGCAGGCAAACGGCGGCAATAAGCGCAGCCGAGCCGGTAATGCTGACGGCGGCGGATAATTTGTCGCTGCCTGCCTTGACGATGGCGTTCCAGGTCGCGTGCAGCAGGGCGGCGAACAGCAAAATGAAAAAGACGGTGAGCGTCATGGCGCGCTTATGTGATGAGTTTCACATTAATGTAACATTGGCGCCTGCGCCCCGCCAGTGGGTTATCGGCGGTAATAGAAGCGGTGCGTAATGCGCGGCTCCCGCAGGACCGGCGAAAAGCCTACCCGCTGGTAGAAGCCGTGCGCCGTCTCCGGCGCGTGGGTATTAATAAAGTCGAACCAGGTTTCGGCGTCCGCCATAACCGCCGCAAGCAGCTGCCTGCCCGCGCCGCAGCGGCGATACTTTTCGCTGACGTAAAGATGGCGAATGCGTCCCGCGCGCGGATGCTGGCTGAAGGGATCGCGATTGATGCCGCACACGCCAATCAGCCGGTCATCAATAAAAGCACCGAGTAGCTTCTCACCCGGGGCGCTGAAGCGATTTTCGCCGCTGCGCCAGTGCTCTTCGAGCCGATACAGCATATGAAATTTTTCAGCCTCGCTTTCTGCCTTCAGGTCAGCAAAGCCCGCGGCGTCGGGGGTAATTGGTTTAGTCACTCTCTCCATTATGCCTCCAGGTCTGACCCCACGACGCCCGTTACCCATTATTCTTTCAGCGTTGCGCCATTACTGTGAATAACGTCGCGATACCAGTAGAAGCTCGCCTTGCGGCTGCGGTCGAGCGTGCCGCTGCCGTCCGGGTGAATATCAACATAGATAAAGCCGTAGCGCTTGGTCACTTCGGCCTTAGAGGCGCTAACCAGATCGATAGGCCCCCAGGAGGTATAGCCCAGAACTTCGACGCCGTCCTCAATGGCTTCGCGTACCTGCACGAGATGATCGTTAAGGTAGCTGATACGGTAATCGTCATGAATGCTGCCGCTGGCGTCCGGCACGTCTTTTGCGCCGAGGCCGTTTTCAACAATGAACAGCGGCTTCTGATAGCGATCCCAGAGCAGATTCAGCAGTGTGCGCAGCCCCAGCGGGTCGATTTGCCATCCCCATTCTGAGCTGGCGAGGTGCGGATTGGGCACCATATCGAGAATATTGCCGCGCAGCTTTTGCACCATCTCTTTATCGGCGGTCACGCAGCCGCTCATGTAGTAGCTAAAGGAGATAAAGTCGACGGTGTGGCGCAGGGCGTCGGCGTCGCTCGCCTCCATCTGCAGCGCGATGCCGTTATCGCGAAAGAAGCGCCGCATGTAGCCCGGATAGGCGCCGCGGCACTGCACGTCGCCGAAGAACAACCAGCTGCGGTTATCCTGCAGGGTGGCGAAGACGTCCTCCGGCTTGCAGGTCAGCGGGTACATCAGGCCGCCCAGCAGCATATTGCCGATGCGGCCATCCGGGATCAGTTCATGACAGGCTTTTACCGCCAGACCGCTGGCCACCAGCTGGTGGTGGATGGCCTGATAGACTTCGCCTTTTGAGCAGGGGGCCTGCAGCCCGACGCCGGTCAGCGGCGCGTGCAGCGACATGTTAATTTCGTTGAAGGTCAGCCACAGCCTCACCTTATTGCGATAGCGCGTGAAAACGGTGCGGGCATAGCGTTCAAAAAAACCGATCAGCTTGCGGTTGCCCCAGCCGCCGTAGTTCTCCACCAGGTGCCACGGCATCTCGTAGTGCGACAGCGTGACCATGGGCTGAATATTGTGGCGGGCCATCTCATCAAACAGCGCGTCATACCACGCCAGCCCCGCTTCGTTAGGCTCGGCTTCGTCTCCCTGCGGAAAGATGCGCGTCCAGGCGATGGAGACGCGCAGGCAGCTAAAGCCCATCTCGGCAAACAGGGCGATATCTTCCGGGTAGCGGTGATAAAAGTCGATAGCCTTATCTTTGATGCTAAAATCGCCTTTCTGCCGGGCAACGACGTCACCAAAGATGCCGTTGGGCGTCATATCTGACGTTGAAATCCCTTTTCCACCCTCCTGCCAGCCGCCTTCGACCTGGTTAGCGGCGACCGCGCCGCCCCATAAAAAACCGTCCGGAAATGTCTTGTTCATCGATCGTTGACTCCTTAAGCGTTTATTTGACCTGCAGGAAAGGCTGGCCTGCGTGAATGTGTTGCCCGACGTGCGTATTCTCCAGTCCGCCATAGCTGTCGCTGTTGCTGACGAGTACCGGGGTGGTGAGGTCATAGCCGGCATCGGCAATAGCCCGGATATCGAAGGTGATAAGCAGGTCGCCAGGCTTTACCGTATCGCCCTCTTTAACGCAGGCGGTAAAGTGCTCGCCGTTAAGCTTTACCGTGTCGATCCCGACGTGGATGAGCACTTCAATACCGCTGCGGCTGAGCAGGCCGATAGCGTGTTTAGTGGAAAACAGGGATGAGACCTCGCCGTGGAAGGGGGCGACCACGCGGCCCTCGCTGGGGATGATAGCCGCGCCGGCGCCGATTAAGCCGCTGGCGAAGGTGGCATCCGGCACCGCGTCAAGCGCAATGACGTCGCCGGACAGAGGCGCCAGAATATCGTTATCTTCCGCGCGGAGCGTGGCGTTCTTGTCATCTGCCCCGTGGGCGGCAGCGCGGGGCAGGCCGGCGGCCAGCGTCAGCAGCGCTGCGATGGCGAAGGAGACGATGACCGCTATCACAGCGCCCCAGACCGTGGCGTCCATCCCGGACGGCGGGATCATCTGCGCCAGCGAGAAGATGCTGGCAAGGCCCATGGAGTAAACCTGAGTCTGGCTGAAGGCGACAATAATGCCGCCGACGCAGCCGCCGATGCAGCCAAATATAAACGGCCGGCGGTTGGGCAGGTTTACGCCGTACACGATGGGTTCAGTGATGCCAAATACCCCGGCAATAGCGCCGGAGCCCGCCAGGGTCTTCAGGCGGGCGTCGCGGGCGCGCAGAAAGATACCGAGCGCCGCACCCACCTGGCCAAAGATAGAGGGCACGATGATGGCGATCATCGGGTCGTGGCCCAGTACCGCCAGGTTGTTCATCATCAGCGGCACCAGCCCCCAGTGCAGGCCAAAGATAACGCACACCTGCCACACGGCGCCAAGCAGACCGCCGGCCAGCCACGGCGCTAAGTGATAGATCCACTGGAAACCGGCGGCGAGCATTTCACCGAGTCCGGTGGCCAGCGGGCCGATCGCCAGAAAAGTCAGCGGCACGGTCACGGCAACACAAATGAGCGGCGTAAAGAAGTTTTTCACCGCCGCAGGCATCACCTTATTACACTGCCGCTCAAGCCAGCAGCAGAACCAGGCGGAGCAGATAATTGGGATCACGGAGGAGGTGTAGTTAATAAACACCACCGGAATACCGAGGAAGGTCTCCGCCGAGCCGCTCTGGAAGGCCTCGAGCATCATCGGGTGCACTAGCGCGCCGCCGACAATCAGGGTGACGAACGGGTTACCGCCAAATTTTTTACCGGCGGTATAGCCCAGCACCATCGGCAGGAAGTAGAACAGGGCATCGCCGGCGGCATACAGAATTCGGTAGGTGCCGTTCGCTTCATTCAGCAGGCCGCACGCCAGCCCCAGCGCCAGCAGGCCCTTCAGAATACCGCAGGCGGCCATCGCGCCGATAAAAGGGGTAAATATTCCGGAAACCACGTCGATAAAGCGGGCCAGCGGGCCCGCTTTATCATCATCCTCGGGCTTATCGGCAACAGGCGCGCCATCCTCCCGTCCGGCAAGCTGCTGCACGGCCAGCCAGACGTCGTGAACGTGATTGCCGATTACGACCTGAAACTGTCCGCCGCTTTTAACGACCATGATAATGCCCGGATTGGCCTTCAGCGCTTCGGGGTCAGCTTTACTGCTGTCGTAAAGCTTAAAGCGCAGGCGCGTCGCGCAATGAACGAGGCTTTTTATATTTTCCTTTCCACCAACGTGGCGGAGAATATCGTTAGCCAATTCCTGATATTTCATCGTTAATCCCGTTTCTTATCCTGTGACATACAGCACCCGTAGGGGTTTGCCCGTGAACGCGGCGAGAGTCCTGTTGCGCGCGGTTACTTCTGCTTAAAGATGGCCTGATACTGCGGCTGGTACTGCGGCGCGTTCCAGCTGCCGTCGATCAGCGTCCAGGTGATATAGCCCTGGCTCAGCAGGCCGGAGTCGGTATCGCGCTGTGCGGGTTTCATGGCATCGGGATGGGTAATCTGCCGGGCCTTACCGTCCGGCAGCAGCTCGTAGCCAATCTGTGCCGTCGGGAAGTTTTCGTTATCAACGTAGCGCTCGCCGAGGATCTTCTCTTTCGCGAGCGGTGGATAGTTGATGCTCAGCCCGGAGCCTTTGGGCAGCAGCGGTTCGCCCGCCTTGTGGCCGGCGCTGAGTTTGTCCACCAGGCTGACGACGTAATCAACCGAATCGGGCCAGTATTTCTGGGTGCTTGGCCAGCCGTTTTTCATCTCTTCATCGTTAAAGATAACGCCGATACTGGCGGCAATCGCCGGGAAACCGTAGCGCACCGCGCGGGCGGCGGCACCGACGGTGCCGGAGTTAACCTGCGCCATGCCGGTATTGGGGCCGTCATTGACGCCGGAGATAACCAGGTCCGGCTGCTTGTCCTTCATGATGCCCCACAGCCCGAAATCCAGCGCATCGGCCGGCGTACCGGGGAAGCAGTAGCGTTTTTCGGCCACTTTCTGTACTTCAAACACCTTGCCCGGCTTAAAGGTGATCGCTGAGCCGATGCCGCTCTGATTGGTGGCCGGCGCCACCAGCCAGACGTCATAGCCTTTCGCCGCCAGTTTCTCCTGCAGCGAGGTGGTGCCCGTCGAGCGGCAGCCGTCGTCGTTAACCAGCAGAATGCGCAGCCCGTTCGGCGCGGCGCTGGCGCTCAAGGCGCAGGCGGAAAGCAAAAGAGCAGTAGCGAGTGCGGTTTTCATGGTATCTCCTTATCGGTGAAGGCCTTCCTGAGAAAAGTGCAAAAAAAAAACCTAAGACACCGGCGCGCAGCGCTGCTGCGACCAGTGTCTTAGGTTTTGCCTGCTTTCAGTAACAATCCCAGAAGACGCAATAAAGCTAAAGGCAGCGCCTCACTAAGTCCAGAGGTGAAAGAATTATTATGTGATGTTCGTCAACAAAAAAATTGACCGTCGCCCTTTTAAGTAAGGGCGATATCTTCCTGCTTTCACCTAAAATATATTAATAACGATAGTCGGTAATGCTCTGCCTCCTGTTTTTATAATTTCATTTTCCTTTCGAGCGAGATCACAGATACGAATTTATTCCTGGAAAATATATTTCCTTCATTTTGTTTGATGATATGTTCTGCGCTGTTGGATTGTTACTGCGTCAGCAGGCAAAACCTACGTAATATAACTCCCGAGTTTTCCCACTCTGGGTTTATAGGACGTGGGTTTTTTTGTATCTGGCGTAAAAGTCGTTATTCATGGAGAAAAACATGAGGAATTTCTTACTGGCTCTAATGATGATAGCCGCATCAGCATCCTGTTTTGCGGAAAAAAATGTGAATACCTCAGAAGGCGACGTCACTCTCTACTTCGCGCGCCACGGAAAGACCCTCTTTAACAGCTTCGATCGCGTTCAGGGCTGGGCCGATAGCCCGCTGACCGAAGAGGGTATTCGCGTGGCGAAATATCTTGGCGAAGGACTTCGGCACATTCCTTTTGACCGCTTTTATACCAGCGATGCCGGGCGCCAGCGGGAAACGCTGGCGGTCATTTTAAAACAGGCAGGTATCGTTAATTATCACAATACTGAGTTAACTGGTCTGCGCGAAGCATTTTTCGGTGGCTTTGAAGGCGGCTTTAACGCCGGGATGGCAAATGCGATGGCGCCAATGCTTGGATTAAAAGATGGCGCCGCCATTTTCCAGAAAATGAAGGCCGCCGGCCTGGATGTCAAAGCGCTGCAGGATGCGCTGGCCGAAGCCGATCCTAAGAGGATGGCGGAAAACTATCAGCAGGTGAAAACCCGCACCAGAGCGGCGCTCGCGCAGATGGTAACAGAGGCGCAGGCTAGCGGCGCAAAGAATATTCTGGCGGTTTCATCCGGTACCGCGATGCAAATTATGGTTGCTGAGCTTACCGATAATCCGGCAAAAAATAAGCCGCTGGCAAATGCCGCGGTAGTAAAAATTGTTTATCACAATGGACAATATTCTGTGTAGGAAATGGGTGAGGTGAAATATGTCGAAGCAGGAAAGCGCGCCTTTAGTCAAAATATTCAATGACAATTTATTGTATCGCCATCTGCCTTAATTTATCAGGGCAGAGATAAGGTTCTGTACACGGAGGTTAATAATGCGGGCCTTTAAATACACGCTGCTGGTGCTGATGCTGGCAGGAAATAGCTGCGCGTGGGCGCAGAATACGAAATCATCACAATCGGAAAGCGGTAATTATGCTCCGTTGTCGGTAAACCCTTTTTTCAGCGACGCGTCTCTGACGCTGGAGCTGAAAAATATGTGGAAATATCTAAAGGAAGACGAAGGAGAAGAGAAAAATGTGCACGCCGCCTGGGGGCAGGGTTTTTCTCTTGATTATCGCTCCGGTTATTTTATGGACGTTATTGGCGCCGATCTTGTTTATTACGGCGCGGTTGCGCTGGGCGCCAGCGATCGCTTCAGCAGCAGGGGCGTGCTCTACAACAAAGGCACCGGCAGCCGCAAAGGCAACGCTGAAGGGTTTTCCAAGTTTGGCCAGCGCAATATCAAGCTCAAATATGAGGCTGGCGATGTGAATCTCAACGCCCGCTGGGGCTGGCAGCGGATCCGCAACCTTGGCGTTATTACCACCTCAACCCGCCTGTCGCCGACCACCTATCTCGGCTGGAGCGGCTCGCTGAGCTACCGTGACCTGACGCTGAGCGGCGCCTGGATTGACAGCAGTATCGACCGCAGCGGACCCGACAAGCGGAGCTTTACCTCCAATACCGGGAAAAAAATCAGCCGCATTGCCAGCGGCGCGCTGGCGTGGAAAACGGATCCGCTGGACGTTACCTGGGGCTATGGCGAGAGCGATAACTACCTGCGCCGCCACCTTCTTCTGACTGAGTTTAAGCCCTGGGATACCCTGCATATCGGCTCGCAAATCTACGCCACCCACGCGCTCAGCGACTATAAAGCCATGCCGGCCGGCAGGCGCGACTTCGATAATAACGCCTGGCACTTTGCGCTGGACGGCATCTGGAAGGGCAGCGGCTGGGGCAGCAAGTGGGGCGTGGCCTATACCGATGCGAAAAAGCGCGGCATGGTGGGACACTATCCGCGCCACATGAGTAAAAACTCGCGCGGCACCTTTATCTCAATGGCGAACGCGGGCAATGACTACATGCGCGACGGGGAGGTGATGCTGGCTAATATGTCTGACTACATGCTCACCCCGGCGCTGGCCATCGGCTTTGCAGGGAACGTGGCGCAGTTTAGCTATCGGGGCAATAAGGTCAGAACCGGCGAGGTGAACCTCTTCAGCCGCTGGGCGCCGACCCATCCGGCGCTGAAAAACCTGATCGTGTGGGGCATGTTTGGCCCCGGCTGGTCCTATAAAACGGCGGGCGGTAAAACGCCGAAGCTGGTCAACGGGCGCTACCAGCGGGCGCACACCCTTGCCGGAGAGGCGATCGTCGAGTACAAATTCTCCCTGTTTTAATCCTGGATATGCCGCTATTCAGAGCACGATCCTGCGGTGAATAGCGGCGTAACGCGATCTTCAGCACGTTTTTTAACGCAGCGTGATAATTGCGTTGTCAGCCGATAAAAGCTGTGGTTGTATAAAACGCTCAAACACACAACGTTATGGTCCCTAATGAACGCCATCCGCAATGCACAGAACCTACTACTTACCGCGCAACCTGCCGCGGTGGTCGTCGTGCGTGTGGTGGTGGTCGTCGGCAATGCGCCGTAGGGTCCGGAACGCACGATTCCAAAACCCCGCCGGCGCAAACCGGGCGGGGTTTTTCGTTTAAGACGCCTCCCGGAAAGCCGGCCCAGAATAAAAGGACTGGAGCATGGCACATTCGGGCACACCGTCGTCACGGCCTGCATCGCAGGCGAAGCGCTTCACCGGCGCGCAGTTAATCGTTCATCTGCTGGAGCGTCAGGGCATCACTACCGTTGCCGGTATTCCGGGCGGCACCGTGCTGCCGCTGTATGATGCGCTGAGCCAGAGCAGGCAAATTCGCCACGTGCTGGCCCGCCACGAGCAGGGCGCGGGCTTTATCGCCCAGGGCATGGCGCGCACCCAGGGTAAACCGGCGGTGTGCATGGCCTGCAGCGGTCCCGGCGCCACCAACCTGGTGACCGCCATTGCCGACGCCCGCCTCGACTCCATTCCGCTGGTCTGCATCACCGGCCAGGTTCCGGCCTCGATGATCGGCACCGACGCCTTTCAGGAAGTGGACACCTACGGTATCTCTATCCCCATCACCAAGCATAACTACCTGGTCCGCGACATCAGCGAGCTGCCGCAGGTGATAAGCGACGCTTTCCGCATCGCCCAGTCGGGCCGGCCGGGGCCGGTGTGGATAGATATTCCTAAGGATGTGCAGACCGCAGAAATCGACATTGACGATCTGCCGATGCCGGGCTGTAAAGCGCCGGCGCCGGTATTCAGCCTTGCCGACGTGCGCGAGGCGGCAGCGATGATCAACTCCGCGAAGCGGCCGGTGCTCTACCTCGGCGGCGGGGCAATTAACGTACCCGACCAGATCCGCAAGCTGGCCGAAAAGGCCAACCTGCCCACCACCATGACCCTGATGGCGCTGGGTATGCTGCCGAAGGCGCACCCGCTGTCGCTGGGTATGCTGGGTATGCACGGCGCCCGCAGCACCAACTACATTCTGCAGGAGTCTGATTTACTGATTGTGTTAGGCGCCCGTTTTGATGACCGGGCGATTGGCAAAACCGAACAGTTCTGCCCGAATGCTAAAATCATCCACGTCGATATTGACCGCGCCGAGCTGGGCAAAATCAAGCAGCCCCACGTGGCGATGCAGGCCGACGTCGGCGAAGTGCTCGATCAGCTGATCCCGCTGATTGAGGCGCAGCCGCGCGATGAGTGGCGCCAGCTGGTGGCCGATCTGCAGCAGGAGTTTCCGTCCGCGATCCCCCAGGAGGGCGATCCGCTGAGCCACTACGGCCTGATCGGCGCCGTCGCCGCCTGCGTTGACGATGAGGCCATCGTTACCACCGATGTCGGCCAGCACCAGATGTGGACCGCCCAGGCCTATCCGCTCAACCGCCCCCGCCAGTGGCTGACCTCGGGTGGCCTCGGCACGATGGGCTTCGGGCTGCCCGCCGCTGTCGGCGCGGCGCTGGCGAACCCGCACCGTAAAGTGCTGTGCTTCTCCGGCGACGGCAGCCTGATGATGAACATTCAGGAGATGGCGACGGCGGCGGAAAACCAGCTCGACGTGAAAATCATTCTGATGAACAACGAGGCGCTGGGCCTGGTGCACCAGCAGCAGAGCCTGTTCTATCAGCAGGGCGTTTTTGCCGCCACCTATCCGGGCACCATCAACTTTATGCAGATTGCCGAAGGCTTCGGCCTGCAGACCTGCGATTTAAACGCGGAGGCCGATCCGCAGGCGGCGCTGCGGGCGATTATCGCAAGGCCGGGACCGGCACTGATTCACGTGCGTATCGATCCCGAGCAAAAAGTCTGGCCGATGGTGCCGCCGGGTGCCGCAAATACTGAAATGGTGGGGGAATAAGCCATGCAAAACGCGATTCATAACAACGTCATCCTTGAGCTCACCGTACGCAACCACCCGGGGGTCATGACCCACGTCTGCGGCCTGTTTGCCCGCCGGGCCTTCAACGTTGAGGGCATTCTCTGCCTGCCTATTCAGCACAGCGACAAGAGCCGCATCTGGCTGCTGGTGAATAACGATACCCGCCTTGAGCAGATGATAAGCCAGATAGACAAGCTGGAGGACGTAAGCCAGGTCATTCGCCACCAGAGCGATCCCGGCGTATTCAACAAGCTGGGCCTGTTTTTTGAATGATTCTCCGCCGCCGCTGCCGGTAAAGGATGGCTTTTAAAGCAATTCTCCTTATGATGTCCCGGCAGCGGCGAAGAGAGAGGACGCATGGTCTGGTTGATGTTAGCCACCCTGACGGTGGTGTTTGTGGTGGGATTTCGGGTACTGACCTCCGGCTCGCGCCGGGCGATTAAGCGCCTGAGCGAGCGGTTAGGCGTTACGCCGGAGCCGGTCGAATCGATGATCGATCAGATGGGAAAACGCGCCGGAGAGGAGTATCTGCGCTACCTGGAGCGGCCCAACGAGGCGCATCTGCTTAACGCCGCCCAGGTGCTGCTGATCTGGCAGGTGGCGGTAGTCGACGGCAGTGAAAGCAACCTGCTGTGGTGGCACCGCCATTTGCAGAAGGGGCGGCTGGCCTCTCCGCTGACCGACGCCCAGGTCCGCCTTGCGCTGGGTTTCCTGCGCGAGCTGGAGCCTGACGTTGCCGAGTTTAATGCCTTTCAGCACCGCTATAACGCCCTGTTTATGCAGCAGGAAGGCGTCAGCTGGCTGCACTGACGCCCCTTTTCAGGGGCGCTCTCCTTTCGCCAGTCGGGTATTAATGTCGGCGATGACGTCCGGCAGGTCGGCGAGCGTATCGACAACATAGTGCGCGCCCGCGGCGTACAGTTCGCCGGCCGCTCTTTCCCGACGCCCGGCAATCTCCTCTGCCGACATCGCCTGAAACGCCTCCCAGGTCGCGCCGAACGCGTTCCCGGACAGCGCCAGACCGACGCTCCACATTCCGGCGTGGATCCCCTCGGCAATACCGGGCGCGGCATCATCCACTTTTACGCAGTGGGCAACGTCGTCAATGCCCAGGGCAATCACGTTGTGCAGCGCCATCCACGGGCCGGGGCGGCCGCCCGGCGGCAGATCGTCGGTGGCTACCCAGCAGTCCGGCGAATAGCCCAGCGCCGCGGCGGCAGGGACCAGCTGCTCCATCACCGCCCGCGGGTAGCCGGAGCAGGAGCCAATTTTCAGGCCCTGGGCGCGAAAACCGGCAATCGTGTCGATAACGCCGGCAATCGGCGCGGCAAAATCCACGACTTTCGCGATCTGCAAAGGCATAAAGGCCGCATAGATGGCATCAATATCCGCCGCCGTCATGCTGCGGCCAAACTTTGCCCGCCAGCGGGCATCGACGGCGGGAAGTTTGCCGAGAGCTTCAATGTGCTGCCACTTGCCGAGTCCCATCGGCACCCGGGCTTCCTGCAGCGTGATCTCAACGGCAAACGCCTGCCGGAAGGCTTCGACGAAGATTTCCGTCGGCGCAAAGGAGCCGAAGTCGACGGTTGTCCCCGCCCAGTCGAGAATAACGGCGCTAATCTTGTTCATGATGACTCCTTATTGTTTCCAGTAGCTGGCGCCGTCGACGGCGGCGAGAAGGGCGGTGATATCCCCGGCGTACACTTCGCCGATATTGCCGATGCGAAAGCAGTCGCTGCGCGAGACTTTGCCCGGATAGATCACGAAGCCCTGCGCTTTCAGCTTCTGGTAGAAGGCGCTGAACTGATACTGCGGCGCATCGGGCGAGTAAAAGGCGGTAATAATCGGCGAGTGGAGTGCGTCGTCCAGCAGCGTATGAAAGCCCAGGGCGCGCATGCCGGCAACCAGCTGTCGCTGGTTGCTGCTGTAGCGCCGGTGGCGGGCGACGACGCCGCCCTCATCCGCCAGTTCTTTCAGGGCCTGGGCGAAGGCCAGCACGGTATGGGTGGGCGAGGTGAAGCGCCATTTTCCGTGATTATCCTCCATGCAGCGCCACTGGGCGTAAAGATCGAGCGACAGCGAGCGGGAATGACCCTCGCACTGCGCCAGCTCGGACTGCCGGGCAATCACAAACGCAAAGCCGGGCACGCCCTGAATACACTTATTGGCGGAGCTGATTAAAAAGTCGATGTTGAGCCGGGCGACGTCCAGCGGGATCCCGCCGAAGCTGCTCATCGCATCAACGATGTAGCGCTTGCCGTAGCGGACCGCCAGTTCGCCCACTTCTGCAACCGGATTCAGGATGCCGGTGGTGGTTTCGCAGTGCACCATGGCGATGTGCGTGATCGCGCCGTCCTGCTGAAGGATCGTTTCGATCGCCATCGGGTCCGGCGCATTGACTTCACCCACGTCGCAGACGCGATGATTGATGCCCATCAGGGACGCCATTTCAATCATGCGCGCGCCGTACGCGCCGTTGCTGATAATAAGGACTTTCGCCCCGGGCCCCAGCGCCGTGCCCAGCACGGCTTCGACCGCGTAGCTGCCGCTCCCCTGCAGCAGCACGGCGCTATATCCCGCTTCTGAGGTCGCCAGCCCGACCAGCTGCCGGCGAATCGCCTGCACGACGCCAAGATTGTAATCGTCATCCCAGGTGCAGCTATCGTAAAGCATGGCCTCTTTAACCGTGCGGGAGGTGGTCAGCGGGCCGGGAGTGAGCAGCAGATAATCATGTGAACGCATCTATGTTTCGCCTTTGGTCTATACCAGATTTGACAGTATAGTGGATAAAAATGAGGCTGGAGGTCAAAGGGAAAATGGTCGTGCAACAAAAAATTCATCTGAGTCTGTATAATGGCCGTCAATCATAACCCGCGTGGATCATCATGAAATCACCCTCTGGCGAGATACCGCAGTACCTGCTGATTAAGGCCCAGCTCCAGGACCGCATCGCGCGCGGCGCGCTGAAAAGCGGCGATAAACTGCCTTCTGAGCGTGAACTGTGCGCGCTTTTTAATACCACTCGCGTCACCATCCGCGAGAGCCTGGCCCAGCTGGAGGCCGGCGGTCTTATCTGGCGCGCCGACCGCCGGGGCTGGTTTGTCTCGCCCGACAGGCTGTGGCTGGATCCGACGCAGAACACCAATTTCCACAAACTCTGCCAGGAGCAGGGCCGCACGCCGAAAACGGTTCTTCTCGAGGGCCGCGTTGCGCCGGTGCCGGTAGAGGTGATGACGCCCCTGGCGCTGCAGCCGTTTGATCAAATTTATCTTCTGACCCGCCTGCGCTACGCCGACGATCGCGCGATTTGCTACTGTGAAAACCACTGTCTCCCCGCCCGCGTGCCGGACCTGCTCGGGCACGATCTGAACGGCAGCCTGACCGAGGTTTATCAGCGCTACTATGATCTGGTGTACACCAGCATGCATCTCAGCTTCTGGCCTACCGCGATGCCGGCCCAGGCAGCCGCGGCGCTGGGCGTCATGGAGGGGAGGCCAGCCCTGATGCTGCGGCGTCTGAATTACGATCAGCACGGGCGGATCCTCGATTTTGATATTGAATACTGGCGGCACGACAGCCTGCGCATAGAAGTCGATACCCACTAACATCTTTCATCTTTCTGTAACATCCAGGCGTTAGCGTGTGAATCAATCTGGTATAGACCATTTGATTTCACGACTGGAGGCTAACGCCATGAAACTGAATAAACTCGCGCTGTTAACCACATTTGCTCTCGTCAGCAGCCCGGTATGGGCCGACGGGGTGGTCACGGTGTATTCCGCAGACGGGCTCCACGACGGAGACAACAGCTGGTATCAGCGCCAGTTCGACGCCTTCACGAAAGCGACCGGCATCAGCGTGCAGTACGTGGAGGGCGGCTCGGGGGCGATTGTGGAGCGGCTGGCCAAAGAGCGTACCAATCCCCAGGCCGACGTGCTGGTGACGGTGCCGCCGTTTATTCAGCGCGCCGCCGGCCAGCGGCTGCTGGCCGACTTCACGCCGGATGGCGCGGAAAAAATTCCCGGCGCGACGGCGAACGCCGTGCCGCTGGTGAACAACTTCCTGAGCTTTGTCTATAACACCCGCGCGCTGAAAGCCGCGCCCGCCAGCTGGCAGTCGCTGCTGGACGCAGGATTTAAAAGCAAACTGCAGTACTCCACGCCCGGCCAGGCCGGCGACGGCACCGCCATGCTGCTGCAGGTCTTCCACAGTCTGGGCAGTAAAGACGCCGGGTTTGATTATCTCGGCAAGCTGCAGGCCAACAACGTCGGGCCTTCGGCCTCTACCGGCAAGCTGACTGCGCTGGTGAATAAAGGCGAACTGTACGTGGCCAACGGCGACCTGCAGATGAACCTGTCGCAAATGGCGCGCAATCCCAACATTAAAATTTTCTGGCCGGCCGACGCCAGCGGCGAGCGCAGCGCCCTGGCGTTACCGTACGTCGTCGGGCTGGTGCAGAACGCGCCCCACGCCGACAACGGTAAGAAGCTTATCAACTTTTTACTGAGCAAAGAGGCGCAGACCAGCGTCAGCGCGCTTTCCTGGGGAATACCCGTTCGTGAAGACGTGACGCCGACCGATGCCAACTACCGGGCCGCGACCGCCGCGCTGAAGGGCGTGACGCGCTGGCAGCCGGACTGGGATGCGGTGGCCGCCTCGCTGCAGGCGGATATCGCCCGCTGGCGCGACGTTACCGAGTAACCGCTATGCTGATGAAAAGTAAAACGTCTGTCCGGGCCGCGGCGGCGGCGTCGGGAATTACCCTGGATGCCCTGCGCGTCGCCTATCACGGCAATACGGTGCTTAAGCCGCTGTCACTCACCATCGAGCCGGGAGAAGTGCTGGCGCTGATCGGGCCATCGGGCTCGGGGAAAACCACGGTGCTGCGCGCGATTGCCGGGTTTGTCCAGCCTGCCGGAGGGCGCATTCTTATCGGCGATAAGGATGTGACCGGGCTTGCTCCCTATAAGCGCGGATTGGGGATGGTGGTGCAGAACTATGCCCTGTTTCCGCATATGAAGGTCGAGGATAACGTAGCCTTTGGCCTGCGGGCGCAGAAGCAGCCGAAACCGCTGATAGCGGATCGCGTGCGCGAGGCGCTGAAGATTGTCGGTATGTCTGATTTTGCCACCCGCTACCCGCATCAGCTCTCCGGCGGCCAGCAGCAGCGCGTGGCGATTGCCCGGGCCATTGCGGTGCGTCCCCAGGTGCTGCTGCTGGATGAGCCGCTCTCTGCGCTGGATGCGCAGATCCGCTACGCCATGGTTGAGGAGATCGCCCGCCTGCACCGCGAACTGCCGGATCTCACCATTCTGTACGTGACGCACGACCAGACGGAAGCCCTGACCCTGGCGGATAAAATCGGCATCATGAAAGACGGGTCGATGATCGCCCACGGCGAAACCCGCAATCTCTATCATCGCCCGCCAAACCGCTTCAGCGCTGAATTTCTTGGCCGCGCCAACATTCTTTCCGCCACGGCCCTGGGAACGCATACCACGCCGGGCATGGTCGATATCAGCTGCGCGGGGCAGGTGATATCGGCCTGGAGTCCCGCCATCCATCACGGCCACAATAAACTGCTGTGCATCCGTCCGCAGCACTTCAGCCTGGCGCCGCGCTCGGCCCGCAGTAACTGCCTGAAGGCCACGCTGACGTCGGTTTACTGGCAGGGCGATCTGACGCACCTGCTGTGCGATGTGGCCGGGGAAGCGGTCAGAATTGTGCTGACGCATATTAACCCGGCGCCGCAGCCGGGCGAACCGCTGGCGCTCTGGTTTGAACCCGAAGACAGCGTGCTGCTTGAGGTGTGAGATGGAAATAGCGCTCAGATTGGTCCGGCGTGCGGCCGGGCAGGGTCACGCCGTCTGGCTGTGGCTGGCGTTGCCGCTGCTGGTGATGGCAACGCTCTTTTTTTATCCCCTGCTGCTGATCGTTGAGCAGGCGTTTCAGGGAAACGGGGCGGGCTACGGCCTGGAGACGTTCTGGCAGGTAGTGAATTCGCGGCGGTTTATCGGCGCGCTGTACAACACTCTGCAGATTGCGCTCTTCGGCACGGCCGGCTGCCTGCTGCTGGGCAGCGTAATGTCGGTGATCCTGGTCTTTATTCCCTTTCCCGGCAGCCAGTTAATAGCCCGCATTATTGATACCTTTATTGCGCTGCCGACGTTTCTGATTTCGCTGGCGTTCACCTTTATCTACGGCTCTGCCGGCATACTCAACGGCGCGATGATGTCCCTGTTCCATCTGGCGCTGCCGCCGGTGGACTTCCTCTACTCGGTATGGGGCGTGATCCTGGCGGAAATCACCGTGTTTACGCCGCTGATTATGCGCCCGCTGATGGCCGGGCTGCGGCAGATAGATAAAAGCCAGCTTGAGGCGGCCAGTATACTGGGCGCCGCGCCCTGGCGGGTCCTCACTCAGGTGATTTTCCCTGCGGCTCTACCGGCGCTGCTGGCGGGCGGCAGCCTTTGCCTCCTGCTGACCACCAACGAATTTGGCATTGTGCTGTTTATTGGCGCCAAAGGCGTCAATACGCTGCCCCTGATGGTCTACAGCAAAGCGATTCTGGAATCCGACTACGGCGTTGCCTGTATGGTTGCCTTTATCAATATTCTTCTCTCGCTGGGACTCTTTGTACTCTACCGCGCCGCCGGGGCGCGCGCGGTCATAAGGAGAGCATCATGCTGATTTGGTCACGTAAGGCGCACGCGGTCCTCGGCGGACTGGCGATAGTCCTCGGCAGTCTGTTTTTCCTGCTGCCGCTGGCGGTGATTTTACTTTCCGGCCTGACGAAACAGTGGAGCGGCACGCTGCCGACGGGCTTTACCCTGATCCATATTGTGAATGCCTTTCGCGGCGCGGCCTGGGACGCGCTGTTCGCCAGCCTGGTCGTGGGATTTTGCGCCAGCCTGCTTGCCCTGCTGTGCGGCGTATGGGCGGCGCTTGCGCTGCGGGGCGCCACCGCCAGAGTGCAGAAAGCGCTGGGCCTGCTGTTTTATCTGCCGAGCGCGATCCCATCCGTGTCCGTAGGGCTCGGGGTGCTGGTGGCCTTCAGCCAGGGACCGCTGCAAATGAACGGCACCTTTGCCATCGTGCTGGTCGTCCACTTTATTCTGATCTCTGCATTTACGTTCAGCAGCGTGGCCACCGGCCTCGGACGTATTTCGCCGGATATTGAGAACGTGGCTTCAAGTCTGGGGGCATCCCCGGGATTCAGGCTATGGCACGTCACCCTGCCGATGCTGATGCCGTGGCTCCTCGCCGCCCTCGCGCTCAGCCTGTCGCTGTCGATGGGGGAGCTGGGGGCAACGATAATGATCTATCCTCCGGGATGGACGACGCTGCCGGTGGCGATTTTCAGCCTCACCGATCGGGGCAATATCGCCGACGGTTCGGCGATGACCCTCGTGCTGGTGGCGTTAACGCTGCTGCTGATGATTGCGCTGGAAAAAATGGCGCGCCGTTTATCGCAGCGATAATCAGACGTTGAGAGGCGTTTTACGTACCCGCGCCTGCCGCCGCGAATCCAGAGAAATCAGCACCACCGAGGAGAGGATCAGCAGCGTCCCCAGCCAGTCCGGCAGCGCAAAGCTGACGCCGAGCAGCAGCACCGACAGCAGGGCGCTGCTCAGCGGCTCCGCGCAGCTGAGAATGCTGGCCTTCGGGCCGCCAATCATCTGCGCGCCCTTCAGGTAAAGGCTGAAGGTGAGCGCGGTGCCGATCACCACCAGGTAGAAAAATGCCAGCAGCACGCCGCCGCTGATGGCGATGCTTTTTGCCTGCCCGGCGTACAGCGGCAGCAGGAAAGCGCCGCCGATCAGCATACTCCAGCCGACAATCACCAGCGTGCCGTAGCGGGCGATGAGCGTGGAGGGATAAGTGGTATAAAACGCCGCCGCAAACGCCGAGGCAATGCCCCACAGCAGCGCCGCCGGCGAGATGGATAGCGAGGTCGGATCGCCGTGGGTTACCAGCAGAAAGGTGCCGAACAGCGAGGTGGCGATGGCGGCGATGACCGGCCAGCCGGGCCGCGCTTTGCGCGCCAGCGCAAACCAGGCCACGATGATGGTCGGCGACAGAAATTGCAGTACGGTCGCCGTGGCGGCGTTGGATTTTTCGATGGTCTGCAGGAAGGTCAGCTGTACGGTAAGCGCCCCGGCCAGCGAAAACAGCAGCAGGCTCAGCGCGTCCCGGCGATGCTTCAGTATGCGGAAAATATTATCGCCGTGCACAAAGGCCAGCATCAGCAGGATCAGTCCGGCGAACAGCAGCCGCACCATGGTCAGCAGCGGCGATGACATCTGGCTCTGCGCCATGATGTACTGCGCGCAAACGCCGGAACTGCCCCACAGCACGGCGGCGATCAGGACATTCAGCATCCCTTTTCTGGTGGAACCCATCTTTCCCTCGATAACCCATTATTGTTGAGCAAAGAGGATAGCATAAGGCAGTCAGATGGCCGTCGCGCAGTGATAAAAGTGAAGCTTATGACCGCTACCTCAATTTGCGCGCGGCACCGGCCGGCCATCTCATTATTCCGGTAAGTCAGCACGCCGTTGATGAAGACCGCGTGTATCCCGCCGGACTTCTTGATACGTCGCCACCTCGGCAATCGTGGCGGCATCAAAGACAACCACATCGGCAAAATAGCCTTCGCGGATGAAGCCGCTGCTGATTACCGGACGCTGAGCGCCAGGTGCCAGGTGAGGAAGGTATGCCGAGGGCAGGCGACGCTTTTACCGCCACAGTTAGCGCCATTTGAGCAGCCCTCAGGGTTACCGGGAATGATGTCCTGACTCCGTAGCAGTCTTTGGGGAAAATCCGCGCGGATTCACAGCAGGTGTAGACAAAATGGGATCAGGAAAATGGCTAACAGTGAACTCACTAACACGGCCGTCGCGGCCTTCTCTGGGTGTAAACCTGAGTTGCTGCTAAAAACAACCGTATTACCCGCTAAAGGAGATAATGCCATCAGAAAAATGACGTCAAATTGCTCGCCGGGTAAAAAAGTAAAAATGGTGGCAATGGCAGGCACCAGGATATGCTTCCAGCCCAGAGAGACGGATAAAAATTTCAAGTCCGGTGTTGATTTGGGGTTCCTGGATAATACGATACCTATCAATAACATACCTAATACCGAATATGCGCCTTTAAAATTAGACAAGATGCCAAGGATGTTCTCATTTACGCCTATTCCGAGGTATTTAATCAGGAAACCTAGTAGAGCAGCGTACAGAACGGGTAGCTTTAAGGTTTTTTTGCAAACATCAACCGCTCTGGCATTTCCTTTCTCAAGAATAAAATAACCTACGCTGAACTCATATAGATTTACACCAATAATAATAAAAATAGCAATGGCGATCTGGGATTCATTAAACATACTTAACACAATCGGCAGTGCAAAATAGCCCGTGTTACCGGTGCCAGCAGTGAAGGCGAAAAGATTTCTGACCTTATCTTTCCATATGAGTCCTGAGAGGAGATAGCCTAAAAGACATAACGCCGAACAAAAAATAAAGGCCCCAATACTGAAATAGAAATAGCTAAGCGTACTGGGTGATTGCACTATGCTGATAACAACCACCACTGGAGAAATAACATAAATCAGTAAGTTGGCTATATCTTTACTGTTACTTTTAGTGATCAATCCGTAGATAAAGCCGAGGCATGATATGAAAAAAAGGGTTCCTACTTTGATGGCTAATTCATTCATCTGTCATTCTCGTTGCCTGTTGTTGGTGTAATTTCATGGACCAGAGACCCCTGCCTCTCCTGCTTATCAGAGAATACGTTATAACCCAAGGTGCCGGTGACGCCTGTTAAAACATGCCCACTGATATAGTCTTTTGGATAAGGCCTTAATCCATTGTCGGGTTGTGAAGGCAACTTTATGTCAACGGGAAATTGTCCAAAATATGATATCCGCAGCCATTATTCAATTTACTCGTTATCTGGATAAACGATGACGCGATGGCTTTTGCTTTACTGACAGTATGTTGATTTATAGAGCTATCCAGCTCAGAGAGCTGCTTTAACCAGTCGGTTGCTGACATTTTCAATCCTTTAGTTTTTAGATGCTACGGTTATCGTCCTTATGCCGAAATAATCTGATCTCCTGATAAGGTGAGACGATTTATGCCTGAGGAGTGAAAAAATATATAAGACTTTTATTAATGTTTTTTTGCCCCAGTGAACTTATTTATCAAAAATGAGGTTCGGTAAATGATGGTACACGCGTAGCGGTAACTGTCAATTGTGATCTAGGATTAAATAGAGATGATACAGTGTAATGTTTTTTTCGCAGCGCTCCCAACGTAAAAAATTTTTTACTTTTATGTTTGTTAGTTTAATGTAATTATTTGAATTAAATGTATTTATTAATTTTATAGAGGATTTATGAACTTATATGTTCCAGCATGAGGCGTGTATAACGTTGCGAGAATTAAGTGTTACAAATCGTCTCTGGTTTTAAGTAAATATAACCTGATTTCTTTTAATCTATTTTTACTCTGTGGTATGTGTTTTTTTAGGGCTTTTTCTTAGGAAGTTTTCTTCTTCCTGAAATAGAGTGGCTAAACGATATTTTTTTATGACAATGATTCATTCTGGTTTATTTCTTTTGATGAGTGTAGTCCGGCACGGTTTATTTCTGTGGCTTTATTGATAACGAGACGCCAGCTGAAGCGGACTCCTTTGCATCCAACTGGCGTTGTTCATCGTAAGGTTATCCCTTTATTTATCCTATGCCTTCAATCCCTCTGGCGTATGGCGGGTGTGATATTGCTTCATCAATGGCTTAATTGCCAGAGTCCCGATAAGCCCGCACAGCGCGGCGAAGGTGATCCACGCCCCGGCCATTGCCTTATCGCCCGTAGCGTGGATCAGGTAGCTAGAGATTGCCGGCGTAAAGCCGCCGAACAGCGCGGTCGCCAGGCTGTAGGCCAGCGAGAAGCCGGTGGCGCGCACCTCCGCAGGCATCACCTCCGTCAGGTAGACCACCATCGCGCCGTTGTAGCTGCCGTAGAGGAACGACAGCCACAGCTCCGCCTCCAGCAGATGGGCGAAGCCGGGGTGGGTCACCAGCCAGTGCAGCACCGGCCAGGCGGTAAACAGCGCCAGTACGGTAAAAATCAGCAGCAGCGGGCGGCGGCCAACGCGATCCGACAGGGCGCCCATCAGCGGCAGCCAGATAAGGTTCGACAGCCCGACGCACAGCGTCACCAGAAAGCTCGCCTTATCGCTCATCCCCAGTACGGTTTTGCCAAACGTCGGCGTGAAGGCGGTGATGGCGTAGAACATCACCGTGGTGGTGACCACCATCAGCATGCCCGCCAGGATCAGCGGCCAGTTTTGCCCCACCGAGCGGACGATAGTCTTCATCGACGGATGCTGCTTACGCTGGCTGAAAGCCTCGGTTTCCGACAGCATCGTTCTGATCCAGAACAGAAACGGCACAATCATACAGCCCACGATAAACGGAATGCGCCAGCCCCACTCGGTGACCTGATCTTTTTCCAGCAGGTGGTTAAGCAGCAGACCGAGCAGGGCGGCGAACACCACGGCGATCTGCTGGCTGCCGGACTGCCAGCTGACGTAAAAGCCTTTACGGTTTTTCGGCGCCACCTCAGAGAGGTAGACCGAGACCCCGCCCAGTTCCACTCCGGCAGAGAAGCCCTGCAGCAGGCGACCGAGGAGAATAAGTATCGGCGCGGCGACGCCCAGCGTGGCGTAGCCCGGCACGCAGGCAATAGTTAATGTGCCAATTGCCATCAGAGTCAGGGTCAGCAGTAGCCCTTTGCGGCGGCCGTGGTGATCGACATAGGCCCCGAGCACGATAGCGCCCAGTGGCCGCATCAGAAAACCGGCGCCGAAGGTCATCAGCGTCAGCATCAGGGAGGCAAACGGGTTATCGCCGGGGAAAAAGGTTTTGGCGATGGCGCTGGCGTAGTAGCCGAACACCATAAAGTCGTACATCTCCAGGAAGTTGCCGCTGGTAACGTTAAAAATGGTTCTTGCGCCGCTCTGCTTCGGCGCGGCGGTTATCGGTTGTGAGTCCATTATGCGTCCTTGTGCCTTGCTTAAGAGAAGTAGTTTTAAAGCGTTCGTGCTGGGTAATATGTGACCGTAATCACTTTGGCTGGCAGAAGGGAAGAAACTTTGGTAACTAAGTATTAACAATAATGAAACCAATCGCTGGCGATGGGCGACAACGAGGAAGCGGCATGAGAATTGACGTTACGGATGTGATTACCTCTGAAGACCAGGAGGAACTCTGGGCCGGGCTGCGCGCCTACAACCGCCAGTTTGTTGATGCGCGGGACTGGTACAGCCTCGGCGTTTACGCCCGCGACGACGCCGGCCGCATGCTCGGCGGGCTTATCGGCAAGCGTAAAGGGGACTGGCTCAGCATCGACTACCTGTGGGTGAGCGACGCCGCGCGGGGGCAGGGGCTCGGTAGCGAGATTATCCGCCGCGCTGAAGTACAGGTCCGCGCCTGGGGCTGCCGTCAGATGCTGGTGGATACCATCAGCTTCCAGGCGCTGCCGTTTTACCAGAAGTGCGGCTTTACCCTGAAGACCACCCTTGAGGATTTTCCCTATCCCGGTATGCAGCGCCACTATCTGACGAAGCGGCTGGCCGATTAGCGCCCGGCGCGCAGGCCCTGGCCGATCATCGCCAGCGCGTGGCTGACTATCTGTTCTGTGGGAATGCTGCGGATGCGCTCGTCGTTAAGCGCGCGGGCGAAGGGCACCAGCACCAGGCTTATCAGCGAGGGAAACAGCAGCGCCGGCGTCAGGTCGGGGTTGAGCCTGCCCGCCGCCTGCCAGTCGGCGATCCTCGCCAGCATCAGGCGGTAGCTCTCCTCGCCGGTGCGTTCGGCCATCTTCTGGCGCAGCACCGGCACGCCGCCCGACATCTCCTGCATCCACAGCGGTGCGAACCACGCGTTGCTCTCCGCAAGTTCGGCCAGCACGCGCACCATCTGCGTAAAGGCATTCACCGGATCGTCGGGATGCTGCAGGAAAATGGCGCCGATGCGCTCGCGCAGGGGCATAAAGCGCTCCTCCAGCAGCTGCTCAACCAGCGCGTCCCGGGAGCTGAAGTAGTAGTGGAGCATCGCCGGCGTCACCCCGGCCTCGCGGGCGATAGCGTTGAGGGAGACCCGGGCGATGCCCTCGCGGGCAAACAGCGCCAGGGCGATATCCATCAGCTGCTCGCGGCTGGCGGTGTCCGGTTTCTTACCGCGCGGACGCCCGGGGCGGCGCGGTTTATCAGATTTTTCTTTGTCACTCAGTGCTGTCATTGGCTGACCGTCCCTTGACCTGAACCCTGGTTCCTACAAATATTAATTATGCAATTAATTAATATCAACATGGTCCCGTTATGAACTCTGAAACAGTGACGCAAGCTCAGCACGTCCCGGCTACCGGCGTCAAATCTATTCGCCTGCTGTTCAGCGCCCTGCTGCTGGTCATGCTGCTATCGGCGCTCGATCAGACCATCGTCTCCACGGCGCTGCCGACTATCGTCGGCGAGCTGGGCGGGCTGGATAAGCTCTCCTGGGTGGTGACCGCCTATATTCTCTCCTCGACCATCGCCGTGCCGCTGTACGGCAAGTTCGGCGACCAGTTTGGCCGCAAGCGGGTCCTGCAGATAGCCATCGCGCTGTTTCTGCTCGGCTCGGCGCTGTGCGGGCTGGCGCAGAACATGACCCAGTTGGTGCTGATGCGCGCCCTGCAGGGGCTGGGCGGCGGTGGACTGATGGTGATCAGTATGGCCGCCGTGGCCGACGTGATCCCGCCGGCCAACCGCGGGCGCTATCAGGGCCTGTTCGGCGGCGTGTTTGGCCTTGCGACGGTCATTGGCCCGCTGATCGGCGGTTTTATCGTCCAGCACGCCTCGTGGCGCTGGATCTTTTATATCAACTTGCCGCTCGGGCTGTTTGCGCTGCTGGTGATTGGCGCGGTGTTTCGCGGCAGTGCCCGGCGCAGCGAGCATCAGATTGACTGGCTGGGGGCGCTCTACCTGACGCTGGGCCTGGTGTGCATCATTCTGTTTACCACCGAGGGCGGATCGGTCCACGCCTGGGACGACCCGCAGCTGTGGTGCATTCTGGCCTTTGGCCTGGTGGGGATCGGCGGCTTTATCTATGAAGAGCGGCTGGCCTTTGAGCCGATTATTCCCCTGTCGCTGTTCCGCAACCGCAGCTTTCTGCTCTGCAGCCTGATGAGCCTGATCATCGGCATGGCGCTGTTCGGCTCGGTCACTTTCCTGCCGCTCTATCTGCAGGTGGTGAAGGCGGCAACGCCTACCGAGGCCGGGCTGCAGCTGATCCCGCTGATGGGCGGCCTGCTGCTCACTTCCATCATCAGCGGGCGGATGATAAGCCGCAGCGGCCGCTACCGGCTGTTTCCCATTCTCGGTACGCTGTTTAGCACCCTGGGCATGGTACTGCTGACGCGCATTACCGTGGACTCTCCCACCTGGCATCTGTACCTGTTTACCGGCGTGCTCGGCATGGGGCTGGGTCTGGTGATGCAGGTACTGGTGCTGGCGGTGCAGAATGCGGTGGCGGCTAACATGTACGGCGTTGCGACCTCCGGCGTTACGCTGTTTCGCTCGATAGGCGGCTCTATCGGCGTGGCGCTGTTCGGCGCGGTATTTAACCGCGTGCTGCAGACCAGCCTGACCCGCCTGCTGCCGGAGGATGCCGTCATTCCGCCGGGAATGAGCCCCGAGGCTATTCACCATTTGCCGCAGGCGCTGCGCCTCGATTACCTGAGCGCCTTCGGTTCTGCCATTCACGCAGCCTTTACCATGGCGGCCTGCGTTATGGCGGCGGCCTTCGCGCTGTCGTGGCTGCTGCGCGAGGCGCCGCTGCGGACTTCGCATGAATAATTAGCGCGTTACGTTTATTGGCGGCTGTGCCAGGATGAAGTAACGCCCTTTTTCGGAGAACATCATGACAGAACAGCGCCCGCCGTTGCCGCCATTTACCCGCGAAACCGCTGAACAGAAGGTCCGCGCTGCCGAGGACGGCTGGAACAGCCGCGACCCGCAGAAGGTTTCGCTGGCCTATACCCCGGACAGCCAGTGGCGCAACCGCAGCGAATTTGTTGACGGCCGCGAGCAGATCGTGGCCTTTCTGCAGCGCAAATGGGCCAGAGAGCTGGAGTATCGCCTGATCAAAGAGCTGTGGGCCTTCAGCGATAATCGCATTGCCGTACGTTTCGCCTACGAGTGGCGCGACGACAGCGGGAACTGGTTCCGCTCATACGGCAATGAGAACTGGGAGTTTGACGAGAACGGCCTGATGAGCCGCCGCTTCGCCTGTATCAACGATCTGCCGATTGCCGAAAGTGAGCGCATGTTCCACTGGCCGCAGGGCCGCCGCCCGGATGACCATCCGGGGCTGAGTATGCTCGGTCTGTAAAAGCGGTAAGAAAGCCCCGCGCGAGCGCGGGGCTAGTCTAAGGCGCAACATAGCCTAATCAGCGATGGCCGCCGGTTCCCTCCGTATCGCCGTGCGTCTGGTTAACGCAGTGAGTCGGAAAGTTCGAATCCACATAGCGCACCACCAACGGTGCGGCGATATGGATAAGAACCGCGAGTACAACGGCTTTCATAAAGTCCATGCGTGAAGCCTGCTTGATTTGGCTAACGCTGGCGGCTA
>NZ_BCZS01000025.1 GCF_001598855.1 Pluralibacter gergoviae ATCC 33028 = NBRC 105706 | reverse complement strand
ACGGCGAGCGCCCTTAGCACGTTCACCGCAGAAAGCCTGACATATAAGCGGAGTTCTTATAGTGAACGGAACTATTCCACCATTCATAACATATTGTTTCTTTTAAGCATCCTCGCCCTATCTCTCAATAAAAATGTGACTAAGAGACAGCCCCAAAGGGGAAGGGGAAAACCGCCTACGCCGCATCCCCGTGCGTCAGCGGCGCCAGCGCCGCCGTCAGGTGCTTCGTCTCCTGCACCAGCGAATCCCGCGAGATCTCCTTGATGGTTTTCGCCCCGGTCAGAGTCATCGCCACCTTCATCTCTTTCTCAATAAGATCCAGCAGGTTTGCCACCCCCGCCTGGCCGTGGGTCGCCAGCGCGTAGAGGTAGGCGCGGCCCAGCAGCACCGAGTCGGCGCCGAGGGCAATCATCCGCACTACGTCGAGGCCGTTGCGGATGCCGCTGTCCGCCATGATGGTGATATCGCCCTTCACCGCATCGGCGATGGCGGGCAGGGCGCGGGCGGAGGAGAGCACGCCGTCGAGCTGGCGGCCGCCGTGGTTGGAGACGATAATGCCGTCGGCGCCGAAGCGCACCGCGTCGCGGGCGTCTTCCGGATCGAGGATCCCTTTGATCACCATCGGGCCGTCCCAGAATTCGCGGATCCATTCGAGGTCCTTCCACGAAATGGACGGATCGAAGTTGTTCGCCAGCCAGCCGATATAGTCCTCCAGCCCGGTGGGCTTGCCGAGATAGGCGGAGATATTGCCCAGATCGTGCGGGCGGCCGTTGAGGCCCACGTCCCACGCCCACTGCGGATGCAGCACCGCCTGCAGATAGCGGCGCATTGCCGCATTCGGGCCGCTCATGCCGGAGTGGGCGTCGCGGTAGCGGGCGCCGGGCGTCGGCATATCGACGGTAAATACCAGCGTCGAGCAGCCTGCGGCTTTAGCGCGCTCCAGCGCGTTGCGCATAAAGCCGCGATCGCGCAGGACGTACAGCTGGAACCACATCGGGCGCCTGATGGCCGGCGTCACTTCTTCAATCGGGCAGACGGAAACGGTAGAGAGGGTAAACGGAATGCCTTTGGCGTCCGCCGCCTTCGCCGCCTGCACCTCGCCGCGGCGGGCGTACATGCCGCACAGGCCCACCGGCCCGAGCGCCACCGGCATCGACAGCTTTTCGTTAAACAGCGCGGTCTCAAGACTCAGGTCAGACATATTTTTCAGCACCCGCTGGCGCAGCGCCACCTGGGAGAGATCTTCGACATTGCGCTTGAGGGTGTATTCGGCATAAGCGCCGCCGTCGATGTAGTGAAACAGAAACGGCGGCAGGATGCGCTTAGCGGCGGCCCGATAGTCGCTGGCTGCGGAAATAATCATGATTTTTTCTCCCTTGAATGCATTGCGGGATCGCCGGGCAGGCGGGTGATGCGCGCCTGGCGGGCCCTGTCTTCATCAAACTGTTTGATCGTGGTGTGAACAAAGGCGAGGTGGGACATCATCGCCTGCCTGGCCGCCTCGGGGTCGCCGTCGTTGATGGCGGCGAGAATAACCTGATGCTGCTCCGTGAGCCGGGCGAACACCGGCGGCACGAGGTACATCCGCTGGCGGCTCTGCTTCACCGACGACTGCAGGAGGTCGAAGAAGCCGCGCATGGTCTGCAGCAGCACCACGTTGTGGGAGGCTTCGGCGATGGCGAGGTGGAAGCGAACGTCGGCCTGTGAGGCGAGATCGGGATCGTCGGAAAGGGTGGCCTCAAAGCAGAGGCGGATCTTCTCTTTATCGGCATCGGTGGCCCGCAGCGCCGCGTGCCAGGCGGTGCTGGCCTCAATCGCGTGGCGGGCCTCCAGAATATCGAAACTGTAGTCCGGGTCGTCGGCCAGCAGCCCCTTCAGCGGCTGAACGATATTGTGCTCAGACCAGGGCTCGTGCTGCCAGCGCACGAAGGTGCCGCCGCCCCGGCGGCTCACCAGCAAGCCTTCGCTGACCAGCTTCGCCAGCGCCTCCCGCAGCGAGTTGCGGGAGACGCCGAGCTGGCTTGCCAGCTGGCGCTCGGCGGGAAGTCGCATTCCCGCCTCCAGCTGCCGTTCTTCAATCAGCGTTCGCACGCGGTCGGCTATCTCGTCGGCGAGACGCCGGGGCATCACTATCATGGGATCATCCAGGTCAATACATAAGCCTGCAGGGTGGTCATTACGCCGACGATGCAGGTGAAAATCAGGCTGTGCTTCACCGTGAAGCGGAACAGCTCCGACTCTTTGCCAATCAGCCCGACGGCGGCACAGGCCACGGCGATAGACTGGGGCGAGATCATCTTCCCGGTGACGCCGCCGGTGCTGTTGGCGGCGACCATCAGCAGGTCCGATACGCCGATCTGTTGCGCCGCCGTTGCCTGCAGCGCCGCGAACAGCGCGTTAGACGAGGTATCGGACCCGGTCAGGAAAACCCCCAGCCAGCCGAGGAACGGCGAGAAGAACGGAAAGGCGCTGCCGGTGTGGGACAGGGCCAGCGCCAGCGTTGATGAGAGGCCGGAGTAGTTAGAGATAAAGGCGAACGCCAGCACCATGCCGATAGAGTAGACAGGCAGAGCCAGCTCTTTCAGAGTCTGACCAAAGGTGGCCAGCGCATCGGAGGCCTTCATCCGCAGGCGCACGATGGAGAGCAGGGCGGCAAACAGAATGGCGGTGCCGGTCGCGGAGAGCCAGTCGAACTTGAACACGGCAGCATAGGGCGTCGCGGCGCTGACCACCGGCGGCATGCGGGCAACCAGCTTGTCGAGGAACGGTACCGAAACATTAACCACGGTGTCGTACAGCGCGCCGCCGGGGGCGAAAAGCGCCTTAAACGGCGGTACGCTCCACAGGGTGACGGTGGCGGTCAGGAACAGGAACGGCGACCAGGCGAGCAGCACCTGGCGCGGCGTGTATTTGGTGCGCGCCAGGGTCATATCGACCTGCGATGCCCCCACGTCGCCGAAGCGGAAGATGCGCACCGGCTGCCAGCGCTTGAGGAACAGCGTCAGGCATACCAGCGACACCAGCGAGGAGATAATGTCCGGCAGCTCCGGGCCGATAAAGTTGGAGCTGAGGTACTGGGCGATGGCGAAAGAGCCGCCCGCCACCATCACGGCAGGCCACGTCTCCTTGACGCCGCGCCAGCCGTCCATAATCGCCATGATCCAGAACAGCACGATAATCGTCAGGAACGGCAGCTGGCGGCCCACCATCTGGCCGATCTCAAAGCTATCCAGCCCGGTGACCTGCCCGGCCACCAGAATCGGAATGCCCATGGCGCCAAAGGCTACCGGCGCGGTATTGACGATCAGGCACAGGCCCGCCGCGTAGAGCGGATTGAAGCCCAGCCCGACCAGCAGCGCGGCGGTGATCGCCACCGGTGCGCCGAAGCCCGCCGCGCCTTCCAGAAACGCGCCGAAGGAGAAGCCGACGATCAGCATCTGCAGACGCTGGTCCGGCGTAATGGAGAGGATCGACGAGCGGATAATGTCGAACTGCCCGGTTTTGACCGAGATTTTGTAGACGAAGACCGCCGCGATAATGATCCACGCGATGGGCCACAGGCCGTAGAGGAAGCCGTAAACCACCGATGCCAGCGCGCGGTCCACCGGCATTTTGTAGAACAGCAGCGCGACCGCCAGGGCGATCAGCACCGTAAAGCTGGCGGCGACGTAGCCCTTGAGTTTGAGCTTAATCAGGGCAAAGAAGAAAAACAGGATCGGCAGAGCGGCAATCAGGCTGGAGAGCCAGATATTGCCGGCGGGATCGTAGTTTTGTTGCCAGAGGTTCATGCATCTCTCTCCTCAGGACCAATAAGTACGCGGGATGAGTCTGTGCTCATCTCCCGGAAGCGTATTTGTAAGATTGGTCCTGCCAGTGTTGTAGTGTAGGGTTAATGACAACGAATGGTTAATCAGATGTTGCTGTTTAGCAATGTGTCTGTTGCGCAGAATTGTGGTTCTGTGAGGAGAAGAGGGATTTAGTGAGAGTTGGTTGGACCACTTTTACGGCGGTGAACAGAGGGTGCGGCGTACCCTCTTCGTTGAAGAGGGCCGCCGCGGGGAGAGAAGGCGATCAGAACTTGCTCTTCGCAAACCCCGTCATCTCTTTCAGGCCCATCTCGCGACCGAGGGCGGTCATCGGATGCACCACCACCAGGCCGCGCACGCTTTTCTTCAGCTTGCCCATGTCGGCCTGCTCTTTTTTGGTAATGGCGCGGCGAAACGGCATGGCGACCAGCTTCTGCGCCTCTTTGCTCAGCTTCTGGCTCTGCACCTCGCGCAGGCGGGCGATTTCCGCTTCGACAGTGGCCTGCTCTTGTTCAAGCTCGGCGTACTTATCGGCGGCGTCAACCAGCGGCAGGTCGGCCTGCTGGCGGCGGATGGCGTCGAGACGGTCGCTCAGGCGCTTAATTTCGTTTTTTTCAACTTCTTTCATGTTCAGGCTTTGTCATCAGTGTGTATCAGTGCTCTATAGTATGCGCTGCGGGCGGTGACGGACAGCGTTTTTGCCGACCGCTCCTGAAGAATTATGGTTGAACCAGAGAGAGTTTGCCGTGGAATATCGACACCTGCGCTCGTTTGCGGTCCTGGCGGAAGAGCTGCATTTTGGACGGGCCGCCGCGCGGCTGAACATCGCCCAGCCGGCGCTGAGCCAGCATATTAAAGTGCTTGAAGAGGCGCTGGGCGTTCCGCTGTTTACCCGCGATAAGCGCCACGTGGCGCTGACGTTTGAAGGCGAACAGCTGGCCGAAGAGGCCAGAAGCGCCATCAGCCACTATGAAAAATTCAGCGACAGCGCCCGCAGCCTGCGCCAGGGCTTTCGCGGGCGCATCCGCCTGGGCTACGTCGGCTCGTCGATCCTCGACCCGGCGATGACCCTACTGATCAACGGCTACCGGGCGCGCCAGCCAGAAACCGAGATTATTATCGAGGAGCACAACGTCACCCGCCAGCTTGCGCAGCTGGTGAGCGACCATCTGGATATTGGCCTGGTGCGCTCGCCGGTGCCGCACTCCCCGGAGCTGGAGTATCTGGATATCGCCACCCGGCCGCTTATCGCGGTGCTGCCGCAGGGGCATCCGCTGGCCGGTCAATCGCAGATAGCCCTCGCTGAGCTTGCAAAGATGCCGTTTCTGATTCAGGACGATCCGCCGGGAACCGGGCTGGGCTGGTCGGCGCTCAGCGCCTGCGAGCGGGCCGGGTTCGTGCCGCAGCCGATTCAGTATACCCGCGACGTCGCGGTGGCGACGGGGCTGGTGGCGATTGGCATGGGCGCGGCGCTGGTGCCCGAGACGCAGCGGGCAATGCTGATGTCAGATGTGGGTTACAGCACCTTGCAGGATGCGCAGGCAACGACCACGCTAACGCTGTGCTGGAAACGCCACGCCAGGAACGGCGCGCTGAAGGGGTTTGTTCGCTACGTGAAGGAGCTTATCGCGACTTCTGAAACGCCTTTTTCAGACTGATGCGCGAGATAAGCTCCGTCAGGGAGAGCACCATGGTGGAGCGCACGACCTGCTGGTAGCGCTGCTGCTGCATGGCGTAGAGATCGGCGTCGCTGGTATCGAACGGGGGCTGCGGCGGCAGGGCGTCAACGCAGTGCAGCTCGGCGAAGGGGCCGAGAATTTCATCATCGGTGAAGGCGTACTCGCTGCCGTCGTGGTTGAGCTCTTCGCGCAGGGCCATCAGCAGCTCGGCATCCTCATACTCGGCCCGGGTGATGACCCCCAGGCCGTAGATAAGCTTGAGCCGCACCGAAAGATTGCCCAGCGGCCCTTCGCCGTCCAGCAGCGGCTCCACGGCATATTTCACCGCGTAATCATCTTTGCGAAACACCTGCAGCACCAGTACATTTACCGCCTCGGTGAGCAGTTCGACGGCGGCAATCAAAAAGCTGCGGACGTTTTTGCCAGCATTCAGACGCTCAAGCACCCGATTTTCAAAGGCCTGGGTTTGTTCCATTATTGCCTGCATATCTGACAATCTGTTATTAAGATGCTGCTCCGGGAGCAGCACCGGATCCAGCATCATTTCGTTGCGTTATAGACGTTTACGGCTTCAATAACCGGCTCGCTGGCGGCGTCCAGCCCGGAGATCTGCGCCAGCGCCGTCTGCGGCCCTTCGGCGTTAATCAGCACTTCCAGCTCCTGCGCCTGCGGATCTTCCGCGCTGCGATAGTGCATGGCGGCGGCGATGCCCTTAATCAGGTTGGCGTGCGGCAGGCCGTATTCCAGGGTGCCGAGCAGCGGCTTGATCAGGCGGTCGCCGGCGCTCAGCTTGCGCAGCGGCTGGCGGCCCACGCGCTCAACGTCATCTTTCAGGAACGGGTTCTCAAAGCGGCCGAGGATCTTCTCGATGTAGGCGGCGTGCTTGTCCGGCTCAAAACCGTAGCGCTTAATCAGCACCGCGCCGCTCTCTTCCATCGCGCCTTTTACCACCGCGCGGATCTCCGCGTTGAGGATGGCATCGCGAATGGTTTGCAGGCCCGCCTGTTTCCCGAGGTAGGCGGTTATAGCATGACCGGTGTTCAGGGTGAAGAGTTTCCGCTCAACAAACGCCATCAGGTTGTCGGTTAACTCCATGCCCGGGATGGCCGGCAGCGGGCCTTTGAACTGGGTTTTATCGACGATCCACTCGCTGAAGGTTTCGACGGTAACCGCCAGCGGATCGCCGCTGGCGGAGGCCGATGGCGGCACGATGCGGTCAACGGCGGAGTCGACGAAGCCCACGTGCTCGACGACCCACGCTCTGTCCTCTTCTGCCAGCGCGGCGGTGACGTGATCCTTCAACTGGGTGGTGCCGCGCACCATGTTCTCGCAGGCGATAATGTTCAGCGGCGCATCGTTGCCCGCGGCTCTGCGCTTGTGCAGCCCTTTGGCGATCGCCGGGGCGATGCGCTCCAGCACGACCGGGCCGACGGCGGTGGTGATCAGATCAACGCTGGCAATCAGGTCGATAACCTCCTCGCCGATGCTGCTGACGGCGGACACGCCGGAAACGGTTTCGACCTGCTCGTTTTCGCCTACCACGTGTACCTGATAGCTGCCGCGCTGGTTGAGGGCGTCGAGCACCACCTGATTAACGTCGGCGAACGTCAGGGCGATGCCCGCGTCGGCCAGCAGTTTGCCAATAAAGCCGCGTCCGATATTACCTGCGCCAAAGTGGAGAGCTTTCATCATCATTACCTTTCAATGTTGGGACCCGAGAGGGCTGGGGTGAGGCGTTCCCCTCACCCAAACCCTCTCCCGGCGGGAGAGGGAGGGTTGTGTTACTGTTTCGGGACGATCAGATCCAGCACTTCGGTGACGCTGTGGGTCGTCGCCAGGCGCTCGATAACCGACTCGTCGTCCAGCGCGTTGGTCAGCGCCGCGATCACGTGGATGTGCTCGTTGTTGCGCGCCGCGATGCCGATCACCAGGCGGGCAATGTCGTCCGGCTCATCGCCGAAGCGCACGCCGTCCGGGTACTGGCAGAAGACGATGCCGGTCTTCAGCACCCGGTCCTTGGCCTCGATGGTGCCGTGCGGCACTGCGATGGATTCACCGAGGTAGGTGGAGGTCAGCTGTTCGCGCGCCAGCATGGCGTCGACGTACTCCGGCTCGACGTAGCCGCCCTTCACCAGCTGCTCGCCGGCAAAGCGGATCGCCTCTTCCTTACTGAAGGCCTTGCAGCCGAGGAAGATGTTTTCCGGGCCCGGCGTAAACAGGTGGGTGTTGCTTTCGTCGAAGCTGTCTTTCAGGTTCTCGCGCACCTTCACTTCGTTATCGCCGTGGCGCTGGGCGGCTGCCAGGCGTTCGGTGAGGCCGGTGTACAGACCGCTATCGAGGAAGTTAGTCAGCGAGATGTGCTGGGCCTGCGGCACCTGGCGCATCGCGCGCTCGGTCAGATCGCGGTGAGTGATCACCAGGTCCACGTCCGGCGGCAGGTTGTTGATGGCGCTGTTGGTCACGGAAATATGACTCAGGCCCGCGTCCTGCACCTTCTTGCGCAGCACGCCCGCGCCCATTGCGCTGGAGCCCATGCCCGCATCGCAGGCGACGATGATTTTGCGCACGTGGCTCAGGTCGCCGGTCACGTCGCCGGAAGCCTGCGGAGCCGCTGCGCCTTTGGACTGCGCCTTCATGTCCTGCATACGGCGGGTGGCGGCGTCAATGTCGTCCTCTTCTTTCACTTTGCTGGTTTTCAGCAGAATGGCGGAGACGATAAAGGAGACGGCGGTGGCCGCTACGATAGCCGTGATATTAGCGAAGTAGGCGCCCTTCGGCGTCATTGCCAGCACCGCCAGGATGGAACCCGGAGAAGCCGGAGAGACCAGGCCGCCGTTGAGGATGGTCAGGGTAAACACGCCGGTCATGCCGCCGAGGATCACCGCGAGGATCAGGCGCGGGTTCATCAGCACGTACGGGAAGTAGATTTCGTGAATACCGCCGAGGAAGTGGATGATCGCCGCGCCGCCCGCAGACTGCTTAGCGCTGCCGCGGCCGAAGAACATGTAGGCCAGCAGAACGCCCATGCCCGGACCCGGGTTAGCTTCAATCAGGAAGAAGATGGACTTGCCGAGATCGTGCGACTGCTGAATGCCCAGCGGCGAGAAGATGCCGTGGTTGATGGCGTTGTTGAGGAACAGGATTTTCGCCGGCTCAACAAAGATAGACGCCAGCGGCAGCATGTCGTGGGCGACCATGAAGTTAACGCCCGACGCCAGAATGTGGGACAGCACCTCTACCGCCGGACCAATGCCGAGGAACGCCAGAATGGCGAGGATCATGCCGATAATGCCGGCGGAGAAGTTATTCACCAGCATTTCGAAGCCGGATTTGATCTTACCGTCAACGGCGGCGTCAAACTTCTTAATGCAGTAGCCGCCCAGCGGGCCGGCGATCATTGAGCCGAGGAACATCGGCATATCGGCGCCGACGATCACGCCCATGGTGGTGATGGCCCCGACCACGCCGCCGCGCTCGCCGCCCACCAGCTTACCGCCGGTATAGCCGATCAGCAGCGGCAGCAGATAGGTGATCATCGGCCCGACCAGCTTCGCCAGCGTCTCGTTCGGCAACCATCCGGTCGGAATAAACAGCGCAGTGATAATCCCCCATGCGATAAAGGCGCCGATATTCGGCATCACCATATTGCTGAGGAAGCGACCAAAGCTTTGCACTCTGATCTTGATATCGGATGACATAAAACACCCCTTCTTATGTTTGCTATCGCGAGGCCGGAGGCCCGAGGTTTGTTGTTAATGGGTGGCAGAGGAAGCCAGATGTTGTTAATGATCTGGAATCTGGCACTGAAAGGAGAGGCTGTCCAGATGGCGGGATTTTATGTGACGAACATCACGGTTATGTGTGTGTGAAGTGACTATTTATAGTGATTCAGATCACATTTTTTCACGGCGGCGGCTAATTTTTCAGCGGGCATCAGGCTGAAAAGGCTGATTGTTGTGACTTGTATCACATTTGTATTGAGAGGGTTTATGTTCAAAGTGTGAGTTGTATCACAAAGTATTTTTAACCGGCCAATAACGAATGTGACCGGGCGCAAACTTCTCCTGTGGTGCAAATGTAAAAAAAGAGGCCTCCGTCGGGAGGCCTCCTGCTGGTGTTGGCGCCGATTCAGCATCAGCAAAAGAGGGTTATTTCCAGGCCATCTCGCCTTTCGCCACTTTGGCGCTCAGCTCAAGCGAGCTTTCGCCGCCTAAGTTGGGGTAGCGTTTTTTCATGGCGTTGCTCAGCGCTGCGGCGTTTTTCGCTTTCGCGGCTTCTTCATCAAAGGCGTGAATATACTGGGCGGTAAAATCAACCGCCTTCAGCCCAGCCGGCATCGCTCCGACGAAATGCCCCGGGATCACGGCGCGCGGCGACAGGGCGCGCATTTCGCCCAGGGTCGCCAGCCAGTTGATGTGCGACTGCGCCGTCTGAGTATCCGCCATCCAGACGTGTTCGCCCCAGGCGACCGGCACGCCGCCGGCTACCGTTCTGATCGACGGGATCCAGACGAAGGTGCGATCCGGCGTCGGGCCGTTGAGGCCGATAACCTTTAGCGCTTGGCCTTCCAGCATCAGGGTATCGCCGATCAGCGGCTGCGGCACGATGATGGATTTCGGCGCATTGGCCCCCAGCTGCGGGCCCCAGATTTTCAGCTTCTCGTCTTTGGTCGCCTCAATATGGGCAATGGTCTGCGGCGTGGCGACAATCTTCGCCTCCGGGAAGGCGGCGTGCAGCGTATCCAGCCCGAAGTAGAAATCCGGATCGCCGTGGCTGATATAAATCGCGGTCAGGCGCTTGCCGGAGGCCTTAATTTTATTAACCAGCTTCTGCGCCTCGGCGGCGGAGAACTGGGCGTCAATCAGCACCGCGTCGCGGCTGCCTTCAACCAGCACCGAAGAGACCGCAAAGATTGCGGCTTCGCCGGGGTTAAAGACCGACGCGGTCAGCGCCTGCTGCTGCGCCTGCGCGGCGGGTACGGCAGCGTGACGGGTATCGTGATGCTGGCAGCCTGCCGCCAGCGCCGCCAGCGTCATTACGCAGGCGGGCAGCGCGTATCGGGAGAGTTTCATCCTGGTTTACCTTGTTCATTGGCGATGATGTGCATCGCGTGCAGAGACTATAGAAGCTCTCTATTGACAGATAAACGCATACAATACGAACATACAGTATGGAAAATATAAACAATGTCGACAGCTTCGCCGCCCTTGAAGGCTTCAGCCTCAACCGCATCGTCTACTTTACGGCGGTGGTCGAGGCCGGCTCCTTTACCGCCGCCGCCGGGCGGCTGGGCATCACTAAGGCGGTCGTCAGCCAGCAGGTGGCCCGCCTGGAGGCCGATTTTAATATCGCTCTGCTGATCCGCACCACGCGGCGGGTGCGGCTCACCGAGGCGGGCGAAGCCTTCTATCGCCGCTGCGTGCGTATTCTCAAGGAGGCGGAAAACGCCTTCGGCGAGCTGACCGAATCGTCGGGCAAACCTTCCGGCGCGCTGCGCCTGACGGCACCCTATGACTACGGCATTGAGGTTATCGTTCCGGCCCTTGCCCGCTTTACGGCCCAGTATCAGGACTGCACCGTGGAGGTCAGCTTCAGCGATTCAATTCAGGATATCAACGCCAGCCAGTTCGATCTCTCGGTACGCATGGGCTGGCTGACCGAGTCCCACCTGCAGGGACGGAAAATCGGCACCTTTGCCCAGAAGCTGGTGGCCGCCACCGGGCTGGCGCCGCGACTCGCCGGCATCAAGGTTCCCGCCGATCTGCACGCCGCGCCGCTGATTGCCAATACCGCGCTCAAGGAGCCGGCCCGGTTCAGCTTCTCGCGCCCGGACGGCGCGACGCAGGTGGTTTCGCTGCGGAGCAGTATGCAGTTCAACGCCACGCTGGCGGTTCACCGCGCCGCCCTGGCGGGCGGCGGCGTTGCCGTGCTGCCGGATTACGTGGTGGCCGGTGATATTGAGGCGGGCCGCCTGTTCGAGGTGCTGCCCGACTGGCGGCTGCCGGCGGCGGATATCTATATCGTCTATCCGACCACCAGCTATCGCCCGGCGAAGGTCAGCGCGTTTGTCGAACTGTTTACCCGCATGCTGCGCGAGGAATAGCCGCGGGAGATAGACGCCCACTGTTGCAGCAGCGGAACAATACGCCCGATTGGCAGCAATATTTTGCGCGGGAGGTGATGAGGATTAATGATTCTCATTACTACCCAACCTGATGCGCGAGCGTAACGATGAGCAACAAAAAAATTAACTGGAACGGAGCCGTACAGCCCGAGGCCCTGGAAATACTGAGCGCGGAGGGCGGGATGATCGTCTGCCCGACCAAGGTCGGCTACATCATCATGACCTCGGACAAGCAGGGCCTGGAGCGCAAGTTTGAAGCCAAACAGCGCAACCGCAACAAACCCGGCGTGGTGCTGTGCGGCAGTATGGAACAGTTAACCTCCCTGGCGCAGCTCAATCCGGAGATTGAGGCCTTTTACCGGGCGCACTGGGACGCCGATATTCTGCTCGGCTGTATCCTGCCGTGGAAAAAAGAGGCCCTTGACCGGCTGCCGGACGACGGCCTGAAGGAACTGATGATGGACGGCCGCCGGACCAGCTGCTTCGTTATCAAATTCGGCAAGCCCGGCGAAATGCTCGCCGCCGAGCTGTGGGATAAGCACCGCAAGTTCGCCTTCGCCAGCTCGGCGAACCCGTCCGGCAAGGGCAACCGCGGGCTGGTTGAGGGCATCGGCGAGCGCATCGAATCGCGGGCGGACTTAATCATCAGCGCCAACGACTACGTGGCCTCCATTCAGGCGGGCAAAAGCGCCGAATCGCGCTACGAGCAGGGCGTGATGGTCTCGATGGTGGATAGCGAAGGCAAACTGGTGCCGGAGCAGCAGGGCCAGCGCAAGGTAACGCCCTGCCCGGTACTGATCCGCAAGGGGCTGGACGTGGACAAGATCATGGCCCGGCTGGCCGAAAGCTTCAACAGCTGGGACTACCGCCACGGCGACTACTACTGATGCTCTGCGGCGGCCACGTGCTGCCGCAGTTCGTCGCAGAAGCGCTTAATGGCGGAGGTGACGCTGTTTTTCTCCTTCGCCAGCAGCCAGATCTTATATTCGTCCATCGTCCAGCCGGGCAGGATCCTGACCAGCTCTCCGCGCCCGACGCTGGCGCGGGCGGCGTAGGTCGGCAGATAGGCAATGCCGCAGCCGGAGAGCGCCATGGTAATCAGCGCAATGCTGTTGTTGCTGCGAAAGCGGCTCTCAACGTTAATGGCGAACTTCTGCTTCTCCCGGCGAAACGGCAGCGAGACGGTGCGGGCCACGCCGCGAAACAGAATATAGTCGCGGCCGGGTAAATCTTTCGGTGCGTTAATCGGCCCGATGCGCTGCAGATAGTCCGGCGTCGCGTACAGTCCCCAGCCGATGGTGCAGAGGAACTGCGCGTGCTCGTGCGCCGGGGTGCCCTGCAGGACCTCGATCGCCAGGTCGTAGTCGCTCTCCTTAATATCGATCTCCTTATCGGAGAGGTCGAGATCGATGCGGGCGTGGATATTGTTTTTCAGAAACTGGCTCAGGGCCGGCACCACGTGCTGGGTGCCGAAGGTGACCGGCGCCAGCAGGGTCAGGGTGCCGGCGGGCTGCTGGTAATACTCTTTGATAAAGGTTTCGGACGCCCGCAGCTCGCTGACGATGCTGGCGCAGTAGCGGGCATAGCCGATGCCCAGTTCGGTAATTTCAATCCGGCGGGTGGTTCTTTTCAGCAGCCGTCCGCCGACCGTCTCCTCCAGCTGGCTAATCGCCCGGCTGACGGAGGATTTCGAGATCCCCAGTGCGGCGGCGGCATCGGTAAAGCTCAGGCACTCGACTACCTGGGCGAAAATCGCCATCGGAATTAAGTTGTCGACCTTTTCCATCCTGCCGCTGATTTCCCGTTTAATGTTACGCTGCGTTTTTGTATACCATAAAAACCGGGCCGGCGGCGGTTAAGATCAAACCGCCGGGGCAGGGTTCCTGCTACCGTATCTGGCCTGGGCATTAAGGTTGCCGCCCGCTTTCACGCACGGCCTGCTATGATTTTGTTTATCAAACGGTTATCCACATTCACCCGCCCGCCGGGCGGAGGCAAACTACAGGTTTATCCATGACTCGCGAAAATCCGTCGCCGTTCAGCCAGCTTCCCGCCACCGACCGCCTGCTGCGCGATCCCGCCTTTTCTGCGCTGCTGGCGCAGTTTGGTCACGCCCAGCTCACCGATACCCTGCGCCAGCTGCAGGAGGCGGCCCGGGCGGAGATCCGCGCCAGCGGCGCGCTGCCCGCGTGGGCGGACGACTGGCCGCAGGCCGCGCGGGCGAGGCTGACGGCGCAGAGCGCGCTGCGGCCGGTGTTTAACCTCACCGGCACCGTGCTGCATACCAACCTCGGGCGCGCCGTGCAGGCCGAAGCGGCGGTGGAAGCGGTAAGCCAGGCGATGCGTTCGCCGGTAACCCTGGAGTACGATCTGGACGGCGCCGGGCGCGGCCACCGGGATCGGGCCATTGCCGACCTGCTGTGCCGGCTCACCGGGGCGGAGGACGCCTGCATCGTCAACAATAACGCCGCGGCGGTGCTGCTGATGCTGGCGGCTACCGCCGCCGGTAAAGAGGTGGTGGTCTCGCGCGGCGAACTGGTGGAGATCGGCGGTGCCTTCCGCATTCCGGACGTGATGCGCCAGGCGGGCTGTACCCTGCGTGAAGTGGGCACCACCAACCGTACCCATCCCCGCGACTACCGCGACGCGGTCAACGAGAACACCGCCCTGCTGATGAAGGTCCACACCAGCAACTACAGCGTGGAGGGCTTTACCAAAGCGGTGGACGAAGCGGAGCTTGCCGCCATTGGCCGCGAACTCGATGTGCCGGTGATTGCCGATCTCGGCAGCGGATCGCTGGTGGATTTAAGCCAGTACGGCCTGCCCCGCGAACCGATGCCGCAGGCGCTGATCGCCGCCGGCGTCAGCCTGGTGAGCTTCTCCGGCGATAAGCTGCTCGGCGGCCCGCAGGCGGGGATTATCGTCGGCCGCCGCGCGCTGATTGAGAAGCTGCAGAAGCACCCGCTCAAGCGCGCCCTGCGGGCGGATAAAATGACCCTTGCGGCGCTGGAGGCCACCCTGCGCCTCTACCTGCACCCTGAAAAACTGAGCCAGGCGCTGCCGACCCTGCGCCTGCTGACCCGCGCGCCGGACGCGATGCAAGATCAGGGCGAGCGCCTGCTGGCGGCGCTGGCGCCCGCCTTTCCCGACTTTACCGTCCGGCTGGAGCCGTGCCTGTCGCAGATCGGCAGCGGATCGCTGCCGGTGGACAGGCTGCCGTCGCTGGCCCTGACCTTTACCCCCGCCGACGGCCGCGGCAGCCGGCTGGCCGCGCTGGCGGAGCGCCTGCGCGGCGGCGAGGTGCCGGTGATTGGCCGCATCGGCGACGGCCGCCTGTGGCTCGACCTGCGCTGCCTTGACGATGAATCGCGCTTTCTGGAGATACTGCTGAAATGATTATTGCCACCGCCGGGCACGTTGACCACGGCAAAACCACCCTGCTGCAGGCCATAACCGGCGTCAACGCCGACCGCCTGCCGGAAGAGAAGGCGCGCGGGATGACCATCGACCTGGGCTACGCCTACTGGCCGCAGCCGGACGGTCGGGTGCCGGGCTTTATCGACGTCCCCGGCCACGAAAAGTTTCTCGCCAACATGCTGGCGGGCGTGGGCGGTATCGACCACGCCCTGCTGGTGGTCGCCTGCGATGACGGGGTGATGGCCCAGACCCGCGAGCATCTGGCGATCCTCCAACTGACCGGCAATCCGTCGCTGACGGTGGCGCTGACCAAGGCCGACCGCGTGGACGCCGGGCGCATTGATGAGGTACGCCGCCAGGTGCTCGACGCGCTGCGCGAGTACGGCTTCGGCGAGGCGGCGCTGTTTGAAACCGCCGCCAGCGAGATGCGCGGCATCGAGGCGCTGCGCGCGCACCTGCTGGCCCTGCCGGCGCGCCGCCACCCGGAGCAGCAGCGCTTCCGCCTGGCGCTGGACCGCGCCTTCAGCGTCAAGGGCGCCGGGCTGGTGGTGACCGGCACCGCGCTCTCCGGCGACGTGAAGGTGGGCGACACTCTCTGGCTGACCGGCGTCGACCGGCCGGTGCGGGTGCGCGGCCTGCACGCCCAGAACCAGCCGGTGGAGCGGGCCTGCGCCGGGCAGCGCATTGCGCTGAACATCACCGGCGACGTGGAGAAAGCCGACCTCAGCCGCGGCGACTGGCTGCTGTCGCAGCAGCCGCCCGAGGCCGCAGAGCGAGCGATCGTCGAGCTTGCCTGCCACGCGCCGCTGGGGCAGTGGCAGCCGCTGCATATTTACCACGCCGCGAGCCACATTACCGGCCGCGTGTCGCTACTGGAGGGCAACCTGGCGGAGCTGGTGCTGGATACGCCCTTGCGCCTGGCGGATAACGACCGGCTGGTGCTGCGCGATATCTCCGCCCGGGAAACTTTGGCGGGCGCGCGGGTCGTGGCGCTTAATCCGCCCCGGCGCGGCAAGCGCAAGCCGGAGTATCTGGCCTGGCTGGCGCGGCTGGCGGCGGCAGCTACCGACGCTGATGCGCTGGCGGTGCATCTGCAGCGCGACGCCGTAAGCCGGCGCGCCTTCGGCTGGGCGCGACAGCTGAGCGACGCCGGCCTGTCGGCGCTCATTCGTGAGCCGGAAACCCTCGTCGCCGGCGACAGCCTGCTCAGCGCTGAACTTGCCGCCCGCTGGCAGCAGAAACTGCTCAATGCGCTGGCAACCTATCACCAACAGCACCGCGACGAGCCGGGGCCGGGCCGTGAGCGTCTGCGCCGCATTGCCCTGCCGATGGAGGACGAAGGCCTGGTGCTGGCGCTTATTGAGCAGCTGCGGGCCAGCGGAAGCGTGGCCAGCCACCACGGCTGGCTGCACCTGCCGGAGCATAAGGCCGGATTCACCGACGAGCAGGCCGCCGCCTGGCAGAAGGCGCAGCCGCTGTTCGGCGATGAGGCGTGGTGGGTGCGCGATCTGGCGCGGGAAACCGCCACCGATGAGCAGCTGATGCGCGCCGCGCTGCGGCAGGCCGCGCAGCAGGGGGCGATCGCGGCGATCGTTAAAGATCGCTACTACCGCAACGAACGGATCGTGCAGTTCGCGCAGCTGATCCGCCGTCTCGACAGCGAGCGGGGATCGACCTGCGCGGCGGATTTCCGCGACAGCCTCGGCGTCGGCCGCAAGCTGGCGATCCAGATCCTCGAGTACTTTGACCGCATCGGTTTTACCCGCCGCCGGGGCAACGATCACCTGCTGCGCGACGCGCTGCTCTTTCCCGAGGCTGACTCGTTTAAGTAGTGATCCTGCTCGTAAATCCGATTCAATAGCTGGCGAACAATTCGCCAGCTGGATGTATCCTTACTAAGCACACACAAAAAGTAAGGAGATAATAATGACAATAAATTCGTCCACCTCTGGCGTCCAGCCCGGCGCATACGGATTTCCCCTCAAGCTAAAAACTCGCTATGACAACTTCATTGGCGGCGGCTGGGCGGCGCCCGCCAGCGGCGAATACTATAAAAACCTGACTCCGGTAACCGGCCAGCTGCTGTGCGAAGTGGCCTCTTCCGGTAAAAAAGATATCGACTTAGCTTTGGATGCGGCCCATAAGGTCAAAGATCAATGGGCGCATACCTCCGTTCAGCAGCGCGCAGCTATTCTGCTGAAAATCGCCGACCGCATGGAGCAGAATCTCGAACTACTGGCGGCGGCAGAGACCTGGGACAACGGCAAGCCCATTCGCGAAACCGTGAATGCCGACGTCCCGCTGGCGATTGACCACTTCCGCTACTTTGCCTCCTGCATCCGCGCCCAGGAGGGCGGCATCAGCGACATCGACAGCGATACCGTGGCCTACCACTTCCACGAGCCGCTGGGCGTGGTGGCGCAGATAATCCCCTGGAACTTCCCGCTGCTGATGGCGTGCTGGAAGCTGGCCCCGGCGCTGGCCGCGGGCAACTGCGTGGTGCTCAAGCCCGCGCGCCTGACGCCGCTGTCGGTGCTGCTGATGATGGAAATCATCGGCGATCTGCTGCCGCCGGGCGTAGTTAACGTGGTTAACGGCGCGGGCGGCGAGATTGGCGAATACCTTGCCACCTCGAAGCGGGTGGCGAAGGTCGCCTTTACCGGCTCCACCGAAGTGGGCCAGCAGATCATGGAATACGCCACGCAGAATATCATTCCGGTCACCCTTGAGCTGGGCGGCAAGTCGCCGAACATCTTCTTCCCCGACGTGATGGACCGCGACGACGACTATCTGGAGAAGGCGCTGGAGGGCTTTGCGCTGTTCGCCTTCAATCAGGGCGAAGTCTGCACCTGCCCGAGCCGGGCGCTGGTCCACGAGTCCATCTTTGAGCGCTTCATGGAGCGGGCGGTGCGCAAGGTGGCGGGCATCCGCAGCGGCAACCCGCTCGACGCCGCCACGCAGATGGGCGCTCAGGTCTCACAGGGCCAGCTGGAGACGATCCTTAACTACATCGACATTGGCAAGAAAGAGGGCGCTAAGGTGCTGACCGGCGGCGGACGCAGGGCGCTGGAAGGCGATCTGAAGGGCGGCTATTACCTTGAGCCGACCATCCTGTTCGGCAACAACAGTATGCGCGTATTCCAGGAGGAGATCTTCGGCCCGGTGCTGGCGGTGACCACCTTCAAAACCATGGAGGAGGCGCTGGCGATCGCCAACGACACCCAGTATGGCCTGGGCGCAGGCGTCTGGAGCCGCAACGGCAATATCGCCTATAAGATGGGGCGCGGCATTCAGGCCGGGCGCGTATGGACCAACTGCTATCACGCCTATCCGGCGCACGCCGCTTTCGGCGGCTACAAGCTGTCGGGCATCGGCCGTGAAACCCACAAGATGATGCTGGAGCACTACCAGCAGACCAAGTGCCTGCTGGTCAGCTACTCAGAAAAGCCGCAGGGCCTCTTCTGACGCACAGGCGGCCCGCGGGCCGCCTTTCTGATGTCTACCACTTATTACGATAAAAAGGACGTTACCATGCCGACTTCTACATTTTTTATTCCTTCCGTGAACGTTATCGGCGCCGATTGCCTGAAAGATGCCGTAAAAACCATGGCCGACTACGGCTTTCGCCGAACGCTGATTGTCACGGATGCGATGCTGGCCAAATTAGGGATGGCCGCCGATGTTCAAAAGGCGCTGCAGGCGCACGATATCTTCAGCGTTGTCTTTGACGGGACGCACCCGAATCCCACCACCGGCAACGTCAACGCCGGCCTCGAGCTGCTGAAAGAGCACGACTGCGACAGCGTTATTTCGCTGGGCGGCGGTTCTCCGCACGATTGCGCGAAAGGCATTGCGCTGCTGGCGGCTAACGGCGGCGATATTCGCGATTACGAGGGGCTGGACCGCTCCGCGAAGCCGCAGCTGCCGATGATCGCCATCAATACCACCGCGGGCACCGCGTCAGAGATGACCCGCTTCTGTATCATCACCGATGAGGCGCGGCACATTAAAATGGCGATCGTCGATAAGCACGTGACGCCGCTGATGTCGGTCAACGATGCTTCGCTGATGATGGGGATGCCAAAGTCGCTCACCGCCGCGACCGGGATGGACGCGCTAACCCATGCTATCGAAGCCTACGTTTCCATTGCCGCAACGCCGATCACCGACGCCTGCGCGCTGAAGGCGATGACTATGATTGCGCAGAACCTGCCCGTTGCCGTGGAAAATGGCAGCGATGCCGCAGCGCGTGAGGCGATGGCGTACGCCCAGTTCCTCGCCGGCATGGCCTTTAACAACGCCTCGCTGGGCTATGTGCATGCAATGGCGCACCAGCTCGGCGGCTTTTACGACCTGCCGCACGGCGTCTGCAACGCGGTGCTGCTGCCCCACGTTCAGGCGTTCAACAGCAGCGTTGCCGCAGGCCGCCTGCGCGACTGCGCGCAGGCGATGGGCGTGCAGGTGGACGGCATGAGCGACGACGAAGGGGCGAAAGCCTGCATTGCCGCGATCCGCACGCTGGCCCGGCGGGTCAATATTCCGGCGGGCCTGCGCGATCTTAACGTTAAAGAGGAGGACATTCCCGTTCTTGCCACTAACGCCCTGAAAGATGCCTGCGGGGCCACCAACCCGATTCAGGCGACCCACGAGCAGATTATGGCTATCTATCGCGCCGCCATGTAATCACCCGCGGGCGGGCGCTCAGTGTCCGCCCGCAGGTGCCGCGCCCGGCGGGCCGGACTTCACGAACGGCGGCCGGGTAAACCAGATAATCGCAATCAGCCCGAGAAACCCCCAGCCGAGCAGCCAGAAGTAGTCGATGGTCGACATCATGTAGGCCTGCTGCTCAATGGTTCTGTCGATGGCCGCGAAGTGCTGCTGGCTCGGCCCTCCCACCTTGTTGAGATAGTCCACCGCCGACGGATTGTAGAGGGAGACGCTCTCCGTCAGGTTGGCGTGATGGAAAATTTCCCGCCGCTGCCAGATCCAGGTGGTCAGCGATGAGGCGAAGGAGCCGCCCAGTACGCGGAAAAAGGTCGCCAGGCCGGAGCCCTCCGCCACTTCCGCACCGCTCAGGTTCGACAGCACGATAGTGGTCAGCGGCATAAAGAAGAACGCCACCCCGATCCCCATAAACAGCTGTACGCCCGCAATCGTACGGAAATCGACGTCGGTATTAAACTGCGCCCGCAGCAGGCAGGAGGCGGAGATGGTCATAAAGGAGATGGTGGCGAGAATACGCATATCCACCCGCGTGGCGTACTTGCCGACGATGGGCGTCAGCAGCAGCGGCAGGAAGCCCATCGGCGCAGCGGCGAGCCCGGCCCAGGTGGCGGTATAGCCCATCTGCGTCTGCAGCCACTGGGGCAGAATGATATTGATGGCGAAAAAGGCGGCGTAGCCGAGCATCAGCGCCAGAGTACCGATGGCGAAGTTACGGTGCTTAAACAGCCGCAGGTTGACGATCGGATGGCGCTCATCCAGCTCCCAGATAACGAAGGTTATCAGGCTGATGGCCGAGACAATCGACATCACAATAATCGGCGTGGAGGCGAACCAGTCCTCGTCGTTGCCCTTGTCCAGCACTACCTGCAGCAGCCCGACGCCCAGCACCAGCAGGGCGATACCCACATAGTCGATGGGCGAAGACTGTGTCGTCTCCTCCCGGTCGCGCAGCTGGCCCCAGACCACCAGCGCGGCGAAGATGCCGATGGGCACGTTGATGTAGAAAATCCACGGCCAGGAGTAGTTGTCGGTGATCCAGCCGCCGGTGATGGGCCCGACGATGGGGGCGACCACCGTCACCATCGACAGCAGCGCCAGCGCCATGCTGCGCTTCATCGGCGGGAAGATCACCAGCAGCAGCGTCTGACACATCGGGAACATCGGACCGGCGAAGAAGCCCTGCAGCGCGCGGAAGATAATCAGCTCGGTCATGCTGTGGGCGAAGCCGCAGAGGAACGAGGTGAGGGTGAAAAAGATCACCGAGCCGATAAACAGCCGCAGCTGGCCGAAGCGGCGGGTAAACCACCCGGTCAGCGGCAGGGCAATGGCGTTACACACCGCAAAGGAGGTAATGACCCAGGTGCCCTGGTCGGCGCTGACTCCCAGGTTGCCGGAGATGGTCGGCAGCGCGACGTTGGCGATGGTCGAGTCCAGCACCTGCATAAACGTCGCCAGCGACAGCGCCAGGGTGGCGAGGAACAGGCTGGGCGGCGTGTAGGCGGCCTTGTGCTCTGACATAGCGGCTCTCTTACGGCTTAGCCGGGGCTACGGCAAGGCTGTTTTCATGCAGGATCTTCGCCACCAGCGGGTCCGCGCCGGCCATCGCCGTAGCGTAGACGTCGGTGGTGAAGCGCGGCCTGTCGACGGTTTTTTGCGGCAGCAGATGACCGTCGGTATCGCGGATATCCACGCGGACGTCCATCGACAGGCCAATGCGCAGCGGATGCTTCTGCATATCGTGCGGATCGAGCGCGATGCGCACCGGCAGACGCTGAACGATTTTGATCCAGTTGCCGCTGGCGTTCTGCGCGGGCAGCAGGGAGAAGGCGCTGCCGGTGCCGATCCCCAGGCTCTGAATGCGCCCGTGATAGGTGACGTCATCGCCGTAGAGATCGGCGCTGAGGGTCACTTTCTGCCCCAGACGCATCGCCTGCATCTGACTCTCTTTAAAGTTGGCGTCAACCCACACCTGATTCAGCGGCACGATGGAGAGCAGGGTGGTGCCGGAGGTGACCCGCATCCCGAGCTGCACGGCGCGCTTAGCGACGTAGCCGCTCACCGGGGCCAGAATGGTGGTGCGGGCATTATCCAGATAGCGCTGGCGCAGGGCGGCGACGGCGGTCTTGATCTCCGGGTGGCTGTCGATAACCGTATCGTCCACCATTGCCTGATTGGTTTTCAGCGCCTGCTCGGCGGCGGCGAGGTCGCTCTGCGCCGAGGTAACGGCATCGCGGTAGTGGGCCAGATCTTCGGCTGAAATGGCGCCCGAGGCGAAAATTTTGCTGCGGCGGGCAAAGTCGCTCTCGGCCGTTTTCAGGGCAACGCGTTTGGCGGCGACCTGCGCGCGGTAGTTGTCGGCGGTGCTGTACAGGCCGCGCACCTGGCGGACGGTGCTGGCAAGGTCGGCCTCCGCCTGCTGAAGGGCGATCTGCGTGTCGTTCGGATCGAGCAGCACCAGCGGCTGCCCCTGGCGGACGAAGTCGCCGTCGTCAACCGCCACCTGGGTCACCGTACCGGTAATCTGCGGCGTCAGCGCCACCAGATTGCCGTTGACGTAAGCATCGTCGGTGCTCTCGTAATAGCGGCCGTAGAGCAGATACCAGGCCAGCGTACCTGCGGCAATCAGCAGCAGAACCAGCAGAAGGATCAGCAGGTTACGCTTCCTTCTACCCGGACGAACCGGGGACTGCGTCGTGTTATCGGTCATCAGAGAGTGCCTCGGCATATTCGAGATGGCGGGCGGTTAGCTCGTCCGGCAGCATTTTGAGCAGCAGCGCCATCAGGCTATCGACTTCATCCGGCGTCAGGCGCGCGGTCAGGTCGGTGATAATGGTGTCCAGCGCTTCCCGTTCAAAGGTCTGACAAATCCGTTTCGCTTTGTCGGTCAGGGCAAGCTGCACCTGCCGCTTGTCCTGCGGGTCCGGGCGGCGAAGGAGCAGGTCGCTATCAACCATCCTCGCGATCATCCTGCTCATCGCGCCGGTATCCATCAGCAGGTGCTTACAGATGACCGCCGGCGTGACAACGCCTTTATAGACATTAATCAGTACTTTAAACTGCGCCGCCGTGACCCCGGCATCGGCGAAATAGCGGCCAATCAGCTGGTCCTTGAACTGGTTGCTGAGGTGGAAAAGTAGCGCGAGGTTGAGGTGCAGATTTTGTGAGGGAAAATTGGTCATCATGATTGCTGCCTGGTCAGTAATTGAGGCGATAATTGCTGACCAGGCAGTGAAATGTCAATCGGCCCCGCGGGTGAGGACACGTTTTGCTAAATAACAGGGAGACATCCCCCGGAGGCGGAAATTTCGTTTTTCACTAAATTCTATTTTTTTGAAAAACATCCGCAAATTGTTTCTATTTTAATCAGTATTACCTTGGGCTAACATTTATCACATCAGGGCAACACAGCCCTTCTCGAATAAACCAGCTTAAGGAATACGACCATGAAAACCATCAAAACTTTTGTTGCAGTTGCCGCTTTTTCTCTGATGTCCTTCGGCGCCTTTGCTCAGAGCGTCAGCGCCACCGCCTCGACGCTGGATCGTGCGGAAGAGAAAATCGCCGCTCAGGCCGCGCAGCAGGGGGCGTCTTACAAAATCACCAGCGCGACCTATAAAAACCGCGTTCATATGACGGCTGAACTGACCAAATAAAAAAAGCTGGCCACCGAAAGGTGGCCAGCTTTTCGCTTTACCGCGCTGCGAGGATTACGCCTGGCAGCCGCTCTCCTGCCAGGCAACCTCAATTTCTTCGGCGAGAATCTTAACGCCCGCCTCAATCTTGTCCGGATCCGGCACGTAGTTCATGCGCATACACTGATGCGTGTGCGGCCACGGCTTGTCGAGGCCGGGGAAGAAAAAGTGGCCCGGCACCATCAGCACGCCGCGCTTCTTCAGCCGCTGATAAAGCACCTCGGTAGAAATCGGCAGATCCTTAAACCACAGCCAGAGGAAAATAGCGCCCTCGGGCTTGTGGATCAGGCAGCGATCTTCCGGCAGATAGCGGCGAATAGTCGCGATAGTCTCCTGCACGCGCTGGGCGTAAAACGGCCTGATCACCGTTTCCGACAGGCGCAGCAGGTCTTTACGCCGAATCATTTCGCACATCAGCGCCGGGCCCACGCCGCCGGGCGCAAGGCTGATAATACCGTTCATATTGCTGATGGCGCTGATTACCTGTTCGTTAGCGATGATGATGCCGCAGCGGCTGCCGGGCAGGCCGAGCTTGGAGAGGCTCATGCACAGCACGATATTGGGATTCCACAGCGGGCGCGCTTCGCTGAAGATAATGCCGGGGAAGGGCACGCCGTAGGCGTTATCGATAACCAGCGGAATGCCGTGCTGATTGGCGATGGCGTCAAGCTTCATCAGCTCATCGTCGGTGATCACGTTGCCGGTCGGGTTGGTCGGGCGCGACACGCAGATCATGCCGGTCTCTTCGGTAACCCGCAGGTGTTCAAAATCGACGTGATACTTAAACTGGCCGTCCGCCAGCAGCTCGATGTTGGGGCGCGCGGAGACAAACAGGTCCTCTTCGAGGCCGGCGTCGGCATAGCCGATATACTCCGGCGTCAGCGGGAACAGCACCTTGCGGGTCGTGCCGTCGGCCCGGCGACCGGCAAAGAGGTTAAATAAGTAGAAAAACGCGCTCTGACTGCCGTTTGTTAGCGCAATATTCTGTGGTCCGATATCCCATCCCAGCTCCTCCTGCAGCATCTGCGCCAGCAGGGTTAGCAGCTCTGATTTGCCCTGCGGGCCGTCATAATTGCACAGCGATTCAGCGAGTTTGCCGTTTTCCAGCATCTGCGCCAGCAGCTGATGAAAGTAGTCGTTCATCTGCGGGATCTGCGCCGGGTTTCCTCCGCCAAGCATGATAGCGCCAGGGGTTCTCAGTCCATCGTTAAGGTCTTCCATCAGGCGGGCTATGCCGGAGTGACGGGTAAATTTATCGCCGAAAAGTGAAAATGTCATATGCAGGTGCTCTGTCGGTCTTACGGGAAGTGGCTAACGATAACCCTTGCGCTGACGTGGTGCAAACGGGTGAGTTGCGATGAGTGTGGTGTTTTATGCTGATTGTTATTTATATAAAAGCAGATCACTCCGCAGGCGCGGAGTGATCCTGCGGTGAGGTGCTACGGTCTGCCGGCCCACACCACGATGACTTTGTCATCGCCACGCTGGCGCACAAAGCCGTAACCCTGGTCCAGCGCCAGCGGCATGTGGCTACCCGCGCCGATGGCCGGGTGGCGGGCGCGAAACTGGCCGAGGGTCCGCCAGTGGGCAACCAGCGATGCGCGCTTGCCGGCAACCTCCTGCCAGTTCATGTCAGAGCGGGTGCCCTGCAGCGGGTCGGAGCCCGTCGGGCCGAAAGGCCGCGCCGACTCATCGCCGTAGAAAATTTGCACCGCCCCCGGGGCGAGCAGCAGCAGTTCGGCGGCGCTGCTGCCGCCTTCGCGGAACAGGCGCGTATCGTGGGACGAGAGATAGCTCAGCACGTTGAAGCTCTGCAGCTTCTCCGCCATCTGCTGCCACACCGGTTCGATGTCGGCGAAGCAGTCCGCGGCTTTTGCCGCCTGCTGCTGGTAGTCGAAGTTGATCATCGCATCAAAGCCGTGGTGGTAGTAGCTGCTCTCCATGACGCCGTGGCCCCAGGCTTCGCCGGTCATCCAGAAAGGACCGTCATCGGGCGCTTTGCCGGGATTGGCCTTTTTCCACTCCGCCAGCGCCTGCGCGCTCTGCGTTTTGAGCTGCTGCCAGGCGGCGGGCTCAACGTGTTTCGCGGTATCGATGCGAAAGCCGTCGATGCCGTAGTCGCGCACCCACTGGCTGAGCCAGTGGGTCAGGTAGTCGCGCGGCGTATAGCCGGCGATGGCCCGGGCGGCGCTGCCGGGCTTGTGCTGATAGAACGTCGGCAGCCCCGATGCTTCTGTTGATTCCGTTTTCAGATCCGGCAGAAAGGCCAGCGACATGGTGAGATCGTCAAAGCCGGGGCTGTCGTAATCGCCGATGTCGGTGCGCACCCACTGCTTGCCCCACCACTTCGCCCACGCGGCGTTATCGCCGAAGTTGATGTAGTCATTGAAGCTGTGCCAGCTCTGCCCCGGCCCCGGCTGCCAGTCGGTCCAGCGCTCGCCGAGCGTCTTCTTCAGTTCATCCCCCTTCAGGTAGAGGGCGCCGAACTGATACTCCTGCATGTCCGCAAGCGTAGCGTAGCCCGCGTGGTTCATCACCACATCAAACAGGATGCGGATGCCGCGCCGGTGGGCTTCATCCACCAGCTTGCGCAGATCCGCTTCGCTGCCCATGTTGGCATCAAGGCGGGTCCAGTCCATCGGATAGTAGCCGTGGTAGGCGTAGTGGGGAAAATCACCTTTGCTGCCACCGCCGACCCAGCCGTGGATCTGCTCCAGGGGCGAGCTTATCCACAGGACGTTGACCCCCAGCTGCTGCAAATAGTCGAGTTTACCGGTGAGGCCCTGCAGATCGCCGCCGTGAAAAGTGCCTATCTCCTGCAGGCCATCCTTGCGGCGTCCGTAGCTGTGGTCATTGTCGGGATTGCCGTTCACGAAGCGGTCGGTCAGGACGAAGTAGACGGTGGCGTTGTGCCAGTTGAAGACCGCGGGCATGCGCGCGTCGGCGCTCTCCAGCAGCAGCAGGCCGTTGCTGCCGGCGGCAGGCCGGAAGGTCACTTTGCCCTGCCTCACCACCGCCGTCTGGCCGCTGTAGAAGTCCCGCACCTGGCTACCCTCGGCAAAGGTCGGGCTCACCGGGACGGTCAGCGTCTGTCCGCCGCCGCGCGGACACTGGCGGGCTGCTTCCTGCGCCGGCGCCGCGGCGGATTCAACGCTCAGCATCAGCGTGGGCGTGCCGGAGCGGGTATCCACCGTCAGCGTATAGCGACCGTCGCGGTAAATCCGCCAGGCGGGCGCGTCGCCCTCGCAGGGCGTCAGGGAGAGCATCTTATTCAGTTTAATCTCAGAAGCGGGCTGCCAGCACTGTTTGTCAAAATTGAGGGTCAGGGGGCGTGTACCCTTCGCCAGCATTTTCTGGCTGACAAACGTTCCGCTGTCGTCGGGGACGAAAGCGGGAAACTCAGCGGTAGTCCAGGCGGCGGTTGCCAGTCCGGGAAAGAGCAGTGAGGCCAGTGCAGCACGTTTCATTGCGTTCACCTGTTGTCCGTTTTTTGCTGATTTTGCCAGCGCCGGGCGATGGGCGGCTCCTCCCGACGGGCATTTACGGGGGAGGATGGTCAGGGAGGAGCATCTGGCCCATTGACCTGAAAAAAACGGCCGCAATAACGCGATAATTTTCAGGAGTATGAGGCAACCTGGAGCGAAACGGCGCAATTCTCTGGTGACAACGTTTAGGAATTGGACTATTAATTTGAATGCGTCAGACGGGTATTTTTGGTATGATTTGCGGCCATTTATAGCAAACTTTCATCAATACATGGTGTTGGAATGATTACATCCGCCCTGGAGACCTAATGATATCGACTCCCATTCGACGATATGGGGCCACGATACTCATGTTACTCACCTGCGCATTTTCAGGTGGGGTGCTGGCACAAAAGCACACAGCAACAGCGAGTCACAAAGCCCCGATAATAAAAGCAAAAAGCAGTAGCAAGGTTAGCAGTAAACAAGAGTATTCTCGCAATAGTGCAAAGAGCAGTTCACTTCCTGATTTGCGACAATACCCTTCCGGAACCCCAAGGAAAAGAGCGTTTCTCCGGACAGTGATGCCTTACATAACCAGTCAGAATGCTAAGATTTCAGCCGATCGTAACTGGCTGATCTCAAAGCAGTATGACGCCCGCTGGTCCCCTTCAGAGCGCACGCGCCTGAAAGAGATTACCCAGCGCTATAAAATCAGCTGGTCCGGCAACACTCGCCACGTGCCGTGGAACGCCCTGCTTGAGCGCGTGGATATCATCCCGGGCAGCATGGTCGCCACAATGGCCGCCGCGGAAAGCGGCTGGGGCACCTCGAAGCTGGCGCGGTCGAACAACAACCTGTTCGGCATGAAGTGCGGCAGCGGCAAGTGTCCGGCTTCCGGCGGCAAAGTGCGCGGCTACTCGCACTTTGATTCAGTGAAAGAGTCTGTCGAAGCGTACGTCACCAACATGAATACGCATCCGGCCTATAAGTCTTTCCGCAAGTCGCGCGCGCAGATGCGTAAAGCGGATCAGGAACTCACCGCTACGGCGATGATCCACAAGCTGAAAGGCTACTCAACGCGCGGTTCCAGCTACAACAACTTCCTGCTCAGCATGTACCAGGATAACCAGCGGCTGATTGCGGCACATATGTAATCCGCGGCTAACGAAAACGAAAAAGCGCCTCCCTGACGGAAGGCGCTTTTTTTATACCAGCGCTTCGCCAAACCGCTCGCGGTACTCCTTCGGCGTGCTTTCATACTCCTTCCTGAAGACTGAATAGAAGTACTGCAGCGACGGGTAGCCGCACATCTGTGAGATTTCGTTGATGGAGAGCGACGTCGAGACCAGCAGGCTGCGCGCCTTATCCAGCTTTTCGCTGTGGATCACGGCGTGGATGGTTTCGCCTACGTCCTCCTTGAAGCGCTTCTCCAGATTGGAGCGCGAGATGCCCACCGCGTCCAGCACCTGCTCGACCTTAATGCCTTTGCAGGCGTTGTTGCGGATGTAGTGCATCGCCTGGATCACCGCCGGGTCCTTGAGCGATCGGTAGTCGGTGGAGCGGCGCTCGATAACGCGCGCCGGCGGCACCAGCAGGCGCTGCAGGGGCAGCGGCTCATCGTCCATCAGACGGTGCAGCAGCTTTGCCGCCTGATAGCCCATCTGCCGCGTGCCCTGCGCCACCGAGGAGAGGGCCACTCGTGAGAGGTAGCGGGTCAGCTCTTCGTTATCAATGCCGATCACGCACAGCTTTTCCGGGACCGGGATCTGCAGCTGCTCGCAGACCTGCAGCACGTGGCGGGCGCGGGCGTCGGTGACGGCGATAATGCCGGTCTGCGGCGGCAAGGTCTGCAGCCAGTCCGCCAGCCGGTTCTGGGCGTGCTGCCAGTTTTCCGGCGCCGTCTCCAGACCCTGATAGACCACGCCGCGATACTTCTCTTTTGCCACCCGCTGACAGAAGGCGTACTCCCGCTCGACCGCCCAGCGCTTGCCGCTGGAGGCGGGCAGGCCGTAGAAGGCGAAGCGATGCACGCCTTTCTCCTTCAGGTGCAGGAACGCGCTCTCTACCAGCGCGGCATTATCGGTGGCGATGTAGTGAACGGGCGGGTAGTCCTCCGGGCGATGATAGGAGCCGCCGACGCCGACAATCGGCACCCTGACGCCCGCCAGCAGCGCCTCTATCTGCGGATCGTCGTAGTCGGCGATAACGCCATCGCCGAGCCATTCGCGAATATTGTCGATGCGGGTGCGAAAATCCTCCTCAATGAAAATGTCCCACCCGGACTGAGACGCCTGCAGGTACTCTCCTACGCCCTCCACGACCTGGCGGTCGTAGGCCTTATTGGCGTTAAACAGCAGCGTTACCCGATGGCGTTTCTCAAACATGGCTCGTTTCCCGTTATCGTGTCGTTGGCGGGCGCTCAGGCCCGGCGCTTGGTCGCGGAGTCCATCCACACTGCCAGCAGCAGGATGGCGCCCTTAACGATATACTGCCAGAAGGTCGCAACGTCCATCATGCTCATCCCATTATCCAGCGCAGACATAATAAATGCCCCCATCACCGCCCCGGCCACGCTGCCGACGCCGCCCGCAAGGCTGGTGCCGCCGATCACGCAGGCGGCGATGGCATCCAGTTCGGCAATGTTGCCGGCAGAGGGCGACCCGGCGCCCAGCCGCGCGCTGAGAATAAGCCCGGCGATAGCCACCATCAGGCCGTTGAGAGCAAATACCGCCAGCTTATTGCGCTCGACGTTGATCCCCGAGAGGCGGGCGGCCTCGAGGTTGCCGCCAATGGCGTAGATTCGGCGGCCAAAAGCGGTGCGCGTGGCCATAAACATCCCCGCCAGCAGCAGCAGGGCCAGCAGCAGCACCGGCGTCGGCACGCCGCGGTAGTCGTTAAGCATCCAGATAGCGCCCAGGGCAATGACCGCCGTCAGCGCCTGGCGGCTAACTGCGCCGGACGCGGGCGCATTGTCCAGCCCCAGCGCCCGGCGGCGCATCCGCCCGCGCCACTGCCAGGCAATAAAGGCCATCAATCCGACGACGCCGAGAATGAAGCCGATGCCGTCCGGCAGGTAGCTCTGGCCAATCTGCGACATCGCCGCGCTGGTGGGCGAGACGGTAGTGCCGTTGGTGATGCCTATCAGGATGCCGCGAAAGGCCAGCATCCCGGCCAGGGTGACGATAAATGACGGCACTTTGCGATAGGCGACCCACCAGCCGTTCCACGCCCCCAGCAGCAGGCCCAGCGCGAGGGTGACCACGATGGTCAGCGGCAGCGGCCAGCCCAGCCAGACGTCAAAAATCGCCGCCGCGCCGCCGAGCAGGCCCATCATCGAGCCGACGGAGAGATCGATTTCCGCCGAAATGATCACAAACACCATCCCCACCGCCAGAATGCCGGTGATGGCGGTCTGGCGCAGCAGATTGGAGACGTTGCGGGCGCTGAGGTAGGCGCCGTCCGTGGTCCAGGTAAAGAACAGCATGATGGCGACGATGGCCGCGATCATCACAAAAACCTGCAGATTAAGTTTCTTCAGCCCGGCGGGGGCGAGGGGCAGCTTCGCCGCGAGCGGCAGTTCAGACGGGGTATTTTTCGACACGATGTTCACTCCTCAGGGCTGCTTCCATCACCTGTTCCTGGGTCAGCCCCTCATTGATCAGGTCCGCTTTCAATTTGCCTTCGTGCATCACCAGTACCCGGTCGCTGAGGCCAAGCACTTCCGGCAGTTCAGAAGAGATGACGATGACCGCGATGCCCTGCTGCACCAGCTGATTGATAAGTTTGTAAATTTCATACTTAGCGCCGATATCGATGCCGCGCGTCGGCTCATCGAGGATCAGAATGCGCGGATTGAGCAGCAGGCAGCGGGCGAGGATCGCCTTCTGCTGATTGCCGCCGCTCAGGCGCCCGATGGCCAGCTCCGGCGAGGCGGTTTTTACCTTCAGGCGCTGGATGGCATCCAGAATGCAGCGCTGTTCCCCGGCATCGTCGAGGCTGCTGAGCGGGCCGGTAAACTGATCCAGCGCCGCGAGGGTGATGTTCTTTCCCACCGCCATCACCGGCACAATGCCGTCTTTCTTACGATCCTCCGGCACCATAGCAATGCCGTGGGCGATAGCCTGCTGGCAGCGGGCTATCTGCACCGGCTGGCCGTCGATAAAGATGTTACCTTCGCGACGTCCCGGCCAGACGCCGAACAGGCACTGAACGGCTTCGGTGCGCCCGGCGCCCACCAGTCCGGCAATGCCGAGGATCTCCCCCCGGCGCAGCGAAAATGAGAGGTTATCGACGCGCTTGATGTGGCGGTTAACCGGGTGCCAGGCGGTGAGGTTTTCCACCCGCAGGATCTCATCGCCAATCTCATGCGGTTCGCTGGGGTAGAGGGAGGTCAGCTCGCGGCCCACCATCATGGTGATGATGTCGTCCTCGCTCATGCCGGCGGCGTCGCGGGTGCCGATATGCTGGCCGTCGCGGATCACGCAAACCTTGTCGGAGATGGCCTTCACCTCGTTGAGCTTGTGGGAGATGTAGATACAGGCGATATCGTGCTGCTGCAGATCGCGGATGATACCCAGCAGCACCCCGGTCTCCTGTTCGGTGAGCGAGGCGGTAGGTTCATCAAGAATAAGCAGGCGCACCTGCTTGTTGAGCGCCTTGGCGATCTCCACCAGCTGCTGCTGGCCGAGGCCTAAATCGCCGACGCGGGTATCCGGCGATATGTGCAGGCTGACCTGCGCCAGCAGCGTGCGGCAGCGCAGGGTCATCCGGTCGTAGTCGAGTACGCCTGCGCGGGTGATTTCAGCGCCGAGGAAAATATTTTCCAGTACCGTCAGATGTTTGACCAGCGCCAGCTCCTGGTGAATGATCGCTATCCCGCGCCGCTCGGTGTCGCGAATGTGCCCGGCCCGCAGCGGCTCGCCGGCGAAGCGGATCTCGCCCTCATAGCTGCCGTGGGGATAGATCCCGCACAGCACCTTCATCAGCGTCGATTTTCCCGAGCCGTTTTCGCCGCACAGCGAAAGCACTTCGCCCGCGCGCATGCGCAGGCTGACGTTATCCACCGCCTTCACCGCGCCGAACGCTTTCGTGATGCTCTTCATTTCAAGTAAATAAGACATAGCGTTGCTACCTTACGGGCCTGGCCCCTCGCAGGAGGGGCGCGGAATCAGAGGTCGCTCTTCTTGTGAAAGCCGTCTTTAATCACGGTGGCGTCAATATTGTCCTTATTGACTTCAATGGGCGACAGCAGGCGCGCCGGGACCTCTTTCAGACCGTTATTCAGAGTGGCGTCAGATTTGGGCTGCTGGCCGTTGCCCAGCTCAACGGCTATTTCGGCTGCCGTATTGGCAAGCCGGGTAATCGGTTTATACACGGTCATCGTTTGCGTGCCGGCAATAATGCGCTTGATACCCGCTAAATCCGCATCCTGTCCGGAGATAGCCACCTTGCCCGCCAGGCCCTGAGCCTGCAGCGCCTGAATGGCGCCGCCCGCCGTGGCGTCGTTAGAAGCGACGACGGCATCAATCTTGTTTTTATTGGCGGTAAGCGCATTTTCCATGATTTTCAGCGCATTTTCCGGCAGCCAGCCGTCGACCCACTGGTCGCCGACGACCTTAATTTTTCCGCTGTCGATCAGCGGCTTGAGCACTTTCATCTGTCCGGCGCGGAACAGCTTGGCGTTGTTATCCACCGGCGAGCCGCCCATCAGAAAGTAATTCCCCTCCGGCACCTTATTCACCAGGCTTTGCGCCTGCATCTCGCCCACTTTTTCGTTATCGAAAGAGATATAAAAATCGATATCGGCATTATTAATCATGCGGTCATAGGCCAGCACTTTAATACCTTCCTGCTTTGCTTCTTTAATGACGTTGCTCAGTACCTGGCCGTTGTAAGGAATAATCACCAGGACATCGACGCCGCGGTTGATCATATTTTCGATCTGCGACATCTGCGTCTCTTCATTACCGTTGGCAGATTGCACAAATACTTTTGCACCCAGCGACTCGGCTTTTTTAACAAATATATCGCGGTCCTTTTGCCAGCGCTCCAGGCGCAGGTCGTCAATCGCCATGCCGATTTTTACCTCTTTGGCGCTGCTTGCCATGCTGGTCAGCAGCAGAGAGGCGCAGAGGGTGAGGCAGAGAGTTTTTATCTTCATCGTGGTTGGCCTTTTATTAGCGTTATTACGGCGAAAAGGGTGATGTGTGACGGTATGCAGCAAAACTTTTAGCACGAAGGATTTTTCTGACAATTACAGATTTTTATCTTGCGATTACGATATTTGGTTTATTTGTCAATTTATGACCGCGATCGGATTCTTCCTCAGGTGGCCAGCGGGGATATTTGCGACCAGGCGCACGTTTGTGGATTCTCTTAATACGGGTGTGAAATAACGTAATTGAGCGAGGAAAAAACTGCACTCACTATGATTCCACTACCGCTATTGACCATCATCCAGATTCAGATTGAGGGAGTTTCCTATGCAAGCCTATTTTGACCAGCTTGATCGCGTGCGCTATGAAGGCCCGAAGAGCCAGAACCCGCTGGCGTTTCGCCACTACAACCCGGATGAGCGGGTGCTCGGCAAGCGCATGGAAGAGCATCTGCGCTTCGCGGCCTGCTACTGGCACACCTTCTGCTGGAACGGCGCCGACATGTTCGGCGTCGGCGCCTTTGACCGCCCGTGGCAGCAGCCGGGCGACGCGCTGGCGCTGGCGAAGCGCAAGGCGGACGTCGCCTTTGAGTTTTTCCACAAGCTGAACGTCCCCTATTACTGCTTTCACGATGTCGACGTCTCGCCGGAAGGCGCCTCGCTGAAAGAGTACCGCAACAATTTCGCCCGCATGGCTGAGGTTCTGGAAGAGAAGCAGCAGCAGAGCGGCGTTAAGCTGCTGTGGGGAACCGCCAACTGCTTTACCCATCCGCGCTACGGCGCAGGCGCGGCCACCAGCCCGGACCCGGAAGTGTTCAGTTGGGCGGCGACGCAGGTGGTCACGGCGATGGAGGCCACGCACCGGCTCGGCGGCGAAAACTACGTCCTGTGGGGCGGACGCGAAGGCTACGAAACCCTGCTCAATACCGACCTGCGCCAGGAGCGCGAGCAGATCGGCCGCTTTATGCAGATGGTGGTTGAGCACAAGCATAAAATTGGCTTTCGCGGCACTCTGCTGATTGAGCCGAAGCCGCAGGAGCCGACCAAGCACCAGTACGACTACGATGCCGCCACCGTATACGGTTTTCTCAGGCAGTTCGGCCTGGAGAAAGAGATTAAGCTCAATATCGAAGCCAACCACGCCACGCTCGCCGGGCACTCCTTCCACCACGAGATAGCCACCGCCATTGCCCTGGGCCTGTTTGGCTCGGTGGATGCCAACCGCGGCGACGCCCAGCTGGGCTGGGATACCGATCAGTTCCCGAACAGCGTCGAAGAGAACGCCCTGGTGATGTATGAGATTATTAAAGCCGGCGGCTTCACCACCGGCGGCCTCAACTTTGACGCGAAGGTCCGCCGCCAGAGCACCGATAAGTACGATCTGTTCTACGGCCATATCGGCGCGATGGATACGATGGCGCTGGCGCTGAAGGTGGCGGCGCGGATGATTGAAGACGGCGAGCTCGATAAGCGCGTCGCCCAACGCTACGCGGGCTGGAACGGCGAGCTGGGCCAGCAGATCCTTAAAGGACAGATGTCGCTGGCCGACGTGGCGAAGTATGCTGAACAGCATAACCTGGCGCCGCAGCACCGCAGCGGACATCAGGAGCAGCTGGAGAATCTGGTCAATCACTACCTGTTTGACCGCTAACTCCCCGCAGCTGATGCCCGAGGCCCGGTACGCGTCGCGCTGCCGGGCATTTTTATAAGGAGCGAGAGATGTATATCGGAATCGATCTTGGTACCTCCGGCGTAAAGGCTATCCTGCTCAGCGAGCGGGGCGAGGTGCTGGCGACGCAGACGGAGGCGCTGAGCGTTTCCCGCCCGCACCCGCTGTGGTCAGAGCAGGAGCCGGAACAGTGGTGGCAGGCGACGGACCGCGCGGTGCGCGGCCTGGGTCAGCAGCATACCCTGCAGGGCGTTAAGGCGCTCGGCATCGCCGGACAGATGCACGGCGCCACGCTGCTCGATAAGCAGCAGCGGGTGCTGCGCCCGGCGATTTTGTGGAACGACGGGCGCTGCGGGGAGGAGTGCCGACTGCTGGAAGCGGCGGTGCCCGACGCCCGGGAGATAACCGGCAATCTGATGATGCCGGGCTTCACCGCCCCAAAGCTGCTGTGGGTGCAGCGGCACGAGCCGGATATTTTCCGCCAGATTGACAAGGTACTGCTGCCGAAGGACTACCTGCGCCTGCGGATGACCGGCGAGTTTGCCAGCGATATGTCTGATGCGGCGGGAACCATGTGGATGAACGTGGCGAAGCGCGCCTGGAGCGATGCGATGCTGCAGGCCTGCGGCCTGAGCCGCGATAACATGCCGGCGCTGTATGAAGGCTGTGACGTCACCGGCGCGCTGCGCCCGGAGATTGCCCGCGCCTGGCAGATGCCGGCGGTACCGGTAGTGGCCGGCGGCGGCGATAATGCGGCGGGAGCAGTCGGCGTTGGGATGGCTGAGCCGGGGCAGGCGATGCTGTCGCTCGGCACCTCCGGGGTCTATTTCGCCGTCAGCGACGGCTTCCTCAGCCGACCGGAAAGCGCGGTGCACAGCTTCTGTCACGCCCTGCCGGACCGGTGGCACCTGATGTCGGTGATGCTCAGTGCGGCGTCCTGCCTGGACTGGGCGGCCAGGCTCACCGGCCAGCCTGACGTGACGGCCCTGATTGCGGCGGCGCAGAGGGCCGCCGGGGATGCGCCTCCGGTGTGGTTCCTGCCCTATCTTTCCGGAGAACGCACGCCGCACAACAATCCGGATGCTAAAGGCGTCTTTTTTGGCCTGGCGCACCAGCACGGTCCTGCCGAGCTGGCGCTGGCGGTGCTGGAGGGCGTGGGCTTTGCGCTGGCCGACGGTATGGACGCGGTGCACGCCTGCGGCGTGACGCCGCAGAGCATCACGCTTATCGGCGGCGGCGCCCGCAGTCCGTTCTGGCGGCAGATGCTGGCCGATATCAGCGGTCAGACGCTCGAGTATCGTACCGGCGGCGACGTCGGCCCGGCCCTGGGCGCGGCGCGGCTGGCGCAGATAGCCATTGAGCGGGAAAAGCCGCTGGCGACGCTGCTGCCGCAGCTGGCGCTGGAGCAGACTCATCGCCCTGATGCGGCCCGCACCGCCGCCTGCGCGCCGCGGCGGGAAATCTTCCGCGAGCTGTATAACAGGCTTAAACCTTTAATGGCCTGAAACGCTACGCTTCCCGCGCCGGGTATCGCTATGTCCTTAATAGCGACCCCCGGCCGTTATCGTCGATCCCGGGGCGCATCCCTTATTTTTTCTCCCTGTCACCGTTCCATCATCGCACGCGCCGCTATTTTCGGCGGCGGTCATCGTCGCAGGTAGTAGTCCAGTTTCGAACATATTGCCTGATACTCCCTTGTGAGAAAGCAGGACTGTATGCTATTTATTCTGCTGCTCCAGGCGCTAACGGATAGCCGCATTGCGCAGCACGCCGCTTATTGTATTTTCCAGTGCCAGTCAGGCGCATAATATTCCTGGTGAAACTCTGCTTATCTTTCATATGCGTGACTGAGAATTATCTTTTTGTTTAAAAGGGATTTTATCGGAGGGAAACCGTGACTATGTTCATTATTGCTCTTATGCTTTTATGCATCTCGGTATGGAATTTCTTATCCTATCTGCAGGATATCAGGAAAAGAAAGGCGCTTTTTATGGTTAACGTCAGAGGCAACAGGAAACATCCTTTCTCTGGTTTTTAATAGTGCATCCTTTGTCAATGAAATATTTTGATTAGTGTTTTTTGGGACTTTTGCTGGTCGGTGAAAAATTAAGATATCCCGTTAGTAATGCATTAACCCCGGATGACTTTGCTGGCGTGATATTTTAATTATGCGCTATTTAAGTAGTGAATATATTTCTGAGCGGTATTTTACCCGTTATTTATTATTTCCACGAACGGGATATCCCTGCATGTCCGCTGCTGCCTGATGATTGTCCTTTTTTGGCCTTACCGGCGTCTCCTCGCGCTGTCAGACTGGTAATACACTGATGCTAAAGGAGACTGACCATGACCCGCACCGCCCTGATTAACATCGATACCCAGCAGTCGTTTGAGCACCGCGACTACTGGCAGCTTAATGATTTTTCAGCTTTTAAATCGGCCATGTTAGCGCTGATTAGCGGCTGCCAGCAGCGCGGCGTGCCGGTAATCGATATTTTTCACGAGGACGGGGAGGGGCCTTTCTCGCAGGAGAGCGGCTACGTGAAGCCGATGTCCTTTCTGCGCCACCGCCCCGATGCCGTCTTCGTTAAGCACGTCCACAACGCCTTTACCGATACCGGCCTCGACTACTGGCTGCGCGGCCGGGATATTCATCATCTGATCATCAGCGGGATGCGCACCGAGCAGTGCTGCGAAACTACCGCCAGGGTCGCTTCCGATCTCGGCTATCGCGTTACTTTCGTTACCGAGGCGACTCTGACCTTTCCGATGACCCACAAAGGGATTACGCTGGACGTTGAAACCCTGCGCCACCGCACCGAGACCGTGCTGGCCGGGCGTTTCGCCACTGTAAAAACCGTAGCGGAGACGCTGGAAACCCTATGACTATCGATGTCTGGTTCGTGATGCTGCCCGGCGTGCTATCGCTCGATATGAGCGGCCCGGCGGAAACCTTTGTGCTGGCGGGCGATGCCTTTCGTCTGCACTACATCGGACCGGACCCGGAGGTCCCGACCTCCATCGGCATGACGATGGGCGGCATCCGCCCGCTTCCCGACGCGCTACCCGACGGTAGCCTGCTGGTGCTGCCCGGCGTCAGTGATTCCGGGCGCTACTTCGCAACGCCGCAGGCGGAGGCGGTGCGCCGCTGGCTTACCCGCCTGCAGCCGCAGCTCCATGCCGGCAGGCTTACCCTGATGTGCGTCTGCTCCGGATCGCTGCTGGCGGCGAAGGCCGGGCTGCTGCACGGCGTAAAGTGCACCACTCATCACCACGTCATCGCGCGGCTGAAGGCCGCCGCGCCGGGGGCAATCGTCAAAGAGAACCGGATTTTCGTGGAGGATCGCGGCATCTGGACCAGCGCGGGCATTACCTCGGGCATCGACCTCGCCCTGCATCTGATCGGCCGCCTGCAGGGGACCGCCTGCGCAATCGCCGTCGCCCGGGAGATGGTGGTGTGGTTTCGCCGCTCCGGCGATGACCCGCAGCTTTCACCGTGGCTGCGCTACCGCAACCATCTGCACCCGGCGATTCACCGCGCCCAGGACGCGCTGACCGCCGCTCCGCAGCGGGCGTGGTCCCTGGCGGAGATCGCCGCCTGCGCCCACGTCACGTCGCGGCATTTGACGCGACTGTTCAGACAGCATCTGGGGATTAGCGTCCGGGACTATCTGGAGCAGCTGCGCCTGGCGCTGGCCGAGCAGCGGCTGCTGATGGGGAGCGGCATGGAGGAGGCGGCGCTCGGCGCCGGATTCAGCTCGGCCCGGCAGCTGCACCGGGCCAGGCGCCGCGCCCTAGCTGACCAGCCGCCGCCGGTCGAGGCGCTGCACCAGCATTGACAGCAGCAGGCTGGCCGCCAGCGTCGCGCAGAAGATCCACGCGATATCCGCCAGCGGCCAGCGCTGCAGAGTAAGATCGCCGCTGCGCAGGGCGTGAATAATCAGCGCGTGAAAACCGTAGATGCCCAGCGAGTGCCGCGAAATGGTGCTCAGCAGCGGCAGCTCGCGGCCGTTGAGGGTATTTTTCACCAGCGTCAGCAGCGCGGCCGCGCAGATAAACACCAGCGGCCCGGCGTACAGATACCAGGTATCGCCAAAGTTGCCGCGCCATTTCAGCTCGTGCAGCGTACCGCGAGAAATGCCCCACGCCGCGCCGATAAACAGCCCCGCGCAGAGCAGCGTCAGCCACTTTTTGTCGGTGTTCATGGTGCCGATGGCGCGCCCGAGCAGGCCGTACAGCACGTAGTAGAAGGTATCGCCGTCAATATAGAGATTGACCGGCAGCAGCGTCGCGCCGCCGACGCTGAGCGGTACGGTGTTCGGATTGGCAATAATCCCCAGCACCGCCATCAGCGCCAGCAGCATCCAGCCGCTGACCTGCTTCACCTGAATCAGCGGCGACAGCAGGTAGATGACGAAAATCGCGAAGAAGAACCACAGGTGGTAGAACACCGGCCTGTGCAGCAGATTTTTCAGCGACGCGGCGGGGCTGATATCGGTACAGAGGGTGATATAGGCCAGGGCCATCGCGCTGTAGAACAGCAGGCACAGCGCGATGCGCAGAAAGTGGCGGGGCCGGGCGCTGCGCTCGCCGAAAAACAGGTAGCCGGAGATCATAAAGAACAGCGGCACGCTGACCCGTGAGGCGGAGTTCAGCACGTTGGCGACATCCCAGTTCCACAGGCTGATGCTGTGGGGATGGGTAATGTACCAGGTGGTGGTATGAATCATCACCACCATCAGGCAGGCGATGCCCCGCAGATTAGTGATCCAGTTAATCTTTCCCGACATCGGTTCCTCAGCAGGGGATGAAAAAGAGTCTGACCGGCAATTTTAGCGTCTATTATTGGGGATAATTCTGAGAATAGCCTGCGTAAGTTGTTATAGTGGGCGTCGTTTTGCAGAATATTCTCCCGGAGAGACGATTCCACGCCCGCTTACAGGCCAGTGACCGATAATGATCAAAAAAATACTTTTCCCCGCTTCGATAGCGCTTCTGCTGGCCGGCTGCTCTTCATCAGAGCAGCCCGTCACCCACTACGCCCAGCGGGCAAAAGTTGACCCAACCCGCTCCCTGAGTATGGAGCACCTGTGCAAAGACCAGGCCGCGCACCGCTACAATACCGGCGCGCAGAAGATAGATGTGACCAGCTTCGAGCAGTTCCAGGGCAGCTATGAGCTGCGCGGCTCAACGCCGCGAAAAGAGAGCTTCGTCTGCGCTTTTGACGCTGACGGGCAGTTTTTGCATCTGTCGATGCGCTGAGCAGAGGCGAGCGGGCGCGCTATCGCGCCTTTTCCCCAATTTTCCCCAAACAATTCCCTTTCATACTGTATATCTCGCAGCCAGCGGGTATACTGGTCGCTTCCTTTAAATCCACACGTATCCAGCACGAAACAATATGCAAAAGTTTGATACCAGGACCTTCCAGGGCCTGATCCTGACCTTACAGGATTACTGGGCTCGTCAGGGCTGCACCATCGTTCAACCACTGGACATGGAAGTCGGCGCCGGCACCTCCCATCCGATGACCTGCCTGCGCGCCCTCGGCCCGGAGCCGATGGCGACCGCCTACGTGCAGCCATCCCGTCGCCCGACCGACGGCCGCTACGGTGAAAACCCGAACCGTCTGCAGCACTACTACCAGTTCCAGGTGGTTATCAAGCCGTCGCCGGACAATATTCAGGAGCTGTATCTCGGCTCGCTGAAAGAGCTGGGTATGGACCCGACCATCCACGATATCCGCTTCGTTGAAGATAACTGGGAAAACCCGACGCTGGGCGCCTGGGGACTCGGCTGGGAAGTGTGGCTCAACGGCATGGAAGTGACGCAGTTCACCTACTTCCAGCAGGTCGGCGGCCTGGAGTGCAAGCCGGTGACCGGCGAGATCACCTACGGTCTTGAGCGCCTGGCGATGTACATTCAGGGCGTGGACAGCGTCTACGATCTGGTCTGGAGCGACGGCCCGCTGGGCAAAACCACCTACGGCGATGTGTTCCACCAGAATGAAGTGGAGCAGTCCACCTACAACTTCGAGTATGCGGATGTGGACTTCCTGTTCACCTGCTTCGAGCAGTATGAGAAAGAAGCTCAGCAGCTGCTGGCGCTGGAAACCCCGCTGCCGCTGCCTGCCTACGAGCGCATTTTGAAGGCCGCCCACAGCTTCAACCTGCTGGATGCGCGTAAAGCCATCTCCGTCACCGAGCGTCAGCGCTACATCCTGCGCATCCGCACCCTGACCAAAGCGGTAGCTGAAGCCTACTACGCTTCCCGTGAAGCCCTCGGCTTCCCGATGTGCAACAAGACGAAATAAGAGGCGGCCATGTCTGAGAAAACATTCCTGGTGGAGATCGGCACTGAAGAGCTGCCACCAAAAGCCCTGCGCAGCCTGGCGGAATCCTTTGCTGCGAACTTTACCGCAGAGCTTGATAACGCGGGCCTCGGCTACGGCAAGGTCGAGTGGTTTGCTGCCCCGCGCCGCCTGGCGCTGAAAGTGGCGAATCTGGCGGCCTCCCAGCCGGATCGCGAAGTCGAAAAACGCGGCCCGGCGGTCTCTGCGGCCTTTGACGCCAGCGGCCAGCCGACCAAAGCGGCTGAAGGCTGGGCGCGCGGCTGCGGTATCACCGTTGACCAGGCCGAGCGCATGGTTACCGACAAGGGCGAATGGCTGCTGTATCGCGCCAGCGTCAAAGGCGAGAGCGCCGAAGCCCTGCTGGCGAATATGGTCGCCACCTCACTGTCGAAGCTGCCGATCCCGAAACTGATGCGCTGGGGCGCCTCCGACGTGCAGTTCGTGCGTCCGGTGCATACCGTAACGCTGCTGCTGGGCGAGACGCTCATTCCGGCAACTATTCTCGGCATTGCGTCCGATCGCGTGATCCGCGGCCACCGCTTTATGGGCGAGCCGGAGTTCACCATCGACAGCGCCGATCAGTATCCGCAGATCCTGCGGGAGCGCGGTAAGGTTATTGCCGACTACGAAGCGCGTAAGGCGATGATCAAGGCCGATGCCGAAGCGGCCGCGGCTAAAATTGGCGGCAAGGCGGACATGATTGAAAGCCTGCTGGAAGAGGTCACCTCGCTGGTCGAATGGCCGGTGGTGCTCACCGCCAAATTCGAAGAGAAGTTCCTCGCGGTGCCGTCCGAAGCGCTGGTTTACACCATGAAGGGCGACCAGAAGTACTTCCCGGTTTACTCCGCCGACGGCAAGCTGCTGCCGAACTTTATCTTTGTGGCCAACATCGAATCGAAAGATCCGCAGCAGATTATCGCCGGTAACGAGAAAGTGGTGCGTCCGCGTCTCGCCGACGCCGAGTTCTTCTTCAATACCGACCGTAAAAAGCGTCTGGAAGAGTACCTTCCGCGCCTGGATACGGTGCTGTTCCAGCAGCAGCTGGGCACCCTGCGCGATAAAACCGATCGCATCGAATCTCTGGCGGGCTGGATTGCCGGTCAGATTGGCGCCGACGTTAATCACGCAACCCGCGCGGGCCTGCTCTCCAAGTGCGACCTGATGACCAACATGGTCTTCGAGTTCACCGATACCCAGGGCGTGATGGGCATGCACTACGCGCGCCACGACGGCGAAGCGGAAGACGTGGCCGTTGCCCTCAACGAGCAGTACCAGCCGCGCTTTGCCGGCGATGCTCTGCCGTCGAGCCTGGTCTCCTGCGCCGTGGCGATCGCCGACAAAATGGATACCCTGGCGGGCATCTTCGGCATCGGCCAGCATCCGAAAGGCGATAAAGACCCGTTTGCCCTGCGCCGCGCCGCGCTGGGCGTGCTGCGCATCATCGTTGAGAAGAACCTCAACCTCGATCTGCAGAGCCTGACGGAAGAAGCGGTTCGCCTGTATGGCGAGAAGCTGACTAACGTTAACGTCGTGTCTGAGGTCGTCGACTTTATGCTCGGCCGCTTCCGCGCCTGGTATCAGGACGAAGGCTACGCCGTGGATACCATCCAGGCGGTGCTGGCCCGTCGCCCGACCCGTCCGGCTGATTTCGACGCCCGCGTGAAGGCGGTCTCGCATTTCCGCACGCTGGATGAGGCCGCTGCGCTGGCTGCCGCGAACAAGCGCGTATCGAATATTCTCGCCAAGTCAGACGAGACCCTGAACGACGCCATCCGCGCCTCGGTGCTGAAAGAAGATGCCGAAATTCGCCTGGCCACCCAGCTGGTGGTGCTGCATGACAAGCTGAAATCGGTGTTTGAAGAGGGCCGCTACCAGGAAGCCCTGAGCGAGCTGGCCGCCCTGCGCGAGCCGGTGGACCAGTTCTTCGAGAGCGTGATGGTCAACGTGGAAGATAAAGAGGTGCGCATCAACCGCCTGACGCTGCTCAGCGAGCTGCGCGAGCTGTTCCTGCAGGTTGCCGATATCTCTCTGCTGCAGTAAGCGCTTTAATGCACAACGGCCTCTGTTCAGAGGCCGTTTTCTTTTCACTGCCGCGAAGGCAGTATCGCTACGCTATCCGTTTGCCGGGGGCCGGGCTGGTCTGAATCAGCCGCATCAGCTTTAAGTCTGACGCCGACGGCTTTTCGCGCCGGGACTGCCACTCGCGCACGGTGGCGGCGCTTATTCCCATCGCGCGGGCAAATTCATCGGCCTTAAGGCCGGAGTTCGCTAACAGCTGGTCAAACTCGGTGAAGGCAGTGGGTTTTACGTTCAGGGTAACTGCCTGTACATCATCTTTAAAAACAATCTGCTCAAGGCTGCTGAGCAGTTCATGCATCGGATCTTTATATTCCATTCAGAACTCCTCTTAATCACACTGCGGGATCGTGAATACAGCGCCTTTTAAGCATAGTCAGTAAAGGAAAGAGGTGATCATAACGGAGGTGATTATTCGCGAGTTATTTATTGCTTTATACGATTCAGCGGCCGCAGGACCGCCACTAAGGTGCTGAAAACTGGACCGCCGCGGGCATTTGTAAATCGTGCGTAAAGCTGTGCAGCGGGGCGAACGCCGATGCGCATTCGCCCCGATTATCAGGCCTTCTGCGGGCGCTTGACCGGCGCAGAGGCGGCGGGCGCGCTGCGGCCAGCGGCCGCTTTGATCATCAGCGCAATCGCCGACAGCAGGGCGGGAATGGCCAGCAGGGTGAAGATAGTTTCAAAAGAGAGCTGGGCCTGCATCAGAAAGGCGCCGCTGAAGGCGCCCAGAATGCCGCCGAACCGGCCAATGCCCAGCATCCAGGCGACGCCGGTGGCGCGCCCCTGGGTTGGATAGAAGCCGGCGGCCAGGGCGGGCATCGACGACTGGGCGCCGTTCATGATGCTGCCGGCGATGAACACCATCACGCCCATCAGCAGCAGGCTGTGGGTGGAGAAGCCCACCAGGCAGACGAAGAGCGCGGTCAGCAGCCAGCCCGCCGCCACGACCTTGTTGGCGTTGAACTTGTCCATCAGCGCGCCGAGCACCAGCACGCCGATGCCGCCGCCGAGCGGGAAGAGGGCGGTGATGATCGAGGCCTGGCTCATGGTGGCGCCGGTTTCGCGGATCAGCAGCGGCAGCCAGCTGGTCAGCAGATAGAAAATCAGCAGCCCCATAAAGTAGGTAAAGCAGAGCATGACGGTCCCGAGGGCGTAGCGCGGCGAAAAGATCACGCCGATGGCAGATTTCTTCTCCACCTGGCCGCGCTCTTCCAGGACGAAGCGGGTCCCCGTCTCGACGGGGGCGATGCGCCGCAGAATGGCCGCAATCTGCGTCTGCGGGCGATGTTTGACCACCAGAAAACGCACCGACTCCGGCAGTAAAAACAGCAGGACGACCGCCAGCACCAGCGGCATGATCCCGCCGAGGATCAGCACGCTCTGCCAGCCGTAGTGGGGGATCATCCACGCCGAAATAAAGCCGCCCAGGGATGAACCCATCGGAAAGCCGACGAACATCAGGTTGACCATCAGCGCCCGGCGGCGCTCCGGCGCGTATTCGCTCATCAGGGTAGCGGCGTTGGGCATGGCGGCGCCGAGGCCAAGGCCGGTGAGGAAGCGCAGCAGCGCCAGCTGGTTGAGGCTGGTCGCTGCGGCGGTCAGCAGGCTAAAGCCGCCAAACACCAGAAGCGACAGGATCAGTACCTTCTTGCGGCCGATGCGGTCGGCCATCGGGCCGGCGGTCAGCGCGCCGACGGCAAGCCCCACCAGCGCCGCGCTCATCACCGGACCCAGATCCGATTTCTGTACGCCCCACTCCTGCACCAGATCGGAGGCAATGAAGCCGATAATAGCGGTATCGAAGCCGTCCATCGCGACGGCAGTAAAGCACAGCACAAGGATCATCCACTGATAGCGGGTAAAGGGACGATCGTTAATGAAGGCCTGGATATCGGTTGTTGTCTTTGTCATAGCGCGATTCCTGGAGGTCATGTTGTGCGATTACCGAACGTAAATTCGTTAATCGTTCATATAAGCTAACCATCAGGCGCCAGGTTCGACAATGCGGCGCGGGCAGGAAGCGTGCGATTATCGTACCCGGAGGCGGGGCGGTGGCGGGATACGGCAAAAAACTCGTTTCCCGTCATTACGTTAATGGTCCATCGCCCGGGCGCGCGATGGTCAGTAATTGTGATGAAAATAACAAATGGTTAACAATGGTGGTCGGTGCTTTTTTGTCTCCGCCAGGGCCTGAGGGGCTATCCTGCGAGCCTCAGCTGGACTATCCTTGTGGGCGTCCGGCACGCGTGTGCCGTTTTGCGCTTTTATGGCTGAAGGAGTAAGAAAAATGGCGACAGGAAAGTCCTGCTCTCGCTGGTTTGCGCCTGTTGCGGCGCTGTTAATGGTGGTTAGCCTGAGTGGGTGCTTCGATAAAGAGGGCGATCAGCGCAAGGCGTTTATCGACTTTCTGCAGAATACCGTGATGCGTAGCGGCGAACGTCTGCCGACGCTGACCAGCGATCAGAAAAAACAGTTCGGGCCGCTGGTCTCTGATTACGCCGTGCTCTACGGCTACGCCCAGCAGGTTAATCAGGCGATGGACGCCGGCCTGCGCCCGGTGGTGGACAGCGTCAATGCGATCCGCGTCCCGCAGGATTACCTCACCCAGCGCGAACCGCTGCGTCAGGCCAACGGTTCGCTCGGCGTGCTGAGCCAGCAGCTGGAGAATGCCAAAATGCAGGCGGATGCCGCCCACGCGGCGCTGAAGCAGAACGACGAGCTGAAGCCGGTGTTTGATAAGGCGTATGACAAGGTGGTGACCCAGCCCGCAGCGGCCATGCAGCCGCTGATCCCGGCGGCGCAGGTGTTTACCCAGCAGCTGGTGCAGGTGGGCGATTTTATTGCCCAGCAGGATACCCAGGTCAGCTTTGTGGCCAGCGGTATTCAGTTCCCGACCTCCCAGCAGGCGAGCCAGTACAACTCGCTGATTGGCCCGCTGGCCGCGCAGCACCAGGCGTTTAACCAGGCCTGGACTGCGGCAGTGAATGCAACGAAGTAAATAAAAGACGCGGTAAATAAAAAGGGGAGGCGCAGAACGCTTCCCCTCATCCCGGCCTTCTCCCCGGAGGGGAGAAGGAGAATCATCATTTCACCTGCGGATTCACGCAGTTCTTCTCTACTTTCCCGTCGAGCGCATTAATCAGGTTGTTCACCGCGTCTGCCGCCATGTTGTAGCGGGTTTCGTGGGTGGCGGAACCGATGTGCGGCAGGGCGACGACGTTCGGCAGGGTCAGCAGCTCGGACGCGTGCGGCAGCGGCTCCTGCTCAAATACGTCCAGCCCGGCGGCGTGGATCTCGCCGCTCTTCAGCGCTTCAATCAGCGCCTCTTCGTCCACCACCGGACCGCGCCCGGCGTTGATAAAGATGGCGGAAGACTTCATCTTTTTGAACTGCTCCGCGCCGAACAGGTGGCGGGTTTCGTCGGTCAGGGGCAGGATCAGACAGACGAAATCGGCTTCCTCCAGCAGGGCGTCCAGCTCGCAGTAGCGGGCGCCGAAGCGCTCCTCGGCCTCTGTGTGGTGGCGGCGGGCGTTATACAGTACCGGCATCCCGAAGCCCGCGTGGGCGCGCTGGGCCAGCGCCATGCCAATACGCCCCATGCCGACGATGCCGATGGTTTTATGGTGCACGTCAGTGCCGTACCAGTCCGGCCCGATGCTCTTCTGCCACTCGCCCGCCTTGACGCGCTCAGCGACTTCCACCACCCGGCGGGCGGTGCTCAGCACCAGCGCCATCAGCGTATCGGCCACCGTTTCGGTCAGCACCGTCGGGGTGTGCATCAGCACCACCTTACGGGCGGTCAGGGCGTCGACGTCGAAGTTGTCATAGCCCACGGAGACCGTAGAGGCCACGCGCAGGGCCGGCATCTTGTCGAGCAGCGCGGCGTCCACTTTGCCGCCCGCGCCCAGCAGACCCGCGGCTTGTGCAAATTCGGCGGCGTGCTGCTGCACGGTTTCCTCGCTCAGGTTAGGGACCCGGGTCACCGTAAAGAGCGCATCAAGGCGCTGTTCAAGATCGTCAGGCAGCTTCTTGTACAGAATGACGGACGGCTTCATCTTTTTCCTCCGAAAGCAAAATTCAGGCGTGGCGTGCGCCAGCGGGTAATTGCTGATTGTTAGCAGGCTTAACAATCAGAGTTAGCCATACTGAAGCGAAAAGCGCCACCCCCATGAAAATGTATGAGGCAGCCGGACTGCCGGTGGCACCGTTGAGGTAGCCGACAAACCAGGAGCCGCAGAATGAGCCCAGGGCGCCCATGCTGTTGATCAGCGCCATCGCGCCGCCGGCGACGTTGCGCGGCAGCATCTCCGGGATAATGGCGAAGAACGGGCCGTACGGCGCGTACATCGCGGCACCGGCGATGACCAGCAGGGTGTAGGAGATCCAGAAGTGGTTGGCGCCGACCGCCCAGGAGCCGATAAAGGCCAGCCCGCCGATCAGCAGCAGCGGCCAGACGAACAGCTTGCGGTTGTGCAGTTTGTCCGAGGCCCAGGAGACCACGATCATCGCGATGGTTGCCGCCAGGTAGGGCACCGAAGAGAGCCAGCCCACTTCCACCATGCCGAAGTTTTCGCCGCCGCTGCGGATAATGGACGGCAGCCACAGCACGAAGCCGTAGACGCCGATGCTCCAGGCAAAATACTGCATGCACAGCAGGATAACGTTGCGCGAGCGGAAGGCTTCGCCGTAGTTGCGCACCGCTTTAATGTTTTTCTGCTCGCTCTCCAGCTGCGCCTGCAGGGCAGACTTTTCGCTGTCGGAGAGCCAGCCCGCCTGCGCCGGCTTATCTTTAGCGATAAACCACCAGCAGAAGGCCCAGATCACCGCCGGAATGCCCTCAAAAATGAACATCTCGCGCCAGCCGAAGGCCTGGATCAGGTAGCCCGACACCACCGACATCCACAGCACCGTCACCGGGTTGCCGAGGATCAGGAAGGTGTTGGCCCGGGAGCGCTCGGACTGGGTAAACCAGTTGCTGATATAGATAAGCATCGCGGGCATCACCGCCGCTTCCACCACGCCGAGAATAAAGCGGATGGCGGCCAGCATCGGAATATTACTGACAATCCCGGTCAGCGAGGCGCAGCCGCCCCACAGGATCAGGCAGATGAAAATCAGCTTCTTCACGCTGCGGCGCTCGGCGTAAATGGCGCCGGGGATCTGGAAGAAGAAGTAGCCGAGGAAGAACAGGGCGCCCAGCAGGGAGGAGATCCCCTTGGTAATGCCGAGGTCGTCATTGATGCCGGCGGCTGAGGCAAAGCTGAAGTTAGCGCGGTCGAGGTACGCCAGGCTGTAGGTGATAAACACCACCGGCATGATGTACCACCAGCGTTTGAGAGCATTGGTTGAGCGGTTCATAAGCAGACCTCTGTTGTTGAGGGAGGCGCCGCCTCTGCCTGTAGGGTACAGAGCGGCATTTTTAATATAACTATGCTTCGCCGAGCGCTTCGCGCGTCGGCAGACCTTCGCTGTCTCCCTGGACCTGAATGGCCAGAGAGCCAATTTTGTTACCGCGCGCCACCGCCTGCGGCAGGGTTTTCCCTTCCAGCAGGGCGCTGATCACGCCGACGGCAAAGCCGTCGCCGGCGCCAACGGTATCGACGACGTTATCCACCTTCACCGCCGCGACCGCGCCTTCTTCACCGTCGGCGGTGCGGAACCACGCGCCGTCGGCGCCGGTTTTAATCACCACCGCCTTCACGCCGCGACGCAGGTAAAAATCGGCGATGCCTTCCGGCGTCTTTTCGCCGGTGAGAATTACGCCCTCTTTCAGCCCCGGCAGTACCCAGTCGGCCTGGAAGGCCAGACGGTTGAGCTTTTCCACCATCTCGGCCTCGCTCTTCCACAGCGACGGGCGCAGGTTGGGATCGAAGGAGAGGGTTTTGCCCGCGGCCTTCATAGCGGTCGCGGCGTGCTCCAGCAGCTCATAGGACGTGTGCGACAGGGCCGCGGCCACGCCGCTCAGGTGCAGATGGCGGGCGATGCTGAAGCATCCGGCGCGGAAATCCTCTTTGCTGAGGTGGCTGGCGGCGGAGCCTTTGCGGAAATACTCCACAGTGGGATCGGTTCCATTTTCAACTTTCGATTTCAGCTGAAAGCCGGTCGGATAGCGGGCGTCGAGGGTCACGCCCGAAGCGTCGATGCCCTCTTTTTTCAGCGAGTCGAGCACGAAGTGGCCGAAGCTGTCGTCGCCGACCCGGCTGACCCAGCTCACCTTCAGCCCCAGTCGGGCAAGGCCGGTGGCGACGTTCAGCTCGGCGCCGGCAATGCGTTTAAAAAAGTGCTCGACGCCGCTGAGTTCGCCCGGCTCCCGGGCCACAAACATCGCCATCGCCTCGCCGATGGTGATGACATCCAGTGCCTGCGTCATGATTCAGTCCTCGCGTAACAGGTTAACGTAGTGGCGGGTCACGGCAGTCAGGTCGCGGCCTTCCAGCGGAAATTCGATCCCGCGCGGCGCGTCGGCGGGAAGTTGGTTGAGCAGCGCGGCCCAGCGCGGATCGCTGTCCGGCGGCACTGCCCGCCAGTGGTGGTGGCCCGGCGCGGCGGCCTTAACATGAATATAGCCGACGCCGGGGGCCAGCATGCGCGCCGCCTCTTCCGGCGACTCGTCCACCCACAGCCAGTTGCCCATATCAAAGGTGAGGGCGACGGGCAGGCTGAGCACCTTCACCGCGGCTTTAAAGCGCTGCATTGGTGCCAGGCGGCCGTTTTCGGTCTGATCGTTTTCAATTGTCAGGGCGACGCCGCTGTCGGCGAGAATGGCGCGCAGCGGCGCGAGGGCGGCTTTGTGGGTAAAGTGGCCGAGCGAGAGCTTCAGCCACATCGCGTTAAGCACGTTGGCTTCCTGCAGCAGGGCGGGCAGACGCGGGTTCAGGCTGCCGTCGGGCTCAAACAGCGCTTCCGGCGCCGAGTAGCAGGCCTGCAGCCCGTGGCGTTCGATGTTTTCGCTCAGCTGGGGCAGGGCGTCCAGCGCCTGCGCGTCGAGCAGTTCCCGGCGGATCTCCACGCCGTCTGCGCCGGCGGCGGCGATAACGGGCAGCAGGGCCTGCTGTCCTCCCATGGCGGCTACGCGGTCATTTCCGTAAGCGGCGGTGACAACAATAATCTTTCTGGCCATCTGACGGCTCCACAGCGTTTTAACAATAGCTTTACTAATACGCTAAATGGAACCGGTTCCAAAGAAAAGCGGCATAAGGTCAATTTATGATCGCCATCACAAGAGAATTAGCGGCCGGTCGATCCCCGGACGATCAGTTCCCCGGAAAACAGCTGGTCGCGAACCGGCTCCCGGCTGCCGTTAATGCGCCGCACCACCTGTTCAACCGCCGCGTAGCCTATCTGCCAGGTCGGCTGCTTGAGGGTGGTGATGCCAACGCCCGCCAGCTCCGCCCACTCCAGTTCGTCAAAGCCGAGCAGGCCGATATCGCTGCCCCAGTTGAGACCCAGGCGTCTGAGCGAGCGGGCGACCTGCAGCGTCAGCGCGCCGTTGGCGCAGATCACCGCTTTGCACCTGCCGCGATTGTCGTAGTGGAACTGGCGCAGAACCTCGTCGAGCCGCGCGCCGTCGTTGAGGGACACCTCGCGGTTGCTGGCGCTGATATCGGGGTAGCGGGCAAGGGTGGTCTGAAAGGCGCCGAGCCGCTCCCGGCGGGTATTGACGGTGCCGAGCGGTTCGCTGAGAAACAGCAGCGCCTCAAAGCCCTGCTGGATCAGATGCTCCGTGGCGGTGGTGGCCGCCTGGACGTTATCCAGGCCGACGACGTCGCAGGCAAACTGCGGGATTTTGCGGTCGATAAGCACCATCGGCAGCGCCGACTGCTGGAGCCGGTTGAGGCCCTCTTCGCGCATCCCGACGGCGTTCACCACGATCCCCTCCACCTGATAGCTGCGCAGCAGATCGAGATAGTGCAGTTCCTGATCGACTTCGTTGTTGGTGTTACAGACCAGCGGCGTGAAGCCCTGCTCGCGGCAGGCGGCTTCAATCCCGCTGAGGACGTGGACAGAGTAGGGGTTGGTGATGTCGGCAATGATAAGCCCAATCAGGCGGGTGCGCCCGCGCTTGAGCCCGCGCGCCATCAGGCTGGGGCGATAGTCGAGTTCGGCGATGGCCTGCTCAATACGCGCCAGCAGCGCATCGGAAAGCAGATGCTTCTCGCCGTTAAGATAGCGCGATACGCTGGTTTTGCCGGTTTTTGCGGCTTTCGCCACATCGCTGATGGTGGCCCGCGCCTTGTTTGCCATGACTGCTTCCTCTGCCTGAATGTGTGAACACCTTAACGCGAAAATCGTTGCTGGCAAGCAGAATGGCAGGCGTGCCCGGCGCAAAGGCCGGGCGGAGGGGTTACTGCAGGGGACTGAGGGTGATTTCGACGCGGCGGTTCTGCGCTTTACCCTCGGCGGTGGCATTGCTGGCGATCGGGTTCGCCGGCCCCATGCCGCTGGTGCGGATGCGGCTGGCGGTCACGCCCTGGGTGATGAGCGAGCTGGCTACGGTATCGGCGCGCTGCTGGGACAGACGCATATTCAGTTCTTTGCTGCCGGTGCTGTCGGTAAAGCCCGCCACGTTCACTGCGGTTTTCTCATACTCTTTCAGCACCATCGCCACGCCGGTGAGCGTGTTGGCGCCCGCCGGTTTCAGGTTGGCGCTGCTGCTGTCAAAGGTCACGTTGTTCGGCATATTGAGGATGATGTTGTCCCCGCTGCGGGTGACGCTGACGCCGGTGCCGCGCATTTTCTCGCGCAGCTTCGCCTCCTGGACATCCATGTAGTAGCCGATGCCGCCGCCGACGGTGGCGCCCGCCGCGGCGCCAATCAGCGCGCCTTTCCCGCGGTGTTTTTTCGAGGCCAGGGCGCCGATGCCCGCGCCCGCCAGCGCGCCGATGCCGGCGCCAACGCCGGCTTTTGCCGGCTGCCTTTCGTTGGTGTAAGGGTTAGTGGTGCAACCCGAAATAACCAGCGCGCCGCTGACGGCAGCGGCAATGATAAGTACACGTTTTTTCATTCTGTTTCCTTCGATCTTTTTTTATTCTTTACCACCTCAGGCGTGGCGGGTGATTATGACGTCCATACCCGGAGAAGATGACGGGCAGATTGCCCAATTTTGTAAACAATATCGAGCGGCGGTAAACAGCGGTCGCAAAACAGCCTGCGCAGGTGAGACTTGGCCAATTCATCGACAACAAAAACAGTTCTGACGGCGGCCCACTGGGGGCCGATGCTGGTGGAGACCGACGGCGAGCGCGTGCTCTCCTCGCGCGGGGCGCTGCCCGGCACCTTTGAAAACTCGCTGCAGAGCGCGGTGCGCGATCAGGTGCACAGCCGGGCCAGGGTGCGCTGGCCGATGGTGCGCAAAGGCTTTCTCGCTTCGCCGGAGCGGCCGCAGGGCACGCGCGGCGACGATGAGTTTGTGCGGGTCAGCTGGGATGAGGCGCTGACCCTGATTGACCGTCAGCACCGGCGGATCCGCGACAGCTACGGGCCTGAATCCATTTTCGCCGGCTCCTACGGCTGGCGCTCTAACGGCGTGCTGCACAAGGCGGCGACGCTGCTGCAGCGCTATATGAGCCTCGCCGGCGGCTACGTCGGCCACCTGGGCGATTATTCGACCGGCGCGGCGCAGGCGATCATGCCCTACGTGGTCGGCGGCAACGAGGTCTACCAGCAGCAGACCAGCTGGCCGCTGATCCTTGAGCACACCGACGTGGTGGTACTGTGGAGCGCCAATCCGCTCAATACGCTGAAAATTGCCTGGAACGCCTCCGATGAGCAGGGCATCCCGTGGTTTGACCGCCTGCGCCGCAGCGGCAAAAAACTGATCTGCATCGATCCGATGCGATCGGAGACGGCGGAGTTCTTCGGCGAACGTATGGAGTGGATCGCCCCGCACATGGGCACCGACGTGGCGCTGATGCTCGGCATTGCCCATACGCTGGTGGAAAACGGCTGGCACGATGCGGACTTCCTGCAGCGCTGCACCACCGGCTACGACGTCTTCGCCCGCTATCTCAGCGGCGAGGGCGACGGCGTGGCAAAAACCGCCGAGTGGGCGGCGGCGATCTGCGGTGTTGATGCGGCGAAAATCCGCGAACTGGCGGCACTCTTCCACGAAAATACCACGATGCTGATGGCCGGCTGGGGGATGCAGCGCCAGCAGTTCGGCGAGCAGAAGCACTGGATGCTGGTGACCCTGGCGGCGATGCTGGGACAGATAGGCACGCCGGGCGGCGGGTTTGGTCTCTCTTACCATTTTGCTAACGGCGGCAATCCGACGCGGCGGGCGGCGGTCCTCGGCTCGATGCAGGGGTCGGTGGCCGACGGCACCGACGCGGTGGATAAAATTCCGGTGGCGCGCATCGTTGAGGCGCTGGAAAATCCCGGCGCGCCCTATCAGCACAACGGCATGGATCGGCACTTCCCGCACATCCGCTTTATCTGGTGGGCCGGCGGCGCTAACTTCACCCATCATCAGGACACTAATCGCCTGATCCGCGCCTGGCAGAAGCCGGAGCTGGTGGTGATTTCCGAATGCTTCTGGACCGCGGCGGCCCGCCATGCGGATATCGTGCTGCCCGCCACCACCTCCTTTGAGCGCAACGACCTGACGATGACCGGCGACTACAGCAACCAGCACCTGGTGCCGATGAAGCGGGTGGTGGCCCCGCGCGATGAGGCCCGGGATGATTTTGACGTGTTTGCCGATCTCAGCGAGCGCTGGGAAGCAGGCGGGCGGGCGCGCTTTACCGAAGGGAAAAGCGATCTGCAGTGGCTGGAAAGCTTCTACGCCATCGCCGCGCAGCGCGGGGGCAGCCAGCAGGTGACGCTGCCGCCGTTTAGCCAATTCTGGCAGGAGAATGCGCTGATCGAGATGCCGGAGAGCGAAGAGAACGCGCGCTTCGTGCGTTTTGCCGCCTTCCGCGCCGATCCGCAGGCCAATCCGCTGAAAACCGACAGCGGCAAAATTGAGATCTCTTCGGCGCGCATCGCCGGGTTTAAGTATGCCGACTGCCCGGGGCACCCCAGCTGGCTGGCGCCGGACGAGTGGCACGGCAATGCCGAGCCCGGCCAGCTGCAGCTGCTCTCTGCGCATCCGGCGCACCGCCTGCACAGCCAGCTGAACCACACCGCTTTGCGCGAGCGCTATGCGGTGGCGGGGCGCGAGCCGCTGACGCTGCATCCGGACGACGCCCGGGCGCGCGGTATTAATGACGGCGATCTGGTGCGGGTGTGGAACGCCCGCGGACAGGTGCTGGCCGGCGCGGTGGTTTCCGACGGCATTCGTCCCGGCGTTATCTGCCTGCACGAGGGCGCCTGGCCGGATCTGGACCGCGAGGCGGGCGGGATCTGTAAAAACGGCGCGGTGAACGTGCTGACCAAAGATCTGCCCAGCTCGAAGCTCGGCAACGGCTGCGCGGGCAACACCGCGCTGGCGTGGCTGGAGAAGTACAGCGGCCCGGCGCTGCCGGTTACGGCGTTTGATCCGCCTGCCAGCGCATAAGCCAGGTAGGCTGGCCGGTATCATCCTGCCAGGCGCAGTCCTCGATGCGAAAGCCCCGGGCGTGGTAGAAGTGTACCGCCCGGGTATTTTGCTGGTAGACCTCAAGGGTCAGGTCCGGGTAGCGCTGACAGACGTGGGCCAGCAGGGCCCGGCCAATGCCGCAGCCGATGGCCTGCGGCGCCACAAACAGCGCCCCGACGACGCAGGGCTCCATCACGCTGATAAAGCCTTTTATCTGCGCGTCCGCCTCCCAGACCCAGGTCCGGGAGGCGGGCAGGTAGACCTCCCGGACCAGCCGCTCATTCTCCTGCCAGTAGCCGGCGTCAATAAACGGATGCCCGTACTCGGTGCTTTCCCGCCACACCGCCAGCAGCGGGCGCAGATCGCTACTCTGCCAGGGCTGGATCATCGTCACCTCCGGGATAGCAGAAGCAGGTGGCCACGTGGTCATTAACCAGGCCGCTGGCCTGCATAAAGGCGTAGCAGATGGTTGACCCGATGAACTTGAAGCCGCGCTTTTTGAGCGCTTTTGAGAGGGCATCTGAGGCCGGCGTGGTCGCCGGGATCTCCGCAAGCGTTGCCGGGCGGTTCAGCCGGGGCTGTCCCTCGACAAAGGACCAGACAAACTCGCTGAACGGCTCGCCGGCCGCCTCCATTGCCAGAAACGCCCGGGCATTGGCGATAATGGCCTGAATTTTCCCGCGATGGCGAATGATGCCGGCATCCTGCACCAGCCGCTCGACGTCCTCTTCATCCATTGCCGCCACTTTTTGCGGGTCGAAATCATGAAAGGCGCGGCGGTAGTTTTCGCGTTTCCTGAGCACGGTTATCCACGACAGCCCCGCCTGCTGGCCCTCAAGGCAGAGCATTTCGAACAGCTTTTGCCCGTCGCGCTGGGGCACGCCCCACTCGCCGTCGTGGTAGCTGATGTAGAGCGGATCCTGTGTGGCCCAGCCGCAGCGTTCCATAGTCAAATGTCCTCTTCTATTTTATTCTCAGCCAGTCTTGACGAAAGAAATAAACTGGCAATAGTTTATTAATACACAGTGGTACAAAAATCATAATAGTAGCGCCGGTTTCGGCTCTCCCGGAGTCGTTATAATGATAATTAAGCGATGCAGTGGCTTACCGGGCCTTATTTGCCCGTTTTTTGCTCTTGCCGGAGCGGCCTGCCCGACCGCCGCGTTCGCCTGGCAACAGGAATATATCGTTACTGAGCCGCAAAGCGACAGTGCGGCGCGCTATACGTGGGATAGCGATCACCCGCCGCGTTACAATGATGTGCTGACGGAGCGGATTAATGCCTCTCTGGCACTGCCCGGCGTGGCCTTCACGCCGCCGGAAAGTTTGCCAATGGACGCCACGCGCACCCTCAGCATGCAGCTTAATATTCCGATTGGCGCCAATTTTACCACCGGGCCGGTGGCCAGCTGGCGCTATGACGGCACCTCTCAGTCTATCTGGAATGAGTTTGGCGACAGCGCCAGCACGGCGGCGCAAAACGATCCGCTGTGGCACGCCAGCGTCAGCACGCTGGGTTGGCGCATTAATAGCCAGCCGCTGTGGGGCGTGCACCCCTGGGCGCAGATAAGTTTTAACCAGCAGTTTGGTGAGAACCAGTGGAAGTCGCAGTCGGGCCTTAGCCGTACGCCGACGTCAACGCAGGACGGCAGCTGGCGGGACGTGACGCTGGGGGCGGACATGCTGCTGAATCCGAACTTCTCGGCCTACGCGTCGTTTTCTCAGGCCGACAATTTAACCGAAAGCACCAACTACATCTATATGATGGGAATGAGCGCCAGGTTTTAACATTCTCGCTTCTTTTAATTAGTGTTGTTTACGATGAAAACATAGCTTTGACAGTACGCTCAAGGCTAGTAACCACTCACTTTATTCTTCACGCGCCGCCGGCGATGTCATTCATTCCTGCTGCAGTGCATTTCATTCCGCGCTGGCGGCAGTTCATGCCTTTTTTCACCCCGCGCGAACGGCACTTCGCTAATTTAGGCAGCAGTTAATCTTCATAAGGCACCCTGCTATGAATGCTGCAATCAAACCTTCTACCCGCTGGCTGACGCTTATCGGCACCATCATTACCCAGTTTGCCCTCGGCTCGGTGTATACCTGGAGCCTGTTTAACGCCCCGCTGTCTGACAAACTCGGGCAGCCGGTCAGCCAGGTCGCCTTCTCATTTGGCCTGCTGAGCCTTGGCCTGGCGCTGTCATCCTCGGTGGCCGGTAAGCTGCAGGAGCGCTTCGGCGTGAAGCGCGTGACCATCGCCTCCGGTATTCTACTGGGCCTGGGCTTCATTCTTACCGCCCATGCCAATAACCTGATGATGCTCTGGCTGAGCGCCGGCGTGCTGGTGGGTATCGCCGACGGTGCGGGCTACCTGCTGACGCTCTCCAACTGCGTGAAATTCTTCCCGGAACGTAAAGGCCTTATCTCGGCCTTCGCCATCGGCGCCTACGGTCTGGGCAGCCTCGGTTTTAAATTCATCGACAGCCAGCTGCTGGCATCGGTCGGGCTGGAAAAAACCTTTACTATCTGGGGCGCTATCGTTCTGGTGATGATCGTCTTCGGCGCGATGCTGATGAAAGACGCTCCGCGTCAGGAAGTGAAAACCGTCAACGGCGTAACCGAGAACGACTTCACCCTGGCGCAGTCGATGCGTAAACCGCAGTACTGGATGCTGGCGGTGATGTTCCTGACCGCCTGCATGAGCGGCCTGTACGTTATCGGCGTGGCAAAAGATATTGCTCAGGGCATGGTTCACCTTGACGTGATGACTGCCGCCAACGCCGTCACCGTTATCTCTATCGCTAACCTGAGCGGCCGCCTGGTGCTGGGTATCCTCTCCGATAAAATTGCCCGCATCCGCGTTATCACCATCGGTCAGATTATCTCTCTGGTTGGTATGGCGGCCCTGCTGTTCGCACCGCTGAATGCCGTAACCTTCTTTGCCGCTATCGCCTGCGTCGCCTTTAACTTCGGCGGTACCATCACCGTTTACCCTTCACTGGTCAGCGACTTCTTTGGTATCAACAACCTGGCGAAAAACTACGGCGTGATTTACCTCGGCTTCGGTATCGGCAGCATCTGCGGGTCAATCATCGCTTCGCTGTTCGGCGGCTTCTACGTCACCTTCTGCGTCATCTTCGCCCTGCTGATCCTCTCCCTGGCGCTGTCGACCACTATCCGCCAGCCCCAGCGCGAATCGCTGCGCCAGGCGCACGCCTGATAGCATCCGGCGTGACATTAAAGAAAGAGGCCCGCGTTATTACGCGGGCCTCTGCTTTTAGAGTGCCAGAACGCGGCTACTGCTTCTCCGGCAGGGCCCAGGCGAGAACATAGTCGCCGACCGGCGTTTCCATAAAGTGGTGGCCGGCGGCAACGATAACCAGGTACTCCCGGCCATTCTGGGTGTAGATCATCGGGTTCGCCTGGCCGCCCGCCGGCAGCGGCGTGCTCCAGACGGTTTTGCCAGTGTTGATATCGATAGCGCGGATCAGGTCGTCCGTGGCGGCGGCGATAAAGATCAGGCCGCTGGCGGTGACCACCGAGCCGCCGTTATTTGGCGTACCGATGTTGATGGGCAGACCGGACGGAATGCCAAATGGGCCGTTGCGGCGCGCGGTGCCCAGCGGACGATCCCAGAGCGTGCGGCCATCGCGTACGTCAATGGCGCGAATCCCGCCGTAGGGCGGTTCTTTACAGAGCATCCCGGTAAACGGCAGGCGCCAGCCGGCGTTGACGTTTACCGCATAGGGCACGCCGGTTTGCGGATCGCCGGCGCCTTCCGCATGGCCGTGGTCGTCAGGATTGGCATCCATCTCATCACGCGGCTTCCAGCCCAGCGCATCGGCTTTCGCTCTCGGCACCAGGATGTTGTAGTTAGGCATATCGTTATAGTTGGCGATGATGATGCCGCGGTTGGGATCGAAAGCGACGCTGCCCCAGTCGGATCCGCCGTTATAGCCCGGATACTCGATGCTGTGGCGCACGGACTCTGGCGGGGTGTACTGGCCTTTGTAGGCGGCTTTCTGGAACTGAATGCGGCACACCATCTGGTCGAACGGCGTCAGCCCCCACATATCTTTCGGCGTCAGATCCGGCTTACTGAGGTGGTGGAACAGCGAGTAGGGCTGCGTGGGCGAGCGAGCCTCCGGCTCTGCGCCGCCGCCGGGCACTTTGCGCTCTTCGACGCCGAACAGCGATTTCCCGTTCCGGCGGTCAAGAACGTAGATTTCGCCCTGCTTGGTCGGATAGATAATGGCCGGAATTTTTTCGCCGTTCTTGCCCGGATAGTCAAACAGCGTTGGCTGCGAGCCGGGATCGTAGTCCCAGACGTCTTTGTGTGCGCTCTGGAACGACCACACCGGCAGGCCGGTATTGATATCCAGGGCGGTGAGCGTCACGGCATATTTCAGCTCCTCGGCCGTGCGGGTGCTGCTCCAGTAATCGCCGGAGGCATTAGCGACAGGCAGGTACACGAGGCCCAGCTTATCGTCGCCGGTAAACGAGGTCCAGACATCCGGTGAGCCGCGCTTGTAGGCATTCGGGCCGGATTTCGGCGTTGCGGTATCGGGCGCCGCGGCGTCCCAGGCCCACTTCAGCGCCCCGGTGCGCACGTCATAGGCTTTAATCACGCCCGGCGGGCCAAAGGCGCGCTGACCGTCAATGGTCTGGTGGGCCACCACCAGAGTATCGCGAATGACCACCGGCGCCGAGTTGATGGCCACATAGCCTTCGTAAACTTCGCCCATATCCGCCGCCAGATTAACGGTGCCATTGTTGCCGAAGCTGCGGCATACCTCGCCGGTTTTCGCATTCAGTTCAATGATCCGCGCATCCAGCGTGCCGAGAATAATACGCTGGTCGCACTCGCCGCCCTGGCCTGCACCTGAGGCCGCCGGCGCGGAGACCGATTGGCTGGCGGTGACGTGGCTGTTGGTGGTGGCATCAAACCAGGTCAGGCCGCGGCACGCGGCCGTATAGGGGATTGATTTGTCGTCGACTTTCGGGTCGAAGTGCCACTTTTCTTTTCCTGTCGCCGCATCCAGGGCGAATACGCGGTTACGCGCTGAGCAGGTGTAGAGTGTATCGCCAACTTTAATCGGGGTATTCTCAGCGCCCCAGCGGGTTTTCGGCAGATCGCCGGTCCTGAACTGCCAGGCGAGCTTCAGGTCCTTAACGTTTTGCGGGGTTATCTGGGTGCTGTTTACAAAGCGCTGGGAAGCCAGAGAGCCACCGTAGGTGTACCAGTCGCCGCTATCGGGCCTGGAGGCTTTACCGCTGCCGGTATCGGTCGCGAAGGTATTATCACCGGCGGCGGGCATGCCGCTGGCCGGCGTTACGTTCAGCGCGGTGAAGGGAATGATAGCGGCGGCGGCGAATCCGGCGATAAATATGACACCAAGCGTGCGGGAGAACGCGCGGCTGACGCCGGGCGCCAGGCCCGGCAACTGAAAGGCAAAGACAATACCCAGCAGCAGCATCAGGTCAAAGCGGGGAACCCAGCCCCAGTAGTCGAGACCGGACTCATATATCGTCCACAGCAGCGTGCCGATAAAGACCAGCGCGAACCAGTACACCGCGCTGCGCCTCCTGGCAAAAATCAGCAGCGCCGCGATGATGGAGCCCGCGCCCGCCAGCAGGTAATACCAGCTTCCGCCCACGGCGGCGAGATACCCGCCGCCAACGGCCATTGCCAGACCGAATATCAGCAGCACGGCGGCAAATATTTTGTTCCAGACCGACAGTCCGGGCGTTCGATGTATCGTCGTCAAGATGGTGTCCTTGTGTGGATGAATTTTCGACTGGTTTCTATGTCTATAACAAAATACTTACAATTTATTGACAAAAAAGCACATGAGCTGAATTAACTTTAGACATTAGCCTGATGGGGCGCTGCAGAGGGAGATTTATCTGAAGATTGTGCCCCTGGGGATACGCCCCGGCGCACAGGGGCTAAAAGCAGGAAGGCGATGGCGGGCTGCCGCCATCGCGAATTTGTGTAAAATTTTGTCCAGTCTTGTCCGAACGTGACACTTTTCTCCCGCACGGCGGTCTACTCTCAAGCGCTTGTAGACGTTTCTTATTACCGTATCAGACGCTTTACCTTAGGCTGCCCGCGTTTCCTACGTTGCGTAGGCTGCTTTTTTTGTATTCCCTTTACCAGGGTTTTGCTTGCATGAAATACATTAACGCTTTGACGCAGCAGAAACTTTGCCTGTTTCTGGCTGTGTATATCGGACTGTTTCTGAACGGCGCGGTGCTGTTCAGGCGGCTTGAAGGCTATTTTGCAAATTTTACCTTTAAAAACGGTATATTGGCCTTTATTGAACTGTCCGGTTCAATCCTCGCCACGTTTGTTCTGCTGCGGCTGCTGTCGCTGTTCGGACGCCGGACGTGGCAGATCCTGACGTCGCTTATCGTGGTGATCTCCGCGGCCGCCAGCTACTACATGACTTTTCTCAACGTTATCATCGGCTACGGCATTGTCGCCTCGGTGATGACCACGGATGTCGATCTCTCTAAAGAGGTGGTAAGCGTCTGGCAGATAGCCTGGACCGTGTTGGTGAGCCTGCCGCCGCTGTTCTTTATCTGGAGCAACCGTTCGCAGGTGACGCTTCAGCATCAGCTGCGTACCCGCGGCCTGCGGCTGCGCAGCGCGCTGGTAATGATTGCCGCCGGGCTGCTGGTCTGGGCGCCGATAAGGCTGATGGACATTCAGCAAAAGCAGATGGAGCGGGCGACCGGGGTCGATATGCCGAGCTACGGCGGCGTGGTGGCCAACTCTTATCTGCCCTCCAACTGGCTCTCGGCGCTGGGGCTGTACGCCTGGGCGCAGGTAGATGAGACGTCCGACAGCCAGTCGCTGATCAATCCGGCGAAAAAGTTCAGCTACGTCGCGCCGGACGGTGCACTGGATGATACCTACGTGGTCTTTATCATCGGCGAAACCACCCGCTGGGACCATATGGGGATCCTCGGCTACGACCGGGACACCACGCCGAAGCTCGCCCAGGAGAAGAACCTGGCGGCTTTCCGCGGCACATCCTGCGATACGGCCACCAAGCTCTCCCTGCGCTGCATGTTCGTGCGCGAGGGCGGGGCAGAGGATAATCCCCAGCGTACCCTGAAAGAGCAGAACGTGTTTGCGGTACTCCGCCAGCTCGGCTTCAGCTCAGATCTGTTCGCGATGCAGAGCGAGATGTGGTTTTACAGCAACACCATGGCGGATAACATTGCCTACCGCGAGCAGATCGGCGCCGAGCCGCGCAACCGCGGCAAGCGGGTGGACGACATGCTGCTGCTTGACGAAATGGCGCTGTCGCTGCAGGAGCATCCGCAGGGTAAACACCTGATTGTGCTGCACACCAAAGGCTCCCACTACAGCTACTACCAGCGCTACACCCGCGACTTCGCGAAGTGGACGCCGGAATGTAAGCATCTGAACAACGGCTGCAGCAAAGCGGAGCTGATTAACGCCTACGATAACTCGGTGCTCTATACGGACGCTTTTATTAGCCGGGTGCTGGATCAGGTGCGCGATAAGAAAGCGATCGTTTTTTACGCGGCGGACCACGGCGAGTCGATTAACGACCGCGAGCGCCTGCACGGCACGCCGCGCAAGCTGGCGCCGCCGGAGCAGTTCCGGGTGCCGATGCTGGTGTGGATGTCCGACAAGTATCTGGAGGAGCCGTCCCACGCGCGGGCGCTGGCGCATCTGCAGCAGCAGGCGAAGGGCGATACACCGCACCGCCATGAGGAGCTGTACGACACGCTGCTGGGCTGTCTGGGCTATACTTCCCCGGACGGCGGCATCAATGAGAACAACAACTGGTGCCACCTTCCGGCGGCGAAGAAATAGCCGGATGGCGAGTTTATCGCCGGTTGAATCTCTTTATGAAGAAAAGGGATTGACGGGGTAGGGGGACAGCAGTAAGATGCGCCCCGCATTCGGTGATTGGCGCAGCCTGGTAGCGCACTTCGTTCGGGACGAAGGGGTCGGAGGTTCGAATCCTCTATCACCGACCAAATTAAAAAAAAGCCTGCTCATTGAGCAGGCTTTTTTGCGTTTACGGCAGGAGAGGAGTCGAACCTCCGGGGGCAGAGGTTCGATTCGAGCGGAGCGAGAAAACGTTGCTTTAGCAACGGCCCGCAGGGCGAGCCGCGCAGCGGCGAGTCATCCTCTATCACCGACCAAATTAAAAAAAAGCCTGCTCGTTGAGCAGGCTTTTTTGCATTTACGGCAGGAGAGGAATTGAACCTCCGAGGGCAGAGGTTCGATTCGAGCGGAGCGAGAAAACGTTGCTTTAGCAACGGCCCGCAGGGCGAGTCGCGAAGCGGCGAGTCATCCTCTATCACCGACCAATTTTAAAAAGCCTGCTCATCGAGCAGGCTTTT
>NZ_BCZS01000024.1 GCF_001598855.1 Pluralibacter gergoviae ATCC 33028 = NBRC 105706 | reverse complement strand
TATGCCCTACGATAGCGTCTATCAGGAGAAGCGTCCGGCGGGCGTGCTGCGCACCGTCTGGCGCAAATTTTACGGCGACGCCGTGGCGATGGTCGGCCTGTACGGCTGCGGCGCCCTGGTGCTGCTGTGCGTGTTCGGCGGCTGGTTCGCACCCTACGGCATCGACCAGCAGTTCCTCGGCTATCAGCTGCTGCCGCCGTCGTGGTCGCGCTATGGCGAGGTCTCCTTCTTTCTCGGCACCGACGATCTGGGCCGCGATGTGCTGAGCCGTCTGCTGAGCGGCGCGGCGCCTACCGTCGGCGGCGCCTTTGTGGTCACCCTCGGGGCCACCCTCTGCGGCCTGGTGCTGGGCGTGATCGCCGGCGCGACCCACGGCCTGCGCTCGGCGGTTCTCAACCATATTCTTGATACGCTGCTGTCGATCCCCTCGCTGCTGCTGGCGATTGTGGTGGTGGCCTTTGCCGGCCCGCACCTGGGCCACGCGATGTTCGCCGTCTGGCTGGCGCTGCTGCCGCGGATGGTGCGTTCGGTCTACAGCATGGTGCACGACGAGCTGGAAAAAGAGTACGTGGTGGCCGCCCGCCTCGACGGCGCGACGACCCTGAATATCCTCTGGTTCGCGATTATGCCCAACATCGCCGCCGGCATGGTGACCGAGATAACCCGCGCCCTGTCGATGGCGATTCTCGATATTGCCGCGCTGGGCTTTCTTGACCTCGGCGCCCAGCTGCCCTCCCCGGAGTGGGGGGCGATGCTCGGCGACGCGCTGGAGCTGATTTACGTGGCGCCGTGGACGGTGATGCTGCCCGGCGGCGCTATCATGATTAGCGTGCTGCTGATTAACCTGCTCGGCGACGGTATTCGCCGGGCCATCAATGCCGGGGTGCAATAATGCCGCTACTGGATATCCGCAATCTGACCATTGAGTTTCGCACCGGCGAAGGCTGGGTGAAAGCCGTTGACCGCGTCAGTATGACCCTTAACGAAGGGGAAATTCGCGGTCTGGTGGGTGAATCCGGCTCGGGCAAGAGCCTGATCGCTAAAGCTATCTGCGGCGTGGCGAAAGACAACTGGCGCATCACCGCCGACAGGATGCGCTTTGACGACATCGATCTGCTGCGCCTGTCGAACCGCGAGCGCCGCCGCCTGGTCGGCCATAACGTGTCGATGATTTTCCAGGAGCCGCAGTCCTGCCTCGACCCTTCCGAGCGCATCAAGCGCCAGCTGCTGCAAAGCATTCCCGGCTGGACTTATAAGGGCCGCTGGTGGCAGCGCTTCGGCTGGCGCAAGCGCCGGGCCATTGAGCTGCTGCATCGAGTCGGGATCAAAGATCACCGCGATATCATGCGCAGCTTCCCGTATGAGCTGACCGAGGGCGAATGTCAGAAGGTGATGATTGCCATTGCGCTGGCCAATAAGCCGCGCCTGCTGATTGCCGACGAACCCACCAACGCGATGGAGCCAACCACGCAGGCGCAGATCTTCCGCCTGCTGACGCGGCTTAACCAGAACAACAACACCACCATCCTGCTGATAAGCCACGACCTGCAGATGCTGAGCCACTGGGCGGATAAGATAAACGTCATGTACTGCGGCCAGACCGTAGAGAGCGCCCCGAGCGAGGATCTGGTGACCGTTCCACATCATCCCTACACTCAGGCGCTGATCCGCGCGATACCGGACTTCGGCAGCCCGATGCCGCACAAGAGCCGCCTGAATACGCTCTCCGGCGCTATTCCGCTGCTGGAGTCGCTGCCCATCGGCTGTCGCCTGGGGCCGCGCTGCCCGTATGCCCAGCGCGAGTGTATCGTCACGCCGCGGCTCACCGGGGCAAGAAACCATCTGTACGCCTGTCATTTCCCGCTGAACATGGAGAGAGAGTGAGATGGTTGAAACCCTGCTCGAAGTCCGCAATCTGAGTAAAACCTTCCGCTATCGCACCGGGCTGTTCCACCGCCAGCACGTCGAGGCGGTGAAGCCGGTGAGCTTTACGCTGCGCGAAAAGCAGACCCTGGCGATCATCGGCGAAAACGGCTCCGGCAAGTCGACGCTGGCCAAGATGCTGGCGGGCATGATCGAGCCGAGCGGCGGCGAAATACTGATCGACGATCATCCGCTGAAGTACGGCGACTACGCCTTTCGCAGCCAGCGCATCCGCATGATTTTCCAGGATCCGTCGACGTCGTTTAATCCGCGCCAGCGCATTTCACAGATCCTCGATTTTCCGCTGCGCCTCAATACCGAACTGGACGCCGAGGCGCGGCGCAAGCACATTATCGAAACCCTGCGCATCGTCGGCCTGCTGCCGGACCACGTTAGCTACTATCCGCACATGTTCGCGCCAGGCCAGAAGCAGCGCCTGGGGCTGGCCAGGGCGCTCATCCTGCGGCCGAAAGTGATTGTCGCCGATGAGGCCCTGGCCTCGCTGGACATGTCGATGCGCTCCCAGCTGGTGAACATGATGCTGGAGTTGCAGGAAAAGCATAACCTGAGCTACATCTATGTGACTCAGCATTTAGGTATGATGAAGCACATCAGCGACCAGGTGATGGTGATGCATCAGGGCGAAGTCGTGGAGCGCGGCAGCACCGCCGACGTGCTGGCTTCGCCGCTGCACGATCTTACCAAACGGCTTATCGCTGGCCACTTTGGCGAAGCGCTGACCGCCGACGCGTGGCGAAAAGATCGTTAAGTGCTTGCCGGCAGTGGTCGGATTAACGCTCCCGGCGACTCTATGCTAGAATCGCCACGTTTAACGACGGCTGGCTATAATTCGTACAGCCGCTACAACAATGACATAAGGATTAAAAGCTATGGGTTTTCTTTCCGGTAAGCGCATTCTGATTACTGGCCTTGCCAGCAAACTGTCCATCGCCTGGGGTATCGCGCAGGCGATGCACCGTGAAGGCGCTGAACTGGCGTTCACCTATCAGAACGACAAGCTGAAGGGCCGCGTTGAAGAGTTCGCCGCTCAGCTGGGTTCCAGCATCGTGCTGGAGTGCGACGTTGCCAAAGATGAGAGCATCGACGCGCTGTTTGCCGATCTGAGCAAAACCTGGCCGAAATTTGACGGTTTCGTTCACTCCATCGGCTTTGCCCCTGCGGATCAGCTGGATGGCGACTATGTGAATGCGGTAACCCGCGAAGGCTTTAAAATTGCACATGACATCAGCACTTACAGCTTTGTTGCGCTGGCAAAAGCCTGCCGCAGCATGCTGAACCCGAACTCCGCCCTGCTGACCCTCTCCTATCTGGGGGCCGAGCGCGCCATCCCGAACTACAACGTGATGGGCCTGGCGAAAGCCTCGCTGGAAGCTAACGTCCGCTATATGGCGAACGCGATGGGCCCGGAAGGCGTGCGCGTCAATGCCATCTCCGCGGGTCCGATCCGCACCCTGGCGGCATCCGGCATCAAAGACTTCCGTAAAATGCTCGCGCATTGCGAAGCCGTCACCCCGATTCGCCGCACCGTGACCACAGAAGATGTGGGTAACACTGCGGCCTTCCTCTGCTCCGATCTCTCTGCCGGTATCTGCGGTGAAGTTCTGCACGTAGACGGCGGTTTCAGCATCGCTGCGATGAACGAGCTTGAGCTGAAGTAAGTTCGTCCGCGCCCTGCTCATGCAGGGCGCTTATCATTTCAAATTATTTCATTATTCCTCCGCGTTATTTGTTATCACCTATCAATATTTTCCCCTGCTCCCGCCTTGCGTCAGGATAGCTCTCCATAAGCGAAACGACGTTCAGAAGGAACTCATATGGAGCAACGCCGCGTTTACGGCAAAAGCCAGTGGTATCATGAAACCCAGTCCCGCCAGCAGGCAGCGGATGTTCTGCCGCTGGTACCGGAAGCCGCGCACGTTCGCGATCGCTTTCTGCTGGATCTGGCCCTTCCCGTCCCCGTTATTGCCGAAGCCGGCCCCTGGCTTTCGCAAGCGCGCAGCCTCGCGCAGGCGCTGATGCCCGATGAGGTTACCCCGACCCGGCTGCACACGTTTAGCACCTATGAGCGCCTCAGCACGGCGCTGACGGTAGCGCAGGTATGCGGTATTCAGCGCCTCTGTAACCACTATGCCGCCCGCCTCGCGCCGCTTCCCGGCCCGGATTCCTCCCGCGAGAGCAACTACCGGCTGGCGCAGATCACCCAGTATGCACGCCAGCTTGCTGCCTCACCGTCGGTCATCACCCCGCAGTCGCGCCAGCAGCTGCGCGACGTGGGGCTGTCGGCGCCGGATATTGTGCTGATCACCCAGATAGTCGGCTTCACCGCCTGGCAGGCGCGGGTCATCGCCGCCGGGCACGCCCTGCTTGGCCTGCCCGTGCGCTGGATCCCCGGGATGCCAGTGCAGGACGACGCCGACGCCGCGCCCTTCAGCTGCCGTACCTGCCGCTGGATAGCGGATGAATCGCTGGCCAAAGAGCAGCCGCCCGGCGATACCCGGCATCCGCCGGAGGTCACCGCCTTTCTGCAGCCGCTGGTGCCGCTGCTGGCCTGGGACAAGCCGCTGATGTTGACGCTCTCCGGGCTGCTGGCGCGCTTTGACGACGAGCGGCTGACGATCCTCGCCGCGCTGGTCGCGGCGCGGATTAACGGCAGCGTAAGCTGTTTCAACGCCCTGGCGTCCCGCCAAACGGAAGACGCCAGCCTGATGAATGCGATTCGCCAGGGCGACCCCGCCCTGCGCCAGTGGCTGCATCAGCACCCGGACGACGGCGCCATCATTCAGGCGGCCCAGCTGCTGACCCGCGCCCCGGACCGGTTCAGCGCCGGGCAGTTCACGGCGCTGACAGAACAGGGCCTCTCCGTCAGCCAGACTTTCGGTCTGCTGGCGTGGTGCGGCCTTAGCGGATGGCTCAACCGCCTGAGAATCGGCCTTGGTGACACCGAAGCGGTTGCGTAAAAGGGTTAAAGAGCGCTTGCTGACGGGGGGAATATCGCGTAAAACTGTCAGCCGCTCATCCAGCCACGAAAACAGATTATTATGCTTCAGGACAATCCGCTGCTCGCGCAGTTAAAACAGCAACTTCATTCCCAGACTCCCCGCGCTGAAGGGGTCGTTAAAGGCACCGAAAAGGGCTTCGGATTTCTCGAAGTCGATGCCCAGAAAAGCTATTTCATTCCGCCGCCGCAGATGAAGAAAGTGATGCACGGCGACCGCATTATTGCCGTCATCCACAGCGAGAAAGACAAAGAGAGCGCGGAGCCGGAAGAGCTGGTCGAGCCCTTCCTGACCCGCTTCGTCGGCCGCGTTCAGCGTAAAGACGATCGCCTGTCTATTGTCCCGGATCATCCGCTGCTGAAGGACGCTATCCCCTGCCGCGCCGCCCGCGGCGTCGAGCACGATTTTAAAGAGGGTGACTGGGCCGTTGCGGAAATGCGCCGTCACCCGCTGAAGGGCGACCGCAGTTTCTACGCGGAGCTGACCCAGTTCATTACCTACGGCGAAGACCACTTCGTGCCGTGGTGGGTGACCCTGGCGCGCCATAACCTGGAAAAAGAGGCGCCGGACGGTATAGCCACCGAAATGCAGGATGAAGGCCTTGAGCGCCGCGACCTGACCGGCCTCGACTTTGTCACCATCGACAGCGCCAGCACCGAAGATATGGATGATGCGCTGTACGCGGAAGAAGCGGCCGACGGCCGGCTGCACCTGACCGTCGCCATTGCCGATCCAACGGCGTGGATTGTCGAAGGCAGCAAGCTGGATAAAGCGGCGAAGGTTCGCTCCTTCACCAACTATCTGCCGGGCTTCAATATCCCGATGCTGCCGCGCGAGCTGTCTGACGACCTCTGCTCGCTGCGCGCCAACGAGCCGCGCCCGGTGCTGGCCTGCCGGATGATTATCGACGCCGACGGCGCCATTGCCGATGACATTGAATTTTTTGCCGCCACCATCGAATCGAAGGCGAAGCTGGCCTACGACAGCGTCTCCGACTGGCTGGAAGGCAACGGCGGCTGGACGCCGCCGGGCGACGCCATTGCGGCGCAGATCACGCTGCTGGCGCGCATCTGCGCCCTGCGCGGCGAGTGGCGCCACAATCACGCTCTGGTATTTAAAGACCGGCCGGACTACCGCTTCGTGCTGGGCGAAAAAGGCGAAGTGCTGGATATCGTCGCCGAACCGCGCCGCATCGCTAACCGCATCGTTGAAGAGTCAATGATCGCCGCCAACATCTGCGCCGCCCGCGTGCTGCGCGACAAGCTCGGCTTCGGTATCTACAACGTGCACACCGGCTTTGACGCGGCGAAAACGGAACAGCTGGCCGAGCTGCTGAAGACCCACGATGTTCACGTTGACGCCCAGGAAGTGCTGACCCTCAACGGCTTCTGCAAGCTGCGCCGCGAGCTGGACGCCATGCCGTCCGGCTTCCTCGACAGCCGCATTCGCCGCTTCCAGTCCTTCGCGGAAATCAGCGTTGAGCCGGGCCCGCACTTTGGCCTTGGTCTTGAGGCTTACGCCACCTGGACCTCGCCTATCCGCAAATACGGCGACATGGTCAACCACCGCCTGCTGAAGGCGATCATCAAAGGGGAATCTCCGGCCCGCCCGCAGGACGATATTACCGTACAGATGGCCGAGCGCCGCCGCGCCAATCGTATGGCGGAGCGCGACGTGGCCGACTGGCTGTATGCCCGCTTCCTGAAGGATAAAGCCGGCACCGATACCCGCTTCAGCGCAGAAATCATCGATATCAGCCGCGGCGGTATGCGCGTGCGGCTGGTGGATAACGGCGCGGTGGCCTTTATTCCGGCGCCCTTTATCCACGCGGTGCGCGACGAGCTGGTCTGCAGCCAGGAGAACGGTACCGTGCAGATCAAAGGTGAAACGGCCTACCGGGTCAGCGACGTGATTGACGTCACCATCGCCGAAGTACGCATGGAAACCCGCAGCGTCATCGCCCGGCCTTTCAGGGCCTAAGCGGCACGGCGTGGCTACCAGTCGTTAGCCACGCCGTCCGCGCTTTGCGTTTTTTTGATTAATAACGGCGTTTTTGACCATCACCTCTGACCAGCCGCCAATTTCTGCTTCTCTTTTTCCATCATTTTTTGCATCATTGATTTTTATTAATTTCCTTGCGGGATAATTTATGTCCAATTTAGATGCTCGTCAGTTAGCCCAGCGGATTGATATTGTGCTGGATATTCTGGTTGGTGGCGATCACCAGTCGGCAATCAAAAATCTGGAAATCCTCAAGGCGGAGCTGCTGGAACAGGTTGCCAACCCGCAGGATAATAGATCCGCGCAGCCCAAGTCGCCCTGGGAAATTTAACCGCCGCCGCGAAACGAATATGAACACCCGACAACAGTCTATTTTGCAAATGGTGATCGACAAAGGCCGCATGAGCGTTGTCGATCTTGCCCATATGACCGGCGTTTCTGAGGTCACCATCCGCCAGGATCTCAATCTGCTGGAAAAACAGAGTTTCCTGCGCCGCACCCACGGCTTCGCGGTACCCATCGACAGCGAAGACGTTGAGACCCGCATGATGAATAATTTCGCCCTCAAGCGCGAGCTGGCGGAATTTGCCGCCTCTCAGGTTAGCGCGGGCGAAACGGTATTTATTGAAAACGGCAGCAGCAACGCCCTGCTCGCCCGCGTGCTGGCCGCGCAACCGGATATCACCATTATCACCGTCAGCAGCTATATTGCGCACCTGCTCAAGGAGCAGCCTGCGCAGGTTATTTTGCTTGGCGGCATCTACCAGAAGAAAAGTGAAAGCATGGTGGGCCCGCTGACCCGGCAGTGTATTCAGCAGGTGCATTTCAGTAAGGCGTTTATCGGCGTCGACGGCTGGCGGCCTGAGACCGGCTTCACCTGCCGGGATATGATGCGCGCAGACGTAGTTAACGCGGTGCTGGACAAAGGCTGCGAGGCAATCGTGCTCAGCGACAGCTCAAAATTCGGCGCCGTGCACCCCTATCCTTTTGCCCCGGCACAAAAATTCAGCCGGGTCATCACCGACGATGGGATCGCCCGGGAGATGCAGCAGCAGCTCCTGGCGAGCGGCCTGCAGGTCAATATTGTTCCCCGCCCCTGAAACGATACCTCTGCGACGCAGAGGTATCCCGAAGCACTCCGCCATATTTTGACATATCCAGATTCTTCCGAGCCCGTAATTAAGAGTTTTTAACCTCCTTCATTGTGTGGACTGCCTTACAATTCTTATTAGCGATATGACAGGAAGTGACTATCACTTGCGTGATTTGAGCAACACCTGCGCAGATAGCTCGGTATGCACACAGAGTTTTTATAGCGTTACGCTAAACTTGAGGTGCTGTCCGGAAATTGTTCATTCAGGAGAGAAAATTATGATGTTAATAAGTAAAAAAATGACCGCATCGCTGTTAGCAGTAACTTTAGCAATGTCTCTGAGCGCCTGCGGGCACTGGTCGAAACGCGACCGTAATACGGCGCTCGGCGCAGGCGCGGGCGCAGTCGGTGGCGCCGTGCTGACCGACGGCAGCACCCTTGGCACTCTCGGCGGCGCCGCCGTCGGCGGTATTATCGGCCATCAGGTTGGTAAATAATCGCTCCACCTGCTATGTGAAATATAAGGGCCACGGCAATCCGTGGCTCTTTTGCTTTTAGCCGCCCGCCAGCTTAACCTTCATCCCTTTGGTCTCCAGCAGCGATTTAATCAGCTCGCGCTTGTCGCCCTGAATTTCAATCACGCCCTCTTTGACCGATCCGCCGCAGCCGCACTTCTTTTTCAGCTCGGCGGCGAGCGTCGCCAGCGCGGCGTCGTCGGCGTCAATACCGGTTATCAGGCACACGCCTTTCCCTTTGCGGCCGCTGGTCTGGCGCTGGATGCGCACGATACCGTCGCCTTTTGGCCGCGCGGGCGCGGCTTTTGGCTCGTCAATGCGCCCGCTCTCCGTAGAGTAGACCAGGCGGCTGTTGGAATCGCTCATATCGGCTCCTTAGGCGAGAGAGGCGTTAATATCGCGCAGCGTCTGCGCCGGATCGGCCGACTGGGTCACCGGGCGGCCAATTACCATATAGTCCACGCCGGCCGCTTTCGCGTCCCGGGGCGTCATAATGCGGCGCTGATCGCCCGCCTCGCTGCCGGCCGGACGAATGCCCGGCGTCACCAGCCGGAACGCCTGGCCGCGCTCCTGCTTCATACGCACCGCTTCCTGCGCCGAACAGACCACGCCGTCGAGGCCGCAGCGCTGGGTGAGCGCCGCCAGCCTGAGCGCGTACTCTGCCGGTGACAGCGTCACGCCCAGGTCCTGCAGATCGCTGGCTTCCATGCTGGTCAGCACCGTCACCGCAATCAGCAGCGGCGCATCCTTGCCAAACGGCAGGAGCGCTTCGCGGGCTGCCGTCATCATGCGCGCGCCGCCGCAAGCGTGGACATTGACCATCCATACGCCCAGGTCGGCGGCGGCGGCCACGGCGTGCGCCGTCGTGTTCGGAATATCGTGAAACTTCAGGTCGAGGAATACATCAAAACCGCGCTGCTGCAGCGCCTGCACAAACCCGGGACCAAAGCGGGTAAACATCTCTTTGCCAACCTTCAGGCGGCAGTCGCGCGGCTCAATGCGGTCGACGAAAGCCAGCGCGCTGTCTTTGTCGCGGTAATCAAGCGCAACGACAACGGGAGAGGAAGTCACAATTCGGGATTCAGACGTCATGTTCAGACCTTGTTGTTGGGGCCGGACCGGCGGAAAAAGGGCAAACGGCGTGCATTCTACCCGCGACGGGACAAAATGAACAGGCCGTTCCCCCTGCTCTTTGACTGGCCGGGATTGATAAACAGAGATCGCTTAATTCTCGCCCGGGCGATGAAAGAATCAGAGGCTACGGTGAACGCAGTACCACGATGCCGGGCTTCTGGCGAACGTAGGCCAGAAAAGGTGAATCCATCACCTTGCGCTCAGCGGCGAGCGATGAGGCGTCGCGAAACCACAGCTGGCCATCGTGGCGTACCACGATGCCGACGTGGGTCACGTCCAGCCCCGCCAGCGGGGAGTAGATCCCCACGTAGTCGCCCTCTTTTAGTTTTTCGATCACGCCGGCGTCGACCGCCCGGCCCGGAATATAGTTAATCGTGCGCGGGCGAATGCCCAGCCCCGGAATAAATTTGCCGCCGCCGGGGCGCAGGTTAAGCCGCTTTTGCGCCGTGCGGTAGCGCGGGCTGAGAAGCGGGGTAATATCTGCGGCGTTGCGCGGCTGCGTGGCGAACCAGTCGCTGAAGAAATGGCGGCGGCTGAGGTAGCCGACGCGGCCGCCGACGTAGCGTATGCGGGCCAGATTTTGCAGAAAGCTCTGCCGGTCGCGGCTGCGGCTCAGGGCTTCGACGTAATCGACGTAGGTGAAGCAGTCCACGCCACTGAAGTCGGCGACCAGCGCCTCCGGCGTGTCGGGACCGCCGATGAGGGTACCGGCCCGATAGCGGGTGCCGAGAAACGCGGCGGAAACGCGGCCGAGGGTTGTTCCGTGGGGCTCGCCCGCCCAGGGAAGAACCCGGGTGGCCACAATGCGCGTAACCTGATTCGCCGTCTGCGGATCCATAGCAATACCGGCCCCGCGCGCGGTGCCGACCAGCGCAAGCATCAGCAGTAGCAGCATTTTCCCTACAGGTCGTTTCATCCCGTCCTCCGCACGCCAGTGTAGCGCATAACTCTGCAGAAATTATTTCGGAATGAAACTAAATGCGCAGGCCGCCCGTCGGCCCTTTTCGCCCTGCAGAAAAAACGCGGCACAAGGCCTGAGCTGGAGCAGAAGCATATAAGTATGTTGTAACTAAAATGGGCGTTTTTTATAAAATTACTGTCCGTCGAGGCCGCGAATCGGCTTAACGGTGGACCACGCCCGGCACGACGGGCAGTGCCAGTAGAGGGTGTAGGCCGTGAAGCCGCACTTCGTGCAGCGGTAGCGCGGCTTGCTGCGCACCTGCTCGCCGACCATATCGCGCAGCACGCCCAGGCTCTCCTTGGCGCGGCCCTCTTCCGCTTCGCTGAGGTGATAGTCCATCAGTTTGTGGAAAACGCGCATGGTCGGATGCTGCTGCAGCTGGCGGGTGATGTAGGTCTGGGCGGCATCGACGCCCTGACGCTGCTCGAGCAGCTGCGCCAGCATCAGCTCGGCGGTCGCCCCGGTGTTCTCTTCCACGGCGCGGCGCAGGAAGTGCTCCCACTCCGCCTCTTTGCCCAGTTGCTGGTAGCAGGTCTGAAGCATCTCCAGGGTTTCGCTGACCATCTCGCGGTCCTGATCGATGACCCGCTGCAGGCACTCCACGGCTTTGCCGTAGTCGCCCTTGCTCATCCATACCCGGCCCATCATGATGGAGATACGCGCGCTGCTGCTGTCCGCCGAGGCGCCCTTGCGCAGCAGCACCATCGCCTTATCCATTTCGCCGTTGCCCATCTGCTGCAGCGCCAGTTCGCACCAGAAATTGGCTATCTCCAGGCGGTGATTCTCTTTGCCAAGCTTGACCAGCCGCTCGGCGACCTCGATGGCCTTCTGCCAGTCGCTGGTGGCCTGATAAATTTGCAGCAGCTGCTGCATAGCGCCAATGCGAAATTCGGTTTCATCCACCAGCTGGCTGAACATATCTTCAGCGCGATCGTACAGGCCGGCGGCCATGTAATCCTTGCCCAACTGCTGGATCGCCAGCAGGCGCTGGTCATAGGTGAGCGACGCGCTCTCCATCAGGGTCTGGTGAATGCGGATAGCGCGGTCAACTTCGCCGCGCGAGCGGAACAGATTGCCGAGAGTAAGATGGGCCTCAACGGTGCCGGTGTCTTCCTTCAGCATGTCGAGGAACAGGTCAACCGCCTTATCCTGCTGGTTACTCAGCAGGAAGTTCATCCCCGCGACGTAATCGCGCGAAAGGCGGCTGGCGTCTTCCTGTTTAGACTGTTGTGCACTTCTGCGGCCCATGTACCAGCCGTAAGCGGCAGCAACGGGCAACAGCAGAAACAGCAGTTCCAGCATAAAGTCTTATTCCTTCACCGCAGGGACTGCCGGCGCGGGTGAAGCGGGAACGACAGGAGAAATTTGCTGCTCCAGGCGCTTGATTTTGCGATCGGCGCGCATCAGCGAGACGCGCACGCGCAGCCAGAACATACCGCACACCAGCCAGCCGATAGCAAAGCCGGCGGCGAAGAGTAAGGCCAGCAGCGTGGAGATACGAAACTCTCCCTGAGCGAGGAGATAGTTGAACGTGACCTGCTGATCGTTCTGGGCCCCGAGGGTGACAGAGATAATAAAAATCGCTAACACCAGTAAGAAAATCAGAAAATATTTCACATTACTTCCCGTCATGTGGTTAGTGCGAAAAGAGAATATTCGGCCGACCAATTCAAGCTTTATAAAATACCATTTTCGCTACTGGGGTGAAACTGGCATAAGTGCTGCATTGTGCGGATTTATGGGCGTCAGCGCCCTAAATCAACCGTTGGCATGATTATTCAGCACGTTCTCGTATATCGCTGGCCTCTTCCGGCGGCGGCGTTAACGGACCGCAGAGCTTTCGCGTAAGCCAGGTCGCCAGCGTCACTAAAAGCCAGGAGACGATCGTCGAGGCAATCAGATCCCGCGGCCAGTGCATGCCCAGCACCAGGCGGCTACCCATCACCGCGGTCGCCCACGCAAGCAGCAGCACAATAGTGAACGTGCGCCGACGCGGCCACAGCAACCCTACCGCCAGCAGCGCCCAGCTGGCGACAAACATGGTATGCCCGGAAGGAAACGCATATCCGGTTTCGAACTGCCAGTGCTTACGCAGGTAAAGCGGCAGTGAATCCATATCGGCCAGCTGCCGTTCCACCAGCGCACCGCGCTGCTTGCGCTTTAAAGCATAGAACTCATCCACCGGCACCTGCTTATTTTTCTCAAGCCAGACCACAAACGGCCGCGGCTCCTGCACGCTCTTTTTGACGTAGGACTTAACGCTCTGCCCGAGCAGAATCACCCCGGCCAGAATGGCAAAGAGGACAATGGCGGCCTTAAGCCGGAAGCGCAGGCACCAGAGAAACCAGCCGAACAGCAGCACGTGAGTAATGACGCCCCACGGCTCGGTAACCGTTTCGGTGATCCAGTAGAACATTTTCAGGCCCCAGCCGCCCGGCTCCGGCTGCCAGGTCCAGCCTGAAACCCAAACCGCAACGGGCATAACAAGCAGCAGCGCCGCACCGGCGGCAGTACGTCTGGCAATCGACAGCATTTTCTCTCCTTTTACATAAGCATCACAATCATAACTGAAAATAATCACGGCGGTAAAAAATACCGAATTGTGCGCTTATAGCGCAGTCGTTCGCCTGCAATTAGGCGAAGACCGGGCCTTGTGGCAAAATATCGCAAACAGAAGGCCAATGCATGCCGCTTTACTCTGGAGAATTTCATGCAGCTTAACCGTGTGGCAGAAGCCAAACTGCCAACCCCCTGGGGCGATTTCCTGATGGTGGGCTTTGAAGAACTGGCAACCGGCAAGGACCACGTGGCCCTTGTTTTTGGCGATATTTCCGGCAGTACGCCCGTACTGGCGCGCGTTCACTCCGAATGTCTCACCGGCGATGCGCTGTTCAGCCTGCGCTGCGACTGCGGCTTTCAGCTGGAGGCCGCGCTGAGCCACATCGCCGAAGAGGGCCGCGGCGCGCTGATCTATCACCGCCAGGAGGGCCGTAATATCGGCCTGCTGAATAAGATCCGCGCCTATGCGCTGCAGGATCAGGGTTACGACACGGTCGAGGCCAACCACCAGCTCGGTTTTGCCGCCGACGAGCGCGATTTCACTCTCTGCGCAGATATGTTTAAGCTGCTGGGAATCGATGAAGTGCGCCTGCTGACCAACAATCCGCGCAAAGTGGAGATTCTGTCCGAGGCGGGGATCAATATCGTGGAGCGGGTTCCGCTGATTGTCGGACGGAACCCGAATAATGAGCACTATCTGGATACCAAAGCGGCCAAAATGGGCCACCTGCTCAAAAAATAACCCCTCCAGCCCGGCGGCCTGACCGCCGGGCCGATGCGTTACTTCAGCATATTGCGGATCACGTAGTGCAGGATCCCGTCATTCTGGTAGTAAGTCAGCTCCGTTGCCGTATCAATCCGGCAGCGGCATTCCAGCGTCTCCTGCGTACCGTCGGCGCGGGTCAGCACAACCGCAATAGTGCCGCCCGGCTGCAGAGCCTGCAGATTGCTGACGTCAATCTTCTCTTCTCCGGTGAGATTCAGCGTTTTACGGCTGACGCCCTGCGGGAATTCCAGCGGCAGAATGCCCATGCCGATCAGATTTGAGCGGTGGATACGCTCAAATGATTCGGCGATCACCACCCGCACGCCCAGCAGGCGCGGCCCTTTGGCCGCCCAGTCGCGGCTTGAGCCTGAGCCGTACTCCTTGCCGGCGATGACCGCCAGCGGCGTGCCCTCCTGCTGATAGCGCATCGCCGCATCGTAGATGGAGATCGCTTCCGTCCCCGGCAGATGGCGGGTCATACCGCCCTCCACGCCCGGCACCATTTCGTTGCGAATGCGGATATTGGCGAAAGTACCGCGCATCATCACTTCATGGTTGCCGCGGCGGGAGCCGTAGGAGTTGAAGTCCCCGCGCTCAACGCCGTGATCCATCAGATAGCGGCCCGCCGGGCTGTCCGGCTTAATGCTGCCCGCCGGAGAGATGTGGTCGGTGGTGACCGAATCGCCGAGCATGGCGAGAATGCGCGCGCCGTGGATATCCTCAACCGCATCCGGCTCGGGGCCCATCTCGTCAAAGAACGGCGACAGGCGGATGTAGGTCGAGTCCTGCTGCCAGCCGTAGGTGTCGGAGTCCTGCACCTGAATCGCCTTCCACTCCGGCGTCCCCTCGAACACCTCGGCGTACTCCTTGCGGAACATGTCGGTAGAAACCTCTTTCACCGCGGCGGCGATCTCCTGGGCGCTCGGCCAGATATCTTTCAGGTAGACAGGATTGCCGTCGCGATCGTTGCCGAGCGGATCGCGCATCAGGTTGACGTTCATGTTACCCGCCAGCGCATAGGCCACCACCAGCGGCGGCGACGCCAGCCAGTTGGTTTTCACCAGCGGATGGATGCGGCCTTCAAAATTGCGGTTACCGGAAAGCACCGCGCCGACGGTCAGATCGCCCTTCTTGATCGCTGTCTCAATCGGTTCAGGGAGCGGACCGGAGTTGCCGATACAGGTGGTACAGCCGTAGCCCACCAGGTTGAAGCCCAGCTCGTCGAGATACGGCGTCAGCTTCGCGTGGGCCAGATAGTCAGAGACGACTTTAGAACCCGGCGCCAGCGAGGCCTTCACCCACGGCTGGCGGCCGAGGCCAGCTTCCACCGCTTTTTTCGCCAGCAGCCCGGCGGCCATCAGCACGCTGGGGTTAGAGGTGTTTGTGCACGACGTGATGGCGGCAATCACCACCGCGCCGTCCGGCAGCTGATACTGATGACCGTTCAGGGTATAGTCCACCGCCTGGCGATCTTTCTGCGCGGTGTTAAGCTCCAGCTCCGTGCTCTGAGCGAAAGCTTTCGGCACATCGCCCAGCGCCACGCGGTCCTGCGGGCGCTTCGGCCCGGCGAGGCTTGCCTCAACGTCGCCCATATCCAGCGCCAGGGTGCTGGTGAAGACCGGCTCATCGCCCGTATTGCGCCACAGCCCCTGCGCTTTGGCATACTTCTCGACCAGCTCAATCTGATCTTCGCTGCGCCCGCTGAGGCGCATGTAGTCGAGGGTTACCTCATCCAGCGGGAAGAAGCCGCAGGTGGCCCCGTACTCCGGCGCCATATTGGCAATGGTGGCGCGGTCCGCCAGCGGCAGCGCGTCGAGGCCGTCGCCGTAGAACTCAACAAATTTGCCCACCACGCCGTGCTTGCGCAGCATCTGGGTGACGGTCAGCACCAGGTCGGTGGCAGTGATGCCTTCGCGCAGTTTGCCGCTGAGTTTAAAGCCGACGACGTCAGGGATAAGCATCGATACCGGCTGGCCGAGCATAGCCGCTTCGGCTTCAATGCCGCCGACGCCCCAGCCCAGTACGCCGAGGCCGTTGATCATGGTGGTGTGCGAATCGGTCCCCACCAGCGTATCCGGGTAGGCGACCCATTCCTTATCCTGCAGTTCGCTCCACACGGCCTTACCGAGATACTCGAGGTTCACCTGGTGACAGATGCCGGTGCCCGGCGGAACCACGCTAAAGCGGCTGAAGGCCTGCTGGCCCCAGCGCAGAAAGACGTAGCGCTCGTGGTTGCGCTCCATTTCAAGGCGCACGTTTTCGGCAAAGGCATCGTCATCGCCGAAGTGGTCCACGGTCACCGAATGGTCAATCACCAGGTCAACCGGCGAGAGCGGGTTAACCTTCGCAGTATCGCCCCCGAGGCGCTTCACCGCTTCGCGCATGGCGGCCAGGTCGACCACGGCCGGGACGCCGGTAAAGTCCTGCATCAGCACGCGGGCCGGGCGATAGGCGATCTCGCGATCGGCATGGGCGTGCTGTAGCCAGCCCGCCAGCGCGCGAATGTCCTCTTCAGTGACCGAGTCACCGTCCTGCCAGCGCAGCAGGTTTTCCAGCAGCACTTTCAGCGATTTGGGCAGGCGGGAAATATCACCGAACTGTTTGGCGGCCAGCGGCAGGCTGTAATAGTGGTAGGTTTTTGCTTTCGCCTGCAGAGTGTCCTTGCTGGCTTCGCGTAGGGTTGACGACATAGCTCCTCCTTAATGGTGGGGAAACATGCCCTGATACTCCTCAGGGTCTGTTAATAAACATAACACATCCCGAACGTAACGTTTTGATAACAACTCAAATTGATAAAAATAACAATCCGCTTTTTTCAGATAGCACCTGGCGCGAGTTTATTAACTATTGAACCTGTAAAGCGTATGATTGCCCGGCAGGCGGCATCGTTGGCAAAAGACTTAAAGATAATTGCAAAATCAATGATTTCCCGTACTCATTACTCGGCTGCGAATTTTCACTTTAAAAACGAATTTCGCGCGCTGCCCGCGCTTTTTATCCGCCGCCCGCGTGCCGGCGTTATTTAATGTAAATTTACTGACGGAATTAGTAAAAGTTATGCTGTCATTTTGTCATTTAGTTAAAGAAACGATCGCTGTTGTCGAAGCCAGGCCCGATGACGGTAAAGAGATTGTCCACATTGCTTACGGGGCCGACATCAACTTTGCCCTCGGGACGGCCGTTTCTGCGGTCTCGGTATTGCACAATAGCCCGCAGGTGCTGCCGCATTTTCACCTCTTTACCGATCGGATTTCCGAAGACTTCATCGACAAGTTTCGCGCATACGGGCGGGAGCAGGCCTTCAGCATGACGGTGTACCTGGTCGATACCGACAAGCTGGCCGCGCTGCCGGTGAAGGCAAGATGGCCCAGCGCCATCTATTTCAGGATCGTCGCCATCGACTACCTGGCCAGCCGCGTCCCCCGCGTGCTCTATCTTGACTCGGATATCACCTGCTGCGCCGACATCGCGCCGTTGATTTCTGCCGATATTGGCGATAACGCCGTGGCCGCCTGTCTGGATATCGATTTTATTGACGAGGGCGATCGCGTTGCGAAGCTTAATGCGCCGGAGGTTCGGGGAAAATATTTCAATTCCGGGGTACTGCTGGTTAACACCCGGGCCTGGCAGGATCGAGATATCTCCGCCAGAATTGCCCGCGGACTGTGCGACCCGCAAATTAAAGACGCGCTGCTCTATTACGACCAGGATCTGATTAATATTGCCGTCGCAGGGCGGGTAACGTTTCTCGACGGGAAATATAATACGCAATATTCCCTCAACGACGAATATAAAGGGCCAGACAGCGCGCTGCCCGCGGATATTACGTTTCTTCATTATATCGGCGCAACCAAACCGTGGCATGAATGGGCAGAGCCCTACGCCAGCGCCGACTATTTCATGCGCTACAAAGCGTGCTCACCGTGGAAGTCGGTGCCGCTGGTTAAGCCCCATAAAAAAATACTCTGGCGCCACGCGCTGAAGCACGCCCGCCACCAGGGGAATATCGGCTCCTGTCTGAAGTACGCGACGGGTCTGGTCGGCATTAGCCTGAAAACGCTGCTGCAGCGCGCCGGCGGTAAAAAGCGCACCGACGCAGCGCAGCCGCTGCAAAACAGCAAGGCGCTGCGCTAGGCCCCGCTATTTCTCGGGAAGTTTAATGTCTTTAAACATCGCCTCAATGTCTTCATTCGAGCGCAGCGCCACGGCGGTATCGACCACATCGCGGGTCAGGTGCGGGGCGAAGCGCTGAATGAAGTCATACATGTAGCTGCGCAGGAAGGTGCTGCGGCGAAAGCCGATTTTGGTGGTACTGTGGCTGAACACGCCGTGGGCGTCGAGCTTGACCAGATCCGGATCGGAAACAGGATCGACGGCCATGCTGGCGATCACCCCGACCCCCAGCCCCAGCCGCACGTAGGTTTTGATGACGTCGGCGTCGGTGGCGGTAAAGACAATGCGCGGTGTCAGCCCGGCGCGGTTGAAGGCGGTATCCAGCTCGGAGCGGCCGGTAAAACCGAAGGTGTAGGTCACCAGCGGATACTGGGCCAGCTCCTCAATGGTGACGGACTCTTTTCCCGCCAGCGGATGCTCCGGAGTGACCACGATGGAGCGATTCCAGTGGTAGCACGGCAGCATCACCAGATCGTCATACAGATGCAGCGCTTCGGTGGCGATGGCAAAGTCGGCGTTGCCCTTCGATACCGCTTCCGCAATCTGCGTCGGCGAGCCCTGATGCATATGCAAAGAGACGCGCGGGTAGCGCTCGATAAAGCCTTTGATCACGCCCGGCAGCGCGTAGCGCGCCTGGGTATGGGTGGTAGCGACGTAGAGCGAGCCTTTATCGGGCCAGGTATGCTCTCCGGCTACGGATTTAATGGCATCGACTTTCGAAAGGACTTCCCTGGCAATGCGGATGATTTCCTGGCCGGCTGGCGTCACCTGGGTCAAATGCTTGCCGCTGCGGGCAAATATCTGGATACCCAGTTCATCTTCCAGCATCCGCACCTGTTTGCTGATGCCCGGCTGAGAAGTATACAAACCCTCGGCCGTTGACGATACATTGAGGTTATGGTTCACAACCTCAACGATATAACGAAGCTGCTGTAGTTTCATGACCGTTTTCCGCTGGTTTCACAAGCCGAAGCTTAATACGAATTTATAATAAGAATGGATGTTGCTATAACACTATAACATTTATGCAAGATGTGTATAGGTGTGAACAGGAAATAATGAAAAAGGGCCGCAGCGCGGCCCTTCAGGTTAACAGCATGAGAAAGCGCTATTTCTTCGCTTCCTGCCACTTGCCGTCAATGAAGAAAGCGGTCCAGCCGGTGGCCTTACCCTCTTTTTCCGATGACACATACTGCTGCTTGGTTTTACGGCTAAAGCGCACCAGCGTTTTATTGCCTTCCGGATCGGCCTGCGGCGCATCGGCCAGATAGCGCAGCTTCTCCGGCAGACGGTCGCGGAAGCGGTACAGCTCCTCCACCAGCGGCGCGCGGGTTTCGCGCGATTTCGGGAAGGTGTTGGCCGCCAGGAACACGCCCGCCGCGCCGTCGCGCAGCACGAAGTAGGCGTCTGACTTCTCGCACGGCAGCTCCGGCAGCGGCACCGGATCTTCCTTCGGCGGCGCCACTTCGCCGTTGCGCAGAATCTTGCGGGTGTTTTTACACTCGTCGTTGGTGCAGGCCATGTACTTGCCGAAGCGGCCCATTTTGAGGTGCATTTCGGAGCCGCACTTCTCGCACTCAACGATCGGCCCATCGTACCCCTTGATGCGGAACTCGCCCTCTTCGATTTCGTAGCCGTCGCAGGTCGGGTTATTGCCGCAGACGTGCAGCTTGCGCTTCGGATCGATGAGATAGCTGTCCATCGCCGTACCGCACTTCTTGCAGCGGCGCTTAGCGCGCAGGGCGTTGGTTTCGGCATCATCGCCCTCAAGCACGTTAAGAACTTCGTTCTCCGGAATGAGGTTGATGGTCGTTTTGCAGCGCTCTTTCGGCGGCAGCGCGTAGCCGGAGCAGCCGAGGAACACCCCGGTGCTGGCGGTGCGAATCCCCATCTTGCGCCCGCAGGTCGGGCAGTCGATGCTGGTCAGCACCATCGCGTTCGGCAGCATACCGCCCTCTTCCGGATCCTTTTCCGCCGTTTCCAGCTGGCGGGTAAAGTCGCCGAAGAAGTCGTCCAGCACGCTCTTCCATTCGGCCTGGTGGTTGGCCACCTGGTCGAGGCTGTTCTCCATCTGCGCGGTGAAGTCGTAGTTCATCAGCTCGCGGAAGTTGCCTTCCAGGCGGTCGGTAACGATCTCGCCCATTTTTTCCGCGTAGAAGCGGCGGCTCTCAACCCGGACATAGCCGCGATCCTGAATGGTCGAGATGATCGACGCATAGGTGGACGGCCGGCCGATGCCGCGTTTTTCCAGCTCTTTCACCAGCGAGGCTTCGCTAAAGCGCGCCGGCGGCTTGGTGAAGTGCTGCGCGGGCAGCAGCTCCACCAGCGACAGGCTGTCACCTTTGTTGACCGACGGCAGGGTGCGATCTTCATCGCCCTTGCGCAGCGCCGGCATCACTTTGGTCCAGCCGTCAAAGCGCAGGATGCGTCCGCGCGCCTTAAGGCGGAAGTCGCCGGCGCTGATGGTCAGCGTGGTGGAGTCGTACTGGGCCGGCGTCATCTGACAGGCCACGAACTGGCGCCAGATCAGCTGATACAGCTTCTGGGCGTCCGCTTCCATGTCTTTGAGCGTTTCGGCGAGCACCGCCACGTCGGAAGGACGAATCGCTTCGTGCGCTTCCTGCGAGTTCTCTTTGCTGGCGTACTGGTTAGCGCTCTCCGGCAGGTATTTCTTGCCGAAATTGTCGCCAATATAGCCGCGCACCATGCTGACCGCGTCCTGACTCAGGTTGGTGGAGTCGGTACGCATGTAGGTGATGTGCCCGGCCTCGTACAGACGCTGGGCCATCATCATCGTCTTCTTGACGCCGAAGCCCAGGCGAGTGCTGGCCGCCTGCTGCAGCGTCGAGGTGATAAACGGCGCACCGGGCTTGCTGCTGGTGGGCTTATCTTCCCGCTCGGCGACGGTGTAGCGCGCTTTCTCCAGCAGGCTGACGGCAGCCAGGGTTTCGTCGCGGGTGACCGGCCGGAACGGCTTGTCGTTCTGGTGGGTCACCGACAGCGGCAGCGCCTCGCCCGACGGCGTGGTGGTATTAGCGTCAATCTCCCAGAACTCTTCCGGGACAAAGGCTTTGATTTCGCGCTCGCGCTCGACCACCAGGCGCACCGCTACAGACTGTACGCGCCCCGCAGAGAGGCCGCGGGCAATCTTCTTCCACAGCAGCGGCGAGACCATGTAGCCGACCACGCGGTCGACAAAGCGTCTGGCCTGCTGAGCGTTTACCCGGTCGATATTCAGTTCGCCCGGCTTCTCAAACGCCTGACGAATCGCATTCTTGGTTATTTCGTTAAACACCACGCGGCTGTAGCGCGAGTCGTCACCGCCAATCACTTCCCGCAGGTGCCATGCAATGGCCTCCCCTTCGCGGTCAAGGTCGGTTGCGAGATAGATGTGGTCAGCCTTTTCGGCCAACTGTTTGAGCTCTGAAACTACCTTTTCTTTACCCGGAAGCACTTCGTAGTGCGCTTTCCAGTCGTGCCACGGGTCGACACCCATGCGATTGACCAGCGCGCCGCGTTCGTCCTTTTTCGGCTTCTTCGCCGTTTTGGTGGAGGCAGAGTCGGCGCTCTTTTTGCTTGCTGAGCCACTTGTCGGCAAATCGCGGATATGACCGACGCTGGATTTCACCACGTAGTCATTTCCCAGATACTTATTGATCGTTTTGGCTTTTGCCGGGGACTCAACGATAACGAGAGCTTTACCCATATTCACCTTTACCTGATTTTTCTTCTTCCAGAAATACGCGCAGCACTGGCGGCCTGCACATAGTTCGTACCTGAATCACCTTCCACTGGAGACAGCCAGGATGTTGCGGCAGCGTCAATGGATCTCAACCCCTTCACGACCGCATGCTCCAGAAGTATGCGTCAGCTCGCTGAGATTGCAGGGCTTTTTGTACCCGGCGATACAGCACGAAGAATTTTTGCTCGAATGTCAAGCAAATCTGTTGCCAGATCGCTGAAAGCGTCACACTGTACCTGATAAAATTCGTTACGCAACTTTATTAGCATGCAAACGCAATTCCCGCCAGCGGCTTGCCGTCGGCAAAAGCCCTGCTTTTGGCAGGGAAAATTTGCCCGCAAAGCCCGCGCGGCGTAGACTACGCGCCAGAGTGTTAAGGAGTCAATTATGCAGTCAACATCCCAACCTATCGATCGTCAGTCCCTGCTGGCATTAGCTAACCAGATGATCCGCGATCACGAAGATACGCTGAAGGGCATCGAGGCCACCGGCGTTGAGCAGCGCAACGGCGTGCTGGTGTTCAGCGGCGAATATTATCTCGATGAGCAGGGCCTGCCGACGCCGAAGAGCACCGCGGTGTTCAATATGTTTAAGTACCTGGCCCACGAACTTTCCGAAAAGTATCACCTGGCCGACTAAACAAAAAACGCGAGGCCCGGGCCTCGCGTTTTATTTCAGCGGCGTCAGCGGCTGTTACGCCATCGGCTTCTGCCCGCGCTGCCACCAGCGCATCAGCAGCCGGTCGGCGCTGTTGGCGGCGCTGCCGGTAAAGCGGTCCATCAGTTTTTTATGCCGCACGTAGCGCACGCTCAGCAGCTCATAGTCGTTCATCAGGCCCAGCAGCAGATCGTCGCTGGTGCCTACCTCATCGACCAGGCCATTATCCAGCGCCTGCTGCCCGTACCAGTGCTCGCCGGTGGCCACCAGCTCGATATCCAGCGCGGGGCGCATGCGGTGCACGAACGCCTTGAACAGGCGGTGAGTTTCGTTGAGATCTTCGCGGAACTTCTGCCGCCCCTCTTCGGTGTTCTCACCCAGCAGCGTCAGGGTCCGCTTGTACTGCCCCGCCGTGTGCAGCTCAATGTCGATATCCTTATTGCGCAGCAGACGGTTAAAGTTCGGCACCTGAGCGACAACGCCAATGGAGCCGATAATGGCAAACGGCGCGGCCACGATGCGGTTACCGACGCAGGCCATCATGTAGCCGCCGCTGGCCGCCACTTTATCCACCGCCACGGTCAGCGGGATCTGCTTGTCGCGCAGGCGCTGCAGCTGGGAAGCCGCCAGACCATAGCCGTGCACCACGCCGCCGGGGCTCTCGAGCCGCAGCACCGCGCGGTCCTGCGGCTTCGCCACCGCCAGCACGGCGCTAATCTCTTCGCGCAGACCGCCCACTTCGCGGGCATCCATGCTGCCCTTGAAGTCCAGCACCCAGACGCGAGGCTTCGCGGCGTCGTCGGCGCCCCCGCGCTTTGCCTTCGCTTTGGCGGCTTTCGCCTCCAGCTTGTGCTTTTTCTTCTGCGCCTTCAGCCACAGCTTCTGCTGCGGGCCGTCCAGCAGGGCGCTGCCTATCTCCTCCTGCATCTCCCTGTACTGTTCGCTGAGGTTGGTCACCCTCAGCTCACCGCGCTGCTTTTTGTTACGCTGAGAAAGATTGATAATAATGACGGCAATAGCCGCTATTGCGACGACAACCGTGACAATTTTCGCCAAAAACAACGCATATTCAGACAGTAGTTCCACGCTTCCACCTTGAAAAAAACACGTTCAGGCCGACCAGTGTACAACAGCCCCGGCGGCGCGTCTTGCCCGCACTGCCGCAGCTGCGAGGCGGATTCCTGAAATTTATCGTCGTGAAATGATTGCAAAATGTTAATGTTGCGCAAAGCGTCCGGCTGGCCGATTGAAACAGCGCGCTTTTTCAGGCATAAAGCCGAAAACTGAAACAAAACAGCAACGTGGTCCGCCGCAGGCCACAGGAGAGACTCCGTGCACTATCAACCGCAACGCGATCTGCTGCAAAATCGCACTATTCTTGTTACCGGCGCCAGCGACGGTATCGGCCGCGAGGCCGCCCTGACCTATGCGCGCTACGGGGCCCGCGTTATTTTACTCGGGCGCAGCGCGGACAAGCTGCGCGACGTGGCGCAGCAGATAGAGCGCGAGAGCGGCGTCGCCCCGCAGTGGTTCACCCTCGATCTGCTGACCTGCACGCCGCAGGAGTGCCAGCAGCTGGCGCAGAAAATCGCTATTCACGCACCGCACCTCGACGGCGTGCTGCATAACGCGGGCCTGCTCGGCGACGTGGCGCCGATGGACCGCCAGGATCCCGATGTCTGGCAGCAGGTGATGCAGGTCAACGTCAACGGTACTTTTATGCTGACTCAGGCGCTGCTTACTTTATTACTCAAGGCGGAATCCGGCTCGCTGGTGTTCACCACCTCCAGCGTTGGCCGCCAGGGCCGGGCCAACTGGGGCGCCTACTCGGTCTCCAAATTTGCCACCGAAGGCATGATGCAGGTGCTGGCGGAGGAGTATCAGGGCCGCCTGCGCGTCAACTGCATTAATCCCGGCGGCACCCGCACCGGCATGCGCGCCAGCGCCTTCCCGACGGAAGATCCGCTGAAGCTGAAGACGCCCGCCGAGATCATGCCGCTCTATCTATGGCTGATGGGCGACGACAGCCGCCGCAAAACCGGCGGCACCTACGACGCCCAGCCGGGCCGCAAACCGGGGATATCACAATGAGCAACGAACGCCACCGCGAGCGCCAGCAGCGCAGGAAGGAGAAAGTGGACGCCCGCATCGCCGACGCACAGGAGGAGCGCGGTATTCTGCTGGTACTGACCGGCAACGGTAAAGGTAAAACCACCGCCGCCTTCGGCACCGCCACCCGTGCGGTCGGCCACGGCAAAAAAGTCGGCGTCATCCAGTTTATTAAGGGCGAATGGCCCAACGGCGAGCGCAACCTGCTGGAACCGCACGGCGTGGAGTTTCAGGTAATGGCCACCGGCTTTACCTGGGAAACGCAGGATCGCGATAGCGATATCGCCGCCTGCCTCGACGTCTGGCGGCACGCCCGACGGATGCTCGCCGATCCGGCGCTGGATCTGGTGATCCTCGACGAGCTGACCTACATGGTGGCCTACGACTATCTGCCGCTGGAGGACGTGCTGAGCGCCCTGCGCGAGCGCCCGCATCACCAGACGGTTATCATCACCGGCCGCGGCTGCCACCGGGAAATTATCGAACTGGCCGACACGGTGAGCGAACTGCGCCCGGTGAAGCACGCGTTTGATGCGGGCATTAAGGCGCAGGTCGGGATTGATTACTGAAGTAAAACGGCGGCCGGCCCTTCACCGCCCTGATTGTCCATGACCGAGCGTTTACAGCACAAACGGGGTAATGAGGCGGAAACCTAACAAAACGGATGGTGACGGGGCTGGTTTAAAGCTCTGCCGGGCTGGCTCAAAGGCCTGCCCGGCTGCCGGATCAGGAACCGGTGCCGCTATTGCGGGTGCTGGCGCGGCGGCCGCCGCTGCGGGCAGGCTTGCTGCTGGTCTGGCCGTGACGCTTGACCGCCCGACGGATCTGGTTAGCCTTCATGCGGCGGCGGTCCTTTTCGACCGCCACTTTACTTTCGGTTTCCGGCTTCAGCTCCACCAGCTGGCGCAGGTAGTTTGTCTGGGCCAGGTCCAGCTCAGCGTAGCCGCCGCGCGGCAGGCCCTTCGGCAGATTAATGTCGCCGTAGCGCACGCGGATCAGGCGGCTGACCTGTACGCCAACCGCTTCCCACAGGCGGCGCACTTCGCGGTTGCGGCCTTCGGTCAGGGTAACGTTGTACCACTGGTTGATCCCTTCCCCGCCGGTAAACTTGATGGTTTTAAACGCCGCCGGGCCGTCTTCGAGCTGCACGCCGCGCGCCAGCTGGCGCACTTTGCTGTCGTCAATTTCGCCAAATACGCGCACCGCGTACTCGCGCTCAACTTCGCGGCTCGGGTGCATCAGGCGGTTCGCCAGTTCACCGTCGGTGGTAAACAGTAGCAGGCCGCAGGTATTGACGTCCAGGCGCCCTACCGCAATCCAGCGCGCGCCGCGCAGTTTAGGCAGGCGGTCGAAGACGGTCGGACGGCCTTCCGGATCGCTGCGGGTGCACAGCTCGCCTTCCGGCTTATAGTAGGCCAGCACGCGGCAAATCTGCTCAGCGGACTCTTTAACGGAGACAATGTGGCCGTCGATGCGGATTTTCAGGCCGGGGACAATTTCAACGCGATCGCCGAGGGTGGCTATTTTACCGTCGACGCTGACGCGTCCGGCTTCAATGATCGACTCAATTTCGCGGCGGGAGCCGTGGCCGGCGCGGGCCAGCACTTTCTGTAACTTCTCGCTCATAGAGCTTCCTTTTGGTGTCGCCTTCCCAGGCGTCTGGTATATATTTATTAATCAATGAGTTAATAATTTAATCTCATTAATCTTAATCGTGTTATCGCCGCGGCTGTGGCCGCCGCAGCGCTGCGTGGCCGCACAGTTTACATGAATTCCGGCGTAAATGATTCATCTCATTAACGGAGAAATGGGCGAATTATCCGCAGGGAGAGCGGAGCCAGCAGGAGAGGACAGAAATAAAGCAGCGCGGCAAAGGCCCTTAAGGAGCGGCGCGCTGCTCCTTAAGGCGAGCCTGCGGCTACAGGAATGGCTTAACGTCGCCGACCCCTTCACGCACCACTACCGGCGCATCTTCGGTGAGATCGATAACCGTGGTCGGCTGCTGGCCGAGGTAGCCGCCGTGAATAATCAGATCGACCCGCTTCTCCAGCCGGTCTTTGATCTCTTCGGGATCGGATTCGGTAAAGTCGTTGCCCGGCAGCATCAGCGAGGTGGAGAGCATCGGCTCGCCCAGCGCCTCCAGCAGCATCTGCGCAATCGGGTTTGACGGTACGCGCATGCCGATGGTTTTACGCTTGTCCTGCAGCAGGCGGCGCGGCACCTCTTTCGTCCCCTTGAGGATAAAGGTGTAGTTGCCCGGCGTATTGTTTTTAATCAGGCGAAACGCCACGTTATCGACGTAAGCGTAGGTGGACAGCTCGGAGAGATCCCGGCACATCAGCGTGAAGTTGTGGCCGTCCGGCAGGTCACGGATGCGGCAGATGCGCTCCATTGCGCCCTTGTCTTCAATTTTGCAGCCCAGCGCATAGCCGGAGTCGGTCGGGTAGACGATAACGCCGCCCTTGCGCACAATCTCCACCGCCTGGTTGATCAGGCGCTGCTGGGGATTGTCCGGGTGAATGTAAAAAAACTGACTCATACTTCCCTCTCGTTAATCGTCTGTGGCCGCGGCGCCCAGCTCTCCCACACCGGCTGTACGCCTGCGGGGAGCCACAGCTTGCGCCCGAGCTCTATCCACGGGCAGGGCAGATGAAAATCAGAGCCCTGTGACGCCAGCAGGCCAAACTGCCGGGCGTATGCCGCCAGCTGCGCGCGCTCGTTGGGCGCCTGCTGGCACTGGGCAACCTCCATCGCGTCGCCGCCGCAGTCGCTAAAAAAGGCCAGCAGCCGCTTTAGCCACTTGGCGGAAAGGTTGTAGCGCCCCGGATGGGCCAGCACGGCCTTACCGCCGGAATGGTGAATGACATCAATAGCTTGATCTATTGTACACCACTGCGGCGGAACGTATCCGGTTTTCCCGCGCGCGAGGTATTTTTTAAACACCTCCTGCATGGTCGTCGCCTTGCCCGCCTCAATCAGAAAGCGGGCAAAGTGGCCGCGGGTCACGGCGCCGCCGTCGGCCAGGCGCTGTACGCCTTCCCAGGCGCCGGGAATATGCGCCTTCTCCAGCCGTTCGGCGATAAGCTGCGCCCGCTGCTGGCGGCGCGCGTGCTGAGCGGCCAGCAGGTCGTTCATCGCCGGATGGGTGGTATCCATATTGAGGCCGACGATATGGATTTCGTGGTTCTCCCACAGAGTGGAGATTTCCACGCCGTTTATCAGGGTCAGCGCCAGCCCGGCGCGGGCGATTTCGGCGCGGGCGGCGGGAATAGCGGCCACGCTGTCGTGGTCGGTAATGGCAAGCGTCCCCACGCGCTTTTCAGCCGCGCGGTGCACCAGCGCCTCGGGCGTCAGCTGTCCGTCAGAGGCGGTCGTGTGGCTGTGCAGGTCGTAAATTATCGCGAAAGAGGGGTCGCTCAAAATAGCTCCGGTAATGACTCATTAATGTATGGCGGCGGTCATGATAGCCTTTGTAAAACAATTTCGAAAATCAGGGTTGACTTTATTGCCGCGAACCAGTTAACTAGTACGCAAGTTCACACAACGAGGTATCTGCCATGACAATGCTCTTCATCAACATGCACGGCTGGTGGCGTTCATCCTGTTAACGGGCTGTGCGCTATCGTCTTGATAAAGACATACAGATACCTGGCCCGCCGCAAGCGGGCTTTTTTTTGAACAAAATTCATGGATAAGGCGAGAACGACAATGCAAACCGAGAAAACCGCGCTCGAACTTCTGACCTGCGACGCCATCTATCGGGAGAATCCGACGGCGCTGTTTCATCAGCTGTGCGGCGCCCGTCCGGCGACCCTGCTGCTGGAGTCTGCGGACATCGACAGCAAAGATGACCTTAAGAGCCTGCTGCTGGTAGACAGCGCCCTGCGCATTACCGCGTTAGGTGACACCGTCACCATTCAGGCACTCTCCGCGAACGGCGCCGCCCTGCTCGACAGGCTGGACGCCATTTTGCCGGCGGGCATCGATAGCCGCCCGCAGCCCAACGGCCGCGTGCTGCGCTTTCCGGCGGTGAGCAATCTGCTGGACGAAGACGCCCGCCTCTGCTCCCTGTCGGTGTTCGACGCCTTCCGCCTGCTGCAGTCGCTGGTCAGCGTGCCGGAAAACGAGCGCGAAGCGATGTTCTTCGGCGGCCTGTTTGCCTACGACCTGGTGGCCGGTTTTGAAAACCTGCCGCCGCTCGACAACGAAACCGCCTGCCCGGACTACTGCTTCTACCTGGCGGAAACCCTGCTGGTGATTGACCACCAGAGCAAAACCAGCCGCCTGCAGGCCAGCCTGTTTGCGCCCTGCGCCGCCGAGAAGCAGCGCCTGAGCCAGCGCCTTGAGCAGCTGCGCCAGCAGATGAACGAGCCGCCGATGCCGCTGCCGGTCACCGCCGTTGAGCAGATGAAAACCGAAGTGGACCAGAGCGACGACGAATACGGTTCGGTGGTGCGCAAGCTGCAGCGCGCCATCCGCGCCGGGGAGATCTTCCAGGTGGTGCCGTCGCGCCGCTTTACGCTGCCCTGCCCCTCGCCGCTGGCGGCCTACGACGTGCTGAAGAAGAGCAACCCCAGCCCGTACATGTTCTTTATGCAGGATAATGACTTTACGCTGTTCGGCGCGTCGCCGGAAAGTTCGCTGAAGTACGACGCCAGCAGCCGGCAGATTGAGATCTACCCGATTGCCGGCACCCGTCCGCGCGGCCGCCGCGCCGACGGCAGCCTCGACCGCGATCTCGACAGCCGCATCGAACTTGAGATGCGCACCGACCATAAAGAGCTGTCCGAGCATCTGATGCTGGTCGATCTCGCCCGCAACGATCTGGCGCGCATCTGCACGCCGGGCAGCCGCTACGTGGCCGACCTGACGAAAGTGGACCGCTACTCGTTTGTGATGCACCTCGTCTCCCGCGTGGTCGGCGAGCTGCGCAAAGATCTGGATGTGCTGCACGCCTACCGCGCCTGTATGAATATGGGCACCCTCAGCGGCGCGCCGAAGGTCCGCGCCATGCAGTTGATTGCCGCCGCCGAAGGCCAGCGCCGCGGCAGCTACGGCGGCGCGGTGGGCTACTTTACCGCCCACGGCGACCTCGACACCTGTATCGTTATCCGCTCGGCGTTTGTGGAAGACGGCATTGCCACCGTGCAGGCCGGCGCCGGCGTGGTGCTGGACTCCGTACCGCAGTCGGAAGCCGACGAAACCCGCAGTAAAGCCCGCGCGGTGCTGCGCGCCATTGCCAAAGCCCACCACGCACAGGAGATTTTCTGATGGCCGACATTCTGCTGCTCGATAATATCGACTCTTTTACCTATAACCTGGTCGATCAGCTGCGCGCCAGCGGCCACAACGTGGTTATCTACCGCAATCATGTCCCCGCCCAGACCCTGATCGAGCGTCTGGAGACCATGGACAACCCGGTGCTGATGCTCTCCCCCGGCCCCGGCGCGCCGTCGGAAGCGGGCTGTATGCCCGAACTGCTGACCCGCCTGCGCGGCAGGCTGCCGATTATTGGCATCTGCCTTGGCCATCAGGCCATCGTTGAGGCCTACGGCGGCTACGTCGGCCAGGCGGGCGAGATCCTCCACGGCAAAGCCTCGAGCATTGAGCACGACAATCAGGCGATGTTCGCCGGTCTGCCGAACCCGCTGCCGGTAGCGCGCTACCACTCGCTGGTGGGCAGCAACATTCCGGCAGGGCTGACGGTGAACGCCAGCTTCGACGGCATGGTGATGGCGGTGCGCCACGACGCCGATCGGGTGGTTGGCTTCCAGTTTCATCCGGAATCCATTCTGACCAGCAGCGGCGCGCGCCTGCTGGAGCAAACCCTGGAGTGGGCGCTGCAGAAGCTGGAGCCGGCTAATACCCTGCAGCCGATCCTGGAGCGGCTGTATCAGGCCCAGACCCTGACCCGCCAGGAGAGCCACCAGCTCTTTTCCGCCGTAGTGCGCGGGGAAGTGAAGCCCGAACAGCTGGCCGCTGCGCTGGTCAGCATGAAGGTGCGCGGCGAACAGCCGGAAGAGATAGCCGGCGCCGCCAGCGCCCTGCTGGAGAACGCCGCGCCCTTCCCGCGCCCGGAGTATATGTTTGCCGATATCGTCGGCACCGGCGGCGACGGCAGCAACAGCATCAATATCTCCACCGCCAGCGCCTTCGTGGCGGCGGCCTGCGGGCTGAAGGTGGCCAAGCACGGCAACCGCAGCGTCTCCAGCAAGTCCGGCTCGTCGGATCTGCTGGCGGCCTTCGGCATCAATCTCGACATGAACGCCGAGCGCTCCCGCGAGGCGCTGGACGAGCTCGGCGTCTGCTTCCTGTTCGCGCCGAAGTACCACACCGGCTTCCGCCACGCCATGCCGGTGCGCCAGCAGTTGAAAACCCGCACCCTGTTCAATGTGCTGGGGCCGCTGATTAACCCGGCGCACCCGCCGCTGGCGCTGATCGGCGTCTACAGCCCGGAGCTGGTGCTGCCGATTGCTGAAACCCTGCGGGTGCTCGGCTATCAGCGGGCGGCGGTGGTGCACAGCGGCGGCATGGATGAAGTATCGCTTCACGCGCCGACGGTGGTTGCCGAGCTGAAAAACGGCGAGATCCACAACTACCAGCTTACCGGCGACGATTTCGGCCTGACGCCGTACCGTCAGGAGCAGCTGGCGGGCGGTACCCCTGAAGAAAACCGTGACATTCTCACGCGCTTACTTCAGGGTAAAGGTGAGAGCGCCCACGAGGCCGCCGTCGCCGCCAACGTCGCCATGCTGATGCGCCTGCACGGTCATGAAGATTTAAAAGCCAACGCCCGCAAGGTGCTGGACGTTCTGCGCAGCGGCGCGGCCTACGACCGGGTTACCGCCCTGGCAGCAAGAGGATAAGTAATGGAAACCGTTTTAGCGAAAATCGTTGCCGATAAGCGCATCTGGGTCGAAGCCCGCAAGGCGCAGCAGCCGCTGGCCAGCTTTCAGAATGAGGTTGTGCCGAGCCAGCGCCACTTCTATGACGCCCTGCGCGGCGCCCGCACCGCCTTTATTCTGGAGTGCAAGAAGGCGTCGCCGTCAAAAGGCGTGATCCGCGATGATTTCGATCCGGCCCGCATCGCCGGGATCTATAAGCAGTATGCATCGGCCATTTCGGTGCTGACCGATGAGAAATACTTTCAGGGCAGCTTCGACTTTCTGCCGGTGGTCAGCCGGATCGCGCCGCAGCCGATCCTCTGCAAAGATTTTATCGTCGATCCGTACCAGATTTACCTGGCGCGCCACTATCAGGCCGATGCCTGCTTGCTGATGCTCTCGGTGCTCAGCGACGATGAGTATCGCCAGCTGGCCGCGGTCGCCCACAGCCTGAGCATGGGCGTGCTGACCGAAGTGAGCAACGAAGAGGAGCTGGCGCGCGCCATCGCCCTTGAGGCGAAGGTAGTGGGTATCAATAACCGCGATCTGCGCGATCTGTCGATCGACCTCAACCGCACCCGCCAGCTGGCGCCGAAGCTCGGCGCAGGCGTGACGGTGATTAGCGAGTCCGGTATCAGCACCTACGGCCAGGTGCGCGAGCTGAGCCACTTCGCCAACGGCTTTTTGATTGGTTCCGCCCTGATGGCCTTTGACGATCTCGACGCCGCCGTGCGCCGGGTGCTGTTGGGCGACAACAAAGTCTGCGGCCTCACCCGGGCCGAAGACGCGCGGGCGGCCCTTGAGGCCGGGGCGATTTACGGCGGCGTGATCTTCGTTCCCGCCTCGCCGCGCTGCGTCAGTGACGCGCAGGCGCGGGCGGTTATCGCCGCCGCGCCGCTGCGCTACGTCGGCGTGTTCCGCGATGCGCCGATTGCCGAAGTGGCCGCCAAAGCCGAGGCGCTGGGCCTTGCCGCCGTACAGCTGCACGGCGATGAGGATCAGACCTATATCGACGCCCTGCGCGCGGCGCTGCCGGAAAACGTGCAGATCTGGAAGGCGCTGAGCGTCAAAGCGAGCCTGCCCGCCCGCGATCTTAACCACGTTGACAGGTATCTGCTGGATAACGGCCAGGGCGGCAGCGGCCAGCCCTTTGACTGGTCCCTGCTTGCCGGACAAGACCTGGGGAACGTCATGCTGGCCGGCGGCCTCGGCCCCGATAACTGCGTCGCCGCCGCCAAAAGCGGCTGCGCCGGACTCGATTTTAATTCAGGCGTAGAGTCGCAGCCGGGCATCAAAGATGCCGGGAAGCTGGCCTCCGTATTCCAGACGCTGCGCGCATATTAAGGATAAGAGATGAATACACTACTGAACCCCTATTTTGGCGAATTTGGCGGCATGTACGTGCCGCAGATCCTGATGCCGGCCCTGCGCCAGCTGGAAGAGGCGTTCGTTAGCGCCCAGAAGGATCCCGAGTTTCAGGCCGAATTTACCGACCTGCTGAAAAACTACGCCGGACGCCCGACGGCCCTGACCAAGTGCCGCAACCTGACCGCCGGCACCAAAACGACGCTCTATCTCAAGCGTGAAGACCTGCTCCACGGCGGCGCCCACAAAACCAATCAGGTCCTGGGCCAGGCGCTGCTGGCGAAGCGGATGGGTAAAACTGAAATTATCGCCGAAACCGGCGCCGGACAGCACGGCGTCGCCTCGGCGCTGGCCTGCTCGCTGCTCGGCCTCAAGTGCCGGGTCTACATGGGCGCCAAAGACGCCGCGCGCCAGTCGCCGAACGTCTTCCGCATGCGGCTGATGGGCGCCGAAGTTATCGAAGTCCACAGCGGCTCCGCCACCCTGAAGGATGCCTGTAACGAAGCGCTGCGCGACTGGTCCGGCAGCTATGAAAAGGCCCACTACATGCTGGGCACCGCCGCCGGTCCGCACCCCTTCCCGACCATCGTGCGCGAGTTTCAGCGCATGATCGGCGAAGAGACCAAAGCGCAGATCCGGGAGCACGAAGGCCGCCTGCCGGACGCGGTGCTGGCCTGCGTCGGCGGCGGATCTAACGCCATCGGCATGTTTGCCGACTTTATCGACGAAACCTCAGTGCGGCTGATTGGGGTTGAGCCGGGCGGTCACGGTATCGAAACCGGCGAACACGGCGCGCCGCTCAAGCACGGCCGCGTCGGCATCTACTTCGGCATGAAGTCGCCGATGATGCAGACCGACGAAGGGCAGATTGAGGAGTCTTATTCCGTCTCCGCGGGTCTCGACTTCCCGTCCGTCGGGCCGCAGCACGCCTACCTCAACAGCACCGGGCGCGCGGACTATGTGTCGATCACCGATGACGAAGCGCTGGACGCCTTTAAACAGCTTTGCCGCCACGAAGGCATTATTCCGGCGCTGGAGTCCTCCCACGCCCTGGCCCACGCGCTGAAAATGATGCGCGAAAACCCTGAAAAAGAGCAGCTGCTGGTGGTGAACCTCTCCGGCCGCGGCGATAAAGACATCTTCACCGTCCACGACATTCTGAAAGCGCGAGGGGAAATCTGATGGAACGCTACGACAACCTGTTTGCTGAGCTGAAAAACCGCCGGGAAGGCGCCTTCGTCCCCTTCGTGACCCTCGGCGATCCGAATCCGGGCCAGTCGCTGAAGATCATCGATACGCTGATTGAGGCCGGCGCCGACGCGCTGGAGCTGGGGATCCCGTTCTCCGATCCGCTGGCGGACGGTCCCACCATCCAGAACGCGACTCTGCGGGCATTTGCCGCAGGCGTCACGCCGACCCAGTGCTTCGAGATGCTGGCCGCCATTCGCCAGAAGCACCCGACCATTCCGATTGGCCTGCTGATGTACGCCAACCTGGTGTTCAATCGCGGTATTGACGCCTTCTACGCCGAGTGCGCCCGGGTAGGCGTTGATTCGGTGCTGGTGGCCGATGTGCCGGTAGAAGAATCGGCGGAATTTCGCCAAGCGGCGATGCGCCACAGCGTGGCGCCGATCTTTATCTGCCCGCCGAACGCCGACGACGCCCTGCTGCGCCAGATTGCCTCTTATGGCCGCGGCTACACCTATCTGCTGTCGCGGGCGGGCGTCACCGGGGCGGAGAACCGCGCCGCCCTGCCGCTGCACCATCTGGTGGAGAAGCTGACTGAATACCGCGCCGCGCCGCCGCTGCAGGGATTCGGCATTTCGGCCCCCGATCAGGTGACCGCTGCGCTGGACGCCGGCGCCGCCGGGGCGATTTCCGGCTCGGCGATTGTCAAAATCATTGAAAACAATGTTGATGATTATCCGGCCATGCTGGCGCAGCTGAAAAACTTTGCGCAAAGCATGAAGGCCGCAACCCGCCGGGCATAATCTCTCCAGGCCGTCCGCGCCCCCCGGCGGGGCGGCCCCTTTCCCTCTGCGCATAGATGAATGCGACGACCACAAAAAAGAAGGGGTTGCATCATTTAATGAGAAGTATTATCTTTCTCATTACCGAATAGTTGAGCAAAACGCTCAGGTATTCGGTACGACATTGCTCACATTGCTTCCAGTATTATTTGCCCGCACTCGTGCGGGCTTTTTTTTGCTACCCGCCGGCTCACCCGGCCGATCTCCCGACGCTGATTGATGAACATGCAGCGATTACGTCCACTCTCTTTGCCGCGATAAAGCGCGATATCCGCTCTTTCAAGAACTTTGTGCAGGGGTTCATCTTGCTGTACCCGGGTAAGCCCCGCGGTCGCGGTAATGCGGATAACGTGGGTGCCAGTATCAATCTGCTGCCCGGCAATCGCCTCAATAATGCGCAACCCCGCCCTGCACGCCTCATCATCATCGGCGGCCCGCAGCAGGGTAACGAACTCTTCTCCGCCGTAGCGATAAGACAGCTCCTCCGATCGCGTACAGGACTGCATCATGCGGGCATAGGCCATCAGCACGTCATCACCCGTCAGGTGGCCGAAGGTGTCGTTGATTCGCTTGAAGTGATCGATATCAGTAAGCAGCGCGTAGAGTTTGTGCCCGCGCTGATTGTGCGCCTGGGCGGTAAAAGACTCATCAAGTATGCGCCGGGAGGGAAGCGAGGTTAGCGCATCATAGCTCACCCGTAGCTGAAGCAGATGCCGCTGGTAAGCGCTGATGGCATCAATCAGCTTCTGCAGCGTACTTTCAAAGGCGTCAAAGAGGGACAGTTTCACCTCATCATTGACAACAGAGTCAATCAGCCGGCGGCAAACCTGATGTACCTCGCGATGGCGCTGATGAATGGCAATCAGATAGCCATCATCCGCACTGCGTACCGCAAGCTGGGCATTAATCCAGTAGCCGAAAACGCAAATATCGTGCGCCGATTCACTGCATATCGACGGGATCTGGCGATCGCGGACCACGGCATAGCGCAGGACCTCCACCAGCCATTTAAAATGGGCATGTAATGAGGTGTTAAGTCTGCGAACGAGAAGATCGATGTCCTGTAGATTTCTGCTCATACTGCCTCCCGGTTATCGTGGCGATGGCATAAGCGTAGCAACACAGGGTTATAGATTTGTAAGTTAAGGTTAAATACGAAGTAGCGCTGAGAACTGCGCGAGACGGGAAATAATACTGGCTGCCCGGCAGCCAGTATTGGGAGAGAACTTAAAAGCGGTAACCGGCTTAAAAGCGGTAACCGGCAGAGAACATAAATACCCACGGGTCGAGGCGCACTTTGTCGCTGTAATGGCCAGCAGGTACCGCAGTACCGTCTGAGTTGTAGCGCGCTTTGGTGTCGATATCCATATACCACACGGAGGCGTTGATCAGCCAGTCGCGGTTGATCAGATAATCTAAGCCGACCTGTCCCGCCAGGCCCCAGGAATCCTTCAGGCTCAGGTTAGACAGACCCGTCTCTTTACCGTTATCGTTAAATTTATCGCCCCAGAAGGTGGTGTAGTTAATACCCGCGCCCACGTACGGACGCAGTTTGCTGCTGGCGTCGCCGAAGTACCACTGCGCCATCAGCGTCGGCGGCAGATGATGCACCTTGGCGATATCGCCGGTGGCGCCGGTACCGATTTTATGGCGGAATGGCGTAGCGGCCAGCAGCTCGACGCCAATATTGTCCGTTGCCATATAGGTGAACGTCAGCCCGAGCTGGGTATTGTTATCAACGTTAAAGCCATTGAGGTGGCCAAGCGTGCCGTGCGCCCCCTCCGTTGGTCTTACCGTTGCCGAACCTGCCCGAATAAAAAACTCGCCCTGCTCGTGCGCCCATGCGCCGGTAGAGAGAGTACTTAACACCAGCGCAGCCACTGCTAACTTTTTCATACATGCTCCTTCATTATGTTTTTATGCTCGCAAAATATACCTACAATTGGGCACAAACAGTCAAACTTAGATCACACTCATTTTCTGAGATTTAACATTCATTGATCTGGATTAATTTTTTGCAGGGGAATTTAGAAGAACAAACGCTATCCATATCAATTTTGCGTCTGACGAATGTTACAAAAAAAACGCGCGGCCCCCTCTTGCTCTCCCTCTTCGCGCTGGATAATTTATCTGCCGACAATCTGTGTTGATGCGTTTTTTCAGGTGAGCTATGAGCGATGTAAACCCGTGTATGACCTGCGGTGCCTGCTGTGCGTATTTTCGAGTCTCCTTTTATTGGGCCGAAGCCGATGACGGCGGCGGCACGGTACCCGCCGACCTGACCGAGCCGGTCACTCCCTTTCTGCGCTGCATGCGCGGGACGAATCAAAAGCAGAGCCGCTGCGTGGCGCTTGAGGGCGAGGTGGGGGAATCTGTTCGCTGTTCCATGTACGAGAATCGGCCCTCTCCCTGCCGGGAGTTCGCCATGTCCGGTGAAGACGGTCAGATTAACGATGCCTGCAATCGCGCCAGAGCGCGGTATGGCTTACCGCCCCTTTACAAAGATATGCTTATCCATACAGAGGTTGCTGCTGCCACTTTAGCGCGCGGTGAGTTACAATCGACGGCTTCTTAATACCAGTCAGTCTCAAGGAGAGTGCATGTCTATCACGGCGAAGTCCGTTTACCGTGACACGGGTAATTTTTTTCGTAATCAGTTTGTTACTGTTTTACTCATTGCGCTGCTGTGCGCTTTTATCACGGTGGTGCTTGGCCACGCCTTTTCGCCGAGCGACGCCCAGATGGACATTCTCAATGAAGGGGACAGCTTTACCGGCAGCATCAGTCTGTTTGAGATGATTCAGAACCTGACGCCGGAGCAGCAGCAGATACTGCTGCACGCATCGGCAGCCTCGACGTTTTCCGGGCTTATCGGTAATGCGATTCTGGCGGGCGGTATTCTGATGCTGATTCAGATGGTCTCCGCCGGCAAGCGGGTCAGCGCCCTGCTGGCGATTGGCGCCAGCGCGCCGGTGCTGCCAATGATGTTTATACTTATCTTCCTGACCACGCTCCTGGTGCAGGTTGGCATGATGCTGGTCATCGTCCCCGGCGTGCTGCTGGCTATCGTGCTCGCCTTCGCGCCGGTCATTCTGGTTCAGGAGCGCGTGGGCATTTTCACCGCCATGCGCAGCAGCATGCGGCTGGCGTGGGCGAATATGCGCGTCGTCGCACCCGCGATAATTGCCTGGCTGCTGGCGAAAACGCTGCTGCTGATGTTTGCGCCCAACGTCGCGGTGCTCAGTCCGACGGTCGGCGCAGTGGTCGTCAACTGCATTAGCAACCTTATTTCGGCCCTGTTGCTTATCTATTTGTTCCGCCTGTATATGCTTATTCGTCACTGACCCTTTTGGCCCGCGCTGGCGGGCCGCTACTGAAATACGGAATCGATGTATGAAGCAGTTTCTGGATTTTTTACCGCTGGTGGTGTTCTTTGCTTTTTATAAGCTTTACGACATCTACGCCGGGACCGCCGCGCTGATTATTGCCACCGCCGCCGTGCTGATTTACAGCTGGATCCGCTACCGTAAAGTGGAAAAAATGGCGCTGATCACCTTTATCCTGGTGGCCGTCTTCGGCGGGTTAACGCTGTTCTTCCACAATGATGAATTTATTAAGTGGAAGGTCACCGTGATCTACGCCCTGTTTGCCGGCGCCCTGCTGATCAGCCAGTGGGTGATGAAAAAGCCGCTCATTCAGCAGATGCTCGGCAAAGAGTTGGCGCTGCCCGCCTTCGTCTGGTCGCGGCTGAACGTGGCGTGGGCCCTCTTTTTTATCCTCTGCGGCCTGGCGAATATCTATATTGCCTTCTGGCTACCGCAGAGCGTGTGGGTGAATTTCAAAGTCTTTGGCCTGACCGCCCTGACCCTGGCTTTTACCGTCGTCAGCGGCATCTACATCTACCGTCATATGCCTCAGGACGATAACAAATGAGCAATACTCAAGATGCACCGCAGGGCGATTTGGTTCTGCGCACCCTGGCCATGCCGGCGGACACCAACGCTAACGGCGATATCTTCGGCGGCTGGCTGATGTCGCAGATGGATCTCGGCGGCGCCATCATGGCCAAAGAGATCGCCCGCGGGCGCGTAGTGACCGTGCGGGTCGACGGAATGACTTTCCTGCGCCCCGTGGCGGTGGGTGACGTGGTGTGCTGTTATGCGAAGTGCACCAAGCGTGGCAACACCTCGATCACCATTAATATTGAAGTATGGGTGAAAAAGGTCGCCTCAGAGCCGATTGGCCAGCGCTACAAGGCAACGGAGGCGCTGTTTATCTACGTCGCCGTCGACGACAGCGGCAGGCCAAGAGCGCTGCCGCAGGCGTGAAATAAACCGGTCAGCGATGACCGGTTTTTTTACGCTTACAGGAAGCCAAGCAGCCGGAAGAAGAAGTAGCCCGCCACGATGGTTATCACCGGCAGGACGTAGAGCGGAAATATCTGCAGGAAGATGGTGTTGCGCGGCACAATGATTTTAGCGTCGATTTGCTCCTTGCTGAGCCCTTCCGCGCCTTTGGCGCGCTCAAGGATCAGCTGATCCTGCACGCCTTCGCGCAGAAATTTCGCCTGGCGGCTCATCCGCGCGCCGGAGGCCTGCAGGGCCAGAGCCACAAACACCAGCGCAAAAATTATCCAGAAGCCGATATTCATGCTGTGGTGAAAATCTGGCGTCGGCGAGTTGTACCAGAAGAAATTAAGAAACGGCGTGTTGAAGCGGATCATCTCGATCATCACGTGGGCGAAGTCGAGAAGCACGGCGTCAATACCCGGTTTTTTCTCGCTGTGGTCATACATGAACTTGAACAGCGAAATAAGCGTAGAAAGAACGGCTGGAATAAAAATGACCCAGCCAATGATCCGTTTCAGCACGGCGATGCGGCCGGCCTGTTGATACGTCATGAGTTCCCCTTGTTCTGACGTGCTTAGTTTGGCTGTAAGTCTACCCTGTGTTGCGGCTTTTCGCCTGCGCTTTAAAGGCGAATGCGGTAGGATGAATGCCTGATTTTTGGCATTTTTACTTCGAAGGAGTTCTATGATGACCACCCGGCGCCACATTTTAGCCGCTATTTTTGATATGGACGGCCTGCTAATTGATTCTGAGCCGCTATGGGATCGCGCCGAACTCGAGGTTATCGCCGGACTGGGCGTTGACGTGTCCCGCCGCGGCGAACTGCCGGACACGCTCGGACTGCGCATCGATATGGTCGTCGACCTGTGGTATGCCCAGCAGCCCTGGCAGGGCCCGGGACGTGCCGAGGTCACGGCACAGATTATCAACCGCGCTATCGCCCTGGTTGAAGAAGAGCGCCCCCTGCTGCCGGGCGTGCGCGAAGCCATCGCCCTGTGTAAAGACCAGGGCCTGAAGGTCGGCCTGGCCTCTGCATCGCCGCTACACATGCTGGAGAAGGTGCTGGCGATGTTCGGCCTGCGCGACCAGTTTGACGCGCTCTCCTCCGCGGAAGCGCTGCCCTACAGCAAGCCGCATCCGCAGGTGTATCTCAACTGCGCGGAGCAGCTTGGCGTTTCTCCGCTGGCCTGCGTGGCGCTGGAGGATTCGGTCAACGGCATGATCGCCAGCAAAGCGGCGCGCATGCGATCTATTGTGGTGCCCGAACACGCTATCTTTAACGATCCGCGCTACGCCCTTGCCGATGTTAAGCTCCCGACAATGGAACAGCTCACCGCGGCACACCTTCTCGGCTAATCCCCCCGCTGGCGGCACCCGCCGCCAGAAAAAGTTGACCTTTGTGACAAAGAGTTACACCGTCACCTCTTCCGTCCCCTGTATAAAAACCCTATACTGTATAGATTAACAGTTTATGGGTATCACTATGACGGCGGAAGGCCACCTGCTCTTTTCCATAGCCTGCGCGGTGTTCGCCAAAAACGCCGAACTGACTCCGGTGCTGGCGCAGGGCGACTGGTGGCACATCGTTCCGGCTGCGGTGGTCACCTGCCTGCTGCCGGATATCGACCACCCCCGATCGCTCCTCGGCCAGCGGTTAAGCTGGATCTCAAAACCGATAGCGAGGGCCTTCGGCCACCGTGGCTTCACCCACAGCCTGCTGGCGGTGTTTGGTGCGCTGACGCTGTTCTACCTTAAGGTGCCGGATAGCTGGATCGTGCCCGCCGATGTGCTGCAGGGGCTGGTGCTCGGCTATCTGAGCCATATTCTGGCCGATATGCTGACGCCGGCGGGCGTACCGCTGCTGTGGCCCTGCCGCTGGCGCTTTCGCCTGCCGATCCTGGTGCCGCAAAAAGGTAATCAGCTGGAGCGGGTGCTGTGCATGGCGCTGTTCGTTTACGCCGTATGGATGCCGCAGTCGCTGCCGGACAATAGCGCGGTGCGCTGGTCGTCCAGCCTTATCAGCACACTGCAGATACGCTTCGACAGGCTTATTCATCATCAAAGTGGATGATTGCTAAGCGGAAAAATGCATTTCGCTATAACCCATTCCATTTGGATATAAGCAGCAAATCACACATCTGTTACTCTTGCGCGATTAAAATCGATCCGGTACAGGATCGTATTACACCATCAGGAGAACAGGATGAATTTTCCACTTATCGCGAACATCGCCGTGTTCGTGGCTTTGCTATTGCTGTTGGCGCAAACCCGCCACAAGCAGTGGAGCCTGGCTAAAAAGGTCCTTCTTGGCCTCGTCATGGGCGTAGTGTTTGGCCTCGGGCTGCAGCTGATTTACGGCGCCGACAGCCCGGTGCTGAAGGACGCCATTCAGTGGTTCAACATTGTCGGCAACGGCTACGTGCAGCTGCTGCAGATGATCGTGATGCCGCTGGTATTTGCCTCTATTCTTAGCGCCGTCGCGCGTCTGCACAACGCTTCTCAGCTCGGTAAGATCAGCGTCCTGACCATCGGTACGCTGCTGTTTACCACCCTGATTGCCGCACTGGTGGGGGTGCTGGTGACTAACCTGTTCGGCCTGACCGCCGAAGGGCTGGTACAGGGTTCGGCGGAGACCGCGCGCCTGAACGCTATCCAGAGTAACTACGCCGGAAAAGTAGCCGACCTGTCGGTGCCGCAGCTGCTGCTCTCCTTTATTCCGAAAAACCCGTTTGCCGACCTCACCGGCGGCAGCCCGACCTCCATCATCAGCGTGGTGATTTTCGCCGCTTTCCTCGGCGTCGCCGCCCTGAAGCTGCTGAAAGACGACGCGCCGAAGGGCCAGCGGGTGCTGACCGCCATCGACACGCTGCAGAGCTGGGTGATGAAGCTGGTGCGCCTGGTGATGCAGCTGACGCCGTACGGCGTGCTGGCGCTGATGACCAAAGTGGTGGCCGGCTCCAATATGCAGGACATCATTAAGCTCGGCAGCTTCGTGATCGCCTCCTACCTCGGGCTGGCGATCATGTTTGTGGTCCACGGCCTGCTGCTCGGCGCAAACGGCGTTAACCCGCTTAAGTTCTTCCGCAAAGTGTGGCCGGTGCTGACTTTCGCCTTCACCAGCCGCTCCAGCGCCGCGTCAATCCCGCTGAACGTTGAAACCCAGACCCGCCGCCTGGGCGTGCCGGAGTCGATCGCCAGCTTCTCCGCGTCGTTCGGCGCGACCATCGGCCAGAACGGCTGCGCCGGACTCTATCCGGCAATGCTGGCGGTGATGGTCGCCCCGACGGTCGGCATCAACCCGCTGGACCCGGTGTGGATCGCCACCCTGGTCGGGATCGTCACCATCAGCTCTGCGGGCGTGGCCGGCGTGGGCGGCGGCGCCACCTTTGCGGCGCTGATCGTGCTGCCCGCGATGGGGCTGCCGGTCACCCTGGTGGCCCTGCTTATCTCGGTGGAACCGCTGATTGATATGGGACGTACGGCCCTGAACGTTAACGGCTCGATGACCGCCGGCACCCTGACCAGCCAGTGGCTGCGCCAGACCGACAAAACGGTCTTTGACAGTGAAGAAGAGGTCGAGCTGGCGCACCGCTAAGCGCGCTAGCCAAGCCTTACCGCGCGGCGACCGGCACGATACGCTTTCCCGGTCGCCGCCGCACTTACTCCTCCCCGACCTCCCCTTCCTGGCGCATCTGCGCCGCCCAGCGCTGGGCCGCCTCCGGCACGCTAAAGGCCTGAGAGCGTGCGAACCTGTCGCCCATCAGCACAAAAGCCACATATTTGCCCCGCAGCAGCCAGACGTCCCGGTAGCCCTCAACTTTTGAGGCATGCTCCGGCGGCGCCGGTTCAACGCGGGGCACATAGCTGATTATCGGGCGGTTGTTTTGCTGACGCAGCGGTTTCATAGGCGGAAGTACCAAAACAGTAAACGAAGTCGTGACCCTCTATGATAGCCGATCGCAGACCCGCGCGTCGCCCCTGCCGTTGAGTAGGGATTAATCCGGTTATTTCCAGGGATATTCGTTCTCTGTCTATAGTTAATGGGTTTTTAACTAAAAAAATACCGCAAGTTGGTAACGGGAGAAGAACGCAATGTCGGATAAAAAACAGCATCACCACGGCGTGCCGGTCAGCGATGAGGCACAGGGCAAGCCGGGACTGGGTTCTCTTGCCCCGGCAGATAACGCGCACCTCGCGCCGCCGCATCCTACGGCGCCCGGCGAGGCGCCAACGGCCCCGGGTAGCCGCAAAGCGCCGGATACACACAGCGATAAGCTGGACGCGCTGGAGGCCTTTCGTAAAGCGGGCGACGAGCAGCCGCTGACCACCAATCAGGGCGTACGCATCGCTGACGATCAGAACTCGCTGAAGGCGGGCAATCGCGGCCCTACCCTGCTGGAGGATTTCATCCTTCGCGAAAAGATCACCCACTTTGACCATGAGCGTATCCCCGAGCGTATTGTTCACGCCCGCGGCTCTGCGGCGCACGGCTACTTCCAGCCGTATAAGGACCTGAGCGCGATTACCAAAGCCGCGTTTCTTTGCGATCCGTCGAAAAAGACGCCGGTCTTCGTCCGCTTCTCCACCGTCCAGGGCGGCGCCGGCTCCGCCGATACGGTACGTGATATCCGCGGCTGGGCGACCAAGTTCTATACCGACGAGGGCATTTTTGACCTGGTCGGCAACAATACCCCCATCTTCTTTATTCAGGACGCCATCAAGTTCCCCGACTTCGTTCACGCGGTGAAGCCGGAGCCGCACTGGGCGATACCGCAGGGCGGCAGCGCCCACGATACCTTCTGGGACTATATTTCTCTACAGCCGGAAACGCTGCACAACGTTATCTGGGCGATGTCGGACCGCGGCCTGCCGCGCAGCTACCGCACGATGGAAGGCTTCGGTATCCACACCTTCAGGCTGATCAATGCCGAGGGTAAAGTCACCTTCGTGCGCTTTCACTGGAAGCCGGTAGCGGGCACCGCCTCTATGGTGTGGGACGAGTCGCAGAAGCTTACCGGGCGCGATCCGGATTTCCACCGCCGCGAGCTGTGGGAGGCCATCGAGGCCGGAGACTATCCGGAATACGAGCTGGGCCTGCAGCTGATCCCGGAAGAGGACGAGTTTAAATTCGATTTCGACCTGCTCGACCCGACCAAGCTTATCCCGGAGGCGCTGGTGCCGGTCGAGCGGGTGGGCAAAATGGTGCTTAACCGCAACCCGGATAACTTCTTCGCCGAAAACGAACAGGCGGCGTTCCATCCGGGCCACATCGTACCCGGTATCGACTTTAGCGATGACCCGCTGCTGCAGGGACGGCTATTTTCCTACACCGATACCCAGATAAGCCGCCTGGGCGGGCCGAACTTCCACGAGATCCCGATTAACCGTCCCACCTGCCCGTACCATAACCTGCAGCGCGACGGTATGCACCGGATGGATATTGATACTAATCCGGCCAACTATGAGCCCAACTCGATCAACGATAACTGGCCGCGGGAAACGCCGCCGGCGGCGAAAGGCGGCGGCTTCGAGTCCCGCCGCGAGCGCGTGGATGCCGAGACCATCCGCCAGCGCAGCCCGTCGTTCGGCGAATACTACTCCCACCCGCGCCTGTTCTGGCTGAGCCAGACGCCGGTTGAGCAGCAGCACATCATCGACGCCTTCAGCTTTGAGCTGAGTAAAGTCGCACGCGCCTATATCCGCGAGCGGGTCGTCGACAGGCTGACGCATATCGATCTTCAGCTGGCGCAGGGCGTGGCGGACAATCTCGGTATTACCCTCAGCGATGCGCAGCGTAACGTGGCTCCGCCGCCGCCGGTAAACGGCCTGAGCAAAGATCCAACCCTCAGCCTCTACGCGCTGCCGGGCGGATCGATCAAAGGGCGAGTGGTTGGCGTGCTGCTGGGCGATAAGCCCGCCGCCGACGAGATCCTGACGCTGCTGCAGGCGCTTAAGGATAAAGGCGTGCATGCCAAGCTGCTTTATCGGCGGATGGGCACCGTGGAAGCGGACGACGGCACCCAGCTGCCGGTGAGCGCCACCTTCACCGCGGCCCCCTCGCTGACGGTTGATGCGGTGATTGTCCCCGGAGAAGGCGCCGCCAGCCTGAAGGATTGCGGCGACGCGCGCTACTATCTGCTGGAGGCCTACAAGCACCTTAAGCCGATCCTGCTGGCCGGCGATGCCCGCGACTTTAAGGACGCTTTCGGCGTCAGCAGCGGCGGCGAAGAGGGGCTGGTCGAAGATAAGCGCGTGACGGAAGATGCCATGGACGCGCTGATGGATCTGCTGGCCGCCCACCGCGTGTGGTCGCGAGAAGCAAAAATAGGTGCCATTCCGGCATAAAAAAACCGGGTCTGCGCCCGGTCTAACCCTCAAAACGCGCCCGGCAAATGTGCCGGGCGCAATTCCCTACACGTCCCGGTAGCTTCCCAGGCGATACCCTTTCATCGCCACCTCCTGCTGCAGCGATGCCGAGGTCAGTATCTCCAGTTCCGCCAGACGCGGATAGCAGTAGGCGCTGCCCATAATGGTATTGTCCACAAACGCGGGATGGCACATCACCTCAAGCGAGCGCTCTCCGGCGGCAATTGAGGTCTCCAGCACCTCAAGAAACAGCGCTTCGCTGACACCATTGCCGTAGAAGGCGCTGCTGAAGCCGTCGCTGCTGCGCAGGCCGGCCGCATCAAGGCCATCGCGCTGCTGCAGCGCCCGATCAATGCGTACAGGTACGCCCATCTCTTTGGCAAAAGCGGCGACGATGGCAAAAACCGGCGGGATCATATGCACGTGGTGGTGGCTATCGATATGGGTTGGCGCCGCGCCGAACAGGTCGATAAAGCGCTGGTACTGGGCGATCAGCTCGCGGCGGATTTCGTCCAGCGGCAGCGCGCCCGCTTCCGCCATCTCCCAGAGCCACTTCCCGAGCCTGCCGTCGCGGGTCAGGCCCGGCATGGCGGTCAGCGGTTTACCGAGCGTGAGCGCGAAATGCATGCCCACCGCCAGCTCGGGCAGCGTGCGGCTCAACCCGGCGGCGTGGACAATGGCCTCGCCGTTAACCAGCGCGGTGGTTGAGGTCACCAGCCCGTTGCGGCAGGCTTCGACGATACCGTAGTTCTGGCCCCGGCTGAGGCCAAAATCATCGGCATTGACGATCAGAATACGTTCCATCAGCCTCTCCCGTTACTGTCTGAGCGCTTTGATCGCCGCGGCGAAGTTCGGCAGCCACTTTTCATGGGCCAGCAGCATCTCTTTTGCCAGTACGGCGGCGTCGCTGTCGGAGTGGATCAGCGGGCTAAGGTTCAGCGCCAGCTCCACGTCGTTGAGTTCGCCGCTGAGCGCCGCCCGGCTTGCCGCCACTTCAAAACCTTTAATGGTCTGGATAAGCCCCATCACATTCTCGTCAAAGTGGGTGACGCGCGGGTGGGGCTTCGCGCCGTCGCGGCCTACGATGCAGGTCATCTCCACCGCCCAGTCGGCGGGAATATTATCGATATGGCCGTGATGCGGTACGTTAACATAATGCTCGGCCTGCTTGTCGTTATAGATGGCGTTGATCACCTCGCAGGCGGCGTCGGAGTAGTAGGCGCCCCCGCGCATCTCCAGCTCTTTCGGCTTCACCTTCAGATCGGGGTCTTTATAGAGTTCAAACAGCTGCTTCTCAACCTTCTGCACCACCTGCGCCCGGGCGCCGCCCTTGTAGTATTCGCCCATCTCAATGGCCAGCATCTCCTTCTGCTTAAAGTAGTAAAGCAGGTAGGAGCACGGCAGCAGGTTAAGGGATCGGATAAGCCCCTCGCTGAACGGCATATCGAAGATATTTTTCACCGTATTGGCGGTCAGCTTGCCGCTGGCCACGCCGTCGAGCAGTTCAGCAAAACGCGACTCGCCGTTGACCAGCACATCGCGGATAAACACCATGTGATTGAGACCGAAGAGGTCAATAGAGAGGTCGTCTTCTGGCGTCAGCGCCAGCACGTCGGTGATAAACATCTTCATGCCAATCGGAATATTGCACACGCCGATAAAGCGCTTAAAGCCGGTGTGGCGATAGACCGCCTCGGTGACCATGCCCGCCGGATTGGTGAAGTTAATCACCCACGCGTCGGGGCAAATCTCCTCCACGTCTTTAATGATGTCGAAAATAACCGGAATGGTGCGCAGCCCTTTAAACAGGCCGCCCGCGCCGTTGGTCTCCTGGCCGAGATAGCCGTGGCTGAGCGGGATGCGTTCATCTTTTTCCCGCGCCTGCAGCTGCCCGACGCGCAGCTGGGTGGTGACAAAGTTCGCGCCCTTAAGGGCCTCGCGGCGATCGAGGGTTTTATAGACCTTCATCGGCACGCCCGCTTTTTCTATCATCCGTTCGCAGAGGGCGTGAATGATGTCGAGCTTGTGGCTCCCCTCCTCCACGTCCACCAGCCACAGCTCGGTGACCGGCAGTTCATGATAGCGCTTGATAAAGCCTTCAAGCAGTTCCGGCGTATAGCTGCTGCCGCCGCCGATAGTGACAATCTTTAATTTCTGGCTCATCACGTTCTCCCTTTGATTTCCGCATGCGGGATGCGGGGATCCCTCCCGCTGCGCGCGGAAAAATAATATTGATTAATTGGCTGCGGGCACCCGCACGCCGTCAGTTATTAATAACGGTAAGCCGCTTGCGATAGTTGCTGGGGGTAAAGGAGGTCAGCTTTTTAAACGTCTTAATAAAAAGGCTGGGGCTGCTGTACCCGGACTCATAGGCAATATCGGTTACCGAATAGTTGGTTATTTCCAGCTGCTTCATGGCAAAGTTAATGCGGATATCGTTAATTATCTGCATAGGTGTTTTGCTGTAGAAGCGCTGGGTGGCCCGGGTTAAATACTCCTGTGACTTACCCGACAGCGCCACCATATTTTCCAGCGCATTTTCACCGAATTTATTTTTATCGTGCATCACTTCCACCGTTGTTTTTAACCACTGGGGTACCACGTCCTGCGTTTGCTCTTCGCGGAAGTGGCACATGCGGTTAATAATGGCAAAAGAGACCACCTCAATAAATTCATCAAACTCGCTGTCGCGAAAATTCAGTGATGCAATAACCGACTCTATATAGCTGAGAAAGGGACTCTTAACGGAGTAGACCTGTGAGGCAACCAGAAAACCGGGCAACAGCTGCTGATAGTGCTTATCAAAAAAGCGGCGGCTGATGCCGACATTGAGCAGGCGGGTCGCGCCAAACTCGTAGAAGCTCTGATGGCAGGAGCCAATCGGGATAAAGACGAAATCCCCACGCTCCAGCAGCACCCGCTTGCCGTTAATTTCCTGATAGCAGCGTCCGGTGAGCACCAGCGTGAACTCGTAGTAGTCGTGCTGGTGCAGCCCGCTGATGCTTTCGGTTTTGTTGTAGATGAAGACGTGAAAGTTTTTGCCGTTAAACAGCTTCTGCTCAAGGGCGGTGTTCATCTCCACGGTGGTCATCTTCGGTTGCCTCATCGCGATATCTGCCCGTTATTGTACCTTCTCGTGAAGTTCAATCAATTCGGCTACCAGTTCGCGGGCCAGCATTGAGGTCATGAGATGATCCTGCGCATGAACCAGCACCAGGCTGACCTTCATTTTGCCCTCGCCTTCATCACTCTCAATCAGCTGGGTCTGCACGCGGTGCGCGTCGCTCAGCGCCGCCCGCGACTGCTCCATCGTCGCCTTCGCGGCGGCAAAGTCACCCTGTTTTGCCTGCTTGAGGGCCGAGTAGGCCAGGCTGCGGGCCTGTCCGGAGTTGATGATAAGCCCCATCACCACCTCTTCAAGATCGTTTTCCTTGACCTCTTCCGCTACAACATTATCCAGATCGAACATGCTTATTCCTTCTCGGTTCGGGCGGCGCGGCGCGTGCCGCACCGCGGAAAATTAAAATTTCAGTGCGTTGGCAATATCTTCTTCGCTCTCTTCTTCCTCGATAACGGTCTGCGCCTTGTTGGCGATCACCACGAACGGCAGGTAAACCACGACCGCCACCCCGAGGTTGAACAGCGCCAGCAGCAGCGCGGCGATACTGCCGTTGGTGTTAAAGAATGCCCCCAGACCCGTCGGCATCGTCCAGGGCGCCAGGTTAGTGACCGGCGGGATGATCCCCAGCGTGTAGGCGGTCATGGTGATGGCAGCCAGCAGCGGCTGGATGAGCACGAACGGGATAAACATCACCGGGTTCATGATGATCGGCAGACCAAACAGGATAGGCTCGTTAATCTGGAAAATGCCCGACGGCAGAGCCAGCTTGGCAATCTGACGATGATCCTGGCGACGCGAGGCGATAAAGATGGCGATAATCAGACCCAGGGTAGCGCCGGTGCCACCGAGGAAAATATAGGAGTCAAGCATCGGCTTGGCCCACATGTGGAAGGTTTTACCCGCCGCCAGCGCCGCGTCAACGGAGCCGTACTGCTGATAGAGCTGGATATTTTCCAGCGCCCACGGGGTCATGATGCCGTTGTCCAGCGCGGTGAGCGCCAGCGAGCCGTGCACGCCGAAGAACCACAGCAGCGAGGTAAAAATAACGTACGCCCAGCCGACCACGGCGCCCATCGACGCCAGCGGCGTGGAGATGGAATCCATGATTATCTGGTGGAAGTTGGTCTGCCAGTGGCCCAGCGCCCAGGAGATAATCCCGAAAATAGAGAGAATGATAAAACCGGGGATCACCGCCGAGAAAGAGCGGGAAACCGATCCGGGAACGCTAGCCGGCAGCCGTATAACCCAGTTGCGGCGCACCACGAAGGCAAACATCTCCGCCACCACCAGGCCAATAATAATGCCGGAGATGATATTCGCCCCGCCCAGCCAGTTGGCGCCTACCGCATAGGCTTCACCGACGCTGTAAGGGGTAACGGTCATAAAGGCCGCAATCGACAGCAGTCCCGCCGCCATAGGGTCGACTTTTCGTTCTTCCGCCAGCGCCATGCCGATGAAAAAAGGCGCCATCAGCGACATAATGCCCAACGTACCGTTGTACACGTTGCCGCCGATGGCTTTAAAACCATTCAGGGTCTCAATGGTGGAAGCGTCTAAACGAATGCCAAGTGAATAGAAGAAGGAGCCTTCGCCAAAACTGAGAAAAACGTTATTAATTAATACAAACATGGCCCCCGCGAGGGTCAGCGGCATCAGTTTAATAAAGCCGTTTTTAATCGCATTAACGTGCGGCTGCTTTCCTATTTTAACTGCAAAAGGAAGGAGTACCTTTTCAAGAGAGCTAATAACTTTACTCATAGAAAATACCCTTAAAAAGCCGTAACCGAAAGTTACGGCGCTTGTGTATGAAATAACTCTTTGACGGGAAAATTAAAATAAATACAAAAATTACTGTGCTGCTGCCTGCTTAATCGCCGCGACGGCGGCTTTGAGAACGCCTAAACCATCGACTTTGCCATACAGTACGGAATCAATAACCTGTACCGGCTTATTCGGCAGCAGGCGCTGGATTTCCGGAAGCATATAGGCAATTTGCGGTCCTAATAATACGGCATCGGCCTGCTGGCCTTTTTCAGCCGCGAGGGTTTCGGGAAATGCTTCAATAATAACCGGCACTTCATATTTCTCAGCCTGGGCGCGCATTTTTGAGACCAGCAGAGAGGTGGACATGCCCGCTGAACAAAACAGATAGATATGTTTCTTTTCCATATTAGCTTCCTCAATTGGCTTTTTTGCCGGCTGACGGGCTCACTCCTGTGGCGCCGGGCCGGGGCAGCGGTAACGAAATGTTACGTCGTGCTTATGAGGTGAGTATACGGCATGACTTTACGCCAGGATAATTCGCTATAGGGGAAAATTGTCTCTCGTTGACCTTTGCTTATGACTACCTTCACATTTCGGCCAAATAATTCGCGCAATTAAATAAGCAAAGCGACATAAAAAACCCGGTCAGGAGACCGGGTTGTGATTTTTGGTTAGCGCAGAAGTCCGCTCTGCTGCTTTGTCTGCTGCGGCGCCTGCGGATCGGTATCATACTGGGCGCAGGTTTGATAACCGGAGTTAATGACATGTCCGGTATCGTCCAGGGCAACAAAATAGGTATCAATTTTACCATCGCGTTGACCCAGGATATAGGTCTGGCAAGTTCCGCGCGCGTGGATCATTGATACTTCTGAAGACGGCTTACCTGCCAGGGCCTCAACCTGCTGGCGGGTCATGCCTTTTTTCACGTCCTTGACCACCGGCTGAGTAAACTGATCTTTGGTACGATCGTAGGCAGTACACCCTGCCAGCATCGCCAGTACTGCTGCTGCGCCTAACATTCCTGCGATATTCTTGTTCATATTCCATCCTCGTTTTTTTTATCAGTGCAGGGTTAAGCCTGGAATAAAGATCGCTATTTTTCAACCTGATGATTTAAGAGGGATAACTTTCGGAACATTCCCTAAAGGCCGCACGAGACTCTGAACCGTGCTGTTTTGCAGCACTCAAAACTGTGATCCTTGTCGTTTTAACGACAAAGAGGTAGCTTTATTGCAACTGATCATTTCCGGGAGAGAGACATGGCTTTGCAACAAGAGATTATCGCGGCGCTCGGCGTCAAGCCGCAGGTTAACAGCGAAGAGGAAATCCGCCGCAGCGTGGATTTCCTCAAGTCCTACCTGCAAACCTTTCCTTTTATTAAATCTCTGGTGCTGGGCATCAGCGGCGGCCAGGATTCCACCCTCACCGGCAAGCTGTGCCAGACCGCCATCAGCGAACTGCGCGCAGAAAGCGGTGACCAGAGCCTGCAGTTTATCGCCGTGCGCCTGCCCTATGGCGTGCAGGCCGATGAACAGGACTGCCAGGACGCGATTGATTTTATCCAGCCGGACCGCGTGCTGACCGTCAATATTAAGGGCGCGGTACTCGCCAGCGAACAGGCCCTGCGCGAAGCGGGCATTGAGCTGAGCGACTTCGTGCGCGGCAACGAAAAGGCCCGCGAGCGCATGAAGGCGCAGTACAGCATCGCCGGCATGAGCAAAGGCGTAGTGGTCGGCACCGATCATGCCGCCGAAGCGGTCACCGGCTTCTTTACCAAATACGGCGACGGCGGCACCGACATCAACCCGATTTTTCGCCTCAACAAGCGCCAGGGCAAGCAGCTGCTGGCGACGCTCGGCTGTCCGGAGCATCTTTATAAGAAGGCGCCGACCGCTGACCTTGAGGACGATCGTCCTTCCCTGCCGGACGAGGCCGCGCTTGGCGTCACATATGAAAATATCGACGACTATCTGGAAGGCAAAACCGTGCCTGCAGAGATTAGCAAAATCATTGAGGGCTGGTATCTGAAGACCGAGCACAAGCGCCGCCCGCCGATCACGGTGTTCGACAACTTCTGGAAGCAGTAAGGTTACCTCATCGCCGGGCGCCTGACCCCAGGCGCAGCGCATCAACGCGCTGCGCCAGCTCCCGGCCCGCCTGAAGAAAAATCGTTGCCGCTGCGGCAAGCGCTGACACCCCGGCAATTTTGCTTCTCTCACACGCTACTCGCCGTGCGCCCGCGCACACAAATCCAGATCGGCATCGTGCGCAAACGCCTCCCTGAGCAGGATATAGGGCGGGCCACCCGGCAGCCGACCCTCGGCCATTTGCGCAAACAGGCCCAGCGCCTGAGCGGGGGGTAAAATCGCCGGTACATCATTTTCTTTTTTGCCGCTCCGGGTTACACTGTATAAATCATCAGTACAGGAGTCTTTGTGGCAAAACGTCCCTCCGCCCCGCGCCTGGCCTTTGAGGCGGCGGCAATCTATGAATATCCGGAACACCTGCGCCCGTCGCTGGAGGCGCTGCCCGCCCGGCCCGGCGTCTATACCTTCCACGGCGACAGCGACACCCTCCCGCTCTATATTGGCAAGAGCGTCAACCTGCGCAGCCGGGTACTTTCTCATCTGCGCACGCCGGAGGAAGCGGCGATGCTGCGCCAGTCCCGGCGCATCAGCTGGATCTGCACCGCCGGTGAAATTGGCGCCCTGCTGCTTGAGGCGCAGATGATCAAAGCGCAGCAGCCGCTGTTCAACAAGCGCCTGCGCCGCAATCGCCAGCTCTGCTCTCTGCTGCTGACCGACGCACGGCCGCAGGTGGTGTACGCGAAAGAGATCGATTTCTCCAGCCAGCTGGGCCTGTACGGCCTGTTTGCCAATCGCCGGGCGGCGCTGCAGGCGCTGAAAACCATCGCCGACGAGCAGCGCCTTTGCTACGGTCTGCTGGGCCTGGAGGCGGTCAGCCGCGGCCGCGGCTGCTTTCGCTCGGCGCTGGGACGCTGCGCGGGTGCCTGCTGCGGCAAAGAGCCGCTGGAGGCGCACGATCGGCGTCTCAAAGAGGCCCTTTCGCGCCTGCAGCTCACCTGCTGGCCCTGGCGCGGGGCTATCGCCCTGAAGGAGCAAAGCGCCGACCTCACCGAGTATCACATCATTCACAACTGGCTGTGGCTGGGATCGGTCGCCAGCCTGGCCGAGGCCGCTACGCTGTCGCGCCTGCCCGCCAGCTTCGACCACGACGGCTATAAAATCCTCTGCCGTCCGCTGCTGGCCGGGAGCGCCGAGATCATTACCCTGAGCGAATAAAAAAACCGCCGGGCCTGCCCGCAGCCTTCTGGCATACGGGCAAGACCGGCGGTCTTGTGTGCAGGGCGCCGGATTATTCAGCCGGCGGGGTCATTTTACCCTGATGCGCCGGGCGCTCTGTCAGACGCTTCTCAAAATTGGCGTTAAACTGCTTTTTCTGCTCCGGGGTCAGGATGTTGTAAATCTTGTTCTGGGTCTCCATGCGGGAGAGCACCATCTCTTTGTGCTTCGCTTCCATCTTATCAACCATCGCTTCGGCCTTCGCCTTATCGAAGGTATCGCTGGCGATCAGGCTGTGCATGGCGCGGGCGTCATCGGCGGACGGGCGCTGCATTTTCCCGCGCTGCTCCTTCATGATGTCGCGCACCTGCTGCTTCTGGGCGTCGGTCAGGTTAAGGCCTTTAAACATCATATCGTGATGCATGCCAGGCTTGCCTTTGTGCATCATCGGCGCTTTTTCAGCCGGCGCGGTCGCCGCCGTGTCGGCAGCGTGCGCCAGGTTAGCGGCGCCCAGGGAGAGGGTAGAGGCAATGATCAGTGCGGTCAGCTTTTTCATAATAAGTTCCTTACTATCGGTTATTCTTGCGGCGCATTGCCGTGTTGACGGAGTTAACTTTACGGGGTTTAACGTCAATTAATCAGAGCAAGCGTAAAACGATGAAAGTGTAAAAGCGAATTTATCGGCAATGATGAGGAAAATAAGGAAAAATTGTGGAGTTCTGCGAGAAATAATTAATAACGCACTGTTATTAAAGAAATTATGGAGAACTCTAGCGCATTACTGATTATAAATAAAGCATTTACCAGGACTTATCCGTAAATAGAGATAAAAAGCAGGATAAATCAAGAAAATGGCCAACGCGAGGGATGGCCAATTAATGTTTATCAGGATTCACGCACCAGCATCAGCCCCGCCCGCAGCCCCGGCGCGACGTCCGGATTGGGGAACAGCACATATTCCGTATCGTGTTGCACCGTGTAGCGCCTCTCCCCTTCCTCCGCCAGCAGCGTCCCCGCCGCAAACGGCGTAAAATTGAGGGTCTGCGCCGACATATGCAGGCGGAAATCGTCGCCATGGCGGGTCAGCTGCTGCGCGACGCGATAGCGGACGGGCAGCGGCGCGCTGGCTATCCCGCCCGCCAGCAGCCCGGCCAGCGCCTCGCGGGTGGTTGCAAACTGCCGCAAATCGTTATGACCAAACGGCAGCGCCTTGCCCAGCTCCAGGGTACAGGCCTGGGCGGTGAACTGCGCGCTGCTGAAGTGGGTAAAGGTGCCGCCCGGACTCTGATGAAACACCAGCGCCTCCAGCCCCGCCGCCGCCAGCCAGTGGATAAAATCCTCGTCCCAGGGCGCATCGCGCTGCGGCAGGACGCCGAAGCGCGGGTGGTGCGAGCCGCGAATGGCGGTGTGCAGGTCGAGGTGCCAGCGCAGGGCGTCCGTCGGCTGGTAGAACTGGCGCAGCGCCTGCTCCAGCCGGGCGGCCCGCGCGGTTTCGCCGCTCGGCGTAACGTCGTGCCAGCGGCCGCTGAACATCCGGTTCATATCGCTGTGCAGGTAGCGCTTATTGGCCGCCAGCGCCGGCGGGTTGCCGAAAATGACCAGCAGCCGCCAGCGCAGGGGCAGTTCGCCCGCCAGCAGCGCGCCGAGCAGGGCATCGACTATCTCTACCGGCGCCGTTTCATTGCCGTGAACGCCGCAGGAGAGCACCAGCGCCCGCTCGCTCGCGGCGAAGGGCGTCAGCTCGAGAATGCCGGCATCGTGCCACTGCCAGTAGATCTCCGCCGTTTCGCCCTGCGTCCGGCCGGGGCGCTGCCCGGCCAGGGTTAATGCCAGAAAATCGTTCATGTCGCCCTCACTACTGCTGGAACGGATAGACCGAACCAAGACTCAGGATTTGCGTTAACTGGTCCAGCGCCTCGCGCCCTTCCCGCAGCAGCTGCGGGTCGGCAAGGTCCGCCTGGCTCAGCCGGTCGCGATAGTAGCGGTCAATCCAGCCGTTCAGGCCGTCAAACAGGGCGTCGTTCATCATGACCGCCGGGTTGACCGCCGCACGCTCCGCCTCCGTCAGCACTACCCGCAGGCGCAGACAGGCGGGGCCGCCGCCGTTGGCCATCGACTCCCGCAGATCGAAGATCTTCAGCGCGGCAATGGGATTGTCGGCCGCCAGCATCTCCTGCAGATAGCCCCGGACGCCCGCGTGCTCCTCGGCCTCTTTGGGCAGCACCAGCAGCATGCTGCCGTCGTCCCGGCTCAGCAGCTGGCTGTTGAACAGATAGGTGGCGACCGCATCGGCAACCGATACCCTTGAGGCGGGCACCTGCACCGCCTGAAAGCCCGGCACCCGCTCCGCCAGCCGGGCCAGCAGCTGCGGCTGGTTAACAAACGCCTGCTGATGGCAGAACAGCACCTGGCGGTTGCTGACCGCGATCACGTCGTTGTGGAACACGCCCCGGTCGATGACCTCCGGGTTCTGCTGGGCAAACAGCAGCTGCTGAGGATTAACCTGGTTCAGCCGCGCCACCGCCTGGCTGGCTTCCAGGGTCTGGCGCGCCGGATAGCGTCCGGGCCGGTGGGCGCTGCCCTCCTCGCGCCCGTAGATAAACAGCTGCAGACCCGGCTGGCCGTAATCGCCCCCGAGGCGATTGTGGTTGGCGGCGCCTTCATCGCCAAACAGGGCCACCTGCGGCAGCGCATCGTGGACCGCAAACGCCTGCGGATCGCGGAAAATCGCCCGCAGCAGCGCCCCGGTGGTGTCGGCCTCGCTGGCGCGGTGAAACTTATTGTTGAGGTTCGCCACCGTGAAGTGGACTTTGCCGTCCAGCGCGTCCGCCGACGGGCAGACGGTGGCGGCGTTGGCCACCCACATCGATGAAGCCGAACTCGCCGCCGACAGCAGCTGCGGCGAGTGCGCCGCCGCCTTCGCCAGCACCTGCTCATCGCTACCGGCGAAGCCGAGGCGGCGCAGCAGCGGCACGTTAGGCCGCTCCTGGGGCGGGATCACTCCCTGGACAAAGCCGAGATCGGCCAGGGCCTTCATTTTCAGCAGCCCCTGGCGGGCGGCGAGGTGCGGGTTAGAGATCTTCAGCCGGTGCTTCGCTGAGGCTTCATTACCGAACGACAGCCCGGCATAGTGGTGCGTCGGCCCCGGCAGGCCGTCGAAGTTGACTTCCCGGGCACTCATGATGGCTCCTCCGTGCTAAAATCCAGCCCCGGACTCAGCGTGCCCGGCAGGCTCAGCGCCGCGGCCTCCAGGGAGGCCATCGGCCAGGCGCAGTAGTCGGCGGCGTACCAGGCGCCCGGGCGGTGGTTACCGGAGGCGCCGACGCCGCCGAACGGCGCGGCGCTCGACGCGCCGGTCAGCGGCTTGTTCCAGTTAACGATGCCTGCTCTTGCCTCCAGCAGCAGGCGCTCGAACTGCTGCCTGTCGTCCGAGAGCAGCCCGCAGGAGAGGCCGTAGCGCGTATTGTTAGCAAGGCTTATCGCCTCATCAAAGGTGTCGTAACGCCAGACGCAGAGCAGCGGGCCAAACACCTCTTCGTCGGGAACGTCCCCCGCCCGGCTCATCTCAATGATGCCCGGCGTCAGCAGCGAAGTGCCCGGCTGCAGCAGGCGCGGTTCGAGCAGGGTCTGCGCTCCGTTGGACACGTGCTGGCGCCAGGCGTCAATCACCTTCTGCGCGGCGGCGGGCGAGATCAGGCCGCCGATAAACGGCTGCGGATCGGCGTCCCAGCGGTTCGGCACGATGCGCGACGCCACCGTCACCAGCCGCGCCAGAAAGGCGTCGCCCTGCGGACCGCGCTTCACCAGCAGGCGTCGGGCGCAGGTGCAGCGCTGCCCGGCGGTAATAAAGGCCGACTGAATGGCGGCGTGCACCGCCGCATCAACGTCTTTTGGCTCATCGACAATCAGCGGGTTATTGCCGCCCATTTCAAGGGCGAGGATCTTGTCCGGCCGGCCGGCCAGCTGGCGGTGCAGCGCAAAGCCGGTGGCGGAGCTGCCGGTAAACAGCACCCCGTCAATATCGTCCTGCGCCGCCAGGGCTTCGCCGACCTCGTGCCCGCCCTGAATCAGGTTCAGCACGCCGGCGGGCAGGCCCGCCTGCTCCCACAGCTTCACCACCGCCTCGCCGCACAGCGGCGTCAGCTCGCTGGGCTTAAAGACCGCGGTATTGCCCGCCAGCAGCGCCGGAACGATGTGGCCATTGGGCAGGTGGCCGGGGAAATTGTAGGGGCCGAAGACCGCCATTACGCCGTGGGGGCGGTGGCGCAGGGTTGCCGCCCCGTCGGCCATCGGCGTCTCCTGCTCGCCGGTGCGCGCCCGGTACGCCTGCAGCGAAATGGCGATCTTGCCGATCATGGCGGCAATTTCGGTCGCCGCCTCCCAGCGCGGTTTGCCGGTTTCCCGGGCGATGGTCTCCGCGAGGGCTGCTTTATGAGTCTCCAGCAGGCCGGCGAAGGTCTCTGCGATCTCCCGGCGGGCGTGAAAAGGCGTCCGCGCCCAGCCGGGGAAGGCCGCGCGGGCGGCGGCGACCGCGTCGCTTACCTGGCGGCGATCGGCATCCGCGCCGCGCCAGACCGCTTCCGCGGTGACCGGGTTGCGGGTTTCCCGCGCGTCGCCGCGCCCGGCGACCCAGCTGCCGTTAATCCATAAGCTCATGCTGTTTTCTCCTCGGGACAGAGGCGGACCAGGCGCACGCTGTCGCCGGGCCGAACCTTGAGAACGTCCAGCTGCTGCGCGCTCAGCAGCAGCCTGTCGGTATGCGGATCCGCCTGCACCAGCGCGGCGCGAAAGTGGTGATACTGCTCGTTGGCCACCAGGCAGGCCGTCAGGCCGCGCCCGGACGGCTGCCCTTCGGCTACCTCCACCAGCCGGCTTCTGCGGATCGCCCGCACCCGGTCGATATCGCACTCCAGCGTCGGGCCGCCGTCGAAAATATCGACGTAGTGGCAAAAACGAAAACCCTCTTTTTCCAGCACCGCCCGCGCCGGCGCGGTTTGCGGGTGAACCTGGCCTATCACACTGCGGGCAGACTCCGACAAAAAGTCGGTATAAATAGGGTGCTTGGGCATCAGCTCCGCGATAAATGCCTTCTGACCGGTGCCGCACAAACGATCGGCTTTGGCAAACGGCATCGAAAAAAAGCGCTGCCCCAAGCTCTCCCAGAAGGGCGAATAGCCGTTTTCGTCAATGACGCCGCGCATTTCGGCCACCACTTTCTCATTGAATTTATCGCGAAAGGCCGCCATGAACATAAAGCGCGATTTTGACAGCAGGTAGCCGTTGCCCTCCTTTCGCCAGTCGGGATCGAGGAACAGCGTACAGAGTTCGCTGCTGCCGGTGTGATCGTTACTGAGGAACAGGGTCGGCAGCGCGTTATAGACGCCCAGCTCTTTCGAGGCGTGCACCTGGGTGCCGACGCGGTAGTTGTACCAGGGATCGTGCAGGCCCACCGCCACCTCAATGGCGCAGATGCCCGCCACTTTGCCGCTAGTGACGTCTTCCAGCACGAAGACATAGCCCTGCTCGCCCTTTTCGAGCGCGCCTTCCCACGTGCTGAGCGCGCGCTCAATGCGCGCCGCCAGCGTCGCCTCATCGGCGGGCAGCGAAGTCAGTCCGCCGCCGGTTTTTCCCGCAAGCGCCATCAGGCCGGATAAATCCTCCCTTCCGACCGGGCGAATAACCATCATACGGCGTCCCCGGCGAGAAAGCGCTCGCAGGCCCGCTCGAAGCGGTCCAGCCCGGCGGTGACCTCCTCTTCGCTGACGATAAGCGCCGGCGCAAAGCGCACGACGTTACCCCCGGCGATCAGGATCATCGCCCCCTCTTCTGCGGCCAGCTGACTTATCAGCTTGGCTTTGCCGGCATATTCGGACTTCAGCGCGCAGCCGATCAGCAGACCGAGGCCGCGGATCTCGTCGAACAGGCCCAGCCGAGCATTGATGGCGCCAAGACGCTCGCTGAACCACTGGTGGCGCTGGCGCACGCCGCTCAGTACCTCCGGCGTATTGATAATCGACAGCACCTTGCCGGCCACGGCGCAGGCCAGAGGGTTGCCGCCGTAGGTCGTGCCGTGGGTGCCGACGGTCATCACCGCGGCATATTCCGCGCGGGCCAGCAGCGCGCCAATGGGGAAACCGCCGCCCAGCGCCTTAGCGGTGGAGAGCACGTCCGGCGTCACGCCGTAGTACATGTAGGCATACAGCTCGCCGGTGCGGCCGACGCCGGTCTGCACTTCGTCAAAAATCAGCACCGCGCGGTGGCGATCGCACAGCTCGCGCAGCGCCTGCAGAAACTCGCTGCTGGCGGGCACCACGCCGCCCTCGCCCTGCATCGGCTCAACGATCACCGCGCAGGTATTGTCATTAATCAGCGCCCGCGCCGAGGCGATGTCGTTATAGTCCGCGTGCTGAATCTCCGCCGGCAGCGGGGCAAAATCTTTTGAGTACGCCGGCTGCCCCCCGGCGCTGACGGTAAACAGCGTCCGCCCGTGGAAGGCATTTTTAAATGCCACGATGCCGCTTTTGTGCGGGCCGAAGGTGTCGTGGGCGTATTTACGCGCCAGCTTCAGCGCCGCCTCGTTGGCCTCGGCGCCGGAGTTGCAGAAAAAGACTTTGTCGGCAAAGGTGGCGTCAATCAGCTGTTTCGCCAGACGCAGGGCCGGTTCGTTGCTGTAGCCGTTGCCGGTGTGCCAGAATTTTCCCGCCTGCTCCGTCAGCGCCTGCACCATGGCCGGGTGGGCGTGCCCCAGGGCATTTACCGCAATGCCGCCGGCAAAATCGATGTACTCTTTACCCTGCTGGTCCCACAGCCGCGAGCCTTCGCCGCGTACCGGTATGAAGGGCGCCGGGGCGTATACCGGCATCATCCAGGCATCAAAATCGTCACGCGTTACTGACTGTGTCATGGCAACCTCTTCCGGAGTAAAAATAACGTTATCGTAATGTTAATTATTTGGGTGTTTGCGCTGTAAATGTATAGTGCAGACATCGTGCCAGCCAGTGGGGAAAGTGCATAAATGATGCAGCGAGAGGAAATATCAATAAGTTAGCAGTAGCTATTATTCATTAAAAGTGCATAAAAAGTGCATAAAAGGGGAGCATTGCGCCATTAGCGCTGCTAATAATAGAAGGATTATTCATTAGTAAAACTGAATTCGCATTCTGTGATCGGCTGCGAGAAAAAGCGTACGCCTGCGCCCCAGTCTGGTGCACCCGCCCCGCAAACGCGCATGCAGTCAGGCAGCGAAAATTCTGCTAACATGCCCGCTTCATTCACCTTGCACAGTGGCAGCGACTATGAAATTTGTCTCTTTTAATATCAACGGCCTGCGCGCCCGCCCTCATCAACTGCAAGCCATCGTCGACAAGCATCAGCCGGACGTCATCGGCCTGCAGGAGACAAAGGTTCACGACGACATGTTCCCGCTGGAAGACGTGGCAAAGCTTGGCTATCACGTCTTCTATCACGGCCAGAAGGGCCACTACGGCGTGGCGCTGCTCACCAAAGAGGCGCCGGTTGCGGTGCGCCGGGGCTTTCCGGGCGACGACGATGAGGCCCAGCGCCGCATCATTATGGCGGAAGTGCCGTCGGCGTTCGGCAACGTGACGGTGATCAACGGCTACTTCCCGCAGGGCGAGAGCCGCGACCATCCGACCAAATTTCCGGCCAAGGCCGCCTTCTATCAGAACCTGCAGGACTATCTGACGAGCGAGCTGAGTAAAGAGAACCCGGTGCTGATCATGGGCGATATGAACATCAGCCCGACGGATCTCGATATCGGCATCGGCGAAGAGAACCGCAAGCGCTGGCTGCGCACCGGCAAGTGCTCGTTCCTGCCGGAAGAGCGAGAGTGGATGGGCCGCCTGCTCGACTGGGGCCTGGTGGACACCTATCGCCACGCGCACCCGGAAAGCCAGGCGGAATTTTCGTGGTTCGACTACCGCTCCAAAGGCTTTGACGACAACCGCGGCCTGCGTATCGACCTGCTGCTGGCAAGCGAGGCGCTGGCTCCGCACTGCGTGGAAACCGGCATCGACTATGAGATCCGCGGCATGGAGAAACCCTCCGACCATGCGCCGGTATGGGCCACCTTTAAAGGCTAACGCAGTATTTTGAACAGACGTAAATACGCGCTGCTGGCCCTGCTGGCAGCGCTGATTATTACCGGGTGCCTGCTGATGCCCCGGGAGATGCTCACCCTCTCCGCTCTTCAGTCCTGGCAGCACGATGCCGCGCTCTGGCACGCGCAGCGGCCCCTTTCGGCGGCCCTGATCTACTTTATTCTCTACGCGACGGCGGCCGCCCTGTCGGTGCCCGGCGCCACGGCGCTGACCCTGCTCGGCGGAGCCATTTTTCCCTTCTGGCAGGCGGTGGTGCTGGTCTCTTTTGCTTCAACGCTCGGCGCGCTGCTGGCGATGCTCGCCAGCCGCTACCTGTTCACCGGCTGGGTCAGCCAGCGCTTTCCGCGCCAGATGGCGACGGTCAACGCCGGCATGGCGAAGGACGGCGCCTTTTATCTCTTCGCCCTGCGCCTGATGCCGCTGTTTCCCTTTTTTGTGGTAAACCTGCTGGCGGGCGTCACCCGCATCGGCCTGCTACGCTACTGGTGGGTAAGTCAGCTGGGCATGCTGCCCGCTACCCTGGTTTACCTCAACGCCGGGCGCCAGCTCGGCCAGCTGACCTCGCTGTCGGGTATTCTGTCGCCGGGCATACTGCTGGCCTTTGTGCTTATCGGGCTGCTGCCGCTGGCCTCGCGCTGGCTTACCGAACGTCTTCAACATCGCTAAAGGAGCTGCCATGCGTTCAGCGCGCTACGGCTATTTACTGGCGGGTCTGCTGCTCTGCGCGCCATTATCTTTCGGCGCACCGCCACAGGCGCTTGCCGACTGGCAGCAGACCGAAGCGGAGGCCCGGGGCCAGACGGTCTGGTTTAACGCCTGGGGCGGCGATCCGGCGGTTAACCGCTATCTTGACTGGGTGAGCGGCGAGGTGAAGCAAGCCTACGGCGTCAACCTGAAGGTCGTGCACATTGCCGATGCCGCCGATGCGGTGAAGCGCATCCGCACCGAAGCCCGCGCCGGACGCAGCCGCGGCGGATCCGTCGATTTGCTGTGGGTCAACGGCGAAAACTTCCGCGCTCTGAAGCAGGACAATCTGCTGCTGACCGGCTGGGCGGAGCAGTTGCCCAACTGGCGCTATGTGGACACGCGTCTCCCGGTGCGGGAGGACTTCTCAGTGCCTACCGACGGCGCCGAATCGCCGTGGGGCACCGCCCGCCTGACCTTTATCGCCCGCCGCCGGCAGACGCCTCAGCCGCCGCAGGATCCGCAGGCGCTGCTGGCCTATGCCGCCGCGCATCCCGGCAGCGTCACCTACCCGCGCCCGCCGGACTTTACCGCCACCGCCTTTCTCGAACAGCTGCTGCTCAATTTGACCCGCGAGCCGGGCGCGCTCGGGCAGGCGCCGCAGGCAGGCAGCTTTTCCCGCATCACCGCGCCGCTGTGGGACTATCTCGACAAACTGCACCCGCTGCTGTGGCGTCAGGGCCGCGATTTTCCCGCCTCGCCGGCGAAAATGGACAGTATGCTGACGGCCGGGACGCTGCGCCTGTCGCTGAGCTTTAATCCGCTACACGCCGCGCAGAAGGCGGCCAGCGGCGATCTGCCGGCGGATAGCTACGGCTTCGGCTTTCGCGAGGGCATGATTGGCAACGTCCACTTTGTCACCATCCCGGCCAACGCCCGCGCGGCCGCCGGGGCCAGGGTCGTCGCTAACTTTCTGCTCTCGCCAGAGGCCCAGCGGCGCAAGGCCGATCCGGCCGCGTGGGGAGATCCGACCGTACTGGATCGCCGCCGCGTACCGTCCGGCTGGCCGCAGGCGGCGGCTGACGAGAGCGTCCCGACGCTTGCCGAACCCCACGCCGCCTGGGTGGACGCCCTGGAGCAGGAATGGCTGCGCCGCTACGGATCGCGCTGACGGCGCTGGCGTGGGCGGCGGTGGGCATCATTTATCTCCCGCTGCTTCCGGCCGGGCTGATAATCATCAGCCCGGCCCTGCACCTCAACAGCTGGCTGACACTGCTGGCTGACGCTCAACTGCCCGGCGCTCTGCTGGCGACGCTTGTCTCCACCGCCGTCGCCCTGACGAGCGCGCTGGCAATCGCGATGTTCACCATCGCCGCCCTCTGGCCCTCCCGCCGCTGGCAGCGGCTGGTGAGCCGGCTGCCGCTGCTGCTGGCCCTTCCCCACGTCGCCTTCGCCGCCGCCGCGCTGCTGCTGTTTGCCGAGGGCGGCTGGCTGTTCCGCCTCTTTCCCGCCCTGACCGCGCCCCAGGACCGCTACGGTATTGGCCTCGGCGCAGTGCTGGCCGTCAAGGAGAGCGCCTTCCTGCTGTGGGCGGCGTACGCCCTGCTGGATGAGCGGAGCCTGCGCCAGCAGTGCCTGGTGCTGCGCAGTCAGGGATACGGCCGCTGGCAGTGCCTGCTGTGGCTTATCGCGCCCCGACTGCTGCCGCAGATGAGCATCGTTCTGCTGGCAACCCTTGCATGGACGCTGTCTGCTGTGGATGTCGCCATCGTTATCGGCCCGGGTAATCCGCCGACGCTGGCGGTGCTCGCCGCGCAGTGGCTATCCGCGGGCGACGACGCGCAGCAGGCTCAGGGCGCGCTGGCCTGCCTGCTGCTGCTGGCGGTCATGGCGGCCATTGCGCTGGCGGCCCGGCTTATCTGGCGGCTGCTGCGCGCCCTGACGCCGGATTTTACCGGCCATCGCCGCCCCGACAGATGCCGACCTGTCTGGCGGCTGCCCTCCTCGCTGCTGGCGCCCGCCAGCCTGCTGGCCCTGGCGACGCTGCTGCTCTGCGCCAGGGGCGAGCGGCCCGACGCGCAGAGCCTGTTTAATACGCTCGGCCTGGGCGCGCTGTCGGCGCTGATTACCCTTCCGCTGTGCCTGCTGTGGCTGGCCTGCGGCCCCCGGCGCGGCGGCGGGATCTGGCTGCCGCTGCTGCTACCTGCCCTGCCGCTGGCGGCGGGTCAATATCAGCTGGCGCTGATGGGCTGGATCGACGGCGAGTGGCTGACGGTGCTGTGGGGACATCTGCTGTGGGTCTTTCCCTGGACGCTGTTTATGCTGCGCCCCGCCTGGCGGCGGCGCGATCCCCGGCAGCGGCTGATTGCCCGGACGCTGGGCTGGAGCCGCGCCCGCTGCTTCTGGCAGGTCAGCTGTCCGCAGCTTGCCCGGCCCCTGCTGGCCGCTTTCGCGGTGGGCTTTTCCGTGAGCGTCGCCCAGTATCTGCCGACGCTGTGGCTCGGCGGCGGACGCATTACCACCCTCACCACCGACGCCGTAGCCCTCAGCAGCGGAGGCAGCGCGCCGCTGCTGGCCGCCCAGGCCCTGTGGCAGTCGCTGCTGCCGCTGGCCGTCTTCGCGCTGGCCGCGCTGCTGATGCGCCTGATTGGCCGCTACCGACAAGGACTCCGCTAATATGCTGCAGATTGAAAATTTAACCCTCAGCCTGAAGGGTGCGCCGCTGGTGAGCAACCTCAGCCTCAGCGTCGCGCCGGGCGAAATCGTCACCCTCACCGGCGCCTCCGGCAGCGGTAAATCGACGCTGTTTTCGTGGATCGTGGGCGCCCTGCCGCCCGCCTTTCGCGCCGAGGGCAGGCTGTGGCTGGACGGGCGGCGCTGCGATACGCTGCCGGTGGAAGCGCGGCGGATAGGCATTTTGTTTCAGGACGCGCTGCTGTTCGACCACTTCAGCGTCGGGCAGAACCTGCTGGTTGCCCTGCCCGCCGGCGGTACGCGCGGCGAACGGCGGGCGCGGGCGGAGGAGGCGCTGGAGAACGCCGGGCTGGCCGGGTTCTTTCACCGCGATCCGGCAACGCTCTCAGGCGGCCAGCGGGCGCGGGTTGCACTGCTGCGCGCCCTGCTGGCGCAGCCTCAGGCGCTGCTGCTCGATGAACCGTTCAGCCGCCTCGATGCCGATCTGCGGGCGCGCTTTCGGCGGGACGTTTTCGCCGCCGCCGGCCAGCAGGCGCTCCCGGTGCTGCTGGTCACCCACGATCCGGCGGACGTGCCGCCCGGCGGCCGCTGCCTGCCGCTTGAAAGCTGGGGCTAAGCTGCGCCAGCGCATGGATTTGTCGCTTCCGGAGGGTCAGAATGTTGCCTCTTTTCACTACTGTCCGGCATTTCGATGAAACGTGTTTCTCACCTGACCGCGCTGGCCCTGCTTGTCGGGCTGGCCTCCTCCTGCGCCGGGGCCGCTGATATGGCCGCCTCCGTGACGCTACAGCAACTGCAGCAGCGCAGCGGTATCGCCATTGATACCCGCCAGAGCGCTTTCTACAACGGCTGGCCGCAGGCGCTTAACGGCCCACAGGGTCACGAACCTGCGGCGCTCAATCTCTCCGCCGGCTGGCTATCGGCCATGAGCGACGAACAGCTCGCCGAGTGGCTGAAGCTGCATAATCTGGCGGCCGATACGCCAGTGGCGCTGTACGGCGCTGATAGGGAAACCCGCGCCGTCAGCGCACGCCTGCAAAAAGCGGGTCTGAAGCACATCAGCGCCCTTGCCGATGCGCTCGCCGAGCCGCAGCGCCTGCAGAAGCTGCCCCACTTCGAACAGCTGGTTTATCCGCAGTGGCTGCGCGACCTGCAGCAGGGGAAAAAGGTGGCGGCGGCCCCTGCAGGCGAATGGAAAGTCTTCGAAGCCGGCTGGGGCGCGCCGAAATACTACCTGCTGAGCCACATCCCCGGCGCGGGCTATATCGACACTAACGATGTCGAAAGCGAGCCGCTGTGGAACAAGGTCCCGGACGATAGGCTGAAAGCCCTGCTGGCCAAAAGCGGCATTCGCCACGACACGACGGTGATCCTCTATGGCCGCGACGTATACGCTGCCGCCCGCGTCGCGCAGATCCTGCTCTACGCCGGAGTAAAAGACGTGCGCCTGCTGGACGGCGGCTGGAAAACCTGGTCCGCTGCCGATCTGCCGGTCGGGCGCGGGATGCCGGAAAAAATGACGCCGGCGCCTGACTTCGGCGCGCCGATCCCCGGTCAGCCGCAGCTGATGCTCGGCCTCGAACAGGCCCGCGCCCTGCTGCACCGCCGCGACGCCTCGCTGGTCAGCGTTCGCTCCTGGCCGGAGTTTATCGGCACCACCAGCGGCTACAGCTATATCAAGCCGAAGGGCGATATTGCCGGCGCCCGCTGGGGCCACGCGGGCAGCGACTCGACGCACATGGAGGATTTCCATAACCCCGACGGGACGATGCGCAGCGCAGACGATATCACCGCGATGTGGAAAGCGTGGAATATTACTTCAGATCAGCAGGTCTCTTTCTACTGCGGTACCGGCTGGCGGGCGGCGGAGACTTTCATGTACGCCCGGGCAATGGGCTGGCAGCATATCTCTGTCTATGACGGAGGCTGGTATGAGTGGAGTCAGGACGCGAAAAATCCGGTCAGCCGCGGCGAACGCGGCCCGGCATCATCCCTTTAACCATTATGTCGGGCTCCTCACAGGCGCTGGCGGTGATGGATCCGGATCCGAACCTCAGGCGGCAGGTTAAGCAATTGACTGCCGTCACTCTCCCCCGCATGATAACCGCGCTGGTTTTATAACCAGCAGGTGCAGCGACGCGGGGGATCTCTTCTCTCGCGGCTCCTTGCGTCAGAAAGAGAAAACCCCCGCACGTTGCGATGTTAAACAGGCAACAAACGGGGGTGTTCACTTGAACTTCAGCACTTCAAGGATAGCCGCCAGCGTTAGCCAAATCAAGTGGGCTTTAGACATGGACTTTCTGAAAGCCGTTGTGCTCGTGGTTCTGACTCATATTGTCGCCCCGCTCGCGGTGCGCTATATCGAGACGAACTTTCCGCAACAGTGCGTTTACGAAACGCGCGGCGACAGGGAGGAAAATGGCTACGGCCGCCGCTGACGAGGCTTAGGTGTACCTTAGATTAGCCCCGCTCCGGCGGGGCTTTCTTTTTTAGTCCGGATCCGAACTGGGGACAAAGAGTTTACCGGTTGACTGAGGCTCAGTATCCCTCGCATGATAACCGCGCTGGTTTTATAACCAGTAGGTGCAGCGACGCGGGGGATCTCTTCTCTCGCGGCTCCTTGCGTCAGAAAGAGAAAACCCCCGCACGTTGCGATGTTAAACAGGCAACAAACGGGGGTAATCCATGAACATAGACAC
>NZ_BCZS01000023.1 GCF_001598855.1 Pluralibacter gergoviae ATCC 33028 = NBRC 105706 | reverse complement strand
GGCCGGCGGGCGCCCGGGCGCTGTTCGCCGCCGGGGCGCTGCCGGGCCTCTCCGGGGCGCTGCCGCTGTGGCTGGCGGATAGCATACCGAAGCCGCAGCGGCTGCACTGCTGGTTTGGAATACTCGACGGCTTTACCGCCGCCGGGGCAGAAGACTATCTCGACGGCGTTCTGCAGAGCGGCAGCGGCGGGCCGCCCCTGCGCGGCGCGGCGCTGCCCTTTTTTCCGCGCCCGCTGACCCTGCAGCCCTTTAGCGACCGGGAAACCCGCTACGTGGCCGCCCGCCTCGGCGTTGACGAGAGCCGCTGCTGGCTGGCGCTGGAGGGGCAGCACCTCGTCAGGGCGCTGGAGCAGGCCCGCGCCCTGCCCGGGGCGCAGGCCGTTGATGCCATCGTGGCCGGCTCGGCGCTCGACGTCGCCGGCCGCAGGCCGCAGGCGCAGTTCCTGATTCAGCTTGACGGACTGCGCGACGGCGCGCCCGCAGCCGTCACCCTGCGGCTCACCGCGCCGGGCGTTGCTCACCTTACCGCCGCCTGCGCGGCGGCCTGCGCCCTGTGGCTGACCGAGGCGGCGCCGACGGTGGGCCTGGCGGCGGAGCAGGTGCCCGCCGACGAGCTGATCCGGCTGCTGCGCCACCTGCCCAGCGGCGTTGAGCTTGAGGTGTTTAATGCCGGCGTTGATGACCTGCGCGAGACCTCGGGAGGTGCGCTATGACGCCGCTAAAGGTGATAGTGTGCGGTTCAACCTTCGGCCAGTTCTGGCTGGCGGCGCTGGCCCGCTACCCGCAGCGCTTTACCGTCGCCGGGCTGCTGGCCGGCGGCAGCGCCCGCAGCCGGGCGTGCGCCGAACGCCACGGCATTCCGCTGTGGACGTCGCCAGATGCGCTGCCGGACGATATCGACATCGCCTGCGTGGTGCTCCGCGCTTCGGTGCTGGGCGGCGAGGGCAGCGCCCTGGCGCAGGCGCTGATGGCGAAGGGGATCCACGTTATTCAGGAGCAGCCCCTGCACCATGACGAAGTGGCCGCGAATCTGCGCTGCGCCCGCCGCTGCGGCGTCCACTTCCGGGTGGGCAATCTCTATCCCCATCTGCTCGCGGTACGCCAGTTCAGCGATGCCGCCCGGCGGCTGCTGCGCCGTCAGGCGCCGCAGTATATTGATGCCGCCTGCGCAGGCCAGGTGGCCTTCCCGCTGATCGCCATGCTGGAGGAGAGCCTCGGGGCGCTGCGGCCCTGGCAGTTCGCGGCGGCGGAACAGCCGCCGGGCGCGCCCTGGCAGACGGTGCAGGGCAGCCTTGCCGGGATCCCGCTGACCCTGCGGGTGCACAACGAGGTCGATCCCGACGATCCCGATAACCACTTCCAGCTATTGCACCAGATTACGTTAGGCTTTCCCGCCGGGCGGCTGTCGCTGACCGATACCCACGGACCGGTTATCTGGAGCCCGCGCCTGCACGTCCCGGAAGGCGTCAAGCAGGGGCGCGACTTCAGCGGCGCCGACGCGGCGCACCTGCTGGAAGAGACCAGCGCCGCGCTCGGCGAACCGCTGTGCGACAGCTGGCGCACGGCGCTGGCGGAGCGCTGGCCGGAAGCGATTGCCGCCGATCTGCTGGCGCTGGCGGAGTCCCTTCAGGCGCCGGACGCGCCCGCCTGGCAGCCCCAGGCGCTGCTCGCCCGCTGCCAGGCCTGGCAGGCGCTGACCCGGGCTATCGGCTATCCGCGCCTGGTTCCCGGCCAGGCCTTCCGGCCGCTGGCCCGCACCCTGCTGCCGGAAACCCGGCGGCCGGCGGCCCCGGCGGCGGCGCTGCCCGATTTCTGTGCCCGGGCGGAAACGTTGATCGCCGACATCGGGGCGCAGGAGGTAAGGGCGTTCGTCGCGGCGATGGACGACGCCTGCCTCGATGCGATGCTGTTTAGCCTGCAGGAGGGCGGGGCGCTGCTCGACCCCGACCGGGGCTGGGAGCTGCCCGCCCTGACGGCGCAGCTGCGGGTTGCCGCGCAGCACCGGCCGCTGATCGCCCGCTGGCTGGCGCTGCTGGCGGATGCCGGACGCCTGACTCTGCGCGGCGGCTGCTACTTCAGCGCCGCTCCGCTGGCGCGGTCGGACCTCGACGCCCGCTGGCGGGCGGTGCACCGGGCGTGGGACAACCGGCTCGGCGCCGCGGCGTTTATCGACTACCTGTGGGACAATGCCCGCCTGCTGGGGCCGCTGATGCGCGGCGAACAGCAGGCCGCGCTGCTGCTGTTTCCCGAAGGGCGCAGTGACGTGGCCGAGGCGGTGTACCAGCACACCATCACCGCCCGCTATCTCAATACGCTGATCGGCGACTGGATCCTCGACCGCCTTGCGGACGGCGCGCCGCCGCTGCGGGTGCTGGAGGTCGGCGCCGGGACCGGCGCCACTACCGAGCGGGTGCGCGAGCTGCTGCGCCCGCGCTACGGCGACGCCCCGCCGCTGGCGTGGACCTTCAGCGACGTGTCGAATTTCTTCCTTATTAATGCCCGGCGGCGCTACGCCGGCCTGGAGTGGATCTCGACCGCCCTGCTAGACATCGACCGGCCGCCGCAGGCGCAGGGCATCGCCCCCGGCTCGCAGGATCTGCTGGTGATGGCCGGGGTGCTCAACAACGCCCGCGACAGCGAGCAGACCGTGCGCGGGCTGGCGCAGGCGCTGGCCCCCGGCGGCCACATGCTGGTCAGCGAACCGACCCGCGAGCATCTGGAAATTCTTATCTCCCAGGCCTTTATGATGCCGCCGCCGCAGGACGACCGGCGGCGCAGCGGCCTGCGCTTTCTCACCGTCGCCCAGTGGCGGGATCTGTTCCGCCGCGCCGGGCTGGAGGTGGTCGCCTCTCTGCCCGATGAGGGGCACCTGCTCGCGCCGCTCGGCCAGCGGCTGTTTATCGTCAGGAGGCCGCCGGATGCTGCGCTGTAGCCATATTCTCTGCAAGGTCAGGCGCATTGACGACTGCGTGCGCGATCTCGAGCTGGCGGGGTTCAGCGTGCAGCGCGGCGGGGCGCACAACGCCCTGGTGTGGTTCGAGCAGGGGCCGTTTCTTGAGTTCTTCGAACTGCCCGGCTGGTGCCGCCCGCTGAGTCTGCCCTTCGGCCTGCGCTTTGGCCGCAGCGCCGGGCGGCGGCTGGCCTTCTGGGCCGGAGCCGGGGAGGGCTGGTGCGACGTGGCGCTGGAGCCGCGCGGCTACCGGCCGGACGATCCGCTGCACCTCGATGATATTCATCGCCGCCTGCGCGCGCTGGCGCCGGGAGCGTCGCGCATTATTAACGGCAGCCGTAACAGCGCCGGGGGCGGACGCGTCCGCTACCGCTTTATGACCGCGGGCGAGCGTCAGCTGCCGTTTATCGTCTCCCACTACCACCCGCCGCAGCGGCCCGAACGGGTGCGGCACGCCAACGGCGCGCGCTCGGTGGCGCGGGTCGATCTTCATCTGCCGGCTACCGCGCACGCCGCCCTCGGGCAGCTGCTGCCGGAGGATGCCTGGCTGAAAACGCACATCGGCGAGCGAAGCCTTGGCGTGACGCTGGCGGGGTGGCGGGCGCTGCCGCAAACCTCACGCTTTATCCGCCGTCTGTTCAGCATAACTCAGGAGCCATGATGAACGACCTTTTTTGCCACCTGCGCCCGTCGCTTACGGGCGATCTGCTGCTGCCCGGCGACCCCGGCTTTGATGCCGCCCGCCGGGTGCGCAATGCCCGGGTGGACCGCACCCCGGCGGCCATCATCCGCGCCCGCGGCGTCAGCGATATTCAGCAGGGGCTGCGGCTGGCCGGGGAACATGACCTGCCGGTCGCCCTGCGCGGCGGCGGGGCCCACGTAGCCGGGTACGGTACCTGCGACGGCGGGCTGCTGCTCGATCTGTCGCTGATGAAGGCCATTGCGATTGACGCCGGGCGGCGGCTGGCCCACGTTGCGCCGGGCGTGACCTGGGGCGAGCTGGACGCTGCCGCTCAGGCCCACGGCCTGGCGGTGCCCGGCCCGCGCAATCCCGCGATCGGCATTGCCGGGCACACCCTCGGCGGCGGCGTCGGCGACCTGTCGCGCCAGTTTGGCCTCACCAGCGATAACCTCGCCGCCTGTGAGCTGGTGACGGTCGCCGGCGACGTGCTGGAGGTGAGCGCCGACAGCGATCCCGGGCTGCTGTGGGGCCTGCGCGGCGCCGGGGGCAACTTCGGCGTTGTCTCGCGCTTTACCTTCCGCCTGCATCCGGTGGACGGCGTGGTGGCCGGGGTGGTCGCCTGGCCCGCCGCGGCCATTCCGGCGGTACTGCGCCGCGCCCGGGCGTGGCTGGCGCAGGCCCCGGATGAGGCTTCGCTTATCGCCCTCGTCTGGACCGCGCCGCCGCTGCCGTTTCTGCCGGAGGCGCTGCACTTCGAACGCGGCATTATGCTGATCCCCACCTGGTTCGGCGCGCCCGAACGGGCGGGGGAGGTGCTCGGCCCGCTGCGCGAGGGCGCGCTGTGCGACACCCTCGCGCCGATGGCCTATGTGGACTACCAGCGGCTGCTGCCTTCGGCGCCGGACTTTCAGCGTCAGCACGTCTATAACCGCGGCGAACTGCTGCCCGACCTCGACGACGCCACCCTCGACGGGCTGCTGGCGCTGTTCGACCGCGCCGGGCCCAATTTTTCGCTGGTCTTCGGCGCCCTCGGCGGCGCCATTGCCCGGGCGCCCGCCGGCGAAACTGCCTGGCCTTACCGACAGGCCCGCTGGTTCGTCGAGGTCTGCGCCCAGTGGTACGGCGCGGCGGACAACCCGCTGATGCTGGCCCCGGCGGTGGAGGCGTGGCAAATGCTGCAGGCGGTAAGCTGCGGTCCCTATGCCAACCTGCTGCCGGACCATGAAGAGCGCTGGGCCAGGGCCGCCTACGGCCCCGGCTGGGGGCGCCTGCAGGCGCTCAAGCAGCGCCTCGATCCCGATAACCGCTTACGCTTCAACGTCAACATTACGCCCGCGCCCGGCGCGGGCGGGGAGGATTTCGCATGACCCAGCAGCAGACTGCCGGAGATCTACTTAAGCGCCTGCGGGCCAGGGGTGCCCGGCTGTGGGACGAGGCGGGCAAACTTAATTACCGCGCCCCGCAGGGGGCAGTGAGCGCAGAGGATCTGGCTGCGCTGAAGCTGCACAAGGCGGCGATCCTCGCGCTGCTGCAGGCGGAGCAGCAGGGCGAGCTGCGGGCCAATGCCGACGAGCGCTATCGGCCCTTCCCGCTGAGCCCGGTGCAGGGCGCCTATCTGATAGGGCGCAGCGACGCCTTCGGCTACGGCGGCGTTGCCTGCCACGTCTATCTGGAAGTCAGCTACCCGCCGCTGGCGCCGCAGCGGGTGACCGATGCCTGGAACGCGCTGATCGCCCGCCACGACATGCTGCGGGCGGTGTTCGACGAGGCGGGCAGCCAGCGGGTGCTGCCCGAGGTGCCGCCGCTTGCTATCCCGGCGGCCTCCGGCGAGGCGGCGCTGCTGGACGCCGCGCGCGACGAGATGGGCCACCGGCGCTACCGCCCGGATAGCTGGCCGCTGTTCGGCCTGCGGCTGTCGCAGCTGGCGGACAAAAGCGTCCTGCACCTGTCGATGGACTTCCTGATCGCCGACTGGGCCAGCATCTGGCTGCTGCTCGGCGAGTTTGAGGCCCTCTACCGGCGCCCGGATGCGCCGCTGCCGGTGCCGGACATTCAGTTTCGCGACTACCTTCTCGCCCAGCGCGGGCTGGAGGACTCCCCGGCGGCGCAGCGCGACCGCGACTGGTGGCAGCAGCGGCTGGAAACCCTGCCCGCCGCCCCGCAGCTGCCGCAGATGGACGAGGGATCCGCAGCGGCTCCGGCGCGCTTTACCCGCCGCTTCCTGCAGCTGCCTGCCGAACGCTGGCAGCGCCTGAAGCAGCGGGCGCAGCAGCTGGGCGTTACCCCTACCGCGGCGGTGCTGACGGCCTACGCCAGCGTGCTCGAACGCTGGGCGGCCTCGCCGCACTTCTGTCTCAACCTTACCGTGCTTAACCGCCAGCCGCTGCACCCGCAGGTGGGGCTGCTGGTGGGCGACTTTACTGCCGTCAGCCTGCTGGAAGTGGACCTGCAGCGCGGCGAAAGCTGGGCCAGCCGCGCCGCCGCCGTCGGCCGCCGGCTGTTTGACGATCTCGACCACCGCCTCTGCTCCGGCGTGGAGGTGATGCGCGATCTGGCCCGCCTCAGGGGCCGCGACTATGCCCTGATGCCCTACGTCTTTACCAGCGCCATCGGCCTGGTGCCGCAGACTGACGACGCCGCGCTGCAGGGCAAGCTCGACGGGCGCGGCATCACCCAGACGCCGCAGGTATTTATCGACTGCCAGGCGATGGACAGCGCCGACGGCCTGCAGGTCAACTGGGACGTGCGCGACGGCGTCTTCCCGCCGGGGATGGTGGACGATCTGTTTGCCGCCTTTGCGCAGCTGATTGACGCCCTTGCCGGGGAGGAAGGTATCTGGCAGGCGCAGGCGGAGGTTGCCCTGCCGGGCTGGCAGCAGGAGATGCGCTGCGCGGTGAATAATACCGCCGCGTCGCTGCCGGAGGGCGGCCTGCACCTGCCGTTCTTTGACCAGGCCCGCCGGACGCCGCAGGCGCTGGCGGTGGCCGATGCCGCCCAGCAGATGAGCTACGGCGAGCTGGCCGACGCCGCGCTCGCCGTCGCCGGTCGCCTGCAGTCGCGCGGCGTGCGGCCCGGCGAGCGGGTGGCCATCGTACTGGAGAAGGGTGTCCTGCAGGCGCAGGCGGTGCTGGGGGCGATGGCCGCCGGCGCGGTCTGGGTGCCGGTCGATCTCAGCCAGCCGCCGCTGCGCCGCCGGCAGATTTTCGCCGATGCCGACGTCCGCGCGGTACTGACCAGCCGCGGCGTCGCGGATATCGATCCGGCGCTGCGCATCGACCTCGATATCCCGGCGGCCCGGCCGCCGCTGGCGGCGCCGTGGCAGCCGGCGAACGACGATGCCGCCTACGTTATCTATACCTCCGGCTCCAGCGGGCAGCCGAAGGGCGTGGTGGTCGGGCACCGGGCGGCGCGCAACACCGTGGAGGATATTAACCGCCGCTTTGCCGTCACCGCCGATGACCGCGCGCTGGCCCTGGCGCAGCTCGGCTTTGACCTGGCGGTATATGACCTGTTTGGTCCGCTCGGCGCGGGCGGGGCGCTGATCTATCCCCGCAGCGACCGGCTGACCGATCCGTCCCACTGGGCGGCGTGCATTGATGCCCACGGGGTGACGCTGTGGAACAGCGTCCCGGCCCTGATGCAGATGCTGCACGGCTGGCTGATGAGCGAACCCGAACGGCAGCTTAAAACGCTGCGCCTGGCGCTGCTCTCCGGCGACTGGGTGCCGCTGGCCCTGGCCGAACAGCTGGGCGAGCGCCTGCCGCAGCTGCAGCTGGTGGCGCTGGGCGGCGCCACCGAGGCGGCCATCTGGTCTAACTACCACTGCTGGCGGGGGCGCGATCCGCGCTGGCGCAGCGTGCCCTACGGCCTGCCGCTCGCTAATCAGTTTTTCCGCGTGTGCGATGCGGGTGGGCGCGACTGCCCGGCGTGGGTCGCCGGCGAATTGTACATCGGCGGCGCGGGGCTGGCCCAGGGCTATCTCAACGACCCTGAGAAGAGCGCCCGCCACTTCATCACCGCCCCCGGCGACGGGCGGCGGCTCTACCGCACCGGCGACCGGGGCCGCTACCTGCCGGACGGCGAGCTGGAGTTTCTCGGCCGCGCCGACAACCAGCTCAAAATCAAGGGCCACCGCATTGAGCCCGGCGAGATTGAGGCGGCGCTGTGCGCGCTGCCGGGCGTCGATGCCGCGCTGGTGGTGCCCTGCGGCGAAGGCAGCCAGCGCCGGCTGCTGGCGCTGGTGAGCGCCGCGCGGCAGACGGCGCAGGACGCAGACTACAGCAGCGCGGTAGCCGCCGTTGACGACGCCACCCGCTGCCTGACCCGGCAGGTGACGGCGGCGCAGCTGCATAATGCGATGACCGCTCTCGACGCCTTTGCGCTGCGGGCGATGGCCGACGCCCTGGCCCGCTACGCGGACGGCGGCGATGACGCCGTCCTGCCGCGCCTGCGCTGGCTGGTGCGCCGCTGGCGGGCAATGATCGCCGCCGCCGGGCCGCAGCGGCGCGTTGAGTGGCAGAACGTGGTCGAACTGTGGCGGCCGCTGCTGGAGGGGCCGGCGTTTCTCGACTATCTCCGCAGCAGTTTCGATAACCTCAACGCCCTGCTGGAGGGCCGGGCGGATGCCCGGAGCCTGCTGTTCCCGCAGGGGGCGCTGACCTTCGTGCGCGCCCTGTACCGCGAGAACGCGATGGCCCACTACCTGAACGGCGCGGTCAGCGCCCTGATTGCCGGGCTGCCGGAGAGCGGGCGGCCGCTGCGCATCCTCGAGATCGGCGCCGGCAGCGGCGGCACCAGCGAGTCGGTGCTGGCGGCCCTCGGCGACCGCCCGGTGGAGTACCACTTCACCGATATCGCGCCCTTCTTCCTGCCGGAGGCCCGCGCCCGCTACGGCGGCCGTCCGGGAATGCGCTTCGGCCTGCTGGACATTGATAATGACGTCCGCGCCCAGGGCTTCCTGCCGGAGCGCTACGACGTGGTGCTGGCGGCCGGGGTGCTGGAGAACGCCCGCGACCAGCGCCGGGCGCTGGAGAACATCCGCCTGCTGACCGCCCCGCAGGGCTGGGTGGTGCTCACCGAACCCACCCGCGAGTGCCCGTGGATCATGGCCTCGCAGGGCTTCATGATGACCCCGCCGGAGGACGACGCGCGCCGGGAGGCGAGCTATCTTGGCCTTGCGGAGTGGCGGGCGCTGCTCCAGGCGGTCAACGACGCGCCGGTGCTGGCGCTGCCGCAGGCGGATCATCCGCTGGCGCAGCAGGGCTTCCACCTGCTGGCCCAGCAGATCAAGCGCGACCGCGCGGCGCTGGACGCCGACGCGCTGGCGAGCGCGCTGCGCGAGCGGCTGCCGGCGTGGATGATCCCGGCGCAGATCCAGACCGTGCCCGTGCTGCCGTTGACCGCCAACGCTAAGCTGGACCGGCGGACGGCGGCGCAGTGGTGGGTCGAACCACCGGAAGAGGTGGTACAGGAGCAGGGCGCGCGGAGCTGCGACGATCCGCTCCAGCGGCTGATCGCCGACTACTGGGCCGAGGCGCTGGGCGTGGCCGGCATCGGCCCGGATCAGGATGTTTACGATCTGGGGGCAGACTCGCTGATCATGGCCCGCATGGCGGGCAGGCTGCGCCAGGCGCTGGCCGACGAGCCGTGGCAGATGGGCGATATCTCCTTCGATACCCTGCTGCGCCATCTGCTCAACGGCCCGACGGTACGCGCCCTGGCCGGGGCCCTGCGCGGCGGCAGGCCGCAGGCGAGCGCCGAACTGCCGCAGAGCGCGGCCGATGAGGCGATATCCGGCCGGGCACCGGGCAGCAACGGCATCCTGCTGCCTTTCGGCGGCGGTGAAGCGGGGCCGCTGCGGGTGGTGTTCCACGCCGGACTCGGCACGATGGACTGCTTCCGGCCGCTGCTCGCCGAGCTGGACACCCGCCCGCGCGGCCCGCTGATCGGCATCGTCATTGCCGACACCGACATTTACTGCGGGCTGGCGCCGCAGCGGGCGGTGGAGCAGATGGCAGACGACTACGCCCGCCGCCTGCTGGCCACCGGCCAGCGCCGCTTTCAGCTGATCGGCTACTGCCTCGGCGGCCTGTTCGCCGTGGAAGTGGCCCGCCGCCTGAGCGAGCAGGGGGCCCAGGTCGACGATCTGGTGCTGATCAGCAGCCATCCGGTGCTGTTTGAGGTGCAGGACGACCTGATGATCGAAGCGCTGTTTATCCCCAATTTGCACATCACCCTCAGCGAAGCGGGTTTTGGCGAGGTGAACGGCGACGCGCTGGTGGGCGGCTTTATGCAGGCGCTGGCGCAGCACGGCGGGCGGGTGCCCGACGGGGCGCTGGCGCAGCTGCCGGGCGAGGCGGGCAACTTCTTCCGCCGCCTGGCGGCCCTGCCGATAGAGGCGCGCTTCGCGCAGTATGCGGCAGCGGCGGGGCGGGCCGGGCAGCAGATGCCCGGCGAGATGGCGCTGGGGCTGTTCCGGGTGTTTCGCCAGAGCTTCCGCGCGGCGCACTTTACGCCCGAGGCGTACTTCGGCGATATCCGCTTCCTGCTGCCGACGGAGGGCTCCGGTTTCGCGCCGGGCATGGACGACAATACCCTCGCGTTCTGGCGCGAGGCGTGCCTCGGCGAGGTGGCGGTGACGCCGATTGCCGGCAACCACTTCAGCTGCATTGAGGCCGATCACGCCGGGCGCGTGGCGGCGTTAATCAACGAGGGGCTGCAATGAAGCTGCTGGGCGAACCGGGCATTTTAGTCGCGCAGGAGCCCGCCGTGGCGCGGATGCTCAATCTGGCGCTGGCCTGCGGCGGCGCGGCGGGCGCGCTCAACGTGGCGGGAATGGCGCTGCTGGCGGCGGCGGTCGCGCCGCTGCTGCAGGTGGCGCAGCTGTCCCAGCCGGTGCTGCTGGCGCTGGCGGCCAGCGTCGGCGCGCTGCTGCTGGCCTTTTTTCTGCGCCAGCAGGCGGAGGCGCGGGCGCACGCCGCCAGCTACCGGCTGGAGGTGGCCCTGCGCGAGCGGCTTATCGACCATCTTGCCCGCCTGCCGCTGGGCGTGGTGCAGGGCTGGGGCAGCGGCCGGGTGCGCAAGATCCTGCAGGACGACGTTAAGGCCCTGCACATTGCGGTAGCCGACGCGGTGCCGTTTATCGGCGCCGGCCTCAGCCAGCCGCTGGCGGCCCTGCTGCTGCTGGCGCTGGTGCAGTGGCGGCTGGCGCTGGCCGCGCTGGTGATGCTGCCGGTGAGCGTCGCCTGCATGGCGCTGATGGCCCGCCAGCAGCCGCAGCAGCGGGCCCGCTACAGCGAGGCCGGGGAGGCGGTCAACGCCGGGGTGATCGAGCTGGTGCAGGGCATGGCGGTGATGCGCACCTTCGATAACGGCGAGGCGGGCTGGCGGCGCTTTACCGGCCGCCTGAACCAGTTCACCGACGCGGTGGAAGCGTGGATGGCGGCCAGCCGTCTGCCGTGGAAAATCAACCGCGCGGCGGGGGCGGCGCTGCCTACCGCCGGGGCGATACTCGCCGCCGGCTGCGTCCTGTACGCCGCGGGCCAGGTGACCCTCGCCGAGTGGCTGCTGGCTATGACCATCGGCACGCTGCCGGTGAAGGCCCTGGAGCCGCTGATGCATCTTGCAAACTACCTCAGCGACGCCGGGGCGGCGTCGCGCCGCATCCGTGAAGTGCTGGCGCAGCCCGCGCTGCCGGAGCCGGAGATCCCGCAGCAGCCGCAGGGGCACGCTCTGCGGCTGGAGAACGTCAGCTTCTGCTATCCCGGGCGGACGGCCCCGGCGCTGAGCGACATTACCCTCAGCCTGGCGCCGGGCGCCCGCTGCGCCATCGTCGGCGCCTCCGGCTCCGGCAAGTCCACGCTGGCGCGTCTTATTCCGCGTTTCTACGACGTCAGCGCCGGACGCATCACCCTCGGCGGCTGCGATATCCGCGGCATGCGCAGCGACGCCCTGCTGCGGCAGATGGCGCTGGTGCTGCAGGAGCCGTTTCTGATAAGCGGCACCCTGGAGGAGAACCTGCGCCTGGCCCGCCCCGACGCGAGCGACGCCGAGCTGCGGGCGGTGATGGACGCCTGCGGCGTGACGGCGATTATCGACGCGCTGCCGGACGGCCTGCAGACCGCCGTCAGCGAGCGCGGCGGCTCGCTCTCCGGCGGCCAGCGCCAGCGCATCACCTTAGCCCGCGCGCTGCTGGCGAACGCCCCGCTGCTGATTATGGACGAGGCAACCTCCTATCTTGACGCCCACAGCGACCGGCTTGTTCAGCGGGCGCTGGCGCAGCTCGCGCCGCATACCACGCAGATCGTGATTGCCCACCGCCTGCATGCGGTAGTCGATGCCGACCTTATTGTGGTGATGGACGCGGGGCGCATCGTCGAGCAGGGGCGGCACGCCGACCTGCTGGCGCAGGAGGGGCGCTACGCCCGGCTGTGGCAGCACTACCGGCAGACCCGCCGCTGGACCCTGCGCCGGGAGCGTGACCAATGCCGGGAGCGCGATCAATGATGCGCATCTACCGGATGATGATTGCGGTGGCCGGGGAGTACGCCGGGCCGTTTCGCCGCACGCTGCTGCTGGCGGCGGCGGCATCGGTTGTTCAGGCGCTGGCGTGGGCCATCACCCTGCCGCTGCTCAATATCGCCCTGGCGGATGGTCCGCTGCGCCGCGCCGCGCTGGCCGGCTGGCTGGGACTGCTCGCGGCGCTGATTGTGCTGGAGGGCATCCTGCGCTGGGTGGAAGGCGAGTTCGTTTACCGCTACTGGCACCGCGTCACCGGGGCGATGCGCCTGCGGCTCGCCGGCCGCCTGCGCTGTATGCCGCTGGAGCAGCTGGCGCGGCGCAAAAGCGGCGATCTGGCGACGGTGCTCGGCAATAACGTCACCTTCGCCGCCACCGCCATTTCGTCGCTGGCGACGCTGGCGGTGCAGCTGGCGGTGGTGCCCGGTCTGCTGCTGGGGGTGGTATTCGCCCTCGACTGGCGGCCGGGCGTTCTGCTGCTGCTCGGCGCCGCCTGGGCCGCGCCCTGCCTGCTGCGCGCCCGCCGCGCCGCCGGCGCCGATTTTCAGCGCATCGATGCCGCCGACGCCGACGCCAGCGCGGCGATTGTCGAGTACGTGCAGGGCCAGGCGATGCTGCGCGCCACCGGGCGCGCCGGGGTGGATGCCCCCTGTCTGCGCGGCGTTTTCGACCGCCAGCACCGGGCCCAGCACGCCAGCGGCGATACCGTTCGCCGCATTGCTCAGGCCCAGCTGCGGGCCCAACTGACGCTGGTGGCCGCCGCCGGACTGGGGATCTGGCTGTTTGCCGGCGGAGAGCTGCCGCTGGCCTCGCTGCTGTGCCTGGTGGCGCTGCTGGCGCAGATGGCGGAGCCGCTGACGCTCGGCATGTCGATGCTGCGGCTGTTCGAACTGGCGGACGCGGCGCTGGGGCGGGTCAATGCCCTGCTGGCGGAACCGGATCTGCTGACCGATACCCCGTACCAGCGGCCCCGCCACTTCGGCCTGCGGCTGGAGAACGTCTCGTTTCGCTATCAGGGGCAATCCCGCGCGGTGGTCAGCGGCCTGTCGCTGGCGATCCCCGAACGCTCCTTAACCGCGCTGGTGGGGCCCTCCGGGGGCGGTAAAACCACGCTGACCCGGCTGATGAGCCGCTTCGCCGACCCGCAGCAGGGACGCATTCTGCTCGGCGATGCCGACCTGCGGCACATGCAGCCGGAGACACTGCTGCGCCACGTCTCGGTGGTGTTTCAGGACGTCTGGCTGATGGATGATACGCTCGCCGCCAATATCGCCCTCGGCAGGCCCGGGGCCAGCCGGGAAGAGATAGAGGACGCCGCCCGGCGCGCCCACGTCCATCACGTGATTGCGCGCTTTGCGCTGGGCTACGACACCCCGGCGGGCGAGGCGGGCAGCGCGCTCTCCGGCGGCGAGCGCCAGCGTATCGCCATCGCGCGGGCCATTCTCAAGGACGCGCCGGTAGTCCTGCTCGATGAGCCGACCGCCTCGCTGGACAGCGAAGCGGAGTACTACGTCCAGCAGGCCATCGAGGCGCTGGTGGTGGACAAAACGGTGGTTATTGTCGCCCACCGGCTGTCGACCATTCGTGCGGCGGACCAGATTGCTTTTATCGACGAAGGGCGCTGCGTCGAGCTTGGCTCTCACCCGACGCTGATGGCGAGAGCCGGCGGCCGCTACCGGGCGCTGGTCGAGGCGCAGCGGGCAGATCCGGCCGCGGAATAAAATTTACCTTGCGACCCCGTTGCCAGCGGGGGCGCTGAAGCGCTATAAATGTCTGCTCAATAATTATTACGTTATAACATATCTATTATTCAGGGGAGTCCTATTCATGTGCACGTCCGCGCGGACCCGTCCGCAACTTAAGCCGCTCGCTGCGGCGCTTATCGCCGCCCTCTGGTCGCTGCCGGCGCTGTCAGAAGATACGCTGACCGTCGTCGGCAGCAGCGGCGATGCCGATGGCCTGCTGGCGAAATCGACCCGCAGCGCCACCAAAACCGATACGCCGATTCTGGAGACCCCGCAGTCGGTATCGGTGATCACCCGTAAGCAGATGGACATGCAGAACGTGCATTCGCTCAACGATGCCCTGCGCTATACGCCGGGCGTCGCCGCCGGGCAGTGGGGCGGGGTGAGCGCCTTCGATCAGTTCTCGATTCGCGGCTTCAACTACGGTTCGACCGGGTTTAACGACCAGTTTCTCGACGGACTGCGGATGAACAACGGCGTGGTCTACGGCTTCCAGCAGGTCGACCCGTTCCTGCTGGAGGACATTAGCGTCCTGCGCGGCCCGGCCTCGGTGCTGTACGGCCTGGCAAGCCCCGGCGGGGTGATCGCCATGAACAGCAAGCTGCCGGTGGCGCAGAGCATTCGCCACGTGGAGCTGGAGGCCGGAAACCGCGAATACCAGCGCGGCTCGTTCGATTTTGGCGGCAAAGTGACCGACGACGGGCGCATTCTCTACCGCATCGTCGGCACCGCCGACACCAAAAATGGCCAGGAGTACGGCACCTCCGCCCGCCGCTGGGCGCTGGCGCCGTCGATCACTTTCCTGCCCGACGACTACAACAAGCTGACCCTGTACGCCCGCGCCCAGCGCGATCCGCGCATGGGGGCGCAGACCTCGCTGCCGGTGGAGGGCACGGCGAAGTATAACCCCAACGGTAAGCTGCCGACCGACGCCTATCCCGGCGATCCGCACCACAATACCTTCTCCCGCCGCCAGGCGGCGGTGGGTTATAGCGCCGAGCACTTCTTTAATAACGACTGGTCGGTGCTGCTCAACGGCCGCTACAGCGAGAATACCTCGAAGTACCATGCGACTATTTTTGGCGGGCTGCACCAGGATGATATGCGCACCATCGATCGCGCCCAGGCGGCATCCGATGAGCACTTCAACACCATTAACCTCGACAACCAGCTGCACGGGCGCTTCAGCACCGGCGAGGTCGATCACCAGCTGCTGGCGGGGATGAGCTGGGACCGTTTTAACGGCCACGCCAACTACGCGGGAGGAGCCGCCTCGCCGCTGGATATTTACGATCCGGACTACCGTAATCCGGTTTATGGTCCGCTGCAGGACTATCAGAACAACCGGATCATGAACACCCAGACCGGGCTGTACGCGCAGGATCAGCTGAGCTGGCAGAAGTGGCGCGGCACCTTCGGCGTGCGCCACGACTGGTCGAGCCAGCGCAACACCAACCTGATGGATAAGAGCGATCGCAGCCGCCAGCGCGACGAAGCCACCACCTGGCGCGCCGGGATCAACTACCTGTTTGATAACGGCGTGGCGCCGTACTTCACCTGGGCCCAGTCGTTCCAGCCCACCAACTCCACCGACCGCAATGGCCGGATGTTCGATCCGTCGCGCGGCGAACTCTACGAAGCGGGTATCAAGTACCGGCCGACCTTTATGGACGCCTTCTTCTCGATTGCCGCCTTTAACCTGACTCAGGATAAGACGCTGGCCACCGATCCGCGCTTCCCGCAGGCCTTTGTTCAGGACGGTAAAATCCGCTCGCGCGGCGTTGAGCTGGAGGCCAGAGGCCAGGTGACTGAGCAATTCAGCGTTATCGGCGCCATGACCTGGCAGGACGTGGAGTACACCCAGTACAGCGACCGCGACGTGGTCGGCCGCCGGCCGCTGCGCATCCCCAGCCGCTACGGCTCCCTGTGGGTCAACTGGCAGGCGCCGGAGGGCACTGCGGTGTCCGGCCTCGGCGCGGGCGTCGGCGGGCGCTTCAGCAACGGCACCAAGGGCGGCACCATGGAAAATCAGTTCAGCACCGCCGGCTACGGCGTGATGGACGCGGAGGTCCACTACGATCTGGGCCACCTGCTGCAGAGCCTGAAGGGCGGCAGGGTGCAGCTCAACGTCGATAACCTGACCAAGCGCGACTACGTGACCAGCTGCTTTACCTACGCGCAGGGCTGCTTCTGGGGCGCCGGGCGGACGGTTGTCGGGAAGGTTATCTGGGATTTCTGATGTAGGGCGGCGCCTACGGTTATCCTTGGTGGAAAACGCCCGGCGGCGCTGCGCTTGCCGGGCCTACGGTTGGCCGCCCTGCGGATGCAGGCCGGGTAAGCGCAGCGCCACCCGGCAAAGGGCCGCGCTGCGCTCGCACGCGGTTGAAAATGCCCGGGGCAGGGGCGCAGGCTACTTCGCGGTCACCCGCCAGACCGCGTTCCCCACGTCGTCGGCGATAATCAGCGCGCCTTCCTTATCCTGATCCAGCCCCACCGGCGCGCCGTAGAGTTCCTTCTCATCTTTAGAGACAAAGCCGCTGACCGCGCTCTCGGGCAGGCCCGCCGGCTTGCCGTCTTTAAAGGCGACGAAGCTCACCCGGTAGCCGTTGAGCGGCGAGCGGTCCCAGCTGCCGTGCTCGCTGATAAAGGCGCCGCCGCGGTACTTCTCGCCCAGCGCGCTGCCGGTGTAGAAGTGCAGGCCCAGCGGCGCAACGTGGGAGCTGAGGGCGTAGTCGGGCTTAATCGCCTGCGCCACTTTATCCGGGCGCGGGGGCTGCACGCGGCGGTCAACGTGCTGGCCGAAGTAGCTCCACGGCCAGCCGTAGAAGCCGCCCTCCTGCACCGAGGTGAGATAATCCGGCACCAGATCGGCGCCTATCTCATCCCGCTCGTTGGCTATCGCCCACAGCCTGCCGCTCTGCGGCTCCCAGCCGAGCCCGGTCGGGTTGCGGATGCCGCTGGCATAGATGCGGCTGGCCCCCGTAGCGACATCCACCTCCAGGATCGCCGCGCGCCGGTACTCGACGTCGAGGCCGTTTTCGGTAATGTTGCTGTTGGAGCCGACGCCGACGTAAAGCTTTTTGCCGTCCGGGCCGGCGAGCAGGCTCTTGGTCCAGTGGTGGTTGATGGTGCCCGGCAGGTCGGCAAGCTCGCTGCCCGGTTCGCGAATCTCGGTTTCGCCGGTTTTATAGGGATAGCGCACTACCGCATCGGTATTGGCCACGTAAAGGTTGTCGCCAATCAGCTGCACGCCGAAGGGCGAGTGCAGGTTTTGCAGAAAAATGTGCTTCTCCCAGCCGCCGTCGCCCCGGCGCAGCAGGGTGATGCGGTTGCCGCCTTTCGCCCCTTTGCCGGACTGATTTTTGACCACGCCGGCGATCAGCTGTTTCGGCGTCGTGGTGGCCTCTTCGCCGGGGCTGTTGCTTTCGACCACCAGAATGTCGTCGTTGGGCAGGACGTAGACCATGCGCGGGTGCATCAGGCCGTCGGCAATCTTCTCTATGCGCAGGCCCGGGGCCACCTCGGGCTTAGCGTCCCCCTGCCAGCCGACGCCTTTCGGCACCTGCATCGGCGGCAGCAGAAAATCCTGGGCTTTCGGCAGCTGCGGGTCCGGGCCCATCTGCTGCTCCGGGGTCAGTTTCGCTTTTTCGTCGCAGGCGCTGAGGGCGAGGGCGAGGGTTATCATCGCCGGGATGAAGAGCAGGCGGTTAGTCATGACGATCCTCCGTGACGTGGCCGAGCGAAAGGGCGATGTTGGCCACCAGCAGGCAGCCGACCGTGATGGCGGAGTAGATAACATTCTGCGGCGCAATGGCGTAGGCATCGCGGCTGTGGACGAAGCTGTTGAGAATGGCGGCCACAATCGCCACCAGGTTCAGCCAGAAGTGAATTTTCACCGCCGACAGCTGCGGCCAGCGGCCGCCGACCCAGACCTGAAACAGATTAATCAGCCGGGGAATGATGGCGAATATCAGGCCAAAGGCAATCAGCCAGCTGGCGCTTTTTCCCCACATCACGTTGGTGCTGTAGAGATAAATAATGTCGAAAATAAGGGCCGCGATAAAAAGCCCGTAGGGAATAGGGTTAAGCAGATTATAAATAACCGCCGCGAATCGATTTTTCTGCGGATAACTATTTTCACGCATTGTGTCAGAGTCCTCTTCATGGCAAAGAATTAACGAAACTGGCGAGGGCAGTAATTCATTTTTACTGGCGGATCGGAGGCGTTGCTTTTTTGTTGTATGGAACTATCGCAGTATACATTCCATTAACAAAATCAGTATGCCGATTCAGAGAAATCTGTTTTCCCGAAATAGCGGTAGCGAAGCGGAATTTCAGCAGAGGATCACCTGCCTTATAGGGCAGGTGAGGTTGAGGGAGCGGTTAATCGCGAATGGCGCGCGCCCGGGCGTCGTTTTTATTCTCCAGCAGGCGGCTTGCCAGCACGCCGGCCATCATCGAGCCGTTGACGTTCAGCGCGGTGCGCGCCATGTCCACCACCGGTTCAATGGCGATAAAAATGCCCACCAGCGCGACCGGGAAGTTGAGCGTTGACAGCACGATCAGCGCCGCAAAGGTGCCGCCGCCGCCGACGCCAGCCACGCCGATGGAGCCGAGCGCAATGGCCGGCAGCATCGCGGCGAGAAAGGTGAGCGAGAAGGGATCGATGCCCAGGGTCGGGGCGATCATCGCCACCATAATCGCCGGATAGATCCCGGCGCAGCCGTTCTGCCCCATGCTGGATCCGAACGAGGCGGCGATGTTGGCAATGGTATTCGGCACGCCGAGTTTTTCCTGGGAGGTAATCGCCAGCGGGATCGACGCGGCGCTGCTGCGGGAAACGAAGGCAAAGGTCAGCGCCGGCCACACGGTTTTGTAGTAGCGCAGCGGGTTGCGCCCGGCCAGCGTGAGCAGCAGCGCGTGGACGATAAACATCATCAGCACCGCCAGATAGCAGGCGGCGATAAAGCCCAGCAGGCTGACGAACTGCTCCATCCGGTAAGAGGAGAACACCTTCGCCATCAGGGCCATCACGCCGTAGGGCGTCAGGGCGATAACGATGCGCACCATTTTCATTACCCAGATCTGCACGGCGTTAATCCCGGCGCTGAGCTTCTCGCCCTCTTCCGGCGCCTCCTTTTTCACCTTCAGCAGCGCCGCGCCCGCCAGCAGGGTGAAGATAACGATGCCGATCACCGATACGCTGCGCGCCCCGGTCAGGTCGAGGAACAGGTTGGTGGGGATAAGCGAGGTTATCAGCGCCGGCAGCGAAACGGCCGCGGTTTTGGCCACGTCGTCGGCGGTAAGCGTGGACTGCAGGTGCGCGAAGGCGCTGGCGTCCAGCCCGATAGCGCGGGCGGTGAGCAGGCCGATAAAGCCGGCGATCATCACCAGCAGCAGCATACAGCCGACGATGGTCAGCGACATGCGGCCAAGTCCGGCGGCGTGCTCCAGCTTATTGATCGCCGAGAGGATCGAAATAAAAATAAGCGGAATGGCCACCAGCTTGAGCAGGTTAACGTAGCCGTTGCCGACGATGCTGTACCAGTCGATCACTCGGCGTCCGGCGTCGGCGCCGATAAAGTGCAGCGAGACGCCGATAAGCGCGCCGAGGAACATGGCGATAAAAACGCTTTTGGAGAGCGAGTCTTTGCGAAGATCGAGTGTAAAGATGCCGTAGCTGCACAGCAGAAAGAGCGCGATATACGCGGCGGTGGTAAACATGATGTAGCCTCTTGCCCCATTCAGCACCTGAAATGCCGGAAAGAGAGGATGAAAAGTAAAACCCGATCCCGCCCGGGACCGGTGCCGCCGGGAATTATAGAGAGTTAATGCCTTAATCACTACTTTTAATAAGTGTATTATCCGGCAAGCGGCGCGATATCAGGCATGTATTGGCGGCGAGGAGCTTTGCCGGAAGCAGAAGATCTGCTTCCGGGGCGGTTAAGGGAGCGGATACTGTCTGAAGGCAGGCTGGCCGTTGAAATGGGCGCTGAAGGCCTGAATGCGGGCAAACGCCTGCGCCTCTACGACCTGCGGCAGCATACGCTGAATAAAGTCCCAGACCGCGGCGGCGGTCACCGCTACCTGATCGGCCCGCCCGGCGGTCGGGCGGCCCGCGAGCAGCGTCTCCCACTCGCCGCAGGCGGCCAGCAGCTGGCGGCTGACGCGGTCAATCCACGGCTGATGGCGCTTCTCTTCCGGGCGCAGCCGGTGTTCGTAGACGTACTGCACGGCCTTTTCGCAGGCAACCAGCATCACCCCCAGCAGCTGAAGGTCGGCGGCCCGCGCTGCAGGCTCGGACGGCATCAGCCTGTGCTGCGGCCCGGCAAGCGATTCGAAGTAGTCAATAATCAGCGTCGAGTCCATCAGGCGCGTGCCGTCATCGAGCAGCAGGGTGGGCGCTTTCACCAGCGGATTGAGCGCGGAGAAGGCCTCCATGTCGCTGAACACCGACAGCGGTAAATGTTCAAATTCAACCTCATAGAGCGCAAGCGAGATTGCCGTGCGCCGGACGTACGGCGAGTCGAGCATACCGATAAGCTTCATTCCTGCTCCTTTGCAAAGGGTTATTGGCGTCTTTCAGAAATATTCATTGTGCCTGCATATTATCTCCCCTGAACAGAGCGGAGAGGGCAATAAAACAGCGGCGGTCGGGCGTTTAGCCCTCAAAACAGCACCATATGCAGCACCCCGCGCAGGGCAATCCCGGCAATGGCGGCAGGAACCACGAAGCGGAACAGGCGCACGAAGCGGGCGCTGACGCCGAGGAAAATGCCGATGCCGGGCAGGTCAAAGGTCTGCACCAGCAGCCCCGCCGAGGCGTTAAGCTGCTGAACGGTCACTTTTCCGTGCTGCGCCATTTCCGAAATAATGCCGAAATAGGCTGTGCCGCCCGCCACGCACTTCACCAGTGCCGGCAGGACAAAGTTTTGCGGGATCTGCAGCCACGAGAGCAGGGGCATCAGCAGGCGCTGCAGCATCTCGATAGCGCCCGCCGCCTGCAGCAGCCCGACAATCGTTAAGGAGAGGATCAGCATCGGCACCGCGCCGAGCGCCAGGCGGATGGCATCCGCTCCCGCGCTGTTGATCACCGCGATAAGCCCGCGCCCGCTCTGCTCGTTATCGGGCAGCACTTCGGCGCGGGCGTTTTCGGCGAGGGAGAGCCGGCGCCCGCTGACGTACCAGCAGAACGCCGCCGCGCCCAGGCCGCCGATGATTGAGATAGCGATGGCCGCCGACCAGTGCAGGCCAAAAGGGGTCAGCGGATAGAAGACGTTGCCCTGGCCCATGGCAAACACCATCGCCAGGGTGGCCGCCATCTGGCGGTCGGAGACGCCGCGCTTGTCCATGATAGCCAGCGTGGCGAGCGGGGCGGCGAAGCTGACGAAGTTAATCTGGATCAGCGCAAAGGCGCTCATGCCGGTCAGGCCAAACGGTTTGAGTAGCGGCGCCAGCCAGCGGACGATGGCATCGAGAATGCCGCGGACTTCGAGGTACTTCATCACGATCAGCATCACGACCATGATCGGTAAAAGGGTATAAAGCGCAACGTCGACGGAGGACTTTCCCGCCGACATGATGATGCCAATAACGTCCATGGATAATCACAGTAATCAGGTCAAAGCGTGGCGCCATCATAGCGCTGCCGTCGGCAGCCGCACAATCGGAACTGCGCCTTTACCCGCTAACCAGGCTGCACAACGCTTCGCCCGCCGGGGGCGTTAACAGCCGCGCGTGGGGCCAGCCGCCGTCGCCAATGCGCTCGCGCAGGCAGGCGTCGAACAGCCCCAGCACGTGTCTGGCGGCGGGCGATTCGCCCGCCAGCGGCAGGGCAAAGCCGAGGGTACGCGTCAGCGGCGGATCGCCTACCGGCGCGCAGCAGAATGTCCCGCAGGCGCGCGCCTCCTCAATGGCGATGGCGGGAAGCAGGGTCATCCCGGCCCCGGCCAGCACCAGCTGTTTCTGGACGCTGAGGCTATCGGTCTCCGTCACCACCTTCAGCGCCGCGTTCTGCCGCCGGGCCGCGCGCTCCGCCAGCCTGCGGATGCCGTGGGGCAGCGGCGGCAGGATCAGCGGCGTTCGCGCCAGCGTCTGCCAGCTTACGCCGCCCGCCGGCAGCGCCGCATTGCCCGGGCCCACCAGCCAGAGAGCCTCCTCCAGGCTGGGGATAAAGCGGTGGTGCTCCTCGTCGTCGGCGTAGACCAGGGCGCAGTCGATGCTGCCCCGGCTCAGCCCTTCGCGCAGGTGGCCCGCGTAGCCGCTGACGATATTCAGACGCAGGGCGGGAAAGGCCGCGGTGACCCGGGCATAGAGCGGCGCCGAGAGCAGGTCGCAGAGGCTGGGCAACATGCCGAGCGTGACGCTGCCGGACACCTGCTGGACGCTGGCGCTTATCTTATACCGGGCCTCGCTCAGCTCATCGAGGATGCGGCGGGCGTGTCCGGCCAGGATCTCGCCCGCCGCGGTAAGGACCATTCCGTGCGGGGAACGGTCGAACAGGCGGGCGCCAAATGCCTCCTCAAGCAGCTTTATCTGGCGCGAGACGGCGGGCTGGACGAGGTGCAGCTGCGCCGAGGCCTTCGTCACGTTGCCGGTGTCGGCGACGGCCAGCAGCGCCTTGAGCATTTTGATGTCCAGAAGCCCCCCTTATACCGATAGCTGATTGCTGCTATGATGTAATTCTATTGTAAATCACATGTTATCGATGGTTATGCTGGCGATCCACAACTGACGGCGAAAGGTATAACCATGATCGCAGAAAACAGAGAGAGGGCGGACTGGCAGCAGGCGGTGTTTGACGCCCTGAAGCAGGGCGGTATTGCGCAAATTGCCTACGTGCCCGATGCCGGGCACAGCAAGGCGATTCTCGCGGCGAAGGCCGATCCCGATATTGCCGATGTGGTGCTGACCACCGAGGAAGAGGGCATCGGCGTGGCGGCGGGGGCCTGGCTCGGGGGGCAGCGCGCGGCGCTGCTGATGCAGAGCAGCGGCGTTGGCAACTGCATAAACATGTTCTCCCTGCTCTCCAACTGCCAGTTTCCGTTCCTGACCCTTATCACCATGCGCGGCGAGTACGCCGAGTTTAACCAGTGGCAGGCGGCGATGGGGCTGAAAACCCAGGCGGCGCTGGAGCTGATGGGCATCACCGTGATGCGCGTCAGCCGTCCGGAGGAGGCGCAGGAGATCGTCAGCGCCGCCGTGGATGCGGTATTTGAGGGCGGGGCGCAGATTGCCGTCCTGCTGTCCCAGAGTCTGATTGGCCGTAAAAAATGGCTGCGCTGAGGGAGGGGAATATGAGCCACATTGACCGCCGGCAATTTGTTGCCGGACTGATTGCGCAGATCCCGGATGCGCTGATCGTCACCGGCCTGGGATCCGCCGCCTATGACGTCTTCGCCGCCGGCGACCGGGATGAGAACTTCTATCTGTGGGGGGCGATGGGCGGTGCCGCCGCTACCGGTCTGGGGCTGGCGCTCGCCCGGCCCGAGCGCACGGTGGTGGTGGTCACCGGCGATGGCGAAATGCTGATGGGGATTGGTACTCTCGCCACCATCGCCGCCCGGGCGCCGGATAATCTCAGCGTGGTGGTGCTGAATAATGGCCACTTCGGCGAGACCGGGATGCAGCCGAGCCACACCAGCTGCGGCACGCGGCTGGAGAGCGTGGCGCAGGGATTCGGGATTGCCCATACCCTGACGCTGGAGAGCATCGACGGGCTGACGGCGCTGGTGGCGCAGATCCAGGCCCGCTCCGGCGCGGTGTTTGCCGATGTGCTGATTGCGGTGGATGAGCCGCCGCGCAGGCTGCCGCCCCGGGACGGCAGCTTTGTGAAAAACCGCTTCCGGCGCGCCCTGGGGCTGAGTCCATTTTAACCGTTCTGCGCGGCCGCCTCCCCGGCGGCCGTCGGCGGCGTACAGAGTGCACATCTGGCCCCGCCGCCGGCGCGCAGGTGTGCCAGGTTTAGTGCGCATAACAATACCGCGGGGCTGCCTGATGCATTTTGATATTACCGACCTGAAACTTTTTCTCGCCATCAGCGAAGAGGGCAGCCTGACGCGCGGCGCAGAAAAAACGCACCTCTCCGCCGCCTCGGCCAGCGTGCGCATCCGCAATCTTGAAGAGAGCATCAACGCCCGTCTGCTTTACCGCAGCAGCCAGGGCGTGGCGCTGACGCCCGCCGGGGAGACCCTTCGCCACCACGCCCGCCAGCTGCTCAACCAGATGGCGGTGATGCGCAGCGATATGCAGGAGCACGGGAAGGGCATTAAGGGGCTGGTGCGGATCTTTGCCAGCATTACCGCCGTGGCCGAATACCTTCCGCCGCTGCTGAGCCGCTACCTGGCGCAGTACAGCGACGTGGATATCGATCTGCGGGAGTACCCCAGCCCGGAGATCGTGCGCTCGGTGCTGGAGGGGAAGACCGATCTCGGCATTGTCGCCGGCAGCATTACCACCGACAGCCTTGAGCTTCTGCCCTTTCGCACCGACCGGCTGGTGCTGGTGGCGCCGGTCGATCATCCGCTGGCGGAGAGAAAGAGCGTCAGCTTCGCGGAGTCGATGGCGTATGCGCAGATAAGTCTGCCGGAGGGGACCGGCATGTACGAGTTTATCCGCCGCCAGGCCGAGCAGGCCGGCAGCGCGCTCAAGATCCGCATCCAGGTGGGTAACTTCGAAACCTTCTGCAGAATGGTTGAAGCGCAGGTGGGGATCGGCGTGATGCCCTTCTCGGCGGCATCGCGGCTGGGGCAGCTGCACCGCTTTGCCATTATCGATCTTAACGACCTCTGGTCCCTGCGAAGGCTCCATCTCTGCGCCCGCCGCTTCGACAGGCTGCCCGGCTACGCCCGGCAGCTGGTGACGCTGTTGATGCCGCCTTCTCAGGGCGCGGGCTACATTCCCGTGTAGTTGGGGCCTTCTCCGCCCTGCGGCGCGGTCCAGGTGATATTTTGCCGCGGATCTTTGATGTCGCAGGTTTTGCAGTGGACGCAGTTCTGGGCATTAATCTGCAGCCGCGGTGCATCGCCCTCGTTCACATACTCGTAGACCCCGGCGGGGCAGTAGCGCGCCTCGGGGCCGGCGTAGGTCTCCAGGTTGACGGCCACCGGAATGGCGCTATCGCTCAGGCGCAGATGGACCGGCTCATCCTCGTCGTGCCAGGTGTTGCTCAGGTAGACCGATGAGGGCAGATCGAAGGTGATTTTACCGTCGGGTTTGTCGTAGATCTTCGCGCTGCAGCGGTCGGCGGGGCGCAGGGTCAGATGATCGGCGACGCTGTTTTTGACCCGCCACGGCGCCTTTTTCACGCCCAGCCTCGGCAGCAGCCAGTGCTCAACGCCGGTCATCATCATTCCCACGGCGCGGCCCTTCTTGAACCAGGGTTTAAAATTGCTGCCCTGTTCCAGCTCCTGCCACAGCCAGCTCTCCTGCAGCCGGGTCTGGTAGGCGCTGAGGCTGTCGTGCTGCCTGCCGCTCTGCAGAGCCTCAAAGACCGCCTCTGCGGCCAGCTCGCCGCTTTTCATCGCCGCGTGGCTGCCCTTGATGCGGCTGGCGTTGAGGGTGCCGCTGTTGCAGCCGATCAAGAGTCCGCCGGGAAAGCAGGGCGTCGGCATGGAGGGGATGCCGCCGTTGTTGATGGCCCGCGCGCCGTAGCCCAGGCGTTTGCCCTGCGCAATGTGGCGGCGGATGGCGGGATGGGTTTTCCAGCGCTGCATCTCCTGGTAGGGGCTGAGGGTCGGGTTGGGGTAGTCCAGGCCGACGACCAGGCCGAGGGCCACTTTGTTATCGTTCAGGTGGTAGAGGAAGCCGCCGCCGAAGGTCTCTTTATCCATCGGCCAGCCCGCCGTATGGATAACCAGCCCCGGCTGGGAACAGGCTGCCGGGACCTCCCACAGTTCTTTGATGCCGAGGCTGAAGCTCTGGGGCGCTTTGCCGTCGTCAAGGTGAAAGCGGGCAATCAGCGCCTTGCCGAGCTGACCCCGCGCGCCTTCGGCAAACAGCGTATAGCGGGCGCGGATCTCTATCCCGCGCTCGAAATTCTCCTTCGGCGTGCCGTCCCGGTGCAGCCCCATGTCGCCGGTGGCTATCCCAACCACGCTGCCGCTGTCGTCATAGAGCACTTCGGTTGCCGGAAAGCCGGGAAAGATATCCACTCCTGCCGCTTCCGCCTGGCCGGCAAGCCACTTCACCAGATTGCCGAGGCTGATGATGTAGTTGCCGTGATTGCGCAGATTGTCGGGCACCAGCAGGTCCGGCGTGCGCAGCGCCCTGCCGCGGGTGAGAAACAGCACCTCATCCTGCGTTACCGCCTGGGTCAGGGGGGCGCCGCGCGTGCGCCAGTCGGGAATAAGCTCGTCGAGGGCGCGCGGATCCATCACCGCGCCGCTCAGGATATGGGCCCCCGGCTCGGAGCCTTTGTCGATGACCATTACCGACAGGTCGGCCCCGGCCTCGTTGGCCAGCGATTTCAGGCGGATCGCGGCGGCAAGTCCCGCCGGACCGGCGCCAACAATCAGGACATCGCACGCCATCGTTTCTCGCGGCGGCTGTGCTTGCGGGTGTTTTTCGTTCATCTCTTGCTCCCGTACTCTGCGCAAGGTGCGCAGAGGTCAGTTTTGGCTATCGGATATCAGGGCCGGTTTGCGGCTTCTTATTTGCGTCAGATCTTCAACTTTGCCGTCGCCGTCAAGCCAGCCGTGTTTCTGCAGGTTGGGCAGCAGCAGGGCGGCAATCAGCGACAGGCAGGTCATCACCGCCACGTAGATGAAGTAGTTACTCTCAATGCCCTGCGAGCGGGTCCAGAGGGCGACGTACTCCGCCGTGCCGCCGCACAGGGCGTTGCCTACCGCGTAGGGCAGCGATACCCCCAGCGCGCGGATGCCCGCCGGAAAGAGGTCGGCCTTCAGCACGCCGGTGATGGGGGTATAGAAACTGGCGATCAGCAGCCCGGCGGCCACCAGCAGCAGCGCCGACCAGACGTCCGTCGCGCCGCGCAGGAGGGTCATCAGGGGGATCACAAACAGGGTGGCGAGCACGCCGAAAATGATCATGCTGGTGCGGGAGCCGATGCGGTCTGCCAGGGCGCCGAACAGCGGCTGGACGACCATAAACAGCACCAGCGCCGACGTCATGATCAGGCCAGCGCTCTCCGGCGACATGCCGACGGAGAGCACCAGGTACTTCTGCATATAGCTGGTGAAGGTGTAAAAGTAGAGCGAGCAGCCCATGGTGATGAACAGGGTCACGGTGATGGCGCGCGGATATTTCATCAGCTCGCGCAGGGACCCCGCTTTGGTGTGGGCGCTTTTTTTCGCCACCAGCGTTTCCGCCATGTGGCGGCGAACGTAGACCACCGCCAGCGCGCTGAAGGCGCCGATGAGAAAGGGGATACGCCAGCCCCAGGCGTGCATCTGTTCGGCGGTCAGCAGCAGCTGCAGGAGCGAGATGGTCAGCAGCGCCAGCAGCTGGCCGGCAATAATGGTCATATACTGGAAGGAGCCGAAGAAGCAGCGGGTGCCCTTGCGCGAGATTTCGCTGATGTAGGTGGCGCCCGTACCGTACTCGGCCCCGACGGAGAGCCCCTGCATCAGCCGCGCCACCAGCAGCAGCGCCGGGGCGGCGACGCCGATACTGGAATACACCGGCATCACGGCGATCAGCAGCGAGCCGCCGCACATCAGAAATACCGACAGGACCATCGCCACCTTGCGTCCCTTATTGTCGGCGATATAGCCAAAGATCCAGCCGCCAATCGGGCGCATAAAAAAGCCGACCGCAAAGATCCCGGCGCTCGCCATCAGCTGGGTCGTCTGATTGCCGTCGGGGAAAAAGAGCGAGGCAAAATAGATGGCGGTATAGGCGTAAATAAAAAAGTCGTACCACTCCACTAAATTACCCGCGCAGGCGCTGATAATAGAGGTGATGCGGTTTTTATTACTCAGGGCATGGGTTCCCTCGGGAACGGGCAGTTCTCTGGACATAGGGGATGCTCCACATTAGTCGTCAGGGTAAGATGTTTTTATTTTTTAAGGGTCAGATAATGTTATTTTTTTTCAGCTGGCTAATCTGTTCCGGCGCATAGTGCAGCTCGGCGAGTATTTTTTGCGTATGCTCGCCGAGCGCCGGAACGGCGGTCATTTGCGCATCGTCCGCGCTGGCGATGCCGGGCGGCAGCAGGGCCGGCACCGGCCCTGCCGGGGTATCAATGGTGACCCAGCGCTGGCGCGCCCGTAATTGCGGATGCTGCCACAGGTCTTTTAATTCATTCATTCTGGCATTAGCGATTTGCGCCGCGTCGAGGCGCTGCAAAATATCTGCCGCCGGATAATCGCGAAAGACGGAAATAATAATTTCATTCAGCAGTTCGCGGTTTTTTACCCGCAGCGAGTTGCTGATAAAGCGCGGATCGTCCGCCAGCGCCGGGCGGCGTAATACCGTTGCGCAAAAGCGCTGCCACTCGCGCTCATTTTGCACCCCGAACAGCACCGATTCGCCGTACTGCGCCGGAAACGGGCCGTAGGGATAGATGGTGGCGTGCGACGCGCCGGTGCGCACCGGCGGCTCGGCGCCGTTAAAGGTGTAGTAGAGCGGGAAGCTCATCCATTCGGCCATGCTCTCCAGCATTGAGATATCAATGCGCTGTCCCCGGCCGGTGCGGCTGCGCAGGTTCAGGGCCGCCAGGATATTGGTCAGGCTGTACATGCCGGCGGCGATATCGGCAATCGAAATCCCGGCTTTGGCGGGCGTATCGGCGCTGCCGGTAACGCTGAGAAAGCCGGATTCGCTCTGGATAAGCAGGTCGTAGGCGCGCTTGTCCCGGTAGGGGCCCGGCGCGGCCGGGCTGTCACCGTAGCCGGAGATATCGCAGACGATAAGCCCGGGATACTGCGCCGACAGGCTCTCCCAGTCCAGCCCCATGCGCGCGGCGGCGCCGGGAGCGAGATTCTGGATAAACACATCGGCGCTGCCGATCAGCCGGTGCAGCACCGCGCTGCCTTCGTCCGACTTCAGGTCGAGGGCGATGCTCTCCTTCGAGCGGTTGGTCCAGACGAAGTGGGAGGAGATGCCGTTGACGCGCTCGTCGTACCCGCGGGCAAAGTCGCCGGTACCGGTACGCTCGACCTTAATGACGCGGGCGCCGAAGTCGGCGAGCTGCCGGGTGCAGAAGGGGGCGGCGATCGCGTGTTCGATAGACACCACGGTGATCCCGGATAGCGGTAGCTGTTTCATGATCTTTCTCCGGCGGTTGCGGTCAGAAGGAGCGCGGCAGTTCCAGCACGTGCTCGGCGATGTAGCTCAGGATCAGGTTGGTGGAGATCGGCGCCACCTGATAGAGGCGGGTTTCGCGGAACTTGCGCTCCACGTCATATTCGGTGGCAAACCCGTAGCCGCCGTGGAACTGCAGGCAGGTGTTGGCCGCTTCCCAGCTGGCTTTGGCGGCCAGATATTTGGCCATATTGGCCTGCGCGCCGCAGTTGAGGTGCTTATCGAAGAGTTCGCAGGCCTTAAAGCGCATCAGGCTTGCGGCTTCCACCTCGATAAAGGCCTCGGCAATCGGGAACTGCACGCCCTGGTTCTGGCCGATGGGGCGGCCAAAGACTTCGCGCTCGGAGACATAGCGGGTCACGCGGTCGAGGAACCAGTAGCCGTCGCCGATGCACTCGGCGGCGATCAGCGTCCGCTCGGCGTTCAGACCGTCGAGGATGTAGCGAAAGCCCATACCCTCTTCGCCGATCAGGTTCTCTTCCGGAATTTCGAGATTTTCAAAAAACAGCTCGTTGGTTTCGTGGTTCACCATATTGGCGATCGGCCGCACGGTCATGCCGCTCTTCATGGCCTCTTTAATATCGACCATAAAGATGGACATCCCTTCCGACTTGCGCCTGACCTCCGCCAGCGGGGTGGTGCGGGCCAGCAGGATCATCCAGTCCGAGTGCTGGACGCGGGAGATCCACACCTTCTGGCCGTTGATGACGTAGCGGCCCTCTTTTTTGACCGCGGTGGTTTTGATTTTGGTGGTATCCGTCCCGGTAGTGGGTTCGGTGACGCCCATCGACTGCAGGCGCCATTCGCCGCTGGCGATGCGCGGCAGCCAGAAGGCCTTCTGCTTTTCCGAGCCGTGGCGCAGCAGGGTATTCATGTTGTACATCTGGCCGTGGCAGGCGCCGGAGTTGCCCCCGGAGCGGTTAATCTCCTCCATGATAATCGACGCTTCCGTGAGCCCCAGTCCCGAGCCGCCGTAGGCTTCCGGGATCAGCGCCGCCAGCCATCCCGCGGCGGTCAGGGCGTCAACAAACGCTTCCGGATAGGCCTTCTCTTCATCAATTTTGCGGTGGTACTCGTCGGGAAACTCGCTGCAAAGCGCGCGAACCGCGTCGCGAATATCCTGGTAGTTATCCTGTTCAATGCTTTTCATCTTTTTTCCTCAGTTAATCTGTACCGTGGCCTTCATCGCCGTCTGGCCGTCGGGGCCGGTGGCCCACAGGGTGGCGGTATCGCCATCAATGCGCCCGTTCAGGCGCACGGGAGCGGGGCTGAACAGCGGCGACAGGGCGCGGAACGCCATGCTGCGGATCTCTGCCGCCGGCGCGTGCTCGCGCAGCAGGTCCATCAGCAGGGTGGCGGTCAGCGGGCCGTGTACCACCAGGCCGGGGTAGTGCTCTTCCCGGGTAACGTAATCAAGGTCGTAGTGAATGCGATGGGTGTTAAAGGTCAGCGCCGAGTAGCGAAAGAGCAGCCGCGGATCGGGGAGGATCTCGCGGCTGAACTGCGCCTCCGGCAGCGGGGCGCTGGCCCGTCTGGTCGCCGGCGCTCCGGTCACCGCCTCGCGATAGACGATGGTGTGGACCTCGGTGAGCAGATCCCGCTCGCCGGCGCGGTAGCGGTGCTCTACCTCGACGAAAACCAGCCGGCCGCTGGCGCCCTCTTTTTCCTCGATGCCCTTCACCTGCGAGGTGCGCTCAACGCTCTCCCCGAGGCGAAGCGGGCTGTGCCAGGTCAGCGTTCCGGCGGCCCACATGCGGCGCGGTAGCGATACCGGCGGTAAGAAGGCCCCTTTCTGCGGATGGCCGTCGGCGGCCAGGGCCGACTGCGGGTCCGCTGGCAGGAAGTAGAGCCAGTGCCACAGCGGCGGCAGCGGCGCGCCGCTGCGCAGATCGTCGCCGCTGCGGTCGAGGGTAGCGGCCAGGCGGCGGGCCGGGCCGGGCACCAGCAGATCGGTCAGGCGCTGCGCTTCGGGCCGCCAGCGGTGAAGATCGGGTGCGTGGATATCGTGTACGTGCATAAAAGGCGCCCTGTGCGGTCAGAGTTTGCGGATAAGTTCGGGAACCGCGTCGAAAACGTCGGCGGCGAGGCCGTAATCGGCCACGGAAAAAATGGGCGCATCGGGATCTTTATTGATAGCCACCACCACCCCGGACTCCTTCATGCCCGCCAGATGCTGGATGGCGCCGGAGATGCCGAGGGCAATATAGAGTTTGGGGGCGACGATTTTGCCGGTCTGGCCCACCTGGTAATCGTTGGGGGCGTAGCCGGCATCCACCGCGGCCCGGCTGGCGCCGACCGCGGCGCCGAGCTTATCCGCCAGCCGGTTGACGATCTCGTCGAACGCCTGGGCGCTGCCCAGCGCGCGGCCGCCGGAGACCACGATGCCGGCGGACTGCAGGTCCGGCCGGTCGCTCTGGGTGACCCGGCGGCTGACGAAGGCGGCGGCGGCGGTGCCTTCAACCGCCTCGCAGTGTTCAATCCGGCACGCTTCGCCGCTGTCGGCGGGCGGGAAGGCGGTGGGGCGCACGGTGATCACTTTGATGGCGTCGTCGCTGCGCACCGTGGCGATAGCGTTCCCGGCGTAGATGGGCCGCTCAAAGGTGCTGGCATCGACCACCCCGGTGATGTCGCTGACCTGGAATACGTCGAGCTTCGCGGCCACGCGCGGCGCGCAGTTCTTGCCGAAGCTGGTGGCGGGGAAGAGTACCGCCTGATACTGCCCCTCGCGCCTGGCGAGGAAATCGAGCACCTGGCGCTGCATATTTTCCGCCAGCGGCTCGGCAAACTGCGGGCCGCAGGCGACGAAAACCTGCGACACGGGCTGCAGGCGGCTGGCGGCCACCGCCGCCTCTTCTACCTCGGCACCCACCAGCAGCAGATGCACCTCGCTGCCGATGGCCGCTGCGGCGCTCACGGTATTGAGGGTGGCGGGAAGCAGCGCGCCGCCGCTCAGTTCGGTAATGACTAAACTGGTCATGACTCTCTCCTTAAATCAGCTGTTCGGCGTTTTTGAGTTTGCTTACCAGGGCGTCGACATCGTCCACCATGACCCCGGCGGCGCGGGCGGCGGGCTCCTCGACGCGCAGGGTCGTCAGCCGCGAGGTCGTCGCGACGCCGAGGCTTTCAAGGCTGCGGCTCTCCAGCGGCTTCTTCTTCGCCTTCATGATGCTGGGCAGGCTGATGTTGCGCGGCGCGTTGAGCCGCAGATCGGCGGTGATCGTCGCCGGCAGCGTCAGCCGCAGGGTTTCCAGCCCGCCGTCCACTTCGCGGGTAACGGTTACGCTGCCGTCGGCAAGGGTGATTTCGCTGGCGTTGGTGGCCTGGGGAAGATCGCGCAGGGCGGCGAGCATCTGGCCCACCTGGTTGCAGTCGTCGTCGATGGCCTGCTTGCCCAGCAGGATCAGGTCAGGGTTTTCTTCGTCGCACAGGGCGGCCAGCGCTTTGGCTACCGTCAGCGGGGCGAGGGCGGCATCGCTCTGCAGGTGGATGGCCCGGTCGGCCCCCATTGCGAGGGCGGTACGCAGCACGTCGGCGACCCCGGCGCCGCCGGCGGAGACGGCGACAATCTCGCCGATAGCCCCTTTCTCCTTCAGGCGCACGGCCTCTTCGACGGCGATTTCGTCAAACGGATTGATGCTCAGCTTAACGTCCGCGGTATCAACCCCGGAGCGGTCCTGCCTGATGCGGATTTTGACTTTGTGGTCAACGACCTGTTTTACACAGACTAAGGCTTTCATTTCTCTCTCCTGCTGCGGGGCTACGAAAAACGGTGGGCGAGGATGCGCTTTGCTTTCTCAAGCACCGGCTTATCGACCATCTTCCCGTTATCGCTGACGGCCCCGTAAGATGACTGACTCAGACTCAGAATGTTGTCGGCCCAGGCTATCTCCTCGTCGGAGTAGCCGAAGACGTTATTGACGCAGGGAACCTGCGCCGGATGGATGCAGAGCTTGCCGCCGAAGCCCATTTCGCGGGAGTGGGTGGCGTCGAGCACGGTGCGGTCGGTATTGCGAAACTCGGTGGTGACGCCATCGATGGGGGGCTGCAGTCCGGCCAGGCGCGAGGTGAGCACAATTTCCGTGCGCACGGCAATCAGCACCCGATCGTTATCCGCCATGCCGGTGTCGAGGCTGAAGTCGAGGGTGCCGAACGCCAGCCGCTTTACCCCCGGTGCCTGGCTGATGGCCTGCAGGTTCCTGAAGCCGCGGGCGCTTTCGATAATCGGATAGACGCTGGCGCAGCGCCCGGCAACGGCGGCAACCTGCTGCGCGCTTTCGGCCTTCGACAAAAACGCCCCGGCGCAGCGGCCGTCGGCAATCACCTGCAGATCGGCCTCAAACCACTCGCTGCCGGCGGCGTTGATGCGGATAAAGGCGCGGTTGCCCGCCTGCAGATAGCGAAGGGCATTCTCCCGGGCGAGGCGCTTATTTTCCGGCGTAACCGCATCCTCAAGGTCAATGATGATGGCGTCCGACCCGCTGCTTTTCGCTTTCTCAAATCGCTCGCTCCGGTCGCCCGGCACGAATAAAAACGATCGCTCAACGTAATCCATGCTGTTCACTCCTGCTTAGGCATGTGCATCTGATGACTAACAGAAGTATGTGAAAAGCGCTTCGCCATGAATTAGGGATTGCCTAACGCCCGCTTAAGCGAACGTGAATTGAGACGCTGGCCGGAAGGGAGGCCGGCAGCGCATTCAGGGCAGCAGTTATGCGGTTATCAAACTGATTAATAATGACTTTTAAAAAACATTGGTGGAGTGAATGACGAGGGGAATGCTATTGATTATTTGTATATATAATGTTTCATAATTGTGATCTGGCGGCGGGCGGGCCGCCGCCTCGCGGCCCTGGCGATTACCCTTTGTACCGCCAGTCGCGGTTGCCGACCGCGGCCAGCAGCGCCTGCGGAGTGGGCAGCTCCCGGCGCTGGTAGGGGGCCTCCAGCAGCTCCCGCACCCGCAGCCTGAGGGCGCTGACCGCCTCACGCCGCGCCTCATCCTCAACGCGCGCCACCGCCCAGGCAACCTGCGGCGGCACCCGCGCGAAGCCGAGGTAGCCAAGAAACAGCTGCTGTACCGGCCAGAGAACCTTCTCTATCGGCCCGTAGTCGCCCGCTTCGGAAAAGCGCGCCGGCGTGCCGCCGGTGGTCACGCTGACGAGGCTCCGGCGGCCTTTAAACAGGCCGGACTCGAAGCGCATACCGTCGGCGTAGGCCACTCCGTAGGTGGCGACGCGATCGAACCAGCCTTTCAGAATGGCGGGTACGCCGCCCCACCAGAGGGGAAACTGCAGGATCAGCAGATCGGCGCGGCGCAGGCGCGCCTGCTCGCGGGCGATCTCCGGAACAAAGTTATCGCTGAGGGCGGCGCTTTTCTGCTCGCTCTGATAGTGAAACTGCGCCGGCTCCTGCAGCTCGATAAAATCCTGCGGACCGCCGCAGGCGTTAAAGCCCTCGGCGTAGAGGTCGGAAACTTCAATTGTGTGCCCGAGGCTGTTAACCTCTTCAATCACCGCATCCAGCAGGGCGCCGTTGAACGAGCGGCGTGAGGGATGGGCGTAAACAACGAGAACGTGCATGGCGGACTCCGTTATTAACCGTTAAATGGTACAATAATCATTGTACCATTTGGCCCCTTTGTCACTGAGAATTTGCCTGAAGCGATGAAACAACGATTTCACCCCGAGATGTCCGCCGTCACCATCGACATGCTGATGCACGCCCTCTCTGAGCCGGTGCGCCTGAATATCCTGCTCATTCTGGATAAACGCGGCCTGACCGCCTGCGCCGACGTATACGCCGCGCTGGGGATCGGCAAAACCAACGCCTCGCACCACTTTCGCATTCTGCGGGAGAACGGGCTGATCCGGGCAACGATGATTGGCCGGGATCTGCACACCCAGATTCGCCATCAGGAGCTGGAGGCAAAGTTTCCGGGGCTGGTGGGGATGGTGCTCGGCGCGTGGCGGGAGGAGCGCGCGCCCGAAGCCGGGGCGTGACTCCGGACGCGGCGGGTTGTCCTGAAATGCGATTTTATCTTCTGACACATCCGGAAAAGCCTAAATTGCGTATAATTTTTATAACATTTATTTAATAACACAGCGTTCACATGCCTGGATTTATCGCAAAACTCCGTTCACTCCCGCAGCTCTTTCACGACATCTTCGACGATTTTCGCACCGGTTTTCGCTCTCCGGCGCGCCTTATCGACTGCGGGGAGTCGGTGCTCGCCGTACTGCTGGCGATTGTTTTTTCCCATCTGCTCCACGTCCAGTACGTGGGCTGGGCGGCCTTCAGCGGCTATATGGTGATGCGCGGCCACGTGCTGGACAGCCTCCAGCGGGGCGGGCTGCGGGTCGCGGGCACCGTTCTCGGCGCGCTGCTCGCCGTGCAGGTCGAAAAGCTGTTTCCCGATATGGTGCTCAGCAGCCTGATACTGGCGGCGATGACCGGCGTGACGCTCTATAACGCGCTGCTGTTTCGCCACAGCTATGCCTGGCTGTTTATGGGGATCACCTTTGCCATGGTGGTGATGGACGGCATTCAGAACGGGGGCAACTTTCAGGCATATGCCCTTTCGCGCATCGAGGAGGTGGCGGTGGGAACCGTCGCCTGTATCCTGATAAGCGCCCTCTCCACCTGGCTTGTGCGGCCGCGATTTGCGCTGCATCTGCGCGCCGCGCCGGGAAAACCGCTGAGTAAAAGTGAAAAGATCTACTGGCACAAGTCGGCGTTCTGGCACGCGGTGCAGGCCGCCATTGCCATGGCGTTTCTGCCCTTCATCTGGCAGCGGTTTGATATTGTCTCGGTGTCGCAAACCTGTATCACGATTATGGCGGTGATGATGGTGCCCCTGAGCGTTTTCAGCGGCCCGAAGCATCCGACCACCACCAAGATCATTCACCGCTTTATCGGCTGCCTGTCCGGCGCGCTTCTCGGCTTTGTCGCCCTGATCGTCAGCCATCAGCACATCTGGCTGCTAACCCTGCTGCTTGCCGCCGGGGTGGTCATCGGGCGCATTATTGAAAACGGCGCCCTGAAGATAAAATACATTGGTACCCAGTTTACGCTCGCGCTGCTGGTTATCCTCGTGCCGGACCACTACGCGGCCATCAGCGTCGATCCCGGCATTGAGCGCCTGCTGGGCATTCTGTTCGGCATCGTGATCCTGGAGCCGGTGCGCCACGTGCCCTGGCTTTATCACAAAATCGCGGCGCTGTTTGATAAACGGTCGGGTGAGAATTCGGCGTAGCGCGCGCCGGGCGGGAAGATGCGGATAGCGCGCGGCCGGCGCCGCGCGCGGTTTTCTACAGCGCCGAGTGGCGGTAGGTGGCATAGTTCGCCTGCCAGTAGGTCTCCTCGATCTGCTGCTGCAGGGCCGCCTCCTCGCACGGAGGGGCGATCCCTTCCGCCACTGCGGCCCGGGCGACGCTCAGGGCAATGTCCAGGGAGATCTCCCGTATCTGCTCAATGGGCGGCAGCAGGCCGCCTTTTTGATTGTTCATCAGCGGGGAGCGCATCGCCAGGCTGCGGCTGGCGGCGGAGAGCATCCCCTCGGTGACCCGCCTGGCGCGTGCGGCGAGCACGCCCAGCCCGAGACCGGGGAAGATGTAGGCATTGTTGCACTGGGCTATCTCAATGGTGGCCTCGTCGAACTGCACCGGCTCGAAGGGGCTGCCGGTGGCAATCAGCGCCGCGCCGCGGGTCCAGATAATCAGATCCTTCGGCAGCGCTTCCACCCGCGAGGTGGGGTTCGACAGCGGCATGACGATCGGCCGCGGGCAGTGGCGGTGCATCTCTTTAATCAGCGCCTCGCTGAACAGGCCCGGCTGGCCAGAAACGCCAATCAGGACCGTGGGGCGCACCTGCTGCACGACGTCCATCAGAGAGGCGGACCCGGCCCCGAGCCCCCATCCGGAGAGGATCTCCCTGCGGGTCGCCAGCCGGCGCTGGAAGTCCAGCAGGTCGGGCGTCTCCTCAGTCAGCAGGCCGTGGCGATCGACCATAAAGATACGATCCCGGGCCTCGCTTTCGCTGAGGCCATCCTCCACCATCAGCGCGATAATTTTCTCGGCGATGCCGCACCCGGCGGAGCCGCCGCCGACGAAGACCACCCGCTGCTCCCGCAGGCGCGATCCGGCGGCATGAACGGCGGCCATCAGGGTCCCGGTGGCGACCGCCGCCGTGCCCTGAATATCATCATTGAAGCAGCAGAGACGGTCGCGGTAGCGCTCCAGCAGCCTGGTGGCGTTGCGCTGGGCGAAATCTTCGAACTGCAGCAGCACGTCCGGCCAGCGCTGCTTCACCGCCTCAATAAACATATCCATAAACGCCAGATACTCATCGTCGCTGATGCGCGGGTGGCGCCAGCCCATATACAGCGGATTGTTGAGGTGCTGCGGGTTATTGGTGCCGACGTCGAGCATAATGGGCAGCGTTGATGCCGGATTGATCCCGCCGCAGGCGGTGTACAGCGACAGCTTGCCGATGGGGATCCCCATGCCGCCGATCCCCTGATCCCCGAGGCCGAGAATCCGCTCTCCGTCGGTCACTACAATGACCCGGATATCGTGGCGGGAGAAGCCTTGCAGCATCTCATCGATGTGATCGCGGTTTGGCCAGGCGATAAACAGCCCGCGCGCCCGGCGATAGATTTCAGAAAAGTGTTCGCAGGCATCCCCGACGGTTGGCGTATAAATAATGGGTAACGTCTCTTTTAAATGCTCGCGCACCAGCCGATAAAACAGCGTCTCGTTGGTGTCCTGAATATTGCGTAAAAAGACGTGGCGTGAAATCTCACGATTAAAATGGCAAAACTGCTGCCAGGCGCGCTGGGTCTGCTCTTCTATGGTTTCAATATTATGTGGCAGCAGCCCGTGTAAATTCAGGCTGTCGCGTTCACGGTCGGTGAAGGCTAAGCCCTTATTTAATAATGGTGTGTCCAGCAGTACCGGACCATTATAGGGAGTATACAGAACCTCTTGGTGTGACATATGTTACTCCAGGATTAACAGCTGTGGATTAACGCAGGCGTTAATTCACCAGGGAAAAAGTCTTTGCCATATGACAGATGAAAATTTACCGCTATGAGATTAAATAGATCATAATGCCCTCCGTCAGCACGCCGATGGCGGTGCCAATTAAAATGGTCGATGACGCGTTTTCGATATAGGTGTCGCTGCGTAAGGCAAACATCCCTGCGGCGATGGCCGTGGGGGTGGCGCCGATAATTACCGCCTGCTGCAGCAGCGTATGGCTGAGGCCAAAGGCCAGCCCCGCGCAGGCCATGATCGCCGGCTGAAGCAGATTTTTAATGCCGATATTGGTGCAGGTCTGGAGGTTAAGTTTCGGGCTTTCGCCGTAAAACAGCAGGCCGAGAGTGAACAGCGAGAGGCCGCCGGCGACCTTGCCGACCATTTCGATCGGCATACTCAGCAGGTGCGGTATCTTTATCCCCAGCAGGCTCAGTACCACGCCGGTTACCGGGATCCAGACGATGGGATTTTGCACCGATTTGACCAGGTTATGCATAATCATCTGCAGCGGGCTTTGGGTGGAAAAGCGCTCTTCGGGCTCTTTTTCTCCCATGCGAATCAGCACGATGGTCAGCGGGATCATTAAAATGCTGGTGACCAGATTGCCTATCAGCACGCCGAGAAAGCCCTCCGGGCCGATCAGCACCGCCAGGACCGGAGCGCCGAAATAGGCCATATCGGGGAAGGCGCAGACCAGGGACTGAATGGCGCTGGTGCGAATATCGTGCTTAAAGACGTAGCGCGAGAGAAGCAGCGTGAACAGCCAGGCGCCCATCAGGCCAATGACCAGGACGGCCATAAAAGAGATATTCTTTATTTTTTCCGGATCGGTATTCAGGGCGCCAATAAAAAGATGAAAGGGCAGCGCGAATTTTATTACCACGCTGGCGAGGATACTACTATCCTCGCGTCGGATATAACCTAATTTTCCGCTTAGCCAGCCGAGCAGCATAACAAATACCAGCGGAAACAGTGATTGCAGGAGTAATGAAGACATACGCGGTCCTGTAGGGTGAGGGGTTATTGGGTTTTATTTATAAATTAATCTAACCGCTAAAGAATACTTCCGGGGGTGATTGCGATCACATTCACTCCTGTTTAATTAGTTTCTAAATAGTGAATTTAGTTTCTTTCCGTCACGTAACTGAAATAATAATTCACCGGCCCGTTAATAACGCCGATAAATAAATGAGGACGTGCGCGATAAAGATAAAAGGCGGCGCAGGGGGATTTTCGCTAACCGCAAGTGGCCCTGCGCCGGGCGGTGAAAAATGGTGTATCGCGACCTGCGGACGGGGGACTTCGCCACTATTTTGTGGAACTGCGTACCAGCGGGCCGGTTGGCGATTTTAGCCACTGCAGATACGTCTCCTCATTGATAAAAATCCCTTTGCCGCGAATGCTGACGACGCCATAAGCATGTCTGAGATAGAAAAGAATGTCCCCCCACTCATGAAATTTAAAGTGTTCGGTGCGGCGAATTTCTTTCGCGGTGGTGCGCTTTTGTTGCGCAATAAAGCGATAGGCTGCTTCGCAGGATTGCTGGAAATTATCCATGATCGTCCTCCTGAATGTGGAGACGTGGTGATAAACCGTCGCATTACCGGGCGAATCGCCGCGCCAGGGCCTGCAATAGCCTGCCCTGAGAGGGCAATTCGCTCGCCGGTGTTAATAGAATCCGATGATTTTCCACCAGACCAGCCCGGCCGTCATGAATACGGCCTGATTGACCAGGCTGACAATAAAGCCGGTCCGCCACCAGACGGCGGTCGGCACGTAGCCCGCGCCAAACAGTATCGGCCCCCGGGCATGGGTATATTGCGTGAGCGAACAGTACAGGCTGCTGGTAAACGCCAGCATAAACGCCATGGGAACCGGGGGGATGCCGAGGTTGACGCCCACACTCAGGAACACGGCGTACAGCGCGGCGATTTGCGCGTTGCCGCTGGCAAAGAAGTAGTGGGTATAAAAATAGGCGGCGTTGAGCAGCAGCAGCACCAGGATCCAGCTGGTACCTGCCATTAAATGGCTGATATTGCCGCCGATCAGATCGCCAAACCAGGTGGTGAACCCCAGCCGCTTAAGCTGATTGGCCATCATCAGCAGGGCGGCGAACCAGATAAGCGTGTCCCAGGCGCCTTTTTCACTTTTGATATCCTCCCAGCGCAGAACGCCGCATAACAGCAGTACGGAAAGTCCGATGAAAGAGGCGGTAGTGGCGTCCACCCCGAGCCGGTCGCCAAAAATCCACAGCACCAGCAGCAGCACCACGGTGAGGGCCATCAGCCACTCGCCGCGGGTCATCGGCCCCATCGCTTTTAGATCGGCGGCGGCCAGCCGCGGCGCATCCGGGGTGCGGCGGATTTCAGGGCGCGTCAGCAGCAGCACCAGAGGCGGAACGATAATCAGCGAAATCAGGCAGGGCACTACCGCCGCCAGGAACCAGCTGCCCCAGGTGATGGCGATGCCCGCGTTGGCCGCCAGCTTAACCGCGAGCAGGTTGCCGGTGTAGGCGGTCATAAACATTGCCGCGGTAACATCGTTGACGTTCCCAATGCAGGTCACTAAAAAGGTGCCGATTTTACTGCGCGAGGCGTCGTCCGGGCTGGAGCCAAAATTACGCGCCAGCGAGTCGGCGATGGGATAGATAACGCCCCCGCAGCGGGCGGTGTTGCTGGGCATTGCCGGCGAGAGCACCAGGTCCGCAAAGGCCAGCCCGTAGGCCAGCCCGAGGGTGCGCTTTCCCAGCAGGCGGATCATATGCAGCGCAATGCGCCGGCCAAGTCCGGTTTTTATGAAACCTCTGGCTATCATAAATGCCACAACGATGAGCCAGATTAATGCGCTGTTGAGATCGCTCAGGGCCGTTTGGATCGCGCCGCTGGCGGTGTTGTCGCCGGCGGCGAAGGTCAGCGCAAACAGGGTAATACTGATAATCCCTATCGCCCCGATGGGCAGCACGTTAGCGACGATAGCAACGATAGTGGCCACAAAAAGGACGGCGGTATGCCAGGCGGGGGCGGTTAAGCCGGAGGGGGGATTCAGATGCCAGAGTAAAACGGCAATCGCCGATATAATTAACAATGGTAACCAATTGAGTCCATATGACGTGCGAAATTTCATTTTCTGTTCCTCACCAGAGATATTCTCTGTGCATAAATATTTCAGTTTGCATTAAGTCAGGAGAAACGGCGTAGCCTATTTTAATTTATTCTCAGGCGGCCGTAATACGTCATTTCACCGAGCGGGCAGGGGGCGGCAGGGGATTAAAATAGCGCGCGGGTAGGGGGTAAAACGTGATCCGGATAACGACTTATAATATTACGAATAAAGGTTCTGAGTTAAGTAACTAAATAAAGTGTTTTGAAATTAACGCTCATTAATCGGGTGACTTTCTGACGATATTAAAGCCTGCGGCAGCTCTCGCCAGCCGTGGATGCTGGCGAGAACTGCCGCAGGCAAAAAATAGGGCGGTGGGCTTAACCGGGGTAAATCCCCCTTTCCTTGCGGGCAAGGGGGAGCCGCTAACGGTTAACCCAACTGCTGCAGAGTCTGCCGGTAGCGAGGCTCACTGAATTTGTTTTCCCACTTGGCAATCACGATCGGCGCGAGGGTGTTGCCCAGCACGTTGAGAGCGGTATTCGGCATATCCATCAGCCGGTAGACGCCGGCAATAAAGGCGATACCCTCTAGCGGGATCCCCGCACTCGACAGCGTCGCCGAAAGGATAACGAACATAAAGCCCGGTACGCCGGCTGCGCCTTTTGAGGTCACCACCATCGTGACGACCAGCATCATTTGATCGGCGAGGGAGAGGTGAATGCCGTAGATCTGCGCGATAAACAGGGTGCCAATACCGAGGAATAAAGACGCACCGTCAAGATTGAACGAGTATCCGGTCGGGATAACAAATCCGGAAACGGTTTTGTCGACGCCGAATCTCTCCGTTTTCTGAATAAGCTGCGGCAGCACGGACGTTGAGCTGGCGCTGGAGAAGGCGAGGATCAGTTCATCTTTAATAAAACGAATCACCGTGAAGATATTGATCCCCACAAGCCTTGCAATCAGACCGAAAACAATAATGACAAAAAGCAGCGCGGTGATGTAGGTGGTGGCGATGAGTTTAACCAGCGGTAAAAGAGAGACGACGCCAAAATCCGTCACGGTAACGGCGATCATGCCGAAAATGCCGATGGGGGAGTAGGCCATGATCATCGCCGTCACTTTAAACATACCGTCGGCGACGGCTGAAAAGAAATTCACCACGCTGGCTTTCTTTTCTGACGCCAGCGACGAGATGCCGATACCGAACATCACCGCAAAGAAGATAACCGGCAGCAGATCCCCTTTCGCCATCGCAGCCACAATATTATCCGGAATAATATTGAGGATGACCTGACCGACGCCGTGGCCGCCGGAGACCGGGGTCGCAACATTGACCTGATGGCGCACCATTGCCGACATATCCGCACCCGCGCCGGGCTGGACAATATTGCCGACCACCAGGCCGATAATAATCGCGGTGGTGGTCACGCACAGAAAATAGACGATAGTTTTAACGCCCATTCTGCCGACGGCTTTACTGTCCGCATGACCCGCAATGCCCACGACCAGGCAGGAGAAAACAACCGGTATGACGATCATTTTCATCAGCTTGATGAAGATGTCCCCCGCCGGTTTGAATACCTGAGAAACGAACCACTGGCTGTGTTCCGGGTAAATATTCAGCAGATAACCGACGACAATACCTGCGACTAAACCGATAACAATCTGCCACACTAAGGATATTTTGGGCCTGTACATAATTGCTCACCTGGCGCTGGTTAAAATGGGGTTATTACTGCAGCTGTTTAAGTGCTGACGTGATTCTCCGGCATCCTTCCTCAATGGCTTCGATTGCGCTGGCGAATGAAATTCGCAGGTAAGGCGACAGACCATAGGCTTTGCCTGTGACGGTGGCCACCCCGGCGTCCCGTAGCAGATACTCCACTACGTCATCATCGGAATGCAAAACGCGGCCGTTCGGCTGCGTTTTACCGATCAGGCCGCTGACGTTGATAAACAGATAAAAGGCGCCGGCGGGGGCGGTAAATCGGATGCCCGGTACATCGCTGAGCAGTTCAACAATTTTCTGCCGGCGGGCGGCATAGATACTGAGCATCTCCTTGACCGGGCGCTGATCGCCGGCGAACGCGGCCGCCGCTGCGGCCTGGCTGACGGAGCTGGGGCAGGTGGTGGTCTGCGAGATAAGCTTGGTTATTGCGTCAACCAGCCACCGGGGGCCGGCGGCAAAGCCCAGGCGCCATCCCGTCATGGCATAGCCTTTTGACGCGCCGTTGATGATAAGGATCCTGTCCTTAAGATCGGGCGCAACCGCCGCAAGGGAGGTGTGCTCATACTGGTCATAGACGAAATGCTCGTAAATCTCATCCAGCATGATCAGTACCCCGGGATGCTGGCGAAGAACGGCGGCCAGCGCCGCAAGTTCCGCCGCGGTGTAGACGGCGCCGGTGGGATTGTTGGGATAGTTCAGGACCACCCAGCGCGTTCTGGCGGTAATGCTGTTTGCCAGCTGCGCCGGCGTCAGTTTAAAACCGTTAGCTTCATCGCCTTCGACCACAACCGGGCGGGCTTCATTCAGTATCGCCAGGTCCGGATATGAGACCCAGTAAGGGGCGTGAATGATAACTTCATCATCTTTATTCAGCGTGGCGGCAAAGGCATGGAAAATAATGTGCTTGCCGCCGCTTCCGCAGACAATTTCGTTCGGGGCATAGGTCAGGCCGTTATCCCGCGCCAATTTTTCACAGACCGCTTTACGCAGCGCGACCGTGCCGGCGGCGGGAGTGTAGTGCGTTTCGCCGTTTTTTAACGCCGCGATGGCCGCCTGAATAATGTGTTCCGGGGTATCGAAGTCCGGCTCGCCGATGGTGAAGTTGACGATATCCTTACCCTCAGCGCGTAACGTTGTGACCAGCTCATTGGCGGCGATGCTCGGAGAGGGCTTAATGGTTTTCAGCCGCTCGGAAATAAAGGTCAAATTCGGCATCTTACAGATATCCTTTTTCACGAAGCAGGGCGGTGTACCAGGTTTGATCCTCGGCGCCGGAGGCGATCATCTCTTTAATCGCATTCTCTTTTTCCGCGTTCCTGGCCGCCAGCGTCAGCAGCTCGTCTTTATATTCATAGGGGAAGCTGACAAGCCCGTCTTCGTCACCAATAATAATATCGCCAGGATTAATAACCTGACCGCCAATGCTCACCGGGACGTTAATTTCGCCGGGGCCGGTTTTAAACGGTCCTTTATGGATAACGCATTTGGCATACAGCGGCGTATCGGCAAAACTTGCCACATCGCGTATTGCGCCATTGACCACGAACCCGACGCAGCCCCGGCGAACGCAATCCAGTTTAATAAGTTCACCGATAATCGCGTTATTCGTGTCGCCCTGAGCATCAATGACCAGCACATGCCCTTTTTCAAGCATCGTCATCGCTTTATAAACAAGTAAATTATCGCCGCCGCGAACTTTTACCGTCAGCGCCGTACCGATAAGCTTGCCGGTTTTATTAAACCGCTGCAGCCCGCTGATGCCAATATTTCTGGACATGTTGTCGCTGAGGTGGGGAGTAACAACATCGTAAAAAGAGAGACGTTCATCCTGGGTCAGTGGTTTAATTGACGGATTTATAAAACTGCCTGGCAAAGTCATAGTTAGCCTCGTTGGGAATTCACGGATGTACCTGATAATGGGCTGCCAAAGGATACTATCCGGGCGGAACTGTTTTTTTTAGCGATATTTAGAGATAAAAAATCATGACTTTTTTTCATGAAAAAATGGGGTTGATTAAAGGGCGTAAAAAACGTTTTTTCTTATTATGCTATTGATTTGTATGTTTTATTTTTTAGTCATCGTTAACGATAACCTTTGCTTATCATCACCGTCGAAGGTGGCGCTTATAATGAATAAATATCATCATTTAATTCGTCATGCTGGTTGCCATCTGGCGGGTAGCATATATCGCCGTTATTTTTATTAAAGGCGGAGGGTTGTAGCGTTGCCGTCCGGAACGGCGGGGAGCTCAAGTCGCAAGGTTGTATCACTCAGCAAAAGATGCTTATATCGGCGGAATGATGTCTGACGGGGTTAACGTGTGATTACTTTTAAACAGATGGATGCGCTGATCTGGATTGTTAATCTGGGCAGCTTCGAGGCCGCGGCAGAGAAATTGAATATGACGCAGTCGGCAATTTCCAAGCGTATCCGCGAGCTTGAGGAATCATTTGATATTGACGTTTTTGATCGCAAGAGCAGAAACGCAAGGTTAACGGAGAAGGGCCGGGAGCTCCTGATGTACTGTCAGGAAATTGTCGAACGCCGGAATCAGATGCTGGAAAGGGTCAGCGATAAAAAGGTGTTAATCAGCCAGCTCAGAATAGGCGTTACCGAGCTGACGGCGATGACCTGGTTACCTGTTTTGATTGAGAAAATAAGAGATGTATATCCTAAAATTCAAATTATACCGACGATTGATGACTCCCCGGTGCTTTACGATCAGGTGATTAATGACAAGCTGGATATTATTATCGCGCCTGATATGTACGATGACGTTCGCCTTAACTCCTGCCTTCTGCATAGCGTTGAAAATGTATGGATGTGCTCGACCTCGCTGATCGCGGCGAATGAAAAAATCACTCTTGAAGAGGCCGGTAAATACTCTTTCTTTGTCCAGGGGCCGAAATCAGGAACCGGGCTGATTTTTGAACGGTATTTTACGATGCGGGAGATCAGAGTGAATAAAAATATTGTGTGTAATAACCTCAATGCCCAGATTGGCCTGACGGTGGCGGGGATGGGGATTACCTATCTGCCGCGAAATCCGCTTAAGCCACTATTAGAGGCCGGGGTGTTGCGCGAGCTGGCGTTTAAGCCCCGGCTGCCTCTGATACGTTACAGCGCCATTTATCGCACTGACCGGGAAAAGGGCATTATTCCGCACATGGCGGAAATAGCAAAATCCTGCTGCTGTTTCGATAAGTTCCTACTGGCGGTGTAGGGCGCGCTGGGCGATTCATGAGAGAGTCGCCGCAGGCCCGCCGTTACTGCCCGTATTTCACGCTGCGCTGCCCTGATTTAAGATCATCGCGGCCGCGCGTTCACCGATCATGATCGCCGGGGCATTGGTATTCCCGCTGACCAGAGAAGGCATAATCGAGGCATCCGCAACGCGCAGCCGGTTAACACCGTAGACTTTCAGCGTCTGCGGATCGACAACGCTCATCGCATCGGTCCCCATTTTGCAGGTTCCCACCGGGTGAAACACCGTCGCGCAGTGCGCCTGCACATAGCGGTGTAACTCTTCATCCGTCTGCACCTCAGCCCCTGGCAGCATCTCTTTTCCGCGGTAGGGCGCGAACTCCGGCTGGGCCAGGATGCGTCTGGCAAGCTTAATGCCCTCCACCAGGACATCGGCATCCCCGCCGTCAGACAGAAAATTAAAGTCCACGACCGCCTCTTTCTGCCGGTTCAGGGTGAGTGAACCGACGGATTTTGGCCGCAGTACGCAGGTGTGGATGGCATACCCGTGGCCCCACTCAAACAGGCGTCCGCGGTGGCTTCGATAGCCCGGTACAAAGTGGAACTGAACGTCAGGAACGTCCGGGCTTAGCGCCGTTGACGCGAACCCGCCGGCTTCGACATAGTTAGTGGTCAGCCAGCCTTTTCTGATAAAGAAATACTTAAGCGGTGATAAAAGGATCGCCTTCCACGCTTTAAGGGAAAAGCCGAGCGTCAGCGGGCTGGGCGATCTGACGGTTACCAGGCCATCGAGATGATCCTGAAGATTCCTGCCAACGCCGGGAAGATTAACCCGCGTCTCGATACCCGCGCGGCGCAGCGCATCTTCGGGTCCAATACCTGATTTCATCAGAATAAGCGGTGAGTTAATGGCGCCGGCTGCAAGAATGACCTCCCTGCTGGCCTTTAACTCAATGACCTCGCCGCCGGCGTTTTTTTTGATTCTGACGCCGGTGACGCTATTACCCTCGAGAAGCAACTCGTCCACTTCGCTGTCGGTGATGACGGTAAGGTTGCTGCGCTGGCGGTGCGGATGGAGAAACGCCCGGTAGCTTGACTGGCGCATTCCGTCCTTTTGCGTGACGTTATAAATGCCGACGCCGGTCATTCGCTCACCGTTGAAATCACCGTTTTCAGGCAGCCCGGAACGCTTTCCGGCGTTGATAAATACCTGTGATAGCGGGTTAGGATCCCGGGGTCTGTCCACGAAGAGTTCTCCGCTAACGCCGTGAAACTCGGCCGATTGCGCTAACTGGTTGTTCTCAGAAAAGCGAAACCAGGGCAGGACCGCTTTCCATCCCCATCCTCTGCAACCCGATGCCTCCCAGCGATCGTAATCCGCAGGCAGGCCGCGAATATAAATCATGCTGTTCATGGATGAAGACCCGCCCAGGGCTTTACCCCGGGGGATATGGATCTGGCGTCCCTTCAGGCGCTGCTGGGGAGCAGAGTGGAAGTTCCAGCTGTATTTTTTACTTTTATACAGCGTAATTGTTCCTGCGGGCGTTTGTATGCGTGGGCTCTTATCATGGCTTCCCGCTTCCACTAAGCAAACGTTGACATTATTGTGTTTTGATAAGCGGGCGGCCAGCACGCAGCCTGCCGAGCCTCCGCCAATCACAATATAATCGTAATCCGTGCGTTGATTCATCGTCTTTCCACTTTTATTCAGACACTAAAGGTTGAGCGACAGCGACATTTTTCCCTAAGAAATAATAAACAGGCGAAACGACAGCCAGGCCGACTATCCAGGAAATATCCGCCCCCTCGAGCATTCTGGCGATCGGGCCAGTATAAATAGCCGTAGACATAAAGGGAATTTCTACAATAATACCGAGGACATAACAAAATATCGCCAGCCAGTTAACGTATCCGTAGATGCCGCCATCTTTGCGAAAGAAAGAGGCAATATCATAGCTGCCGTGGGCAAGAAGATAATAGTCCACTAAATTAATGGCTGTCCACGGCACCAGTACATAAAGCAGAATTAAAATGAAGTTAGTGTAATTGACCAGGAAGTTTTCCTGACCATAAATTGCAATGGCGATTTCAATCATTATAGTGATTATTGCGACGATAATACGGTCTCTGGAGAGAGGGGACCATTTAGGGAAGAATGTTTGCCCTACGGTTAACGTGCAAAGTACGCCACAATATAAATTCATCGCATTCGTTGCCGCCATACCAATGGAAAAGACGACGATGAAAAGCAACGATAAACCGCTCGTCATACTGACGAGGTTGGTAATCAGGTCGCCGTCGACAACCGCAACAGAAACGACGATACCCAGCATCATCGGAAAAAACGATCCAATAACGCAGCCGGCATAGCTGTTCCAGAATACGCGGCTCTCGCTGATGTCATGAGGCATATATCTTGAGTAATCCGAAACATAAGGTGCGTACGCGAGCTGCCAGAGCGCGGCGACTGAGACGGCGCCAAGAAATCCGCTAAAATTAAACCCGTTGCGCTGCAGAAAATCAGCGGGTAAACCGTGAACAAACACGACCCAGATAAACACCGCCAGTAAAATGAGGCCGGAGGCCCAGGACATGATTTTGGTATAAGTGTGAATCAGGTTATAGCCAAACGCACAGGCGACCAGGCTGAGCAGCGCCGATACAATAATTCCGGCATCAGTAGATATCGGCTGAAAGATAATATGCAGGGACTGTCCCGCCAGCACCAGGTTTGATGCCAAAAAACCGATATACATTATTACTACCAGCGCCACGATTAATATGGAGCCGTAGGAGCCAAACTGGCCGCGGGTTTGCACCATCTGCGGTACGCCAAGTTGCGGTCCCTGGGCGGAGTGCAGCGCCATAAAAACACCGCCGGCCAGGTTACCGAGCAAAATAGCGCAAGAAGCCCACCAAAATGAGAGATGGAAAATAGTGACCGAAAGCGCCCCGGTTATGACGGTCAGTAACATGATGTTCGAGCCAAACCAGATAGTGAATAAATCCTTTGGCTTACCATGCCGCTCACTGTTGGCAATCGGCTGAATGGTGCTTAGCTCAACAGCGGTGACTGAAGCGCTATTATGCTGATCGTTCTTTCTCATGTTTTCTCTCACCTGAAGAGTCTGCGAAAAGCTATTATTGGGCGACATTAACCGTACCGGGCAAACATGATGTTGCAGGGATGTTGTAGTTTCGCCTAATGTTGCATAAATGATCACCAGTGAGAAACGACTAAAATTATACAAACGAACGATAAAAAATATCTGCACATAAACGGGGCTGCCGGGCCCGAAAATAGTGCAGAATATTCATTGATTACCTTTCTGATATTTAACGATTAACGCCACGCCGTGGGTAATAGGCGCTTTTATTGGATGGTTATTATTGCGGCAGCGGTGCACGTGCGGCGCGCCGGAGAGGGCTATTTATCCCTTCCCGGCGGCGGGCGCAGCGCTGTGAAGCGGCGCAGGCGGATCCCGGGTGAGGTGTGCGGACGCTGACATTGACCCTATACAAGCCCCGATCCGGAAGTTGCCTCGCATTTTGTTTATCCGATCTGCCTTAATCCTTTGAACCGCAAAAACTGTTTTCTATTATCAGCCTTCATTGGTTATGCACGTCGTTCCCACTTGCACAAAATGCTTAATGCGTTGCGAGACACGACTGACGTACCTGGATTATGTCTGTTTTACAGCAACGCCGCCTTCGAAAACGACTGGACCTGTCCTTCGATGATAACGGCTTTATTCACGCTTTAATACGCAAAGGAAATCATCATGAATCTGATGAATAATTGCGCACCTTCTGCCATGGATGTTATATTAAAATATAATATTAGGAGGTGCGCGATGTATACAACTCGCCTGAAAAAGGTTGGCGGATCCATCATGCTGGCGGTTCCTCCCGCCGTGCTGAAAACGCTGGCGCTGACGACGGACAGCGAAGTCGGCATGACCATTAATAATGGTTGCCTGATAATCGAACCGCAGAAACGGCCTCATTATTCGCTTGAGGAGCTGCTGGCGCAGTGCGATCCGCATGCTGAAATGAGCGAAGAGGACCGGGAATGGATTGATGCGCCTGCGGTGGGCAAGGAGATCCTGTAAATGGACAGAGGGGAAATCTGGCTTGTTTCACTGGATCCGATTGCTGGCCACGAGCAAAGTGGAAAACGTCCGGTACTCATCGTATCGAAGGCATCGTTTAACAAGCTGACCCGGCTACCGGTAGTGGTTCCCGTCACCAGCGGCGGAAACTTTGCACGTACGGCAGGTTTCACTGTTTCACTGGAAGAAGCGGGGACCAAAACAATGGGCGTTATTCGCTGCGACCAGCCCAGAACTATCGATATCGCGGCCCGGAACGGCAAGCGTCTGGAACGCATACCGGACGCCGTTGTTAATGAGGTACTTGCCAGGCTGGATGCGATTCTGAGTTAATCATCAGCAGCGTAGAGTAGAAATGCAAAAAGCCCGCCTCAGTTCCCTGAGGCGGGCTTTTTTAAATCTGGCTCCTCTGACTGGACTCGAACCAGTGACATACGGATTAACAGTCCGCCGTTCTACCGACTGAACTACAGAGGAATCGCTTGAACGGGGCGCATAGTAACGGCGCGCCCTGCCGCTGTCAAAGCCTCAATGCGTTCTCTGCGTTCAACTGCTGACTATTTCAGCAAAAGGCGCGCATTCGCGCATAAACGCGCCAGATTGCACCGCATTAGTGCGCGCGCTCCTCGTGGTGGGGCAATAACGTAAAGCTGTGTCAGATTAACGGCGCGGCGGAAATTATTAGAATTCCTTATTTCATGCCGCTTTAAGCCGCGCTTTAGCACATACCTCAAAAGTGGCAAGCATATTGCAATTATTCCGCTAACTCGCTTATTCACTTACCGGCCGTGGCCGTGGCATCAGGAAATGGAGGCAACATGAACTTAAGACGACTGAAATACTTTGTAAAAATCGTCGATATCGGCAGCCTGACTCAGGCTGCCGAAGTACTGCATATTGCTCAGCCAGCGTTGAGCCAGCAGGTAGCGACCCTCGAAGGGGAGATGGACCAGCAGCTGCTGATCCGCACCAAGCGGGGCGTAACGCCGACCGAAGCAGGCAAAATTCTCTATACCCACGCCCGCACCATCCTTCGCCAGTGCGAGCAGGCCCAGCTGGCGGTGAACAGCATCGGCCAGGTGCTGAGCGGACAGGTCTCTATTGGCCTCGCTCCGGGTACCGCCGCGTCGTCCGTGACCATGCCGCTGCTGCAGGCGGTGCGCAACGAACTGCCGGAAGTGGTGGTTTACCTGCACGAGAGCAGCGGCTCCCAGCTGAACGATAAGCTGCTGGGCGGCGAACTGGATATGGCGGTGCTCTACGATCGCTCGCCGGTGGCCGGCATTGCCAGCCAGCAGCTGCTGAAAGAAGATCTCTGGCTGGTGGGCACCCGCGACTGCCCCGGCCAGAGCGTTGACCTGGCGGCGATTGCCGAAATGAATCTGTTTCTGCCCCGCGACTACAGCGCCGTGCGCGCCCGGGTTGATGAGGCCTTCTCCCTGCGCCGCCTGACCGCCAAAATCATCGGCGAAATTGAATCTATCTCTACCCTGACGGCGGCCATCGCCAGCGGCATGGGCGTCACCGTGCTGCCGGAGTCCGCCGCGCGCTCCCTGTGCAGCGCCTCTAACGGCTGGATGGCGCGGATCACCACGCCGTCCATGAGCCTGCCGCTGTCGCTCAATATCTCCGCCCGCCGCCAGCTCACGCCGCAGGCCCACGCGGTAAAAGAGATCCTGATGTCGCTGGTGAGCCGTCCGTCGCTGGAGAATCGCGAGCTGCAGCTGGTAAGCTGAGCGTTATTCCACTATGGAATAAGCTGCTGGTTTTTATTATTTGTTTGCCAGAGCCGCAGAACTTAACAATAGCGTTATGTCTGATGGTCTCTGGAGGGAAAGGTGAATTTCCAGCAGCTTAAAATTATTCGCGAGGCGGCGCGGCAGGATTACAACCTGACCGAAGTCGCTAATATGCTGTACACCTCGCAGTCGGGCGTAAGCCGCCATATCCGCGAGCTGGAGGAGGAGCTCGGGATCGAGATCTTCATCCGCCGCGGCAAGCGCCTGCTCGGCATGACCGAGCCCGGCAAGGCGCTGCTGGTGATTGCCGAGCGCATCCTCAACGAAGCGGGCAACGTGCGCCGCCTCGCCGATCTGTTTACCAACGACGCCAGCGGCGTCCTTACCATCGCCACCACCCACACCCAGGCGCGCTACAGCCTGCCGCCGGTGATCAAGGCCTTCCGCGAGCTGTTCAGGGACGTGCGCCTGGAGCTTATCCAGGGGACGCCGCAGGAGATAGAGGCGCTGCTCCACAACGGCGGCGCCGATATCGGTATCGCCAGCGAGCGGCTGAGCAACGATCCGACCCTGGCGGCGTTCCCCTGGTTCCGCTGGCACCACAGCCTGCTGGTGCCGGAGGGGCATCCGCTGACCCGCGCCGCGCCGCTGACGCTGGAGGCCATCGCCAAATGGCCGCTCATTACCTACCGCCAGGGCATTACCGGCCGCTCGCGCATCGACGAGGCCTTCAGCCGCAAGGGGCTGGAGCCGGATGTGGTGCTGAGCGCCCAGGACTCCGATGTGATTAAAACCTACGTCGAGCTGGGGCTGGGCATTGGCCTGGTGGCCGAGCAGTCGGGAGATGCCCAGGAAGCGGGCAGGCTGACCCGGCTCGACACCCACCATCTGTTTGACGCCAGCACCGTCTGGCTGGGCCTCAAGCGCGGCCAGCTGCAGCGCAACTACGTCTGGCGCTTTATCGAGCTGTGCAACGCCGGGCTGTCGGTGGAGGAGATCAAGCGCCAGGTGATGGAGCCGGAAGAGGTGGCTATCGACTTTCAGATCTGAATTCCACCCCAAAGCGCGCGGGATTATTCGCCTTCTTTTCTGTCGAACCGCTATAGTTAATCCACCATGGTTGCGACAAAGGAAGGAAAGTGATGCGTCATGTCAAGCTGTTCTGTTCACTTTTTGCTGCGCTGGTAAGCGTTAACGCGCACGCCGTCAGCTACCCGCTGCCGCCGGAAGGGAGTCGCCTGGTCGGCAGCGTACAGCACATTACCGTGCCCGTTGATAATAAAAAACCCCTCGAGGAGTTTGCCGCGCAGTACGGGCAGGGTCTCAGCAATATGCTGGAGGCCAACCCGGGCGTTGACGTCTATCTGCCCCGCGGCGGCTCCACCCTGACCATTCCCCAGCAGCTGATCCTCCCCGACACCCCCCGGCAGGGCGTGGTAGTCAACGTGGCGGAGATGCGCCTCTACTACTATCCGCCGGGCGGTGCGACCGTTGAGGTGCTGCCTATCGGCATCGGCCAGGCGGGACGAGAAACCCCGCGCAACTGGGTGACCAGCGTCCAGCGCAAGCAGGACGGCCCCACCTGGACGCCGACCGCCAACACCCGCCGCGAATACGCTAAAGAGGGCAAAACCCTGCCGGCGTTCGTGCCCGCCGGGCCGGATAATCCGATGGGGCTGTACGCCATCTACATCGGGCGGCTGTACGCCATCCACGGCACCAACGCCAACTTCGGCATTGGCCTGCGGGTGAGCCAGGGCTGCATTCGCCTGCGCGATGCCGATATCAAGTACCTGTTCGACAATGTGCCGGTCGGCACAAGGGTGCAGATTATCGACCAGCCGGTGAAGTACACCGCCGAGCCGGACGGTTCGCGCTGGCTGGAGGTGCACGAGCCGCTGTCGCGCAACCGGGCGGAGTTTGAGTCGGACCGCAAGGTGCCGCTGCCGATGACCGCCGCGCTGCGCACCTTTACCGACGGCGACAGCCGGGCGGCGGCAGAAATGCAGCGCCGCTCCGGAATGCCGGTGCAGCTCAGCGGCGGCAGCGGAATGCTTACCGCCAGCAACGCCGATTAGCCGCCGGCGGCGTAGAACGCCTTCGCGTCGGCAAAGCAGCGCAGCGCGAGGGACGAGACCGGCGCCTGCTTGCGAATAATCAGCCCGGTTTCGGCGCTCATCTCCGCGCCCTCGATGGGGACGATGGCGAAATGGTCATTCAGCGCCTCCAGGCCGTTGTTGAGCGGCATCACCGCGCAGCAGATGCCGTTCTGCACCGCCTGGAGGATCTGGAACGCCGAGTCGCTCTCCAGCACCCGGTTCGGCGAAACGCCGGCGGCCTTAAAGCGCACGTCCATCGACTCCCGGTAGTGCATCCCTTTACTGAGAAAGCCCAGCGGATAGTCCGCCAGCGCCGCCCAGCTCAGCGCGTCGCGCCCGAGGGTGAAGTGGCGGGTATCGTGCAGCAGGCCCATGCGGGTGCGGGGCAGGGGAATGGCGTCAAAAACGTCGCTGTCGAGAGTGTTGAGATAGCCGATGCCGAGATCGAGCCGGTTGCTGCTGATGCCGTCGAGGATCTGTTCCGAGGACAGCGCGAAGAGGCTGTACTTGAGTTCAGGGTAGTGGCCGGAGAGGTGCTGAATCAGCCGCGTCGGATCGACGCTCGCCAGCGGCACCATCCCCAGGCGCAGCTCGCCCACCACCTGGCCCCGGCACAGCGCCGCCTCCGCCTGCAGGCCGCTGTGGGCCGCCATCAGCGAGTGGGCCCAGGCGAGAATGCGCTCCCCTTCCGGGGTGAAGCCCTCAAAGCGCTGGCCGCGGGCGATCAGCACCAGGCCAAGCTCCTCCTCCAGGCTGCGGATGCGCATCGACAGCGTCGGCTGGGTGATGTTGCACTGCGCCGCGGCCCGGCCAAAGTGGCGGGTCTGGTCGAGGGCGATTAAATACTTAAGCTGCTTGATATCCATGGTGATCCCGGTAACGGGCCGTCGAAAGAGGGCAATAATGCGCGCGGGGGCGCATTATTGCACGGATGTAGCGCCTTTGTAACGCGGATGATTACAGCGGGCGGATCTCCTTCGAGCGCAGGGTAATGCCAACCGGCACCGACTTGTAAGAGGGCGTGCCGCTCTCTTTGTCGGTATAGTCCAGCGGCACCAGCACGTTGGCCTCCGGGTAATAGGCGCCCACCGTGCCCGCCGAAATGTCGTACTCCACGACCGTAATATCGTCGAGGCGCAGATCGCTGCCGGGCAGGGCGGTGTGGAGATCCACCCGGTCGCCGTGCTCCAGCCCCAGCTGCGCCATGTCGCCTTTATTCATAAACAGCACGTCCCGGCGGCCGAATACGCCGCGATAGCGGTCGTCCAGCGCGTAGATGGTGGTGTTGTACTGGTCGTGGCTGCGCAGGGTCACCAGCCGCAGGGGATTCTCCCCGACGCCGGGGGCGTTTTCATCCACGCCCTCGAACACCGAGAACATCGCCTTGCCGCTGGCGGTAGGCCACACCCGCTCCGTCGGCGGCAGCGGCATGCGAAAGCCGCCCGGCACCCGGATGCGCGCGTTATAGTCCTCAAAGCCGGGAATGGTCTGCTCGATAAGCTCGCGGATCAGATCGTAGTCGTCCACCAGCGTCTGCCAGTCCACTTTACTGTCGGGTATCGTCGCCAGCGCCATCCCGGCGACGATGGCCGGCTCCGAGCGCAGCTCTTTTGATGCGGGCTTGAGCTTGCCCGACGAGGCGTGGACCATCGACATCGAATCCTCTACCGTCACCGACTGCCTGCCGGTGCGCTGCTCATCCAGCTCGGTGCGCCCGAGGCAGGGGAAGATAAAGGTCTCTTTGCTCACCAGCAGGTGGGTGCGGTTGAGCTTGGTGCCGACGTGGACCCCGAGCTCGAGGGCGCGCATCGCCGGGAAGCCGCGGCGGTGGTCGGGCATGGCGACGGCGAAGTTGCCGCCGAGGCAGATCAGCGCCTTCGCCGTTCCGGCGATCATCGCCTGGGTGGCCTGCACCGCGTCGTGGCCGTGTTTTGCCGGCGGCGTGAAGCCGAACACCTCCTCAAGGCGCTTGAGGAACGGCGCGCCGGGCTTCTCGGTGATGCCGACGGTGCGGTTGCCCTGCACGTTGGAGTGGCCGCGCAGCGGGCAGATCCCGGCGCCAGGCTTGCCGATATTGCCGCGCATCAGCAGCAGGTCGGCAATCAGGCGCACGTTGCGGGTACCTTTATTGTGCTGGGTGATGCCCATGCCGTAGGTAATGATGGTGGCGTTTGATTTGGCGTAGGCTTCGGCGACGCTCAGCAGCTGCTCGCGGGTGAGGCCCGACTCGCGCTCGATATCCTGCCAGGACGTGGCGGCGATATCGGCGGCAAAGGCGTCGAAGCCCTGAGTGTGTTCAGTCATAAAGTCACGGTCGAGCACGCCGCCGCGCTCCGCCTCCAGCGCCAGCAGATGCTTCGCAATGCCCTTGAGGGCGGCGGCGTCGCCGCCCGCCCTGACCTGGAAGTAGGTCGAGGCGATATCCGTCGAGCGGTAGGTGGCCATCTCAACCACGTTCTGCGGATCGGCGAAGCGCTCCAGCGCCCGCTCCTTGAGCGGATTGAAGACGATAATCGGCACGCCGCGGCGGGAGAGCTCGTGCAGGGTGCCCATCATCCGCGGGTGGTTGGTGCCGGGGTTGTGGCCGATGGAGATCACCAGCTCGGTTTTCTCGAAGTCGTCCAGCGAAACGGTGCCCTTGCCGATGCCGATGGAGCGCGGCAGGCCGACGCTGGTCGCCTCGTGGCACATGTTGGAGCAGTCGGGAAAGTTGTTGGTGCCGAACTCGCGGGCAAACAGCTGGAACAGGTAGGCGGCCTCGTTGGAGGCGCGCCCGGAGGTGTAGAACTCTACCGAATCCGGCGCCAGATCGCGCAGCACTTCGCCGATGCGGGCGAAGGCCGCCTCCCAGGTGACCGGGCGCAGGGTATCGCTCTCCCGATGATAGGCCAGCGGCGTGGTCAGGCGGCCGTAGCCCTCCAGCTCAAAGTCGCTTTTTTCCAGCAGGGAGGTGACCGTATTGTTGGCTAAAAACGCGGGCGTGACGCGTTTGGTGGTCGCTTCCCAGGTGACGGCCTTGGCGCCGTTTTCGCAGAACTGGAAGGTGGACTTGTGCTCTTTATCCGGCCACGCGCAGCCGGGGCAGTCAAAGCCGTCCGGCTGATTGGTGCGCAGCAGCGTCGCCGGGGCTTCGAAGGTATCCATCTGGGTGCGCACCGCGATAGCGGTGGCCTTCAGCGCGCCCCAGCCGCCGGCCGGGCCGCCGTAGTAGCGGATGCCGGGAACGGATCGTCTCGTATTTTTCATTCGTGCTCCTGACCTGCGGTCTTACTTCAATAGGTAAAGGCGCTTTATTACCCGGAGGTTTTGCGGGGCGGTGAATGATCGGCAGGCGGCCGCCGCGCAAAAAAGCGCAGGCCCTCCGTCAGAGGGCCTCGTAGAATAATTTAATGAAATTATAACATCGCATTATCATTTTAATAATAAATTGTCTCTATTACCCGGTCAGCGCTATCTATCTCCCCGCCGCGGGGCCGGTAAATATCAGGCGCGCTGCCCGGCGCTTATTTCCGCCGCGGCCCGCCGATACCACTGAATAATATTCCGCAGGTGCGGCCGGCCGTAGCAGGCAATAAAGCGGCGCGTTTCCTGATGGGCGTCATTTTCCAGCACGCTCAGGCGCTCGCGAATAAAGTCCCCGGTCAGCGTAATGCCGCACTCGCGGGTGATGCAGTCGAACCACTGCGGGTAGGTCTTCGGGATCATAATCCGGCTCCGTGGTGAAAAAGGAGGGTGACGGCCAGCGCCGCCGAGAGCGAACTCAGGGCCTGTCTGGCAACCAGAGAGAGGGCAAAGCGCCAGCCGATTTCGCGGGCGACGGTGTACACGGTGACCAGACAGGCCATCAGCGTTGAGGCAATCCACACCAGCAGCAGGAGCTGCAGGGTCGAGAGCGCCTGCAGCGCCCGGCCGCCGTCCTGATTGAGCACCATCATGCCGTCCTTGCGCAGCAGAGAGAAAATAATCCCCGGCATCAGGTCCGGCGGCAGGTGAACGGCGCCGAGCAGCGGGGCGGCGGCTCCGCTCAGCCAGCGTGTGGCGCCCGCGTAGTCCAGCGCCCCGGCGACGAGGCAGATCAGCAGAAACAGCGGCATCGCCTGCCGCAGAAACTGGCGCAGGGTATTTCTCAACAGCCGGCCGATGCTGCGCCAGCGCGGCCGCTGCAGCCAGGTCAGCTCCGCCACCCGCGCGCTTTCGTCCGCCGACAGCGCCCGGTGCCACAGGCGGGTGTGCAGCGCGCCGGTGATAAACAACAGCAGCAGCCAGGGGGCGAACAGCCACGGCTGGTGGGCCGAGTTGAACAAGGAGAGCGTCGCCCCGGTCTGGTAGCTGCAGGCGGAGCCGAAGCTAATCATGCTGACGCAGGCTTTCCGCGAGCAGCGCGAACAGGCGCGGCTCTGGAACACCGCCACCGCGTTGCAGCCGAAGCCGCTCAGCGCCGGGATCAGATCCTGGCCGCTGAGGCCCACCCGCCGCAGCCACGGATCGAGTGCGGCGGTGATCCGCGCCTTCAGCCCGCTCTCTTCGGTGGCGGCAATTGAGACGCCCACCAGCAGCACCACCGGAAAGGCCCAGATAAACGAATAGATCCCGAGGCTGAACAGGCCGTAGCTGCCGGTGAGCAGGTTCTGCAGCAGCGGCGGGAAGCGGGCCGTCAGCGCGGCGAGCGGGCCGATGATCAGCGCATCGGCCACCGGCTGCAGCAGGTCGGAAAGCAGCCAGGCGAGCCATACCGGAATGGCGAACAGCAAAAACAGGCAGGCGACGGCGGCGGGCCTGCCGAGGTAAGGCCGCTCGAACAGGGTCAGCGGCGGGGCGTCGGCCACAATATTGACCACCGGGATCGCCTGCCGGGCGCGCGGCGGTGAAGCGGGCTGGCCGAGCAGAGAGAGGATCTCCCCGCGCACGCCGCCGTCCGCCTCGCGGGCGTTGACCGCCAGCACCGCCGCGCCGGAGGCGGCGGCAATCCTGTCTATCGCCGACTCCAGCCCGGCCTTCACCTTGTCGGCGAAGGTCAGCAGCACCAGCAGCCGCCCCGGCCGCGCGGGGAGCAGGTCGCGCAGCGCCTCCCACTCCTCGCCGGCGTGGGTGGCGCGCAGGATCATCACGATGCCGTCGCGCCCGTCGAGCGCCGCCAGCGCCAGGCGGGTGGTTTCGCTGTCGCTGCGCACCCGGATGCCGGGCGTGTCCACCAGTCCGGCGTTGATATCGGCAATCCGGCCCTCGCGGCAGACCACCGTCGAGCCGCGAAAGTTGCGCTCGTCGCTGGCGCCGCTGGCGGTCAGCAGATTGAACAGCGTCGATTTTCCGGCGCTCTCCATGCCCATCAGTACAAAAGAGGACATCGCGATACCTCAGCAGTCGCAGCCGACGTCGGGGCAGCATACCGCGTCCGGCACGTCGGCCCAGGGCGCCAGCAGCCCCTCAACCGGCAGGCCGAGGTGGCGCGATATCGCCGCCGCCACCAGCGGAAAGCGCTGGCGGAATTTGTAGATAAAGCAGTAGATGTTCTGCGCCTGGCGGACGTGCGGGCCCACCAGGTAGAGGCCGGGGAACAGCGTCGAGCCGTCCTCCGGCGTCAGCCGCGGATAGCCGTCCTCGCTCCACGCGAAGAACGGCGCGATCTGCGTCGCGCCGCCGCCGCAGCGAAAGCCGGTGGCCAGCACCGGCGGGTGGTCCGCGCGCCACGCCCGGCCGTCCCGGGCGCGCACCAGATAGCCCACTTCCGGCGCTTTAAGGCGGCTGACGCCGCAGACATCGGCATCCTCGTACACCTCGAGGCGGGGATTGTTCATCGCCTTCGCCAGCCGCTCGCGGCTGTACGGCGACAGCGAAATGCTCGGATCGCTGATGTGATTGGTTGACCAGGGCGCCGAGCGGGTGAGCATTTTCACCGCGGCGCCCCCCTCCAGCAGATTGACCGCCGCATCGACGGCGCTTTCGTAGCCGCCGATCACCACGTGGGCATCCAGCTCCAGCTCCCGCCAGCTGCCGATGTCGGCATAGTGGCGGCAGAGACTGGCGCCGGGAAAGCCCTCCCGGTCCGGAAACTGAAATTCACCGGTGGCCCACACCAGGGCTTTTGTCTCCAGCCGCTGGCCGCTGTCGGTGGTCAGCAGGTAGTTGCCGGAGGCCAGCAGCGCCACCTTAACGATCTTCGCCGGGGCCAGCACCGGGATGCGGTACTCCTCCAGCACCGCGCGCAGGTAGCCGGCGTAGCGCTCGCCGCCGGGATGCTCCTCGCCGCTGAACAGCGCCGGCGAGCTGTCCGGCGTCACGGCATTGAGGTCAATCTGCCCGAAAGGATTGGAGAAAAACGACGGCGTAATAAAGCGCGTTTCGGCGGGCCAGCGGCGGAAAGAGGCGCCGACCTCGTGGCTATCGACCACCAGCAGATCCTGCACGGCGCTGCGCCGCAGCATGGCGGCAGCGCCCACGCCGGCGGGGCCAGCGCCAACAATAATGACTTCTCGGGTAGGGTTCATAGATTCCTCACTTTTGCATTATGTTATAATATAACAATTGCAAAAGGGAAGGCGTTTACCCCGACGAAAGGTGCGGCAGAGGTTCAGGAAATTTGAAGCATTGCGTTAAATAAATGATATTTATTCTCATTCATAAAGCTGTATGGTGGTAATCACGCGCGGCAGGTGACGCCTGTCCACTGTTTTCAGCACAGGAAGATTTTCTATGAAAAAGATTGGTTTTCTCTCCTTCGGCCACTGGACCCCTTCGCAGCAATCGGGCACCCGCTCGGCGGCCGACGCGCTGCTGCAGTCTATCGACCTGGCGGTCGCCGCCGAAGAGCTGGGCGCGGACGGCGCCTATTTCCGCGTGCACCACTTTGCCCGCCAGCTGGCTTCGCCGTTTCCGCTGCTGGCGGCCATCGGCGCCAAAACCAGCAGGATTGAGATAGGCACCGGCGTCATCGATATGCGCTATGAAAACCCGCTCTACATGGCGGAGACCGCAGGCGCTGCGGACCTCATCGCCGGCGGCCGTCTGCAGCTGGGGATCAGCCGCGGCTCCCCGGAGCAGGTGATCGACGGCTGGCGCTACTTCGGCATCGAGCCGCAGGCAGGCGAGAACGACACTGAAATGGCGCGCAGAAATACCGTGGCGCTGCTGGAGGTGCTGCGCGGCGAGGGCTTCGCCACGCCGAACCCGCAGCCGATGTTCCCTAATCCGCCGGGGCTGCTGCGCGTAGAGCCTTACTCCGCGGGCCTGCGCGAGCGCATCTGGTGGGGCGCTATCTCCGATGCCACCGCCGTGTGGGCGGCAAAGCTCGGCATGAACCTGCAAAGTTCGACCCTGAAGAGCGACGAAACCGGCGAGCCGTTCCACGTCCAGCAGGCGAAGCAGATCCGCGCCTACCGCGCCGCCTGGGCCGAGGCGGGGCACAGCTTCACGCCGCGCGTGTCGGTGAGCCGCAGCATCTTCGCCCTGATGAACGACCGCGACCGCTACTACTTCGGCGGCAGCGGCGACTCCACGGATCAGGTGGGCAATATCGAGCCGCAGACCCGGGCGATCTTCGGGCGCAGCTACGCGGCGGAGCCGGACAAACTGATTGCACAGCTTAAGCAGGACGAGGCCATCGCCGAGGCGGATACGCTGCTGCTGACCGTGCCGAACCAGCTCGGCGTCGAGTATAACGTCCACGTTATCGAGTCGATTCTTAAGCACGTGGCCCCGGCGATGGGCTGGCGCGAGTAATCTGTCCGGCGCGCGGCTTGTTATTTATCCCGAATGCTCGCAGGATGGGGTAAATCACAGGAGAAAAGCGCAATGAGTTCAGAGAGTCACGAACGTATCCTTCCCGCCGGTGAGTTACATGAGTTTGTCGTCCGCCTCTGGCGCTGCGCGGGCAGCGCCGAGGCGGAGGCCCGCCTGATTGCCGACCACCTGGTCTCGGCCAACCTGGCCGGCCACGACTCCCACGGCGTCGGCATGATCCCCACCTATATCCGCTCTATCGCCGGCGGCCATCTGCAGATAAACCAGCACGCCCGGCTGACCAAAGACGCCGGGGCGGTGCTCACCTTCGACGGCCAGAAGGCCTTCGGTCAGGTGGCGGCCCGCGAGGCGATTGACGCCGGTATCGAACGCGCGCAGCGGCTCGGGCTGGCGGCGGTGGGGCTGCATAATTCGCACCATATCGGGCGCATCGGCTTCTGGGCCGAAGCCTGCGCCCGCGCCGGGCTGGTCTCGTTTCACTTCGTCAACGTCACCGGCGATCCGATGGTCGCCCCCTTCGGCGGCAGCGACCGCCGCTTCGGTACCAACCCGTTCTGCGCCATCTTCCCGCGCCCCGGCCGGGCGCCGCTGCTGCTGGATTTCGCCACCAGCGCCATCGCCTTCGGCAAAACCCGCGTGGCCTGGCATAAGGGCGTGCCGGTGCAGGATAACGCCCTGATTGACGCCGCCGGGCAGGCGACTAACGATCCGGCGGTGATGCACGAAGCGCCCTACGGTTCGCTATTGCCCTTCGGCCTGCACAAGGGCTACGCCCTGGCGGCGATGTGCGAAATTCTCGGCGGCGCGCTCTCCGGCGGTCGGACCACATATACGGAAACGCTGCAGACCAGCCACGATGCTATCTTCAACTGCATGACCACCATCATCCTCGACCCGCAGGCCTTCGATGCGCCGCAGATGCAGGCCGAAGCCGAAGCCTTCGTCGAGTGGGTAAAAGCCTCCCCGCAGAGCGGCGATGCCGCCATTCAGGTTCCCGGCGAGTGGGAAGAGAGCAACCGCCGCCACCGGGAGCGGAACGGTATTGCCATCGACCGCAGCAGCTGGAACGAAATTCTCAATGCCGCGCTGGAGGCGGGCGTTCCCGCCGACGAACTCGCGCGCTATCGCTAACAGAATCATTCAACAGGAGAAAAACGCATGAATAAACGTCCTCTTGGCAGCACCGGCTTTTCCATCGCCCCGCTGGTCTTCGGCGGCAACGTCTTCGGCTGGACCATCGACGAGAAAACCAGCTTCAGCGTGATTGACGCTTTCCTCGACAGCGGCTTTGACGCCATCGACACTGCCGACGTTTACTCCCTGTGGGCGCCGGGCAATAAGGGCGGCGAATCGGAAACCATTATCGGCAACTGGCTGAAGGCCAACCCGGGCCGCCGCGACGACTTTAAGCTGTTCACCAAAGTCGGCGCCGACCTCGGCGTGCCCGGCCACAAGGGCCTGTCGAAGAAGTGGATCGAACGGGCGGTGGAGGACTCTCTGCGCCGCCTGAACACCGACTATATCGATCTCTATTTCTCCCACTGGCCGGATCCTGAAACCCCGTACGAAGAGACGCTGGAAGCCTACCAGACGCTGCTCAAGGCCGGTAAAATCCGCGCCATCGGCGCCTCGAACCTGGATGCCGCCCAGCTCGCCGATTCGCTGGCGGCGGCGAAACAGCGCGGCCTGCCCGCCTATCAGGTGCTGCAGCCGGAGTACAACCTCTACGACCGCTGGAGTTTCGAAGGCCCGCTCTGCGACCTGTGCGTGGAGAATAATATCGGCGTTGTCACCTACTACAGCCTTGCCTCCGGCTTCCTCGCCGGCAAGTACCGCACCAAAGACGACCTGGCCCAGAGCAAGCGCGGCGAGGGCATTGCCAAATACCTGACTCCGCGCGGGGAGCGCATCGTCGATGCCCTGCGCGCGGTGGCCGACCAGCAGCAGGCGACACCGGCTGAGGTAGCCCTGGCGTGGCTTATCGGCCGCCGGGGCGTCACCGCGCCGATCGCCAGCGCTACCAGCGTGGCCCAGGTGGAGAGTTTTGCGAAGGCGGCGGCGCTGACCCTGAGCGCGGAGGAGTTTGCGGCGCTGGAGAGGGCGAGCGCGGAGTAACCCTCAGAAAGTAAAAAGCGGCCCCGGCAAGTTTGCCGGGGCCGCTTTTTTTTTAAAGGCGATGCTACTTGAGGAAGTTGTCCCGCAGTAGCGAGACCACCTCGCTGCCGCGGCCGTTCATCACCGCCTTAAGGCCGAACAGCGCCGTCGAGGCGACTTCGCCCGCCGTGATCTTCGGCGGCATCACCAGCTCTACCCGGTTCACCTTCACGTCGAGCAGCGCCGGGCCGTCGGCGGCCAGCCAGCTGGTCATCGCCGCTTCCAGATCGTCGGCGCTCTCCACCTTCCAGCTCGCCAGCCCGCAGACGGACGCCAGCTGCGCGAAGTCGGGATTTTTCAGCCCGGTAAAGGCATCAAGCAGCCCCTCGACCCGCTGCTCCATCTCGACGAAGCCGAGGCTGCCGTTGTTGAAAATCAGCAGCTTCACCGGCAGCTTTTCCTGCACCAGGGTCAGCAGATCGCCCATCAGCATGGTCATCCCGCCGTCGCCGCACAGGGCAATCGTCTGGCGCTGCGGATAGGCCGCCGCCAGCCCCATCGCTTGCGGATAGGCGTTGGCCATGGTGCCGTGCAGGAGGCTGGTGAGGAAGCGGCGCTGGCCGTTGGCGGTCAGGTGGCGCAGAAGCCATACCATCGGCGAGCCGCCGTCGGCGGTAAACAGCGCGTCCGGGGCGGCCAGGCGGTCGAGCATCTGGGTGACGGTCTGGGGATGGATCAGCGCCGGATCGCGGCCTTCGCCGGATTTTGCGTAGCCCTCTTTGTCCTCCTCCCACATTTTGAGCGCCTTATCCAGATGGCCGCGGTCCTGGCGCGGCGTCAGGGCGGGGAGCAGCGCCGCGATGGTATCGCCGACGTCGCCGGCCAGCCCGAGGGCAACGGGCGCCCGGCGGCCGAGATGGGCGGGGTCGCGGTCGATCTGCACCACCCGTTTGCCCTCGGGGTAGAACTGCGTCCAGGCGAAGTCGGTGCCGAGGCAGAGCATAATGTCGGCGGCGTCAATGGCCTCCATGCCGGCGCGGTTGCCGATTATGCCGGTCATCCCGACGTTGTAGGGGTTATCCGGCTCGATAAACTCCTTGGCGCGGGTGGTATGCACCACCGGCGCCTGCAGGGTTTCGGCCAGCTTCACCACCTCGTCGTGGGCGCGGCGCGCGCCGATCCCGGCGTATATCGTCACCGTCCCGGCCTCGTTGAGCACCTTCGCCAGTTCGGCCAGCTCCGCATCGCAGGGGCGCATCACCGGCGACGGGCGGTGTACGGCCCAGTGAAGCTTGTCGTCTGATTTTTCGGTAAACATATCGCCGTTAACGATAACCACCGCCACGCCGCGCTTATTGATCGCCGCCTGGGCGGCGAGGGCGACGATCCGCCGGGCCTGGTCCGGATGGCTGATGTATTCGCAGAACACGCTGGTCTGCTCGTAGACCTTGCGCTGATCCACCTCCTGGGGAAAGCGCAGCCCGACCTCGGTGCGCGCCACATCGGAGGCGATCAGCACCACTGGCGCGCCGTTGCGGTGGGATTCGAAGATACCGTTGACGAAGTGCAGGCTCCCCGGCCCGCAGGTGCCGGCGCACACCGCCAGCTCGCCGGTCATGTAGGCCTCGCCGCCGGCGGCCATCGCGCCCGCCTCCTCGTGGCGAACGTGGATCCAGCGCAGGTCCGACTGGCGAACGGCGTCGGTAAAGTGGTTGATGGTATCCCCGACAATGCCCCAGCAGCGCCGGGCTCCGGCGTCGACCAGCGTATCAACGACAATCTCTGCAACGGTTTTTGACATGATTTTCTCCGTAGATGTTTTTCACCGTATGCGGTGGGGGAGAAGCGGGGCGCTTGCCTCGTTGATCCCGTCCCTGGCGGCGGCACCGCGGCGTCGCGATACGGCGTGGTGTGTTAACAAAACGTAATGCAGAGAATAAACGTAGGACACGCGCCGGGGCGACGATTGGCATAAAGAGGGAAACAGGGAAAATTCAGATGTTTCGGAAAGGTGGGGGAAATGATGGGCACTGGTATCTAAAATTGATATTTCACGCCGCCGTCGCGGGTGCGCCAGATCGTCATCAGGATATTTTTGTCGATGCAGTTCTTTGGCGGCTCAATATCGGAGAAGCAAAGCCTGTCTTCCTTACCCTCGACCCGATAACCGTTGCCGAAGGCGTAGATGGCAATCAGAAAGGGAGATTTGTCGCCGGTGGGGATATTATATTTTTCCAGCACGCTGCGCTGGTTTTTCTGCCACCAGTCGATTTTTTCTGCCTTGGTTAACGGGAGTTTATTGACAATGATTTGCGCGGTGCTGCTGTCATAATGGGCATCAATGATGGAAACGTTATGCTTTCCGGTAAGTCGATAAGATAAGGTGCATGACAGGATGATGAATATAAAAACGATTAATTTACGCATGTTGGTTCCTTACCCTGCGTTTCGCCGGTCACTACCGGGCCGCCCGGATAGCCCCAACCCCCTGCCATGATATAGATGATTTCTAACCACCCAACGATGACGAGCAAGTATTAAATCTACTCAATTCTCTATTGTAATACCAGTATGTCTGATTAAGGATATTTACAGTTAGTAAGGAAAAGATTAGTTTTTATTAAATTAATCAAATGGAAAAGGCCTCAGGATGAGTACAAGAGATGATATTATTGATGGCAGAAATTCACACGTTAAGTACGGGCTTATTTATACTGAGGTCCTTGGATGGATTGATCTCGGACATGCTCAGGGTACCGACATAAGAAAGCTACTGATGGATATTGATGCTGGAGAATCGTCAGGCTCTGGTCGTTATGATGTGACTTATTCTCAATCGATGGTCGACCCAACCAGGACCTTGAAAATGGGGAAATTTATTAAATGGCGTATCAAGCGCGGCCGTTCATACAACGAACGCAGAAGCATTGCTCTGGCGATGATGATGTCGCTCGCGCTGAAGTTTGAAGGATTACAGGCGTCTTTTCCCATTAATCTGGTGACTGACAGTGGCTTTAGCGGGGAGGATTTGGTATCAGATCTGCTAGGTTTTTACCGCGTGGTAAGCATCTCCAATCCATTTGAACTTCTTCGCCCAGTCAGCAAACAGGAGGCGCTTAAAAGATGGGACTTTTACGGAAAACTGGGCTCATGGAAAAATGCATCATTTTCACCTATATTATTTCCCGATCCTGAGAAATTTCCACATGCCAGACCCCGAAAAAGTCATCTACCGAATTTTATGACGACCATAAGACCCTGGAGTGATTTTCGTTCAGGCATAGTGGGTATTGCCAGCAAAGAGGGTTCATTTATCGATACGGCTAAAGGGGGTAGGTTGCCCTATGCGTAAGTCACTTATGCTACTCGGAGGTGTAGTAATCGTTCTTTTTGTAACTGTTATCTACGCCTGGTCCTGGATTAAAATGGAGTTCGCCGGGAGCGCTCATTACACCGAGTCAGATAAGCGTGAGTATAATTTTTATACTCCTGACGTGCTAAAAAAAATACCGAGGATAACTCCCAGGTATTCCTTTGATTTCGCAAACATAACCGGGCCGGCAGCGCATGTTCACTCGGTCAAGTTCTATGGCTCACTGGATACAGGTAAAATAGAAGGCTATCTGTCCGGCGTTGGATACAGGCGGTATAAGTGTGACTTTGATACGACGTGTTGGCGCAAAAACGATCCTAAGGAATCTATCTATATAGATGCCTTAACAGGTGAGGAAACGGTAATTGTACAGGTTGTCTATCATTTCTGATTTTCTGAATTGTATATGGTTTAACGCATTTTCTCTTGAACTAACGCTCTGACTGACAGGCACCATGAGTATGCGATGAGCCTGAAAGACGGAGTTCTCCGGCGGCAGTGGTGATGCCGAAGCGTTATGCAAGCACCGGGGCGCTGCGAGATTGAGGCGAATGCCGTTGACGTGATTTCTTACTTATCGTTGCTGGTTTAGTCATGTGAATCACTTCCGGCTGCAAATTTATTCACTTAGTTGTGTGCCTACTGTTCTCGGTCAGGATCGGGCCAGGCACTATATTAAATACAATGATAAGAGTGTCTGGCTTCATTTAATTCAGCACGTAACAGCGTTTCAAACGCATTACGCGCGTAATGAGATTCTATTATACTATTTCTTATAAAGTAATTTTGCACGGGGAGTAATTCGCTAAATGTGTATCCGCTGATATTACTCGCTCCTTTGAACTGCTCAAAAAAGCCAGCAGGTACCAGCGAAACACCCGATCCACAACTAACGCACCCAAGGATCGTTCCGTAACTTGCAATGTCGATGATATCGAACGTGACCTGATGCTGATTCATCCAATGCTCCAGAGCCTGTCGATAAGGGCATCCATGAGGCCACATATAAATGCTTTTGCCTTTCAGGTCCTGAGGGGACGATATCTTTCCCGCATAAGGAGATGCAATCAATACCAGTGATTCTTTATGAACATTCACATAAGTGATATTGGGGTGGTCATTCTTTGTCGCAATGACAGCGCCATCAAGTTTATGATCGGCAACATCAATGACTAACTGTTGCCAGGTTCCGGTAGAGAACTCTACCCGGACTGCGGGATAGTTCTGGTGGAATTTTGAGAGAACCATTGGTAGCCGTCCCGTTGCAGCAGATTCAATGGCCCCGATCCGCAATATCCCCGCAGGTTCTGACGAGGGTTCGAGCGCTCTGCGGGCCTCCTGGCAGTAAGACAGAATTTTGCTGGCGTATTCCAGCAGTATTTTCCCCGAAGGCGTGATGATAAGTCCGCGACCTTTGCGGATGAAAAGAGAAACACCCATCTCCGCTTCCAGAAGCTTGATTCTGTTTGTAATATTTGAGGGAACGCAGTGCAGTATTTCAGATGCTCTGGCGATGCTGCCCTGTTCGGCGACTGTTTTAAACATTCTCAGCTGAGATAAATCCATCCCTACATACCTCATTAAAAGTGAATAATTAACTCACTATAAGTCAGTTGAAGTGTATCAATCAATCATCCTAGAATCACCTGAATAAAGTGGAGTTAGAAATCACTTTGTAAAATAACGTGATGGAACTAGAAAGTAGTTCATATTCATCCACTTACCAATGAATATCAGGAGCATTTAAATACTTTAAGCCTGTGGATAACAGAAGTGAACTTATGACTTCATTATCATTGCAATACTATGATGGCATATCGAAAAAAAACTCCTCTATGCTGGAGCTGGGAGAGGAATTCATCTATGGTTTGCCTAAACATATCTCAATGTTGAAAATCCCGAGCCGTTGGTTAGCAGGAGATGTTCGCAGAGCAGCCATTCCAGCCCATATTGATCATGTTAAAGATATTCAGGATATGATGTATGAGGTTCTTTATCACGAGATAACACAAGAGGCTCAGGCATATACAGAAGGGGCCTTTTTTGCTTTTTTGAACAAAGAGAAAGTTGATTTTGGAGTCCTCAGTTTCTTCAATGGCTGGAATGAAACGCATAAAACAACGAGTTTGGTATCCGGGAAAATAATTATGCGCCTGTCCGCTGATAGTCTTCATCTTTCACGTGAAAAACATGATATCTATCATAAGGTGCTGGCTCATATGCATGAAGTTACAAAAGATGACTTTGGTCTTGGGCAAAAAGGGCATGATGGAATGTATCAATATATGACAGGTGCGTTCGGGGCTTCCGCGTGTGTTGATGAACAATATAAAATTAATGCATGTAATGAATTTTCTGATTTTCTCTATAACATAGGCATTGCAAAATATAGGTCTGCAATGAGTTCAACTGAACACTTGCAGTCGATTATGGATGCTATAATGGTATCTGTTGCTTCTGAGCTTTGGAACGGACGCGAATACAATTTTATTGCCCAGTTTATAGAGAGGAAACTATTATCCTTTAATCCGTTACTTGACGAGGATGCTAAAACTTTGCGTAACGCTAAAGGCTACGTCATGGGTCATGCCGGTGAGGTTGAAAGCAGGCATGGTTTGCATGCGCTGGCCGCAGTACAGGCTTTTGGTCGTATAGCTGAACTATCATTCGACATAGAGCGACTTAAAAATATTATGCTCGATTATAACCGAAGAGTTGGCATCGCTTTTTCTGCATTACAAAGCGTACTGACTCACTAAGATACTGTAATGTCCAAAGTTTGATGGGTTTTATTATAATTTGTAATGTAAGTTCAGTTATTATGTTTTTCGCCATGCAATAGTCTCAAAAGCAGAACTTTATCAGTGTGTTAAAAGATTTTATTTTAAATGATTGGGTTGTGTGTTAATCATTTTTTTCTTCTGGAAAGCTGTAATAGATTTTTTGAAATGTGTTGCAGTTTTCTCTTATAAGGAAGTTAATTATATCTTAAGCCGATAGGTGTTTCGGTTTTAAAATGATGTTTATTGCTTATGAGAGGTCTGTAATAAGCCATGAGTATTGATTTTTCTCTTTTTGCACTGGGGAGCTTTGCTTTCTGCGGTGGTCTTATTGATGCCGCAGTTGGCGGTGGCGGGCTTGTTCAAATTCCGGCTCTGATCCATGCGTTACCCGGATACAGTCTGGCGACTGTTTTTGGCACCAACAAATTGGCAGTGCTGCTAGGTAATTCAGTTTCTATATCAGGCTATCTTCGGCGGGTAAATATTGTATGGAAGCTTATTATTCCAACAATGATGGCCGCATTTGTTTTTTCATTTACTGGTGCATATGCCGTATCTCTGGTGCCAAGGGCAGTTATGGAGTATCTGGTTTTTGTAGTTCTTATTGTTATGGCAGTATACACGTTTATGAAAAAAGACCTCGGGAGGATTCATGCCGATATCAGAATAGGTCGAAAAGAAGTTCTTTTGGGTGTCGTGCTGGGCGCTTTTATCGGCTTCTATGATGGCATATTCGGTGCGGGTAGCGGAAGTCTTTTGCTATTTGCTTTTGTTAAATGCTTTGGTTTTGACTTTTTGAATGCATCGGCTTCAGCCAAGTTAATTAATCTTGGAACCTTTACTGCCGCATTACTGTTTTTTGTGCCGTCGGGGAACGTATTATGGATAACTGGATGTATTGTTGGTATTTGCAATGTTGCGGGGGCTATGACAGGAGTTTTCTTAGCCTTGAGATACGGTAGTGGATTTATCAGGATTTTTTTTCTACTACTCTTACTGTTTCTCATCGGTCGGATGGGGATTTCGATTTTCTGGTAGTTTAAGAGCAGATTGTCAGGCCCTGCTAAGGGCCACATGGCCCGCAAGGCAGTATGAGTGCAATAATACGTGGGTAGGATCAACTTCAGACAGCGTGGTGATTTCACGGAATGTCCCTCATACCTCCCCTGCAGTAACCAAACTGCTTTGCATGCTCTTCAGCAGGAATGCGCCGATCTTTTCCTCGATTCTGCTGTCGATAGTCCGCAGCCTGAGCAGGGGAAGAGCGCAGGCGGCCAGAATCTCATCTTTACGCGCATCACGCTCCTGCTGTTCCGGGGCGTCGTGGGAACCACCGTCAACTTCAATAACCGCGAACGGCTGCTTGCCTACGCGGAAATAGAATACAAAATCGCAGCTGCTGCCCTGGGCCATTAATTCCCGCTGCCGCGTGTCGAAGCGGTTATCGACATCGGTTACCAGCTGTCTTAACAGGATCTGCTGGTGTACAACGACCCCGGCATAGGCCGTTTGGCTAAGCACATCTCTGATTAAGCGCATGGCGATTTGCTCCGAGCGGTGGCGGGAGTCTGCGGGATCGAGCCTGGCGCGCAGGCTTTCGAGACGGCGGTCGTACTCCTCATAGAGAAGATCGAAGGCGCTGATAACCGGACTGTGATGCACCTGAGTCGTACTGGCGTAGTAGGTCATGTAGCGGACCAGGGCGGCGACATGTTTGTTATTACCGCTAAATACCCCGTCGCCGGTGAGCAGCGTAAACTGTTTTTGCGCCCGCGATACGGCAACGTTGATCAAGTGGGGATCGTCGACAAAGTCGAGCGCTCTGGCGTCGGCTTTTTTATCAATGACCGTGGAGAATACGATCTCTTCACACTCCCGGCCCTGAAACTTATGCACCGTCAGATTAACGAAATCGGCGGGAAGAACCCGCTCGGAGAGCGATATCTGCGCATTGTACGGCGCGATAAAGCCGCGGCTGGCCCCGCTGGCATCCTCTACGGCGAGGAATGATTCAAGCTCTCGCAGGTTACTGTAGCGCCGCGCATGGTTACCTTTGGCGGTGACCACCAGCGAAAGCGCCTCTTCGCCGCCATCCCGGGTCATGACCACCAGCTGATTGTCATAAAACTGTTTATTGCAGAAGTGGATAATTTTGGGATGGCAGCGGTAGTGCTCCTTGAGCAGCGTTACCGGCAGCGCTTCGCCGTAGAGGCTGAACAGCGAGTCCAGCAGGCTTTGCGTGGTGCAGTCGTAATGGCGCGCTGGGGGGAGGACGTCCGTGGGTTCCGGGACGTGGGGCAACTGCTTGCGGTCCCCGACGACAATGATATTTCGGGCGCAGGCCAGAGCCAGAATGCCGGGGATAATATCCTGCTGGGAAGCCTCATCGATGATGACGTAATCGAGCAGCGTATTCGGGGCCAGCGAGTTAACGATAGAGTGCGTGCTGCTGCCAATCACCGGATAGCGCCGGATAAAGTCGGAGAAGCGGCGGCGGTAGTTGTCGTGAGTAAAGTCTGAATCAGCGCCAATGGATTGTGCCAGATGCTGGTGAAGCACGTTCATCGACTCAGACGTCACGCGCTGCAGCAGCTCACTGACGTTATTGGCCTGCAGTATCTGCTCCTGTTCGGCCAGCTCGCGGCGGGCATCCTGCAGGCGCACGTTGTAATAGTGCAGCTGAAGGGCGAAAAACAGACGCGTTCTTTTTTCTGCGCTATTAAACGGGGCGGTATTGATAATGCCAAACCTCAGCAGCAGCGCCAGCCTGTTTCGCCAGCGCAGTTTCTCCTCACGCATCTGCCGAATGCGTGCCATGAGTTCGGCTATTTTCTCTTTTCCCGAGGCGTAGCGCCCGGCATCGGGCAGCGGTCCCGGCTTTTCGCGCTCGGCCCACTGCTGCAGATACTTATGCTCAATGCTTAATTCATCAATCAGCGCCCGCAGGCGCGCGGCGGCATTCTGGGCCCCGAGATGCTTTTTAAGTTGCGCCAGGTCATCCTCTGTTTCTGCTGCCGCGACGTGCGCTATTTCGGGCCGGGCGGGAAGTTCGGCGAAAAAATGCTCCCGGTTCTCGGCGCTGCCAAGCTTCGCAACAGCATAATTGAGTCCGGCGCGGGCAAGCTTCTCATAGACATTTTCCACGGCGGTATTGTTATTGGAGACGATAGCCACGCTGCTGTTTTGCAGCAGGATATTGGCGACAATATTGAGGATAGTCTGCGTTTTTCCGGTACCGGGCGGCCCTTCAATAACGGAAATCTGCTTGCTGAAGGCGCTCTCTACGGCCCGCATCTGGCTTTCATTAAGGCCGAAGGGGTAGATAAGGCGAGCAGGCGCAGCGCGGGAAGCATTTTCTCCCCGGCAGTACGCGTCGAGGACCGTATCCGGATGGGCAATAATGTTGTCTAACTGGCGAAGCGTATTTTCAGCGATGTTTTTTTTGCCCGGAGCTGCCTGGCTGACCCGCTCCTGAGCAATGCTGCGCAGATAGCCGAATACGTCACTCTCCTTCAGAGCCGACTCAGTGCGCAGCTCGACATCCTCGCACTTATAGATCCAGGGCCGTTCGTCCGGCTTAAAGTTAACCAGCAGATATTTGTCGCCAACGCGCTGCGCGCTGGAGATCTGCTGCGCGTTCGGCTGGCCCCGTCTGATAAGCAAATTTCCCTCAGCCTGCGCAGCCGGCGTTACCCGGCATTCGCTGAGCGGACGGGAGAACGTTTTCCCGGAGGGAAAGTGACAGGTCAGTTTGACGCAGGCTTCCCGGTCTGACCAGAAAAGCGTCCAGTCGCGGATCTGCGCGGTCTTATCCACGCCGTCGACCAGAATGGTGGCCATGTCTCAGCTCCATGAGTGTCGTAGTGCGCAACACTATACCTTGGCTGTGGGGGAGGGTGAAGCCTGGGTGGGTAGAGGTTCAGGCGGCGTCAGTAATTCGACGTAGTGGCTGTATTTGAGTTGTATACCGTTGTGTTTACCGTGACCAGATTCATACTTTCTTTATATTGATTATGCTTAAAGTAGCTGATGGTTTGGTTTGTGCCAGGAGGAGACGTTGCCGTAAGCATGAAAGGTCACCTATCATG
>NZ_BCZS01000022.1 GCF_001598855.1 Pluralibacter gergoviae ATCC 33028 = NBRC 105706 | reverse complement strand
GGGCTTTCTCTTTCAACCCGGCGGCTTGTTTGCCGTTGCTCCGTGTCGATGGAGGCGCATTATAGGGATCCCATTTTTTTGCACAACCCTTTTTTGCGATCTTTTTTCCGTTCGCTCTTTTTTCATTCGCTTTGCTTCGATCCTGTTCGATCTGCTGCTTTTTTGAGGTGAGAAAGCCGCTGCTATGGCCGATAATAAGGCTAAATACGCTCACAAAGAGGTCCTCATGCCCAACCATCTTCGCCCCTATAAAGAAACTTTTCCCCGGATTGGCAATAATGTCATGGTCGACGAGAGTAGCGTCGTCATCGGCGATGTCCGTATTGCCGACGATGTCAGCATCTGGCCGCTGGTTGCTATCCGCGGCGATGTTCACTATGTCTCTATCGGCGCACGCAGCAATATTCAGGACGGCAGCGTGCTGCACGTCACCCATCGTTCCGCGACAAACCCGCAGGGCTTTCCGCTGGTTATTGGCGAGGAGGTGACGGTCGGTCATAAGGTGATGCTGCACGGCTGCACAATTGGCAATCGCGTGCTGGTCGGTATGGGATCGATTTTGCTGGATGGTGCAGTAATAGAAGATGATGTGATGATTGGCGCCGGCAGTCTGGTGCCGCCGAACAAGCGCCTGGAGAGCGGCTATTTATATCTGGGCAGCCCGATTAAACAGGTCCGCCCGCTGAAGCCAGAAGAACTGGAAGGTCTGAAGTACTCCGCCAATAACTACGTGAAGTGGAAAAACGACTATCTCAATCAGGAGAGCCAGACCCGCCCCTGATTGTCCTCCTGTTGATCATTGATGAGATCGCTGGCCTCTTCCTCGAGATCCCAGCGATTTTCCGTAAAAGCGCGCAGCGGCGAATCGCCGCCGAACCGCCGCAGCAGCACATCGCCTTTAATGACGCACATCAGCTGCATACCGTTTACCAGCGCCGGAAAGAGAATAGCCTGCTCTTTGGCGTCCCACTCTTCCCAATCCGGGAACTGAATAGCCTGATTCACTGCGCAAGCTCCTGCTTAAGCGCCGCAATCACCGGTTCGATTTGCGGCAGCACGCCGTGCCAGAGCAGAACGGCGTGGGCCGCCTGGCCCACCAGCATCCCCAGGCCGTCCGCAAGATGCGTTGCGCCGTGCTGTGAGCACCAGTTAAGAAACGGCGTCGCGCCCTGCTGATAAAACATGTCGTAACAGTAGAGCCCGGCATGGATCAGCGAGGATGGGATCTGCGGCACCTCGCCCTCAATGCCGCTGGAAGTGGCATTAATGATCAGATCAAACGTCTCGCCGGCCAGCTGGTCTGAGGCAAGCGCCCTGACGCTCCCCGCATGAGCAAAAAGCGCCGCCAGGCCGGTAGCCCGGGCGTGTGTCCGGTTGACGATGGTTACCGCACAATCGAGAGAGAGCAGCGGCAGCAGTACGCCGCGCGTGGCGCCGCCTGCGCCAATCAACAGTACGCGGGAACCGGGCCTGATAAAGTCCAGCCGCTCAAGATCGCACAGCAGGCCGATACCGTCGGTGTTATCTCCCAGCAGGCGGCCATCCTCCAGCCGCTTGAGCGTGTTCACCGCCCCGGCCAGCGCGGCGCGCTCGCTAAGTTCGTCTGCCCGCGCGAACGCCTCTTCTTTAAAGGGAACGGTAATGTTGCATCCCAGCCCGCCGGAACTGAAAAAGTGCTCGACGGCAGGAAGGAAGCCATCCAGCGGCGCAAGTACCCGCCCGTAGGGATGGGCAATCTGCAGCTGCTGCGCAAACTGGGCGTGGATAAAGGGCGATTTGCTGTGCGCTATCGGATTGCCAAAAACGGCGTACTGTTCCATACAATTACCCCTGGCGGAAAAGCTCGCCCGTCAGAGCGTCGCGAATTTCAGAAGGATTCAGCCGCCCGCCGGTTGCCCCGGCGACGACCGGGAAATCAGGGCCAAACTGAGCGAGTACCTCATCGGTCGTGCGGCACGGCGGCTGCCCGGTGAGGTTGGCGCTGGTCGATACCAGCGGCTTACCGTATTGCCGGCAGAGTGCTATAACCAGAGGATGATCCGTCACCCGGACGGCCAGCGAATCAAAGCGCCCCGTGAGCCAGCGCGGCGTGCTGGCGAGCGCGGGAAAAACAAACGTCACCGGGCCCGGCCAGCGGCTGAATACCGCCTCGCGCTGGGCATCGCTCAGAACGCTGTCATCAATATAGGGCTTCAGCTGCTCAAAATCAGCGGCAATCAGGATCAGCCCCTTCTCGACCGGCCGCTGCTTGAGAGCCAGCAGCCGCATAACGGCCGTTTCGCTGTCAGGATCGCAGCCGACGCCGAAGACGGCCTCGGTGGGGTAGGCAATGACGCGCTGATGATGTAAAGCCTCTACGGCTCGGGCGATGGTGTCTGCTGGCAGGTTATTATTCACTGATCTATTCCGCCGGAGACCGGCTTTCCACATTGTTTACTGGCGCAGAACAGCTTTACGCCGCGCGCCGTTTTCTTTTCGATGAGCAGCGGGTAGCCGCACTCGGCGCACTTCCCGGCAACGGGTTTGAGGTTAATGGCAAATTGACAGTCGGGATAGCGATCGCAGGAGTGAAAGGTCTTGCCGTAGCGCGAGCGCCGCTGCACCAGGTGGCCCTGACCGCACTGGGGGCACATGATGCTGGTGTCATCGGGCTTGTCGATAATTTCGGTATGGTCGCAGGCGGGATACTGGCCACAGCCAATAAACATGCCGAATCGCCCCTGGCGAAGCACCAGCTCGCCGCCGCATACCGGGCACGACTGTCCCTCCAGCACCTTAATGATATGTCCATCGGCCTGACTCTTAAGCGGGCGGACATAATCACATTCCGGATAGTGGGAGCATCCCAGAAAAGGCCCGTGCTTACCGGACCGGATAACCAGTTCAGCCCCGCACTGTGGGCAGGGCTCATTTTTGGGCACCGAAAACAGTGCTGATTTGGCCATAACAACTCTTGCTGCGCGTTAAAATCAGTGCAGCATACCTTCATTTGCTTCGAAGAGTAATTCTTCCATTTGCTGGTACGCGTTTTCGCAGCCCGGAATATTGAAGAGCACCATCAGGATGACCCATTTCAGATCTTCCAGATCGAACTCAGCGGTATCCAGCGCCATGACGCGCTCAATCACCATTTCACGGGTTTCGAGGTTCAGCACCTGAATCTGCTCGAGGAACAGTAAAAATCCCCGGCAGCTGGCGTCGAGACGCAGGCATTCGTCAGCGGTATAGATGCGGACGGAGAGCGGATCGGAAGCCAGCTGCATAGGCTCAGCAAGCCCTTCCTGATAATCGGCCAGCTTTTCAAGCCACTGCAGCGCGTTATAGATATCCTCACGATCGAAGCCCGCGTCGGAAAGATCCCGCGTCAGCTTGTCCTGATCGACCCGCATTTCTGCTTCGTTATGGATGTACGTCTCAAACAAGTACATTAGTACGTCGAACATGGCATGCCCTCCTTAATCGGACATAGCCGCCGGGTACAGCTGCGATCCATCCTGCTAACTCCAGTTCAAGCAACTGAGCAACCGTCTCTGGCACAGGTTGGCCGGCACGTTCAGCGACAACGTCAACAGATGTTACCTCATCTCCTACGTTAGCCAGGAGCTCAGGAAATGGCAATGCCGCATCCTCCGTATCCGGTGAATATTTTGTGTTTTCATTAGCCTTTGCCACTGTTTTCAGCTCGTTTTGCAAACTCTCTACAATGTCCTCAATACAGGTGACGGGTATTGCTCCCTGTTGGATCAGCCAGTGCGGCCCCGCCGAACCCGGACTCCCTAACGGCCCGGGCAGCGCAAAGACGTCGCGTCCCTGCTCAAGCGCGCATCTGGCCGTCACCAGCGAACCGCTTTTGATCGCCGCCTCAACCACCAGCACGCCGAGGCTCAAACCGCTAATAATACGGTTACGGCGGGGGAAGTTGCCGGGCCACGGCGTTTCGTACAGCGGGAATTCAGAAACCAGCGCCCCGCCGCCATCGAGGATTTGCGTCGCCAGCGCGTTGTGCCGGCGCGGATAGGTGTGGTTAAGGCCGTTGCCCAGCACGGCAATCGTTTTTCCCTTCACATTTAGCGCGGCACGGTGCGCGACACCGTCAATGCCCAGCGCCAGGCCGCTGGTAATGCACAGCCCCAACCGGGCCAGCCCTTCGCAAAAAAGCGCTCCCCAGCGCTCCCCGTACCAGGAGTGGCTGCGGCTGCCGACGACGGCAATTTGCGGTAACGCGAGTAAATGCGGATTTCCGGCAACGAAAAGGGCTGCGGGATAATCGCTGACCGCCCGTAATGCCGGCGGATAAGACGGACTTTCGGCCAGGAGAAGAGTATGTCCGGGTAAATCAAGCCACTGCAAAGTATTATCCAGCTGCGCTGGCGTCAGCGAAAAATAGTGGCTGATTTGCGTAGCGCTAAAGCCTAACGCCCGGAGAAGTGCGGCATCGACCGCCGACGCCTGACAGAGTCTGCGCCCGATGGCCAGCTGGGCATCACCATATAAGCCATTGACCCTCATCAGACGCAGCCACACTTCCGTTGTCGCCATCCCTTTCTCCCTGCCATAAGCCGTGTTACCAATCCTTGCGATTGGTCACTGATGCTGTCAATCAGAGGGGGATTTGTCTAGAATAGAGGGAATATTCCTTCCAACTCCTGAATTCAACTCTGGATAACTATGGCAGTTTTGCAAGTGTTACATATTCCGGACGAGCGCCTTCGCAAAGTCGCTGCGCCGGTTGAAGAAGTTAATGCCGAGATTCAGCGCATCGTCGATGATATGTTCGATACCATGTACGCTGAAGAGGGCATTGGCCTGGCCGCTACGCAGGTGGATATTCATCAGCGGATTATCGTCATTGATGTTTCCGAAAACCGCGACGAGCGCCTGGTGCTGATCAATCCCGAGCTGCTGGAAAAATCCGGCGAAACCGGCATCGAAGAGGGCTGCCTGTCGATCCCGGAACAGCGTGCGCTGGTCCCTCGCGCGGAAAAAGTAAAAATTCGCGCGCTGGATCGCAACGGCGATGCCTACGAACTGGAGGCCGACGGCCTGCTGGCAATCTGCATCCAGCATGAGATGGACCACCTGGTCGGCAAGCTGTTTATCGATTACCTGTCGCCGCTCAAGCAGCAGCGCATCCGCCAGAAAGTCGAAAAGCTGGACCGCATGAAAGCGCGGGCGTAAGGACAACAAAAGACGTGTCACACTCTCTTCGTATTATTTTCGCCGGTACGCCGGACTTTGCAGCGCGTCATCTTGACGCGCTGCTGTCGTCCGGACATCAGATCGTTGGCGTATTCACCCAGCCGGACCGCCCGGCGGGGCGCGGCAAAAAGCTGATGCCAGGTCCGGTAAAAGCGCTGGCGGAAGAAAAAGGTCTGCCGGTTTTCCAGCCCGTCTCCCTGCGCCCTGAGGAAAACCAGCAGCTCGTTGCCGACCTGCAGGCCGATGTGATGGTGGTGGTCGCCTACGGGCTGATCCTGCCAAAAGCGGTTCTGACTATGCCGCGTCTGGGCTGCATTAATGTCCATGGCTCACTCCTGCCACGCTGGCGCGGGGCGGCGCCTATCCAGCGCGCGCTGTGGGCCGGTGATAGCGAAACTGGCGTGACCATTATGCAGATGGACGTCGGCCTCGACACCGGCGACATGCTGCACAAACTCGCCTGCCCGATTACTGCAGAAGACACCAGCGCCACGCTGTATGACAAGCTGGCGGAACTGGGTCCGCAGGGACTCATCGAGACGCTGAAACAGCTGGCAAGCGGCACCGCGACGCCGGAAGTTCAGGATGAAGCGCGGGTCACGTATGCCGAAAAGCTGAGTAAAGAAGAGGCCCGCGTTGACTGGACGCTGTCCGCCGCACAGCTTGAGCGCTGCATTCGCGCCTTCAACCCCTGGCCGATGAGCTGGTTTGAAATAGAAGGTCAGCCGGTTAAGGTCTGGGCTGCATCGGTGATTGCCGATGCTGCGGACGCCGCGCCGGGCACTATCCTGGACGTCAGCAAGCAGGGGATCCGCGTCGCCACCGGCGACGGTATCCTGAATCTGCTTTCCCTGCAGCCGGCCGGCAAAAAGGCAATGAGCGCGCAGGACCTGTTAAATTCACGCCGGGAATGGTTCATGCCCGGCAGCCGTCTTTACTGACGCATTCATCTTTCAAGCCCGGTACCGCCGGGCCTTTTCATTTTTAACGTTATGAAAAAAAATCCAAATTTACGCAGTCTGGTTGCCCAGAGCGTTGAGCAGGTCGTCGAGCAGGGCCAGTCGCTGAGCAGCGTCCTGCCTGTCATGCAGAAAAAAGTGGCCGAAAAAGACCGCGCCCTTCTTCAGGAACTGAGCTTCGGCGTACTGCGCACGCTGCCGCAGCTTGAGTGGCTGATTAACAAGCTGATGTCGCGGCCGATGACCGGCAAGCAGCGCACCGTTCACTATCTGATTATGGTCGGCTTCTATCAGCTGCTGTACACGCGCATTCCGCCGCACGCCGCGCTGGCGGAAACCGTTGAAGGCGCAGTGGCCATTAAGCGCCCGCAGCTGAAAGGGCTGATCAACGGCGTGCTGCGCCAGTTTCAGCGCCAGCAGGAGGAACTGCTGGCCGAGTTCGCCGGGACGGAAAAACGCTTCCTGCATCCCGAGTGGCTGGTGAAGCGCCTTAAAAAGGCTTATCCGCAGCAGTGGCAGCAAATCCTGGAGGCGAACAATCAGCGCCCGCCCATGTGGCTGCGGGTAAACCGCAATCACCACAGCCGCGACGAGTGGCTTGCGCTGCTGGAGGCCGCCGGCATGACCGGCGCTGTACATCCCGACTATCCGGATGCAGTACGTCTGGACGCCCCCGCCCCGGTGCAGGCGCTTCCCGGCTTTGCAGAAGGCTGGGTAACGGTGCAGGATGCCTCCGCCCAGGGCTGTATGCGTTTCCTTCAGCCGAAAAACGGTGAAGCGATTCTCGACCTCTGCGCCGCGCCCGGCGGTAAGACGACCCATATTCTGGAAGTGGCCCCGGAAGCCGCCGTGCTGGCGGTAGACGTCGATGAGCAGCGCCTCTCCCGCGTGTATGACAACCTCAAGCGCCTCGGCATGAAGGCCGAGGTGAAGCAGGGCGACGGCCGCACCCCGGCGCAGTGGTGCGGTGAGAAGCAGTTTGACCGCATCCTGCTGGATGCCCCCTGCTCCGCCACCGGCGTGATCCGCCGCCATCCCGACATTAAGTGGCTGCGCCGCGACCGCGACATCCCTGAACTGGTACGGCTGCAGGGTGAAATCCTTGATGCTATCTGGCCGCACCTGAAGCCGGGCGGTACGCTGGTGTACGCCACCTGCTCCGTACTGCCGGAAGAGAACAGTCAGCAGATTGCGGCGTTTCTTCAGCGCACGGCAGACGCCAGGCTGGAGCAAACCTGCACGCCGGAAAAACCGGGCCAGCAAAACCTGCCTGACGCAGCCGAAGGCGACGGCTTCTTCTACGCTACATTAATCAAACAGTGACGAACTAACGGATCGCAAGCGATGAAAATAATCATTCTTGGCGCCGGGCAGGTGGGCGGTACCCTGGCAGAAAATCTGGTCGGTGAAAACAACGACATTACCGTCGTGGATACCAATGGCGATCGCCTGCGCAGCCTGCAGGACAAGTTCGACCTGCGCGTCGTTCAGGGCCCCGGCTCTTTTCCCCGTACCCTGCGCGAAGCCGGCGCCGACGATGCCGATATGCTGGTCGCGGTAACCAGCTCCGATGAGACCAACATGGTGGCCTGTCAGGTCGCCTACTCGCTGTTTAATACCCCTAACCGTATCGCCCGTATCCGCTCACCTGACTACGTGCGCGATGCGGAGAAGCTGTTCAGCTCCGATGCGGTGCCGATAGACCACCTGATCGCCCCGGAGCAGCTGGTGATCGACAGTATTTATCGACTGATCGAGTATCCCGGCGCACTGCAGGTGGTTAACTTTGCCGAAGGGCTGGTCAGCCTCGCCGTAGTGAAGGCCTATTACGGTGGCCCGCTGGTCGGTAACGCGCTCTCCACGATGCGGGAGCACATGCCCCATATCGATACCCGCGTGGCGGCTATCTTCCGCCACGATCGCCCTATTCGTCCCCAGGGCTCAACCATCGTTGAGGCCGGAGATGAAGTCTTCTTTATCGCCGCCTCGCAGAATATCCGCGCGGTAATGAGCGAGCTGCAGCGTCTGGAAAAGCCCTACAAACGCATCATGCTGGTCGGCGGCGGTAATATCGGCGCCGGGCTGGCGCGGCGGCTGGAAAAGGACTACAGCGTGAAGCTGATTGAGCGCGATCAGCAACGCGCCGCCGAGCTGGCAGAAAAGCTGCAGGATACTATCGTATTTTACGGCGATGCCTCGGATCAGGAGCTGCTGACCGAAGAGCACATCGATCAGGTGGATCTGTTTATTGCCGTCACCAACGATGATGAAGCGAATATCATGTCCGCGATGCTGGCTAAGCGGATGGGGGCCAAAAAAGTCATGGTGCTTATCCAGCGCAAAGCCTATGTCGATCTGGTGCAGGGCAGCGTTATTGATATTGCCATCTCTCCACAGCAGGCGACCATTTCGGCGCTGCTGAGCCACGTCCGTAAGGCGGATATCGTTGGCGTCTCTTCCCTGCGCCGCGGTGTGGCCGAAGCGATTGAAGCAGTTGCCCACGGCGATGAGAGCACTTCCAGGGTTGTAGGGCGCGTCATTAACGATATTAAGCTGCCCCCGGGGACTATCATTGGTGCAGTAGTCCGCGGTAGCGAAGTAATGATTGCCAACGATAATCTGCGCATCGAGCAGGGCGATCACGTCATTATGTTTCTGACGGATAAAAAGTTTATTACCGACGTTGAACGCCTGTTCCAGCCAAGCCCCTTCTTCCTCTAATAATCAGGCGCCACTACGGCGCCTTTTTTAATTAACCTTTTATTATTTAAGGATTAATTATTATTTTTCCTTTTCGCTATCTAATGGCAATAGTCTCAACATTTGTTAAACTTATAAGCGCCAGTTGGTTCAAGGAGAATAAAATGAGCATTATTAAAGAGTTTCGCGAATTCGCGATGCGTGGAAATGTGGTTGACTTGGCAGTGGGTGTCATTATTGGTGCAGCGTTCGGTAAAATTGTATCGTCACTGGTTGCCGATATTATTATGCCGCCGCTGGGTCTGTTAATTGGTGGGATTGATTTCAAGCAGTTTGCCGTGACGCTACGCGCCGCCCAGGGCGATGTGCCTGCCGTGGTAATGCACTATGGCGTGTTTATTCAGAACGTCTTTGATTTCATCATCGTGGCTTTCGCCATCTTTATGGCGATTAAGCTGATGAACAAACTGAACCGTAAAAAAGAAGAGCCGGCCGCAGCACCGCCTGCGCCAACCAAAGAAGAAGTTCTGCTGACAGAGATCCGCGATCTGCTGAAGGCGCAGAATACCCGCCCTTAATCAGGCGGTAATCGCAAAAAGGCCAGTGGTAAAAAAGTCTCTGACTCTCTTGCCACTGGCCTCCCAGTTACCCCGATGACCGTGTTTTCCCTTCCTTGCGTAGCTCCCTTTACCCTTCTTGCTTTTCTCCACGCGCTGGCGGAACAGCGGATCGTGCAGCAGTGCCTCAATGGCGTTGTCCTTAATTTGCCCCTTCGTATGCTGATAGCGGCTCATAATTTCTCCTGTGATAGCTGATTGTTCGGGCCCGGCACGTATCCCGCACTGTTGTCGCCCTGTTCGAGCGCTTCGAGTATAGAGCAGTAAACGCTGCTGTGGGAAGTGCCGCAGCAGGTGTCGTTTAAGCGCTGCAGTGAGCGACGCATGGTTTCGAGTTCGGCAATGCGCGCTTCCACTTCATTCAGCCGCGCCTGGACGATGCTTTTCGACTCCTGGCAGGTGTGGTGCTCAGGATCGATGCGGATCGACAGCAGCTCGCGGATCGCATCAAGCGTAAAACCCAGCTGCCGGCCATGGCGAATAAAGCGCAGCCGCTGCAGATCGCTGTCGGTATAGAGGCGAAAGCCGCCCTCTGTGCGCAGATCGTGATCCATCATCTGCTGCTTTTCGTAGTAGCGGATGGTGTCCGGCGTCACGCCGGCAAGCTTAGCCAGTTCGCCAATGCGAAACATAGTTACTCCTCGCTAATGCGCTTTAACACCTTTTCGGCATAGTCGCCGTGCAGGAAGTCGGTATTTTGCCCGGCCTGCCTGAGCTTAAGTTCCAGCAGGGTCAGCTGCTTTTGCAGCACGACAAATCGCGGGTCGTCCTCGCGGACGCTCTTAAGTAGATCAGACAACTCAACGGCCTCTTTGCGCTGCTCAAGCTCCGGTGGCAGGCAGCCGGCATTTTTCAGCAGCCGGTAGCCGGTGCGAAGCTCCGGGGGGACGTGCGAGTCATCATCAAGCTGCAGCGGTTTACCGCTGCCGGGCAGGGCATCAAATTCACCGCTGCGCTGAGCATTGAGTATGTGCCGTTCGGCCCACTGATCGATTAGCCACATAACTACCTCTGCTGATGAAAAAGAGTACAGCTATTTTAAAGAAGTGAGGACGCGGAGGGTATAAAAAAACCCGCCGGAGCGGGTTTTTTTAATTAACCACAGATTACTCTGCAGTAGCTTCTGCTTTCGATTCTGAACGATCAACCAGCTCGATGTATGCCATCGGCGCGTTGTCGCCTGCACGGAAGCCACACTTCATGATGCGAGTGTAACCACCGGCACGGCTCGCGAAACGCGGGCCCAGCTCGTTAAACAGTTTTGCCACGATCTCGTTATCACGAGTACGGGCGAATGCCAGACGACGATTAGCAACGCTATCAGTCTTGGCAAGAGTAATCAGCGGCTCAACTACGCGACGCAGCTCTTTCGCTTTAGGCAGGGTCGTCTTGATGATCTCATGACGAACCAGTGAACCTGCCATGTTGCGGAACATAGCCTGGCGATGGCTGCTGTTGCGGTTCAGTTGACGACCACTCTTACGATGGCGCATGACCTTATCCTTCTCAGTAAAACCTTAACCTGTGATCCGGTTACTCGTCAGCGATGCTTGCCGGCGGCCAGTTTTCCAGGCGCATGCCCAGAGACAGACCACGGGAGGCCAGCACGTCTTTAATCTCAGTAAGAGATTTTTTACCCAGGTTTGGCGTTTTCAGCAGCTCAACCTCGGTACGCTGTACCAGATCACCGATATAGTGGATAGCTTCTGCCTTGAGGCAGTTAGCAGAGCGGACAGTCAATTCCAGATCGTCAACAGGGCGCAGCAGGATCGGATCGAATTCTGGTTTCTCTTCTTTCACTTCCGGCTGACGTACATCACGTAAGTCAACGAAAGCTTCCAGTTGTTCTGCCAGGATGGTTGCCGCACGACGAATCGCCTCTTCAGGATCGATTGTGCCGTTGGTTTCCATTTCGATGACCAGCTTGTCCAGGTCGGTACGCTGTTCTACACGCGCAGCTTCAACATTGTAGGCAATACGCTCTACAGGGCTGTAGCAGGCGTCGACCAGCAGACGGCCGATTGGGCGCTCATCTTCTTCCGAATGAATTCGGGCAGATGCCGGCACATAACCGCGACCGCGCTGAACTTTGATACGCATGCTGATAGCTGCGTTCTCATCGGTCAGGTGGCAGATCACGTGCTGCGGCTTGACGATTTCGACATCACCGTCGTGGGTGATGTCGGCTGCGGTCACAGGGCCAATGCCAGATTTATTCAGAGTAAGAATAACTTCATCTTTGCCCTGAACTCTCACCGCCAGCCCTTTCAGGTTGAGCAGGATTTCAAGGATATCTTCCTGAACGCCTTCTTTGGTGCTGTACTCGTGCAGTACACCATCAATCTCAACCTCGGTCACCGCGCAACCCGGCATCGATGAGAGCAGAATACGGCGCAGTGCGTTACCCAGAGTATGGCCGAAGCCACGCTCTAAAGGCTCAAGGGTCACCTTGGCGTGCGTCGAACTCACTTGCTCGATATCGACCAGGCGCGGTTTTAGAAACTCTGTCACAGAACCCTGCATTGTGTCCTCTCTTTGGTACTAAGCTTTACTTGGAGTAAAGCTCGACGATCAGGTGTTCGTTAATGTCCGCAGACAGATCGGAACGTTCAGGCTGACGCTTGTACGTACCTTCCATCTTGCCAGCATCAACTTCCAGCCAGGTTGGCTTTTCACGCTGCTCAGCCAGCTCAAGAGCGGCTTTCACGCGAGATTGCTTTTTCGCTTTCTCACGAACGCTGACGACGTCATTCGCTTTAACCTGATAAGAAGCGATGTTAACAACACGACCGTTTACCATAATTGCTTTGTGGCTTACCAGCTGACGTGATTCAGCACGGGTAGCACCAAAGCCCATACGGTATACAACGTTGTCCAGACGACCTTCCAGCAGAGCCAACAGGTTTTCACCGGTGTTGCCTTTCAGACGTGCTGCTTCTTTGTAGTAGTTACGGAACTGACGCTCCAGCACACCGTAGATACGGCGAACTTTTTGCTTTTCACGCAACTGCACACCATAGTCAGACAGACGCGGTTTACGCGCACCGTGCTGGCCAGGAGCTTGTTCAATTTTACACTTGGTATCGATCGCGCGAACGCCAGACTTAAGGAATAAGTCGGTGCCCTCACGACGGCTCAGCTTGAGCTTAGGACCCAAATATCTTGCCATTTTCTTTCTCCAACTAACCTGAGAAGCGCAGCGTTATACGCGACGTTTCTTCGGCGGACGACAACCGTTATGAGGGATCGGAGTCACATCAGTAATATTAGTGATGCGGAAACCAGCGGCGTTCAGAGCGCGAATGGTAGATTCGCGACCCGGACCCGGTCCTTTGACCATAACTTCCAGATTCTTGATGCCGTAATCTTTAACGGCTTCTGCGCAACGCTCTGCTGCAACCTGAGCTGCGAACGGAGTGGATTTGCGAGAACCACGGAAACCGGAACCACCGGCTGTTGCCCAACCCAGTGCGTTACCCTGACGATCAGAGATGGTAACGATGGTGTTGTTGAAAGAAGCATGGATATGAGCCACGCCGTCAGAGACTTGCTTTCTTACACGCTTACGTGCACGAACTGGTGCCTTTGCCATTTATTCAATCACCCCGATTATTTCTTGATCGGTTTGCGCGGACCCTTACGGGTACGAGCGTTGGTCTTGGTACGCTGACCGCGAACCGGGAGACCACGACGATGACGCAAACCGCGATAGCAACCAAGATCCATCAGGCGCTTGATGCTCATGCTAATTTCACGGCGCAGATCACCTTCAACGACAAATTTGGCAACTTCGTCACGCAGTGTGTCGATTTGTCCTTCAGACAGCTCACTGATCTTAACATCTTCAGCGATACCCGCTGCAGCCAGAATGGCTTTAGAACGGGTCTTGCCGATGCCGTAGATCGAAGTTAATGCGATCACAGCATGTTTCTGATCAGGAATGTTAATGCCTGCTATACGGGCCACTATGCACTCCTACTATTTAATATGTACGCACCATGCTGAAAAGCCCGTTTTCAGGATACTCAAATGGAAACGTACAGACATACAAAAAAGATTGGCTGGCTAATCTAGCCAGCTCAACCCAACTTTGCAAGAAAAATATGCGAATTAAATCAGCCTTGGCGCTGTTTATGCTTCGGCTCGGCACTGCAAATCACGCGGATGACGCCATCACGCTTAACGATTTTGCAGTTACGGCATAATTTCTTGACGGAAGCACGAACTTTCATTTTTACTCTCCGTAACTTCTCGGGCGCCCTGTTAGCGGCCGTAGCCTTTCAGGTTCGCCTTCTTCAATGCAGACTCGTACTGACTTGACATCATCAGAGTTTGCACTTGAGCCATAAAGTCCATAATCACGACGACAACGATAAGAAGTGAGGTACCACCGAAGTAGAACGGCACTTTCATTGCATCACGCATGAACTCCGGGATCAGGCAGATAAAGGTAATATAAAGCGCACCAACCAGAGTCAGGCGGGTCATTACCTTATCGATATACTTCGCCGTTTGCTCTCCCGGACGAATTCCTGGTACAAATGCACCGGACTTCTTCAGGTTATCTGCTGTTTCACGCGGGTTGAAGACCAACGCCGTGTAGAAGAAACAGAAGAAGATGATCGCAGACGCATAGAGTAACACATAAAGCGGTTGCCCAGGCTGCAAATACAGCGAAATTGTTGTCAGCCAGTTCCAACCGGTACCGCCCCCGAACCATGACGCGATGGTCGCCGGGAACAGAATAATACTGGAAGCAAAGATAGCCGGGATAACCCCCGCCATATTCACTTTCAGCGGTAAATGTGTGCTCTGTGCAGCATAGACACGACGACCTTGTTGACGCTTGGCGTAGTTTACCACAATGCGGCGTTGACCACGCTCAACGAAGACAACAAAGAAAGTCACTGCAAATACTAATACTGCAACCAACAGCAACAGGAGGAAGTGCAGGTCGCCTTGACGCGCTTGCTCGATAGTATGGGCGATGGCCGGCGGGAGACCCGCAACGATACCGGCGAAGATAATGATTGAGATACCGTTACCGATACCACGCTCAGTAATCTGTTCGCCGAGCCACATCAGGAACATGGTTCCTGTGACCAGACTGACAACAGCGGTGAAGTAGAATGCAAAGCCCGGATTAATCACCAGGCCCTGCATACCGGGCATATTCGGCAGACCGGTAGCAATACCGATCGACTGAAATATCGCCAGCACCAGAGTGCCGTAGCGGGTGTACTGGCTAATCTTACGACGACCAGATTCCCCTTCCTTCTTAATCTCTGCCAGTTTCGGGTGAACCACCGTCAACAGCTGGATAATAATCGATGCCGAAATGTACGGCATGATACCCAGAGCAAAGATAGAAGCACGGCTGAGAGCACCACCAGAGAACATGTTGAACATTTCAATGATGGTGCCTCGCTGTTGCTCAAGCAGTTTGGCAAGTACAGCGGCATCAATACCAGGGATCGGAATAAAAGAGCCAATTCGGAAAACGATCAGCGCGCCGATAACAAACAGCAGTCTGCGTTTCAGCTCGCCAAATCCACCTTTGGCACTTTGAAAATCTAATCCCGGTTGTTTAGCCATCTGCTACTTATTCCTCAATTTTACCGCCAGCAGCTTCGATAGCAGCACGAGCGCCTTTCGTCACGCGCAGGCCACGAACAGTTACCGGAGTAGAAACTTCACCAGCCAGGATCACTTTCGCGAACTCGATCTGGATACCGATAATGTTGGCAGCTTTCAGCGTGTTCAGGTCTACAACATCGCCTTCTACTTTAGCCAGGTCAGACAGACGAACTTCGGCTGTAATCGCTGCTTTACGAGAAGTGAAGCCGAATTTCGGCAGACGACGGTACAGAGGCATCTGACCACCCTCGAAACCACGACGTACGCCACCGCCAGAACGAGACTTCTGACCTTTGTGACCACGACCGCCGGTTTTACCGAGGCCAGAACCGATACCACGACCCAGACGCTTAGAGGCGCTCTTGGAGCCTTCGGCCGGAGACAGAGTATTTAAACGCATCTCTTACTCCTCAACTTTAACCATGAAGGAAACCGCGTTGACCATACCGCGAACAGCAGGAGTATCCTCGCGCTCTACGGTGTGACCAATACGACGCAGACCCAGGCCAAGCAGCGTTGCCTTGTGTTTCGGCAGACGACCGATTGCACTGCGGGTTTGAGTAATCTTAATAGTCTTTGCCATGGTTAATTACCCCAGAATTTCTTCAACGGATTTACCACGCTTGGCAGCGACCATTTCTGGAGAATTCATGTTTTCCAGGCCATCAATAGTTGCACGAACCACGTTGATCGGGTTGGTGGAACCATATGCTTTAGCCAGAACGTTATGAACCCCAGCGACTTCCAGGACGGCGCGCATTGCACCACCGGCGATGATACCGGTACCTTCAGAAGCCGGCTGCATGAATACACGAGAACCCGTGTGAACACCTTTAACCGGGTGCTGCAGGGTGCCGTTATTCAGCGCGACGTTAATCATGTTGCGACGGGCTTTTTCCATCGCTTTCTGGATCGCTGCCGGAACTTCGCGAGCTTTACCGTAACCAAAACCAACGCGACCGTTGCCATCGCCTACTACAGTCAGAGCTGTGAAGGAGAAAATACGACCACCTTTAACGGTTTTAGATACGCGGTTTACCGCGATCAGCTTTTCCTGCAGTTCGCCAGCTTGTTTTTCGATGTGAGCCATCTTACACCTCTACCTTAGAACTGAAGGCCAGCTTCACGGGCAGCATCTGCCAGTGCCTGGACACGACCATGATATTGGAACCCGGAACGGTCAAAGGACACATCTTTGATGCCTTTTTCCAGAGCGCGTTCAGCGACAGCTTTACCCACAGCTGCAGCAGCGTCTTTGTTACCGGTGTACTTCAGTTGTTCAGAGATAGCTTTTTCTACAGTAGAAGCAGCTACCAGAACTTCAGAACCGTTCGGTGCAATTACCTGTGCGTAAATGTGACGCGGGGTACGATGTACCACCAGGCGAGTTGCACCCAGCTCTTTGAGCTTGCGGCGTGCGCGGGTCGCACGACGGATACGAGCAGATTTCTTATCCATAGTGTTACCTTACTTCTTCTTAGCCTCTTTGGTACGCACGACTTCGTCGGCGTAACGAACACCTTTGCCTTTGTAAGGCTCAGGACGACGGTAGGCGCGCAGATCTGCTGCAACCTGGCCGATCACCTGCTTATCAGCGCCTTTCAGCACGATTTCAGTCTGAGTCGGACATTCTGCAGTGATACCGGCCGGCAGCTGATGTTCAACAGGGTGAGAGAAACCCAGAGACAGGTTTACAACACTACCTTTGACCGCTGCACGATAACCTACACCAACCAGCTGAAGCTTTTTAGTGAAGCCTTCGGTAACACCGATAACCATTGAGTTCAGCAGGGCACGCGCGGTACCAGCCTGAGCCCAAGCGTCTGCGTAACCATCACGCGGACCGAAGGTCAGTGCATTATCTGCATGTTTAACTTCAACAGCATCGTTGAGAGTACGAGTCAGCTCGCCGTTTTTACCTTTGATCGTAATAACCTGACCGTTGATTTTTACGTCAACGCCGGCAGGAACAACGACCGGTGCTTTAGCAACACGAGACATTTTTTCCTCCGATTAGGCTACGTAGCAGATAATTTCGCCACCAAGACCAGCCTGGCGCGCTGCACGATCAGTCATAACACCTTTAGAGGTAGAAACAACTGCGATACCCAGACCCGCCATAACTTTCGGCAGCTCATCTTTTTTCTTATAGATGCGCAGACCTGGGCGGCTGACACGCTGAATGCTTTCTACAACAGCTTTGCCCTGGAAGTACTTGAGGGTTACTTCCAGTTCAGGCTTGGTGTCGCCTTCAACTTTAAATTCTTCAATAAAACCTTCTTCCTTCAGCACGTTGGCAATTGCCACTTTCAGCTTGGAGGAAGGCATGGTGACCGCAGCTTTGTTCGCGGCCTGACCGTTACGGATACGGGTCAGCATATCCGCGATCGGATCTTGCATGCTCATCTGTCTTTACTCCCGTGATTCAATTGGTGACAATTACCAGCTAGCCTTTTTAAGACCCGGGATTTCACCGCGCATAGCGGCTTCACGGACCTTAATACGGCTCAACCCGAACTTCCGCAGGAAAGCGTGCGGACGACCAGTTTGACGGCAGCGGTTACGCTGACGAGACGGGCTGGAATCACGCGGCAGAGTCTGCAGCTTAAGAACAGCGTTCCAACGATCTTCGTCGGAAGCGTTCACATCAGAAATGATCGCTTTCAGTTCAGCGCGTTTCGCGAAGTATTTTTCAGCTAAAGCTACGCGTTTAACTTCGCGAGCTTTCATTGATTGCTTAGCCATTAAGTAACCCTACCTTACTTGCGGAACGGGAAGTCAAAGGCAGCCAGCAGAGCACGGCCTTCTTCGTCAGAATTCGCAGTGGTGGTAATGGTAATATCCAAACCACGAACGCGGTCGACTTTATCGTAGTCGATTTCTGGGAAGATGATCTGCTCACGGACACCCATGCTGTAGTTACCACGACCGTCGAAAGACTTTGCGGACAGGCCGCGGAAGTCACGGATACGCGGTACAGCAATAGTGATCAGGCGCTCAAAGAACTCCCACATGCGTTCGCCACGCAGAGTTACTTTACAGCCGATCGGATAGCCCTGACGGATTTTGAAGCCTGCAACAGATTTGCGTGCTTTGGTGATCAGCGGTTTTTGACCGGAGATTGCTGTCAGGTCAGCTGCTGCGTTATCCAGCAGTTTCTTGTCAGCGATCGCTTCACCAACACCCATGTTCAGGGTGATCTTCTCGACCCGAGGGACTTGCATGACAGAATTGTAGTTAAACTCAGTCATGAGTTTCTTAACTACTTCGTCTTTGTAGTAATCATGCAGTTTCGCCATCGTACTACTCCAAATTACTTGATAGTTTCGCTGTTAGACTTGAAGAAACGGACTTTTTTGCCGTCTTCGAATCTAAAGCCTACACGGTCAGCCTTGCCGGTTGCCGCATTGAAGATTGCAACGTTAGAAACCTGAATAGCAGCTTCTTTTTCAACGATGCCGCCTGGTTGGTTCAGGGCCGGAACCGGCTTCTGATGTTTCTTAACCAGGTTGATACCTTCAACAATGACCTTGCCGGAAGACAGGACATTCTTAACTTTACCGCGCTTACCTTTATCTTTACCGGTTAACACGATAACTTCGTCATCACGACGGATTTTCGCTGCCATGATTCGCTCCTTAGAGTACTTCTGGTGCCAGAGAGATAATTTTCATGAACTTCTCGTTACGAAGTTCACGAGTTACCGGCCCAAAAATACGCGTACCGATGGGCTGCTCACTGTTATTGTTGAGAATAACGCATGCATTACCATCGAAGCGAATGACAGAACCGTCCGGGCGACGAACACCCTTCTTGGTGCGCACCACTACCGCCTTCAGCACATCACCTTTCTTGACCTTACCACGCGGAATTGCTTCCTTGATGGTGATCTTGATGATGTCGCCTACGCCTGCGTAGCGACGGTGCGAGCCACCCAGAACCTTGATACACATTACGCGACGTGCACCGGAGTTGTCGGCGACGTTCAGCATAGTCTGTTCTTGGATCATTTTAGTGCTCCGCTAATGTCAACTACTACTGAGACCCAAAAAATCAGGGTCGTTAAAAAGCCCCATATCGAGGGCGCAGCATTATAACACCGGTTCCGGGATATGGGTAGAAAAAATAAACGGCTCATCGCTGAGCCGTTTATCTGTATCGAGGAGGCGTACTCTATTACAGAATCGCTTTCTCTACAACGCGAACCAGAGTCCAGGACTTAGTCTTGGACAGCGGACGGCATTCACGGATTTCAACCTTGTCGCCGATTCCACATTCGTTGTTCTCGTCATGTACGTGCAGTTTGGTCGTACGCTTGATGAATTTACCGTAGATCGGGTGCTTCACGAAACGTTCGATAGCAACAACAATGGATTTCTCCATTTTGTCGCTAACAACACGACCTTGCAGAGTACGGATTTTATCGGTCATTACGCACCCGCCTTCTGAGTCAGTAAAGTCTTAACGCGTGCAACATCACGACGAACCTGCTTCAGCAGGTGAGTCTGTTGCAGCTGGCCACTTGCAGCCTGCATACGCAGGTTGAACTGCTCACGCAGCAGGTTCAGCAGCTCAGCGTTCAGCTCTTCTACGCTTTTTTCACGCAGCTCATTTGCTTTCATTACATCACCGTCTTAGTTACAAAGGTGGTTTTGATAGGCAGTTTCGCTGCTGCCAGGCCGAAGGCTTCACGGGCCAGCTCTTCCGGTACACCGTCCATTTCATACAGGACTTTACCCGGCTGAATCAAGGCAACCCAGTACTCCACGTTACCTTTACCTTTACCCATACGAACTTCCAGCGGCTTCTCGGTGATCGGTTTGTCCGGGAATACACGGATCCAGATCTTACCTTGACGCTTAACTGCACGGGTCATAGCACGACGTGCTGCTTCGATCTGACGGGCAGTCAGACGACCACGGCCAACAGCTTTCAGACCGAAAGTGCCGAAGCTAACATCCGTACCCTGCGCCAGACCACGGTTGCGGCCTTTGTGCACTTTACGGAATTTTGTACGCTTTGGTTGTAACATCAGCGACGCTCCTTATTTACGGCCTTTACGCTGCTGCTTTTTAGGTTGCGCAGCCGGTTTTTCCGGTTGTTCAACAGCAGCCATACCACCCAGGATCTCACCTTTGAAGATCCATACCTTAACGCCGATTACACCGTAAGTGGTGTGCGCTTCAGAGGTGTTGTAGTCAATGTCAGCACGCAGAGTGTGCAGCGGTACGCGACCTTCGCGGTACCATTCGGTACGTGCGATTTCCGCGCCGCCCAGACGGCCGCTAACTTCAACTTTGATACCTTTAGCGCCCAGACGCATTGCGTTCTGTACAGCACGCTTCATCGCACGACGGAACATCACGCGACGCTCCAGCTGAGAAGTGATGCTGTCAGCAACCAGTTTTGCGTCCAGTTCAGGCTTACGAACTTCAGCGATATTGATCTGAGCAGGTACGCCAGCGATGTCCGCTACGACCTTGCGCAGTTTTTCTACGTCTTCGCCTTTCTTACCGATAACGATACCCGGGCGAGCGGTGTGAATGGTCACACGGATGCTCTTAGCCGGACGCTCGATAACGATACGAGATACGGACGCTTTCGCCAGTTCCTTCGTCAGGTACTGACGTACTTTAAAATCGCTGTCCAGGTTGTCAGCGAATTCTTTGGTGTTCGCAAACCAGGTAGAGTTCCATGGTTTTACAATACCCAGGCGAATACCATTAGGATGTACTTTCTGACCCATTGCTAGTCTCCAGAGTCTCAGCGATCGGACACAACCACAGTGATGTGGCTGGTGCGCTTCAGGATGCGATCTGCACGACCTTTCGCACGCGGCATAATGCGCTTCATGCTCGGGCCTTCGTCTACGAAAATTTTCGCAACTTTCAGATCGTCAATGTCAGCGCCATCGTTGTGTTCAGCGTTAGCAATGGCAGATTCCAGAACTTTCTTGACCAGTACAGCCGCTTTCTTATTGGTGTAGGTCAGAATATCCAGGGCCTGCGACACTTTCTTACCGCGAATCAGGTCTGCTACGAGGCGAACCTTCTGAGCAGAAGAACGAGCATGGCGATGTTGAGCTAAAGTTTCCATCTCTTCCTCCTACCTTATTTCTTCTTCGCTTTTTTATCAGCAGCGTGGCCGCGATAAGTACGAGTCGGTGCGAATTCACCCAGTTTGTGACCGACCATTTCGTCGGAAACAAATACCGGAACGTGCTGACGACCATTATGGACAGCGATGGTCAAACCGATCATGTTAGGAAAGATCGTTGAACGACGGGACCAAGTGCGCAGGGGCTTCTTGTCTCCGCTTTCCACCGCTTTCTCTACCTTCTTCAGCAAGTGCAGGTCAATAAAAGGACCTTTCTTGAGAGAACGTGGCATGGCTTATCCTCTAAAATTATTTGCTACGGCGACGTACGATGAATTTATCAGTACGCTTGTTGCTGCGGGTCTTCTTACCTTTGGTCTGCAGGCCCCACGGGGATACCGGGTGCTTACCAAAGTTACGACCTTCACCACCACCATGTGGGTGGTCGACCGGGTTCATCGCAGTACCGCGAACGGTAGGACGAACACCACGCCAGCGTGCAGCACCTGCTTTACCCAGAACGCGCAGCATATGCTCAGCATTGCCAACTTCGCCCAGGGTAGCGCGGCAGTCTGCTTCGACTTTACGCATTTCACCAGAACGCAGACGCAGGGTGACATAAGCACCATCGCGCGCAACGATCTGAACGTAAGTACCAGCGGAACGTGCCAGCTGACCGCCTTTACCTGGTTTCATTTCTACGTTATGAACGGTAGAACCAACCGGGATATTGCGCATCGGCAGGGTGTTACCTGCTTTGATTGCAGCATCAACGCCAGACTGAATCTGGTCGCCAGCTTTCAGGCCTTTCGGGGCCAGGATGTAACGGCGCTCGCCGTCTTTGTACAGAACCAGCGCGATGTTCGCGGAACGGTTCGGATCGTACTCAAGACGTTCAACAACTGCCGGGATACCATCTTTGTTGCGCTTAAAGTCAACAATACGGTAAGCCTGCTTGTGGCCACCACCGATGTGACGAGTGGTGATACGGCCATTGTTGTTACGACCACCGGATTTGCTGTTTTTTTCCAGCAGCGGAGCAAAAGGTTTGCCCTTGTGCAGCTCAGGGTTAACCACTTTAACTACGTGGCGACGACCCGGAGATGTCGGTTTACATTTAACAACTGCCATTGTATTACTCCTCCGACTTACTCAGCGCCGCCAACGAAGTCCAGATTCTGGCCTTCTTCAAGGGTGACGTAAGCTTTTTTCCAGTCGCTACGACGACCGATACGCTGTCCGTGACGCTTCACCTTGCCTTTAACAACCAGGGTACGTACGGTATCAACTTTGACTTCAAACAGTTTCTGCACAGCAGCTTTGATTTCTGCTTTAGTCGCGTCTTTAGCAACTTTGAGAACGATGGTGTTAGTTTTTTCCATCGCAGTAGACGCTTTTTCAGAAACGTGCGGTGCGCGAAGCACCTTCAGCAGACGTTCTTCACGAATCATGCCAGCATCTCCTCAACTTGCTTAACAGCATCAGCAGTCATTACGACTTTGTCGAAGGCGATCAGGCTAACCGGGTCGATACCAGTTGCATCGCGTACGTCAACCTTGTGCAGGTTGCGCGCAGCCAGGAACAGGTTCTCGTCCAGCTCACCGGTGATGATCAGCACATCTTCCAGAGCCATGTCTTTCAGTTTCTGTGCCAGCAGCTTGGTTTTCGGCGCTTCAACAGAGAACTTCTCGACAACGATCAGACGATCCTGACGTACCAGTTCGGACAGGATGCTTTTCAGCGCGCCGCGGTACATCTTTTTGTTAACTTTTTGACTGTGGTCCTGCGGACGAGCAGCGAAGGTTACGCCACCGGAACGCCAGATCGGGCTCTTGATAGAACCAGAACGCGCACGGCCGGTACCTTTCTGGCGCCACGGTTTTTTACCGGAACCAGTTACTTCAGCACGGGTCTTCTGAGCACGAGTACCCTGACGAGCACCTGCTGCATAAGCAACAACAACCTGGTGTACCAGCGCTTCGTTGAAATCACGACCGAAGGTAGTTTCGGAAACAGTCAGCGCGCTCTGCGCGTCTTTCAATACTAATTCCATTGCTATCCCCTTACGCCTTCACAGCTGGTTTAACGATCAGGTCGCTACCGGTTGCACCCGGGACCGCACCTTTAACCAGCAGCAGGTTGCGCTCAGCGTCAACACGTACTACGTCCAGGCTCTGAACGGTTACGCGTTCGTTACCCAGCTGACCTGCCATTTTCTTGCCTTTGAACACTTTGCCCGGAGTCTGGTTCTGACCGATAGAACCCGGAACGCGGTGAGACAAGGAGTTACCGTGAGTCGCGTCCTGGGTACGGAAGTTCCAGCGCTTAACGGTACCTGCGAAACCTTTACCTTTGGAGGTGCCAGTTACGTCAACTTTTTTAACTTCAGCAAACAGCTCAACGCTAATGTTCTGACCTACGGTGAACTCTTCGCCTTCTGCCAGGCGGAATTCCCACAGACCACGGCCAGCTTCTACGCCAGCTTTAGCGAAGTGACCCGCTTCCGGTTTGGTTACACGGTTAGCTTTTTTAGCACCGGTGGTAACCTGGATTGCGCGGTAGCCATCGTTAGCCAGATCTTTAACCTGAGTAACGCGGTTTGCTTCAACTTCGATTACGGTTACTGGGATTGAAACGCCTTCTTCAGTGAAGATGCGAGTCATGCCCACTTTTTTACCGACTAAACCAATCATTGTTTCAACCTCTCAATCGCTCGATGACCTGATTAACCCAGGCTGATCTGCACGTCTACACCGGCAGCCAGATCCAGACGCATCAGAGCATCAACGGTTTTTTCAGTTGGCTCAACGATGTCAACCAGACGCTTGTGAGTGCGGATTTCGTACTGGTCGCGCGCGTCTTTGTTAACGTGCGGAGAGATCAGAACGGTAAAGCGCTCTTTGCGGGTCGGCAGCGGGATCGGACCACGGACCTGCGCACCAGTGCGCTTGGCAGTCTCGACGATTTCCGCGGTTGATTGATCGATCAGGCGATGATCAAACGCTTTAAGACGGATACGGATTCTTTGGTTCTGCATGAGACCAGAGCTCCAATTATTTATAAACGAAATGATTACTCCTCAAACCCATTACGATTGATGGGAGAGTGTAACCGTTCTTACAGAGTTCCCCGATTGGGAACATTGTCGCAGCAAACTGCGCTGCCGGGTTCATATCGAACCGCTGTCAATTTTGACAAGCCCGCGCATTATACGCAAATCAGCCAGCGAAGCAAGTGATGTTTAGAAATGCAGCAGAATTGCGCGCCCGCTCGCAGCCTGTGGTGTAAAGCGGTAAGTCCGCCCTTTTGTCCGGGAAGCCGCTCGTAAACCGAACCTGTAGCCGGTTGTTCCGCCACGGCGCACGGCGCAAGCTGGGGTTTTACTGAACACGTCGAGCCGCATCATGACCTATATCGCCCTGCCCTTTGTTGCTCTGCACTGCCTGATGCTGGTTCTGCTCTGCCGGCAGGACCTTAAGCACGGCCTGCTACCCGACAGGCTGACCTGCCCGCTTCTGTGGTGTGGGCTGCTGTTTACTCTCTGCTGTATGCCGCACAGGCTCGCCAGCGCCGTCATCGGCGCTATCGCAGGGTACGCGGGGTTTGCCCTGCTGCTATGGCTCTACCGCTGGGTGCGCCGGCGCGAAGGACTTGGCTACGGAGATGTGAAGTTTCTGGCCGCGCTGGGCGCGTGGCACGGCTGGGAGCAGCTGCCGCTGCTGGTTGGCATGGCGAGCGGGCTTGCGCTCGCGTTCGTCGCGGCACAGCTGGTTGTCGAACGCAGCGGTAAGGCACTAAAAAACCCGCTGCCGTTTGGCCCGTTTCTGGCCGCAGCGGGTTTTATCATCGGCTGGCAGTCGTGGCTTACGCTTCTACCTTAATCTGCGACTGGAGATAGTTCTGTACGCCAATTTTGCCGATCAGTTCCAGTTCTGTTTCCAGCCAGTCAATATGGCCTTCTTCATCGGCCAGGATTTCGATCATCATATCGCGGCTGACGTAATCGTGAACGCTGTCAGCATAGGCTATCGCTTCGCGAAGGTCTTTGGCACCTTCCAGCTCAAGCCGCAGATCGGACTGCAGCATCTCTTCCACATCCTCGCCGATGCCGAGTTTGCCGAGATCCTGCAGGTTGGGAATGCCCTCAAGAAACAAAATCCGCTCGATATACTTATCGGCGTGCTTCATCTCATCGATGGACTCATGGTACTCAACGTCGTTGAGGCGCATCAGGCCCCAGTTTTTGAACATTCTCGCATGAAGAAAATACTGATTGATTGCGACAAGCTCATTTCCCAATAATTTATTGAGATAACTTATGATTTTGACATCACCTTTCATTATAGTCCCTCCGCTTCCACTCTTTAGAGAGTAGATCGGGCTATAAAGAAGTCAATGAAAAGAGTGGGCTTATGCGGTCTCTTTCAACTCCGGTATCAGAGTTAATTCATCCTGCATAATTTCGCGTGCGGCGCGGATACATTTACCGCATTGATTTCCAACGGGAATAAATTTGCGGAGCTGCTGAAAGGACTGTGGTTGAAATTGGCGAACAGCCTGACGAATTTTTTTATCGCTGACACCATTACACAAACACACGTACATAATCGCCCCCATTCAACCTGTATAAAAAGTGTAAATGAGAATGGTTATAATTACAATACCAGATATCAGGAGCAGCGCACAAAAGATGAAAAGAATTATCACTAAGCGTAAATGATAAAATACAAAAAGGGCGCCGAAGCGCCCTTTTTTAATTCCGGGGAATAAAATTAACCCAGAACTTTCGCTACAACGCCCGCGCCAACGGTACGGCCGCCTTCACGGATTGCGAAACGCAGACCGTCGTCCATCGCGATCGGGTGGATCAGGGTAACAACCATCTTGATGTTGTCGCCCGGCATTACCATCTCTACGCCTTCCGGCAGTTCGATGGTGCCAGTCACGTCAGTTGTACGGAAGTAGAACTGCGGACGGTAGCCTTTGAAGAACGGAGTGTGACGGCCGCCTTCGTCTTTGGACAGGATGTACACTTCAGATTCGAACTTGGTGTGCGGCTTGATGGAGCCCGGCTTAGCCAGTACCTGACCACGTTCGATTTCTTCACGCTTGATACCACGCAGCAGAACGCCGACGTTCTCACCAGCACGGCCTTCGTCCAGCAGTTTGCGGAACATTTCAACGCCAGTACAGGTGGTTTTCGCGGTGTCTTTGATACCAACGATTTCAACTTCTTCACCAACCTTGATGATACCGCGCTCTACACGACCGGTAACAACGGTACCACGACCGGAAATGGAGAATACGTCTTCGATCGGCAGCAGGAACGGCTTGTCAATCGCACGCTCTGGTTCCGGGATGTAGGTATCCAGGTGGCCAGCCAGTTCGATGATTTTCGCTTCCCACTCTGCGTCGCCTTCCAGCGCTTTCAGCGCAGAACCGCGAACGATCGGGGTGTCGTCGCCCGGGAAATCGTACTGAGACAGCAGTTCACGAACTTCCATCTCTACCAGTTCCAGCAGCTCTTCGTCATCAACCATGTCGCACTTGTTCAGGAACACGATGATGTACGGAACGCCTACCTGACGACCCAGCAGGATGTGCTCACGGGTCTGCGGCATCGGGCCGTCAGTCGCAGCAACAACCAGGATCGCGCCGTCCATCTGCGCAGCACCGGTGATCATGTTTTTAACATAGTCGGCGTGGCCCGGGCAGTCTACGTGCGCGTAGTGGCGAGTCGGGGTGTCATATTCAACGTGAGAAGTGTTGATGGTGATACCACGAGCTTTTTCTTCCGGCGCGTTATCGATCTGGTCGAATGCGCGGGCAGCACCGCCGTAGGTTTTAGCCAGTACGGTGGTGATGGCAGCGGTCAGGGTAGTTTTACCGTGGTCAACGTGGCCGATAGTACCAACGTTGACGTGCGGTTTTGTACGTTCAAATTTTTCTTTAGACACGGCTATATTCCTTACTATAGTGCTCTCCCCTTGAGGAGAGAGCACGGGACTTTGGTTTTAACCCTGTGGCTTATTTGCCGCGGGCTTCAATAACGGCCTGAGCAACGTTGTTCGGCGCATCATCATACTTCAGGAATTCCATGGTGTATGATGCACGACCTTTGGTCAGAGAACGCAGCTGAGTTGCATAACCGAACATTTCGGACAGCGGAACTTCAGCGTGGATCTTAACGCCAGTCACTTCAGATTCCTGACCGCGCAGCATACCGCGACGACGGCTCAGGTCACCGATAACGTCACCGGTATTCTCTTCCGGCGTTTCTACTTCAACCTTCATGATCGGCTCAAGCAGAACTGGTTTTGCTTTCTTAAAGCCATCTTTGAAGGCGATAGAAGCTGCCAGTTTAAACGCCAGTTCAGAGGAGTCAACGTCATGGTAAGAACCGAAGTGCAGACGCACACCCAGGTCAACTACCGGGTAACCCGCCAGCGGACCAGATTTCAGCTGCTCCTGGATGCCTTTATCAACGGCCGGGATGTATTCGCCAGGAATTACACCACCTTTAATGTCGTTGATGAACTCGTAACCTTTCGGGTTAGAGCCCGGCTCCAGCGGGTACATGTCGATAACAACATGACCGTACTGACCACGACCACCAGACTGCTTGGCGTGTTTACCTTCGATATCGGTAACTTTCGCGCGAATCGCTTCACGGTAAGCAACCTGAGGTTTACCGACGTTCGCTTCAACGTTGAATTCACGCTTCATGCGGTCAACGATGATGTCGAGGTGCAGCTCACCCATACCAGCGATGATGGTCTGGTTAGATTCTTCGTCAGTCCATACGCGGAATGACGGGTCTTCTTTCGCCAGACGGCCCAGAGCCAGACCCATTTTTTCCTGGTCAGCTTTGGTTTTCGGTTCTACGGCGATGGAGATTACCGGCTCAGGGAATTCCATACGCTCCAGAATGATCGGCGCATCCGGGTTACACAGGGTATCACCGGTGGTTACGTCTTTCAGACCGATTGCAGCCGCGATATCGCCCGCGCGAACTTCTTTGATCTCTTCACGTTTGTTAGCGTGCATCTGTACGATACGGCCAAAACGCTCACGCGCCGCTTTCACGGAGTTCAGTACGGTATCACCGGAGTTAACCACACCAGAGTACACGCGGAAGAAGGTCAGGTTACCTACGAACGGGTCGGTAGCGATTTTAAACGCCAGCGCCGCGAACGGCTCGTTGTCGTCAGCGTGACGCTCAGCCGGGGTATCTTTACCGTCGTCCAGGATGCCTTTGATCGCAGGTACGTCAGTCGGGGACGGCAGGTAATCAATTACCGCATCCAGCATCGCCTGAACACCCTTGTTCTTGAACGCAGAACCACAGGTTACCAGGATGATTTCGTTGTTCAGAACGCGCTGACGAAGAGCAGTTTTGATCTCTTCTTCAGTCAGTTCTTCACCACCCAGGTATTTCTCCATCAGCTCTTCTGAAGCTTCAGCAGCGGATTCGATCAGGTTCTGGTGCCATTCTTCAGCCAGGTCCTGCATGTCAGCCGGGATATCTTCGTATTCGAAGGTAACGCCCTGGTCTGCATCGTTCCAGTTGATGGCTTTCATTTTCACCAGGTCAACAACACCGGTGAAACCTTCTTCAGCACCAATTGCCAGCTGCAGCGGAACCGGGTTCGCGCCGAGACGGGTTTTGATCTGACCAACAACTTTCAGGAAGTTCGCGCCCATGCGGTCCATTTTGTTAACGAACGCAATACGCGGAACTTTGTATTTGTTTGCCTGACGCCATACGGTTTCAGACTGCGGCTGAACACCACCAACTGCGCAGTAAACCATTACCGCACCATCAAGCACACGCATGGAACGTTCTACTTCGATAGTGAAGTCAACGTGCCCCGGGGTGTCGATGATGTTTACGCGGTGCGGTTCATACTGTTTAGCCATACCTGACCAGAATGCAGTAGTCGCAGCGGAAGTGATGGTGATACCACGTTCCTGCTCCTGCTCCATCCAGTCCATGGTAGCGGCGCCGTCATGAACTTCACCGATCTTATGGTTTACACCGGTGTAGAACAGAATACGTTCGGTAGTAGTGGTTTTACCGGCGTCGATGTGCGCACTGATACCAATGTTACGGTAGCGTGCGATGGGTGTTGTACGAGCCATGTTATTCCTCGTTTGTTTCTTTAGACGTTCAGATTAAGTAACCCAGAGCGGGCGGCTTACCTGAAGCGCCCGCCTGGTGACTAACACACCGAAGGGATTACCAACGGTAGTGAGCGAACGCCTTGTTGGCTTCTGCCATGCGGTGAACGTCTTCACGTTTCTTCACTGCAGTACCTTTGTTGTCTGCAGCGTCAGTGAGTTCGTTCGCCAGACGCAGGGCCATAGATTTATCACCGCGTTTACGAGCAGCTTCAACGATCCAACGCATTGCCAGAGCATTACGACGAACCGGACGAACTTCAACTGGAACCTGGTAAGTAGAACCACCTACACGGCGGGACTTAACTTCCACGGTCGGACGGACGTTGTCCAGAGCGACTTCGAAAGCTTCCAGTTCAGTTTTACCAGAGCGCTGAGCCAGGGTCTCCAGCGCGCTGTATACGATTGCTTCAGCAGTAGATTTTTTACCATCTACCATCAGGATGTTCACAAATTTAGCCAGCAGTTCTGATCCGAACTTAGGATCCGGCAGGATTTTACGCTGACCAATGACGCGACGACGTGGCATGGAAATACTCCGTTGTTAATTCAGGATTGTCCAAAACTCTACGAGTTTAAAGTGACATTTAGTTAAAACAGTTTGGCCTTACTTAACGGAGAACCATTAAGCCTTAGGACGCTTCACGCCGTACTTGGAGCGAGCCTGCTTACGGTCTTTAACGCCGGAGCAGTCGAGCGCACCGCGAACGGTGTGGTAACGAACACCCGGGAGGTCTTTAACACGACCGCCACGGATCAGGATCACGGAGTGCTCCTGCAGGTTGTGACCTTCACCACCGATGTAGGAAGTCACTTCGAAACCGTTTGTCAGACGAACACGGCATACTTTACGCAGTGCGGAGTTCGGTTTTTTCGGGGTGGTAGTATATACACGAGTACATACGCCACGTTTTTGCGGGCATGCTTCCAGCGCCGGCACGTTGCTTTTAGCAACTTTGCGAGAGCGTGGTTTGCGTACCAGCTGGTTAACTGTTGCCATTAAATAGCTCCTGGTTTTTGCTTTTGCTTCGTAAACACGTAATAAATCGCCTCATATAATATGAGGACGCGAAATTTTAGGGCCACGCAGAAAGGGTGTCAAGAAATATACAACGATCCCGCATTTACCAGCTGTACTGAGCGTCGTGTTTCGCGGTGAGTCTGACGAAGTCAGTATAGCTAACCCTGACGACGCTGTCTGAAATTTGAGCAGCGAGCCCGCGGGCCTCGATATCCTCTGACAGCGCGTAGAGCATAATGGGGGCAGCGCGCAGAAGATCAAGGAACGGCCCACCCTGCAGCGCGGCGATCACGCCGTCCGACAGCAGCAGCAGATCGTCGCCGGGCTGGGCCAGGCGCAGCGGGGCACGAATGTCGCGGTGCCAGGGAGAGTAATTGAGGGTGTGCAGCATGAGGACCTCAGAAGCGCAGGATAACGTCGTAATCGTTGAGCTTCTGCCGCAGCGCCTCCGGCGGCAGGATCTCCGGCGCGATAACCATCGCCGCGCCTTCCAGCCCGCGCTCGCGCAGGGATGCGGCGCACAGCCAACAGTTCTCGATATCGTACAGGGCCATCAGCTTAAAGGCCGGGATATAGTCGCGGACCAGAATGCCCTGCGGCGCTTGCCCGGCGAGCAGCTGCATCACGCCGTCGCCGATGAAAAACACGCCGATCTCCTCGGTCAGGGCCGATGTCGCCAGCAGTGCGTCCAGCCCTTCCCGGCCTGCGGCGCTGCCGTGCGGCGCGGAGGTAAACAGATAGGCAATCCGCTTCATCAGAACTGCACCAGCCGGTCGCAGGTGAGAGAGGCCTCCGCCAGCGCGCCCAGGCCGCTCAGAGAAAAGCCGGGCTGCAGATTAAACCCGGGCAGGCCGAGCCTGGCGGCCTCGTTCTCATCGGTAATGCCGCGGCGCAGGGCCGCCGCCACGCAGATATGCAGAGCCACGCCGTGCTGCTGGTGCAGCCCCTGCCAGGCGCGCACCAGATCGAACTCGTCGCCGGCGGGCGCCGTCAGCTGATTGGCGTTATAGACGCCTTCACGATAGAAAAAGACGCTGATAAGCGTATGCCCTTCCGCCAGCAGCGCCTGCGCAAACTGCAGCGCGCTGCTGGCCTGCTGCGTACCGTAGGCCGGGCCGGTGACCAGCAGGGCGTAGCGCATTACTTATCCTGTCCCTGGAAATCGCCGTTTTTAAACTGGCGAATGTAGAGATAGACGGTGTGCTTGGAGATGTTCAGGCGCTCGGCCACCTGATTGATGGCGTCTTTAATATCGAAGATGCCCTTTTCATAGAGATTAAGCACGATCTGACGGTTCTTGGCGTTATTCGAAACGCCGCGATCGGCGTTCACCTCTTCGATAGTGAACTCCAGGGTCTGGGTAACCAGGTCCTCCACCGATGAGGCGAAGTTCACCTGCGAGTTCACCTCCGGGGTCTCCGGCGGGATGAAGGTGTTCATGATCTGCGAGAACGGCACGTCGAGATTCATGTTGATACACAGCAGGCCGATAACCCGCTGCTCGCGGTTGCGGATAGCGATGGTCACGGACTTCATCAGTACGCCGCTCTTGGCGCGGGTGAAGTAGCACTTCGACACGCTGCTGTCGGCGCCGGTCATATCGTGAAGCATACGCAGCGCCAGATCGGTGATCGGCGAACCGATTTTCCGCCCGGTGTGTTCACCGTTGGCAATGCGGATGGCCGAACACTTCAGATCCTGCAGGGAGTGCAGCACGATTTCGCAGTGGGAGCCTATGAGCATCGCTAACCCGTCCACAACCGCTTCGTAGGACTTCAGGATGTCGAAATCGGTCTGATCGAAGGGACGCTGATCCAGTAAATCAAGCTCACTGGTTTCGTTGGTTAAAAGCGACCTGGACATGAAGAAAGGCTCTCCTTTTCAGGAACCTGTCATTAGGTTGTAGGGGCAGGCTCATTATCATCATTAAAATTGAGGCATCTAAAGTAATACGCGCTTGCGACGCTTTCCAGTGTTAATTATATCGCGCCCATGAAAAAAGCCGCCGCCCTCTCGGGCGGCGGCTTTCTCAGCGCTTATTTTTTCGCGGCATCGGCGGCGGCTTTATCATCTGCCGCGGCGTCCGGCTTCGCCTCTTCTTTCGGCGCCGGCTTGATGTCCAGCAGCTCTACATCGAAGACCAGCGTGGAGTTAGCCGGGATACCCGGAACGCCGGTTTTACCGTAGGCCAGATCCGGCGGGATGACCAGCTTGATCTTGCCGCCTTTCTTGATGTTCTTCAGGCCTTCCGTCCAGCCCGGGATCACGCCGTCAAGGCGGAAGGAGAGCGGCTCACCGCGCTTGTAGGAGTTATCAAACTCTTTACCGTCGGTCAGGGTGCCTTTGTAGTTAACGACAACGGTATCGCTGTCTTTCGGCGCATCGCCGGTGCCCTCTTTCTCAACCTTGTACATCAGGCCGGTTTTCGAGGTCTTCACGCCCTTCTCTTTGGCGAAAGCATCGCGATAGGTTTTGCCTTTAGCTTCGTTTTCAGTAGCGTCTTTTTCCATTTTTTCCTGAGCCGCGGTCTTCACGCGGGTCTCGAACGCCTGCAGCGTCTGCTCGATCTCCTGATCGCTCAGCTTGCTCTTATCCGCAAATGCATCCTGAACGCCGGCAATCAGCTCGCTTTTATCCAGCTTAACGCCCAGCTTTTCCTGTTCTTTCAGAGAATTTTCCATGTAACGGCCCAGCGAAGCGCCCAGCGCATAGGCAGCTTTCTGGTCGTCGTTTTTGAATGCAGCTTTACTCTCTGCGGCAGCCGGAGCAGATTTTGCCGCAGCAGCGTCAGCAGCGAAGGTCAGCGGTGCATTCAGGGCAACGGCCATTGTTGTCGCCAGAAGCGTTACTTTAAACAGTGATTTCATCCATCTCTCCAGAGCCAGGGCATCTCGCCCCAGGGTTTTCGTAAATGAGTAGCGTACTATAAAACGTTGCAGAACAAATCTACATACGAATGCAGCCGAATGTTGAGTCTTTTCAGACTATTTTTGTGTAAATTAGTTTCGTTTTACCGCGCACCGGCTGCGTGATGAGCGAAAGTTGGATAGAATCCGCCGCGAAAAAGACAAAGAGGTGGGAAATGAGCGATACGGCATTAGAAACACGTCTTGCCGAGCTGGAAAGTCGGCTGGCGTTTCAGGAAATCACGATAGAAGACCTCAACCGCACGGTCACCGCCCACGAAATTGAAATGGCGAAGATGCGCGACAATATGCGCCTGATGGTCGAGAAGCTGAAGGCCTCCCAGCCGTCGCACATTGCAGCGCAGTCGGAAGAGACGCCGCCGCCCCACTACTGAGGCTACGGGATTCAGCAATAAAAAAAGCGTGCCAGGCACGCTTTTTTTGTCACCGCTGGCGGTGAGTTAGTGGCAACCGCAGCCGCCGTTGCCGCCGCAGCCGCCTTTACCGTGCTCGTGATCGTGGCCATGGCCGTGACCGCCGCAGCAGCCGTCGTGACCGTGGTCGTGATCGTGATGATGACCGTCAGCACCGTGAACGTGGCCGTGAGCCAGCTCTTCTTCGGTGGCTTCACGCAGCGCCACGACTTCAACGTGGAACTTCAGGTTCTGGCCAGCCAGCATGTGGTTACCGTCAACCACCACGTGATCGTCACCCACTTCGGTGATTTCAACCGGCACCGGACCCTGGTCGGTTTCGGCCAGGAAACGCATGCCAACCTGCAGCTCGTCAACGCCCATAAAGACGTCTTTCGGCACGCGCTGCACCAGATTTTCATCGTACTGGCCGTATGCGTCGTTAGACGCCACTTCGACATCGAACTTATCGCCAGCTTCGTGACCTTCCAGCGCCTTTTCAAGGCCAGAGATCAGGGAACCGTGACCATGCAGATAGTCGAGCGGTGCGCTAACCGGAGACTCATCAACCAATACACCGTCTTCTGTACGTACCTGATAGGCCAGGCTGACCACCAGGTCTTTTGCTACTTTCATGATATCTCCTGAGCATAGGAAAAATAGTGCCGCAGATTGTAGCGGAATTCTGCACGCCTGTACCCCTAAGCTTAAAAAAAGACGGCGCGGATCGCTACTCGGGATGAAAAATACCGATCACTTGCTCATCTTTACGCACATGTTCGCGGGCCTCTTTATCCGCCTCGCGCATCTGGTGGCCGCACTTTACGCACTCAACGATATCAACGTTGTTTTCCCGCCACATCGCCAGGGAATCCTGCGCCTGGCATGCCGGGCACTTTGCGCCAGCGATAAAACGTTTACGGACTGCCATATTTCACCTTCTATTCAAATTCGTCCCAGCCGTCCAGCTGGCGTCGCTCCTGCTGCATTTCGCGCTGGAAAATCTCCTCCAGCTCGCGCCGCGCCTCTCTCACCCGGGAAATCTGCTGGGTATCGGTGTGCACCGGCATCAGCTCCCGCAGCATCCGCATATCGAGCCGGCGAAAGTGCAGCTGCGCCCGCTGGGCCTGATGAGGATGCATCCCCAGCGTAATCAGCGCTTTGCGACCAAGCTCCAGCGCACTGGAGAAGGTCTCGCGCGAGAACATCTTCACCCCGGACTGCAGCAGTTCGTGAGCCTCAACGCGCCCCCGGGCGCGGGCCAGAATATGCAGATGGGGAAAATGCTGCTGGCAGATCTCCACCACCTTCATGGTGTTTTCCGGCGCGTTGCAGGTAATAACGATCGACTGCGCCTGTTCAGCGCCCGCCGAGCGCAGCAGCTCAATCTGGGTAGCGTCGCCGTAGTAGACTTTATACCCGTATTTGCGCATCAGGTTAACGACGCTGATATCGCGCTCCAGAACCGTGATCCGCATCTTGTTGGCCATCAGCAGACGGCCTATCACCTGGCCAAAGCGGCCGAAGCCCACCACGATCACCTGCGGCTTATCGTCCTCGACCCACGGCGCTTCGTCCTCTTCTTCCGGTCCGTTGAGGCGCCGGGCAATGATCCTGTCGATAAGCTTCATCAGCAGCGGCGTGGTCATCATGGATAGCGTGACGGTGACCAGCAGCAGCGCCATCTGATCGTGATGAAACAGGCGCTGCGAGGAGGCGCTTGAAAACAGCACGAAGGCAAACTCGCCGCCCTGGCTCAGTACCCCGGCGAACTGCATCCGCTCCGAGCTGCGCAGGCCGTAGATACGCGCCAGCGCGTACAGCACCAGGCTCTTCACCGCCACCAGAAGAAGGACGCTGGCAATCACCCACGGCAGGTGGGTATAGAGCACCCCGAGGTTGAGCGCCATGCCGACGGAGATAAAGAACAGCCCCAGCAGCAGCCCTTTAAACGGCTCAATGGCGATTTCAAGCTCGTGCCGGTACTCGCTCTCCGCCAGCAGCACTCCGGCGATAAAGGTACCCAGCGCCATCGACAGGCCGAGGGCGTCCATAAACAACGCCGAGCCGAGCACCAGCAGCAGCGTGGCGGCGGTAAACACCTCCCGCACGCCGGAGCCGGCGATAAAGCGAAACACCGGCCGCAGCAGATAGCGGCCGCCGATCAGCATCCCGGCAAAGGCCAGCACCTTAAGACCAATCTTCAGCCAGTCGGGATGATCATCGCCGTTGCCCGCCAGCAGCGGCACCATAGCCAGGGCGGGGATCACCGCCAGATCCTGAAACAGCAGTACCGAAAAGCCGAGCTGGCCCGCCTCGTTGCGGTTCATCCCTTTCTCACGCATCAGCTGCAGCGCCATTGCCGTGGAGGACATGGCAAGGCCAATACCGCCCACCACCGCCGCCTGCCACGCGAAGTCGGTCAGCATCAGCAGCCCGCCGAGGATCGCTGCGCTGAGCACCACCTGCGCGGCGCCGACGCCAAAAATGGAGCGCCGCAGCTGCCACAGCTTGGCCGGGTTCAGCTCCAGGCCGATGATGAACATCAGGAACACCACGCCCAGCTCGGAGAAGTGGAGGATCTCCTCAACGTCGCTGATAAAGCCCAGCCCCCAGGGCCCGATGGCGATCCCCGCCAGCAGATAGCCCAGCACCGGACCAATGCCCAGCCGCGCGGCCAGCGGCACGGCGACGACGGCGGCGAACAGGAACAGTACGCCCGCCAGCAGTAAATCAGAACCTTCCATCAGCGGCCCCCCGTCAGCACCGGATTGGCCAGCCAGTCGCCGTAGTCCCTGGCGTGGCTGGCAAGTTCGGCGGCCGGCTGGCGGCGCGCCCAGTAGACAATAATCGGGCTCATCCAGTGCATACGGCACATCGCCGCCGTCAGCTCAAAAGGGCGAAGAATATCGCTCATCGGATAGCGGTTGAGGGAGTCGTAGCGGTAGGCGCTCTCCGGCTCGCCGGTGGTGATCACGCTGCGCCAGTACTTTCCCGCCAGTTGGTTCCCTCCCGGCCCGCTGGAAAAGCCGCGGCTCAGCACCCGATCGAGCCACTCTTTAAGCAGCGCCGGGCAGCTGTAGGTATAGAGCGGATGCTGGAACACGATCACATCGTGCTCGCGCAGCAGCGCCTGCTCGTGAGGTATATCAATAAAGAAGTCGGGATAGTGGGCATAAAGATCGTGCACGGTGACGTTCTCAAGCTGACGGGCTGGCTTTAGCAATACCCGGTTCGCCACCGAATCCTGAGACTCCGGATGGGCATACAGCAGCAAAACTTTTGCTGGGTCTGACATCAATCCCCTCCCGGTAAGGGTCACTAAAAAATCTGCAGCAGGACGCCTGCCCGGATGCTTTGTGTATCACGGCGGTTTTGGGCTACTATTGCCGCCCGGTGCAGCGTCAGGCTCACCAAAATACATTACCATAATGACAATTTAACATAGTCTGAACATACGGCGCCTTATGATTGTTTTCTCCTCGTTACAAATTCGCCGCGGCGTGCGCGTCCTGCTGGACAACGCCACCGCCACCATCAACCCCGGCCAGAAGGTGGGGCTGGTGGGCAAAAACGGCTGCGGCAAATCCACCCTGCTGTCGCTGCTGAAAAACGAGATAGGCGCCGACGCCGGCAGCGTAACCTATCCCGGCAACTGGCAGCTGGCGTGGGTTAATCAGGAAACGCCCGCGCTCGCGGAACCGGCTCTTGACTATGTGATAGACGGCGACCGCGAGTACCGCCAGCTTGAGGCCGAACTCAACGCCGCCAACGAGCGCAATGACGGCAACGCTATTGCCACCGTACACGGCAAGCTCGACGCTATCGATGCGTGGACCATCCGCGCCCGCGCCGCCAGCCTGCTGCACGGCCTCGGCTTCAGCAATGAACAGCTGGAGCGCCCGGTGAGCGACTTTTCCGGCGGCTGGCGTATGCGCCTCAACCTCGCCCAGGCGCTGATCTGCCGCTCCGATCTGCTGCTGCTCGATGAACCGACCAACCACCTCGACCTCGACGCCGTGATCTGGCTGGAGAAGTGGCTGAAGAGCTACCAGGGCACCCTGATCCTGATTTCCCACGACCGCGACTTCCTCGACCCGGTGGTGGGCAAAATTATCCATATCGAACAGCAGAGCCTGTTCGAGTACACCGGCAACTACACCTCATTTGAACTGCAGCGGGCAACGCGCCTGGCGCAGCAGCAGTCGCTGTACGAAAGCCAGCAGCAGAAAGTGGCCCACCTGCAGAGCTTTATCGACCGCTTCAAGGCGAAGGCCTCCAAGGCCAAGCAGGCCCAGAGCCGCGTCAAGATGCTGGAGCGCATGGAGCTTATCGCCCCGGCGCACGTCGATAACCCGTTCCACTTCAACTTCCGCGCGCCGGAGAGCCTGCCCAATCCGCTGCTGAAAATGGAGAAGGTGAGCGCCGGCTACGGCGATCGCGTCATTCTCGACTCCATCAAGCTCAACCTGGTGCCCGGCTCGCGCATCGGCCTGCTGGGCCGCAACGGCGCCGGTAAATCGACGCTTATCAAAATGCTGGCGGGCGAACTGGCCCCGCTGCACGGCGAGATTGGCCTGGCAAAAGGCATCAAGCTCGGCTACTTCGCTCAGCATCAGCTGGAGTTCCTGCGCGCCGACGAATCTCCGCTCCAGCACCTGGCCCGCATGGCGCCGCAGGTGCTGGAACAGCAGCTGCGCGACTACCTCGGCGGCTTCGGCTTCCAGGGCGATAAGGTCACCGAAGAGACGAAGCGTTTTTCCGGCGGCGAAAAGGCCAGGCTGGTACTGGCGCTGATCGTCTGGCAGCGTCCGAACCTGCTGCTGCTCGATGAACCGACCAACCACCTCGACCTCGACATGCGCCAGGCGCTGACCGAGGCGCTGATTGAATTTGAGGGCGCGCTGGTCGTCGTTTCCCACGACCGCCACCTGCTGCGCTCCACCACCGACGATCTCTACCTGGTGCACGATGCCAAAGTGGAGCCGTTTGACGGCGATCTTGAGGACTATCAGCAGTGGCTCACCGACGTGCAAAAGCAGGAGAACCAGCCTGCCGAAGCGGCGAAAGAGAACGGCAACAGCGCCCAGGCCCGCAAGGACCAGAAGCGCCGCGACGCCGAGCTGCGCACCCAGACCCAGCCGCTGCGCAAAGAGATCGCCCGCCTGGAAAAAGAGATGGAAAAACTCAACGCGCAGCTTGCGGCGGCGGAAGAGAAGCTGGGAGACAGCGGCCTGTACGATCAGAGCCGCAAAGCCGAACTGACCGACTGTCTGCAGCAGCAGGCGAGCGCGAAATCGGGGCTGGAAGAGTGCGAAATGGCGTGGCTTGAGGCCCAGGAGCAGCTGGAACACATGCTGTCAGCGTAGGCCGGGCAAGACGCAGCCGCCGCCCGGCAAAAAGGCGGCGGCTGCGCTAACCGTCTACTGCTGCGCCGCAAGCCTTGCGCGGATCTGCTCCAGATGCTCGCGGCGGTATAGCTTGCCGTCGAGAAAGCGCGTCGTCAGCTCGCCCTGCTGCTCCTGTTCCGCCGTCTGCTCATCGAACAGCGCCAGTTCGCCCTGCGCATCGCGCGCTACCCGCAGCAGGCCGCGCGCCGAGCGCTTGAGGCCGCTGTCGGTTTTCGGCTCTTTAAAGATCATCCGCCCCTCCCCGTTGACCTCGCCCCAGGTCGCCTTCATCGCAAAACCGAAAGTGTCGCGGGTGTTGTACTGGTAGGTAAAAGAACCGACCCCGAACACGACGTTAGAACTGGCGAAGCCTTTAGCCTCCAGGCGCGTAAGGATCTCATCGGCGCGGGCCAGCGTAATCGAGTCGCCGTAAATCAGGCCGACGTGCGGATCGAGCACCTTGTAGCCCTTGTCGTTCACGGTGCCGCCGAAAATCTCCCACAGCACTTCAACGGAGCCCTTCTCTTCCGGCGTACGCTCCGCCCGGGTATCGCTATCCGCGCCGGTGCCGCAGAGTATAGCCACCGGATCGCCGCTGTCCGGGCGGAACACCACGCGCCCTTCGCGCTGCATAATGGTCGCCTTCAGCTCCCGCGTATACTCCGTCAGCACCCGCCAGTAGTCCCAGGTATCGGACACGATGGAGACAAAGCCCTGCGGGTAGAGATCGGCGATCAGCCGGCGGAAGGTCTCAATCTCGCTCTCGCGCTGGCCCATGCACATCACGCTGTGCTCGGTGGCCGGGATCGTCGCGCCGATGAAATAGGCTTCGCCGTCGGTGTAGTAGTCCCGGGCGTAGAGCAGCGACGGAATGCTGTCGGTGCCCTTAAAGCTCAGCAGGTGGCCGCAGCCCGCCTGGGCGGTATCCTGCAGGCCGGACATACCGCGAAACGAGAAGTCGTGGCACTGGAAGTCGAGGTGCGACAGGTCGCTGCAGGTTTTCTCCGCCCAGCGCGCGCAGATTTTGCGGTAGTGGTGGGCAATGGTGGCGTTGGTTGACGCCTTCCACAGCTCGGCGGACAGCACCGTTTCCAGATAATTAACCAGCCAGAAAAACTCCGGGCGGGTATTGGTGATGGTCAATACCGACACCTTCATCGGCACCTTTGAGCCTTCGTCCAGCGCCTTGATGTGCAGCGGCAGGTAGCCAAGCTGGTGCAGATCGCGAATGTGGTCCACCGTCACCGCGTCCGGGCCGAGGTAGCCGTCCATCACCTGCTTATACTCGCTGACCACCTCGTCCTGCGGGCGGGCGAAAAACGCCTCGTTGAACAGATCTACCAGGAACCACTGCAGAAAGCCCTGCAGGCCGAAGAACACCATTTTGCCGTCCGCCAGCGGCGACTGGAAAAAGCGGTCGCTGCGCGGGGTAAAGTTTGAGTAGACCTTCGTTGTCCCCTGCGGATACTGCACGCGGTGAGACACTTTATAGCCGTCGATAGCCAGAATCGGATTCATTTTCATGAGGTTATCTCCCGTATGCCTGATAGATAGCGTCGATATCGATAAGCGACAGCTGCGGATGCTGCAGATTAGCCGGCGCCAGCGAGGTGGTGGTGTAGACGGCATCAATGCCGTTATTGAGCAGGTTGTCGATCCCCTTCGAGAAGATACCGTGGGTGACGTACAGGCTGACGCTGCGGGCCCCCGCGTCGCGCAGCACCTGCGCCGAGCCGAGGAAGGTACCGCCCGCGTCGCACAGGTCGTCAACGATCAGCACATCTTTTCCCGCCACGTCCCCGGCCAGCAGGGCGAAGCCGGTCAGCGCGCCGCTGGCGACATCGCGCACTTTGCTGAGGATCGCGTACTCCGCCGCGCCGCTGGCTTTCACTACCGCGTCTATCTTCTTCAGCGCCCCGGCGTCGGGGGCTACCAGCATAAACTCACCGGCGGCCAGCGCCTCGCGCAGCCTGCGGCTCTGCAGCAGGCAGGTCTGCTGCGGAACGGCAACCATGTTGTTAATCGCCGCAGCGGCGGCGTCGCTGTGCGGATCGAGCACAATGACTTTGTCGAAGGCCAGCAGGTTAAGCTGCTGCGCAAACACTTTCAGCGCAAAACTGTCCCCCGGCACCATGTGCCTGTCCTGGCGGGCCCACGGCAGCCAGGGTAGCTCAAGATGGCTGAAGGTGACGTCGGTGACGTGGCGCACGGCTTCCACCAGCTGCGCCAGCAGCATAAAGTCGTTCATGTCGCGCAGGGCAACGGCCCGGATGCGCATCAGGGTCGCGCTGGCCGGTAACTCCCCGCTGACCTTCAGCCAGCCGGCGCCGTCGGGGAATGCGCCGCTGGACAGCGCAACGGGGTTGTCGTCCAGCCACAGCGTTAATTTTTCGCTCATGATACTCTCCTGTTTAATTGTGTCCCTAAGACAATTTAATAGTGTCCTAAAGACACTTATGGCGCAAGTGCAAATTCACATCAATTTAGCAGCACAAAAACAACACCATGATTTTCAACAACAAAAATTTAACCTTGCTGGTACAGAGCGGGCTGGTAAACTTGCCCGGTCATTTCTTTATCCGCCGCGAGTGCCTATGACTGCCGATGTCGACTACCTCAATCGCTACGATGCCAGCCGCTTTCCTTCGCCGCTGGTCACCGTCGACAGCGTGCTCTTCACCCTGCACCAGCAGTCGCTGTGCGTGCTGCTGGTTGAGCGCGCGGCGCCGCCCCAGCAGGGCCTGTGGGGCCTGCCCGGCGGCTTTATTGATATGCAGCAGGATGACGGCACCCGCGCCACAGCCCTGCGCAAGCTGACGGAGAAAACCGGTATTGTTCCCTCCTGGCTGGAGGAACTCGGCACCGTCTCCGGCCCCGGCCGCGATCCGCGCGGCTGGAGCCTGACGGTCGCGTGGTTCGCTCTGATCGCCTGGGAGGATTGTGAACCGCACATCGCCACGGTCAGCGACGCCCGCTGGGTGCCGGTGGAGCAACTCGGTGATTACGCCCTGGCCTTTGATCACGGCGATATCATTCAGATGGCGCTCTCGCGCCTGCGGCAAAAAACCATGTACTCTCTGCTGCCCGTCTACGCCCTGCCGGCGTGCTTTACCCACGGCCAGCTGCAGGAGGCCACCGAGATAATTCTCGGTCAGCCTATCCAGAGGAAGAGTCTTATCCGCCGCTTTGAGGCCTCGGGCATGTTCGAAGAGACCGGTGAAAGCGCGGCGACCGGCGCGCGAAAGGCGCGGCTGTGGCGACGAAAGCCCGGTGTCGATATCCACCTGTTTTCGCGCAACCTGTTGGCAGATTAGTTATAAAATCACATATTGACTAACTCTCACGCGCATTGCGCAGTAGTATACTTTCTCAACGTTTCTAAATAATTCTGGTGCTATGGTTGAAATTACTCCCGCTGACATGACTGCTTCTGACGCCGACTCCCGCGAGTTTCATCCCATGCGCGGCGTGTCCAATCGTCATTTGCAGACCATGCTGCCGCGCCTTATTCGCCGCCGCGTTCAGTTCGAACCGCACTGGCAGCGTCTGGACCTGCCCGACGGCGACTTTATCGATCTGGCGTGGAGTGAAGATCCGTACCAGGCCCGCCACAAGCCGCGGCTGGTGGTGTTTCACGGCCTGGAAGGCAGCCTGCACAGCCCCTACGCCCACGGTCTGGTACACGCCGCCATGCAGCAGGGCTGGCTGGGCGTAGTGATGCACTTTCGCGGCTGCAGCGGCGAGCCCAACCGCGCGCGGCGCATCTATCACTCCGGCGAAACGGAGGACGGCAGCTGGTTCCTCTCCTGGCTGCGCCGCGAGTTCGGCAACGCGCCGACCGCGGCGGTCGGCTATTCGCTGGGCGGCAATATGCTCGCCTGCCTGCTGGCAAAAGAGGGCGACAGCGTGCCGCTCGATGCCGCGGTGATTGTCTCGGCGCCGTTTATGCTGGAAGCCTGCTGCTACCACATGGACAAGGGCTTCTCCCGCGTCTACCAGCGCTATCTGCTCAATCTGCTGAAGGCCAACGCCTCCCGCAAGCTGAAGGCCTATCCCGGTACCCTGCCGGTGGATCTCAAGCGGCTGAAGAGCGTGCGGCGCATTCGCGAGTTTGACGATCTGATCACCTCGAAAATCCACGGCTTCGCCGACGCCATCGACTACTATCGCCAGTGCAGCGCCATGCCGGTGCTGAGCCAGATCACCCGGCCGACGCTGATTATTCACGCCAAAGACGACCCTTTCATGGATCACCACTCCATTCCTGCCCAGGAAGAGCTGCCGAACAATATTCACTATCAGCTGACCGAGCACGGCGGCCACGTCGGCTTTGTCGGCGGTACCCTGCGCCGCCCCGAGATGTGGCTGGAGAAGCGTATTCCCGACTGGCTGAAGCAGTTTCTGCGGAGTCCGGCATGATTATTCCCTGGCAGGATCTGGAATCTGAGACCCTCGACAACCTGATCGAGAGCTTTGTGTTGCGTGAAGGCACCGATTATGGTGAACATGAACGCTCGCTTCACGATAAAGTCGCCGACGTCAAAGAGCAGTTAAAAAGCGGGGAAGCAGTGCTGGTGTGGTCCGAACTGCACGAGACCGTGAATATCATGCCCCGCGCGCAGTTTCGCGGCTGACTATACTCAGAGATGATGATGAATTCAGGGAGTAGCCATGTCTGCCAAATACCCGGTGATTGCCGTAACCGGCTCCAGCGGAGCCGGAACCACCACCACCAGCCTCGCCTTCCGTAAAATCTTCGCCCAGCTCAACCTGCAGGCGGCGGAGGTCGAAGGCGACAGCTTTCACCGCTACACCCGCCCGGAAATGGATATGGCGATCCGCAAAGCGCGCGATCTGGGACGGCACATTAGCTATTTTGGCCCGGACGCCAACGACTTCGGTTTGCTGGAGCGCACCTTTGTCGAGTACGGCCAGCACGGCAGGGGCCAGTCGCGTAAATACCTGCACACCTACGACGAAGCGGTGCCGTGGAACCAGGTGCCGGGCACCTTTACGCCGTGGCAGCCGCTGCCGGAGCCTACCGACGTGCTGTTCTACGAGGGGCTGCACGGCGGCGTGGTCACGCCGCAGCACGATGTGGCGAAGCACGTCGACCTGCTGGTGGGCGTGGTGCCTATCGTCAACCTCGAATGGATCCAGAAGCTGATCCGCGATACCAGCGAGCGCGGGCACTCCCGCGAGGCGGTGATGGATTCGGTCGTGCGCTCGATGGACGACTACATCAACTACATCACCCCGCAGTTCTCGCGCACCCACATCAACTTTCAGCGCGTGCCGACGGTGGACACCTCGAACCCGTTCGCCGCGAAAGGCATTCCCTCCCTCGATGAGAGCTTCGTGGTTATCCACTTCCGCAACCTGAGCAATATCGATTTCCCCTGGCTGCTGGCGATGCTGCAGGGCTCGTTTATTTCGCACATGAACACCCTGGTCGTGCCGGGCGGCAAGATGGGGCTGGCGATGGAGCTGATCATGACGCCGCTGGTGGAGCGGCTGATGGAAGGCCGGAAAATTCAGTGATGGGGCGGGGGCGTTTGCCCCTCACTCCACCCAACGCCTGTACCTTAGCCCGCAACCACCTCAAACGAATGCGTCACATTGACCGCCTTCTCCAGCATCAGCGCCACGGAGCAGTACTTTTCCGCCGACAGCTCAACCGCGCGGGCCACGGCGGCCTCCTTCAGCTCTTTACCGGTGACGATAAAGTGCAGGTTGATATGGGTAAAGTAGCGCGGCGCCTCTTCCCGACGCTCGGAGGTCAGCTTGACTTCGCAGTCGGCCACGTCGTGGCGGCCCTTTTGCAGAATAGACACCACGTCAATCGCGCTGCAGCCTCCTGCTGCCATCAGCACCATCTCCATCGGGCTCGGCGCCTTGTCGCCTGAGTTGCCGTCCATCAGAACCTGGTGACCGGATGCGGACTCGCCCAGGAAGGTTAATCCCTCAATCCATTTCACGCGTGCTTGCATAATCGTTTACTCCAGCTGAACAATTTTCTTCACAGATTACGCGCACATAACAAATCCCGCAATGGAAGGCGATCCAGGTCATGCTGAAGCGAGACACCACGAGACACGCGCCGAAAGCTATGCTACAACAACCGGGATGATACGTAGATATTCTGCCCGTACGCAGAAGGTATTACAGGCTGCCGCCTGATATGACAGCCGACTTCCCGGACACAGGGAAGGATATGAATGCAACGCCAGCGGTGGTGTCGTTTCTGCCGTTGGATATAGCTTATAACAGAGGAAAACCGCGCATGGTGCTTGGCAAACCGCAAACAGACCCTACCCTCGAATGGTTCTTGTCTCATTGCCACATTCATAAGTACCCATCCAAAAGCACGCTGATTCACCAGGGTGAAAAAGCGGAAACGCTGTACTACATCGTGAAGGGTTCTGTTGCTGTACTCATTAAGGATGAAGAAGGGAAAGAGATGATCCTCTCCTACCTCAACCAGGGCGATTTCATTGGTGAGCTTGGCCTGTTTGAAGAAGGCCAGGAGCGTAGCGCATGGGTACGGGCGAAAACTGCCTGTGAAGTTGCTGAAATCTCTTATAAAAAATTCCGTCAGCTGATCCAGGTTAACCCGGACATTCTGATGCGTCTCTCCTCGCAGATGGCCCGCCGTCTGCAGGTCACCTCTGAGAAAGTGGGTAACCTCGCCTTCCTCGACGTGACCGGCCGCATCGCCCAGACCCTGCTGAACCTGGCAAAACAGCCTGACGCGATGACCCACCCTGACGGTATGCAAATTAAAATCACCCGTCAGGAGATCGGCCAGATCGTCGGCTGCTCCCGCGAAACCGTTGGCCGCATCCTGAAGATGCTCGAAGATCAGAACCTGATCTCCGCCCACGGTAAAACTATCGTGGTCTACGGCACCCGCTAAGACCGCACAGGCGGCGCACTGCCCCCCGCAGCGCGCCGTTTTTGTCTCTACGTCATGTGGCGCAGGCTCATCTACCACCCGGAAATCAACTACGCGCTGCGGCAAACCCTGGTGCTGTGTCTTCCCGTGGCCATCGGTCTGCTGCTGGGCCAGTTGCAGCACGGGCTACTCTTCTCGCTGGTACCCGCCTGCTGCAACATTGCCGGACTGGATACGCCGCACAAGCGCTTTTTTAAACGTCTGGTTATCGGCGGCAGCCTGTTCGCGGGCTGCAGCCTGGTCGTCCAGCTGCTGCTGGCGAAGGACGTGCCGCTGCCGCTGATCCTCAGCGGGCTGGCGCTGACGCTCGGCGTCACCGCCGAGATAAGCTCCCTGCACGCGCGCCTGCTGCCGGCGTCGCTTATCGCCGCCATCTTTACCCTGAGCCTCGCGGGCAATATGCCGGTCTGGCAGCCGCTGCTGATCTACGCTCTCGGCACGCTGTGGTACGGCCTGTTCAACTGGTTCTGGTTCTGGCTGTGGCGCGAACAGCCTCTGCGCGAATCCCTGAGCCTGCTCTATCGCCATCTCGCCGACTACTGCGAAGCAAAGTACAGCCTGCTGACCCAGCATACCGATCCGGAGACCGCCCTGCCGCCGCTGCTGGCGCGCCAGCAGAAGGCCGTGGATCTGATTACCCAGTGCTATCAGCAGCTGCACATGCTGTCTGCCAACCGCAACCGCGACTACAAGCGGCTGCTGCGCATCTTTCAGATGGGCCTCGATCTGCAGGAGCATATCTCGGTCAGCCTCCACCAGCCCGCCGAGGTGCAGAAGCTGGTGGAGCAGACCCACGCCGAAGCGGTGATCCGCTGGAACGCGCAGACCGTCTCCGCCCGCCTGCGGGTAATGGCAGACGATATCCTCTATCACCGCTTTCCGAAGCGCTTCAGCATGGAGAAGCAGACGGCGGCGCTGGATAAGATAGCCCGCCAGCATCCGGATAATCCCGTCGGTCAGTTCTGCGCCTGGCACTTCAGCCGCATCGGGCGGGTGCTGCAGTCAAACCGCCCGCTCTACGCCCGCAACCTGATGGCCAACGCCGAGCGGCGGCTGCCGCTGATCCCGGCCCTGAAGAGCTATCTCTCCCTCAAATCGCCGGCCCTGCGCAATGCCGCCCGTCTGGCGGTGATGCTGAGCATTGCCAGCCTGGCCGGGGCCGCGCTGCACCTGCAGAAGCCCTACTGGATCCTGATGACCCTGCTGCTGGTCACCCAGAACGGCTACGGCGCCACCCGGGTACGCATTTTTCACCGTACGGCGGGCACGCTGGCCGGGCTGTTCATTGCTGCGGCCACCCTGCACTTCCGCGTGCCCGAGAGCTACACCCTGAGCGCCATGCTGGTGATAACCCTCATCAGCTACCTCATCGTGCGGAAAAACTACGGCTGGGCGACCGTCGGCTTTACGGTTACCGCGGTGTATACCCTGCAGCTGCTGACCCTTAACGGCGACCAGTTCATTCTCGCCCGGCTGGTGGATACCCTGATTGGCTGCCTGATCGCCTTTGCCGGCATGGTCTGGCTGTGGCCCCAGTGGCAGAGCGGTCTGCTGCGCCAGAACGCCCACGACGCGCTGGAGCACGATCAGAACGCGATCCGCCTGCTGCTGAGCCCGGTACATGAAGCGCCCGCCATGGCCTATCAGCGGATGCAGGTCAACCAGGCGCACAATACGCTGTTCAATTCGCTCAATCAGGCGATGCAGGAGCCGGGATTCAATACGCAGTATCTGGCGGATATGAAGCTGTGGGTGACCCACAGCCAGTTCATTGTCGAGCACATCAACGCCATGACCATTCTGGCCAGGGAGCACACCATGCTGACGGAGAGATTAGCGGGACGCTACCTGGAATCATGCGAAATCGCGCTCCAGCGCTGCCAGCAGCGGCTGGAGTACGATGAACCCGGCAGCAGCGGCGAGGCCAACGTGATGGATGTCCTTGAGGGGCTTCCCCACGGCCCGCTGAGCCCGCTGGAGATCCACCTGCACCGCATTCTCGGCCACCTCAACTCGATGTACACCATCTCCTCGGTGGCGTGGCGCCAGAGGCCGCATCACGGCATCTGGCTTAACCGGCGGCTCAGGAAGCGCTGAGGACGGCGCCGACCGCCCGGGCGAAGCGGGTCATGCCCTCATCGATATCGTCACCGCTGACTACCAGCGCGGGCGCGAAGCGCATTACGTCCGGCCCGGCGTTGAGCACCATCACCCCTTCGCGGGCCGCGGCGTGCAGAAAATCGCGGGCGCGGCCCTTGTACTCCGCCTTCAGTTCGGCGCCGATCAGCAGGCCCATGCCGCGAATATCGCTGAAGATCCCGTACTGCTCGTTAATCTGCTGAAGATGGCTGACGAAGCGCTCGCGCTTCTCGCGCACGCCGTCCAGCACCTCAGGCGTGTTGATAATGTCAAAAGCCGCCTCCGCCACCGCGCAAGCCAGCGGGTTGCCGCCGTAGGTCGAACCGTGGGAGCCGGGATGGAAGGCGCTGGCGATCTCTTCCGTGGTCAGCACCGCGCTGATCGGGAAGCCGCCGCCCAGCGCCTTCGCGCTGGTGAGAATGTCCGGCGTCACGCCGTAGTGCATACAGGCGAACAGCGATCCGGTGCGGCCCATGCCGCACTGCACCTCGTCAAACACCAGCAGCGCCTGATGTTCGTCGCACAGCGCCCGCAGCCCCTGCAAAAATTCCGGCGTCGCGGCGGTCACGCCGCCTTCGCCCTGGATAGGCTCAACCACCACGGCGCAGGTGTGATCGTCCATCACCGCCTTCACCGCGTGCAGATCGTTGAACGGCACGTGGACAATATCTGCCGGCTTGGGACCGAAGCCGTCGGAGTATTTTGGCTGCCCGCCGACGGAGACGGTAAACAGCGACCGGCCGTGGAAAGCGTTGTGGAAGGCGATAATTTTACTTTTGTAGGGGCTGTGGCGGGTCGCCGCGTAGTGGCGCGCCAGCTTGAAGGCGGTTTCGTTGGCTTCGGTGCCGGAGTTCATAAACACCACCCGCTCGGCGAAGGTCGCGTTCACCAGCTTGCGCCCCAGGCGCAGGGCCGGTTCGTTAGTAAAGACGTTGCTGGTGTGCCACAGGGTCTCGCCCTGGCTTTTCAGCGCCGCCACCAGCGCCGGATGGCAGTGGCCCAGCGCCGTGACGGCAATGCCGCCGGCAAAATCTACGTACTCTTTACCCTGCTGGTCCCAGATCCGACTTCCCTGCCCCTTCACCGGAATAAACTCCGCCGGTGCATAAATGGGCAGGATCACTTCATCAAATGTGGCCCGGGTAATATCCGCCTGCTGCGTTGCCATAACCATCCTCTTGCGCCTATGAATATGATAAATTACTCACAAAATATGCATAAAAAATCACAGACTGGCAACAGACAATTTAACGATGCAGGAAATTATTCAGCAGGGCATGCCCCTGCTCGCTGAGAATGCTCTCCGGATGGAACTGCACGCCCTCCAGATCCCACTCGCGGTGGCGCAGGCCCATGATCTCGCCGCTGTCGCTGCGGGCGGTAACCTCCAGGACGTCCGGCAGCGTGTCGGGATCGACAATCAGGGAGTGGTAGCGCGTCACGGTCAGCGGGTTATTCAGTCCGCGAAATACGCCCTTCCCCGTATGGGTGATGGCCGACGTTTTGCCGTGCATCACCTTCGCCGCGCGCACCACCCGGCCGCCCAGCGCCTGAGCGATGGCCTGGTGGCCCAGGCAGACGCCGAGGATCGGCGTCTTCCCGCCCCAGCGGCGGATAACCTCAAGGGAGATCCCGGCCTCATCGGGCGTGCAGGGGCCGGGAGAGATAACGATCTTCGCCGGCGCCAGGTCGGCGATTTCCGCCAGGGTTATCTCGTCGTTGCGGCGCACCAGCACCTCTGCGCCCAGCTCGCAGAAGTACTGATAGAGATTCCAGGTAAACGAGTCATAGTTATCGATAAGCAGGATCATGACGGCTCCGTAGCGGCAAACCGGGCTAGTTTACCCAATTTCCGCCGCCGGGCTCACCACTTTAGTAAACAGCGCTTCCAGCGGTTCTAGGTCGCCCATCGCCCCGCTCTGATTGGCCTGGCTCCAGGCCTGCGGTTCGATGCCTTCCCAGCACAGCAGGTAGCCCGCGTGGATAGCCATCTGCTCGAAGAAGATCCGCTGCGCGATACCGCTGCCGACGCGAAAGGGGTGCAGGACGTTAATCTCGCAATAGTAGTGGGCCAGGCGGGCGATAAACTCGCCCATTTCCAGCCCCGCCAGCCACGCCTCTTCCTCCAGATCCTGCATCAGCGCATTGCCCTCCTGCTCGATGCGGGCAAAGTGGCAGAAGCGGGTATCACCCTGATAGAGGTCGACCTGGCGAAATTTTCCCGCCCAGTCGAAGATATCCTGATAGAGCGCGTGGTGAATCGCGCACAGGTACGGCAGGCCGCGCACCTTCGGCCCCAGCGGCAGCGTCGCCGCCCGCAGGGCGGTGATTTCGTAAGCCGCCTGTTCAAGGCGCTGCATCTGACGAATGGCGAGGCGATTTTTCAGCACGTTGATGCCGGGATAGAGGTACGGATCGCGATCGTTGCCGTATTTATCGCTCATAGTGCCTCCTCAGCGCCTCAAGGCGGGCCAGCGCCTGTTCCGGGTCAAGATCAACGCGCGGCGTATCAACCCCCTCCAGCCGTCGGCTGGCCTGAAAATTGCGATTGCGGGTACTCTCCCAGAGGCGGGATTTTTGCTTATCGGTGAGCTTTTTCATCTGGACTCCCTGCGGTTCCCTTATCAGCCCTCAGTATAAGCAGCAATTTCGGGTTACGCAGAGAGTACGCGGCGGTACGAGCAGGCGCCCGCACCGGAAGCGGTTACGGCAGGACCTTCGCGGAGAGGATAACCACCGGCTTGGACGGCACATTCTGGAACGGGCCGACGTCGTGGGTGGCGACCTGGGAGATCTTATCGGCAACGTCCATGCCTTTCACCACTTTCCCGAATACCGCGTAGCCGAAGTCGCGCTGGCCGTGGTCGAGGAAGGCGTTATCCGCCACGTTGATAAAGAACTGGCTGGTGGCGCTGTCTTTATCCGCCGTGCGCGCCATCGAGATGGTGCCGCGGGTGTTGCGCAGGCCGTTGTCGGCTTCGTTTTTAATCGGCGGATTCGGCTTCTTCTGCTGCATCTGCTCGGTAAAGCCGCCGCCCTGGATCATAAAGCCCGGGATCACGCGGTGAAAAGTGGTGTTGTTGTAGAAGCCGCTGTTGACGTAGCTAACGAAGTTTTCCACCGATACCGGGGCCTTCTGACTGTTCAGCTCCAGCTCAATGTTCCCGGCAGAGGTGGTAAGCAGCACGTGGGGATCGGCTTTGGCCGCCAGCGCTGCGGGTGAGAGTGCCGTGACGGCCAGGAGAGCCGCAACGGCAGCCAGAGTGGATTTGAGCATGTGAATTCCTTAACAGTGCGGAAGAGTTCGCGAATCGCCTGATTCTAAAAGGCGATTGTTTTTCAAACCAGCCTTTTACTAAAGTTTACTTACCAGAAACAGTTGTTACTTTTACAGATGACCGGCTGTTGCCATACGATTGTGATATGAATCACACTAAAAGATAATGAATTTCACAATTTTCACAATAAAGGATTGCCCGTATCACTTTAACGCATAAAATCTGCCCATCCGCGCAGGTCAATGCGTTTTACTCTTCTATACGCAGGTCAGTCATGACAAACAGCAATCGTATTAAGCTCACATGGATAAGCTTTTTCTCCTACGCGCTCACCGGCGCGCTGGTGATCGTTACCGGCATGGTGATGGGCAATATTGCCGATTACTTCCATATTCCGGTCTCCAGCATGAGCAACACCTTTACCTTCCTCAACGCCGGGATCCTGATCTCCATCTTCCTTAACGCCTGGCTGATGGAGATCGTGCATCTGAGAACGCAGCTGCGCTTCGGTTTTGTGCTGATGCTGCTGGCGCTGGCCGGGCTGTTCTTCGGCCACAGCCTCGCGATTTTCTCCGCCTCGATGTTCGTACTCGGGCTGGTGAGCGGCATTACCATGTCCATCGGCACTTTCCTTATTACCCACATGTATGAAGGCCGCCAGCGCGGCGCCCGCCTGCTGTTTACCGACTCCTTCTTCAGCATGGCGGGAATGGTCTTCCCGATGGTCGCGGCGTATCTGCTGGCCCGCAGCATTGAGTGGTACTGGGTTTACGCCTGTATCGGCCTGCTCTACCTGGCGATTTTCCTGCTGACGCTCGGCTGCGAGTTCCCGGTACTGGGCCAGAAAGCCGCCGACAGCGATCGGCCGCAGGTGAAAGAGAAGTGGGGCATCGGCGTGCTGTTTCTTTCCGTTGCCGCGCTGTGCTACATCCTCGGCCAGCTGGGCTTTATTTCGTGGGTGCCACAGTACGCGCAGGGGCTGGGCATGAGCCTCGGCGATGCGGGTAAGCTGGTGAGCGACTTCTGGATGTCCTATATGGTCGGCATGTGGATCTTCAGCTTTATCCTGCGCTTCTTCGATCTGCAGCGCATCCTGACCGTGCTGGCGGGGCTGGCCACCGTGCTGATGTACCTGTTTATCCACGGCGCCACGGAACATATGGCGTGGTTTATCCTGACCCTCGGCTTTTCGTCCAGCGCTATCTATACCTCGATTATTACCCTGGGTTCGCTGCAGACCCGCGTGGCGTCGCCGAAACTGGTTAACTTCGTGCTCACCTGCGGCACCATTGGCACCATGCTGACCTTCGTGGTCACCGCCCCTATCGTTGAGCACTACAGCATCAAAGCGGCGCTGATGACCGCTAACGGCCTCTACGCCGTGGTCTTCGCGATGTGCCTCGCGCTGGGCTTCGTCAGCCGCCACCGCCAGCATAACGCGGCGGCGGCTTCCCACTAGAACAACCTAGGCCCCTTTACCGCCGCTAAAGGGGCCACTCCGGCTAAAGAACACCTCTTCCCCGCCGCTGTCCGTCTGTACCCAGGTCTGGGCCAACTGGGTGGTGGCGATCACCCGGCCCTGGCGAATCGACCAGCGGACCGGCACCTGCCGGCGCACCGCCTCGAAGCCGCTCTCTGCGGGCAGAATAGCCAGGTTCGCGGTATTCCCCTCTTCAATGCCGTAATCGCTGACGCCGAAGGTGCGGGCACTATTATGGGTGATGAGCCGAAGGCCGTCGTCGATCTGCTGATAGCCCATCAGCTGGCAGACGTGCAGCCCCATGTGCAGCACCTGCAGCATGTTGCCGGTGCCCAGCGGATACCAGGGGTCGAAGACGTCATCGTGGCCGAAGCAGACGTTGATCCCGGCCCCCATCAGCTCCTTCACCCGGGTGATGCCGCGCCGCTTCGGATAATCATCGAAGCGCCCCTGCAGGTGAATATTGACCAGCGGATTGGCGACAAAATTGATGCCAGACAGCTTCAGCAGGCGGAACAGGCGGGACGTGTACGCCCCGTTGTAGGAGTGCATCGCGGTGGTGTGGCTGGCGGTCACCCGCGCCCCCATCTCCTCCTTCAGCGCCAGGGCGGCGACGGTTTCCACGAAGCGGGACTGCTCGTCGTCAATCTCGTCGCAGTGGATATCCAGCGGCCGGTTGTACTTCTTCGCCAGCGCAAAGGCGATGTGCAGCGACTCGACGCCGTACTCGCGGGTAAATTCGAAGTGCGGAATGGCGCCCACCACATCGGCCCCCAATTCCAGCGCCTTCTCCAGCAGCGCGGCGCCGTTGGGATAGGAGAGGATGCCCTCCTGCGGGAAGGCGACGATTTGCAGGTCAACCCACGGCGCCACCTCGGCCTTTACTTCCAGCATCGCCTTCAGGGCCGTCAGCGTCGGATCGGATACGTCGACGTGGGTACGTACGAACTGAATACCGTTGGCTATCTGCCACTTGAGGGTTTGCCACGCCCGCGCCTTAACGTCCTCATGGGTCAGCAGCGCCTTGCGCTCGGCCCAGCGCTCGATGCCTTCAAACAGAGTGCCGGACTGGTTCCAGTGCGGCTCGCCGGCGGTCTGGGTGGTATCCAGATGAATGTGCGGTTCAATAAACGGCGGCACGGCCAGCCCGCCCCGGGCATTGAGCACTTCCAGGCTCTCGCTGCGGGCTTCGCCCATCGGCGTGATGCTGCGAAAGCGTCCCTCGTCGATGCCGAGCTGCCATAATCCTTCCCGTCCCGGCAGGCGGACATTTTCAATCAGCCAAAGCGGTGTCGAACTCATCATCTCTCTCCAGTGTGCTTGCCGTTGGTGCTGATGCATTTTTAGCCCAATCCGGGCAAAAACAGTACATAAATGCATCAACGACAAAAGTCGAAATAATTCCGTAACTTATAAAAATCGAGCCAAATCAACAAAATACTCATTAAGGGGTAGGCAGGGCGCAAATTGATTCACGTCAATAATCCTCATGGCTGAATCGTTAAGGTAGGCAGTAATAGAAAAGAAATCGAGGCATAAATGAGCAAAGTCAGACTCGCTATTATCGGTAACGGCATGGTCGGCCACCGCTTTATTGAGGATCTTCTCGATAAAGCGCCCGCAGACCAGTTCGACATTACCGTTTTTTGTGAAGAGCCCCGCATCGCCTACGACCGCGTGCATCTGTCATCCTACTTCTCTCACCATACCGCAGAAGAGCTCTCGCTGGTACGGGAAGGTTTTTACGACAAGCACGGTATCAAGGTCCTGGTCGGCGAGCGCGCTATTACTATCAACCGCGAAGAGAAAGTCATCCACTCCAGCGCGGGCCGCTCGGTCTTTTACGACAAACTGATCATGGCCACCGGCTCCTATCCGTGGATCCCGCCGATAAAGGGTGCGGAAACCCAGGACTGCTTTGTTTACCGCACAATCGAAGACCTCAACGCGATTGAAGCCTGCGCCCGGCGCAGCAAGCGCGGCGCAGTGGTCGGCGGCGGCCTGCTCGGTCTTGAAGCCGCCGGCGCGCTGAAAAATCTCGGCGTTGAAACCCACGTTATCGAGTTTGCGCCGATGCTGATGGCCGAGCAGCTCGACCAGATGGGCGGCGAGCAGCTGAAGCGCAAAATTGAGAGCATGGGCGTGCGGGTGCACACCAGCAAAAACACCAAAGAGATCGTTCAGGAAGGCACTGAGGCGCGTAAAACCATGCGCTTTGCCGACGGCAGCGAGCTGGAGATCGACTTTATCGTCTTCTCCACCGGTATCCGCCCGCGCGACAAGCTGGCGACCCAGTGCGGTCTCGCCACCGGCCAGCGCGGCGGCATCATGGTTAACGACCGCTGCCAGACGTCCGATCCGGATATCTACGCTATCGGCGAATGCGCCAACTGGAATAACCACGTTTACGGTCTCGTTGCGCCGGGCTATAAAATGGCGCAGGTCGCCGTTGACCACATTCTCGGCGGCGAAAACGCGTTCGAAGGGGCCGACCTCAGCGCCAAGCTGAAGCTGCTGGGCGTGGACGTCGGCGGTATCGGCGACGCCCACGGCCGCACGCCGGGCGCGCGCAGCTACGTCTACCTGGACGAGAGCAAAGAGGTCTATAAGCGCCTGATCGTCAGCGCCGACAATAAAACCCTGCTCGGCGCGGTGCTGGTCGGCGATACCGCCGACTACGGCAACCTGCTGCAGCTGGTGCTGAACGCCATCGAGCTGCCGGAAAACCCGGATGCGCTGATCCTGCCGGCGCACGCCGCGGGCGGCAAGCCGGCCATCGGCGTCGACAAGCTGCCCGACAGCGCGCAGATTTGCTCCTGCTTCGACGTGACCAAAGGCGATTTAATCAGCGCCATCGGCCGCGGCTGCCATACCGTGGCGGCCCTGAAAGCCGAAACTAAAGCCGGTACCGGCTGCGGCGGCTGCATCCCGCTGGTCACCCAGGTGCTCAACGCCGAGCTGGCGAAGCAGGGGATCGAGGTTAACAACAACCTCTGCGAACACTTCGCCTACTCCCGCCAGGAGCTGTACCACCTCATTCGCGTCGAAGGCATTAAAACCTTTGACGCGCTGCTGGAAAAGCACGGCAAGGGCTACGGCTGCGAAGTGTGTAAACCGACGGTTGGCTCGCTGCTGGCCTCCTGCTGGAACGATTATGTACTCAGCCCCGAAAACGCCCCGCTGCAGGAGACCAACGACAGCTTCCTCGCCAACCTGCAAAAAGACGGCACCTACTCGGTGATCCCGCGCTCGGCGGGTGGCGAAATCACGCCGGAGGGCCTGATGGCGGTAGGCAGCATCGCCCGCCAGTACAATCTCTACACCAAAATCACCGGCTCCCAGCGCATCGGTCTGTTCGGCGCGCAGAAGGACGACCTGCCGGCAATCTGGCAGCAGCTGATCGACGCCGGATTTGAAACCGGCCACGCCTACGCCAAGGCGCTGCGCATGGCGAAAACCTGCGTGGGCAGCACCTGGTGCCGCTACGGCGTCGGCGACAGCGTCGGCTTCGGCGTCGAGCTGGAAAACCGCTACAAGGGCATCCGCACGCCGCATAAGATGAAGTTCGGCGTCTCCGGCTGCACCCGCGAATGTGCCGAAGCGCAGGGCAAGGACGTGGGCATCATCGCCACCGAGAAGGGCTGGAACCTGTACGTCTGCGGCAACGGCGGTATGAAGCCGCGCCACGCGGATCTGCTGGCGGCGGATCTCGATCGCGACACGCTGATCAAATACCTCGACCGCTTCATGATGTTCTACATCCGCACCGCCGATAAGCTGACCCGCACCGCCTCGTGGCTGGAAAGCCTTGAGGGCGGCATCGACTACCTGAAAGCGGTAATTATCGACGATAAGCTCGGCCTCAACGCCCAGCTGGAAGAGGAGATTGCCCGCCTGCGCGCCGCCTTCGCCTGCGAGTGGACCGAGACCGTCAACAATCCGGCGGCGCAGGTACGCTTCAGACACTTTATCAACAGCGACCAGCGCGACCCGAACGTGCAGATCGTGCCTGAACGTGAACAGCATCGTCCGGCCACGCCTTACGAGCGCATTCCGGTGACTCTGGTGGAGGAAAACGTATGAGCCAGTGGGTAAATATCTGCAACATCGAAGCGATTCTTCCCGCCACCGGCGTCTGCGCCCTGCTGGGCAACCGGCAGGTGGCGATTTTCCGTCCGTACCGCGACGAGCGGGTCTTTGCCATCAGCAATGTCGATCCGTTTTTTGAATCGAGCGTGCTGTCGCGCGGCCTGATTGCCGAGCACAACGGCGAGCTGTGGGTGGCAAGCCCGCTGAAAAAGCAGCGTTTTCGCCTGAGCGACGGCCTGTGCATGGAGGACGCCAGCCGATCCATTGCACATTTTGATGTCCGCGTTAAGGACGGTCAGGTACAATTAAAGGCCTGATACCCCATCCGGCGGCGTTCTGCCGCCGGTAGTGTTTTCCCCTGCTTTAGCGAGACGCCCATGGATCACTTACCCATCTTCTGCCAGCTGCGCAACCGCGACTGCCTGCTGATCGGCGGCGGCGATGTTGCCGAACGCAAGGCCCGGCTGCTGCTCGATGCCGGCGCCCGGCTGACCGTCAACGCGCTGGCGTTCGCCCCGCAGTTTCAGGCGTGGGCCGACGCGGGCGCGCTGACGCTGGCGGAGGGCGAGTTTGACGAATCCCTGCTCGACAACAGCTGGCTGGTGATTGCCGCCACTAACGACGACGCCGTCAATAGCCGGGTCAGCGCAGCGGCAGAGAAGCGGCGCATTTTCTGCAACGTGGTGGATGCCCCGCAGCAGGCGAGCTTTATCATGCCGTCGATTATCGACCGCTCGCCGCTGATGGTCGCCGTCTCCTCCGGCGGCACCTCGCCGGTGCTGGCGCGCCTGCTGCGCGAGAAGCTGGAGGCCATTCTGCCCCTCCACCTCGGCCAGGTCGCGGCCTACGCCGGCAAACTGCGCGGTCGGGTGAAGCAGACCTTCGCCAGCATCGGCGAACGCCGCCGCTTCTGGGAGAAGTTCTTCGGTAACGACAGGCTGGCGCAGTCGCTGGCCAACCGGGACGATCGCGCCGTGGCGGACACCACCGAACGGCTGCTGGGCGAGCCGCTGGACAACCGCGGCGAAGTGGTGCTGGTCGGCGCCGGGCCGGGGGATGCCGGACTGCTCACCCTCAAAGGGCTGCAGCAGATCCAGCAGGCGGACATTGTGGTTTACGACCGGCTGGTCTCCGACGACATCATGAACCTGGTGCGCCGCGACGCGGATCGGGTGTTCGTCGGCAAGCGGGCGGGCTACCACTGCGTGCCGCAGGAGGAGATCAACCAGATCCTGCTGCGGGAAGCGCAGAAGGGCAAGCGGGTGGTACGCCTCAAGGGCGGCGATCCGTTTATCTTTGGCCGCGGCGGCGAAGAGCTGGAGACCCTGAGCGGGGCGGGCATTCCCTTCTCCGTGGTGCCGGGCATTACCGCCGCCTCCGGCTGCTCCGCCTATGCGGGCATCCCGCTCACCCACCGCGACTATGCCCAGAGCGTGCGGCTGGTGACCGGCCACCTGAAGCACGGCGGCGCGCTGGAGTGGCGCAATCTCGCCGCCGACAGCCAGACGCTGGTGTTCTATATGGGGCTGAATCAGGCGCCAACGATTGCCGAAAAGTTGATGGAGCACGGCATGGCGGCAGAGATGCCGGTAGCGCTGGTGGAGAACGGTACGGCGGTTACGCAGCGGGTGGTGACGGGAACGTTACGCGAGCTGGGCACGCTGGCGCAGCAGGTAGAGAGTCCATCGCTGATTATTGTCGGCCCGGTAGTGGCCCTGCGCGATAAGCTGAACTGGTTTTCGAACCATTAAGATAGCTATTACCAGCATCAACCGGCCCCTCTCCCCTGCGGGGAGAGGGTTTTTTATTTAAGGACGACCCACGAAGCCGATAGCGTCGTACACCGCCTTAAGGGTTTTTGACGCCTGGGCGCTGGCTTTCTCCGCGCCCTCTTTCATCACCTTCTGCAGGAATGCTTCGTCGTTGCGGAAGCGGTTGTAGCGCTCCTGCAGCTCGCTCAGCATCCCGGAGACGGCTTCCGCCACTTCGCCTTTCAGGTGGCCGTACATCTTGCCTTCGAAGTGCTGCTCCAGCTCGGCAATACTCTGGCCGGTGACGCCGGAGAGGATGTCCAGCAGGTTGGAGACGCCCGCTTTATTCTGCACGTCGTAGCGCACCACCGGCGGCTCATCGGAGTCGGTAACCGCGCGCTTGATCTTCTTGACCACCGCTTTCGGATCTTCCAGCAGGCCGATAACGTTATTGCGGTTATCGTCGGACTTGGACATTTTTTTCGTCGGCTCCAGCAGAGACATCACGCGGGCGCCGGACTTGGGAATAAACGGCTCAGGCACTTTGAAGATCTCGCCGTAGATGGCGTTAAAGCGCTGGGCGATATCGCGGCTCAGTTCCAGGTGCTGCTTCTGGTCTTCACCCACCGGCACCTGCGTGGTCTGGTACAGCAGGATGTCCGCCGCCATCAGCACCGGATAGTCAAACAGACCGGCGTTGATGTTTTCCGCGTAGCGCGAGGACTTATCCTTGAACTGGGTCATGCGGCTCAGTTCGCCGAAGTAGGTGTAGCAGTTCAGCGCCCAGCTCAGCTGCGCGTGCTCGGGCACGTGCGACTGGACGAAGATGGTGCTCTTTTCTGGATCGATGCCGCAGGCCAGGTACAGCGCGAGCGTATCCAGCGTCGCCTTACGCAGCGCGGCCGGATCCTGGCGCACGGTGATGGCGTGCTGGTCGACGATGCAGTAAATGCAGTGGTAGTCATCCTGCATACCCACCCACTGACGCAGCGCACCCATGTAGTTACCAATGGTTAATTCACCGGACGGCTGTGCACCGCTGAAGACGATGGGCTTAGTCATGTTTCACTTCCTGAGTTTCACTGTTCGGTAGCCCAAGCGCGGGCAATAAGTCGTTAAAATGGTCAAAAACGGCGTCCGGGCGGCTGTCGGCAATCGGCTCGCCGTAGTTATAGCCGTAGGTCAGGCCAACGCTGCGGCAGCCTGCCGCCTGCGCCGCCTGAATATCGTTGCGGGAGTCGCCGACGAACAGCATCTGCGCAGGCGCAATGCCGAAGCGTTCGGCCACCCGCAGCAGCGGTTCCGGATGCGGTTTTTTATTCTGCACGTCATCGCCGCCGATGACCACGGAAAAATAGCGGTCAATATCCAGCGCCCGCAGAATTGGCGCCACGAACGGCGTCGGCTTGTTGGTAACCAGCCCCAGCGGCAGGCCCTTCTCATGCAGCGCCGCCAGCGTCTGCGCCACCGCAGGAAAGAGCTGGCTGCCCTCTTCGGCAACGTCGGCATAGTAGCGGTCAAACAGTTTGCGCAGCATGCGCTGCTGCTCTTCCTGCGGAATATCCGCACTGTCGATAGCCGGCTTGCCCTGCGCGGCACGCTGGCTGGCGCGCTCCTGCAGCGACCACGCTAGCGCCCGCTGCATCAGCAGGTCGGCGCCGTTGCCAATCCAGGTGATTACTCGCTCAATGCCCGCAGCAGGCAGCTCCAGCGCATACAGTGCATTGTCGACGGCCGCCGCCAGGCCGGGCGCGCTGTCAACCAGCGTGCCGTCGAGATCGAAGGCAACGCCGCGGATGGTATTGAATTCAGTCATGACGTACCTTTGCCAGTTCGCTGCGCATTTCGTCGATCACGTTCTTGTAGTCGGGCTGGTCGAAGATAGCCGAACCGGCGACGAACATATCGGCGCCCGCCGCAGCGATCTCGCGAATGTTGCTGGCCTTCACGCCGCCGTCCACTTCCAGGCGGATATCGTAGCCGGAAGCGTCGATGCGTCGGCGCACTTCGCGCAGCTTGTCGAGCGTGTGCGGGATAAAGGACTGGCCGCCGAAACCGGGGTTGACCGACATCAGCAGGATCACGTCAAGCCTATCCATCACGTAATCGAGATAGCTCAGCGGCGTCGCCGGGTTAAGGACCAGCCCGGCCTTGCAGCCGTGCTCTTTGATCAGCTGCAGGGAGCGGTCGACGTGCTCAGAGGCTTCAGGATGAAAGGTGATGATGCTCGCGCCCGCGGCCGCGAAGTCCGGAATAAGGCGATCCACCGGCTTCACCATCAGGTGAACGTCAATCGGCGCGGTAATGCCGTAGCTGCGCAGCGCCTTGAGCACCATCGGCCCCATGGTCAGGTTCGGCACATAATGGTTGTCCATCACGTCGAAGTGGACCACGTCGCCGCCTGCGGCCAGCGCTTTCGCGGTATCTTCACCCAGGCGGGCAAAGTCGGCCGACAGAATCGAAGGGGCAATCAAATACTGTTTCATCCGCATCTCCTTGAAGGGGTTATTTGGTGGCGGGGCGATAGAGCGCCAGCAGTTCGTCCACCTTTTTGCGCGTGCCGCCGTTGCTGCTGATGCTGCGGCGGACTTTCACTTTGACCTGCTTCGCCGCATTCTTGTACCACTCTCGGGTATCCGGCGTGTCGTGATTCGAAATTAACACCGGGATCTGCCGGCTGACCAGCTTTTCCGCCAGCTCAGCCAGGTGGGCCTGCTGCTGCGGACTGAAGCTGTTGGTATGGTAGGCGGTAAAATTCGCCGTCGCCGACAGCGGCGCGTAGGGCGGATCGCAGTAGACCACCGCGTTGTGCTCCGCCAGGGACATGCACTCCTCGTAGGACATGCAGAAAAACTCGGCATTCTGCGCCTTCACGGCAAAGTGCTGCAGCTCCGCTTCCGGAAAATAGGGCTTTTTATAACGGCCAAAGGGGACGTTGAACTCGCCCTTCAGGTTGTAGCGGCAAAGTCCGTTGTAGCCGTAGCGGTTGAGGTACAGAAAGAGCGCGGCGCGACGCAGCGGCTCCCGGCACTGGTTGAATTCGGCCCGCAGCCGGTAATAGACCTCAGGATCGTTGTTTTCCGCCGAAAATAGCGCCCGCGCGGCGGCAATGTACTCATCGGTGCGGGTTTTAACGATGTTATAGAGGTCAATCAGATCGCTATTGATATCCGCCAGAATGTAGCGCGAATAGCGGGTATTGAGGAATACAGAACCGGCCCCGACAAAGGGCTCAATAAGACATTCGCCCTGCGGCAGATGCTTTTCAATATCGTTAAGCAGGGGATACTTCCCCCCTGCCCATTTCAAAAAAGCGCGATTTTTTTTCATGCTGTCTGACTGCTTACACTTTCTCTGGCTGTGGAGAAATGCTCCGACAGCATCCTGCGCTTAAAAACACGCGGCCGCCCGGAGACCGGGCGGCGGTGTTAATTACTTAAGATCGGCCTGCACCTGGCGGACCGGTTTGGCCCACGGGTTCTTCGCCTGAACGTCTGCCGGCAGCGAAGAGACGGCGCGCTTAGCATCATCCTTGGTGGCGTAAACGCCGCTGACCAGGACATACCACGGCTGACCGTTGCGGGTGGTCTGATAGACCACGTAATTTTTCACGTTCTCTTTCTTCGCCCAGTTGTTCAGGTTGTCATAGTTTGACGAACTGCTGAGCTGCAGCGTGTAGTGGCTGGACGGCGCCGACTTCAGCGCGCCAACGTTGCCGGTGGTCTTGCTGCCGCCGGATGCCGCCGGAGCTGCCGCCGCGGCCGGTGCTTGCGCCGTGCTGCTGGCTGCCGGCTTCGCGGCTTCGACCGGTTTCGCCACTTCAGCCGGTTTTGCCGTTTCGGTTTTCACCGGCGTGCGGGCAACGGCTGCGGGTTCGCTGCGCTTAGGTGCTTCGCTGCGCTTAACCGGCTCGCTGCGCTGAACGGGTTCGCTGCGCTTCGGTTCACTTTTCACCGTCGCCTGCGGCCTGCTCTGTTGGACAGGCTCGCTATGCCGACGCTCGGTGCGCGGCGCTGCGGTAGCGGCCTCAGCGGCGTGCGTCGGCTGGCGCTGGGCGCTGCTGCCGCGGATCGGCGCTACGGTAGCGGGTTCGGTCGGCAGGGTGGAGTTCGCCACCGCGCTGTCCATCTGGCCCTGCTGCTGGGTCAGGGCGTTGTTCAGATCGCCCTGCACTTCCATGCGCTGCTGGCCCTGCGGCGCAGAGGCATTTTGGCCCTCGGTCGGCGTTGAGGAGATCGGCGGCAGCGAGACGTCCTGCGGCTGGTTGCCCGCCGCCTGCTGTCCGCTGGCGTCCTGATTAGCCGGCGCGCTGCCCGGCGCCGGCTGCGCGCCGTTCGCCTGGTTAGAGGTGGCGTCGCCGCCGCCGGAGAGATCGATATTGCGCTCGCCGCCCGCCGTCTGGCCATCGCCGGATGGTGACGACGGCGATTTCAGCGCCGAGCCGATGCCAATGATCAGCAGCAGCAGCACCAGAATGCCGAGGCCCATCATCAGGTACTGACGTGAAGCAGGCTTCGCCGCCGGCGCTTTTTTGCGTTTGCGCGGCCGACGCTCGACTGGCTCATCGCCGGCCTCGAAGTACTCTTCTTCCTGCTCATCGCTGACTTTGCGGCCCCGCGACGGACGGCGCTCGTCGCCGTCAACGTCCACATCGTCAAAATTAATCTGCGGCTCGCTGTCGCGGCCGGAAGATTGACGGGAACGACCAGCACGACGATCGCTGGGATCGGGTTTCAGCTCGTCTTCTGGTTTAAATTCATCCATTTAACACCCCACTAAAAGGCTTATGCCAACCACAATTGCACATCACCTGAATCAATGTTGCCGCATAAATGCGGCCTGACCTGTTTGCTCACCGCCGGGGCGATGCCCGTCGTTATTATGCCTGCTGACAATCGTTAATCGCGCCAAGCACCACGTCGTGTGCCACGCCGCCGCGTACCTCACTTTTGCCAATCGCTAACGGAAGCACCAGGCGCATCTCTCCGGCCAAAACCTTCTTGTCGCGCATCATGTGCGGAATATAAGCCTCAGCGGACATCTCGCGCGGCCCGGTAACCGGCAGCTTCGCGCGGTTCAGCAGGGCAATAATACGCCGGGTGTCCTGAGAGGAAAATTGCCCCAGCCGCTCGGCGGCGCGGGCAGCCATCACCATTCCGGCCGCCACGGCTTCGCCGTGTAGCCAGTTACCGTAGCCCATTTCGGCTTCGATCGCATGTCCGAAGGTGTGGCCAAGATTGAGTAAAGCACGCAGGCCGGTTTCCCGCTCGTCGGCGGCAACCACATCGGCCTTCAGTTCACAGCAGCGGCGGATGCAGTAAGCCATGGCTTTTTCATCCAGCGCCAGCAGCGCATCGATGTTGTTTTCAAGCCATTCGAAGAAGCGGGCGTCGAGGATGATGCCGTATTTAATCACCTCGGCAAGGCCAGAAGAGAGTTCGCGGGCGGGCAGCGTTTTCAGGCAGTCGAGATCGACCACCACCGAGACCGGCTGCCAGAAGGCGCCAATCATATTCTTACCCAGCGGATGGTTGACCGCCGTTTTGCCGCCGACAGAGGAGTCCACCTGCGAAAGCAGCGTGGTCGGCACCTGAATAAAGCGCACGCCGCGCTGATAGCTGGCGGCCGCAAAACCGGTCAGATCGCCGATAACGCCACCGCCCAGCGCAATCAGCGTGGTGTCACGGCCGTGGGGTTTTTTAAGCAGAGCGGTGAAGACGGTATCCATCACCGACAGCGTTTTATACTGCTCGCCGTCGGGCAGGATCACGCTATCAACGTTGACGCCCGCCTGCTCAAGCCGTGACGTCACCTTATCGAGATAAAGGGGAGCCAGCGTTTCATTGGTAACCAGCATCACCTGGTCACCGGACTTCAGGGGCTGAAAGGAAGCTGGGTCGTTAAACAGACCAGCGGCGATGGTAATCGGGTAACTACGTTCCCCGAGAGTGACTGTGATCCTCTCCATAACGCAACGTCCACCTTGGTTACTTGAATTCGCTGACGTATCCCGATGCTGCCAGAATCAGTTGCTTTCCAGCATATGAATAATCTGGTTCGCCACCACTTTTGCACTCTGATCGTCAGTACGGATAGTGACATCCGCAATCTCTTCATACAGAGGGTTACGCTCATCCGCCAGGGCTTCCAGCACCTCACGCGGTGGGGTCTCAACCTGCAGCAGCGGGCGCTTTTTATCGCGCTGGGTGCGTGCCAGCTGTTTTTCAATAGTGGTTTCCAGGTATACCACGACACCGCGCGCGGAGAGGCGGTTGCGGGTTTCGCGGGATTTCACTGAGCCGCCGCCGGTGGCCAGCACAATACCCTGTTTTTCCGTCAGCTCGTTGATGATTTTTTCTTCACGATCGCGAAAACCTTCTTCGCCTTCAACATCGAAGACCCAGCCCACGTCTGCACCAGTGCGTTTTTCTATCTCTTGATCTGAATCGAAGAATTCCATGTTGAGCTGCTGGGCTAACTGGCGCCCAATAGTGCTTTTGCCGGCACCCATAGGCCCAACCAGAAAGATATTGCGTTTCTCTGCCATTTTTTAGGTACTACTAAGACAATTTGTTAATAATAAATCCGCGCCGCGAACATTCTGGCGACGCCGGACATGAACTGAAACCTCATTTGCGATAGTGCGAGAGTCAGATCGAAAATTATCTCAGTAGTACGGCTGCTTTGGCAACTTTAATCATTACGAATCTACTGGAGCACCGACTCTCAAATCGGTACTCCTTGTATGCTAAATCCGCCGTCACGTCAAACTCCTGAAACGAGTTACGGCAGAAAAATCTCACCTGAAAAGTTATCCGGCGGGAATTATCCGCGGCGTAATGAATACCACCAGTTCCCGCCGCTCGTTCGCCTTGCCGCTGTAGCGAAACAGCCTGCCCAGCAGCGGGATCTCGCTCAGCAGCGGCACGCTGCCGTCGGCAAGTTTGCGCTTTTGCGAGAAAATACCGCCTAATGCCAGCGTTTCACCGCTGTTGAGCTCCACCTGGGTTTCAATTTCCTGCTTATCAATTGCCAGCACTTCGCCACCCGCCTGCTGCAGCACCTGTCCAGGCATGTCCTCGGTGATACGCAGCTTGAGCCGTACGCGGTCGCGCGGCAGCACGGTTGGCGTCACCTCCATGCCGAGCACGGCCTCCTTGAACTGTACCGAGGTCGCGCCGCTCTCGCCGCTGGAGACCTGATAGGGAATTTCGCTGCCCTGCTTAATGCTGGCAGGCTGCAGGTGAGAGGCAATCAGGCGCGGACTGGCGATAATCTCCAGCTGCTGCCTGCGCTCCAGCGCGCTCAGCTCAAGTTCCAGCAGACGGCCGCCTATCCTGCCGATATTAAATCCCGCCTGCGCGGTCGCGCCCGCCACGGCGAGATCGCTGCGCAGATTACCGGGCTGCCCGCGCCCGGACGGCCCCTCTGCCAGCGCCCACTTTACGCCCAGTTCGCGAAGACTTTTTTCATTAATGGTGACGATAAAGGCGCTGAGGGCCACCTGGCCGACGGGCAGATCCATCTCCGCCACCCACGCCAGCAGCCCGGGAAGGTGCTCAGGGTCATCGCGGATCAGCAGACGGTTAGTTCGCCGGTCGGCGGTCAGCGTGCCCCGCGGGCCCAGCAGTCTGTCGCCGGCTTTGGCAAGCTCCGCCGCCTCCGCGTGATGCAGATCGACGCTTTGCGTCTTCAGCGGGCGGGCCTGCCGCTTTTTCTGCCGCTCGGCCTCCAGCCGGGCCAGCTTCTGCGCCGCGCTGCTGCCGCTGGAGATATAGATAACGCCGTCCTGCTTCTCCTGCGCCAGCCCCGCGCCGGTTAACACCGCGCGCAGCGCCCGCCCCCACGCGAGTTCATGCAGCTGCAGCGAAATGCTCCCCTTCACCTCCGGGGCAATGATGATATTTTGCCGGGCCATATCGGCCAACGCCTGCAGGACCTGGGCAACGGGTACGTCATCCACCGCCAGGTTCACCGGCGTCTCTTTGGCTATCGTCCCGCTGCAGAACAGCATTGCCGCCAGCAGCGCTGTACGCCTCATGCTTCGCTCCTTCTTTTAACCAGCGCCAGCGCGAAGGCTCACACTGCGCGTCCAGCGCTATCTCCAGTTGATCGGGCGCGATGGCCAGCACCCGCCGACCGCTGCCGAGCGGCTCCCCCGTCTTTACGCGGTGCCACCTGCCGTCGGGAGCCTGCATAAAGCCGATGAGCTGCCCAGCCGCGCCCGCCGCGCCGCCGTAGCGCCAGCGGGCGAGCTCCGCCAGCCGACAGCGATCCTCCGGCGGGCGAAAGGGATCGCGCATCCCCGCCAGCGCCGGCAGCAGTACGACGATCAGCAGCGCAAGCCCCCTGTCAGCCTTCATCGTCCATCTCCAGCCGCAGCGAAACCGCCAGCGTGCCGTCCTGCGGCGCAATACTGAATGCCGGGATCGCCGCGCCACTGCGGGCCAGCAGGGCAAAGAGCGGCGGAATGCTGCGCCAGTCGCTCTCCAGCAGCAGTTCTCCGCCCTTACCGTCCGGCTGCCAGCTCACCAGCGTCACGCCCGCCGCCTGCAGGTTTAGCGCAGAAAACGGCGCGGCGTCAGGGAGCGCAAGCGGTTCACTTTGCCGCGAAAGGGCCAGCAGCCGCCGCCACTGCGGCGTGAAGTCTGCGCCGCCAACCGGCGGCGGCTCACCCCGGAACGGGCTTCCTGCGGCCAGCAGCGTCAGCAACAGCGCCGCGCACCAGCAGCCGGCGCGCCCGGCTGCGGGCAGGCGGCACCAGCCGTCAGCCGGATGCAGGTTCACGATCCGTCCTCTGCAAGCGGTAGCTGAACTGCCAGCGGCCCCGCGCATCTCTGCGGGTCGCTCCCGGCGTCACGCCGTCCCAGTGGGGGAGCGCCCGCAGGGCCGCGTCCAGCTCAGCGAGCGTGGCAAAACGGGCGGTCAGACCGCTGAGGCTGAGCGTCCCCTCCCGCCAGCCGATCGCCGTCAGCCATGCCCGCTCGGGCAGCTGCGCCGCCAGGGTGGTCAGAGCGGACTCCCAGCCGGCGGTCTGCCGCAGGCGTACCAGCCGCCGGCGCAGACGCGCCTCTTCGGCAAGGCGGGCCTCCAGCAGCGTCTCCCGCGCGGCCAGCGCCCGGCTAAGCGAGGCATCTGCATGCGTCCAGGCGGCGGTCAGCGCCTGCGTATGAATCTGCTCCGCCTGCTGACGCCCGTAAAGCGCTGCCGCCAGCAGCGGCAGCGCGGCAAACATCAGCCCCCAGAAGCGCAGCACGCGCCGGCGCCGGTTCTGCCGCCAGGGCAGCAGGTTAACCGGCCTGGACACGGCACCGTCCGGCAAGCGCCAGCGCCAGCGCAATCGTGAACCGATCGCCCGCCTCCGGCAGCGGCGGCTGCAGCTGGCTCAGGCAGCGCCAGGGATCGAAGCCGTCGGCGTCGCTGCCGCAGCGGATCGCGTCCGGGGCGGGCTCCGCACCGCAGCCCCAGTCCTCCCGGGTGGCCCACAGCCACTGCTCGCCGTCAAACCAGCTCAGGCCAGCGGCGCTATCGGTCAGCCACGGGAAATAGTGCTGCAGCGCGCTGGCGTCCGGCGTCACGGAGCCCACCCTCAGCCCGGCGTCCCTTGCCAGCCGGTAAAGCCTGACCACCTCCTGCTGGCGGGCCGCCGTCACGCGCAAGCCGCGCTGCGCGACATCGTGATAATCGCAGGCCAGCGCCCCGGCGGGCATCTCCAGCTGCTGCGCCATGCTGCTGGTAATCCACTGCGCCTGCTCGCTGTCGCGCAGCGTCAGACCAGGCGCCGGCAGGGTTCGCTTTATCGTCCCGGCGGCGGGGAAGGCAACCGCGACCCGGTGCTGGAGGGGCATTTCCCGCCGCCACTGCCGCAGGGTGACGATCCGCTGGACATCCGTGGCGTCCGGGGCGTTTTGCTGCCACCACCAGCGCCGCAGCCCCCAGCCGCTGCGCCCCTGCTGCAGGGCGACGCAAACCATTGCGTCCCGCTGTATATGTAATCCGGCCTGCCAGTACCTGTAAGCCATTCTTACGATCTCCTTATCCTTCAAACCATTCCGGCTATATCAATGCATCTGGCTTGCCTTTATACTACCGCCCGTTTGTTTATAAACTGCCCAATTGACGCGACGTGAGAAATCTCCGGTGAAGTTCGTAAAGTATTTATTCATCCTTGCAGTCTGTTGCATTCTGCTGGGAGCAGGCTCGATCTATGGCCTCTACAAATTTATTGAGCCGCAGCTGCCCGACGTAGCAACGCTCAGGGATGTTCGTCTGCAGATCCCGATGCAGGTCTACAGCGCCGACGGCGAGCTTATTGCCCAGTACGGCGAAAAGCGCCGCATCCCGGTCACGCTCAGCCAGATACCGCCGCAGATGGTGAAGGCTTTTATCGCTACCGAAGACAGCCGCTTCTATGAGCACCACGGCGTCGACCCGGTCGGCATTTTCCGCGCCGCCAGCATTGCGCTCTTCTCCGGCCACGCCTCCCAGGGGGCCAGTACCATTACCCAGCAGCTGGCGCGCAACTTCTTCCTCAGTCCGGAAAAAACGCTGACCCGTAAGATCAAAGAGGCCTTCCTGGCGATCCGCATTGAGCAGTTGCTGAATAAAGATGAAATTCTGGAGCTGTACCTCAACAAGATCTATCTCGGCTACCGCGCCTACGGCGTGGGCGCTGCGGCGCAGGTCTACTTTGGTAAACCGGTCGATCAGCTAACCCTGAGCGAAATGGCGGTGATTGCCGGTCTGCCGAAAGCGCCGTCCACCTTTAACCCGCTCTACTCGATGGACAGAGCTCTGGCCCGCCGCAACGTGGTGCTGTCGCGTATGCTGAGCGAGAACTACATCACCCAGGCCCAGTATGACGAGGCCAGCAGCCAGCCGATTGACGCCCGCTACCACGCGCCGGAGATCGCCTTCTCGGCGCCTTATCTCACGGAGATGGTGCGCCAGGAGATGGTCAAGCGCTACGGCGATAAGGCCTATGAAGACGGCTATCGGGTCTATACCACCGTGACCCGCAAAGACCAGCAGGCGGGTCAGGAAGCGGTGCGCAACAACGTGATGGACTACGATATGCGTCACGGCTACCGCGGGCCGACGAAGGTGCTGTGGAGAGTGGGCGAAACGCCGTGGGACAGCAAGAAAATTACCGATGCTCTGAAGCGTATGCCGGGCTACGGTCCGCTGAAGGCCGCCGTCGTCACCGCGGCCAGCTCGGAAGAAGCGACGGCGATGCTGGCCGACGGTTCGTCCGTCTCACTGAATATGGACGGCGTGCGCTGGGCGCGGCCCTACCGCTCCGATACCCTGCAGGGCGCGACGCCGCGTAAAGTCAGCGATGTCGTACAGGCCGGACAGCAGATCTGGGTCCGCCAGGTGAACGAGAGCTGGTGGCTCGGGCAGGTGCCGGACGTTAACTCCGCGCTGGTGTCCATCAATCCGCACAACGGCGCGATTATTGCGCTGGTCGGCGGCTTCGACTTCAACCAGAGCAAGTTCAACCGCGCCACTCAGGCGCTGCGCCAGCTCGGCTCCAACATCAAGCCGTTCCTCTACACGGCGGCGATGGACAAGGGTCTGACCCTGGCGAGCATCCTCAACGATGTGCCGATCTCCCGCTGGGACGCCGGCGCCGGCTCCGACTGGCGTCCGAAAAACTCGCCGCCGCAGTACGCCGGGCCGATCCGCCTGCGCCAGGGGCTGGGCCAGTCGAAAAACGTGGTGATGGTGCGCGCGATGCGCGCGATGGGCGTCGACTACGCGGCCGAGTATCTGCAGCGCTTTGGCTTTCCGGCCGAAAACATCGTTCATACCGAGTCGCTGGCGCTGGGCTCCGCCGCCTTTACGCCGCTGCAGGTAGCCCGCGGCTACTCGGTCATTGCCAACGGCGGCTTCCTGGTCGATCCCTATTTCATCAGCAAAATTGAAAATGACCAGGGCGGCGTCATCTTTGAAGCAAGGCCGAAAGTCGCCTGCGCCGATTGCGATATTCCGGTGATTTACGGCGATACGCCGAAGTCAAACGTACTGGAGAATAAAGACGTCGAGGAAGTCGCGACCTCCCAGGAGCCGCAAAATCCGTACGTACCGATGCCCAATCTGGAACAGGCCAACCAGGCGCTGGTGGCCCGCAGCGGCGGACAGGAGTATGCCCCGCACGTGATCTCCACCCCGCTGTCGTTCCTGATGAAAAGCGCGCTGAACACCAACATCTTTGGCGAGCCGGGCTGGATGGGTACCGGCTGGCGCGCGGGCCGCGATCTGCAGCGCCACGATATCGGCGGTAAAACCGGGACCACCAATAGCTCAAAAGATGCCTGGTTCTCTGGCTACGGCCCCGGCGTGGTGACATCCGTGTGGATTGGCTTTGACGATCACCGTCGCGATCTCGGACGCTCCACCGCGTCGGGCGCGATTAAGGATCAGATCTCCGGCTACGAGGGCGGCGCCAAGAGCGCGCAGCCGGCGTGGGATGCCTTCATGAAGATCGTCCTTCAGGGCGTGCCCGAACAACCGCTGACGCCGCCCCCGGGCATAGTGACGGTCACTATTGACCGCAGCACCGGCCAGCTGGCGAACGGCGGCAATAGCCGCCCGGAGTATTTCATCGAAGGCACGCAGCCGACCACGCAGGCGGTGCACGAGGTGGGGACGACCATCATCGACAACGGCGAGAGCCACGAGCTGTTCTGACGAAAAAGGCGCCTTGCGGCGCCTTTTTTATGACCTGAATCTACAGCCGGCCCTGCTCGCGTAGCCACTCCCGCACCAGAAACAGGGCGCTGACGTTGCGGGCCTCGTTAAAGTCCGACTCCTCAAGCAGATCCATCATGCGGGCCAGCGGCCAGCGCACCTGCGGTAAAGGCTCCGGTTCGTCGCCGGGCAGCGATTCCGGGTAAAGATCTTCGGCAACCAGGATGTTCATCTTGCTGGAGAAATAGGACGGCGCCATGCCGAGCTTTTTCAGGAAGGTGAGCCGCTTAGCGCCGAAGCCCACCTCCTCTTTTAGCTCGCGGTTGGCGGCCTCCAGCACGCTCTCGCCCGGGTCGATAAGGCCTTTTGAGAAACCCAGCTCGTAGCTCTCCGTTCCCACGGCGTATTCGCGAATGAGGATCAGGTGATCATCAACCACCGGCACGATCATCACCGCTTCCCGGTTCGACGGACGCATGCGCTCGTAAATCCGCCGTTCACCGTTGCTGAACTCGAGATCCACGCTCTCCACGGTGAAAAGCCGCGATTGAGCAACGGTTTCTACCTGATGAATAATGGGTTTTTTTAATGGTTTATTCATGGTGATGAGTCTTAGCAGTGATAATCGGATAATTGTGCGACATACGGCACAGTTTAGGCAATTGCTGTCGCCTGTCATTTACATTTCTGTAACCTATCGCCCGCTTCTGGTCAATTCCGCGCAGGTCAATACCCGTGGCCAAAATTGGGATTTTGCCGATATTCACTTGCAATACCCGCTGTTATGTTCAAAAGTTGCGTCCGGTAACGACGACTATTTTACTATTATCGGGTCATATGTGCCGATAGCTAATGACGGGCCCACGTTTTCTGTGAATGGGCAATCAACGCAACCTGTAATGATAAGTTTGATGGGAAAAGCATGGGCACCTTTATGATTCTCCTTGCTGTGCTGATCTGCGCACTGCTGGCCGGATGGTTCTGGCGCCAGCGCAGTCGGCATCGGGGACTCTCATGGCTGCAAACGACTTTTAGCGGCGCGACAACACGAAAACTCAGCGATGATGAGCTGTCTGCGGTGGAGCGCTACCTTGAGGCCGTCAATCAGACGCTCGTTGTTCCCGTCACTGGCTCTACCGTTGCGCCCGAGCCGCTTAAACTTAACGCCCACAGCAATACCGTCTACGCGCTGACCCGCGCCATTACCCGCTATGGTATTACCACCGACGATCTTAATAAATGGCGCTACTTTCTCGACTCCGTTGAAGTGCATCTTCCGCCCGCCTGGGAGCAGTACATCAATGACGAGAACGAAGTCGAGCTTATCTATACCGATTCGCTGCCGCTGGTGATCGCCCTTAACGGCCACTCCCTGCGCGACGGCGGGCAGCATGCTCAGAGCTACGCGCTGGAGCAGCGCGCGGTGCCTCAGGCCTCTATCCGCGGCGAAGAGAGCGAGCAGATAGAGCTGCTGAGTATTCGTCAGGAAACGCCGCAGGAGCACGCGCTTAGCCGCCCTGATGGCCTGCGCGAAGCCCTGCTTATCGTGACCGCTTTCCTGCTGTTTTACTTCGGCCTGATGGTGCCTGATGTCTTTGTCCCCTGGGCGCTCGGCGGCGGCGCGCTGCTGCTGGCCCTGGGGCTTTGGTGCTGGTTTGGTAAACCGTCAAAAGGCGCGCTGCGCGAGATCCACTGCCTGCGCGGTACGCCGAAACACTGGGGGCTGTTCGGCGAGAATGACCACGAGCAGATCAACAATATTTCGCTGGGAATTATCGATCTCATCTATCCCCGCCACTGGCAGCCGTGGATAGCCCAGGATCTCGGGCAGAAGACCGATATTGATATCTATCTCGACCGGCGCGTCGCGCGCCAGGGCCGCTTTCTGTCGCTGCACGATGAAGAACTTAATTTTCCGCTCCAGCACTGGCTGCGCAGCGCGGTTATCGCCGGCGGCGCGCTGATCATTGCGGTGATGCTGTGGATAAGCGTGCCGCTGGGCATGCCGATTAAATTCACCCTCTCCTGGCTGAAGGGCGCCCAGACCATTGAGGCCACAACGGTCACCCAGCTTGAGCATACCGGCGTACGTGTCGGCGATACGCTGAGCATTAAGGGCAGCGGAATGTGCAACATCCACTCGCCGGGAACCTGGACTGCCCAGAACAGCTCACCGTTTATGCCTTTCGACTGCTCGCAGATTATCTGGAACGATGCCCCGCCGCTGCCGCTGCCCGAGTCCGAAGTGGTCACCAAAGCCACCGCGCTGATGCAGGCGGTTAACCGCCAGCTGCACCCCAGCGAAGACGACGACTCCCGGGTAAGCCCTGCCCTGCGTTCGGCGATACAAAAATCGGGCATGGTGCTGCTGGATGATTTTGCCGATATCGTGCTGAAAACCCGCGATCTGTGCGCCGCCGGCAGCGACTGCGTGCGGCTGAAGAATGCGCTGGTCAATCTTGGCAACACCGGCGACTGGGAGACGCTGACCAAGCGCGCCAGTACCGGCAAGCTCGACGGCGTTAATGTGCTGCTGCGCCCGGTCAGCGCCGAGTCGCTGGATAATCTGGTGACCACCTCAACGGCGCCGTTTATGATGCGCGAAACGGCGCGGGCCGCGCAGGCGCTGAACAGCCCGGCGCCGGGCGGGTTCCTGCTTGCCAGCGATGAAGGCAGCGACATGGTCTCTCAGCCCTGGCCTGCGGTGTCGCTCTATGACTATCCGGCCCACGAGCAGTGGGCCGAGTTCCAGCGGCTGGCGGGGATGCTAATGCATACGCCGTTTGTGGCGGAGGGGATCGTCACCAACGTCTATGTCGACGCTAACGGCACCACGCACGTTAATCTGCACCGCATTCCGGACAACGCCGGCCTGTGGCGCTATATTGCGACAACGCTGCTGATGCTGGCGATGGTCATCTGTACGCTGTGGAACGGCTTCCAGGCGCTGCGACGCTACCATCTGCACCGGGTGCGGATGGACGGCATTCACAAATATTACGAGAACTGCATGAATCCGGTACTCATTCCCTCGCCGGATGCCATGCAGCAGGATCGTCACCGCCGCTAGGCCCTGTCTGCAAGCGCGGCGGGGTGTGATAACCTGTCGCGCACTCTTCTGGCTGGAGGCTCATCATGCATTTTGATATCAACTGGCAGGCGGTCGATACCGTCCTGCTGGATATGGACGGCACGCTTCTCGATCTCGCCTTCGACAACTATTTCTGGCAGCAGCTGGTGCCAGAAACCTGGGGCGCGCAGAACGGCCTTACGCTTGATGAGGCGCACAGCGCCATGGGCCAGGCATACAGCGCCGTGCAGCATACGCTAAACTGGTACTGTCTGGACTACTGGAGCGAGCGCCTTGGCCTGGATATCCGCGCGATGACCACCGCCGAAGGGCCCCGGGCTTCGCTGCGGGCGGATACGGTGCCGTTTCTTGATGCGCTGAAGGCCTGCGGCAAGCGGCGCATCCTGCTGACCAACGCGCATCCGCACAACCTGGCGGTGAAGCTTGAGCACACCGGCCTCGGCGCGCACCTTGATTTATTACTTTCCACCCACACATTTGGTTATCCCAAAGAGGACAGGCGCCTGTGGCAGGCGGTCGTGGAAGAGACCGGCCTTAATGTTAACAGAACGCTGTTTATTGACGACAGCGAGCCTATCCTCGATGCGGCGGCGCGGTTTGGCATACGCTACTGCCTCGGCGTGACGAACCCCGATTCCGGTCTGCCGGAGAAGCGCTATCAGCGCCATCCGGGTCTGAACGACTATCGCCGCCTGATCCCGGCCATCAAATAGAGGAGGCGTGATGAAAGAGAAGCCTGCAGAGGCGGTCCGGCTCGATAAGTGGCTGTGGGCAGCCCGCTTCTATAAAACCCGCGCCCTGGCGCGGGAGATGATTGAGGGCGGCAAGGTTCACTACAACGGCCAGCGCAGCAAGCCGAGCAAAATCGTGGAGATGAGCGCCACCCTTACCCTGCGTCAGGGCAACGACGAGCGCACGGTGATCGTCAGAGCCATCACCGAACAGCGGCGGCCTGCGGCAGAGGCGGTGCTGCTGTATGAAGAGACGGCAGAGAGCATTGAGAAACGCGAAAAAACGGCCCTGGCCCGCAAGATGAATGCGCTGACCATGCCGCACCCGGACCGTCGCCCTGATAAAAAAGAGCGCCGCGATCTGATGAGATTTAAATACGGCGACGGCGAATGACCGGCGCCCCAAGAGAGAAAACTATGATTCAACACGATCAACTACACCGCTACCTGTTTGAAAACGCTGCCGTGCGCGGCGAACTGGTCACCGTTTCTGAAACACTGGATCAGGTGCTGGCCGGCCACGACTATCCGCTGCCGGTGCAGAAAGTGCTCAGTGAACTGCTGGTGGCCACCAGCCTGCTGACGGCCACGCTCAAGTTTGACGGCGACATTACCGTTCAGCTGCAGGGCGACGGCCCGATGACGCTGGCGGTGATCAACGGCAACAATCACCAGCAGCTGCGCGGCGTGGCCCGCCTGCAGGGCGATGTGCCTGCCGATGCCTCCCTGAAGGCCCTGGTCGGCAACGGCTACCTGGTTATCACCATCACGCCGGAAGAGGGCGAGCGCTATCAGGGCGTCGTCGGTCTTGAGGGCGAGACCCTGGCGGAGTGCCTTGAAGATTACTTTATGCGCTCCGAACAGCTGCCGACCCGCCTGTTTATCCGCACCGGCGAGCACGACGGGAAGCCCGCCGCGGCCGGGATGCTGCTGCAGGTGATGCCTGCTCAGGATGCCCGCACCGAAGACTTTGAGCATCTGGCCACTCTGACAGAAACCATTAAATCGGACGAGCTGTTCTCGCTGCCGGCAACCGACGTGCTGTGGCGCCTCTATCACGAAGAGGAAGTGACCGTTTACGACCCGCAGCCGGTCGAGTTCAAGTGTACCTGCTCGCGCGAGCGCTGCGCCGGTGCGCTGAAAACGCTGCCGGATGAAGAGGTTGACAGCATTCTGGCTGAAGAAGGCGAGATCGATATGCACTGCGACTACTGCGGCAGCCACTACCTGTTTAACGCGATGGATATCGCGGAGATCCGCAACAACGCTTCACCGGCGGATCCGCAGGTACACTGAGGGCGCTGCCCACTCCCCGCCAGGGAGTGAGGAAAGCGCCATCCGTCCCCTCTCCCCGCCAGGGAGAGGGCCTACCCTACTCACGACACCGAATGTAACTCTTTCGTAATTTTCTTTCATGAATGCGATTACATTCACATTCCATCAGTTTGTTAAACCAACAATTAACCAAATAAGAACATTTTCCTTAACTCAGAATCAATTCCTGCCATAATCGCAGTCGCCTCGTGACAGGAGTCACCACATTTCGTAAGTACGACATAATCCGGATATACGTAAATCTATGAGCCTCGTCGCGGTCAAAAACCCTCAGAACCCCCTACAATCTCTGATAGTAAAATTGGCTAAGGAGCAGTGACATGCGCGTTAATGGTATAACCCCGCAAGATCTCAAAGCTTATGGTATCAACGACGTTCAGGATATCGTTTACAACCCGGATTACAACACGCTGTTTGAAGAAGAACTGAACCCCGCTCTGGAAGGATATGAGCGCGGCGTCCTGACCGAACTCGGCGCCGTCAATGTTGATACCGGTATCTTTACCGGCCGTTCACCGAAAGATAAGTACATCGTGCGTGACGACACCACCCGCGACACCGTCTGGTGGTCCGATAAGGGCAAGGGCAAGAACGACAACAAACCGCTCTCCCAGGAGACCTGGCAGCACCTTAAGGGCCTCGTCACCCACCAGCTTTCCGGCAAGCGCCTGTTTATCATTGACGCCTACTGCGGCGCTAACGCCGATACCCGCCTCTCCGTACGCTTTATCACCGAAGTGGCCTGGCAGGCCCACTTCGTGAAAAACATGTTTATTCGCCCGACCGAGGAAGAGCTGGCAACCTTCAAGCCTGACTTCGTGGTGATGAACGGCGCCAAGTGCACCAATCCCAACTGGAAAGAGCAGGGCCTCAACTCTGAAAACTTTATTGCCTTTAACCTGACCGAGCGCATACAGCTGATCGGCGGCACCTGGTACGGCGGCGAGATGAAGAAAGGGATGTTCTCGATCATGAACTACCTGCTGCCGCTGAAGGGCATCGCTTCTATGCACTGCTCTGCCAACGTCGGTGAAAAAGGCGATGTTGCGGTGTTCTTCGGCCTCTCCGGTACCGGGAAAACCACGCTCTCCACCGATCCGAAGCGCCGCCTGATTGGCGACGATGAGCACGGCTGGGACGATGACGGCGTGTTTAACTTTGAGGGCGGCTGCTACGCCAAGACGATTCGCCTGTCGAAAGAGGCAGAGCCCGAAATCTATCAGGCAATCCGCCGCGATGCGCTGCTGGAAAACGTCACCGTGCGCCCGGACGGCAGCATCGACTTTGACGACGCCTC
>NZ_BCZS01000021.1 GCF_001598855.1 Pluralibacter gergoviae ATCC 33028 = NBRC 105706 | reverse complement strand
CCGACCCGCGCAAAGCGGCGGTAGAAGCCGCTATCGCCCGCGCGAAAGCCCGCAAGGCAGAACAACAACAGGCCGCCGCTGAGCCCGCACAGCAGGCCGCCGATCCGCGTAAAGCGGCGGTAGAAGCCGCCATTGCCCGCGCTAAGGTCCGCAAGGCAGAGCAGCAGCCCGCCGCTGAGCCCGCGCAGCAGGCCGGTGACGATCCGCGTAAAGCGGCCGTTGCCGCCGCCATCGCCCGGGTTCAGGCCAAAAAAGCCGCACAGCAGGCAGTGAACGAGGAATAAATGGTTTTCAAGATAGCAAGCTCCCCTTATACCCATAATCACCGGCAGACATCGCGTATTATGCTGCTGGTGATGCTGGCCGCCGTGCCGGGTATTGCCGTGCAGTGCTGGTTTTTTGGTCCGGGCACGCTGGTGCAGATCCTGCTGGCGGCCATCGCCGCCTGCGCCGCAGAGGCCGCCATCGTGCGCCTGCGCCGCCAGTCGGTGAGTAAAGCGCTCGGGGATTACTCCGCGCTGCTGACCGGGCTGCTGCTGGCGATCAGCATTCCGCCGCTGGCGCCCTGGTGGATGATTGTGCTGGGCACCGTTTTTTCAGTGATTATCGCCAAGCAGCTTTACGGCGGGCTGGGCAATAATCCGTTTAACCCGGCGATGATTGGCTACGTGGTGCTGCTTATCTCTTTTCCGGTCCAGATGACCTCGTGGCTGCCGCCGCGCGAGATTGCCGCCGCCGCGCCGGATCTGCTGGACAGCGTGCGCCTTATTTTCAGCGGCCACACCGCCGGCGGCGCCGATATTACCGCGCTGCGCCTCGGCATTGACGGCATCAGCCAGGCAACGCCGCTGGATACCTTTAAAACATCGCTGCACGCCGGACACAGCGTAGCCGATACGCTGCAGGCCACTATCTACCGCGGTGCGCTGGCGGGGATCGGCTGGCAGTGGGTTAACCTCGCGTACCTGGCGGGCGGCGCATTTCTGCTGTGGCAGAAGACTATCCGCTGGCATATTCCGGTCAGCTTCCTGCTGAGCCTCGGCGTTTGCGCAACGCTCGGCTGGCTGCTGTCGCCCGCAACCCTCGCCTCGCCGCAGATGCACCTGCTCTCCGGCGCCACCATGCTGGGCGCGTTCTTTATCCTCACTGACCCGGTGAGTGCCTCCACCACCAACCGCGGGCGCCTGATTTACGGCGCGCTGGCGGGACTGCTGGTGTGGCTGATTCGCAGCTTCGGCGGCTACCCGGACGGCGTGGCCTTCGCCACCCTGCTGGCGAATATCACCGTGCCGCTGATTGATTACTATACGCGCCCGCGCGTTTACGGACATCGCCGAGGCTGAGATGCTGAAAACTATTCAGAAACACGGTATTACTCTGGCGCTGTTTGCCGCCGGCGCCACCGGTACGACGGCTATCATCAATGCGTTGACGAAGAGCACTATTGATATGCAGTCGGCCAAACAGCAGATGGCGCTTTTCGATCAGGTTATGCCGGCGGACCGCTATAATAACGACCTGCTGAAAAACTGTTTTATCGTCAACGCCCCGCCGCTTGGCAAAGGCGAACATAAGATCTATATCGCGCTGAAGGATAATGCCCCTCAGGGTGTGGTCATGGAAACCACCGCCCCGGACGGCTACTCCGGCGCCATTCAACTGCTGGTCGGCGCCGATTTCGCCGGTACGGTGCTGGGCGCCCGGGTCACGGAGCATCACGAAACGCCGGGCCTGGGCGATAAAATTGAGCTGCGCCTTTCGGACTGGATCACCCACTTTACGGGGAAAGTCATCCACGGTGCGGGCGATACGCACTGGGCGGTAAAGAAAGACGGCGGCGATTTTGACCAGTTTACCGGCGCCACCATCACCCCGCGGGCGGTCGTCAACGCCGTTAAGCGCGCCGGGCTGTATGCGCAGACGCTGCCCCCGCAGATTAATCAACTGACACCCTGTGAAGAGTAAACCATGAGTGAAATCAAAGACGTTATTGTCCAGGGATTATGGAAAAACAACTCATCGCTGGTGCAGCTGCTGGGCCTCTGCCCGCTGCTGGCGGTCACCTCAACGGCCACCAACGCCCTCGGGCTGGGGCTGGCGACCACGCTGGTGCTGACCCTGACCAACCTGTTTGTCTCCCTGCTGCGCCGCTGGACGCCGCCGGAGATCCGCATACCTATCTATGTGATGATTATCGCCTCGGTGGTCAGCTCGGTGCAGATGCTGATTAACGCCTACGCCTACGGTCTGTATCAGTCGCTGGGGATCTTTATCCCGCTTATTGTCACCAACTGTATCGTGGTGGGCCGCGCCGAGGCCTTCGCCGCGCGGAAAGGGCCGGCGCTGTCGGCGCTGGACGGCTTCTCCATCGGCATGGGCGCCACCTGTGCCATGTTCGTGCTCGGCGCTATTCGCGAGATTTTAGGCAACGGCACGCTGTTTGACGGCGCCGACGGCCTGCTCGGCAGCTGGGCGAAAGTATTGCGCATTGAGGTGTTCCACACCGACACGCCGTTCCTGCTGGCGATGCTGCCGCCCGGCGCGTTCATTGGCCTCGGCATGCTGCTGGCGCTGAAGTACGTTATCGATCAGAAGGCGAAGCAGAAAGCCTCTACCGTTCGTAACCACTGCGAAGTGGCGCCGGACGTGAAAACCACCGCAGGGAAAGCGTAAATGAATAAAGAGAAGCGTCTTGAGATCCTCTCCCGGCTGCGCGACAACAATCCGCATCCGACCACGGAGCTGAACTTCAGCTCGCCGTTTGAGCTGCTGATTGCGGTTCTGCTCTCCGCCCAGGCGACCGACGTCAGCGTGAATAAGGCCACCGCGAAGCTTTATCCGGTAGCCAATACGCCGCAGGCGATGCTGGCGCTGGGCGTCGACGGCGTGAAGGAATACATTAAAACCATCGGCCTGTTCAACAGCAAGGCTGAGAACGTCATCAAGACCTGCCGTATTCTGATTGACCAGCACGGCGGCGAGGTGCCTGAAGATCGCGCCGCGCTGGAGGCGCTGCCGGGCGTGGGGCGCAAAACCGCCAACGTGGTGCTGAATACCGCCTTTGGCTGGCCGACTATTGCGGTCGATACGCACATTTTCCGCGTCTGCAACCGCACCCGTTTTGCTCCCGGCAAGAATGTTGAACAGGTTGAAGAGAAGCTGCTGAAGGTGGTGCCGTCCGAGTTTAAGGTGGACTGCCACCATTGGCTGATCCTTCACGGCCGCTACACCTGCATCGCGCGCAAGCCGCGCTGCGGCTCGTGCCTCATTGAAGATCTGTGCGAATACAAAGAGAAAGTAGACGCCTGACGCCGCCGCGCCGTCCTGCGCGACGGCGCGCATCCTGCCGAATTGAACGCTAATTAGCCCACCTTTTGCCGCATGCTTCTGTCCGTTACGCTTCAGGCAGGTTAATCATTTTTTTCTCAGCGAAAATTTCTATAGAAATGTGATCTGAATCACCCGGATAACATCAGGTTAAATCGGTGTAAACAAAAAGGACCAAATTCTTTGTGGATACAGCGGCTAATCGTTTTTTAGACTTATAATGCTCCGTTATTTTTAGGAATGATGGACCATATCACTACCCTGAAGGCAAATTAGCAGAATATATGCACTCTTCGCCGCTGGCAGGGTTATTCGGCAGTGAAAAAAACTGCAAGAATCGAAACGGTAAAATTTAACGCTAAATAACATTTAGAAGAACGGATAATTATAACGCCCCGGTTATATGTAACAGAATATTGCAAACCCCTTGTTTCATCTTACAGGATAGTGAACATTACCTGCCGTTTCCCACTCCGAGAATAATTATAAGGCCGTTATTCTGCCCGGAATCGCGCCGATGCTCCCTGATAATGTGGGACGTAAAAAAAGAGGTATATGTGTCTACTGCAAACAACAAATCAACTGAAAGCGTCAGCATGAACGCTTTTAAACAACCCAAAGCGTTCTATCTCATCTTCTCCGTAGAACTGTGGGAACGCTTTGGTTTTTACGGCCTGCAAAGCATTATGGCCGTCTACCTGGTTAAACAGCTGGGTATGTCTGAAGCCGACTCCATCACGCTCTTCTCCTCCTTCAGTGCCCTGGTTTACGGTCTGGTCGCCATCGGCGGCTGGCTGGGCGATAAAGTCCTCGGTACCAAGCGCGTCATTGTTCTCGGCGCTATCGTACTGGCCATCGGCTACGCGCTGGTGGCGTGGTCCGGTCACGATGCGGGCGTGGTGTACGCCGGTATGGCGACCATCGCCGTCGGTAACGGCCTGTTTAAAGCCAACCCCTCTTCGCTGCTCTCTACCTGCTATGCGAAGGACGATCCGCGTCTGGACGGTGCATTTACCATGTACTATATGTCCGTTAACATCGGCTCGTTCTTCTCCATGCTGGCAACGCCGTGGCTTGCAGCCCACTATGGCTGGAGCGTGGCATTTGCCCTCAGCGTGGTCGGTATGGTTCTCACCGTTATCAACTTCCTGTTCTGCCAGAAATGGGTAAAACAGTATGGTTCGAAACCTGACTTTGCGCCGGTGCACTTCGGCAAGCTGCTGGCGACTATCGCAGGCGTCGTAGTCCTGGTTGCCATCGCAACCTGGCTGCTGCACAACCAGGAGATTGCCCGTCTGGTTCTGGGCGTGGTCGCACTGGTCATCATCTTTATCTTCGCCAAAGAAACCTTCGCCATGCACGGCGCTGCGCGTCGTAAGATGATTGTGGCGTTCATTCTGATGCTGCAGGCAATTGTCTTCTTTGTGCTGTACAGCCAGATGCCGACGTCGCTGAACTTCTTCGCTATTCGTAACGTTGAGCACTCTATCCTCGGCATCGCCTTCGAACCTGAGCAGTATCAGGCGCTCAACCCGTTCTGGATCATGGTGGGTAGCCCGATTCTGGCCGCTATCTATAACAAGATGGGCGACCGTCTGCCGATGCCGCACAAATTTGCTATCGGCATGATCCTCTGCTCCGGCGCCTTCCTGGTACTGCCGCTGGGCACCAAGTTCGCCAGCGACGCCGGTATCGTCTCCGTGAACTGGCTGATCCTGAGCTACGCCCTGCAGTCTATCGGTGAGCTGATGATCTCCGGCCTGGGTCTGGCGATGGTTGCACAACTGGTGCCGCAGCGCCTGATGGGCTTCATCATGGGCAGCTGGTTCCTGACCTCTGCGGGCGCGGCAATTATCGCCGGTAAAGTGGCAAATCTGATGGCGGTGCCGGAAAACGTCACCGACCCGCTGCAGTCCCTGAACGTTTACGGCCACGTCTTTATGCAGATTGGTATCGCCACCGGCGTTATCGCAGTGCTGATGGTGCTGATGGCGCCGAAGCTGAACCGCATGACGCTCGATGACGACAGCAAGGCGAAGACAGATAAAACTGCCGCCGCGTAAGCATCTACGGGAAACCACTTAAAATGAAGCCGCTGAGAGTTCAGCGGCTTTTTTTTTATCGCCGTTCTGGCAGGATAGAGATCACATCACACCTCAAAGGAGCGCGTTATGAAGTTGTTCTATAAGCCCGGAGCCTGTTCCCTCGCCTCGCATATCGTCCTGCTGGAAAGCGGGATCGATTTCTCACTGGTCGAGGTCGATCTGGCGAAAAAGCAGCTGGAAAACGGCGAGAACTTTCTGCAGGTCAACCCGAAAGGCCAGGTGCCCGCCCTGCTGCTTGACGACAATACGCTGCTCACTGAAGGTGCAGCCATCATGCAGTATATTGCCGACGGTAAGGCCGACAGGCAGCTGCTGGCGCCCACCGGCAGCATCGCCCGCTACCGGACGCTGGAGTGGGTGAGCTTTATCGGCATGGAGCTGCACAAGAACTTCCTACCGCTGTTTCACCCCCGCGCGCCGGAAGAGTATAAGCCGTTCGCCCGCGCAACGCTGACGGAGAAATTTGCCTGGGTTGAAGCGTCGCTCTCCGGCGGGGAGTGGATCTGCGGCTCGCGCTTCACCATCGCCGATGCCTATCTCTATACCGTGCTGCGCTGGGCAAACGCGGTGAAGCTGGATATTGCGGAGCGGAAGCATATTGATGCCTATATGGCGCGGGTCGCGGCCCGCCCTGCGGTAGCAGAGGCGCTGAAGGCGGAAGGGCTACACTGAGGTTTATGGCAGTAAAAAGGGCGTGGAATACTCCACGCCCTTTCTGTTTACGTCGCCGGCGGAATTACTTCCAGCACACCAGGCAATAGTTCTTTTTGCCGCGGCGCAGCAGCGTGTAGCGGCCAAACAGGCGATCGGCGTCGGTAAAGACGTATTCGGCGTCGGTCTGTTTCTCGCCGTTGACGGTCACGGCATTTGAGGCGATGGTTTTCCGCGCCTGGCCGCGGGAGGGCTGCAGTTCGGAGTCCACCAGCGCCTGCATCAGATCGGCGCCCTTTTCCATTTCAACCATCGGCACGCCGTCCTGCGCCAGCTGGGCAAAGTCCTCTTCGCTCAGCGCGGCGAGATCGCCGTTGAACAGGCTTTCGGTGATGCGCTTCGCGGCCGCCAGCCCCTCTTCGCCGTGTACCAGACGAGTGACCTGGTCTGCCAGCACGTACTGCGCGCGCGGGGCTTTACCGCTGCTCTTATCTTCCTCTTCAAGGGCGTTGATCTCTTCAATGTCCATGAAGGTGAAGAATTTGAGGAAGCGGTAGACATCCGCATCGGCGGTGTTGATCCAGAACTGGTAGAATTTGTACGGGCTGGTTTTCTTCGGATCGAGCCACACCGCGCCGCCTTCGGTTTTACCAAATTTGGTGCCGTCGGCCTTGGTGATCAGCGGAACCGTCAGACCAAACACCTGGTTCTGGTGCAGGCGGCGGGTCAGGTCTATACCGGAGGTGATGTTGCCCCACTGATCGGAGCCGCCGATCTGCAGGGCTACGCCGTGCAGCTTGTTCAGGCAGGCGAAATCATAGCCCTGCAGCAGATTATAGGAGAACTCGGTAAAGGAGATGCCCTGGTCGTCGCGGTTCAGGCGCTGCTTCACCGCTTCCTTGTTGATCATCTGGTTAACGGAGAAGTGCTTGCCGATGTCGCGCAGGAAGGTCAGCACGTTCATGCCGCCGAACCAGTCATAGTTGTTTGCCGCAATGGCCGCGTTGCTGCCGCAGTCAAAATCGAGGAATGGCGCAACCTGCTTGCGGATCTTCGCCACCCACTCCTGGACGGTCTCCTCGGTATTAAGCTTGCGTTCCGCCGCTTTAAAGCTCGGATCGCCAATCAGACCGGTGGCACCGCCCACCAGCGCAACCGGCTTATGGCCCGCTTCCTGGAAGCGCTTCAGGCACAACAGGGGAACGAGATGCCCCAAATGCAAGCTGTCAGCGGTGGGATCGAAGCCGCAATAGAGTGCGATCGGGCCCTGCGCCAGTCGCTCTGCTAACGCTTCCTCATCCGTCACCTGAGCCACGAGGCCCCGCTCCTGCAATTGTTTAATCAGGTTACTGCTTGCCATCAAAATCTCCATGTATAAAACAGACTGCACCTTTGCCGGTACACGACGTTTCGCCAGTTGCGAAAGGCTAATAGCATAAAGCGCCGACACGGGATGTGCCAGCGCTTAAAACAACAAAATTGCGGGTATCAGGGGGCCAGGCGGTCGATTTTCCAGCCGTCGTTTTCGCGCTGGTACAAAAAGCGGTCGTGCAGGCGATGTTCACCGCCCTGCCAGAACTCCACCTGCTCAAAACTGACGCGAAAACCGCCCCAGAAGCTCGGCAGCGGCACGTCGCCCTGCTGAAACTTGCTTTTCAGCTCCAGGAACTTGCTCTCAAGGATGCCGCGGGCTGAGATGCGGGTGGACTGCTGAGAGACCCAGGCGCCAATCTGGCTATCGCGCGGGCGGCTGTGGAAATACTTCACCACTTCCAGGGTAGAGAGGCGTTCCGCTTTACCGGTGACCATCACCTGGCGGTCGAGGGTGTTCCACGGAAAAAGCAGGTTAACGCGAGGATTGTGCTCAATATGGTGCGCCTTGCGGCTGCCGAGATTGGTGTAGAACACGAAACCCTGCTCATCGAAGTGCTTGAGCAGCACGATGCGCTGGTACGGCTGGCCGCGCTCATCGACGGTTGCCACTACCATTGCCGTCGGATCCGCAAGTCGGGCTTCACAGGCGTTGCCCAGCCAGCGCTCAAACAGCGCTAACGGCGCGTCAGGAAGGTCGCGGCGGCGCAGGCCGCCCCGGGTGTATTCGCGGCGCATTGCTTCAATGTGCTGCAGGTCATCATTGTCAGACATAGCTTTTCATCGGTTGTCTTCAGGTGACCTTATTGTGCGCTGCGCCAGGTAAAATCTCAACGCTGCGGATTCTGCAGCTGGCAGTTGTTGAGCACGATGCGGTCGCGTTTGTAAACGGTGGCGCTGTCGCCCTTCGACCAGAAGACGTAAATGCCGTCGGTGTAGCGGGCGCCGGACGCGGAGAGGCCCTGATTCAGCTTCAGCGTCTTGTTGTCATAGACGAAGCTCACCTGCTGGCGGCTATTGTCAAGCTCAACGCTGAGCGGTTTTTCGTCGCACTGGTACTCAAGCGTGTCAGTATTCATACGATCAACCATCTGATGGTAATAGCTACAGCCGCTCAGCAGCGCGGGCAGCGTAAGGAGTAAGATTTTTTTCATTGGTTTTGCCTTAAGACTTTCCTGGTCAGGAGGGCCTGGCGACCCTCGTAATACAGCATTAGTCTATCGACAATGCAGCGGAGACTGAGTCAGTTAACTCTGATTCTGCTGCCGGTTGGCGGGGAAGATCGCCCCCAGTATCGTGGGGGCCGAAGCGCCGGTAACGGCGGGAAGATTGCCCGGCAGCCCTTCAAGGGTGCGCCAGGCGAGCCAGGCAAAGGCCAGGGCTTCCATATCATCCCCGCTTACGCCGGCCTCATCGGTGGTCGTCACCTCGGTGCCCGGCAGCAGACAGGCCAGTCGCGCCATTAACAGCGGATTGCGACTGCCACCCCCGCAGACTAGCAAACGTTCGCAGCCGCCGCTTAGCAGCGCCTGCTCACTGATGGTGACGGCGGTCAGTTCGGTGAGGGTAGCCATCACGTCCTGTCCTGCCAGCGCGGGATAGCGCGCCAGCTGGCGCTCAAGCCAGCCGTAGTTGAAATATTCGCGTCCGGTACTTTTCGGCGCCGGCAGCGCAAACCACGGATCGCTCAGCATATCCTGCAGCAGCGGCAGCACCACTTTGCCCGAGCTGGCCCATTCGGCGTCTTTGTCGTAGGGCTTGCCGCGCTGGCGCCAGATCCAGGCATCCATCAGCATATTGCCCGGGCCGGTATCGTGCCCTTTAACAGGCTGACCGGGAAACAGCAGCGAGAGGTTGGCGATACCGCCAATGTTGAGCACGATACGGCGCTCGACCGGGTGCGCCAGCAGCGCATGGTGAAAGGCGGGAACCAGAGGAGCCCCCTGCCCGCCCAGCGCGATATCCCGGCGGCGGAAATCACCGACCACCGTAACGCCGGTGCGGGCGGCGATAATATTGTTATCGCCGATTTGCAGCGTATGGGGCGCGTCGCCGTCGGGCTCGTGCCACACGGTCTGGCCGTGGCAACCGATCGCCACCACATCATTCGCCGACAGCCGCTCCTGCTGCATCAGCGCCAGCACGGCGTCGGCAAAAAGATGGCCCAGGCGGGTATCAAGCTGACCATATTGCGAAAGTGTGAGCTGCTGCCCCTGGCAGATAGCGAGAATGGCCTCTTTGAGGGCCAGCGGAACGGGATAGCTGAGACTTGCCTGTTGGGCGACCACGTGGTCATCAATCGCGGCCAGTACGACATCAACACCGTCAAGACTGGTTCCCGACATGACGCCAATAAAGCGGCCAGAATTCATACGCCTTCCTTAGTTTGGTGATTTAAGTGACACTCAAGCATAAAGTCACTGGCAAAGCTATGGTTAAGGCGCAAAATTTAACATTTCGTGTCATTAATTTTTTTCACCTTACAATGATGAAATGCTATAACACTGTTTGTTTACGTATAGTTAAGCCCTGACGGGATACAATTCGTGTTATTTCGGAGCGCGACCAGTAACCTGAAGCGCACAAATGCCATATAATTGTCAGGATGGATGCTCGCAAGGGCGTTTCTTGGTGAACAGGAGATTCATGAATGATTTTACGTGTATTAGCCGTTTCTATGGTGGGTTTAACCCTCGCCGGTTGTGTAAACGACAACAGTCTGTCCGGGGACGTCTACTCCGCCTCTGAAGCAAAGCAGGTGCAAAACGTCACCTACGGGACCATTGTCCACGTTCGCCCGGTCAAAATTCAAGGCGGTGACAACACGAACGCGATCGGCGCCATCGGCGGCGCGGTGCTTGGCGGTTTCCTCAGTAATTCCGTCGGCGGCGGCAGCGGCCGCAAACTGGCCACCGCGGCAGGCGCCGTAGCAGGCGGCCTGGCAGGCCAGGGTGTCCAGGGTGAAATGAACAAATCTCAGGGCGTTGAGCTTGAGATCCGTAAAGATGACGGTAACACCATCATGGTCGTGCAGAAACAGGGCGATATCCGCTACTCTGTTGGCCAGCGCGTCGTGATGGCGAGCAACGGCAGCCAGGTGACCGTTTCTCCGCGCTAAGTCAGTCGGTTACATAAAGAAAGGCCTTGCGTTTGCAAGGCCTTTCTTTTTTATCCGCTGCCGTCAGGCCTTTGACTGCAGCTCATTAATGTTATGCTCCAGCCGGCGGATCAGTCCCAGCAGCAGATCCAGCTCTTCCGGCGATATCCCGTGCAGGATCTCCCCTCGGGTATGACAGATAACCGCTTCCATCTCCTCAATCAGCGGCTCCGCCTTCTCGGTGAGCTTAATGCGCTTCGCGCGCCTGTCGTTAGCGCAGGTCTGGCGAGAAATCAGCCCCTTCTCCTCGAGCTGGTCGAGGGTGCGCACCAGAGAGGGCTGCTCGATACCGATAGCCTTCGCCAGCTGGATCTGCGACTGCTCCGGCGGCAGCTGATGAATGTTGTGCAGCGTCACCCAGTGAGTCTGGGTTAATTCCAGAGGTTTCAGGCGATGGTCGATAAGCGCACGCCAGATGCGGACCAATCTGGCCAGGTCAGAGCCTAATGGCGATTCCAATTTCATCTCCTTATAATTAGCTTGCTAAGTTATAATGCTGATTTTAGAATAGTGTGCAGCATTTGATTATTCAAAACAAATGTATTGACGTCTTCACAGGTCACATCAATGATTTATGTTGGCGGCAATGTAACGCGACCGCTTCTCAATCCGTAATGGCGAATTTGTAAAGGACTCTTGCCTGTGGCGCTGATACCCAATATTTCAGGCTTTCCCCTGACGGACCTCATCGTTGGGTCGCAAATCTATTTTCCCCCGCTGTTCAAGGCGGTAATGCTCGGCTTCCCGCTGTGGCTGGTCATTCACCGCCAGCTGCGCGACTGGATGTATGCCGGCGACGTCTGGCATCCGCTGCTGATGGATCTCTCGTTCTTTGCGCTCTCGGTCTGCCTGAGCCTGGTTCTGCTTATCGCACTGTCTTAATGATCCCATGAAAAAATTAAAATACTTTTCAACGCTGCTCGCCGCCGCCGCCGCGATTATCGCCGTATGGCTGGTATGGACATACTACATGCAGTCGCCCTGGACGCGCGACGGTAAAATTCGCGCCGAGCAGGTGAGCATTGCGCCGCAGGTTTCCGGAACCATTATTGATCTTAAGGTGAAAGACAACCAGCTGGTGAAGGCCGGGGAAACGCTGTTTCGCATCGACGATACCCCTTACCGTATCGCGGTGGCTGACGCGCTGGCGCAGCAGGCAAAAGCGCGCTCAGATTTGCTAAATGCCCGCTCGGCGCTGGCTAAAGCGCAGCACGAGGCGGACCGTCGGCGCAATCTGCCGAAAAACGTGATTTCAGCTGAGGATCTGGATACGGCCAATATCGCCCTGCAGTCTGCGCAGGCGGAAGAAGCGGCCGCCCGGGCAAGCCTTGATGCCGCCGGCGCGACGCTGAATCACGCCCGCTGGGAGCTGGAGCAGACTGTAGTCAAAGCGCCGGTTGACGGCTGGATAACCAATATGTCCACCCGCACCGGCGACTACGCCACCACCGGCTCGCCGCTGTTTGCGCTGGTGGATAGCCACTCCTTCCACGTCATCGGCTATTTCGAAGAGACCAAGCTGCGCCATATCAGCGCGGGAGACCGCGCCAGCATCGTACTTTATAGCAACGGCACTAAGTTACAGGGTCACGTATCCAGCATTGGCCGGGCCATCTTTGACCAGAACACCGGTACTGACGGCACCCTGGTCGCCGATATCAAGCCGACGATCCCGTGGGTGCGCCTTGCGCAGCGCGTGCCGGTCCGCATCGAGTTTGATGCTCTGCCGGACGGACTGGTGCTGGTTTCCGGCACCACCTGCACCGTCTATATTGGCAACAGATGATGAATCTGCAGGCGCTAACGTGGCGCTCCCTGCCCTGGGTCAAAGCCACGCTGCCGCAGTGGCGCTATGCCCTGCGCAACGGCATCGCCATGTGCCTGGCCCTGAGCTTTGCCTACTACATCAATCTTGATGAACCCTACTGGGCGATGACCTCCGCCGCGGTGGTGAGCTTTCCCACCGTCGGCGGCGTCATCAGTAAAAGCCTGGGGCGCATTGCCGGCAGCCTGCTCGGCGCCAGCGCCGCGCTAATTATTGCCGGGCTGACGCTGACCGATCCCTGGCTGTTCCTGTTCAGCATCTCGGCGTGGCTGGGGTTCTGCACCTGGGCGTGCGCCATGTTTACCAATAACGCCGCCTACGCCTTTCAGCTGGCGGGGTATACCTGCGCAATCATCGTCTTCCCGGTGATAAATCTGGTAGACGCCAACGAACTGTGGGATCTGGCCCAGTCGCGGGTCTGCGAAGTGATTGTCGGCATCCTCTGCGGCGGCCTGATGATGATGATCCTGCCCAGCACCTCCGACGGCACCGCGCTGCTGACGGCCCTGAAGAATATGCACGCCCGCATTCTGGAGCACGCCAGCCTGATGTGGCAGCCGGAGACTACCGACGCTATCCGCTCCGCCCATGAGAGCATGATTGGCCAGATCCTGACCATGAATCTGCTGCGTATTCAGGCCTTCTGGAGCCACTACCGCTTTCGCCGCCAGAACAGCCTGCTGAACTATCTTCTGCACCAGCAGCTGCGGCTGACCAGCGTTATCTCCAGCCTGCGGCGGATGCTGCTCAACTGGCCGACGCCGCCGGCAAACACCCGGGAGGTGATAGATACGCTGCTGCAGGCGCTGGCCCGTCCGGACGCCGATCCCTACAGCGTCGCCCGCATCATCGCCCCGCTGAGGCCGACGGACCCGCTGGATTTTCGCCACCGCGCCTTCTGGCTGCGGCTGCGCTACTTCATTCGTCTCTATCTGGCCTCCAGCCGCTGGCTGCAGCGGCTGGAAAATGCGACGGCGATCACCGAATTCAACGTGCCTAACGCCCCGGCGCTGTCGCGTCGTACCGACTATGCCGAGGCGCTGCTCAACGGCGTGCGCACCTTTTGCGCGCTGGTCGGTATCGGCGCCTGGAGTATCAGCACCCAGTGGTCCTCCGGCGCGGCGGCCCTGACCCTGGCGGCAATCTGCTGCGTGCTCTACTCAATATCGCCGTCGCCGTTTAACTCCCTGACCCTGCTGATGCGAACGCTGCTGCTGCTGTCGCTGTTCAGCTTCGTCGTCAAGTTCGCCATCATGGTGCAGGTCACCGACCTGTGGCAGTTCCTGCTGTTTCTGTTTCCGCTGCTGACCACCATGCAGCTGCTGAAGCAGCAGATGCCGAAATTCGCCGGCCTGTGGGGCCAGCTGATTGTTTTCATGGGATCGTTTATCTCGGTGACCGATCCGCCGGTGTACGATTACGGCACCTTTCTTAACGACAATCTGGCAAAGATCCTCGGCGTGGGCCTCGCATGGGTGGCGTTTGCCGTGCTTAAGCCCGGCTCGGACGCCCGCAAGAGCCGCCGCCATATTCGCGCCCTGCGGCGCCAGTTTGTCGACCAGCTTAGCCGCCATCCGCAAAACAGCGAACCGCAGTTTGAATCGCTGGTGTATCACTATATCAATCAGTTGAGCAGCAGCCGGGATGAGATCTCCCGCCGCTGGCTGCTGCGCTGGGGCGTGGTGCTGCTTAACTGTTCTCACGTTGTCTGGCGGCTGCGCGCCTGGGAGACGCGATCCGACCCGCTGTCACAGGTGCGGGACATATGCATCGCCCTGTTACGCGACGTAATGAGCGAGCGCGGCGTGCAGCAGCGCCCGCTGGCATCGGCATTAAGTGAACTGCAGCGAATCTATACTGGGCTTGGTCATCACCACCAGCCCGCGGCGCGCGAGCTGGCGGCGATTATCTGGCAGCTCTACTGTTCGCTGTCGCAGCTGGAGCAGGCGCCAATTGCGGGGACGATTGCGGAGCGGACTACTTAATGACGCCGCAGGCGTAGCGGTCGCCGCCGCCGCCGAGCGGCTTCGGACTATCGGACATGTTATCGCCGCCGATGTGTATCATCAGCGCCCGGCCCTCAATCTCGCTGAGTTTCTTGATCCGCGGCGCAACGACCGGATCGGTCGCCTTACCGTCGTTATTGACCACCAGCACCGGCAGATCGCCAAGATGGCCGTTGCCCTCCGGCCCTTCGTGCTTGCCGGTCTTCTGCGGGTCAAAGTGGCCGCCCGCCGCGCCGGCGGCCGTGGCCTTACCGTCTTTTATCGCCGGCTGGCAGCTGCCGTTAGCGTGAACGTGGAAACCGTGCTCGCCGGGCGGCAGCGCCTTAAGATCCGGCGCAAATTCCAGGCCTTTGTCGGTTTCGCTGATTTTGACCTCGCCAATGGACTGGCCGACGCTCTGGTCGGTCACCATGTTCATTTCAACGGTCGTACTGGCAGCCAGGGCGCCGCCGGAAAGGCTGAGAGCAAGCAGAGTCAGGGTAAGTTTTTTCATGAAATCTCCTTATTAGTGGTAGGTGTCCTTAAACAGTGTAAACCACAGACCCGTCCCTGCCTGCTCAGACAGTGGACGAATTTTTAGCGTCAGGGAACGTCGTAGCCGAGCGCCGCCTTGCGGATGCGGAACCACTGCTGGCGGCTCATCTCCAGCGCTTCGGCGGCGATAGCCGAGCGCACGCGCTCGATTTTACCGGAACCGATAATCGGCAGCGGCTTCGACGGCAGCCGCAGCACCCAGGCGTAAACCACCTGCTCGATACTGTCGGTATTCAGCTCCTGCGCGATCTGCGCAAGCTCGTCGCGCAGCGGTCGGCACTCATCGTCGCTGAACAGCCGCCCGCCGCCGAGGCAGGACCACGCCATCGGGCGGACGCGCAGCTGCTGGAGCTGGTCAAGCGTGCCGTCCAGCAGCAGCGGCTGGTGCAGCGGGGAGATTTCAAGCTGGTTGGTCACGAGGCTGAACGGCAGGCGCGACTGCAGCAGCGAAAACTGGGCCGGGGTAAAGTTGGAGACGCCGAAGTGGCGCACTTTGCCGCTCTGGTGCAGGGCAGTAAAGGCCTCAGCGACCTCATCGGCGTCCATCAGCGGATCCGGGCGGTGGATCAGCAGCAGGTCAAGCGCGTCGATGGCAAGGTTTTTCAGCGACTGCTCGGCGCTGGAGACAATGTGGCTGCGGTCGGTGATGTAGTGGCCGATGGCGTTTTCCGCGCGGGCGGTCGTGGCGATGCCGCACTTACTGACGATCTCCATTCTCTGGCGCAGGTGCGGCGCCAGCTTCAGCGCCTCGCCGAAGGCCGCCTCGCACTGGTAGCCGCCGTAGATGTCCGCATGATCGACCGTGGTAATCCCCAGATCGAGGTGCTCTTCAATAAAGCTCGCCAGCTGGCGCGCCGACATGTTCCACTCCATCAGCCGCCAGTAGCCCATTACAAAGCGGGAAAACTGCGGACCCTGCGGGGCGAGAGTAATACGCTGAACCATGTATGCTTCCTCAATAAAAAAATTTCATTGAGTATACGCTCAGCGGCGATCAAAACAGTGAGGGCTGGCCGGGTTCTTCGGTACTGGCGGGTCTGTTTGCGCGAAGTTTGCGCAGCAGCCGCTGGCGGCACAGCCGCAGCACCTCCTGCTTTTGCGCATCGCTCATATTTTGCCAGTTAAAGCGCTCGTCGCGGCTGCGCATACACCCGCGACAGTATCCGCGATCGTCCGACTGGCAGATGCCCCGGCACGGGCTCTGCACCGGAAAAAACTCAAGCTGTTCGGCCACGACTGCCCCCCGCTGCTGCACTCCTCTCATTGAAGCCCGATATTGGCCAACGCGCAACCCGATTCGCGAATCGCTTGCATTAGACCGATTGGTCTAGTAACGTAACCGCCATGAACAAACATGCTGAACACGATACCCGCGAACATATTCTCGCCACCGGCGAGCGGTTATGTATGCACCGCGGCTTTACGGCGATGGGCCTGAGCGAGCTGCTGAAAACGGCCGAGGTGCCCAAGGGATCGTTTTATCACTACTTCCCCTCCAAAGAGGCCTTCGGGGTCTTTATGCTGGAGCGGCACTACGCGGATTATCACCAGCGGCTGGAGGCGCTCTTCCGCCGCGGCCCCGGCAGCTTTCGCGACCGCCTGCTGGAATACTACCAGTACGCGCTCAACCAGTTCCGCCAGCAGGGCAGCATTAGCGGTTGCCTGACGGTCAAGCTGTCGGCGGAGGTTTGCGATCTTTCGGAAACCATGCGCCAGGCGATGGATAAAGGCGCTGGCCGCATTATCGATCTGCTCGCTTTTGCGCTGGAAGAGGGCCGCAAGGAGGGAAGCCTGACTTTTTCCGCCGCGCCGCTCGATCAGGCCCGGGTGCTTTACTCGCTCTGGCTCGGTGCCAACCTGCAGGCGAAAATCGCCCACAGCGCCGCGCCGCTGGAGAGCGCCCTCGCCCACGTGAAAACCTTTCTTATCGCGCCCGGTAAGTAGCGGGCATTTTATTTATCAATACACAAGACGACCGGTCTATTCAGGAGTTAACATGTCGGAACAGAAGTTGTTCACCCCGCTGAAAGTCGGCGCCATCACCGTGCCGAACCGCATCTTTATGGCCCCGCTCACCCGCCTGCGCAGTATTGAGCCTGGCGATATTCCCACGCCGCTGATGGGCGAGTACTATCGCCAGCGCGCAAGCGCGGGGCTGATTATTTCTGAGGCCACGCAAATTTCCGCCCAGGCGAAGGGCTACGCCGGCGCGCCGGGGCTGCACAGTCCGGAGCAGATCGCGGTGTGGAAAAAAATCACCGCCGGCGTTCACGCTGAAAACGGCCACATGGCGGTGCAGCTGTGGCATACCGGCCGCATCTCGCACAGCAGCCTGCAGCCGGGCGGCGAAGCGCCGGTGGCACCCTCGGCAATCAACTCGGGCACCCGCACTTCTCTGCGCGACGCCAGCGGCAAAACTATCCGCGAAGCGACCTCCACTCCGCGCGCGCTGACGCTGGAAGAGATCCCCGGCATCGTTAACGACTTCCGCCAGGCCGTGGCCAACGCCCGCGAGGCCGGATTCGATCTGGTTGAGCTGCACGGCGCCCACGGCTACCTGCTGCACCAGTTCCTCTCCCCGTCGGCCAACCAGCGTACCGACCAGTACGGCGGCAGCGTCGAAAATCGCGCCCGCCTGGTGCTGGAAGTGATTGATGCGGTGTGCAGCGAGTGGAGCGCCGACCGCATCGGCATCCGCATTTCGCCGCTGGGTTCCTTCCAGGGCACCGATAATGGCCCGAACGAAGAGGCCGATGCGCTCTATCTGATTAAAGAGCTGGGCAAGCGCGGTATCGCCTACGTGCATCTCTCTGAGCCGGACTGGGTCGGCGGTGATTCTTACACCGAGGCGTTCCGCCGCAAAGTGCGCGAGTGCTTCCCCGGCGCGATTATCGGCGCGGGCGCCTACACCGCCGAAAAAGCCGAAGATCTGCTGGAGAAAGGTTTGATTGATGCGGTGGCCTTTGGCCGCGCCTATATCGCCAATCCGGACCTGGTGGCGCGCCTGAAGTACAAGAAAGCGTTGACGCCGCCGCGCGAAGAGTTCTTCTACGGCGGCGATGCCGAGGGCTATACCGACTACCCTACACTGTAAACGCCGCCTATTTGATAGCGGTGGTCCGCCGCCGCTATACTGACCCTAAAGTTTATAAACAGTGCATTAAAGGAGAAGACAATGCGCCTACTTCACACCATGCTTCGCGTCGGAGACCTGCAGCGCTCCATCGACTTTTACACCAAAGTGCTGGGCATGAAGCTGCTGCGCACCAGTGAGAACCCGGAATACAAATACTCGCTGGCGTTCGTCGGCTACGGCCCCGAGAGCGAGGAAGCGGTTATCGAGCTGACCTACAACTGGGGCGTCGACAGCTATGAGATGGGGACTGCCTACGGCCATATTGCGCTGAGCGTCGATAATGCGGCCGAGGCCTGCGAGCGCATTCGCACCAGCGGCGGCAACGTCACCCGCGAGGCGGGCCCGGTCAAGGGCGGCACCACCGTTATCGCCTTCGTTGAAGATCCCGATGGCTACAAAATTGAGCTGATTGAAGCAAAAGACGCCGGCAAAGGCCTCGGCGATTGACCTAACCGGGTGCTGCGGCACCCGTTTTTTCCCCTCCCTCTGCTGCAAGCCGCGGCAATTTTTGCCATAATGCGCGCTACTTTTTTACCGTCCAAGAGATTCTGATGTCAGACAACGCTCAACAACCTAACAGTCTGTGCGGCCGCTTCCGTGGTTTTTATCCGGTGGTTATCGATGTGGAAACCGCGGGCTTCAACGCTAAAACCGATGCATTACTTGAAGTCGCGGCCATCACGTTAAAGATGGATGAGCAAGGCTGGCTGATGCCGGATACCACCCTGCATTTTCACGTTGAGCCTTTTGAAGGTGCCAATCTGGTGCCGGAGGCGCTGGCCTTCAACGGTATCGATCCGAATAATCCGCTGCGCGGCGCGGTCAGTGAACACGACGCCCTGCACGCTATTTTTAAAGAAGTGCGCAAGGGCATGAAGGATCAGAACTGCAACCGCGCCATTATGGTGGCCCACAACGCCACCTTCGACCACAGCTTCATGATGGCTGCCGCCGGACGCGCTAACCTTAAACGTAATCCGTTTCACCCTTTCGTGACCTTCGATACGGCAGCCCTCAGCGGCCTGGCGCTGGGACAGACCGTGCTGTCGAAGGCCTGCATTGCCGCCGGTATGGCATTTGACGGCAATCAGGCCCACTCAGCGCTGTACGATACCGAGCAGACGGCACAGTTGTTCTGCGAAATCGTTAACCGCTGGAAGCGTCTCGGCGGCTGGCCGCTGCCGGAAGCGCCAAAAGAAGCATAAAAAAAAGCGACCGGGGTCGCTTTTTTGTTGAGGCATCAGGCTTATTCTGCCTTCGGCTCTTCATCCTGGTGCTTTGCCGCAGTCTCTTTAATCAGCTGCTGCAGCTCACCGCGCTGGTACATTTCGATCAGAATATCGCAACCGCCGACCAGCTCGCCGTCAACCCACAGCTGCGGGAAGGTCGGCCAGTTTGCGTATTTCGGCAGCTCGGCGCGGATGTCCGGGTTTTGCAGGATATCAACGTAGGCGAAACGTTCGCCGCAGGCCGAAAGTGCCTGTACCGCCTGGGCGGAGAAGCCGCAGCTCGGCAGTTTCGGGGAACCCTTCATGTAGAGAAGGATCGGGTTTTCTGCGATTTGACGTTGAATTTTCTCAAGAGTGGCGCTCATTATCTTGCTTCCTTAACTTCTTTTATAGCGGTAACGGTAGTGTAACGTTTCCGGTTAGCGTAACAAAATAACATTTTGTTCGTTAGCCTCTATTTTAACGCCAGCGGGGAAAAATAGCTTCTCCCGCTCGCCCGGCGGGGCAGATTTCGCACACTTTTTACCCTTGATATCGCATTTGTTTGCCTTTAATAAAGAAACATGTTTTTAGATACAAAAAGTCTATTAACAACTACGCTTTTTATGCATTAGAATCTTAGCGTTTTGTCAATCATCCACCAGGCGTAACGTTATTGCCTGATTTGCAGAGGAATGCTCAGTGGCGCGGATAAACAAAGCCTCAATCACGCTCTGTGCTTTACTGTTTACGTCGTTGTCTATTACGCCTTTGGCCCATGCGTCAGAGCAGTCGCGTGCGTCTGCCGCACAGAAGGCGCACAACGCAAAGGGTACGGACCGCAAAAAGAAAGTCACCGGCACCAAAACAAAATCCACCTCCCGAACAGCCAGTAAAAAGAAAAGCAGTACCCTCAAGCGAAAAGCCGCCGCGCAAAACAAACGTACTGCCTCCCTGAAGAAAACCGCCCCGCTCGCCAGACACAGCCACAGCAGCGCGCTCAAAAGCGCCGCCGCCGCGTGCGTGGTGCGCAAAGGCTATAAGCGCAGGTGTAAACCGCAGGCCGAAGAGGCGCAGCCGCTGACCATTGCCGACGCCCACAAGGTGCGGGTGCAAAAGGCGCAAAAAACGGCGATGAATAAGCTGATGGGCCAGCTTGGTAAGCCCTACCGCTGGGGCGGCAGTTCGCCGCGTACGGGTTTCGACTGCAGCGGTCTGGTTTATTACGCCTATAAAGATCTGGTGAAGTTCCGCATTCCGCGCACCGCCAATGAGATGTACCACCTGCGCGATGCCCGCCCGGTAAACCGCACTGAACTGGAAAGCGGCGATCTGGTGTTCTTCCGCACCCGCGGCCGCGGCGCGGCCGATCACGTCGGCGTCTACGTCGGCAATGGCAAATTTATTCAGTCCCCGCGCACCGGCCGCGATATCCAGATAACCTCCCTGAGCGAAGATTACTGGGCTAACCACTACGTCGGCGCCCGCCGCGTAATGACGCCTAAGACCATTCGCTGATTGTGCTCTGCCGCACCGGCGGCAGGGTAACTTCCTCTTCTGCCTTATCGCTAAATTTGCTACCATTTCCCTACTCAATACAGGGTTATTGAGTATCGAAGATTAAAATAATAGGGAGAAAAAGCAATGTCGTTTGAACTACCTGCACTACCGTATGCCAAAGACGCCCTCGCGCCGCACATCTCTGCTGAGACGCTGGAGTACCACTATGGCAAACACCACCAGAGCTACGTCACCAACCTTAACAACCTGGTGAAGGGCAGCGCCTTTGAAGGTAAAACGCTGGAAGAAATCATCCGCAGCGCCGAAGGCGGGATCTTCAATAACGCCGCCCAGGTCTGGAACCACACCTTCTACTGGCACTGCCTGGCGCCGAATGCGGGCGGCGAACCGAAAGGCGCCGTCGCGGAAGCAATCAACGCCAGCTTCGGCAGCTTCGCCGAATTCAGAACCCAGTTCACCGACGCCGCCAGCAAAAATTTCGGCTCCGGTTGGACCTGGCTTGTGAAGAAGGCCGACGGTAAGCTGGCCATTGTGTCAACGTCCAACGCGGGCACGCCGCTGACGACCGACGCAACGCCGCTGCTGACCGTTGACGTGTGGGAGCACGCTTACTACATCGATTACCGCAACGCCCGTCCGAACTATCTGGAGCACTTCTGGGCGCTGGTAAACTGGGAATTTGTCGCCAAAAACCTGGCGGCGTAAAGCCCTGCCGTCCGGCGGCCCACCGCCGGACCTTTAGCCATTATCAGCGCAGGCGCACTCCTCCTGCCGCCGCCCGCTCGCCAGCACCAGCAGCAGACCCAGCCCGGCAATAATCGCCCCCATGACAGGTACAAAGCCGTAGCCCAACCCGCCGGAGATAACCGCTCCACCCGCCGCGGCCCCGAGCGCGTTGCCCAGATTAAACGCCCCAATATTGACCGACGACGACAGTCCCGGCGCTTCGTGCGCCACGCGCATCACCCGCATCTGCAAAGGCGGGATCACCGCGAAGGTGGCCGCGCCCCACACCAGCATACTTAGCGCCGCGCCGGCGTGGGTCTGCGCCAGCCACGGAATGGCGGCCATGATAGCCATCAGCAGCAGCAGGAAGCCTTTCAGCGTACCGACCACCGACCGGTCGGCAAACTTACCGCCCAGATAGTTGCCGATGGAAAAGCCGACGCCGATCAGGATCAGCATACTGGTCACGAACAGCGGCGAGGCGCCGGTGACAGTGTGCAGCACCGGCGCGATGTAGGTGTAGAGCGTAAACATCGCCCCCGCGCCCAGCACCGTCGTTAACAGCGCCGTCAGCACCTGCGGACGCACCAGCACGGAGAGCTCGCGCCTGACGTCAGGACGCTCGCCGCTGCTGCCCTGCGGCAGCGAGAACCACAGGCCCAGCATTGCCACGACGCCCAGACAGGCGGTGGCGAGAAACGACATCCGCCAGCCGATGGTCTCTCCCATCCAGGTCGCGGCAGGCACGCCGCCGATATTGGCGATGGTCAGCCCCATAAACATGGTCGCCACCGCGCTTGCCTGCTTATGCTTCGGCACTACGCTTGCGGCCACCACCGATCCCAGCCCGAAGAACGCGCCGTGGCACAGGCTGGTGACAATCCGCGACAGCAGCAGCAGAGTATAGTCCGGCGCCATGGCCGAGAGGACGTTACCGACGGTGAAGATGGCCATCAGGAACACCAGCGCGCTGCGCCTGGCCCGGTGCGACAGCAGCAGGGTCATCAGCGGCGCCCCGACCATCACGCCTATCGCATAGGCGCTAATCAGCATACCGGCGGCGGGGATAGAGACATCGACGCCTCTGGCGATAACCGGCAGCAGCCCCATCGGCGAAAATTCGGTCGTACCAATGCCGAAGGCGCCCACGGCAAGCGCCAGTAAAGGAAAGTTGATTTTCATGTCATTGCTCCGGAAGCCATCACGCGGTGATGGAAAAACAGCAGAAGGCCAAAAGCATGACATTAATCACAAAAAAACGAAAGTTACAGAAATGACAAAAGTTTATTGCGGGAATGGGAATAATAGCGGGCAAAACGGAGGGAGACGGGCTCCCTCGTCTTGATTAATGCAGGACGGCAGTCAGACCGGTGGCGACAATCAGGCCCAAAGCAATAACGGTCGTCATCAGTGAGAACTTCAGATCGGTACTCATCAATTTTTCTCCTTGTAATCCCCACATCAAAAGTGAGCTTGCTCATTTTTGCACAAGTCTGCGAAAAAATATGCAAAAATATTGCTGGTTTTCACCCGGCGAAGAATTTTCTCTTCCCCTTTCCCTCAGAATCAGACAAAATTCCACGCTAATTTGAAAGCGTACCAGCCATTGACCCCCTCCTGTCGTCCTGTGTCATTTTCCCGGCGTACCGCAACCGTAAAACCGTTGTGCGGGGTGTGTGAAGGCAAACGTTTACGTGCGCGTGGTCAGGCGTAAGGAAAGGGTCTGGAGTGAGATCGAATGGCAACAATTAAAGATGTAGCGAAGCGCGCAAACGTTTCCACTACAACCGTATCACACGTAATTAACAAAACCCGCTTCGTGGCGGAAGATACCCGCAATGCGGTGTGGGCGGCCATTAAAGAGCTGCACTACTCCCCCAGCGCCGTCGCGCGCAGCCTGAAAGTCAATCACACCAAAACCATCGGCCTACTGGCCACCAGCAGCGAAGCGGCCTATTTTGCGGAAATTATCGAAGCCGTTGAAAAAAACTGCTTTCAGAAGGGCTATACCCTGATCCTCGGCAACGCGTGGAACAATATTGAAAAACAGCGCGCCTATCTGTCGATGATGGCCCAGAAGCGCGTCGACGGCATGCTGGTGATGTGCTCGGAATATCCGCAGCCGGTGCTGGATATGCTTGAGGAGTATCGCCATATCCCGATGGTGGTGATGGACTGGGGCGAATCGAAGGCCGACTTTACCGACTCAGTGATTGATAACGCTTTCCAGGGCGGCTACATGGCCGGTCGCTACCTGATTGAGCGCGGCCACCGCGAGATCGGGGTCATTCCGGGGCCGCTGGAGCGCAACACCGGCGCCGGACGGCTGGCGGGCTTTATGAAGGCGATGGAAGAGACCAGAATCAACGTGCCCGAGAACTGGATCGTGCAGGGCGACTTCGAGCCGGAGTCCGGCTACCGCGCCATGCAGCAAATTCTCACCCAGCCCCACCGCCCTACCGCCGTGTTCTGCGGCGGCGATATTATGGCGATGGGCGCCCTGTGCGCCGCCGATGAAATGGGGCTGCGCGTGCCGCAGGATATTTCGGTCATTGGCTATGATAACGTGCGCAACGCCCGCTACTTCACGCCGTCCCTGACCACCATTCATCAGCCGAAGGACTCGCTGGGGGAAGCCGCGTTCAATATGCTGCTCGATCGCATTGTCAGCAAGCGCGAAGATCCGCAGTCGATTGAAGTCCACCCGCGCCTTATCGAGCGCCGCTCGGTGGCGGACGGTCCGTTCCGCGACTACCGCCGCTAATGCCTCTGAGGAGCCGACGCCGTCGGCTCCTGCAGCCACTCCCGGTTCAGCGTTTCGCTATCGCCAAGATAGTCCAGCAGCCAGCGCAGCGCCGGCGACATGTCGTTTTGCTGCCACGTGAGGCAGCAGGCGGCCTGCGGAAACGGATTCTCCAGCTCCAGCGCGACCCACTCGCCGCTGTCCAGCCACGGCCGGGCAAAGTGCGAGGGCACCATGCCGGCGCACAGCCCGGCTGAAATGCAGGTGGCCGAGGCTTCCCAGTCCGGCACAACCAGCTTTCGCTGATTGTCCAGCAGCCAGGTGATGCGCTTGGGCAGCGAGCGCGAGGTATCTTCCCGCACCAGAGAGGGCCAGTTGCGCAGCACGTCGTCTGAAAGCGGTCCCGTCATCCCGGCCAGCGGATGCCGGGCCGAGACCACGCAGCGCCAGCTGAGCATGCCCATGTCGCGAAAAGCGTAGCGGCCGCCGACCGGAATCGCCTTGGTGGCGCCGATCGCCAGCTCGACGCGTCCGTCCGACAGCGCGTCCCAGACGCCGTTAAACACCTCCTGGAAGACGCACAGTTCAACGTCGTCAAAATGGCGGTAAAAATCGACGATCATCTGCCGGGTGCGCTCCGGACGCACGATGTTATCGACCGCAATCGCCAGGCTGCTGCGCCAGCCGTTGGCGATCTGCTGGCACTGCTGGCGGGTGATCTGCATTTTTTTGATAACAGATCGCCCCTCCTTGAGAAACCACGCCCCGGCTTCGGTCAGCTCCACGTCGCGGTGTCGCCGCTCGAACAGCGGCACCGCCAGCCACTCTTCAAGCTGACGCACGGTATAGCTGACCGCAGAAGGCACGCGGTGCAGCTCCTGGGCTGCGGCGCTAAAGCTGCCGCAGCGGGCGACGGCATCCACCACTTCCAGCGAATATTCGGACCACATAGTCTGCCTGCAAAAAATTTGAAATCAGTACGCAAATATTAGCGTTTCACAACCGGCATTGCACTCCCTACACTCTGCTGCCTGAACACCTGCATTTAATAAAAGAGACGTGATATGCAACCAGGAAGAGGTTTTTTATGCTGGCTGGCGGGCCTGAGCGTGCTGGGATTTCTGGCAACCGACATGTACCTGCCGGCCTTCGCCGCCATACAGCAAGACTTAAATGCGCCCGCCGCCGCCATTAGCGCCAGCCTGAGCCTGTTTCTGGCGGGTTTCGCCGTTGCGCAGCTGGCATGGGGGCCGCTGTCGGATCGCTACGGCCGCAGGCCGGTACTGCTTACCGGCCTCGCCCTGTTTGCCGCCGCGTCGCTCGGCATGCTGTGGGTGCGGGATGCCGCCAGCCTGCTGGCGCTGCGTTTTATACAGGCGATTGGCGTCTGCGCCGCGACCGTTATCTGGCAGACGCTGGTGACCGATTACTACCCGGCGCATCGGGTCAACCGCATCTTCGCCACCATCATGCCGCTGGTCGGCCTCTCCCCCGCCCTGGCGCCGCTGCTCGGCAGCTGGCTGCTGCATCATTTCGCGTGGCAGGCCATTTTTGCGGTGCTGTTTGCCATCACCCTGCTGCTGATGATCCCCGCTCTGCGCCTGAAGCCCGTCGCGCGCAATGTGCAGACGAGTACGCAGACGCTCAACTTCGCGACGCTGCTGCGCTCGCGCGGCTACCGGGGCAACGTGCTGATGTACGCCGCCTGCTCGGCCAGCTTTTTTGCCTGGCTGACCGGCTCGCCGTTTATTCTCGACGCCATGGGCTACGGTCCGACGGCGATTGGCCTGAGCTATATTCCCCAGACTATCGCGTTCCTGGTTGGCGGCTACGGCTGCCGGGCGGCGCTGCAGCGCTGGCAGGGACAGCAGATGCTGCCGTGGCTGCTGCTCGCCTTCAGCGCCAGCGTCGCCGCGACCTTCGCCGCCGGGCGGCTGTTTGACGGTAGCCTGACGGCGCTGCTGGCGCCGTTCTGCGTGATGGCGATGGCCAACGGCGCCATTTACCCGATCGTCGTCGCTCAGGCCCTGCGCCCTTTTCCGCAGGCGACAGGCCGCGCGGCGGCCCTGCAGAATACGCTGCAGCTCGGCCTGTGCTTCGTCGCAAGCCTGGTGGTCTCGACGCTGGTCGCAAACGCGCTGCTTACCACCACCGGCGTAATGCTGGCGACGACGCTGCTCGCCGGCTGGGGCTACCGCATGCAGCGCGACGCCAGGGCTGAAGCACCCGCAGGTGAAGGCAAAATATCGCATACTTAGTGTCGTCAGAGACTATGTGAATGGTTGGTGATTAGCATGCTAAGATTTTTCAGTTGAAGCACACATTTTTGAGGCCTATACTGATCCAGGCTTCAAATAATTATCATAAATATTAGCTATTAACGGCAGTCCGGACGGCTGCTGTATTTTCATGGACGACCTTCGGTAAGGGTTGCTCCTTCCTCTGTTCAACGTCGGATTGCGATACTCGCGGAAATCCGTGATGTCTCTCGCAATTTCCAAAAAGCGTCTACGCTAATTAAGGTTCTGATCGCAAGCGCGTGATGGAGAAGCTATGAGCTCATCGTGTATAGAAGAAGTAAATGTCCCTAACGACGACTGGTATCGAATAGCCAGTGAAATGCTAAATCGCGCCGGTATCACCATCAACGGTCCGGCGCCTTCAGATATTCAGGTCAAGAATCCGCTTTTTTTTAAGCGCGTACTGCAGGAGGGTTCTCTCGGGCTGGGAGAGAGCTACATGGACGGCTGGTGGGAGTGTGAACGACTGGATATCTTTTTCCAGAAGGTCCTGCGCGCCGGTCTTGAAGATCAGCTGCCGCATCATCTGAAAGATACCCTGCGCATTGCCAGCGCGCGGATTTTCAATTTGCAGAGCAAAAAGCGCGCGTGGATTGTCGGTAAAGAGCACTACGATCTCGGTAACGATCTCTTTACCCGCATGCTCGACCCTTATATGCAGTACTCCTGCGCCTACTGGAAAGATGCGCAAACGCTCGAACAGGCTCAGGAAGCCAAACTCGATCTGATTTGCCGCAAACTGCAGCTGGCCCCGGGTATGCGGGTACTGGATATCGGCTGCGGCTGGGGCGGGCTGGCGTACTACATGGCAAAAAATTACGGCGTCAGCGTCGAAGGTGTAACCATCTCAGCAGAGCAGCAGAAGCTTGCCCAGCAGCGCTGTGAAGGGCTTGATGTCAAAATTCTGCTGCAGGACTATCGCGATCTTAACGAGCAGTTTGACCGCATCGTTTCTGTCGGCATGTTCGAGCACGTCGGGCCTAAGAATTACGCCACCTACTTTGATGTCGTTGATCGCAACCTTAAGCCAGACGGCCTCTTTCTGCTGCACACCATCGGTTCGAAAAAAACGGACGATAATGTCGATCCGTGGATCAATAAATATATTTTCCCCAACGGCTGCCTGCCGTCAGTACGCCATATCGCCATCGCCAGCGAACCCCATTTTGTGATGGAGGACTGGCACAATATCGGCGCGGATTACGACACCACGCTGATGGCCTGGCTGACGCGCTTCTTGCAAAGCTGGCCGGAAATTGCCGACAACTACAGCGAACGCTTTAAGCGGATGTTCGTCTACTATCTGAACGCCTGCGCCGGGGCCTTCCGCGCCCGCGATATTCACCTCTGGCAGGTGGTTTTCTCGCGCGGCATCAGCGGCGGTCTGCGGGTCGCTCGCTAATAAAAAAACCCCGGACCCCGGGGTTTTTTTTATCGCCTTTACTCAGCGGCCTCCTGAGCAAGCCGAACGGCCTCGGCCTCTTTCGCCGCCAGCACGCGCTCAACGGTATCAACCACCGCCTGCGTCTGCGGGTCAATTTCAATATTCACCTTCGCGCCAAGCTTTTTCGCGCCGAGCGTGGTGCGCTGGATTGTTTCCGGGATCAGGTGCACGCAAAACCGCGTAGGGGTCACCTCCCCTACGGTCAGGCTGATGCCGTCGATGCCGATAAATCCTTTATAGAGGATGTATTTCATCAGCGACGGGTCCTGGACCTTGAACCAGATCTGGCGGTTATTTTCCGAAGTAACGATTTTTGCCACCTCCGCCGTGGTCATGATATGCCCGGACATCAGATGGCCGCCAATCTCATCGCTGAAGCGCGCGGCGCGCTCCACGTTCACCACGTCGCCTTCCGCCAGTTCGCCGAGGTTAGTAATGCGCAGCGTCTCTTTCATTAAATCGAAGCTGACGCGGCTACCGTCAATGTCGGTCACCGTCAGGCAGCAGCCGTTGTGGGCCACCGAGGCACCGGTTTCAATGCCGTCCAGCATATCTGCCGGCATTTCGATCACGTGGGTGCGAAAGTTAGGCTTTTCATCAACGGACACGATTTTCGCCGTGCCCTGCACGATACCAGTAAACATATCATTAACTCCTGTTGAACATCCGGGCGGAACCATCCCGCCTTTTATACTCCGCACAATAGCAGGAGCCAGGATCTGTTGCCACCTGCCCGCATCACGTGCCACTTTTTGGCTGGCTAAATAGCCATTAGTCGCTACAATATAGGCAAATTTCCCCGATTCTTTCTTCTTGCTGCCAGTAAAGGCGGCTTTTTTAGTCTCTTCAACAATAACGCTGCACCCGTATATCGCGCCCCGGCGTAACCGGCGAATAACGAGATGCAAACAAAATAGGTGTTTACGTGCAAAAGTACGTTATTGAAGCGCGCCAGCTCCTTGCGCTGGCTATTCCGGTGATCTTTGCGCAGATCGCCCAGACGGCGATGGGCTTCGTCGATACGGTCATGGCGGGCGGCTACAGCGCAACCGACATGGCCGCCGTCGCCATCGGCACCTCTATCTGGCTGCCGGCCATCCTGTTTGGCCACGGCCTGCTGCTGGCCCTCACGCCGGTGGTCGCCCAGCTTAACGGCTCCGGGCGCCGCGACCGCATCGCCCATCAGGTGTGCCAGGGCTTCTGGCTGGCGTCTATTGTCTCCGTGCTGGTGATGGTGGTGCTGTGGAACGCGGGCTATATCATCCGCTCAATGCACGACATCGACCCGGAGCTGGCGGATATCGCCGTGCGCTACCTGCGCTGCCTGCTGTGGGGCGCGCCGGGCTATCTCTGCTTTCAGGTGGCGCGCAACCAGTGCGAGGGGCTGGCGAAAACCAAGCCGGGGATGGTGATGGGCTTTCTCGGCCTGCTGGTGAATATTCCGGTTAACTACATCTTTATCTACGGCCACTTCGGTATGCCCCGCCTCGGCGGCGTCGGCTGCGGCGTGGCGACGGCGGCGGTGTACTGGGTGATGTTTATTGCCATGCTCTCCTACGTCAGGCGCGCCCGCTCCATGCGCGATATCCGCCCGCAGGAGGCCTCCCGCAGGCCTGATTTTGCGGTAATGAAACGCCTGGTGCAGCTCGGCCTGCCTATCGCTCTGGCGCTGTTTTTCGAAGTGACGCTGTTTGCGGTCGTGGCACTGCTGGTGTCGCCGCTGGGCATTGTCGATGTGGCGGGACACCAGATAGCCCTCAACTTCAGCTCGCTGATGTTCGTTCTGCCGATGTCGCTGGGTGCGGCGGTAACCATCCGCGTCGGCTTCCGGCTGGGTCAGGGGTCAACGCTGGAGGCCCAGACCGCCGCGCGCACCGGTCTGGGGGTCGCTGTCTGCATGGCGATACTGACCGCTATCTTTACCGTGGCGCTGCGCGAGCACATCGCCATGCTCTACAACGAGAACCCGCAGGTGGTTGCCCTCGCCTCGCAGCTGATGCTGCTGGCCGGACTGTATCAAATCTCCGATTCGATTCAGGTGGTGGGCAGCGGCATCCTGCGCGGCTATAAGGACACGCGTTCGATCTTCTTCATTACCTTCACCGCCTACTGGGTGCTGGGGCTGCCGAGCGGCTATATTCTGGCGCTCACCGACCTGGTGGTGCCGCGCATGGGCCCCGCAGGCTTCTGGACCGGCTTTATTATCGGCCTGACCTGCGCGGCGATTCTGATGATGCTGCGGATGCGCTACATTCAGCGCCAGCCGTCGGTGACGATCCTGGCGCGGGCGTCGCGCTAAGCCCTAAGCCGCCCCATATCGGGCGGCACTTTTTTATATTCTTCGCAATGCGCTTTCTTCTTTAAAGTTCACTGTGGTCAATGTTATTATTTCCATTCTGAGATCCAGATCGATAAATATCAACTTGTGTACTCTTTATTAAACACACGTGAATAAATAACTTTATTTTATTTTTTCAAAAAATATTTTACAGATAAAGAAAATCACGCCAACTCTTTGTTATTACGATAGTTTTAATAATATAAATCAAACTTATATTGTAGATAGTAATAATGAATTTTTATATTCATTTACCACGCCATTAAATATCCCTGTAGTCATTATTGATTTTTTAAATCCGATTATGAACAAATTCAAAGGTTACACACTATGGCAAAGGATAAATTAGAACGTAACGTATCCTGTTTCAATGCCTGGGCAATGATCGTAGGTACAATCATTGGTACAGGCATATTTTTTAAACCTCAGGCCGTGTTCGACGCTACCGGCTCTGCCAGCTTCGGGCTTCTGGCCTGGGTTATTGGCTGTTTTATGGGACTGTGCGGCGGGCTGGTATTTGCTGAAATTGGCGCGCTTATCCCAGAAACCGGCGGTATGATGACCTATCTGGAGAAGATCTACAGCCGGGTGTTTGGCTATATGATCGCCTGGTCCCAGATGGTTGCCTTCTATCCCATTCGCATTGCGGCGGCGGCGGTGGTGTTCGGTACGACCGCCTGCGCGCTGTTAGGGCTGGATCCGCAGATGAACATTCCGCTGGCCTGTGGGTTAGTGGTTTTGATGACGCTGATTAACTATTTCGGCAACAGCGCCGCAAGTCTTTTTCAAAACACGGCAACGGTTCTTAAATTCATTCCCATTATATTAATCATCGTTTGTGGCCTGTTTATTAATGATGCTCCGCTGAAAATTCAGTTTGAGCCCATTCTCTCTGAAAGCCATCCCTTCTGGCAGGGTCTGGCAATTAGCGTTATGGCCACATTATACGCTACCGACGGCTGGTGTAATGCCAGCGTCATTGCCGGTGAAATGAGAAATCCGGGGCGCGACTTACCCAAAGCGATCATTTTTGGCATCCTGACCGTCACCGCAGTCTATCTGATTATTAACATCGCCTATCTGAAAGTCATGACGCCGGCGCAGCTGGGGGCTTCTGCTACCCCGGGCGGAGATGTCGCGACGCTGCTGTTCGGCAATTTTGGCGGTAAACTGATTGCCGCCGGGATTGTCGTCTCGATTATGGGTTCGATGACCGGCTTTACTCGCGCCGCCTGGCGTATTCCCTATGCCCTCGCGATCCGCAACCTGCTGCCGTGCAGTGCCTGGTTTGCCCGTCTGAGTAGCAAAACGGGAATGCCGGTAAACAGTGGCATCTATATTTTAATCGCTTCGGTAAGTAGCATCCTGTTCTTTAAGAAGTTTAATACGCTGACCGATATTGGCTCTCTGGTTATCTGGGTCTTCTATACCCTGACCTTTGTAGGATTATTTATCCTGAGAAAGAAATGGGCCGATTGCCCTCGCCCATTTAGAGTCCCGCTGTACCCGATAACGCCTATCGTCGGCATAATCAGTGGACTGTTTGTCATTATTTCCACCATTATTTATCAGCCAATCATTGCCCTCTATGCACTTATTCTGATGGGCCTGGGCGTACCCGTATATCTGTATAAAAGAAATGCAGCGCCCCTGGCTGATGAATCAGATACTGACACTGTAAAAGTTGTTAAAGACAATCAATAGGATATTATCATGCGCAGCTACACCATGTTTACCCCGCAGGAAATGCAGGAAATTAAAGAACAGTTTTATTATGTTGATAAAGATATTCATGATAAACCCAGGCTCTATTTTGATAATGCCGGCGGTTCCTTTCGGCTAAAACGTGCAGAGCAGGTTTTTCATGAAATTGATGCCATTCCGGATTGCTCAGAAAGACATCATCAGATGGCGCTGTACTTGCAGGAGATCGAAGAGTGCGGTCGCCAGGATGCACGCATTATCTTCAATGCCGCCGACGGCGCCATTTATCCCGGCTATACGGCCTCTCAGCTGATGTTCGATCTGGTGAGGGTTATCTCTGAAAATGCCGACGGCAGCAATATGGTGACATCCATTCTGGAGCATCCGTCCGCGTTTGACGCCATCAGCTACTATGCGCAGTACACTCACTGTGAACTGCGCGTTGCCAGGAGCAACCCGCTTACCGGCGGCGTGGACGCCGAGGAGGTCATATCATTAATTGATAAAGAGACGGCTATTCTGAGCGTTATGGCGGCCTCAAATATTTCAGGTTATATCTACGATATTGAAACTATCGTCAAAAGAGCGCGCGAAATTAATCCTGACATCTATATCATTATTGATGCTGTGCAGCATGCTCCCCACGGCGTGCTCGATGTCCAGAAACTCAATATTGATGCGATGAATTTTGCCCCCTATAAGTTCTTTGGCGTCAGGGGCTTCAGCCTTGCCTACGTTTCTGACCGGGTAGCGGCGCTGGCACACCATAAGCTGGCAGGAAAATCCGCCGCCGACTGGGAGCTCGGCAGCCCGGCCCCGGCCCACTATGCGGCCCTGACGGCTATCGTGGATTACGTGTGCTCCCTGGGAATGAAAACCGCCTACGGGCAGGATGACCGGAGAGCGCTTTTTGTCGCCGGGATGAACCGTATTGCCGAACACGAGCGCGGACTGCTGGATACGCTGCTTAACGGAACCGAAAAAACGCCCGGCCTGCGCAATATGAATGGCGTGGAGGTCTGCGTCGACAATCCCAATCTTGATGAACGGGACCTGATCATCGGCATTGCCTTTGATAATCTCTCCTGTGAAGTGGCGGTACGTGAATATGAGAAAAAGAACGTCATCGTCTATGAGCGTTCAAGTTCAAGCCTCTATTCGCACCGGATGGTGAAGTCCTTCGGTCTTGATGGCATGGTGCGCGTATCCCCGCTGCACTGTAACTCGGTAGAGGATATTGAGGCATTTCTCGACATTACGCGGCAACTCACGGCGCTGACCTGCTAATCTCTTTCCTGCCCGGGACTGGCCGCGTATATTGTCTGGACGCGGCCTTTTTCTTTAATCCATAGCGATAAAATTTGCCAGTTGCCCTGCGAGAAATTATGGAATATATCCTTCTGGAAACGTTTGTCATCGTCTGTGATGCAATGAACTTAACCAAAGCCTCAGAGATCCTTTGCCGTACCCAGCCCACTATCACAAATCGTATTAAACAACTGGAAAATCAGCTTGGATTTGAGCTGATGATCCGCAATAAAGGCAAGCGCAACATTATGCTTACCGGCAAGGGTGAGGAGTTTTTACCCATTGCCAGGCAGTTTGTCGAATTTTATACGCGGATAAATCATCTGCAAAAAGACTCGGCGTCCCATCTGTCGGTGTCAGCTATTGATAGTATTGGAACAACTATCATTGCCGATATCGGTAGGTTATTTTGCGAGGAGGAATCCGCGCTCTCCCTGTCGCTCAAAACCTATCAAACGCGTGAAGCCTATGAATTGGTCCGCAAACGCGAGCTGGATATCGCCTTTGTTTCTGAAAAGATTGAGCTGCCGAATATCACCTGTGAAGCCGTATTTCAGCAAAAGTATTACGTCGTCAAACCCTGCGCACAGCCGAAAGATGTTAAAGAGATAGATCCCGCTGAGCTCGACGTCAGCCACGAGGTGTATCACAGCTGGGGACAGGACTTTGACGCATGGCACAAAATGATCTGGCCAGGGCAGAGGCAGCCAAGGATAAGGGTTGACTCCTGCACTCTGCTTGCGCGCTTTTTGCGCGATGAAACCAGCTGGTCCATCGTGCAGTCCGGCAATATTGCGATGATATCCCGCTTTATTCCGCTTCAGCGCTACCGGCTCAGCTGCGAAACCCCGGTACGCATCTGTTATATGATAACGAACGCCTACCCGGACAGGCGCAGCGTTCATCTTATTAACCGGTTTCGGACGGCGCTCTATCATTATGTTAAAACGTCGCCGGACAATGATTATCTGGCAATTGGATAGCAATACGCACAGCGCCGCCGGCACGTGGTGCATAAAAAAACATCATAAACCCGAGCGCAGCATCGCCCGCCGCTGCCGCCATTATCGCTATCACCCGGGTAAAGTAAAAAATAAGCGCAATAAAAGTGGGCAAAAAACGCCCGATACATCAGCAAATTAGCAGCAATATGCCTAATAGTTCCGCAATCGCGTGATTTGAGAAAGAAAAGTGGCGATTGCCTCTTGCCTCTTCCCCGAGCTGCCGCTAATATTCGTCCCCGTTGTGCGTTCATAGCTCAGTTGGTTAGAGCACCACCTTGACATGGTGGGGGTCGTTGGTTCGAGTCCAATTGAACGCACCATCTCTGCGTTTATAGCTCAGTTGGTTAGAGCACCACCTTGACATGGTGGGGGTCGTTGGTTCGAGTCCAATTAAACGCACCATCTTCAGTGCGTCCGTAGCTCAGTTGGTTAGAGCACCACCTTGACATGGTGGGGGTCGGTGGTTCGAGTCCACTCGGACGCACCATTCAATAATCGCTTTCCCGTCATTATCCATCAACGCGATTTCATCCTCTCTATAGCCACCGTCGCCGGATATCACTGTCCCGGCTGAATTTGTGAGAAGAGAATTTCGAGCCTTTTTAGTAGCATTGAAGCCGCAAGCGATAGCTGACGTGCCGGAGTGATGCACAGCGCCAGTGTAAATTCACGAAGCTGCGGGTCGGTAAGGGGAATGAAAACCAGTTCTCCGTTTTCGACCTCATCCATGATGTCCAGCCAGCATAAGATCCCAATCCCTATCCCCTCTTTAACCAGCGACCGGATCATATGAATATTGTTTGATACCGCCGCCTCTTTTATTAACCCTTTGTTTACATTAAGTAACGCTTCCACAGGCCCGGATAGCATGAGCGGTGCCGAAGGGATAATAAAGGGGTAATCAAGGCACTGATTGAAGCGAATCCCCTGCTTACCGGCAAGCGGATGATCTGCGCGGACAACAATCCCGAGATTAACCTCAACAAATGCCCGGACCTGCAGCTCTTTCGAGCTTTGCGGATTCAGCAGGATACCAAAATCCGCCTCTCCGGAAAGCAGCGCCTGCTGGATATCAATATTAGGCATTGTGGTCAGCGTGAAGGAGATATTGGGGTATTCGCTGTGTACCTCTCTGAGCATGGCGGAAAAGAAGTGCCGATTGACGGCATCAATGGTCGCAATACGTACATGCCCTCTTCTCAGGCCTCGCAAATCATCAAGCTGTTCGCAGACGCGATGAAAGTCCTTTTTCCAGTTATCTGCGGCATGCAGCAAGAGCTCTCCGGCTGCCGTCAGGCGCAAACCATTCGGGTTACGTTCAAAAAGTGGCATACCCAGCTCTTTTTCCACTCGCAGAATCTGTCTATCAATGGAAGAGGCCGCCACGTGCAGAACATCAGAGGCTTTGCGAAACGATCCCTGCCTGGCCACCTCAGTGTAATAAAGCAAAAAACGCGAAAATGCGAACATCGTAGTAGTGCCCTCTTTTTTGCAACGAGATGTGCGAATCAAAGCGCTGGACGCAACGTGACTATCACAATACCGTAGTTTTTAGCTGACGGTAACTTTCGTTTCACCTTAAAACAAATGTCTGCAGGAGCATTACCGGCACTGTATTCGATGCGAGCGTCACAAATTTTTATCTGCGACCTCCTTTTTCCGCGCACGGAAAACGCTCCCGATAGTGGAGCGGTGCTAGCGATGAGAACGTTGAATGTCATGAATAATAACCAGCCAATATCTCTGCTTCATAATGCGCGTCTGCCCGCCTGGACGCTGCCCTCAAGTTGGCCACAGCACGCAGGCGGTCCGGTGAATGCCGATATTCACATCGCGGATGGGCGTATTCAGACCGTACATCCTGCCCGAGTGCGGCAGGCAGATGGCTGGGATCTCAATGGCGCCCTGGTACTGCCTGGGCTAATTGAGCCGCACGCTCATCTGGATAAAACGTTCACATTCTCCCGCTCTCGACCGTCCCGTCCGGGGCTTCTGGCAGCGATTGAAACCCTGCAGCAGGATCGTCGGTACTGGACAGCGCAGGATCTCCACCAGCGCGCCGCGCGCGCCGTCAGCTGGGCTGCGGCCAACGGCGTAAACCATTTACGGACGCATATCGACTGGTATGACGCCGCTGTTCCTCCAGCGTGGCAGGCACTTGCAAATATGTCGCATCCGGGCTGCACGTTCGAACGTGTTGCTCTCGTACCGCTGGGGCTCTTTGCCAGTCCGAAATCGGCCGAAGACATTGCCCGGAGGGTAGCGCAAAGTGGCTCCTGCTGCCTGCTTGGCGCCTTTGTGCACTCCTCAAATTGGGATGAAGCGGCAATGACCAATCTGCTTTCCTGCGCCGCGCGCTGGCGGCTGGATCTGGATTTACACATTGATGAAGAGTTAACCCCGGGCGCCATTGGACTGCGCTGGCTGGCAAACTATTTATCGACCCACGCCTTCCCGGGACATATCTGCTGCAGCCACGGTTGCGCCCTTTCCGCCAGCCCGTATTCGCTGGCGCAGGATATCCTGTCGGTGCTGGCCGCGCACCGCGTCACGCTTATTGCACTGCCGATGACCAATCTACTCCTGCAGGATGCGGTAGCGGGGCGCACGCCCCGCGCGCGCGGGATCACGCTGATTAAGGAAGCCCAGTCAGCCGGTATTCCCGTTCTGCTCGGCTGCGATAATGTGCAGGACGCGTTTTGCCCAATGGGGAGCTACGACCCGCTTGATACGCTGACCTGCGCGTTATTCACCGCCCAGCTTGATAGCCCTTTCGATCGCCAGTCCAGGCTTATTTGTGACCGCCATGCCCTGTCTGGCTCCAGCCGCGCGGGTTCGCCGTTAAGCGCCGGAGAGGAAGCAAACCTGGTTATCTTTCCCGGCAGCGACAGCCACACCTGGCCGCTCAGGAGTGCGACACGTCAGGTCATCCGCGCAGGAAAATTTATCAGCCAACGAATCTGGAGTGAGGAGGTACGCAGTGACGCTTGATGCTGGTGCAGGGCAACCGCTCGCACAATATTCCGCATGGCGACGCGCCGGAGATTTCATATTTCTATCGGGGATCATCCCGGTAGATCCGCACAGCGCCACAATTGTGCGGGGTTTTCGGGATATACCCGACGACGCCCGCCGTCTGCTGGGGGAAAGCGGGGAGTTCTCCACTGATATCAAGCAAGGGCCGATACTCGCCCAAAGCTGGTATGTCCTGGAGATCGTTCGCCGCACCGTGGAAGAGCAAGGCGGCAAAATGAATGATGTCGTCCGCCTGGTGCAGTACTTTCGCAACCTTGACCACTTTCCCTACTACAGTCGCGTCAGAAAACTGTTTTTTACCGATCTGTCGCCGGTGTCCACGGTAGTCCAGGTGAGTGAAATGCTGCCCTGTGCGGAGGTACTGATTGAGGTTGAAGCCACGCTCTGGTTACCGCTGGAGACGCAATGATGACGTCGAGAGGTGTACGATGATTAACGGTTATCTCCCTGCCGCACGCTTTCTGCCCTTTTTGAGCTGGGCGGCGATCGCCGATCTGCCCGATAAGGCCAATACGGTAATTGTACTGCCGACCGGTGCTATTGAGCAGCACGGGCCGCATCTGCCCTGCTCCGTCGATAGCGTTATCTCCTCCGGCGTTGCAGGACATGCTCTTGCCCGCCTGCCCGAAGAGATCCCTGCGTTTGCTATTGCGCCTATCGTCTACGGCAAATCCGACGAGCACCTTCACTTTCCCGGTACGCTGACGCTAAGTGGCGAAACGCTACTACACACGCTGCTGGATATCGCCGAATCGCTGTACCGCTGCGGTTTTCGCAAATTATTGATGATCAATGGCCACGGCGGGCAACCGCAGATCCTCCAGATAGCGGCACGCGAAATGCGCCTGCGCCACGGTGATATGGTCATGATAGCCCACGATGTCTTTCGGGTCCCTAATATCGAGAATCAATTTCTCAGCGCAAAAGAGCAGAGGCTGGCGATGCACGCAGGCCACAGTGAAACGGCGCTGATGCTGGCCCTGGCGCCGGAGAGCGTACATATGGAGTACGCCGCGGCCAGTTACCCGCCTGAGTTTCCCTGCCCGACTTTATCAGCCGGACGTCCCGCAGCGGCGTGGGCAGCCTATGACTTTGGCCCTTCGGGCGTGATTGGCGATCCCACCCAGGCAACGCCAGAACAGGGCCAGGCGCTGCTTGATTCGCTGGCTGAAAGCTGGGCGAGGGCCATCACCGAGGTCCACCATATGCAGTGGGTGGTCCGCCGGGAAGCAAGCTGGGGAAAAGATCGCTGGAACGGTTTCGTCAACACCACATCATCCTTACTTTCTGAATAAAAAGGGGCCGCCTGCCATGAAAATCATTAATACATTTTCACCCGCCTTAACTGGCCTGCTGCTTTTTACGGCTGCGAACCACGCGCACGCCGAAGAAAAATTTACCTTTCTGACCAACTGGTATGCACAAGCCGAGCACGGCGGTTTTTACCAGGCGCAGGCAGCCGGTCTGTATCAACGCGCTGGCCTTGACGTCACCATTAAAATGGGCGGCCCGCAGGTGAGTGTGATGCAGTTGATGGCGGCTGGACAGGCCGATTGCACCCTCGGCGATAACGTGCAGGCGCTGGAAACCTGGCAGGCGGGCATCCACGCCGTGACAGTGGCGACCGTCTTTCAGCACTCACCCACCGTTTTCATCAGCCATGACAAGATTGCTACGCCCCAGGCATTAAAGGACAAAACATTTCTGCTGGCGACGGAAGCCTATACCTCTTTCTGGCCCTGGGCCAAAAGTGAACTGGGCTTCAGCGCCAGCAAAGTGCGGCCCTATACCTTCAGCGTACAGCCCTTCCTGGCGGACAAGAACCTGGTGCAGCAGGGTTATCTCACCTCCGAGCCCTTTGCCGTCGCGAAAGGCGGCCAGCCGTTCTACGTTTATCCGCTCAGCGACTGGGGCTATCCGCCTTACGGGAACGCCATTATATGCATGGCCGATACGGTAAAAAAACGCCCGCGCATTATCGCCGCTTTTATTAAGGCCTCGATGCAGGGATGGAAAGCGTATTTGCAGGATCCGGCGGCGGGGAACGCCCTGATCCAGAAAGCCAATCCACAGATGGGCGCCGATCAGATAGCCTTTGGGATTGCGCAGATGAAGAAATTTGCCCTGGTCACCGGCGGTGATGCGCAAAGCAGCGGTATTGGCACGATCGCAGAAGCCCGCCTGAAAAAGACCTGGGATATGCTGGTACAAAACAAGCTGATCGATGCCGATAAAGTGCCGTTCGCCCGGACCTATACCCTCGATTTAATAAAAGATGCGAAGGTGATGCCATGAGCCCTGCGGTAACTTCTGTCGTGCTGAATGAGACCCCGCCCGTTCCTGCTGCGGCAGAACCGGTTATTGAAGTACTGTCGGCAGAAAAGACCTATCACAACGGCACACGGGCCCTGCTGCCGGTAAACCTTACCGTGCGTCAGGGAGAGTTTATTACCCTGCTGGGCCCATCCGGATGCGGGAAAAGCACGCTTCTGAAAATGGTTGCAGGCTTAATTGAGCCAAGCGACGGAAGGCTGTTACTGTGGCGCCGCGATAGCAGTGAAAAGGCGCCGCTGCCGCTCTCTTTTGTCTTTCAGGAAGCGACGCTCATGCCGTGGAGCAACGTACACAACAATGTGCGTCTGCCGCTCGATCTGGCCGGCGTTGCGCGTAAAGAAGCAGACGCCCGGGTCGTGGAAGTGCTTAAGCTGGTTGGTCTTGCGCAGTTTGCCAGTGTTTTACCACGAGAGCTGTCAGGCGGTATGCAGATGCGCGTCTCCATCGCCCGCGGGCTTGTGACCCGTCCCAAATTGCTGCTAATGGACGAACCCTTTGGGGCTCTGGATGAAATTACCCGCAACAAACTGGACAGCGACCTGCTGCAACTGTGGCGAGAGCAGGGACTGACCGTCGTTTTTGTAACTCACTCCATACATGAAGCCGTCTTTCTTTCACAGCGCGTCATTATGATGGCCGCCAGACCCGGTCGAATCGTTGAAGATATTCCCATCAATGCCCTCTATCCGCGCGACGACGCGTTTCGCGTCAGTCCGACATTTTCGCGCTATGCAAAACAGCTGCAGGACAGCCTGCTTCAGGCTAGTCAGTCACTCTGCGAGGGAAAGAAATGAACGCCAGAAAATCAACGCCGTGGGTAAATCATCCCCTTTTCTTTAAAATACTCTCCCCCGTACTGGTTGCCATAGCCGTGGTGCTGATATGGCAATTTGCCATCAGCGCATTTAATATTCCTCCCTTTCTGGTACCTTCTCCGCAGGCCATGCTTGAAAGCCTCTGGAGCAACATGGCAATGCTGTTGACATCTCTGGTGTTCACGCTGAAAATCACGCTCCTCTCGTTTGCATTAGCAACCGTTAGCGGCGTTTTAATTGCCTTTATTCTGGTGCAGAACAGGTTTATTGAAACGGCTTTCTTTCCCTATATCGTCTTTTTGCAGGTTACGCCAATCGTCGCTATCGCACCGCTGATCATTATTTGGGTGAAGGACACGACGCTATCGCTGGTCGTGTGCTCAACGCTGATGGCTATCTTCCCTATCATCTCCAATACCACGCAGGGGTTAAGAAGCATTTCTCCGGGTTTGCTGAGCTATTTCAAACTAAGCCGGGCCACCCGCCTACAGACCTTAGTGCGTTTAAGGATCCCTTCTGCGCTGCCCTATTTTTTCGGCGCGCTAAGGATCTCCTCTGGCCTGTCGCTGATTGGTGCCGTGGTGGCGGAGTTTGTTGCGGGGACCGGCGGAAATAATACCGGCCTTGCCTATCAAATATTGCAGGCCGGATATCAACTGAATATTCCGCTCATGTTTGCCGCCTTATTACTGATTTCACTGGCAGGCATAGTGCTCTTTGCGGCGATGTCGTGGCTCTCCCGCCGCGCGCTCCGTGCCTGGCACGAAAGTGAAGTTACGCAAACACACTAGCCTCCCCCCTATGAGAAGGAGTATGACCGTGAAAGAACCCTGGCCCGATGCGCATCAGCGGCAGCTTGCGGTAGCAAGTGTTCAGGAAAGCCTGCCTGAACTCGACTGGACGCTACATCCGGCAAAAGTTAAGCGTTTTTCGCAGGATTTCCACTGGTTTAGCCCGATACTGAAAGCGCAGCTGAAGGAAAAGCAGGCGGATGCCGTTGTACGCCCGCGTACGGAGAGCGAACTGAGAAAGCTGGTATCTGCCTGTGTGGCTCACGGGCTTCCGCTCATGATGCGGGGTGCCGCGACCGGCAACTACGGACAGCTAGTGCCGCTGCAGGGCGGGATTATGGTGGACATGAGCGGATTTAGCCACATCTGCCAGCAGCGGGAAGGGATCCTGCGCGCGCAGACCGGGATCAGGCTTGGCGAGATTGAAAAGTCAGCGCGGGCGACAGGTTGGGAGCTGCGCTGTATGCCCTCCACTTATCGTCAGGCTACGCTGGGCGGACTGTTTAGCGGCGGCTTTGGCGGCATTGGTTCAATCACTTACGGCCCCCTCGCGGCTGCCGGCAACGTGCTCAGCATCAGAGTGATGACCGTCGAAGCCGAGCCTCGCCTGTTGACGATTCCCGCGCCACAGGCCCTGCTCCTGCACCATACCTATGGAACCACCGGTATTGTTCTGGAGGTGGAGCTGGCCCTCGCCCCGTGCCACCGGTGGACAGAACGTCTGGACGTATTTGATACCTTCAGCCAGGCGCTGGATTATGCAAATGCACTGACCCGCTCCCCGGGCCTCATAAAGCGCCAGGTGGCCCTCTTTGCGGCCCCCATTCCTGCCTGGTTCAGCCATCTGAAACATCACTATCAGGCCCATCAGCATGCCGTCATCAGTGCCGTCGCTGAAGAAAGCGAAGTGCTGTGCCCGTCACTTGTTACTCAATTCGGCGGACAGAGTGCGCTGCGTCAGGAAACAGATGAGTCACGTCCCATCAGCAGATCGCTGCTGGAGTATTGCTGGAATCACACCACCCTGCATGCGCTGAAAGTGGACAGTACGCTGACCTATCTGCAAACCGCATTTTCTATTGATAATTATCGCAATCAGATTGCTCATATGCATGAGCTGTTCGGTGATGAGGTTATTTCACACATTGAATTTTTGCGCGATGTCGAGGGTAATATTACTGCCAGCGGACTGCAGCTGGTTCGCTATTCAACGGCAGACAGACTGAATGAAATAATGGATATATTCCGTGAGCATCATATCAAGGTGAACAATCCGCATGTCGTCGCCGTCGAAGATGGCAAACAAGGTGTCATCCGCCCAGAGGTGGTGTCGGTTAAGCATTGTATTGATCCCAACGGATTGCTCAACCCCGGAAAGCTGCGTGGCTGGGATATTCACGAGACGTTACCGCTGATTCCGAATCCGCTGGCACTCCCTGAGCGTAAACCCACAGAATAATAAAACCTACATTCATCCAAATCCGACAATTATAAAGCACAGTGGTTATTGATGTTACTTATTCACGAGGATAAAAAATTGAAGACACACCAAATAACAATGCCGATAAAGTTGGCCGCCTTCTTTATTCCCGCTACATTCTTCGCCCCCCAGGCGATGGCGGCGATATCAATTACCGACGAGTGTAAAAATAGCACAGCCAACTCCCTGACAGAAATGTTTACCTGTGGCTCAGTCAGCGGTAACCTTCGCAGCCTTTATTACTCTACGCACAACGCATACTTTGTACCCGGTCTCAGTCAGGATACGATCAGCTACGGGGGAAGCCTCAACTATACCACAGCAGACTATTATGGCTTTAGCCTTGGTACCAGCGCCATACTGCAGCGAGGCATTGACCATGATAACGACCATCTGGTCAGTGAGTTGGGGCCGAATCAAACTGCTATCGGCGAGGCTTATTTACGCTGGCGCGATGAGGATTTCAGCATTACCGCAGGCAACCAGCGTATCAATCTTCCTTTTGTTGGCGACTACGACTGGCGCATTACGCCGATTTTATTTCGCGGCATTGATATGAATTATGGTGACAGCGAAAATTTTCTCCATGCCACGCGGATAACGCGCTATAAGTCATGGGGAGATGAACATTTTCATAAAACCACCGCCTATGACGAGGCCGAGGGTAAAACCAACGGCATGTGGGCGATTGGCGGCGGTCGCAGTCTTAACATAAACGACAAGAAGCTCATCGGCCAACTGTGGTATGAAAACTATGATGAGTACACAAAACTTTTTTATAGCGATGGCTTTCTCTCCTGGTTAAATAGCGATCGGCAGCCGAAATTAGGCGCACAGTTTATTCGCGGAGTCAGCGAAGGTAAGGCCCTGGCGGGTGAGGTGAATAGCACCAGTTATGGTATTCAGTTCAGCATGAATATTATCTCTACTCTTGCCTGGTCACTTAATTATGATCATATTGCCGCGAGCGGTAGTTCCTATGGTAACGGTTCACTGGTGACACCCTATGCCCATAATACGGCTTCTGGTCCCTACTTCGCTCAGCCCTTTTTTACCAGCACCCAGGATTTAGGCAGCGGCAATGCCTATTCAACCGACCTCAACTGGCAAGCGGGCGAACAGCTTTCACTCGGCAGCCGCTACTCTTTTATGGATCTCACGCCCGTCGCCGGGGCCGGTAGCCGCAACCAATCTGAATATCTGGTATACGGCACCTGGCGCTTTGGCGGAATTCTCAAAGGGTTCAGCATCTCCGACTTTGCAGGTGTACAGACGGCATCCAACTCAGACAAGAATTTCTGGCAGAACCGCCTGGCGCTGGAATATGCATTTTAACGCCGCGCCGATCACCTACCGGGGTAATGGCGGCACGCTCCGCGAATGCGCCACGATTTTTTTGCTATATTCTACGTAGGTATTCACTCTCTACAGCAGGCAGGTAAAAAATGGAAATCGATCCCGACAATCTGGTGATTGCAGGTCTGGAAGAGGCGGAAGAGCGCAACGCAGCCCGCCAGCAGGAGGCCGACAAAAAGGCTGAAGCGATCGAAGCGGACGACGACTGCGGCGACGCCTGCAAAATCTGATATCAAAACCGGCTCTCGCCGGTTTTTTTATCCCTGTTTCACAATCCATGAAACCTGCTGGGTCTTCTCTGCGGGGGAATGCGTGCGGCGGCGAAACGATCCCAGCGCTTCATCCGGCGTACAGTAGGTACAGCGCGCCAGCACGTCGATATTTTCACGCGGAACGCCCGCCTTTTCGAGCGCCAGTACGGCAAACGCGGCCAGGTCAAACCACAGGCTATTCGCCTCCCTGGCCGCCGGACTCCCGGCTGTAGGCCGCTGCGGCCGGCTGAAAAACAGCGACTGGCGGTTTGCCGCGGCCAGCGCGCCCGAGGGCGTCGCCAGCAGCTGGGCGTAAAACGCGGCCGATACCTCATAGCAGCAGGCGCGAATGTGCGGACCTATCGCCACCACAACGTCGGCCGCCGCCACGCCCTGCTCCGCGAATCGCGCCACGGCGCGTTCGGCGATGCCCAGCGCCGCACCGCGCCATCCGGCGTGAACGCAGCTGATAAAGCGGCCGTCGCGGCTGGCCATCAGCAGCGGCAGGCAGTCGGCGGTATAAACGCCCAGCGGCTGGCCCGCGATCTCGGTAAAAACGCCGTCGGCCTGCGGGCGTTCGGCCTGGACGTGGGGGAACGTCAGGATGTCGCAGCCGTGAACCTGCTTAATGTCTACCAGCGGTTCGCGATCAAACGCCGCCGTTTCGGCGGCGTTGAGAAAACCGTGGCGAATACCGGGAAGCGCCGCCAGCAGCGGCGAAGTGTAGGCCATAGCGTACCTTGAATGAGGAAAGGTCTTTTCACCCTAATTCAGCGCGCGCCGCGGCGCAAGTGGCCCGCGCATTACCCTCTTCGCCCGCCGGAGCGGCCTATCGCCTTGTGCAGATCGTTCACCCGCTTCATCGACTTCAGGGTTTTCTGCGGCGCCGCGGCGGCGACCGACAGGACAATCATCTCCAGGCATACCAGCACCGTACCGTGGAGCGGCATGCGCCCATCGCCGCCGCCGCGCGGTACCTCGATCACCACCTGCGCCTCCTGGCTGAAGCGGGAGTCCACCGCCTGGGTCAGCAGAATAGCCGGGATCCCGAGGCGCTTCGCCTCCCGCAGCGTCGTAAGCCCTTCGCGGTGCGGCGACTTTTGTCCCATCACGATCAGCACGTCACCGCGCTGCATGCGCAGCAGCTGCTCGGCGAGGCTGAAGCCGGTGCGGTTCATCACATAGGCGGGCAGGCCGATGCGGCTGAACAGCCGGGCGCTGTACTCGGCGAGGATACCGGAAGCGCCGATGCCGAACAGGCCCACCTGCCCCGCCTCCCCGAGCAGCGCCACCGCCTGGGCCACGGCGCTGCGGTTGCGGGGCGTACTCAGCGCATCGCAGGCGCGGCGGTGGCCTTCGAGGACAAAATCTATGCTGGCATTGACGTCGGTTGCGAGGGCGCTCACCGTCGAGCGCATCTTCTCCGAGGAGGTCACCGTCGGGCCAAACCAGCGCTCGACGGTCTGCTTAAGCTCCCGCAGCCCGGAGAAGCCCAGCGCCTGCACGGCGCGCACCACTGTCGCATCGGAGGTGCCGGCGGCGGCGGCGATCTCCATCGCCGTGCGCTCGAGCACCGCCTCGCGGTTGTCATTGATATAGTTTGCCACCGCCAGCAGGCGCGGCGACAGCTGCCCGGCCCGCGCCCGCAGGCGCTCGCCGAACAGATCGGCTTTACCGCGCGGCCTCGGGGTCATGGTTTCGCCTCCGGCTGCGGCCTGCCCGCAATATGGGAGGTTATCTGCGCCACCATCAGACTGAGGGCCGCGTAAGAGTTGGAGATGACCTCCTCCCGGGGCAGCAGAATGTAGCGCCCCTGCCGGCAGGCCCGCATAAAGTCGCACCAGCCCGGCATCACCGCCTCCATCGCCTTCAGCTCATCGTCGGGCTTACCGCCGGTATCCGAACGCCAGGTAGCAAATACGTAGTCGGCGTCCAGCTCCGGCAGCCGCTCGGCGCTGACGTCGATGCGCTGGCCGTCCGGGATCGCCTCGACCAGCGGCGGAAAGCGAAAGCCCGCGTCGCGCAGCGCCCGGCCTAGAGCGTGGTAGCTGTGGTGGACGGTTATCTTGCCGCCGTTGGCCTGGATCACCGACACGCTGATGCGCGACGTATCCAGCAGGGTGCGGAGCTGGCGGATCTCCGCCCGGTAGCGGTAATCGAGCACCGCGAGGCGCGCCTGCGTCCCGGTCAGATCCGCCAGCCGCTGGTAAATACGCGGCGCGCTGCCCTGCAGGTGATCGATGCTGACCGTCGGAGCGATGTTCTGCAGCCGATCGGCGGGCACGTTGCGGTTCGGCTCGGTAATGATCAGGTCCGGCTTCGCCGCCGCGATGGCCTCCAGGTCGATATCGGTGCTGCCGATGAACTGAATATCGCTGTTGGCGAAATCAACGCCGGTCAGCGCGGCGCTGGCGCGCAGGTAGTGGCTGCCGTCCGGCCGGGTTCGCCCGTGGCTGGCGACGGGCGTTACCCCCAGTTCGAGCAGCGGAATAGTAATGTCGAGATCGTGCATTGAGACGATGCGCTTCGGGTGCAGCGGCACCTGCACCGTGCGCCCGAGATCGTCGGTAAAGCTGCGGGTCTCCGCCGCCGTCGCCCCGCAGGCGGTTATCAGTAACATCAGAGTAAGCCAGCGCATAAAACGCCTCCCTTAAAGCGCGTCGCGGCGACGCCAGAGCAGAAACAGAAAAAAGGGGCCGCCGGCAAAGGCAATCACGATCCCCGCCGGGATTTGCAGCGGCGCGAACAGCAGCCGCCCGAGGTTATCCGCCGCCAGCACCAGCAGCGCGCCGGTAAGGCCGCTGCCGCAGAGCAGCGCCGTCTGCCCGCCCCGCAGCAGCAGCCGGGAGACGTGCGGGGCGATAAGCCCGACGAAGCCCAGGCTACCGACGCAGGAGACGCTGGCCGACGTCAGCAGCACCGTGGCAAACAGCCGCAGCCAGGTGAGGCGGACGAGGCGCACGCCGAGACCGGCGGCAGTCTGCTCGCCCAGCAGGGCGACGTCCGCCGCCCGGGCGGTCAGCAGCAGCGCCGCCGCCGCCGGCAGCGCCCACGCCAGCGCGATAGCCAGCAGCGGCCAGCTGGCCGCCTGCAGGCTGCCCGCCAGCCACATCATTGCCGTCTGCACGTCGCGCACGTCGGCGGTGGTCATGAAGATGCCGATGGCGGCCGCCAGCAGCCATGAAATGCCGATACCGATAAGGATAAAGCGCGGCCGCGACAGATCGCGGGCCAGGGCCACGACCAGCAGCGTCACGCCCGCCCCGCCCGCCAGCCCGGCCAGAGGCCGCCAGGCGGCGTCCACCGCCGGAAAAAACAGCACCAGGATCAGCACCGCGATGCAGGCCCCCTCCTTGACGCCGATAAGTCCCGGGTCGGCGAGGCCGTTGCGGGCAAGGCTCTGCATCGCCGCGCCGGCCATACCGAGCATGGCGCCGCACAGTATCGCCATCAGCACCCGGGGGAGCCTCAGCTCGCCGATAATCAGCCACTGCCGATCGCTCAGCGCTTCGCCGCGGGCGATGGCGCGAAAAATGGCCGCGGCCGGGACGGAGACGGTGCCCAGCAGCACGCCGCACAGCGCCAGTCCCGCCAGCGCTGCCGCCAGCAGTGCGGCGGTTTTCAGCGCGGCGGGGCGCAGCAGGATGCGCCTGCCGAACAGCGTCAGCGGCCGGAAGCCCGCCCGCTGCAGCGCCGGCCTCATTTAACGCACCTCGCGGCAAGCAGGATAAACAGCGGCGCGCCGACCAGCGCGGTCACCGCCCCGGTGGCCAGTTCCTGGGAGGCCAGCAGCATGCGCGCCAGCCAGTCGGCGAGCACCAGCAGCAGCGCCCCGACCGGCATCGCCAGCAGCGCCGCCGCGCGCAGATCCTCCACGCCCAGCCGACGGATCAGGTGCGGTACCAGCAGGCCGATAAAACCGACCGGACCGGCAGCGGCCACCGCCGCGCCGCAGAGCAGCGAAACGGCCAGCAGCCCCAGCAGGCGCGTGCGCCGCAAATTGATGCCCAGCCCGCCCGCGACGCTGTCGCCGAGCGCGAGCACATTCAGACGCGGGGCCAGCCCCAGCGCAAGCGCCGCGCCGCACAGCGCCGTCATTCCAGCGTGAATTAAGGTCTGCGGACGTACGCCGGCGAGATCGCCCGCCAGCCAGGTGCGTACCGCCAGCAGGGTCTGCTCGTCGAACAGCAGAATGGCCGCCGTGATGGAGGAGACGAAGGCCGACAGCGCCACGCCGCAGAGGGTGACCTTCAGCGGCGTGATGCCGCCGCGCCCGGCGCCGGAGAGCGCCAGCACCAGGCAAAATACCAGCGCGGCGCCGAGGGCGGCCAGCAGCGGCTGGCCCTGGGCCTGAAAGCCAAGCGCCGAGCCGCCGACCACCGCCAGGGAGGCGCCGGCGTTAAGGCCGAGAATGTGCGGTTCGCCCAGCGGGTTGCGGATCAGCGTCTGCAGCAGCAGCCCGGCCATGCCCAGGCTTCCCCCCACCAGCAGCGCGGCCAGCAGACGATTCAGACGCAGCGCCACCACGATGCGCTGTTCAAAGTCGGCGGGATGATAATCCACCAGCGCCCGGACAACGGTGCCCGGCGCAATGTGCCGCGCCCCGGTGGAGAGATGCAGCACGGCGGCCCCCGCCAGCAGGGCGCAGATAAGCAGCAGCCGGAGGAGGCTCCCCGATGCGGCGCGGCCGTTCACGGCCGGCCTCCGCCGAACGGGATAAAAAAGGGCTTGCCGGTCTGCGGATTGACCATCGCCTGCACCTCAATGTCGAACGCCGCGCTGACGATCTCCGGCGTGCAGGGTTCGCCCTCTCCCACCGCCGCCAGCAGCCGTCCCTGCCTGAGGAACAGCAGCGTATCGGCATAGTTGACCGCAAAGTTGAGATCGTGCAGCACGACGACGATCGTCCGCCCGCCGTCGCGGGTCAGGGCCCGCAGCAGCTCGAGGATCTCGACCTGATAGCGCAGGTCCAGCCAGGCGGTAGGCTCATCGAGCAGGATCACCGGGGTCTGCTGGGCCAGCGCCATCGCAATCCAGCAGCGCTGGCGCTGGCCGCCGGAGAGACTCTCCACCGGCAGGTGCGCCAGCGCTTCCGTGCCGGTAAGGCGCAGCGCCCGGTTAACGGCTTCTTCATCGGCGTCGCGCCACGGGTGCAGCAGCCCCTGCCACGGATAGCGTCCGCGGGAAACCAGCTCAAATACCGTCAGCCCTTCCGGCGCGGCGGGCGACTGCGGCAGGATCGCCAGCCGTCGCGCCAGCGCTTTCGTTGGCTGCCGGTGAAGGCGCTCGCCGTCCAGCCAGACGCAGCCCGCCTGCGGCTGCAGCAGCCGGGCGAGCGTCATCAGCAGGGTGGATTTGCCCGAACCGTTAGGTCCCACCAGCGCCGTCAACCGGCCTGCGGGGATCGAGAACGAAACATTATCAATAATGCGCGTCTGGCCGTACCCGGCCGTTAGCGCATCCAGTACCAGCCCGTCGGCCCGGGATAGAGGGCGAAGTGGCATCGTTTTACTCCTGTGCCGCAGTGGCCAGTAAAAATACAAATACAAATCATTCTCTTTTATGTTGAGGCCTGACCCTGTAGTAGTCAATGGCAAAACTCGCGCCGGGCACTTCAATCCCACTTAACGCCAGCCAGAAAAAGCCGATGAACAAAACCATTTAAAAAACAGATAAATAAAAAACACTCCCACCCGCCTCCGGCGGCCAAATCCGCCGCTATTGCGCAGCCCGCTTTTTCTTTTGAACCACATTTACTACTACATTCCTCCATGGTTGAATGCTTCTCAATTACATATCCGGAGCGCCAGCCGGCGCGGCTAACGGATAGCGCTTTATTACAGAGCAATGATGTTTCAGGCTTTTTGACGTGTGGGAATATAATAATGATGCAACTTAGCTCTGCGACCGGCGGCAAGTCCGGACGCGTGCTGTTCACGCTGGTGTTCGCCAGCGCGCTGACCTCAGGGAAAACCGCGGCCGCCGCTGCCGTCAACGGCCGTTCAGGTACTGACGCTGAAGAGACAATGCTCGTCAGCGCAGCGCCTGGATCGGATCCTGCTACCGACGGCTATCAACCGCTCTCAACCAGCACCGCGACCCTGACCGCGATGCCGATGCTGGATATCCCGCAGGTGGTGAATACGGTGAGCGACAAAGTGCTGGAGGATCAGCACGTCACCACCCTCGATGAGGCGCTGTATAACGTGGCAAACGTGGTGCAGACCAATACTCTGGGGGGCACCCAGGACGCCTTTACCCGGCGCGGCTTCGGCGCTAACCGCGACGGTTCGATCATGACCAACGGGCTGCGCACCGTGGTGCCGCGCAGCTTTAATGCCGCCACCTCCAGGGTCGAGGTGCTGAAAGGCCCCGCGTCAACCCTGTACGGTATTCTCGACCCCGGCGGCCTGATTAACGTCATCACGAAACGGCCGCAAACCACTTTCGCCGGCGCTGTCTCCGGCACCTCCAGCAGCTTCGGCGGCGGCGGCGGCCAGCTCGACGTTACCGGCCCGATTGACGGCACGCGCCTCGCCTACAGGCTGATTGGCGACTACCAGCACCAGGACTACTGGCGACGCTTTGGTAAAAACCGCGCCAGCTTTATCGCACCGTCGCTGAGCTGGTTTGGCGATGACGCCACGGTGAATCTCTCATGGTCCCACCGGGATTATCACGTGCCGTTTGACCGGGGCACTATTTTCGATCTCGACACCGGCCACGCGGTAAACGTGGGCCGCAAAACGCGCTTCGACGAGCCGTTCAACAACACCAACGGGCGCTCCGACATCGCCCAGTTGAACGCCGCGTACCGCCTGAACAGCGCCTGGACCGCGCGGCTGGATTACGGCTACAGCCAGGATCAGTACAACGACAATCAGGCACGGGTAATGGCCTATGACGCGGCTACCGGCAACCTGACCCGGCGGGTCGATGCCACTCAGGGTTCGACCCAGCGGATGCATACCGCCCGGGCGGACCTGCAGGGCAATGTCGATATCGGCGGCTTCTATAACGAAATACTCACCGGCGTCGCCTGGGAGCGCTACAACCTGCTGCGCACGGACATGATCCGCTGTAAGAACACCAAAGGCTTTAATATTTACGACCCGGTCTATGGCGCCGTCGGCAAATGCACCGCGGTATCGGCTGCCGACAGCGATCAGCGTCTGCGCCAGCGCAGCTACGCCGCCTACGCGCAGGACGCGCTCTATCTGAGCGACCGCTGGATTGCCGTGGCGGGCGTGCGCTACCAGTACTACACCCAGTACGCGGGCAAGGGGCGGCCGTTTAACGTCAATACCGACAGCCACGATGCGAAGTGGACGCCGAAAGCCGGTCTGGTTTATAAGGTCACGCCGTCCTTCTCGCTGTTCGGCAACGTCTCGCAGGCCTTTATGCCGCAGTCCTCGATCGCCAGCCGCATCGGCAGCCTGCCGCCGGAAGAGTCCACCGCCTACGAGCTGGGCGCCAAGTTTGAGCCGGTCGGCGGCCTGACCGCCAACCTCGCGCTGTTCGATATTCACAAGAAGAACGTGATGTACAGCGAGCTGGTCGGCGACGAAACGGTAGCGAAAACCGCCGGTAAAGTGCGTTCGCGGGGCGTCGAGCTGGACGTAGCCGGGCAGTTGACCGATAACCTGCACATCATCGCCAGCTATGGTTATACCTTCGCGAAAGTGACCGACGACCCGGTGTATAACGGCAAGCCGCTGGCTAACGTGCCGAAGCACACCGGCTCGCTGTGGCTGGCCTATGACATCAATAACGTCTGGAACAGCAATACGCTGACACTCGGCGGCGGCGGCCGCGCGGTCAGCAAACGCTCGGGCACCAACGGCGCCGATTACTACCTGCAGGGCTACGCGGTGGCGGATCTGTTTGCCGCCTACAGAATGAAGCTGCAGTATCCGGTCACGCTGCAGGTCAACGTGAAAAACCTGTTCGACAAGACTTACTACACCTCGTCCATCGGCACCAATAATCTGGGCAACCAGATTGGCGATCCGCGCGAGGTGGAGCTGACGGTGAAGATGAACTTTTGATCCCCGACAAGCGCCGGCCATCTTTTTGCCCCCGGCCGGCGCGCTGGCATTTACATAACCCACCGCTGTATATTTTAATACACACCGTTTTCACTCATTTGAGCCCGCTATGTCTCTTTTACGCACCTCCCTGGCCCTGGCCAGTCTGCTGTTCTTCAGCGCGGCCCACGCCGACCGCACGCTCACCGACCAGCTTGGCCGCCGGGTCACGCTGCCCGATCGTGTGGATCGGGTGGTGGTTCTTCAGCATCAGACGCTGAACCTGCTGGTTCAGCTCAACGCCGCCGACGATATCGTCGGCGTGCTGAGCAGCTGGAAGAAGCAGCTCGGGCCGCAGTTCGTGCGCTTTATGCCGAAAATCACCGCCCTGCCCATGCCGGGGGATCTGACGCAGGTGAATATCGAAAGCCTGCTGGCGCTGCATCCGCAGGTGGTTTTCGTCGCCAACTACGCCCCGCCGGAGATGATCCGCCAGATCGAGAGCGCGGGTCTGCCGGTGGTCGCCGTCTCCCTGCGCGCGGACGCCGACGGCGAGAAAAACAAAATGAATCCGACGATGGCCAATGAGGAGCAGGCCTATAACGAGGGCCTGAAGCAGGGTATTCGTCTGATTGGCGAGGTCGTTTCCCGCCAGAAGGAGGCGCAGCAGCTTATCAACTATACCTTCCGCGCCAGGGCGCAGGCCAACGCGCCGGTGGCGTCCATACCTGAGCAGGAGAAGGTGCGGGTCTATATGGCCAATCCCGATCTCAACACCTACGGCGCCGGGAAATACACCGGCCTGATGATGGCCCACGCCGGCGCGGTCAACGTGGCGGCGGCGACGGTTAAGGGCGCCCGCCAGGTCTCGCTTGAGCAGGTGCTGCAGTGGAACCCGCAGGTAATTTTCGTTCAGGACCGCTATCCGCAGGTGGTGCAGCAGATCGAAAGCGATCCGGCCTGGCAGGCCATCGACGCCGTAAAGCACCGCCGCGTCTGGCTGATGCCGGAGTACGCCAAGGCCTGGGGCTATCCGATGCCGGAAGCGCTGGCGGTAGGCGAGCTGTGGATGGCGAAAAAGCTCTATCCTGCCCGCTATAAAGATGTCGACGTCGACGCCCGGGCGGCCGATTTTTACCGCCGCTTCTACCGCGTCAGCTGGCAGCCCGATGGCGCGCAATAAGTCCATTCAGATCCTGCTGCCCTGCCTGACGCTGGCCCTGGCGCTGCTGTCGCTCGGCCTGGGCCAGTACCGGCTGCCGGTCGGCGAGGTGGTGGAGCGTCTGCTGCACCCGCACGCCTTCGCCGATATTGCCGCCCAGGTAGTCTGGCGCGTGCGGCTGCCGCGAGTGCTGATGGCCCTGCTGGCGGGCGGCGCGCTGGGAATGAGCGGCGCGGCGCTGCAGGGCGTTTTCCGCAATCCGCTGGTGGATCCGCACATTATCGGCGTCACCTCCGGGGCGGCGTTCGGCGGAACGCTGGCGATCCTGCTGGGCCTCGGGCCGCTGCTGCTGATGGGCTCAACCTTCGGCTTCGGCCTCGCCGCGCTGGGCCTGGTCTATCTGGTGGCGACGCTCCAGCGTCACGAAAGCACGCTGGGACTGATTCTTTCCGGGATCGTGCTCAGCGGCTTCTTCGCCGCGCTGGTCAGCCTGATGCAGTACCTGGCGGACAGCGAAGAGACGCTGCCCAATATCGTTTTCTGGCTGCTGGGCAGCTTCGCCACGTCCAGCTGGCACAAGCTGGCCGTCCTGCTACCGCCGGTGCTGCTGGCGGGGACGATCCTCTACGGCCTGCGCTGGCGCATCAACCTGCTGTCGCTGGAGGAGAGGGACGCCGCCATGCTCGGGGTGGCGGTAAAGCCGCTGCGCCGGGCGGTGCTGGCCTGCTGCGCCCTGCTGGTGGCGGCCCAGGTGGCGGTCAGCGGCAGCATCGGCTGGGTGGGTCTGGTGATCCCGCACCTGGGACGGCTGCTGGTCGGCGCCGATCACCGCCGCCTGCTGCCGGTGGCCTTCTGGCTCGGCGGCGGCTTTATGGTGGCGGTGGATACCCTCGCCCGGACGCTGACCGCCGCGGAGATCCCCATCGGGATCATCACCGCCCTGCTGGGCGCGCCGCTGTTTGCCGCGCTGCTGATCGCCGCCGGGCGCCGGAGGCCGCAATGAGCGCCCCGTCGCTGTCTGTACAGGCGCTCGGCTTCGGCCACCGCCGGCCGCTGTTCTCGCCGCTGAGCATCGACTGCCGATCGGGTGAGGTGTGGGCGGTGCTGGGTGCCAACGGCTGCGGCAAGAGTACGCTATTCGCCACGATCAGCGGCGCCCTGAAGCCGCTGGCCGGACAGGTGAGCGCCGGAGACGGCATCAGCGTGGTGCCGCAATCCTTTCGCCCGGCCTTCGGCTGGCGGGTGCAGGAGGTAGTGCTGATGGGCCGCGCCCGCCGCGTCTCGCTGTTCGGACAGCCGTCGGCGGCGGACGAGATGCGGGTCACCGCAGCGCTGGCGCAGCTCGGCATCGCCCACCTGGCTCAGCGCCCCTTTAACCGGCTCTCCGGCGGCCAGCAGCAGCTGGTCATGATTGCCAGGGCGCTGGTGGGCGGTAGCGAGACGATCCTCCTCGACGAACCCTGCTCGGCGCTGGATCTCGCCAACCAGCAGGCGGTGCTGCAGCTGATAAGCGATCTGGCGCGCCGCCAGGGGCGCTGCGTGCTGTTCAGCACCCACGATCCGGCCCACGCGGCCCGGGTCGCCAGCCACGCCCTGCTGTTGCTGCCCGGCGGCGAGTGGCTGGCGGGGGAAAGCGGGAAGGTGCTGACCGAGGAGGCTCTCCAGCGCGCCTGCGGCCTGCCGGTGCGCAGGCTGACGCCCGGCGACGGGGCGGAGCCGCTGCTGGCGCCGCTATTCACCCTCCGGCGCTGAGAGGCCCGCCTGCTGCAGAAACAACCGTCCCCGGGCGCTGAGTATGTAGTCCGCCAGCGCCGCCGTCTGCGGCGCGTCATCCAGCCACGCCAGCCGGTATTCGCAGCGGGGAGAGAAGGGTTCCGGGATCGCCACGGTGCGGCAGCCGTCCTCGTCCCGCAGCAGCGTGGCGTAGTGGGCGTAGCCGATAAACAGATCGGTCAGCCCCTCACGCAGCAGCCAGGCGCTGGCGAGTTCGCCCCGAGGAATAGTGACAGTGTCACGACCGCCGACCAGCGGCACCGCCCGCGCAGCAATGGCGCGACCCACGCCGGGATGGCGGCGCTCAATATTGTCGAACAGCTGCAGCGTATAGTCGCCCGAAGGATCGCAGCCCGGCGTGGAGGTGCCGATGCGCAGCGACGCGTCGGTCAGCAGCGCCAGCCAGTCGGCGTCCTCCCCGCACGCCGCGCGGCGCAGGGTAAGGTTGAGCCGGTTGAAGGCGAAGGTTCGGGTCCCGGCGGCAAGCCCGGCGCTCAGCAGCGCCTGCGGATGGGCGACGTTTGCGGAGGCGAACAGGCTGCAGGCTTCGCCGCGCTCAATGCGTTCGCGCAGCAGCCCGGCCGGGCCGAATTCAGCGCTGACGGCAATACCGCTCTGAGCGGTAAACGCCCGGCACAGCGGCGTAAAAGCAGGCCTCAGGCTGCCGGCGGCAAAGAGGCGCAGAGGAACAGACATGGCGATTTCCTTTCAGAATGTGCGGCCAATCATATCCCTTCCCGCCGGCATCGCCTATCCCGGATGGCGCATAACCTGCGCTTCTAGCCACGCCAGGGAGCGCCAGGCGTCCGCCGCGCTGACGCCGCCGCGGTCGTTAAAAATCTCCAGCGACCACGGCCCGCGATAGCCGCGGTCGAGCAGCGCGCGGGTAAATTCGATAACCGGCAGATCGCCCTTCCCCGGCAGGCAGCGATAATGGCGGCTCCAGGCCTGGACATCCATCGCTTTACGCGGCGCATCCGCCAGCTGGACGAAGGTGATTTTTTCGATCGGTACGTCGCCAATCGCCCGCAGGTCGTCCCCCAGGGAGAGAACGTGAAAGCTGTCCAGCACGATGCCCAGCGCCGGGCTGTCCACGGCCCTGACCCGCTCCCAGGCCTGCCGCCAGCGGTTAACCCGCGTGCCCCAGGCCAGCGCTTCGTAGCCAATCTGGACGCCCTCCTCTTCGGCAAGGGCAGCAAGGGCGCGAAGATCGCTTATCTGCAGGTCGATATCCGGGCTGCTGTCCGCCGCCGTACTGCTGCACAGCAGCATCTTATCGCAGCCGAGCTGCCGGGTTATCGCCAGCGCCTGGCGCGCGCGCTGAAGGTGCCCGGGAAACTGCGCCCGGCTGGCGCCCTCAAAGTCGCGAAAGGGCTGATAGAGGGCGATGTGCAGCCCAAGGTCGGCGCACATCTGGCGGATCTCCGCCGCGCTGCCGGGATAGTGGCGCAGATCGTCGGCAAAAATTTCCACCTGCCCGAAACCGGCGTCAGCGATCGCGTGGAGCTTTTCCGGCAGCGTGCCCGGGAGTGAGACAGTCGCAATAGCGCGCAGCATAGTGTGTCCTTGTCAGTGTGACTGAAGGATTGACTATGAACCATAAGGTTCATTTTCGCCACTCCGGTTGCTAAGGTGTTCACTGGTCGTGTATTTTTTTCTTTTTGCCAGGAGCCGCTATGCCCGCAACGACCCACGATGATGGCCAGAGCCTGAAAGAGAAGATATTTGCCGCCGCCCTGACCATCTTTGCCGAACACGGCCTCGCCGGGGCGAGGATGGAGCAGATCGCCAGCGAAGCGCAGACCACCAAGCGCATGGTGGTCTACTACTTCAAAACCAAGGACAGCCTGTACCAGGCCGTGCTCGAGCACGTCTACACCCGCATTCGCGAAACCGAGCAGGGTCTCGGACTGGAGAAGCTGCCGCCGGTGGAGGCGCTGGTGCAGTTGGTGAAGTGGAGCGTGGTCTATCACGCCACCCACGCCGATTATATGCGGGTTATCTGCATGGAGAACATGCAGCGCGGCAAGTGGCTCAGCGTTTCCGCGCAGCTTAAGCCGCTCAACCGCAGCGCCCTGTCGATTCTGGAAAATATTCTCCAGCGCGGCCAGCGGGAAGGTATTTTCGCCGCCGGACTCGACGCCCGCGACGTGCATCGACTGATCAGCAGCTTCAGCTTTTACCAGGTGTCGAATTACTACAGCTTTAACAGCCTGTTCGGCGACGGCCCGCTGCCGGCCATTGATGAACCTCAGGTGGTGCAGCGCAACTGCGACATTGCCGTCAAAGCGGTACTACGCTTTGTGAGTGTCTGAGGCGCTACTGGCCGCTGAGGGCGGTCACCACCTTCTCCATCGCCTCGCGGGTTATTTCGCTACGCTTCATTTTCTGATTCGCCAGCGCGGTGCGCACGACGCCGGCAATAACGATGTGTTTCGGCTCCTGCCCGAGGTCGCGCATCTCCAGCACCACTTTGCCGACTACCCGGCACATCTCCTGATACAGTGCTTCATCTTTGCTGATATTACCCATAGCACACTCCGGCTAAGCTGTTAATATTCATATTATTATTACCAATGATGCGGCGCCGGGCAAAGGGTACCGCGCAAAACTGTTACCGCCGTAGAATCATTAGGTAAGGATAATGTTAAGTTCTGTGACACTCTTCTGAAACAGTGTTTTTATTTTCTTTTTGGCGGCTAAACTCGTATAATACGCGCCGGTTCTTTCTTGAATGGTTTCAGCTCATTGGACTTCATACAAAGTTGCTCAATAAATCATCCAGACTACATAGCTGATCCCCTGGCTTACTTTCCTCTGCACGCTTTTTTGATGTCACCTATCCTTATCTCGTGGCATCGCAACTCTCGTAAGACAACTTTAACCGTCGCGGCCCAACCGCCGCGGACTCAAATTCTCCAATCATTCTCAACGTAAAGACTAAGACTGTCATGAAAAAGACCAAAATTGTTTGCACCATCGGTCCGAAAACCGAATCTGAAGAGATGCTGTCGAAGATGCTGGACGCCGGCATGAACGTAATGCGTCTGAACTTCTCCCACGGTGACTACGCTGAACACGGCCAGCGCATTCAGAACCTGCGCAACGTGATGAGCAAAACCGGTAAAAAAGCCGCTATCCTGCTGGATACCAAAGGGCCGGAAATCCGCACCATCAAGCTGGAAGGCGGCAATGACGTCTCCCTGAAAGCGGGCCAGACCTTCACCTTCACCACCGACAAATCCGTGGTCGGTAACAGCGACATCGTTGCTGTGACCTACGAAGGCTTCACCAGCGACCTGAAAGTCGGCAACACCGTGCTGGTTGACGACGGCCTGATCGGCATGGAAGTCACCGCTATCGAAGGTAACAAGGTCATCTGTAAGGTGCTGAACAACGGCGACCTGGGCGAGAACAAAGGCGTTAACCTGCCGGGCGTCTCCATTGCCCTGCCGGCACTGGCGGCGAAAGATAAACAGGATCTGATCTTCGGCTGCGAACAGGGCGTTGACTTTGTGGCGGCCTCCTTCATCCGTAAGCGCTCTGATGTGCTGGAAATTCGCGAGCACCTGAAGGCCAACGGCGGCGAGAACATTCAGATCATCTCCAAAATTGAAAACCAGGAAGGCCTGGATAACTTCGACGAAATTCTCGAAGCGTCCGACGGCATCATGGTTGCCCGCGGCGATATGGGCGTTGAGATCCCGGTGGAAGAGGTTATCTTCGCCCAGAAAATGATCATCGAAAAATGTATCCGCGCGCGCAAAGTGGTTATCACCGCGACCCAGATGCTGGACTCCATGATCAAGAACCCGCGCCCGACCCGCGCTGAAGCCGGCGACGTGGCGAACGCCATCCTCGACGGTACCGATGCGGTGATGCTGTCCGGTGAATCTGCGAAAGGGAAATACCCGCTGGAAGCCGTTTCCGTGATGGCGACCATCTGCGAGCGTACCGATCGCGTGATGACCTCCCGCCTGGACTACAACCACGACGGCCGCAAACTGCGCATCACCGAAGCCGTGTGCCGCGGTGCCGTAGAGACCGCTGAGAAGCTGGAAGCCCCGCTGATCGTGGTCGCTACCCAGGGCGGTAAATCTGCCCGCGCCGTGCGTAAATACTTCCCGGACGCCACTATCCTCGCCCTGACCACCAACGAACTGACCGCGCGTCAGCTGGTGCTCAGCAAAGGCGTTGTCGCGCAGCTGGTGAAAGAGATCTCCTCTACCGATGATTTCTATCGCCTCGGCAAAGAGCTGGCGCTGCAGAGCGGCCTGGCGCAGAAAGGCGATGTCGTGGTCATGGTTTCCGGGGCGCTGGTCCCGAGCGGCACCACCAATACCTCTTCGGTACACGTACTGTAATAATTTACAGCGTATATAATATTAGATCTCACAGGCGCCCTTGCGGCGCCTTTTTTATTTACGCTTTAGCCCGATCCAATAAAAAAGCAAATCGGATTTTACTATTTAAGAGAAGGTTATCTAAGATGAATCCGATGAAAATCGCCTGTTTTCTATCAGTTTTTTGAGCTTTCTGTGCGGGTTCGATGCTTCTTTGAGCGAACGATCAAAAATAAGTGCATTCCCAATAAAAAAATATTCTCAACATAAAAAAGTTTGTGTAATACTTGTAACGCTACATGGAGATTAACTCAATCTAGAGGGTATTAATAATGAATCGTACTAAACTGGTACTGGGCGCGGTAATCCTGGGTTCTACTCTGCTGGCTGGTTGCTCCAGCAACGCTAAAATCGATCAGCTGTCTTCTGACGTTCAGACTCTGAACGCTAAAGTTGACCAGCTGAGCAACGACGTGAACGCAATGCGTTCCGACGTTCAGGCTGCTAAAGACGACGCAGCTCGCGCTAACCAGCGTCTGGACAACCAGGCTCACTCTTACCGTAAGTAAGAGTTCCTGTAATGAAATGGCGCACAGTGTGCGCCATTTTTTTGCCTGCTATTTCCCTTCCCTGCTTTTACTGCGTCACCGTCGTCTGCGCTGCCGGCGAGACATTCTGCGCTGACTGTACCGCGCCGCCCTGCGCGACGGGCGTTGCGCCAGCCGCCACCAGTATCGGATAGCCCGCGCGGCGATACATTGCTTTATCCACCAGCGCCTTATCCGTTCCCTTATCGCTCGTAAACTGCGTAAAGTTTGCCGGCAGCGTATAGCGCATGGTCTGCGTATTCTGCCCTTCGCTCTGCGACAGCGGGCGATGCACCTCCACGTAGCGCCTGCCGTCAGGCTCAGTGGCATATTTTACCGGCTGATTGATAACCCGCACCGGCGTACCGACGCGCACCTGAGAGAAGAGCGCCTTGATATCGTCGGCAAACATCCGCATACAGCCTGAGCTCACCCGCAGGCCGACGCTGGCCTGAGCGTTAGTGCCGTGGATCAGGTATTCGCCGTTGCCGTAGGCCAGACGCAGCGCGAAGCGCCCCAGCGGGTTGTTCGGACCGGCGGGGACCACCGCCGGCAGCGTCACGCCCTTAGCCAGCGAGCGCTGGCGGATGCCCGCCGGCGGCGTCCAGGTGGGGTTAGGGATCTTCTGTCCGACGCGGGTCACCATCTCCGGCGTCTCCAGCCCCTGCTGGCCGATGCCCAGCGGATAGACCTGCACCGTGCCGCCCTCCGGCGGGTAGTAGTAGAGCCGCAGTTCGGCCAGATTAACCACGATCCCCTCACGCGGCGCGTCGGGCAGCAGCAGCTGGAGCGGAATGGTCACCTGCGTTCCCGGAGCGGGCACAGGCGCGATGGTATTGTTCGCCTCGAGGATTAGCATCGCCGCCGTGTCGAAGCGCCTGGCGATGGCCTGCAGGCTGCTGTCGCCCTCCTGCACGGTATAGGTCTGGTTTTGCCCGACCAGCCGACCGCCGTTAGCCGGCAGCACGTACTCCACCGCCCAGGCGGGGAGCGAAGCCCCGAGGGCCGTAATGACTAACATTGAAAGTAAAGACGCGCGTTTCATGTGATATTCCCTTTTATTCACTGACTGACGCCAGCGTGCTAAACAACCTGCGAAGCGGTCGCCCGCTTCGCGTAACAAAATTGCTTCCTGCTGCAAGTTTAGCTAAAAGTGTGAGCCTGCGCGCGAATTGCGCGGATCATGGCTTCCAGCCCCTGCGAGCGCGAGGGCGTGAGGTGCTGCGTGAGGGCCATTTTTTCAAACCACGGGCGGACGTCGAACTCGGCAATGTCCGCGGCGCTCATGTCCGCGTAGAGAATGAACACCACGGCGATAAGCCCCTTAACGATGGCGGCATCGCTGTCGCCGCGCAGGGTCATCAGACCGTCCGGCGTACGCTCCATGACTATCCATACATGGCTCTGACAGCCCTGGATAATGTTTTGCGGGCTGTGCTCCTCGTCCGGCAGCGGCGCAAGGCGCTGGCCGAGTTCGATGATATAGAGGTACTTCTCTTCCCAGTTTGCGCAGCGGCTGAAGTTGCGCAGCAGTTTCTCTTTGTCCGGCAGTGCGGCCATGTTGTCTCCCAGTCAAGCCAATAAGCGATGTATTCGCTTCAATCCTGCCACCAGCCGGTCCACCTCTTCAAGGGTGTTGTAAACCACCAGCGACGCCCGGCACATGGCGGGCACGCCGTAAAAGGCCATCAGCGGCATGGCGCAGTGGTGGCCGGTGCGCACCGCCACGCCGTAGTTGTCGAGGAAGCTGCCGACGTCGTAGGCGTGATGTTTGCCGAGATTAAAGGCAATCACCCCTTTGCGGTTTTCAGGACCGTAGAGCGTCAGATCCGGCACCGAGGCCAGCTCGCTCAGGGCATACGCCATCAGGCGCTGCTCGTAGGCGGCAATCTGGTCAAGCCCCAGCTCGCTGACCCAGCCGAGCGCCGCGCCGAAGCCGATAATGCCGCCGGTGTTGGGCGTCCCCGCCTCAAAGCGCCAGGGCGCCTTGTTCCAGGTAGTGCCTTCGGTAAGGCTGACGGTGGCGATCATCGACCCGCCGCCCTCCCAGGGCGGCATCTTCTGCAGGATCTCCGCTCTGGCGTACAGCACGCCGATGCCGGTCGGCCCGTACAGCTTGTGGGCGGAGAAGGCGTAAAAATCGCAGTCCAGATCCTGGACATCCACCGCGTGGTGCATGATTGCCTGGGCGCCGTCCACCAGCACCTTAACGCCGCGCCGGTGGGCAACCGCGGCCATCTCTTTGACCGGATTTTCCGTGCCCAGTACGTTAGAGACCTGGGTTATCGCCAGCAGCCGGGTGTTGTCATCAATCAGGCCCGGCAGCGCCTCAAGCTGAAGCGTGCCGTCCTGATTGAGGGGAATAAACCGCAGCTCGGCGCCGCTGCGCTGGCACAGCATCTGCCACGGCACAATGTTGGCGTGGTGCTCCATCTGGCTGACAATAATATTATCGCCGCGCCCGACGTTGCTGCTGCCCCAGCTGTTGGCCACCAGGTTGATGGCCTCGGTGGTGCCGCGCGTGAAGACAATTTCTTCCGCCGAACGCGCGTTGATGAAAGCGGCCGCCTGCTCGCGCACCTGCTCCATCTGCGACGTCGCCTCGGCGCTGAGGGTATGGATCCCGCGGTGCACGGCGGCGTAGCCGCGGCGGTAGAACTCCGCTTCGGCGTCAATCACCGCATTTGGGCGCTGGGCGCTGGCGGCGCTGTCGAGGTAAGCCAGCGGCTGGCCGTTGACCTCCCGGGCAAGGATCGGAAACTGGGCGCGCACCTGGTCGACGGAAAAAGTCATACCCGGCCTCCCGGCAGCCGCTGGCCGATGCGGGCCAGGATCTGCTCTCTGATGGTTTCATCGCTAATCGCTTCCGTCAGCTCTGCGGCGAAGGCGTAAATGATCATCTGCTGGGCCGCCTGCTCACTGATACCGCGCGAGCGCAGGTAGAACAGCTGCTCGTCGTCGATGCGGCCAATGGTCGCCCCGTGGCTGCACTTCACGTCATCGGCGTAGATCTCGAGCTGCGGCTTAGTGTCCACTTCAGAGAGCTTGCCGAGCAGCAGGTTATTGTTGGTCATCTGGCCGTCGGTCTTGATGGCGTGCTGCGCGACGTTGATCAGGCCGTTAAACACCGCCCGCCCTTTGTCATTGACGATGGTCTTGTGCAGCTGGCGGCTGTTGCAGTAGCCCTTATTGTGCTCAAGCCAGGTGCGGGTGTCGCACACCTCTTTGTCCACGGGCATCACCAGGCTGTTGATGGCGAGGTTGCTGTTCTCGCCGTCCAGCCGGATGCTGGTATTGTGGCGCGACACGGCGGCGCCGAGCAGGAAGCTGTGGCTGTCAGCCCCGGCGTCCTGCCCCAGGCGGATGTCGTTGTGGGCAAAGTGGTAACCGTGGGGGTTCTCAAACGCCAGCTTGATGTGGTGCAGACGGGCGTTATCCGCCACTTCGGCGGTCAGGCGCGCGCCGGTGAAGTGGCGGCCCTCGTTGAGGCTGACGTAGTGTTCAATTACCGTGGCCTCGGCGCCCTCGGCGAGGGTAAGGTGGTGGCGATAATGGGCGGTGTTGATCGCCTCATCGCCGCCGCCCTGGGTAATGTGCAGCAGCAGCAGGGGCTTCGCCGGGCGCTGATTGCGCGCAACCGCAATGCGGGTCACGGTTTGCGACAGGCTCTCGGTCAGGTGGAGAAACACCTCCGGCTGCACCGGCGCCGGCAGCGTTTCGCGGGCATTGTCGACGGCGATAGTAAAACCGCTGTCGCAGGTTTCGTCGCTGAGCGCCGGGCTATAGACGCCGTTGACGAACACCAGCCGCAGGGCATCAACCGGCAGCGCCAGCGCATCGCGGCGGGCGGCGTCGATGTCGTCCTGTACGCTGACGAACTGGCCCGAAGTCAGCCCCTCCAGCGGGGTATATTTCCACTCTTCGTGCTTGCGGGTCGGCAGGCCGAGGCGCAGCACCTGCTGCAGATGCTGCTCAGCCTGCGGGGTGCGGGACGCGCCCTGCGCCTCAAACAGGTGGTGCCACTGCCTGAGCGCGTTACTGCTGTTCGGTAAGCCAGCCATAGCCCTGCTCCTCCAGCTGTTTGACCAGCGTGAAATCGCCCGACTTCACGATGCGGCCCTGATACAGAACGTGGACATAGTCCGGCTTGATGTAGTCGAGAATGCGCTGGTAGTGGGTGACGATGATAAACGAGCGCTTGCCGTCGCGCAGGGAGTTGACGCCCTCAGAGACAATCTTCAGGGCGTCGATGTCCAGCCCGGAGTCCGTTTCGTCCAGAATGCACAGATCCGGCTCCAGCACCGCCATCTGCAGGATGTCGTTACGCTTCTTCTCGCCGCCGGAAAAGCCGACGTTCACCGAACGGGTGAGCAGGTCTTCCGGCATCTTCAGCAGCTTGATTTTCTCTTCCATCAGATCCTGAAAATCGAAGCGGTCCAGCGCCTCTTCGCCGCGGTAGCTGCGCACCGCGTTCAGCGCGGTCTGCAGGAAGAACTGGTTGCTGACGCCGGGGATCTCAACCGGATACTGGAAGGCCATAAAGATGCCTTCGCCGGCCCGGTCTTCCGGGGAAAGTTCCAGCAGATCTTTGTCCTTAAACCGCACGCTGCCGCCGGTGACTTCGTAATCTTCGCGCCCGGCGAGGGTCGCCGACAGCGTACTTTTGCCGGAGCCGTTGGGGCCCATGATCGCGTGCACTTCGCCGGGGCGTACTTCGAGGTTGAGTCCGCGCAGGATCGCCTTGTCTTCAACTTCAACCTGTAAATCTTTAATACTTAACATTTTTTATCCTTTAACCGACGCTGTGTTCGAGGCTAATCGCCAGCAGTTTTTGTGCTTCAACCGCAAATTCCAGCGGCAGTTCTGAAAAGACGTCCTTGCAGAAACCGTTGACTATCATCGAGATAGCGTCATCTTCGCTGATGCCGCGCTGCAGACAGTAGAAAAGCTGATCTTCGCCGATACGCGAGGTGGTGGCTTCATGCTCCAGCTGGGCGCTGTCGTTGCGGCACTCGACGTAGGGGAAAGTGTGCGCCCCGCAGTCCGGGCCGATCAGCATCGAATCGCACTGGGTGAAGTTGCGGGCGTTAGTGGCGGTCGGCATGATTTTCACCAGCCCGCGATAGCTGTTCTGGCTCTGTCCGGCGGAGATCCCCTTCGAAATAATCGTCGAGCGGGTGTTTTTACCAATGTGGATCATTTTGGTACCGGTATCCGCCTGCTGGTGGCCGCTGGTCAGCGCCACCGAGAAGAACTCGCCGATGGAGTTATCGCCGCGCAGAATGCAGCTCGGGTACTTCCAGGTAATGGCCGAGCCGGTTTCCGACTGAGTCCAGGACATCTTGCTGTTTTCGCCTTCGCACAGCGCGCGCTTGGTGACGAAGTTGAGGATGCCGCCGGTGTTGTTATCGCCGGGGAACCAGTTCTGTACCGTAGAGTATTTCACTTCCGCGTCGCGGTGGATAATCACCTCCACCACCGCCGCGTGCAGCTGATAGCTGTCGCGCACCGGCGCCGAGCAGCCCTCGATATAGCTGACGTAGCTGCCCTCATCGGCCACCAGAATGGTGCGCTCAAACTGGCCGGTTTTTTCGGCGTTGATGCGGAAATAGGTCGACAGCTCCATCGGACAGCGCACGCCTTTCGGCACGTAGATAAAGGTGCCGTCGGAGGCCACCGCCGCGTTGAGGGCGGCAAAGAAGTTGTCGTTGGCCGGAACGACGGTGCCGAGATACTGCTTCACCAGCTCCGGGTGATCGTGGATAGCCTCGCCGAACGAGCAGAAGATGATCCCCTGCTCCGCCAGCTTCTCGCGGTAGGTGGTGGCGACCGATACCGAGTCAAAGATGGCGTCTACCGCCACTTCCCGCCCTTCGCGCACCGGTACGCCGAGCTGCTCAAAGGCATCCTCCACCTCTTTACTCAGATAGGCGCCCGGACCGGTTTGCTGCACCGCCCCCGGCTCCGAGGCGCAGGTGTCGTCGCACTTGCCGCACGACGGCGCAGAGTAGTAGCTGTAGTCCTGATAATTAAGCTTGTCGTAGTGGGCCTTGAGCCAGTGCGGCTCCTCCATCTTCAGCCACGCGCGATAGGCGTTCAGCCGGAATTCGAGCATCCAGTCGGGCTCGTTACGCTTTGCCGAGATGGCGCGAACCACCTCTTCGTTGATCCCCTTCGCCAGCTCATCGGTCTGCAGTTGAGTAAAAAATCCCTCTTTATAGTTGAGTTGACCGCCGGTCCAGGTGTTGACATCGTCAGTTGCTTCAGTATTACGCGACATATTTACTCCGCCTGTACCCCAAAACTCTCGCCGCAGCCGCACTCGTGCTGGGCTTTGGGATTGTGGTACTTAAAGATCTGGTTTAAGCCTTCGCGAACGTAGTCCACTTCCGTACCGTCGATAAACGGCATCGCCTGCAGCGGCACCCACAGCTTTGCGCCGTCGGTTTCAAACAGCAGGTCATCGGCTTTCGGTTCGCTGACGGTCTCCAGGACGTAAGCAAACCCTGCGCAACCGGAGGTTTTGATCCCCAGCCGTATCCCCTGCACATTTTGCTTCACGGCAAGGTCGCGCACGTGAACAGCGGCCGCGGGCGTCATGGTGACGCCCCGCCAGGAGGCCAGGTCTTGCGGATTAAAGGTTTCTGATTGCAAATCCATAGGTTCACCTTATACGTTGAAGCCATTACGGCATTGCTCTATGGTAGTGATAATGATTATCACTTCAACCCCTTGCCAGCAGGGGCTTTTACGGCAATTGCGCTTTTTTAGTTCGTTTAGTAAGCATAGACCCTTTGAATCGGGCGATGGGCTTATAATATCGATATGCAATATATTGATAAGTATTGCTTTTTACCGATAAAACACCCACTTAACTTAACAATGCAAAAAATGTATAGAAGATACCTATTTTTGAGATAGGGGGCGGTTAAGCGGGGGCTGGCGCAGGGGAAGGAAGATAACGCGCCGCAGACCGGCGCGTGGTGCAAATCAGTACAGGGATGCCTCACCCAGCGGACGCGTTTTAAAACGGCGGTGGACCCACAGGTACTGCTCCGGCGCGCGCAGGATCTCTTTTTCGATAACGCGATTCATATAGCTTGCCGCCGCCAGTTCATCTTCCTTCGGGTAGTCGGTTATTGACTCGCTGATGTGCAGGCTGTAGCCGCGGCGGTTGGCCTTGCGCACCATGGTAATGGTCAGCAGCCCCGCGCCGGACAGGCGCGAGAGTACGCGCGTGCCGTTGGTGGTCGCCGCCTGCGGCACCGAGAAAAACGGCGCGAAGGTGCTGCCCTTCGGACCATAGTCCTGATCCGGCGCGAACCATACCGCCTCACCGGCCTTAAGCGCCTGCACCAGACCGCGCAGGTTGCGCCTGTCGATCATCGCCTTGTTCGAGCGCAGGCGCCCACGAGTCTGCACCCACTCCATCAGCGGGCTATTGTGGCGGCGGTAAGTCGCCATCATTGGCCGGCACAGGCCCATTGCCCGCCCGCCCAGCTCCAGCGACATAAAGTGCACGCCGACCACCATTACGCCCCGGTTTTCGGCCAGCGCATTGGTGAGATTAGCGTACCCTTCCACGTCGAACCATTTTTTCACCCGCGCGTCGCTCCAGAACCACGCCATGCCGGTCTCGATCAGGCCCATGCCCAGAGAGACGAAGTTCTGCTCAAGCAGCGTCTCTTTGTCGGCGGCGTTCATCTCGGGAAAGCACAGCGCAATATTTCTGGCGGCGATTTTTTCCCGCCTTTTAAGGAAGGGGCGCGCGGCGCGGCCGAGGGAGGAGCCGATAATATGCAGCAGCGGATACGGCAGCTGAACCAACAGCCACAGCACGCCTAATCCCAGCCACGTCAGCCAGTTACGCGGATGCAGCAGGGAGAGGTCGAAAAATTTATTCACAGATATTCCTTACAAGCTAAAAACCCGTAGCGCATAAGGAATAAACGAAGCCATTCATCAATCTCTAAGCGATACAGCAAAGGTGCCACTACATTAATTTATCTTTAGTTCCTGGCTTCCTGACGGGGAAAGATAAAACGAAGGAGGGCGTAAAAACGCAGAACTCAGCTTGCAGTATTTGGTCGGGGAAAGATAGAGGATTAATCTGTAGCACAGCGTGCGGTTTTGAACATAATTTATAAATTCAGCATGTTAGAAAATAAAATGTCCGATTTCAGGATTATTTTATTACAATTTCGCGAACTCTCCTGAACATTCTCAATACATCAGGAGAGCGCCTGGGGCAAAGGCGCTCTCCTGCCGATCAGACGACGGCGGCGGTCAGGCGCGACACGCAGCAGAGCCGGTCGCGCTCGTCAAAAATTTCAATCTGCCACACCTGGTTGCGGCGCCCGACGTGCAGCGGGCGGCAGACGCCGCGCACCCGCCCTTCGCGCACCGGGCGCAGGTGGTTAGCGTTGACCTCAACGCCGACCACCTTCTGTTCACCTTCGGTACACAGATAGCCCGCCACCGAGCCGAGCGACTCCGCCAGCACCACCGAGGCGCCGCCGTGCAGCAGGCCAAACGGCTGCCGGGTGCGGTCATCCACCGGCATGGTGGCTTCCAGCAGATCGTCGCCGAGCCGCTCAAAGCGGATATCCAGCAGGCCGACCATATTGTTTTTGCCCATCGCATTCAGGGCGTCGAGCGTGACGCTGCGTCTCCAGATCATCCCAGTATCTCCAGTAAAGCCTGTAGCGGATGGCGAACTCCGCTGCCCTCAACGCGCTTGACCTGGCTGCGGCAGGAATAGCCCGTCGCCAGACAGCGGTTGCGCGGCAGGCGCTGCATCGCCTGCTGCCAGGAGAGCGCGTAGATGCCGAGGGAGTTGGCGTGATTTTTCACTTCATGCCCGTAGGTGCCCGCCATGCCGCAGCAGCCGACGCTGACGCTCTCCAGGCGGGCGCCGAAGCGGGCAAAAATCTCCGTCCACTGTTTAGGCGCCATCGGCAGCGCGGTAACCTCCGTGCAGTGGCCAAACAGATACCAGGCTTCTCCGGCGGCCGCTTTCGGTTCGACGTCATTGAGCGCCTGCGGCAGCCATTCATGGACCAGCTGGACCTGAAAGTCGCCGCGCCCGCTGCCCAGCGCCTGGGCGTACTCGTCCCGGTAGCAGAGCACCAGCGCCGGGTCGACGCCGACCATCGGCATGCCGAGCGCGGCGATGCGGTTAAGGAAGTCCGCCGTTTTCTGCGCGGTTCTGGCAAAACGCGTCAGAAAGCCCTTGATGTGCTGGGCCTTGCCGTTGGGCGAGAATGGCAGGACCACCGGCCGGTAGCCGAGCCGCTCGGCCAGGCGAACGAAATCAGCCACCACCTGCGCGTCGTAGTAGCTGGTAAACGGATCCTGCACCACCAGCACCGTCCTTGCGCGTTCGTCGGCGCCGAGCGCCTCCAGCTGTTCGAGGGTCATGTTCGCCGAGCGGTGGCCCGCCAGGGTCTGCTGCAGGGTCGGCGTTGACAGCAGCGGCAGGTCTATCATGCCAACGCTCTTGCGCGTCAGCCCCTGCACCCACGGCTGGCGCAGGAAGAAATTAAAGGTCTTCGGCGCGCGGGCCATCAGCGGCGCGTAGCTCTCTACGGTCGCCACCACGTGATCGCTGGCCGGGCGCAGATAGCGGGTGTGGTAAAGCTGAAGGAAGCGCGAACGAAACGCCGGCACGTCAATTTTTATCGGACACTGCGTCGAGCAGGCTTTACAGGCCAGGCAGCCGGACATTGCCTCTTTGACCTCGTGGGAAAAATCGTACTCGCCCTTACCCGCGTGCCAGCTGTTGCGGGTGCGGGCCACCAGATCGCGCAGGCTGGCGCGCTTTTGCCCCAGCTCTTTCTCCAGCTGCAGCGGATTGACGCCGCGATCGGCCAGCAGGCGCAGCCACTCGCGCACCAGGGTCGCGCGCCCTTTCGGCGAGTGGATGCGGTTGGCGGAGATCTTCATCGACGGGCACATCGGGCTTTTCGCGTCGAAGTTAAAACACAGGCCGTTACCGTTGCACTCCATCGGCCCGCGCCAGGAGGAGCGCACGGCGATGGGGATCTGCCGGTCGTAGGTGCCGCGCTTAACCGCATCGACCTTCATCATCGGTGCGTCAACGCCCTCCGGGGGGCAGATTTTGCCCGGATTAAGCCGGTTATCGGGATCGAAGGCCGCCTTCACCTTGCGCAGCTCGGCGTAAAGCGCCTCGCCGAAGAACGCCGGGCTGTACTCGGCGCGGAACCCCTTGCCGTGCTCGCCCCACAGCAGGCCGCCGTATTTGGCGGTCAGGGCCACCACCTCGTCGGAGATTTGCTTCATCAGCATCTCCTGCTGCGGATCGCACATATCCAGCGCCGGGCGCACGTGCAGCACGCCGGCATCAACGTGGCCGAACATGCCGTAGCTCAGGCCGTGACCGTCGAGCAGCGCGCGAAACTCGGCGATATAGTCCGCCAGGTGCTCCGGCGGCACGCAGGTGTCCTCGGCGAAAGGAATGGGCTTAGCGGCGCCTTTGGCGTTACCGAGCAGACCGACGGCTTTTTTACGCATCGCGTAAATGCGCTCAATGCCGGCAAGCTCGGTGCAGAGCTGCCAGCCGATCACGCCGCCCTCGCCGGCTTTGATCAGATCGTCGAGCCGATCGCACAGCGCGGCGACCTGGCTTTCGATAAGCTCAGCATCGTCGCCGGCAAACTCAACAATGTTAAGGCCGAGCATCTCTTTATCCGGCACGTCGGCGATCAGTTCGCTGACCGAGTGCCAGACAATATCTTCCCGCGCCAGATTGAGCACTTTAGAGTCGACGGTTTCCACCGACAGCGCCTTCGCCTCGACCATAACGGGCGCGCTGCGCAGGGCCGAGTCGAAGGAGTCGTACTTGACGTTCACCAGCCGCCGCACCTTCGGCAGGCGGGTAATATCCAGCCGCGCTTCGGTGATAAAGGCCAGCGTCCCCTCTGAGCCGGTGAGGATGCGCGTCAGATCAAATTGGCTCATGCCGTCGTTGAAGACGTGGCGCAGGTCGTAGCCGGTGAGAAAGCGGTTAAGCTTCGGAAACTTATCAACGATCAGCTGCCGGTTCTCTTTGCAGCGCTCGTAGACCGTGCGGTAGATGCGCCCGCTGGCGGACTGCTCTTTCGCCAGCGTTTCCGCCAGCTGCACCGGCATCGGCTGAGTATCGAGGAGATCGCCGCCGAGCAGAACGGCGCGCACGCCGAGAACGTGATCGGAGGTTTTGCCGTACACCAGCGATCCCTGCCCCGAGGCGTCGGTATTGATCATCCCGCCAAGGGTGGCGCGGTTGCTGGTCGAGAGTTCCGGCGCAAAGAAGTAGCCGTAGGGCTTCAGAAACTGATTAAGCTGGTCCTTAATGACCCCGGCTTCCACCCGCACCCAGCCCTCCTCCGGGTTAATCTCGATGATGCGATTCATATAGCGGGAAAGATCGACCACAATACCCGCGTTAAGCGACTGGCCGTTGGTGCCGGTACCGCCGCCGCGCGGGGTGAACACCAGTGAAGCGAAGCGCGCCTCAGCCGCTACGCGCGCCAGCAGGGCGACGTCCGCGGTTGAGCGGGGAAAGATAACCGCATCGGGAAGCAGCTGATAAACACTGTTGTCGGTCGCCATCGTCAGACGATCGGCGTAGCGGGTGGCGGTATCGCCGGTAAAACCCTGTTGCTCCAGCTCCTGTAAAAAATTCACTACCAGCTGCACCACTCCGGGCGCCTGCGAAATTTGTGGGATCATGTTGCGTTGACCCTGCCTGATATTGTTGTTTGATGGAGAGTTGTGTATTTCTTTTAATCATTTGCATATTGCGTTTTCGTTTTACCACATTTTTTACTTATGCGCTTATCCGATTTGAAAGCGATCATGGTCACGAAATTATTGATATTATTATCGGTAAGCGCATTTTTCATGCGTCCTTTGCGGCGCATCTATAAAGGTAAAAACGAATGACAACCCCCCACCATCCCCGGGATATACCGCAGGTTCTGCTGTCGGTGCTGTTTCTGGGACTTATGATCGTTGCGTGTCTGTGGATCCTGCAGCCCTTTATTCTGGGCTTCAGCTGGGCTGCAATGATTGTTATTGCGACATGGCCGATGCTGAAAAAGCTTGAGCGCACGCTGTTTGGCAAGCGCATTCTCGCCGTGCTGGTGATGACGCTGCTGCTGCTGATCCTTTTTGTGGTGCCCATTGCGCTACTGGTCAATAGCCTGGTCGAGACCAGCGCGCCGCTGATTCACATCATTACCGCTGGTAACCTCGCGCCGCCGGATATGGCCTGGCTTAACAAAATTCCGATGGTGGGCGACAAGCTTTACGCCGCCTGGCACAGTCTGCTGGAGATGGGCGGTGCGGCCATCATGGCCAAAGTGCGCCCCTACCTCGGCACCACCACCACCTGGTTTGTCGGCCAGGCGGCGCACATTGGCCGCTTTATGGTGAACTGCGGCCTGATGCTGCTGTTCAGCGCCCTGCTCTACTGGCAGGGCGAAAAAGCGGCCTTCGGCGTGCGCTATTTCGCCACCCGCCTGGCGGCAACCCGCGGCGACGCGGCGGTGCTGCTGGCGGGCTCCGCCATCCGCGCCGTGGCGCTCGGCGTGGTGGTCACCGCGCTGGTGCAGGCGGTATGCGGCGGCATCGGGCTGGCGGTTGCCGGCGTGCCCTACGCCACGCTGCTGACGGTGGTGATGATGTTCTCCTGCCTGGTACAGCTCGGGCCGCTGGTGGTGCTGTTGCCATCGGTTATCTGGCTCTACTGGAGCGGGGACAGTACCTGGGGCACGGTGCTGCTGATCTGGAGCTGCGTCGTCGGCACTATGGACAGCATTATCCGCCCGGCGCTGATCCGCAAAGGCGCAGATTTGCCGATGGTGCTGATTCTGGTGGGCGTCATCGGCGGCCTTATCGCCTTCGGCATGATAGGCCTGTTTATCGGTCCGGTGCTGCTGGCGGTCACCTGGCGGCTGTTTGATGCCTGGGTCCAGGAAGTGCCGCCGCCGCCGAGCGACCAGGAGCAGCTGATTGAGGAGCTGCAGGAGCTGCAGACCAAAACCTGCAAGCGCGATTGACCCCGCCGGCCCGGTGCCCCGCACCGGGCCTATACTTAAACAGCGCTAATTAATCCTTGCAGCAAAACCGCTGTCACTGGCAAAAAAGACTAATTCTTCCCGGTTATATCAAAGACTCTTCACATTCTATTAACTATTAAGAGCAATCCGATCGACGTAAAAAAGCTTGATGCTTACTATTATCACACGGTTATAAATCAACGGCTTGATTTATAAGCATGGAAATCCCCTGAGTGAAACAACGAATTGCTGTGTGTAGTCTTTGCCCATCTCCCACGATGGGCTTTTTTTTCGCCCGCGCACTGATGGCCAGCCGCAGAGTTCACCGCCGGTGAGCATTTCAGGTTCATAAGGAAAAAATCCCCGGCGGCTGCCGGGGAGAGAGAGGGTTATTTTTTCAGTTCCGCAAGGCTGAGCCAGGTCTGCACCACGGTGTCCGGGTTGAGGGAGAGGCTGTCGATGCCCTCCTCCATCAGCCAGGCGGCAAAGTCCTCGTGGTCCGACGGCCCTTGGCCGCAAATGCCGACGTATTTGCCCTGCTTTTTCGCCGCGCGAATGGCCATCGACAGCAGCGCCTTCACCGCCTCGTTGCGCTCATCGAACAGTTCAGACACCACGCCGGAGTCGCGGTCCAGCCCCAGCGCCAGCTGGGTCATGTCGTTTGAGCCGATAGAGAAGCCGTCAAAGTGCTCAAGGAACTGCTCGGCCAGCAGGGCGTTGGACGGGATCTCGCACATCATGATGATCTTGAGGCCGTTCTCACCGCGCTTCAGGCCCTGACGCGCCAGCTCCTCGACCACGGCCTTCGCCTGATCGACAGTACGCACGAACGGGATCATTATCTCAACGTTAGTAAGGCCCATGTCGTTGCGCACCCGCTTAACCGCCTCGCACTCAAGCGCAAAGCAGTCGCGGAAGCTCTCCGAGACGTAGCGACCGGCGCCGCGGAAGCCGAGCATCGGGTTTTCTTCCTCCGGCTCGTAGCGCTCGCCGCCCACTAGGTTGGCGTACTCGTTGGACTTAAAGTCGGAGAGGCGAACGATAACGCGCTTCGGATAGAACGCCGCGCCAAGCGTCGCGATACCTTCGGTCAGGCGGCCGACGTAGAACTCTTTCGGCGAGTCGTAGCCTTTCATCATCTCGCGGATTTCGTCCTGCAGCTTCGGCTCCTGGTCGTCAAACTCCAGCAGCGCGCGCGGGTGAACGCCGATCATGCGGTTGATGATGAACTCCAGGCGGGCCAGGCCAACGCCCTCGTTCGGCAGGCAGGCAAAATCAAAGGCGCGGTCCGGGTTGCCGACGTTCATCATGATCTTAAGCTCCATCTCCGGCATGGTTTCGACGCTGGAGCTTTTGACGCTGAAGTCAAGCATTTCGGCATAGACGTAGCCGGTATCGCCCTCGGCGCAGGAGACGGTCACCAGTTGATCGTCTTTCATGCGCTCGGTGGCGTCACCGCAGCCAACCACCGCCGGAATGCCCAGCTCGCGGGCAATAATCGCCGCGTGGCAGGTGCGCCCGCCGCGGTTGGTGACAATAGCCGCCGCCTTTTTCATGATCGGCTCCCAGTCCGGGTCGGTCATGTCGGTGACCAGCACGTCGCCGGGCTGAATGCGGTTCATTTCGCTGATGTCGTGAATTACCTTCACCGCGCCCGCGCCGATGCGGTGGCCGATGGCGCGCCCTTCGGCAATAATTTTACCCTGCGAGTGCAGCGTGTAGCGCTCCATCACCTGGCCGCGCGAACGGACGGTTTCCGGACGGGCCTGAACGATGAACAGCTTGCCGGTATGACCATCTTTCGCCCACTCGATATCCATCGGGCGACCGTAGTGTTTCTCAATCTGTACGGCCTGCTTCGCGAGTTCCTGCACCTCGGCATCGGTGAGCGAGAAGCGGTCGCGATCGGCCTGCGGCACGTCCTCGATGGTGACCTGTTTGCCGTGCTCCTGGCTCGGGGCGTAGATCATGCGAATTTTCTTCGAGCCCATGGTGCGGCGCACGATGGCCGGGCGGCCTGCGGCGAGGGTTGGCTTGTGAACGTAAAACTCATCCGGGTTGACCGCGCCCTGCACCACCATTTCGCCCAGGCCCCAGGCAGAGGTAATGAACACCACCTGATCGAAACCGGACTCGGTATCAATGGAGAACATGACGCCGGAGGAGGCGAGGTCAGAGCGCACCATGCGCTGTACGCCCGCCGACAGCGCTACGCCGCGGTGATCGTAGCCCTGATGCACGCGATAGGAGATGGCGCGATCGTTAAACAGGGAGGCGAATACGTGTTTTACCGCCACCAGCACGGCATCGTAGCCCTGCACGTTAAGGAACGTCTCCTGCTGCCCGGCGAACGAGGCGTCGGGCATATCTTCGGCTGTCGCCGAAGAGCGAACGGCAAATGAGGCCTCAGCGTCGTCCGCAGAGAGCTGGTCATAGGCCTGATGAATAGCCTGCTCCAGCTCCGGCTGGAACGGCGTGTCGATGATCCACTGGCGAATCTGCGCCCCGGCTTTCGCCAGCGCAGAGACGTCGTCAATGTTGGTTTCATCCAGCAGTTGATAGATACGCTGGTTGACTCCGCTCTGGTCGAGAAACAGATTGAAAGCATCAGCCGTGGTGGCAAAACCGTTGGGTACGGAAACGCCCAGGTCGGACAGATTAGTAATCATTTCACCCAGGGAGGCATTCTTGCCTCCAACGCTGTCTACATCATTCATGCCGAGTTGGTTGTACCAACGCACTAGCGGAGACGAGCCATTGTTGGACATCGAAACAATTCCTTATATGAATATGAATTTAGATAAGTGCCAGAACCTGTCTGGCTTCACATTAATAGTCACATATTTCGTCAGCGTTATAAAACGGTGAATCGTTCAAGCAAATAAATTTCCTGTTTTTTAGGAGGGATCCGTTTTTCACGTAACCACATGATTCTGCTGCATTCCCACACAAAACCACGGTATAATTTCATTTACGAACGAATAAAAATGCACTATTTTAAAAATAAAACGATGTTTCATTATTGAAATTTGCGCCCCCCATTACATCGTGGTATTTATTTTTAATATAAGCTTTCAGTCAATTAAGCCAAACAAAGCGGATGGTCAAAATGGATAATGCTGTCGATCGCCACGTATTCTATATTTCTGACGGGACGGCGATCACCGCCGAGGTGCTGGGCCACGCGGTCATGTCCCAGTTTCCGGTCTCGATCAACAGTCTGACGCTCCCCTTTGTGGAGAGCGAAAGCCGCGCCCGGGCGGTAAAAGAGCAAATCGATGCCATCTTCGAGCAGACCGGCATTCGCCCGCTGGTGTTTTACTCCATCGTTCTGCCCGAAATCCGCACCATCATTTTGCAGAGCGAAGGTTTCTGCCAGGACATCGTGCAGGCGCTGGTGGCGCCGCTGCAGCAGGAGCTGAAGCTCGACCCGACGCCCGTCGCCCACCGCACCCACGGCCTGACGCCCGGCAATCTGACCAAGTACGACGCGCGCATCGCCGCTATTGATTACACCCTGGCCCACGACGACGGCATTTCGCTGCGCAATCTCGACCAGGCGCAGGTGATCCTGCTCGGCGTCTCCCGCTGCGGGAAAACCCCCACCAGCCTCTATCTGGCCATGCAGTTCGGCATTCGCGCCGCGAACTATCCGTTTATCGCCGACGATATGGATAATCTCGCGCTTCCCGCCTCGCTGAAGCCCTACCAGCACAAACTGTTTGGCCTCACCATCAATCCGGAACGCCTGGCGGCCATCCGCGAGGAGCGTCGGGAAAACAGCCGCTATGCATCTCTGCGCCAGTGCCGGATGGAAGTCACCGAAGTCGAAGCCCTGTACCGCAAAAATAAGATCCCGTGGCTCAACAGCACCAACTATTCGGTCGAAGAGATCGCCACCAAAATGCTCGACATCATGGGTCTGAGCCGAAGGATGTACTAACACACTAGTACAATGCATCAAAATCCGCTAAACTCCTGTTCGTTGTTTGATGCGCATCACATTCTACCTTGAAATACCCGTTGATTGGTTTAATGTGATGCCCATCACTTCCGGCACTCCTGCCGCGAAGACACCACATTCTGAGAAACCCAATGAACAGAACAGATGAACTGCGTTCGGCGCGCATCGACAGCCTGATCACCCCGGCGGAACTGGCGCAGCGCTATCCGGTCTCTGCGGAGGTTGCCGCGCACGTGACGACCTCGCGCCGGCGCATTGAAAAAATCCTCAACGGCGAGGATCCGCGCCTGCTGGTGATTGTCGGCCCCTGCTCGATCCACGACCTCGATGCCGCCATGGACTACGCCCGCCGCCTGCAGCCGCTGCGCGAGCGCTATCAGGCGCGCCTTGAAATTGTCATGCGCACCTACTTTGAAAAACCGCGCACCGTCGTGGGCTGGAAGGGGCTTATCTCCGACCCGGACCTCAACGGCAGCTACCGCGTTAACCACGGTATTGAGCTGGCGCGCCGCCTGCTGCTGCAGGTTAACGAGCTGGGCGTCCCGACCGCCACCGAGTTCCTCGATATGGTGACCGGCCAGTTTATCGCCGACCTGATAAGCTGGGGCGCCATCGGCGCGCGGACCACGGAAAGCCAGATCCACCGCGAAATGGCCTCGGCTCTCTCCTGCCCGGTGGGATTTAAAAACGGCACCGACGGCAACACCCGCATCGCGGTAGACGCTATCCGCGCCGCCCGCGCCAGCCACATGTTCCTGTCGCCGGATAAAAGCGGCCAGATGACGATATACCAGACCAGCGGTAACCCCTACGGTCACATCATCATGCGCGGCGGCAAGGCGCCAAATTATCATGCCGGCGATATCGCAGCGGCCTGCGACACGCTGCGCGAGTTCGACCTTCCGGAGCAGCTGATCGTGGACTTCAGCCACGGCAACTGCCAGAAGCAGCACCGCCGCCAGCTGGATGTCTGCGATGACATCTGCCAGCAGATCCGCAGCGGCTCCACCGCCGTTGCCGGTATCATGGCGGAAAGCTTCCTGCAGGAGGGCACGCAGAAAATTGTCGCTGGCAAACCGCTGGTCTACGGTCAGTCAATTACCGATCCCTGCCTCGGCTGGGAAGACAGCGAACTGCTGCTGGAAAAACTGGCCGCCGCGGTAGAGTGCCGCTTCTGACCCACCTCTGGCGCCGGGAATCGTTCTCTTCCCGGCCCGTTCACCTCTCTTTCTCCTTTCCTGAAGTTTACAAAATTGTTGCCGAAACCTCGGTTTTTTTGATAATGATTATCATTGCCAAATTGATTGCCCTGTTTAACCAGGCACCGCCGGTTCCGTTACCAAGGAAAAGAAAATGACCCACTACGCACGCTGGCTGAACCTCAAAGAAGAAAACCCGGGTAAATACGCCCGCGACATCGCGACGCTGATGCAGATCGGCGAAGCCGAACTGGCCTACGCCCGCGTCGGTCACGACGCCCGCCGCCTGCAGGGGGAGATCCGCGAGGTGCTGGCCGCGCTCGAGGCGGTCGGCGAGGTGAAGTGCATCTGCCGCAACGAGTATGCCGTCCACGAACAGACAGGCACCTTCAGCAACCACTACCTGAACGGCCACGCCGGGCTGGTACTCAATCCGCGCGGCCTCGATCTGCGCCTGTTCCTCAACCAGTGGGCCAGCTATTTTCATCTGCAGGAGATCACCCCGCGCGGCGAGCGGCAGAGCATTCAATTCTTCGATCATCAGGGCGACGCCCTGCTGAAAGTCTATGCCACTGAAGCGACCGATATGACCGCCTGGGATGCGGTGCTGGCGAGGTTCGTGACTGAGGATAATCCCGGCCTCGCGCTGACAGCCGCCGCACAGCCTGCCGATTCCGCCGCCGCCGATTCCGCCGGCGATCTTGAAACAGAGTGGCGCGCAATGACCGACGTCCACCAGTTCTTTTCCCTGCTCAGGCGCCACGGCCTGACCCGCCAGCAGGCGTTTCGCCGGGTCAGCGACGATCTGGCCTGCCGGGTGGATAACGGCGCCGTGGCTACTCTGCTGGAGCGCGCGCGCCGCGACGCCAATGAAATCATGATCTTCGTCGGCAACCGCGGCTGCGTGCAGATCTTCACCGGCGCGCTGGAGCAAGTGGCGCCGATGAAGGGCTGGCTCAATATCTTCAACCCGCGCTTTACCCTCCATCTGCGCGATGACGCCATCGCCGAGAGCTGGGTGACCCGCAAGCCGACCGCCGACGGTCACGTCACCAGCCTTGAGCTGTTCGCCGCCGACGGCACGCAGATAGCCCAGCTGTACGGCCAGCGCACCGAAGGCCAGCCCGAGCAGGGCCTGTGGCGGCAGCAGATCGAAGGGCTGCTGCAGGAAGGGCTGACCGCATGAAGCGTCTGTTCGCCCTGCTGACCGCCCTGCCGCTGCTGGCCGGCGCGGCGGAGCATCAGGTCGTCGCCCTCGGCGGCGACGTGACCGAAATCGTCTACGCCCTCGGTGCCCAGGATGAACTGGTGGCCCGCGATACGACCAGCACCTGGCCTCCCCAGGCGCTCAAGCTGCCCGATGTCGGCTATCTGCGCCAGCTGAACGCCGAAGGCATTCTTGCCGCCCATCCGGACATCGTGCTGGCCAGCGCGCAGGCGCAGCCGTCCCTGGCGCTGAAGCAGGTGGCGCAGAACGGCGTAAAAGTGGTCACTATCCCCGGTCGGGACGACATCAGCGTCATTGATGAGAAAATACGCCTCGTGGCCCAGGCGCTGGATAAAAAGGCCGAGGGTGAAAAGCTGCGCCAGCAGATGAAAAGCAAACTGCAGTCCGTCCCGACGGCGCCCGTCGATAAGCGGGTGCTGTTTATCCTCAGCCACAGCGGAATGAACGCCATGGCCGCCGGACAGGACACCGGCGCCGATGCGGCGATCCGCGCGGCGGGTCTGAAAAATGCCATGCAGGGCTTCAGCCGCTATCAGCCGCTCTCCCAGGAAGGCGTTATCGCCAGCCGCCCGGACCTGGTGGTTATCTCCGCCGACGGGGTAAAAAGCATGGGCGGCGAAGCGGCACTGTGGGCGCTGCCGGGCCTGGCGCAGACGCCGGCCGGGCGCAATAAACAGGTGCTGCTGGTGGACGATATGGCCCTGCTGGGGTTCGGCATCCGCACGCCCGATGCGATACAGGCCCTGCGCCAGAAAGCCGGGCAGCTGCCCTGATGTCCGCCGCGGTTAACCGCGCGCTGTGGTGCCTGCTGCTGCTGCTGGCGATCCTCACGCTGTGCGCCACCACCTTTGGCGCGATGAAGCTCCCGCTCCGCGCGCTGTGGCACGATGAGAGCGGCCTGCGGCAGATCTGGTTCACCATCCGCCTGCCGCGGGTGCTGCTGGCGCTGGCTATCGGCAGCGCTCTGGCGCTGGCGGGCTGTCTGATGCAGGGACTGTTCCGCAATCCGCTGGCCGATCCCGGCCTGCTCGGCATCAGCAGCGGCGCGGCCCTGGCGGTGGCCTTCTGGGTGGTGCTGCCCTTCTCGCTGCCGGCGGGGATGATGCTCTATGCGCCGATGCTGGCGGCCTTTATTGGCAGCCTGGCGGTGACTTTTATCATCTTTCTGCTCAGCCAGCGTCGGGAAAGCTCCCTCTCAAGACTGCTGCTGGTAGGTATCGCCATCAACGCCCTGTGCGGCGCTGCGGTCGGCGTCCTGTCGTGGCTCAGCAGCGACGCTCAGCTGCGGCAGCTTTCGCTGTGGGGCATGGGCAGCCTCGGCCAGGCGCAGTGGTCCACGCTGCTGGTCTGTGCCTCGCTGCTGCTTCCGGCGGCGGCGCTGGCCTGGCGGCTGACGAAACCGCTCAATCTGCTGCAGCTCGGCGATGAAGAGGCCCACTACCTGGGGGTTAACGTGCGCCGGGTGCAGCGTCAGCTGCTGATGTGCAGCGCGCTGCTGGTAGCCGCCGCCGTGGCGGTCAGCGGCGTGATTGGCTTTGTGGGTCTGGTGGTACCGCACCTGCTGCGCATGTGGCTGGGGGCCGATCATCGGGCGGTGGTGCCCGGCTCGGTGCTGGTGGGCGCCATTCTGCTGCTGGTCGCCGACACGCTTGCCCGCACGCTGGTGGCGCCGGCAGAAATGCCCGTCGGCCTGCTCACCAGCCTGCTCGGCGCACCGTGGTTTCTGTGGCTGATTTTCCGCCGGGGAGGCGTACGTGGTTAACAAACTGCGGGCCGAAAATCTGACGTTCTCCTCCGTGCTGCGCGATATTTCTCTGACGTTAAGCCGCGGCGAACTGGTGGCGCTGATCGGCCCCAACGGCGCCGGTAAATCGACGCTGCTGCGGCTGCTGACGGGATTTCTGCCGCCGGACGGCGGCCGCTGCCTGCTGGAAGATAAGTCGCTGGCGGCGTGGTCAACCGAGGCGCTATCGCGCCGCCGGGCGGTAATGCGCCAGCAGAGCCGGCCCGGCTTCGACTGGCCGGTCGGGCAGATTGTGGCGATGGGCCGCGCGCCCTGGCCGGACGACACGCGCGGCGGCGCGGTGGACGAGGTCATGCACCTGACCGGCTGCGCGCCGCTGGCCGACCGCCGCTACAGCACGCTTTCCGGCGGCGAGCAGCAGCGGGTGCAGCTCGCCCGCGCGCTGGCGCAGCTGTGGGTCAACGGCGCGCCGCAGGGCTGGCTGTTTCTCGATGAGCCCACCTCCGCGCTGGATCTCTATCACCAGCAGCACCTGCTGCGGCTGCTGAAAAAGCTCACTATCGCAGGCGAACTTCACGTCTGCGCGGTGCTGCACGATCTGAACCTTGCCGCCCTGTGGGCCGACCGGCTGCTGCTGCTTCACCGGGGCGAACTTGTCGCTCAGGGGACGGCGCAGCAGGTGCTGCAGGCCGACAGCCTGCGGCGCTGGTACGGCGCCGAGGTGGAGATCGGCCGCCACCCGCAAAGCGGCGCCCCGCAGGTGTTCCTCAGCCCGTGACTGCTCCCCGCCCTGTCGGGCGAGGCTTCCCACTTCTCAGGCCGCAACCGTCTGTGTGACGGATTTACGCTGGCCTCCATGGGCAGAAACGACGAGTCCCGCCGCTTGTAATTCCAGTATGCCCTTGCGTTCGATGTTGAGCGCCGCGTTGATATCGCGGTCATGCTCAACGCCACACGCCGGGCACTGCCATATACGCTTATGTAATGGCATTTCCTGCATCTTGTGACCGCAACAATGACAGGTTTTCGAACTGGCGAACCATTGATCCAGTTTCACCAGATGCACGCCTTTCTCTGCTGCTTTATATTCCAGTTTTGTAATGAATCCAGCCCATCCCGCATCGCCTATCGCACGAGCCAGATGGGGGTTTTTCATCATATTTGCCGCTTTCAGCGTCTCGACAATTACCGCCTGGTTTTCGTCAACAATTGCGCGAGATAACTTGTGCTGGAAATCGGCACGGGCACTGGCTACCCGTTCGTGAACGGCTGCAAGTTGTATTCGGGCTTTACGTCTGTTAGCGCTTCCCTTTTTCTTACGGGAGAGTGCTTTTT
>NZ_BCZS01000020.1 GCF_001598855.1 Pluralibacter gergoviae ATCC 33028 = NBRC 105706 | reverse complement strand
GATTTCGTGGCTCAATGGCTGGCCTGTCAACACCCCTGTCAACGCTTCGCCCCATACCTCGCGGTATGCAACGCATGACTCGGGGACCTTGTGGATTGCTGGTCCTTCAATGGTCGGGGACTTTCACCCCTTGATCTCTACCGGTCTCCCGGCGCACACTGTATAAATATACAGTAACCGTATAGGAGAGATTCATGGTTGGGGAACAGGTCAACCGGACGCAGTACAGATGGGCGTGCGTGCAATTTATCGCAGAGGTTTCTCTGCTAGCCAACTGCAAGCCTACGGATCTCAAGCTCGCCTTAAGCCTGATTGCCGATCTGGCGAACAGTGAAAATAGCGAACCTGACGACACGCTGTTTTACAAAGCGGAATGAAAAGGAGCTAACGTCAAAACCTCGTCAGTATAAAGCACTGAACTCCCCTGGCGCTGTTGTGCCAGGGATGACCCGCCCCGCATCAATGGCCCTTCTCCCTCTTCCCGAAGACACTATCTGCATACCCTTTTCTCACCCACAGCGAGGCTAAACAGATGCAGGTAATCGCACAACAGGGGGACACCCTCGATGTTATTTGCGTTCGTTACTACGGACGCAGCGCCGGCGTTTTTGAAACAGTGCTTGCCGCCAATCCGGGCCTGGCCGACGCCGGTCCGCTTATTCCTTACGGCACCGCCGTCGAGCTTCCGCAGGTGCAGAGCGCGCCGACCGCCGAGAGCATCAACCTATGGGATTGAGCGTCGACAAAATCAGCACTTTCCTTACCTACTGGCTATCGATGCTGCTGGCCTTTTTTGGCGTACAGACGGCGGAAAAGCTGGCCCTGCTGACGGGCAGCCTGTGCGCCATCTTCACTGCGCTGGTCAACTTCTGGTATCGCCATAAAACCTGGCGCTACCTGGCCGAGCTGCGCGACAAAAAGGAGAGGCGATGAACAAAGTAGCCACCCGCTGCGCGGCAGCGGCCGTGCTGGCACTCGCCGCGCTGGTCCCGGACTATCACCGGCTCCACACCTCGCCGGAGGGGCTGGCTCTGCTGGCCGATCTTGAGGGATGCCGGCTGCGCCCCTACCGCTGCAGCGCCGGCGTATGGACATCGGGCATCGGCCACACGGCGGGTGTCGTGCCGCACAGGACCATTAACGAGCGCGAGGCAGCTGTCAACCTGGTGGCTGACGTGATTCAGGTTGAACAGCGCCTGAAGCGCTGTATTCCTGTACAGATGCCGCAGCCTGTCTACGACGCGCTGGTCAGCTTCACCTTTAACGTTGGCGCAGGCGCCGCCTGCCGCTCGACGCTGACGGCCCTGCTCAATGCCCGCCAGTGGCGCCAGGCCTGCGAGCAGCTGCCGCGCTGGGTGTATATCAACGGCGTAAAAAGCCCCGGTCTCGAAAAACGGCGCCAGCGCGAACGCGCCCGGTGCCTGCAGGGGGCGTCATGAGGATCGCTATTGTCCTGCTGCTCGCCGCCACTCTGGCCCTGCTGTTTACCCGGATTGAAAACAACAGGCTCAGGCGCGATCTGAAGGAAGCCAGCCAGCTGGCGGGCGCGCAGAAGCTCAATCTCGATCGGCTAAACGCCGAGCGTGCCGCCCTCGACGACAGGCTAAAACGCAGCGATGCCCTCCAGCAGGCGTGGCGGCAAAAACTCAACGCGGCGGCGGACGCCTCCGCGCGCCGGGAACAGACGATTGCGAGGCTACTTAATGAAAATAGCGACGCGCGCCGCTGGTACGGCAGCGCTCTTCCTGATGCTGTGCGCCGGATGCACCAGCGCCCCGCCTGCGCCTCCGCCGGTCGCTGTCTACAACCGCTGCCCGCCGGTGACGCTCTGCCCGATGCCGGCAAGCAGCCCGACCACTAACGGCGACCTGAGCGCCGACATTCGCCAGCTTGAGCAGGCGCTCGCGCGCTGCGCTATCCAGATTGAAATGATCAAACACTGCCAGGAGCAAGACCATGATGAAACCCGCTAGCCTTCGCGACGCGCTGCTTAAAGCCGTCCCTGCGGTTGCCGCCAATCCCGACATGCTGACCGTAAGCGTAACCGGCGGCACCGTCGTGACGACCGCAGCCACCTCGCTTTCCTATGAGAAGCAGTATCCCCTCACCCTGCGGCTGGAGGGATTTAAGGAGGATATCAATACGCTGCTGGTGCCGGTCATCGCGTGGCTGCGCGATAACCAGCCGGACATTATGACCCGCGGCGAGGAGCAAAAAAGCGGCTTCAGCTGGCGTGCCGAAAGCAGCGAAGAGGGCGGCCAGAACCTCACCCTGACCCTGCAGCTCACCGAGCGCACCCTGGTCACCGAAAGTGACGGAGCGCTTTACGCCACCGATTTACCCGAACCGCTGCCTGAGCCACCGGTCACCCGGCCCAAAGAGCTGTACGTGCACGGCGAACTGGTGAGCCGCTGGGCGGAATAACTGCCCCGACTGTTGTGTAGCCGACCGGCGAATGGCATCTGATTGCGACGACAACCCCTCAACGGCATCCTTCTCCTATGAATATATACGACAACATTTACGACCTTAGCCGCCTGATGCGCAACGTTATCCGCATCGGCGTCATCAGCGAAATTGACCTGCAGCGCGGCCGCTGCCGGGTGCAGAGCGGCGGCCTGCTGACCGACTGGCTCCCGTGGCTGACCCAGCGGGCGGGAAAAGCCCGCAGCTGGTGGGCACCCTCCATCGGCGAGCAGGTGCTGCTGCTGGCCATCGGCGGCGAGCTGGATACGGCATTTATCCTGCCGGGTATCTTCTCTGATGACGCCCCGGCGCCGTCGGCCTCCGCAAACGCGCACCGCATCGTCTTTCCCGACGGCGCCGTTTTTGAATACGAGCCGGAGACCGGCGCGCTCGCGGTATCAGGTATTAAAACCGCGCAGATCGCCGCCTCCGAATCCGTCACGGTGACGGTCCCACAGGTCACCGTCAACGCCAGCAGCCGCATCACGCTGGACGCGCCCGAGGTGGTCTGCACCCACAAGCTAATCACTGCCACGCTGGAGGTTCAGCAGGGCGGTACGATGCAGGGGAACATAACCCACGAAGGCGGCGCGCTGTCGTCCAACGGTAAGGTCCTGCACACCCACCTCCATCCGGGCGACAGCGGCGGCAAAACAGGAGCACCACTATGAGCATTCGCTATCTCGGCATGAACCGCAGCAGCGGCCGTTCACTGACCGACACGGATCATATCCGACAGAGCCTCAGCGACATTTTACGCACGCCGGTGGGGTCGCGGGTGATGCGCCGCCAGTATGGCTCGCTGCTGTCGGCAATGATTGACCAGCCGCAAACCCCCGCGCTGGAGCTACAGATCATGGTCGCCTGCTATATGGCCGTTCTCCAGTGGGAGCCGCGCGTCCAGCTCAGCGCCGTAACAACAGAACGTCAGTTTAACGGCCAGATGGTCGTCAATCTCGAAGGCGAGCTGCGCAGCAGCGGCGAATCCCTTTCATTAACCCTTTCAGTGAGTTAAATCATGCCGATTATTGACCTGAGCCAGCTGCCCTCCCCCGATGTGGTCGAGGAGCTGGACTATGAAAACATTCTTGCCGAACGTAAAGCCCGGCTCATCTCTCTGCTGCCGGAGGACCAGCAGGAGGCGGTAAGCCGCACGCTGGCGCTGGAGTCTGAGCCTCTGACCAAGTTTCTGGAAGAGAACGCCTATCGCGAAGTCCTGCTGCGCCAGCGGGTTAACGAAGCCGCCCGGGCGGTGATGCTGGCCTATGCGCAGGGAAGCGATCTCGATGTGATGGCGGCCAACAACAATACCGAACGGCTGACTATCGCGCCGGGCGACGATACCACCATTCCGCCTACGCCGCCGGTGATGGAGTCCGATACGGATCTTCGCCTGCGGGCACAGCAGGCGTTTGAAAGTCTGAGCGTAGCCGGGCCAACAGGCTCCTATGAATATCATGGCCGTAGCGCTGATGGTCGAGTAGCAGACATATCTGTCATTAGCCCTGAGCCCGCCAATATTACGATAAGCGTACTGGCACGCGACGGCGATGGTACCGCCAGCAAAGAGCTACTGAATATCGTCGAGAAGGCGCTCAATGAAGAAAATGTTCGCCCCGTGGCTGATCGGGTAACAGTACAAAGCGCAAAAATAGTGCCGTACACAATTGATGCCACTCTCTACTTCTATCCCGGTCCGGAAGCAGAACCGATCCGTAAAACAGCAGAGGCTCAGCTGAAAGCCTATATCAATTCGCAGCACCGACTTGGCCGAGATATCCGCAAATCAGCAATCTATGCCGCACTGCATGTAGAGGGAGTTCAACGCGTAGAACTGACGGCCCCGGAAAAGGATATCGTGCTGGATAGTTCACAGGCATCCTGGTGTACCGACTACAAGATAGCGAATGGGGGCTCGGATGAGTGAATCTCGCCTCTTACCCGTTGGGTCGTCATCATTAGAGATAGCTGCTACTCAAGCGGCTGCCGGGATAGAAACGATCCCGGTTCCCTTACGCCAGCTGTGGGATCCGCAAACATGCCCTGACGAACTTTTACCCTGGCTTGCATGGGCGTTCTCCGTTGACCGGTGGGATGAAAACTGGCCAACAGAAACGAAGCGTGAAGTGATCCGTAATGCGTTTTTTATCCATAGCCACAAAGGCACTATTGGAGCAATTAGACGTGTTGTTGAACCTTTAGGTTATCTGCTCAAAGTTACAGAGTGGTGGGAAACTGACGATCCTGCGGGCACATTTCGTCTTGATATCGGCGTCCTCGACACTGGCATTAGTGAAGAGATGTATCAGGAGATGGAGCGGGTTATTGCTGATGCTAAACCTGCAAGCAGACATTTAATTGGTCTTAATATTATCCAGGATGTCACCGGTTTCTTATACACCGGTGCCCTGAATTACGACGGTAACATCATCACTGTTTACCCAGGTTAAGTGAGATAAATATGGCAACGAAATTTAGAACAATTGTAACTAAAGCCGGTGCAGAAAAGTTTGCTGCAGCGCTAACTTCCGGTGGCAAGAAAGTCAATATTACTGAGATGGCCGTTGGCGATGGTAATGGCAAACTACCTGAACCCGATGCCAATCAAACAAAGCTGGTGAAGGAAGTCTGGCGCCATGCTTTGAATAAAATCAGTCAGGATAATCAGCATAAAAACTACGTTATCGCAGAACTGATCATTCCACCTGAAACGGGAGGGTTCTGGATGCGAGAAATGGGGATTTATGATGATGCAGGAACCCTACTGGCTGTCGGAAACATGGCTGAAAGCTACAAACCAAAGCTTGAAGAGGGCTCAGGCCGGGCGCAAACAGTGCGCATGGTTATTATGCTTTCAGATATTGCTTCTGTCGATCTCACAATTGACTCAACCACTGTGATGGCTTCTCAGGATTATGTTGATGACAAAATTGCAGAGCATGAAAAGTCACGACGTCATCCGGATGCAACGCTTAAGGAGAAAGGGTTTACTCAACTGAGCAGTGCTACAGATAGTGATTCGGAATCGTTGGCTGCTACGCCCAAGGCCGTAAAGGCCGTAAATACTAATGCTAATGGAAGAGTACCCTCTACGCGTAAAATCAACGGACACCCTCTGTCTACTGACATTACTTTATCGCCAGATGATTTAGGCGCCTTTCCCATTAAAATTCGGGGACAGATTAAAGATGGAATGACTATGGCCGCAGCAAATCAATCAGGCTGGTGGCAGGTTGCCGTAACAAAAAGTGATACCATCTCAGACTTTCCGAAAAACAAAAATGGTGATGCTTTATATGCCTTTGGATTTTTATTTGTTAAAATAGAGGGAGACACTTGGCTTCAACACTATTATTCACATCATGGTGAAATTGCATATCGGCAAAACTGGACAAAAGGCCCTTCAACTGAGGTATCCTGGGTCATTGATTATAACTCAGCTAATATTCCCACCGCCACTGATGTAGGAGCAGTGAGCAAAGCCGGTGACACAATGACCGGCAAGCTAAACTTGCCACAAACATCATCCTTTGGTGTTAATACTGAAAATATTTTGTCCGGAAGCTCAATTACTCTTGGAGATAATGATACTGGTATTCAACAAGAGGAAGATGGAGCCTTTTATCTAGTCGCTAATGGAATTAAAATTACAGAGATTCATCCTGAATGGATTACCGTACACGGTGATATTCACTCTACAAATGCAGTTTATTCTGGAAATGCTTATATGACTACTGACGGAAACATTTGGGGAACCAGATGGAATCCCTCCGGACAGTGGCTATGGGATGCAATTCAAGTAAATCTTACTGCCAGAGATAATGATATCAATAATAGAGCCACATGGGATTATGTAAACGGAACATTCTCCAAAGTATCAACTGCTGGGATGGGATGGCCCGGTTGGTGGAAATGCGCAAGCACCGGTTTAATTATTCAGTTTGGAAGCGTTGGAACAGGAGACGATCTTCGAGTTAATTTCCCAATCGGTTTTCCAAACGCCTGCGCTGCAGTATGTTTAAGCCAGAACAATTCTTATCATGGTGCAGATAGCACATCAAACATTAGTGCTACCGGAAGAGACCAATGGGGTTTTACTGCCCATGTCTACAAAGAAGAAATTGGCGCCGACTGGATTGCTATTGGCTGGTAAGGAGAGATAATAATGGGTTATTTTTATAGTAAAAAAACTGGTGGATTTTATCATGACTCAATGCGACATGATTATACACAATGGCCTGATAATGCAGTTCAAATTACTGATGAAGAGCACAGGAAATTATTATCAGGTCAATCCAAAGGAAAAATCATAACATATGATAACCATGGTTATCCAGTTCTATCAGATCCTCCAGCACCTTCTCAGGAAAATCTGATAGAAAAAGCAAGGAAAATGAAAAATCAACTAATGGCTGAAGTTAACTCAATCATATTGCCCTTACAGGATGCAATGGATCTTGATATTGCAACAGATGGTGAAAGAGAACAGTTGCTAACATGGAAAAAGTATAGGGTTCTTCTGAATCGAGTGAATATTAGTACAACACCGAACATCAACTGGCCGACTAAACCAAACATTTAACAGCGCTCATCATTAAGACACCTCAAAACTATGATGCCCGATGATTTCTATCGGGCGTTATTCCATATAAAATAAATTATGCGCATTCCTGCCATCCAGATCATACATGCAGCATTCCCTACTAATTAATGGTTATATAAAAATAATTTCAATATCCCCCCATCTTTTTTAACTCATTTCATTGAAGTCATTAAAATTAATAAGATAAATACCCCCCTACGTTGTGCCATCTCTCCCCCAACCCCAACAAATAGCCCAACCCGCAAAAAAAAGGAAAATAGCACTCACCCCAACACCACGGAGTAAATTGGATGAGTGACTACCACCACGGCGTACAGGTTGTCGAAGTTAACGACGGCACCCGCGTCATTTCAACTGTATCAACCGCCGTTATCGGCATGGTCTGTACCGGCAGCGACGCCGATGCAGAAATGTTTCCCCTCAACGTACCGGTCCTGATCACCAACGTGCAGAGCGCGATCGGTAAAGCGGGCACCAAGGGCACCCTCGCCCCTTCTCTGCAGGCTATTGCCGACCAGGCGAAACCCGTTACCGTCGTGGTTCGCGTCGAAGAAGGTAAAGGTGATGACGAAGAAGCGGCGAAGGCCCAGACCATCTCGAACATCATCGGCACTACCGATGCCAGCGGCAACTATACCGGCATGAAGGCCCTGCTCAGTGCAGAAGCCGTCACCGGCGTTAAGCCGCGCATCCTCGGCGTACCGGGGCTCGATAGCCAGGAAGTGGCGACGGCGCTGGCCGCCATTTGCCAGCAGCTGCGCGCCTTCGGCTATATTGGCGGCTGGGAATGTAAAACCGTTTCCGACGCCATCGACTACCGCAAAAACTTCAGCCAGCGCGAACTGATGCTGATTTGGCCGGATTTCCTGAGCTGGGACACGGTTAACAACACCAGCAGCCAGGCTTATGCTACCGCTCGTGCGATGGGCCTGCGCGCCTACATCGATCAGACCGTCGGCTGGCACAAAACCCTGTCCAACGTCGGCGTCAACGGCGTAACCGGCATGACCGCCTCGGTCTTCTGGGATCTGCAGGCGTCCGGTACCGATGCCGATCTGCTGAACGAAGCGGGCGTAACGACCCTCGTGCGCAAAGATGGCTTCCGCTTCTGGGGCAACCGCACCTGTGCCGATGACCCGCTATTCCAGTTTGAAAACTACACCCGCACCGCGCAGATCGTGGCCGACACCATGGCCGAAGGCCACATGTGGGCGGTCGATAAGCCGGTTACTGCCACGCTTATCCGCGACATTATCGACGGTATTAACGCTAAGTTCCGCGAGCTGAAAACCAACGGCTACATCATCGACGCCAGTTGCTGGTTCGATGAGGACGCGAACGATGCGGAGACCCTGAAGGCCGGCAAGCTGTATATCGACTACGACTATACCCCGGTTCCGCCTCTGGAAAATCTGACCCTGCGCCAGCGCATCACCGATAAGTACCTGGCGAACCTGGCCTCTTCGGTCAACAGCAAATAAGGAACCTGATCCATGGCAATGCCGCGTAAATTGAAATTAATGAACGTGTTCCTCAATGGTTACAGCTACCAGGGGGTCGCAAAATCCATCACGCTGCCGAAGCTCACCCGCAAAATTGAGAACTACCGCGGGGCCGGCATGAACGGCAGCGCGCCGATTGATATGGGTCTCGATGACGATGCCCTGTCCATGGAGTGGTCCCTCGGCGGTTTCCCGGACTCCGTCATCTGGGAGATGTACGCCGCCACCAGCATCGACGGCGTGCCGATCCGCTTCGCCGGCTCCTACCAGCGCGACGACACCGGCGATACCAGCGCTGTTGAAGTCGTGATGCGCGGCCGCCAGAAAGAGATCGATACCGGCGAAAACAAGCCGGGTGAAGACACCGAGGCGAAAATCTCAGTGGTCTGCACCTACTTCAAGCTGACCATCGACGGCAAAGAGCTGGTGGAGATCGACACCGTCAACATGATCGAGAAGATCAACGGCGTTGACCGTCTCGAACAGCACCGCCGCAACATCGGACTGTAATCTGTTCCCGGCCAGCATAGCTGCTGGCCGGCTCGTCAATAATAAGCACAGGAAATATATGAACACAATCACAGGCCATACCGTCACTCTGGAAACCCCACTTAAACGCGGTGAACAGTTCATTGATTCAATTACACTCATCAAACCCACTGCAGGGGCCCTGCGCGGCGTCAGTCTCGCCGCCCTCGCGGGTTCTGAGGTCGATGCACTTATTAAAGTCCTGCCCCGAATTACGTCACCGTCTCTGACTGAGCAGGAAATCGCTACTCTCGATCTTCCCGATCTAATCGCGCTGGCAGGTGAGGTGGTCGGTTTTTTGTCGCCGACGTCGGCGCAGTAACGTTTCCGGACAATCTATCAGCCGATGATCTGATGGCGGATATTGCCGTGATTTTCCACTGGCCACCTTCCGCCCTATATCCCATGAGGCTCTCCGAGCTCATAGCCTGGCGCGAAAAAGCGCTACAACGAAGCGGGCAAACCAATGAGTAACATCACAACACTCCAGGCGCTGCTTAAGGCGGCTGATTTGATAAAACGGCCGTTTAAAACATTTCAGATGACAAGTCAGTCACTGGAAAACAGCGTTGACTCTAGCCAGCAGAAGCTGGCCTCTTTACAAGCTCAGGCCGGTCAAATCGAAAAACTACTGGTCACACAGCGCGAACTTATTAAGACGCAAAAAGCGATGAATATGGCAAAAGCGAATGCCAGGGAACGAGCAATCGCAGTTAATACTACGTCGCAACCATCCCGACAGCAGATTGTCGCCATGAATACTTCCCGCAGCAATGTTCGGAATTTAGCGGATAAGTATACAGATTTACAACTTTCACTTCAGCGCCAGAACTTACAGCTGAAAGCTGCAGGCATTAATACACAACATCTGGCAGAAAGTGAACTGCAGCTACAGAAATCAATTACGCATACATCAGCAGATCTTGAGCAACAGCAGGAAAAATTAAAGCGTTTCACATCCTTGAAGCAAAAGATTAGCACAGTGAAAGATCAATACCAGCAGCGCACTGCGCTTGCCGCAGCCGTGAAATCACGAGGTGAACGGGGATTCGCTTTTGCGAATACGATCATTGCCCCCAGAGCTGCCGCGAATGCCAAAAATAGCGCCTCGGTAAATCCGGCAGCAATTCCCGCTAATCAAATAGATTCTCCCATAGCCACCGTACCTAACGCGGGGAATCTGGATGACGATATCGCTAAATTAGTTGCTGCAAAAGAAAAGCTGAGCACCGACTGGCTTGCACCTCAAGCCGATTCCTTGCGCCAACTGGTGCAAACCGCGACAGAGTCTTTGTTAAAACTTGATAGTTGGGTCATAAAGAATCAGGAGCTGGTGCAGATATTCAGCAACATAGCAGCCGCAGCGACCATTGTCGCCAGCGTCATTGGCGTAATTGGAACCGTTACAGCCCCGGTAATCACCGCAATTAATATGATTATGACCACAGCTTCGCTTCTGGTACCTATTTTTGAAGATGTTGCGCTGGCAATAGGCACACTTTCATGGCCCGTTGTTGCCGTCGTCGCGGCCATAACAGGAGCAGCTCTACTTATCCGTCAATACTGGGAACCGTTAAGCACTTTTTTCAAGGGAGTTTTTGAACCGTTAAAACCACTTTTTAACTGGTTAGATGAACGATTACAAAGTATCTCCGGCTGGTTTAGCAATCTGATTACTCCAGTAAAATCCTCCCAGCAAACACTTGATGCATTTCGGGACAGTGGAGAAAAACTTGGAAAAATACTGGCCGATTCAATGACTCAATCTTTGATGGCAATCAGACGCGTAAAAGATGCATTTAGCTCAGTGCTTGAGTACCTGCATCTGAAAGATAAGACGTCGAAAACCGCGGATACCCTGCCAGTAAGTGATAATAATGCTTACGTGGACAATTTCTATTTGCAGAAAGAGATTGTTCCTCTCAGCACCAGCGCATATCAGCCGGTAATCCCGCAAGCCAGTCGGACGATTACAGATCGGAGCACTCAGAATATTACTCTTCAGATAACAGCAGAGCAGGCCAGCGCAGAGGATATTGCCTCACACATTCGTACCCAGCTTGAACGATTTCAGAGTGAAAAATACTCTAACCATCTGACATCACTCGTCTATTAAAGCCCAGGAGAAACCTCTTATGATGCTAGCTCTCGGTTTTTTCGTTTTCGAACGCCGGACATTGCCCTATCAAACATTTAAGCATGATGCCAGTTACAGCTGGAACTCTAATAGCCGTATAGGAACCCGTGATGCTTATCAGTATCTTGGCCAGGGTCAAGAGAAAATCAATCTCACCGGAGATCTATACCCGGAAATCACCGGTGGTAAGGTAACGCTAGCGCTGCTGCGCCAGATGGCTGAACTCGGTCTTAGCTGGCCACTATTAGATGGTAATGGCACCATTTATGGCATGTTTGTGATTAGCAATGTAACTGAAACTGGCTCTGAACTGTTACCGGACGGTAGCCCCCGTAAAATTAGCTTCACAGTTGAGCTTATTCGTGTTGATGAGCAACTGGCGGTTACTGCAAAAAATGCGGGTACCCAACTCAGTGAATTAGTTTCAAATATGACGGGAGCGAGCTGATGTCGAACGCAATTATTGATACCATAAATGGCAATATTAACGTTGCAACCAGTGTAGTGAGACAGACACTGGATGGCTTGGCCGGAACGGCCATGCCAGATTTCGTTATCTATTTAGGCGGTGAAGATATTAGCACTTACTTTAAGCAGCGGCTTATAAGTCTTAGTCTTATTGATAATCGCAGCTTTAATGCTGATAGCTTGAATATTAAGCTCTCCGATACTGATAACACACTGTTCTTTCCGGAAACAAGCAAACTAATAGCAGTTTATCTTGGCTGGAAAGGCAGTATTCTGGAATATAAAGGCTCCTATAAGATAGATTGGATAAACTACAGCGGTGTTCCTGATAATATGGAGATACAAGCCTGCAGCGCAGATCTACATGGTAATCTCAATACCAAAAAGGATTACTCCTGGCACGACACGACCATTGAAGACATTGTTCATACAATCGCAGAAAAAAGTGGTCTTTTTTATAACGTAGCGCCCGGGTTAAAGAATATTTCCGTATCCCATATCGATCAGTCACAGGAATCTGACGTCGCCTTCCTTACCCGACTAGCTATTCGAAACGGTGCAGAGTTTTCAATCAAAAATAGAACAATGCTTTTTCTAAAAGTAGGAACAGGTACAACTACAAGCGGCAAGGCCATTTCACCGATTACTATTTTGCGCTCTGACTGTAAAAACTACTCATTTAAAAGTGCAAATCGTTTTAATTATACAGGCGTTACTGCCCAATGGCTGGACACCAGGACGCCTTTACAACAGAGTAAGCAGGTTATCCTGTTGCAGAAAAAGAACTTACATCAAAACACCAGTACTCCCCCCAAAGCAGCTAACAATGAGTATCTCATTGGAAAAAAAGATAATATTCTGGCTTTAAAAACGCTTTATGCAAGCCAGGAGCAAGCTGAACGGGCGGCGAAAGATGCCTGGGAAAAATGTCAGAGGGAAACTTATACTTGTAAACTCACTCTGGCAAAAGGACGTGCCGATCTCTACCCCGAAACACCGGTTATGCTGAAGGTATTCGGACAGGAAATAATGAACCAGCAAGACTGGATTATAACAAAAGCCACGCACAATCTGGACAGCACGGGATTCACCACAACACTTGAGCTGGAGATAAAAGTGGCGGACGCCATAGGGATTGTTGAATAAAAGGGAGCAAACTCAAATCTAAACTTGCATTTGCAAGTTAAAGGCGTAATATTCCCCCTACACACCACGCAAAGGGGGAACTCACCATGATGCATTGCCCGATCTGCCAGAAACCGGCCCACGCCCGCTCCAGCCGCTACCTGAGCGCAGAAACCAAAGAGCGCTACCACCAGTGCCAGAATATCCAGTGCGGCTGCACCTTTGTCACCCACGAGAGCCTGGCGCGCTATATCGTTAAGCCGGCGCCGGTGGTGGTGAGTCAGGCCAACGCCTGAAAAGACAAAAACCTGCATTTGCAGGTTTTTTATTTCGCATTTGAATAAAATATTAAATAAGTTCCAGTAATTTTCTTTTTTTGATCTGAAACTCCTCGTCAGAAATGATCCCCGCCTCTTTAAGTTCCGATAACTTTCGGAGCTGCTCATAAGGATCGTCCGCTGTCGCTTCACATACCGGGGCGATATGAGCATTGAGCCCGCGTCCAACCTCGATAGCGTCAACGAGCGACAGTTCTGAATCTTTACTGAACGTTTTGAACTCAAGGTCATCATGGGCAGTGTGAATTCTTATCACCCTGTGACCAAGCGTGGATTTTCTTTCAATAGAGGTGATCGCATTTAACGGTATAGTTTCAATCACCTCACCAAAAAAACCTTTTCGGTAAAAGGCAACCCTGACGCCGGTGACAATTAATACACCGTTGTACTGCTTATCCCTGCCCTGCCCCATCATTTTACCGATGTAGCCTTCACCCCAGGTGAAGATTGATTCACCGGCGGTCAGATGGCAGGCAGTAAATTTATTAACATGCTTATTTTTTTTCACTTTTAACACCTTTTATGTAGCGTGTTATTTACAAATCGTAAGATCGATATCATCGGCTGAAGCCTTTCAAAATGAACCAATCCGCTAATCAGCTTCTGATACCGTCGTCTAAGACGACCGCAGCAACGAAAAAAAAAAGGGGCTAGCTTATCGCTAACCCCTTTTTCATTGCACGCTTTGGATGCCGCGTGAAATGCGTTCTTAGTTAAGACGCTCTTTGATACGAGCAGCCTTACCAGTACGCTCACGCAGGTAGTACAGTTTAGCTTGACGAACGGCACCACGACGTTTAACAGCAATGCTGTCGACAACCGGAGAGTGAGTCTGGAAAACACGCTCTACGCCTTCGCCGTTGGAAATTTTGCGAACAGTGAATGCAGAATGCAGACCGCGGTTACGGATAGCGATAACCACGCCCTCGAATGCCTGCAGACGTTTTTTGGAACCTTCAACAACCCATACTTTCACTTCCACGGTATCGCCCGGACGGAAGGAAGGTACGTCCTGCTTCATCTGCTCTTGTTCGATTTGTTTAATAATGTTGCTCATAATTTAATCTCTTATCCTGGGTAAACTGATATATCGGGGGCTTACGCCATCCCATCATGTTTATGTTGCTGTTGTGCGTGTTCCGCTTTGAACTCCGCCAGCAACCTTGCTTGCTCTTCAGTCAGAGCCAGGTTTTCCAGAAGTTCAGGTCTTCTCAGCCAGGTGCGGCCCAGCGACTGCTTCAGACGCCAGCGGCGTATCTCTGCATGGTTGCCAGACAGCAGTACTGCCGGAACCTCCATGCCCTCTAACACTTCAGGGCGGGTATAGTGTGGACAGTCCAGAAATCCTTCAGCAAAGGAATCTTCCGTTGCCGATGCTTCGTGGCCCAGTACGCCCGGAATGAACCGGGAAACCGAGTCAATCAGCGTCATTGCCGGTAACTCACCACCGCTGAGTACGTAATCGCCGATAGACCACTCTTCGTCAATCTCGGTCTGAATTACGCGCTCGTCTATCCCTTCGTAGCGGCCACAGACCAGAATCAGCTTCTGATTTGTCGCCAGCTCGCTCACGCCCGCTTGATCAAGCTTGCGTCCCTGAGGTGACAGATAGATCACCTTCGCGCCTTCGCCAGCCGCAGCTTTTGCTGCATGAATCGCATCCCGCAGGGGCTGCACCATCATTAGCATCCCCGGTCCGCCGCCGTAAGGACGTTCGTCCACGGTACGGTGCCGGTCATGAGCGAAATCGCGCGGACTCCAGCTCTCGATGCTCAGCAGGCCATTTTTTACTGCCCGGCCAGTTACCCCGTAGTCGGTAATCGCGCGGAACATTTCAGGAAACAGGCTGATTATGCCAATCCACATAGCGCCGTCTTTTACCGTTAATCCGGAGATTTAAAAACCAGGATCCCAATCTACTTCAATGGTTTGAGTAGTGAGATCGACTTTCTTGATAACCTGCCCATCGAGGAACGGGACCAGCCGCTCCTTGATACCAAACGCATCTTTCAGGTTTGCCTTAATGACCAGAACGTCATTGGACCCGGTTTCCATCATGTCGACGACTTTACCGAGGTCATAGCCTTCAGTGGTCACTACCTGGCAGCCCATCAGGTCTTTCCAGTAGTAGTCACCCTCTTCAAGCTGAGGCAGTTGCGTAGAATCAACGACAATTTCGCAATTGGTCAGCAGATTCGCGGCATCCCGATCGTCAACGCCCTTGAGCTTGATGATCAGATCCTGATTGTGGTGGCGCCAGCTTTCCAGCTCGACCTCCTGCCACTGACCCGCCTTCTGGATAAACCAGGGCTGATAGTCAAAAATGCTTTCGGCGTCTTCGGTGGAGGAAAACACTCTGAGCCAACCACGGATGCCGTAGCAAGAGCCCATTTTGCCGAGAACAATCGGTTCAACGGGTGCTTTCGCGGCGAGTTGCTTGCTCATCATGACCACCGTGACAGATTAAGCTGCTTTGTTAGCGGCTTTGATCAGCGCTGCAACGCGATCGGATACAGTAGCGCCCTGGCCAACCCAGTGAGCGATACGATCCAGATCGAGACGAGTTTCTTCTTCGCTGGCAGCAGCGATCGGGTTGAAGAAACCAACGCGCTCGATGAAGCGGCCGTTGCGTGCATTGCGGCTGTCAGCAACGACAACCTGGTAGAACGGACGCTTTTTCGCGCCGTGACGTGCTAAACGAATAGTTACCATAACATCCTCTTGTGTGAATAAAACAACCGGGCTCCATCGAGGAACGGAGCCCGGTGTCATATTAAAAGCCCGAAAATTTTACTCATTTCGGCGCAAAAAGCAATCTCTAAAGCACTCAGCGCCCCAATCGACAAGGCCGCTGGCTGCGCGAGGAGCGATTACCTGCCCGGGAAGCCCGGCGGCATCATCCCCTTCATCCCGCGCATCATCTTCGCCATGCCGCCCTTCTTCATTTTCTTCATCATGCGCTGCATGTCGTCGAATTGCTTGAGCAGGCGGTTAACGTCCTGCACCTGCATCCCGCAGCCGGCGGCGATGCGGCGCTTGCGGGAGCCTTTGATGATCTCCGGCTTGGCGCGCTCTTTGAGGGTCATCGAGTTGATGATCGCCTCCATGCGCACCAGCACTTTGTCATCCATCTGCGCTTTAACGTTGTCCGGGATCTGGCCCATGCCCGGCAGCTTGCCCATCAGGCTGGCCATGCCGCCCATGTTCTTCATCTGGCGCAGCTGTTCGAGGAAGTCGGTCAGGTCGAAGCCGTCGCCCTTCTTCAGCTTGCTGGCGAGCTTCTCGGCCTGGGCGCGGTCAACTTTGCTCTCGATATCTTCGATAAGCGACAGCACGTCGCCCATGCCGAGGATACGCGAGGCGATGCGGTCCGGATGGAACGGCTCCAGGGCCTCGGTTTTCTCGCCGACGCCGAGGAACTTAATCGGCTTGCCGGTGATGTGGCGAATAGAGAGCGCCGCACCGCCGCGGGCGTCGCCGTCCACTTTGGTGAGCACCACGCCGGTGAGCGGCAGCGCTTCGTTAAAGGCTTTCGCCGTGTTGGCCGCATCCTGACCGGTCATGGCGTCAACCACGAACAGGGTCTCGACCGGATTGATGGCCGCGTGAACCTGCTTGATCTCGTCCATCATCGCTTCATCGACGTGCAGGCGGCCGGCGGTATCCACCAGCAGCACGTCGTAGAACTTCAGCTTCGCCTCTTTCAGCGCCGCGTTAACGATGTCCACCGGCTTCTGCGCCACGTCGGACGGGAAGAAGTCGACGCCGACCTGCTGGGCCAGGGTTTCCAGCTGCTTGATCGCCGCCGGGCGGTAGACGTCCGCCGAAACGACCAGCACTTTCTTCTTGTGCTTCTCGCGCAGGAACTTGCCGAGCTTGCCGACGCTGGTGGTTTTACCGGCGCCCTGCAGGCCCGCCATCAGCACGACGGCCGGCGGCTGGGCCGCCAGGTTGAGGCTCTGGTTCTCTTCGCCCATCGCCGCAACCAGCTCGTTGCGCACAATTTTGACGAACTCCTGACCGGGGGTCAGGCTCTTGTTCACTTCGTGCCCCACCGCGCTCTCTTTCACGCGGCTGATGAAGTCGCGCACTACCGGCAGGGCAACGTCGGCCTCCAGCAGCGCCATGCGCACTTCGCGCAGGGTATCTTTAATGTTGTCTTCAGTAAGGCGTCCGCGGCCGCTGATGTTGCGCAGCGTACGCGACAAACGATCGGTTAAATTATCAAACATTGTCTCTCGCCTGAGGTGGAAACGGTTGGCCGCATGAGCGACTCATAGACAGAAATTTGCCGGAGTATAACACGACCGGAGCCCGGATGTGATGCAACGGTTGGAGCGCGGGTCGCGTAACGGTATACTGTTTCTCTTTCATCTCACGCCTATGTCGACATCTATATGCCTGTTTTTGCTCTGCTCGCCCTTGTTGGCTACTCCGTCAGCCTGGCGCTGATTATTCCCGGCCTGCTGCAAAAAAATAGCGGCTGGCGGCGCATGGCGATTATTTCGGCGGTTATCGCGCTCATATGCCACGCCTTTGCCCTGCAGGCGCGCATTTTCCCCGGCGACGGTCTGGGGCAAAATCTGAGCCTGCTGAACATCAGTTCGCTGGTGAGCCTTATCATCTGTACGGTGATGACCATCGTCGCTTCGCGCAACCGCGGCTGGCTGCTGCTGCCCATCGTCTATACGTTTGCGCTGATAAACCTCGCCTTCGCCACCTTTATGCCCAATGCGTTTATCACCCATCTGGAAACCACGCCGGGGATGCTGGTGCATATCGGCCTGTCCCTTTTCGCCTACGCGACGCTGATTATTGCCGCCCTCTACGCGCTGCAGCTGGCGTGGATCGACTATCAGTTGAAAAACAAAAGACTGACCTTCAGCAGCGAACTGCCGCCGCTGATGAGCATTGAGCGTAAAATGTTTCACATTACCCAGGTCGGCGTGGTGCTGCTCACCCTCACGCTGTGCACCGGGCTGTTCTATCTGCATAACCTGTTCAGCGTGGAAAATCTCGACAAGGCGGTGCTGTCGATCCTCGCCTGGTTTGTCTACATTGTTCTGCTGTGGGGCCACTATCATGAAGGCTGGCGCGGCCGCCGCGTCGTCTGGTTCAATATGGCCGGCGCCGGGCTGCTGACGCTGGCCTATTTCGGCAGCCGCGTTCTGCAGCAGTTTGTTAGCTAATATAAGGGAATTCCGTTGGAACACATCTCAACCACCACGCTCATCATTACCCTGATCGTGATGGTGCTCGTCTCCGCTTACTTCTCCGGTTCAGAAACCGGCATGATGACGCTCAACCGCTACCGGCTGCGCCACATGGCCAAGCAGGGAAACAAGGCCGCGAAGCGCGTGGAAAAGCTGCTGCGCAAGCCCGATCGCCTGATAAGCCTGGTGCTGATCGGCAATAACCTCGTCAACATCCTCGCCTCGGCGCTGGGCACCATCGTCGGCATGCGCCTCTACGGCGACGCGGGCGTGGCCATCGCCACCGGTATCCTCACCTTCGTGGTGCTGGTATTCGCCGAAGTGCTGCCGAAAACCATCGCCGCCCTCTATCCGGAGAAGGTCGCCTACCCCAGCAGCTTCCTGCTGGCGCCGCTGCAGATCCTGATGATGCCGCTGGTGTGGCTGCTCAATACCATCACCCGCCTCCTGATGTGCATGATGGGCATTAAGGCCGATACCGCTATCAGCTCGGCGCTGAGCAAGGACGAGCTGCGCACCATCGTCAACGAGTCCCGCTCGCAGATTTCGCGCCGCAACCAGGACATGCTGCTGTCGGTGCTGGACCTGGAGAAAGTGAGCGTCAACGACATCATGGTGCCGCGCAACGAAATCGTCGGCATCGACATCAACGACGACTGGAAGGCTATCGTCCGCCAGCTGACCCACTCCCCGCACGGGCGCATTGTGCTCTACCGCGACTCGCTGGACGACGCCATCAGCATGCTGCGCGTGCGCGAGGCCTATCGCCTGATGACCGAGAAAAAGGAGTTCACCAAAGAGGTAATGCTGCGGGCGGCGGATGAGATCTACTTCGTCCCGGAAGGCACCCCGCTCAGCGTTCAGCTGGTGAAGTTTCAGCGCAATAAGAAGAAAGTGGGCCTAGTGGTGGACGAATACGGCGATATTCAGGGCCTGGTAACGGTTGAGGATATTCTGGAAGAGATTGTCGGCGACTTCACCACCTCAATGTCGCCGACGCTTGCCGAGGAGGTCACCCCGCAGAACGACGGCTCGGTGATCATCGACGGCAGCGCCAACGTGCGCGAGCTGAACAAAGCCTTCAACTGGCACCTGCCGGAAGATGAAGCCCGCACGGTGAACGGCATGATTCTGGAAGCGATTGAGGAGATCCCGGCGCCGGAGACCCGCGTGCGCATCGGGCAGTACGACATCGATATTCTCGACGTGCAGGATAATATGATTAAGCAGGTAAAAGTGGTGCCGGTGAAGCCGCTGCGCGAAAGCATCAAGGAGTGATCCTCTCCCCGCGGGGAGAGGACGAAAAGCGAAGCGGCTTAGCCCTTCGCTTTGGCGACAGAGACCATCGCCGCGCGGATAGTGCGGCCGTTCAGGGTGTAGCCCTTCTGCATCACCATCAGCACGTTACCCGGCGCAACCTCGTCGGATTCCACCATCGCAATCGCCTGATGGACGTTCGGATCCATCGGCACGTTGATGTCGCCGACCACTTCCACGCCATACTTGCGCACCACGTCGAGCATCGACTTCAGGGTCAGCTCAATGCCTTCCACCATCGGCGCCATCTCGGCGTTGTTTTTGTCCGCCACTTCAAGGGCGCGATCGAGGCTGTCGATCACCGGCAGCAGGTCGTTGACGAACTTCTCCAGCGCAAACTTGTGCGCCTTCTCAACGTCCTGCTCGGTGCGGCGGCGCAGGTTTTCCATCTCGGCCTTGGCGCGCAGCAGGCTGTCGCGCTCGCGGGTTTCGGCTTCGGCAAGCTGCTTTTCCAGGTTAGCAATGGTTTCATCGCGCGGATCCACCTGCTCAGCAGCGTCCAGCGGCTCAACCGCCTCGACGTCGTCCTGCTGCTCCCTGATAATTTCTTCCGGGGCTTGCCCCTCAGGCGTTTTCTGTTCTTTACTACTCATGAATTTCTCCGCGTTTTTTCGTATTTATCTCGCTGACTTCGCTTATTATGGGGATCGCTTCGCGCGTTTCAAGGGAAGCTGGCATATTGTCATCATTTCATACGGCTCAAGGACCCCCAGACAATGAACAATCATTTCAAGTGCATCGGTATCGTCGGGCATCCACGCCATCCCACGGCGCTCACCACGCATGAAATGCTCTGGCGCTGGCTGTGCTCCAAAGGCTACAACGTGATGGTTGAACAGCAGATCGCCCGCGAGCTCCAGCTGCAGAACGCCATCACCGGCACGCTGGCGGAGATTGGCCAGCAGGCGGACCTGGCGGTGGTGGTGGGCGGCGATGGCAATATGCTCGGCGCGGCCCGCACGCTGGCCCGCTATGACATCAAAGTGATTGGCATTAACCGCGGCAATCTCGGCTTTCTGACCGACCTTGACCCGGACAACGCCCAGCAGCAGCTGGCCGACGTGCTTGAGGGACATTATATCACCGAGCAGCGCTTCCTGCTGGAGGCCCAGGTGTGCCAGCAGGACTGCCAGAAACGCATCAGCACGGCGATTAACGAGGTGGTGCTGCACCCCGGCAAGGTCGCGCACATGATTGAGTTCGAAGTCTATATCGACGAAATTTTCGCCTTCTCCCAGCGCTCAGACGGCCTGATTATCTCCACGCCGACCGGCTCCACCGCCTACTCGCTCTCCGCCGGCGGCCCGATCCTGACGCCCTCGCTGGACGCCATCACCCTGGTGCCGATGTTTCCGCACACCCTGACCGCCCGCCCGCTGGTGATCAACAGCAGCAGCACTATCCGCCTGCGCTTCGCCCATCCGCGCAACGACCTGGAGATCAGCTGCGACAGTCAGATAGCGCTGCCGATTCAGGAAGGTGAGGATGTACTGATCCGCCGCTGCGACTATCACCTCAACCTTATCCACCCAAAAGATTACAACTATTTCAATACGTTGAGCTCCAAGCTGGGTTGGTCGAAAAAATTGTTCTGATTGTGAATTTGCCTCTTTACTGTATAAAAAACCAGTCTATACTGTACGAAAACACAGTTATGGTTTTTCATACAGGAAGACGGCTATGCTGGCACAACTGACCATCAGCAATTTTGCAATCGTACGCGAGCTTGAAATCGATTTTCACGGCGGCATGACGGCAATCACCGGTGAAACCGGCGCAGGCAAATCTATCGCCATTGATGCGCTCGGGCTGTGCCTCGGCAACCGCGCGGAGGGCGATATCGTCCGCGCCGGCGCCAACCGCGCCGACCTGTGCGCCCGCTTCAACCTGAAAGACACCCCCGCCGCCGTGCGCTGGCTGGAAGCCAACCAGCTGGAAGACGGGCGTGAGTGTTTACTTCGCCGGGTCATCAGCAGCGACGGCCGCTCCCGCGGCTTTATCAACGGCACCGCCGTGCCCGTCTCTCAGCTGCGGGAGCTGGGCCAGCTGCTGATCCAGATCCACGGCCAGCACGCGCACCAGCTGCTGGTAAAGTCCGAGCACCAGAAGACCCTGCTCGACGGCTACATCGGTGAGCAGGCGCTCACTCAGCAGATGGCTGAACGCTACGGCCAGTGGCACCAGAGCTGCCGCGCCCTCGCCCATCACCAGCAGCAGAGCCAGGAGCGCGCGGCCCGCGCCGAGCTGCTGCAGTATCAGCTGAAAGAGCTGAATGAATTCCAGCCGCAGCCCGGCGAATTCGAACAGATTGACGAGGAGTACAAGCGCCTCGCCAACAGCGGCCAGCTGCTGAGCACCAGCCAGAGCGCCCTTACCCTGCTGGCGGACGGCGAAGACAATAACCTGCAGAGCCAGCTCTATACCGCCCGCCAGCTGCTTAGCGAGCTGGCCGGCATGGACGGCAAACTCTCCGGCGTGCTCGACATGCTGGAAGAGGCCGCCATTCAGCTGAGCGAAGCCAGCGACGAACTGCGGCACTACTGCGATCGCCTCGACCTCGATCCTAACCGCCTGTTCGAGCTGGAGCAGCGCATCGCCCGCCAGATCTCGCTGGCGCGCAAGCACCACATCCGCCCGGAAGAGCTGCCCGCCTTCCACCAGGCGATGCTTGACGAACAGCAGCAGCTCGACGATCAGGCCGACTCGCAGGAGACGCTCAGCCTCGCCGTGCACAAGCATCACCAGCAGGCGCTGGAAACCGCCCGCCAGCTGCACACCCTGCGCCAGTCGGGCGCCGACGAGCTGGCCGGGCTTATCACCGAGAGTATGCACTCACTTTCGATGCCCCACGGCCTGTTTACGATTGACGTCGGCTTTGATGAGTCGCACCTGACCGCCGACGGCGCCGACCGCATCGAGTTCCGCGTGACCACTAACCCCGGCCAGCCGCTGCAGCCTATCGCCAAAGTTGCCTCCGGCGGCGAGCTGTCGCGCATTGCGCTGGCGATTCAGGTGATCACTGCCCGCAAGATGGAAACCCCGGCGCTGATTTTCGATGAAGTGGATGTCGGCATCAGCGGCCCGACCGCCGCGGTGGTCGGCCAGCTGCTGCGCCAGCTCGGCGATTCCACTCAGGTGATGTGCGTCACCCACCTGCCGCAGGTCGCCGGCTGCGGCCATCACCACTTCTTCGTCAGCAAAGAAACCGACGGCGCGATGACCGAAACCCGTATGCAGCCGCTGGATAAACGCGCGCGGCTGCAGGAGCTGGCCCGCCTGCTCGGCGGCAACGAAGTGACCCGCAACACCCTGGCGAATGCCAAAGAGTTGCTGGCGGCGTAAACTTTTTCAGGATCTGACGGTCTGAGTTTTCAGCAAAAAATCGATGGCAGACTGACGACAAGGTTTAATTGTGGAGAAAGGTCTATTATCATCGGCATATTATAAATGAGCCGTGAACTGCTCAGGCCCGAAAAGGAATGAAATCACTATGCGCTGTAAAATGCTGACTGCTGCCGCAGCGGTTCTACTGATGTTGACCGCAGGTTGCTCCACTCTGGAACGCGTGGTTTACCGACCTGACATCAACCAGGGTAACTACCTGACCCCGACCGACGTGGCTAAAATCCGCGTGGGTATGACGCAACAGCAGGTGGCCTATGCGCTGGGCACGCCGATGATGTCCGATCCGTTCGGCAGCAACACCTGGTTCTACGTTTTCCGCCAGCAGCCGGGCCATGAGAAGGTGACCCAGCAGACGCTGACCCTGACCTTCAACGGCAGCGGCGTGCTGACCAATATCGACAACAAGCCTGCCCTGACCGGCGATCAGTAATTGCCGCAGGCCGATTGTTAAAAAAGCGCTCAGTGAGCGCTTTTTTTATTTTGCGGCCTTCTCCGCCCGCTGCCGGCGCAGCGCCTTCGGATCGGCGATCAGCGGCCGGTAGATCTCAACCCTGTCGCCGTCGTGCACTTCGTCCTGCAGCTTAACCGGGCGGCTCCAGATCCCCACCTTGTTTTTGCTCAGATCGATATCGGTGCGCAGCCGGGTCAGGCCGCTGGCGATAATCGCCTGCTCGACCGTGGCCCCCTCTTCGAGCCTGACCTGCTGCAGGTACTGCTTCTGCGGCAGGGCATAGACCACCTCAACGCTGATATTAGCCGGCACTGTACACCACCTTCGCGCGGTTGGTGAACGCCTGCACCATATTAAGGGCCAGCTCTTTGAAGATGCGGCCAAACGCCAGCTCGATAAGCTTATTGGTGAACTCAAAGTCCAGCTGGAACTCTATCTTGCAGGCGTCGCTGCTGAGCGGCGTAAAGGTCCAGCCGCCGACCAGCGACTTGAACGGCCCGTCCACCAGATTCATCAGAATGCGCTGATTACTGGTCAGCGTATTACGGGTGGTAAAGGTCTTACTGATCCCCGCTTTAGAGACATCCACGGCGGCGGTCATCTGCGTCGGCCCCGACTCCAGTACGCGGCTGCCGGTGCATCCCGGCAGAAAGGCGGGATAGGATTTTACGTCGTTGACGAGTTGATACATCTGCTCCGCGCTATAGGGAACCAGCGCTGTACGGCTAATCTGGGGCATGGCAATTTCCGGTCTAATACACGGCGTGAATAATATCATTTATACCCTGCGAAAAAAAACGCCGCGCCGCAACTCGTGCTAAGATAGCCCATTGCGCCTCGCGGGACAGCTTGAGGCAGGATACCGTAAAGATGACTTCAGGATATTATGAGCAAGAAAAAACCCCACAAACCTGGATCAGCCACCATAGCGCTGAATAAACGCGCCCGTCACGAGTACTTCATCGAAGAGGAGTTCGAAGCTGGCCTCTCCCTGCAGGGCTGGGAAGTCAAATCCCTGCGCGCAGGTAAAGCCAACATCGGCGACAGCTACGTTATCCTCAAGGACGGCGAAGCCTTCCTGTTCGGCGCCAACTTCACGCCGCTGGCGGTGGCCTCCACCCACTACGTCTGCGACCCGACCCGCACCCGCAAGCTGCTGCTCAACCAGCGCGAACTCGATAACCTTTACGGCCGTATCAACCGCGAAGGCTACACCGTCGTCGCCCTCTCCCTCTACTGGAAGAACGCCTGGTGCAAAGTCAAAATCGGCGTGGCGAAGGGCAAACGGCAGCACGACAAGCGCTCCGACCTCAAACAGCAGGAGTGGGCGCGCGATAAAGAACGCATTATGAAAAACGCCGGCCGCTAACCGGCGGCCGCCGACCCGAGTGCGCATTTCCTGACCGCTTATCCCTTTGATAGCGGTGGAAGTTCTTCCCCCGGGTCTGCTATACTGTTTTGAACACATTGGGGCTGATTCTGGATTCGACGGGATTTGCGAAACCCAAGGTGCATGCCGAGGGGCGGTTGGCCTCGTAAAAAGCCGCAAAAAATAGTCGCAAACGACGAAAACTACGCTTTAGCAGCTTAATAACCTGCTCTGAGCCCTCTCTCCCTAGCTTCCGCTCTTAAGACGGGGATCAAAGAGAGGTCAAACCCAAAAGAGATCGCGTGGAGGCCCTGCCTGGGGTTGAAGCGTTAAATCTAATCAGGCTAGTTTGTCCGTGGCGTGTCTGTCCGCAGCTGGCAAGCGAATGTAAAGACTGACTAAGCATGTAGTGCCGAGGATGTAGAAATTTCGGACGCGGGTTCAACTCCCGCCAGCTCCACCAAAATTCTCCATCGGTGATTACCAGAGTCATCCGATGAAGTCCTAAGAGCCCGCACGGCGCAAGCCCTGCGGGCTTTTTTGTGCCTTGAATTTGTCCCGCGAAGTCTGATGCCAACTAATTAAATCCGAACCTTTTAGGCCCATTGATAGGCCCAACGATAAGCTCTATTGTTTTCGTTGAGCCTAAACACAGGGAGACTCCTTAGTAGTGCTGGCAAAAATCGAGGAGCTCTATTTCATCGAACATTTCTACTTGCCCGAAACCAGAGCGCAGATGACTAGTAGTGGGTAGCCAACGTCTAAACATTTGCCTGAGCCCGCGACGGGCATCGAGTGGTGCCCACATTCCTTCGAGCTGAGGCACATCTTCAATTCCTACCATTATCAATCCTTTAATCTTCACATCCCGCATAGCCGGAAAAAGCTACAACGAAACCAGTCGTTAGGTACGATATCTGCCAACTAATATCAATTATGTCTGTAGCATTATGTGATTATTTGTATTTCGTCTTCAGCAAACCATTGACTCTCCTTAATTCGAGCCATTGCTGCAGCTGGATCGGACGACCAAAGCACTAAGGCGAGCGATTCTTGCGCCCTGCTACAAGTCACGTACAGCAAACGTAAAGTCCGGTCAATTGTTGTCTCCTTACCAGCCTCTGCATTCTTTTTATCTGTTGGACTTAACTTCGTACCACCAAAAATTTTGTCGTACTTAATGAGAGTTCCACCAGCAAGCGCATCATCCATTACAACCATGACGTGATTGAACTCAGAGCCTTTAACTACCTGATGTGTTGCGAGCTCTGAAATCCCAGCAAGGTAATTCCGATAGCACTTAAGTTGTTTCCATGGAGAAGCAAACAGTGCACACCATCCACGGCGCATTCTGGTTTGCTTTGACTCATCCTCACCACGTCCAGGAGCTTGCGGGGCTGGTGACTTGTCGGCATAAGCCTCTAGGAGTCGATGATCAACCTCGAATAAGTTTGCACTCAAGACTGGCGCTAACACCTCAGCGATCGTTGACTCAGGGTTGGCGCAAGCCATTGCAAATATCGCTATCGCCTCGAGCATTTCATCAGTACGTTCAATTCTTGCTTCTGAGTCCTCAGGCATATTGTCTAAACCGCCATAACGTCGAAAAACCTCGGTGGCCTTAAACTCATTAACGATTCCTTCATCACTGACGCAGGCTTCTAAATGCGCCAGCTCATTAAGCAAAATTTGTACTGTTGAAGGCCCCTTATTGTCCCCACTGCCAGATGGTGCTGCAGCGTTGGGATCTAACAGAACCATTGCCTCATAGACATCAAGAAACGAGCCACGAGTGGCGACAAGCTTATGCTCAAGCGCAAGCAACTGATATTGCCCTTGATTCCAATCAGCTAAACCACTAATTTCAAACATTCGCTCAGCGCACCAGCGTTCACTAAGCACTTTATCTTCTGGACTTCGTGATGTATCCCCCAAGAAGAGCCGAACCGTTCCACCAGCTTTTTCCGTTCGGGGATGTTGTGCTGACCCCTTTGTTGGTTGTGTCCTGCCTTCAAATTCGGTTTCCCAGATTTTATTAATCAGTGTGACTATCCGTCGTTGACTGCGATGATTCATTTTTAACTCAGGCGTTGCCCAGCTTTCCGGAACAATGCTTGGAAGATCGGCATGACCATCCATATAAATTCGTTGTCGATGATCTCCCAGCAGACCAAGAGTCAAATCTCTCTCACTTTTTTTGGCAAGCACCATCAAGGAGTCCAGTACACCTTTCATCGTGTCCTGCGACTCATCAATCAGTATGATTGGATGTCGATCTTTGAGAATGGATTGGAGTGTTGGCTTATTTTGAAGCAACCAAGCTGTCGCATCGAGTACGTAATTGTGTGGTAGTGCACCAGGTCCATATGTATTGCGATCGGGATGGTATTTGAATACTTCAGTTGTCCGAAGAACCTCGATTTCATTTGTGATTTCGTCAAGGTCACGCTGTTTTGCTGCAGTAATACCCCTCGGTTTCGCTTGTGCCTCTGCAGTCTCTTTAGCGAGTTGAGCTTCTTTTACTGCTATAAGAGACTCGCGAATATCATCGTTGAACCCATTAATTAATTCCCAACAAAACGAATGGATGGTAGACACACAGACTAAGCTATTGTCTCCAAGACGTCCGTTGATTACAGAGACGGCATTCTTTGTATACGTTACCACTCTAATAGAACGCCCATACATCTTCAGGGACCGTGCCAATTGTCCCCCCTTCTCATGCTCGGTCACACCAGTAAGGCGACGTAAAACTTCCACCAATGTTCGTGTTTTACCAGAACCAGCCCCCGCAAAAAGAAAGTAGTTACGAGGTGGAATGTCTGTAAGGTAGCCGCAAATCTCTTCTACTACCCCTGCATCGCGATCATTGCCGTCAAGGATTGATGAGTTAGTCATGGCATCACCTCCTTGCTTGGCTCAAGCTGTGTCTGGAGCCATTCCAATGCATCCACAATATATTTAGGACAGACAATCGGCTCATCCGCAGCAACCATTTCAAAGATGCTTGCGGCAAAATCTCCTTTATTAAAAGATCCATGCATTAATTTGTGCAGCGCAGCGAGCAGTTCTGGAATATTATCATTTTCAGCGACCTGTCTTGCTACTGAGCCCAGTGCGCCTTTTGGCGGTGTGAGCTGCTTGCCTCCGTCATCGACTTTTTCATTCATCAACGCCTTAAACCAAGGAATATTTCTTAGTATAAGAGAATCCTCAAAAGTACTTGGCCACTGATTACCAGCTTCGGCTACAGGCAGCTGCCATGCGAAACGTACAGAACATTCGGCAATTTCGTTCCAGACAAGATGCTCATCTTTCGGGTTCTTGAAATCCTCAAGCTGTTGCAGCTTAGGGTGCCATCCGCGAAGAGTCGGGTTCCCACATTGCAGCCCGGGTTGTCCTGTATTAGCTACAGCAACCAAGGTTGTAGTCGGTTCCCCATTTTTCTTAGGCTTACCTGGTCTTTCTTCAACTGGATCGATATCAGTAATAATTACAGTTGGAATACGGAGTCTTTCAACGAGAGACTTTAGCCGATGAGCATGGCTACCACCAATATCAAGGAAGGACAGATAGCGGCTGTTGAGTATTGCAAAATCTCTTTCAATGAAAAGAGGTAACAGCATTCGCTCAGCAACCCCCTCGACAAAGATTGCAGCATTGGCAAATAAAAGGTCTGTGTGTTGAACGCGAAAATAACGCTCAGCGAATTGACGGGTCGTTTTATCATCACCAAAAACTTGCCCAAGATTGACCACCTCGGTGGTAGGCATGTTTTGTTCTTCACTCTTGGCAACGCGGCGAACATATCGTAGCCGGTCAAAATTCTCAGCATGAGCTAGATGGCTAGAATGAGTACTGATAATCAATTGGCTTTTAAGGCCTGACTCAGCGCTACTGTTAGGGCTGATTAGCTTATGTGCCTTACCTGGGAAAATACGTTGTACCTGTACGTGCAAATGAGCCTCGGGCTCCTCAATCATAACCAGGTGAACAGGTACTGGAGCGCCCTTTTCAGGATTTAGGCGAGCCGCTTTGAAGGAAACTAGTTGGTAACTAAGTGACTGTAAATTCTGATAACCGAGTCCAATGGAATATTCCGGGAGAAGCTCCTCTAATGAATCCTTCTGCATGCTGTATTGAACAGCTGTCCCATGGTCGAGTAATTCGGCTGTCTGTATGCGCGTGCGGAAACGAATCTCTTGGGGGTCATGCAAGCCGGGGTACCCGAGCTCTTTAACCTCTTCTACGGATGGTCCAATAGCCTCATGTATCTTTTTATCTAGTTCCTGCTGGGCATCAGCAACAGCTTTTATGAGGTCAGCTCGATGCCCATGACCTGTTGCTGCCACATTTAGATGCTGTCGAGCAAATTTGAGAAGCTGATTAGAGAATAAACCTATGCGATGAGGGCCAGAAGCAGACCGGGAATCAGCTTCCTCACTACCAAGGCCACGCTGTGCAGCCACAAAGTCTACTTTTATGATTTTCTGCAAATGTTTACGATCAATTGGACTAGAGTTAGCATCCAATATCTGGCTAACATAGGTCTTTATTCCGTCCAAAGGGTTGTTATCTGCATCCAACTTATAGGCCCGAACCTGGCCGAGTAGAGAAGGTTCTCGCAGCCAAAAATCAAGAAGATCAATCGGCCACGCAAGCGAATCCTTTCCCATATCCTTCACAGGTATTCTCGTCAGGTGATACTTCCAAGCCAACTGTTTTAGATCCTCAATGTTCGTAGCAGGTTCCAGACGCAATCGGACACCTACCCCGCCCCCCTTCCAACTGAATTTTGACAAGAACGGAGAGACATAGTGGAACATACCGGCCTTAGCATCGAACCATAGATCTAGCGTTGGCATCGCCGAAAGTAAGGTTCCAAGTTGCTCTACCCATTCATTTTCGGATGCGCCAGACGTAGATGGATCTTCTTCTAATGCGTCCCAAGCTCTTCCAAGTTCCCGCAATTTTGGCCATTGAGAAACACTGATGTCGAAAGCACCAAATGGCGAGCCATCTGCGAGGAAATGGCGCAACGCTGCCAGAATTGATGTTTTTCCGCTATTATTAGCACCTACTAGAATAGTAGTCTTAGGATCAATCTCAAGCTGGACCTTACCAAGTCGGCGGAACTGGCAAAGCTCAACAAATCGAAGGGATATCTGCCCAGATAATGATGTAGTGGCGTCTGCTGCTGACATTGTGGCTCCTCTCAATCCGTATAGGGATGCGCCAACCTGTAGCAGCTTAGCGCCACGCCGTAAGCTCGAGTCCTTCCACCTTGATGCTGTTGAGGCACAATTAGAAAGAATTGACACGGCAAGTCATATTACCGCTTCGCTAAAAAATGCCAATCCTTAAATATACTCTAACTGATTCATGTCACAGTGTTTTTAGGCATCGGGTTAGCAATCGGCATGGCCTGTAGATTCGCGTAATGACGTAAACCCACTTGTTCAAGAACTATGTTCAAATATAAATCCTTCCTGAGAGTGATCCTACCCCAGCGTCAGAAGGCGCTAATAAGTACCAGCAGACACATAAACCAGTTGTTCGGCGGAACACTGACGTTGTATTGTAAGCATCCCTGCTAAACGAGCTATTCACGTTCAGCGATCTTTAGACATACTGATTATATCTTTTGAGGAGATCCCCTGCTCAACTCCGATCCCCCCTCTCCACCAAAACCGACTCCCTCTTAGTATAATAAATCGTATCCGACGGTATATCCTTGTTAATAAAAGAAAACGCGCCAATGACAACGTTATCGCCAATATTCAGGTTCTCAGCAATAATACACGAGTGTGCACCCACGCTAACGTTATCCCCGATAACAATCCTGTCATCGTTACTCGACTTTAGGCCGATCGTAGTGTTTTGCCTAACTTCAAAATTGCGCCCAATCGTCGCATTGCGGGTGATCACCACCCCGCAGAAGTGGCCGATATAAAAACCCGGCGCAACGGTTAATCCAAGCTCAATTTCCGCGTTGTATTTATAAAAAAGACTGCGGTTAATCCGGCTGGCTAATCGCTTAAGAAATCGGTTTTTCGAATGATACATATAAGAGGCGATGCGCCACCAGAAGATAAAGCGGCGCCTGGGCTGGCGCCACGCGTGGCGCACGGCGCGCGGCCATGAGAAAGTCTTATCCTTGCCGCCTATCACCTCAACCAGCAGGCACTCTTTCAAAAATTGCATATCCATCTCTGTATCCTTATCGGCTGTGCCGGCCCGGCCCGGCGCGCCGCCCGGTTGCCCGCGTAACCTAACTGACGCTTCGGGGATAGTCAACGGTGCGGGTTTTGCTGCAGCGGTTGCCGGGTGCTCTTTTCGGAAAGCAGGGGTGCTGCGGGTGGCTGACTGTATCATGCGTTTCGAAAACCGATGCTCAGTAGTGACAAATTCGCGGACTTTTACCTTGCCATTTCACTCTTGCTCAAAAGGCCATTTTTTGTACTATAAACCCAGGATTTACCACAAACAAAAACGAGGTATCGTATGGGCTTCACTTATCCCGCCGCGGCCGGTGGGTTACAAAATGACAGGCGTGCCTTTTCTTCAGTCCTGGCCTCGTTACAAGGAACCGCCTCAAACTTTGCATCCCACTGCATTCAGGACGCCCGGGTCAGAGAGCAGTATCTGCGTGATATTCAGAAAATGTCGTCTGAATTCGTCAGTGCGGTAGAGAGCGGTCAGATGTCACCAAAGGATGCTGCAGCAGCGGCTTCCCGAATGCGTAACGAAATACTGGATCTTTCACGCCTAAGAAACAGCCCTGTAGGAAGAGCGTACTCCAAAAAGTTGAAACCGTCAGGGCGCAACCTGTCTGATTTGACCGAGCATTATGCGACTAAAATGTTTCAGCAACCTTTTGAATCTCTGTCGGAGGCAAAGCAGGCCGCAGTATTTAAGGAAATGATTGAGGCGTCAGGGCGTGATAGAGGTGCCGTATCTGGAATCGCTAAAACATTGGGTGTTGCCGGTAAGCGCGTGCTTCTTGTCTCTCTGGCCGTCGCCGTATACGAAGTTTATCAGGCAGAGGACAAAACAACCGAAACGATACATCAGGGAGCGATAGCCACCGCGGGTATCGTCGGTGGATGGGGCACCGGAGCGGCAGTAGTTGCAACCGGCGTATGTGCAGCCACAGCCCCCGTCTGCATTGGCGTTGCCGCGATAATTGGTGGTATTCTGGCCTCTGTAGGCACAGATCTTCTCTTTGGCACTATGTATATATCACCTCAGGGAAAAAACTAATGCGCTTTACCCAAGCAGAACTGACCATCCGCATTCCTGTCTGGCACGCACTCTCGGAGCTTTTCACCGGGCGGGAGCTGCAGGAGTATGACTACAGGTGGATGGCTGGTGTACTTAAAAACTCCGGCCTGAGCCGCGAGGCTATTTTTGAGATCCTCGATCGGGAAGTCGCTCCCGCTCTGCAGGCAAACCTTCTTTATAATCCTACGCCTGAAATGCATGGCTGGTCAGAAGATGAGATTAAGCATCTGGTGACTGAATACACGAATAAAAAACCGACCATAATTGAGCGCATTATTCCGCAGCGCTTCCTGTTAAGGCATCGTCGAAAATATATTCATGACGAAATAGTTAAACTCTCTGATGCTATGGGCAAATAGCAACGGGATTATAAGATAACGCCAGAAACGCGGCGACAACTCGCTTAATAATTAAAATACGACACTGTGGCTAAGCGCAATCAACCATTTGCCCTGCAAGATAAGCTTCTTGTGGCTTTCGCCCCAAAAACGTGATCTCCCCCACACATTCCCACACCTTTTGTGCGGTATAAAACTATATTCATCATACAAATAAAACATCCCCCATGCGTTCAGGACAAATCATGCTTACCCCGTTATCGCCCACACGGCCCCGCTCTGTCCCATTCCTGACGCACGCTGCATGCCCGGCCCTTCCACCAACGCAATGGAGCCCTCACCCATGAATATCAACTTCTTCGTCACCTGCATCGGTGACGCGCTGAAATCGCGCATGGCCCGCGATTCGGTCCTGCTGCTGGAGCAGCTCGGCTGCCGGGTCCACTTCCCGGAAAAGCAGGGCTGCTGCGGCCAGCCGGCGATCAACAGCGGCTATATCGACCAGGCCATTCCGGGAATGAAAAATCTGATTGCCGCCCTGGAAGAGAATGACGATCCGATTATCTCCCCCGCCGGTTCCTGCACTTACGCTATCAAAAGCTATGCCTCCTGGCTGCAGGACGAGCCGGAGTGGGCCGCGCGCGCGGAGAAGGTCGCCGCCCGGATGTGCGACCTCACCTCTTTTATCGTCAACCGCCTCGGAGTGGTGGACGTCGGCGCCCGGCTGCCGGGCAGAGCGGTATATCACCCCTCCTGCAGCCTGTTTCGCAAGCTGGGCGTTAAGGACGAGCCGGTGACGCTGCTTAAGCACGTTGCCGGGCTGGAGCTGCTGCCCTTTACCGCGCAGGAGACCTGCTGCGGCTTCGGGGGCACTTTTTCAGTGAAGATGGCCGAGATCTCCGGCGAGATGGTGAAGGAGAAAGTGGAGCACATCATGGCGGCGGCGCCGGATTACGTGATCGGGGCCGACGTCAGCTGCCTGCTGAACATCGGCGGTCGCCTGCAGCGGGAAGGCCGGCCGGTGAAGGTGATGCATATTGCCGAAGTGCTGATGAGCCGCTGAGGAGGGATTATGTTCTTAAAAACCAGCGATATCGATTTTAAAACCCGCATCCGCCAGCAGATCGACGATCCGGTGATGCGTAAGGCCATCGCCGGTGCCCAGGAGCGCATCGGCGCCAACCGGCAGAAGATGGTGGAGGAGCTCGGCCACTGGGAAGCGTGGCGCGAGCGCGCCAGCCAGATCCGCAACCACGTGCTGGATAATCTGGACGCCTACCTGTACCAGCTTTCGGAGAAAGTGACGGAAAACGGCGGCCATGTCTTCTTCGCCGCCACCAAAGAGGAGGCCACGCAGTACATCCTGCAGGTGGCGCAGGCGAAGCGGGCGAAGAAAATCGTCAAGTCCAAGTCGATGGTCACGGAAGAGATCGGCATGAATCATGTCCTGCAGCAGGCGGGCATCGAGGTGATCGAAACCGATCTCGCCGAGTACATCCTCCAGCTCGACGGCGACGCGCCGTCGCACATCGTGGTGCCCGCCATTCATAAAGATCGCCAGCAGATCCGCCGGGTGCTGCACGACAGGCTGGGCTACGACGGGCCGGATACCCCGGAGGCGATGACGCGGTTTATCCGCCAGAAGATCCGCGAAGATTTTCTCAGCGCCGATATCGGCGTTACCGGCTGCAACTTTGCGGTCGCCGAGACCGGCTCGGTGTGCCTGGTGACCAACGAAGGCAACGCCCGGATGTGCACCACCCTGCCGAAGACCCACATTGCGGTGATGGGCATGGAGCGCCTGGCCCCGACCTTTGAAGAGGTGGATGTCCTGATCACCCTGCTGGCGCGCAGCGCCGTCGGGGCGCGCCTGACCGGCTACAATACCTGGCTCACCGGCCCGCGCGAGGCGGGCAACGTCGACGGTCCGGAAGAGTTCCACCTGGTGATCCTCGATAACGGCCGTTCGCAGGTGCTGGGATCGGCGTTTCGCGACGTGCTGCGCTGCATCCGCTGCGGGGCCTGCATGAACACCTGCCCGGCCTACCGCCACATCGGCGGCCACGGCTACGGTTCGATCTATCCCGGTCCGATCGGCGCCGTTATCTCGCCGCTGCTGGGCGGCTACCGGGACTTTAAGGATCTGCCCTACGCCTGCTCGCTCTGCACCGCCTGCGACAGCGTCTGCCCGGTACAGATCCCGCTCTCTAAACTCATCCTGCGCCACCGCCGGGTGATGGCCGAACAGGGAATGACGCCAAAAGCGGAGCAGCGGGCCATTAAAATGTTCGCCTACGCCAACAGCCATCCCGGCCTGTGGAAGGTCGGGATGGTCGCCGGCGCCCAGGCGGCGAGCTGGTTTATTAAAGGCGGTAAGGCGCCGCTCAATATCGGCGCCATCGGCGACTGGACCGAGGCGCGCGATTTGCCGGAGGCGGACGGCGAGAGCTTCCGCAGCTGGTTTAAAAAACATCAGGTGAAGGAGCAGAAATGAACGATAACCGAAGCGCATTTTTAACGTCCGTCGCCCGGGCGCTGGGGCGCGAACCGCGCCGCGAGCCCGCCCCGCGTCCCGAGCCGGTCAACGACTATCCGCAAACCCGCCTGAGCGAGCTCAGCCTGCAGCAGCGCTGCGACGCCTTTATCGACTTTGCCTCCAGCGTGATGCAGATGCGCTGCGAGCTGGCCCCGGCGGCGCAGGCCGCCGACGCCGCGCTGCACCTGTGCGAATGCTACGGCGGTCAGCCGGTCATCGTCAGCGGCGATGCCCGGCTGGCGGAGCTAGGCATCACCGCCCGCCTGCGGGATGCCTGCGGCGCCGCCGTCTGGGATCCGGCGCGCGGCGAAGAGAACCTCGCGCTGGCCGCCCGGGCAAAAATTGGGGTGACCTTTGCCGAATACGGGCTGACCGAGTCCGGCGGCGTGGTGCTGTTCTCCGGGCCGGAGCGCGGCCGCGCCCTGAGCCTGCTGCCGGAGACCTCGCTCTTCGTGCTGAAGAAAAGCACTATCCTGCCGCGCGTCGCCCAGCTGGCCAGCCGGCTTCACCAGATGGCGCAGGCGGGCGAGCGGATGCCCTCCTGCATCAATCTGATCGGCGGTCCGAGTTCGACGGCAGATATTGAGCTTATCAAGGTTATCGGCGTGCACGGCCCGGTCAATGCCGCCTGCCTGATCGTTGAGGACAGGTAACGGACGGGATGCGCCGCTGCTGCGTAAAGCGCCGCGGCGCGCCCACATTATGCAGACGCGGAGCCCTATTTCAGGTTAAAAAGCGCATCGCGCAGCCACGCAATTTCATGCATATAGTGCAGCGCAATCGACAGCATGCCCAGCGCTATCCACAGCAGGATAAAATAGACGGGCGTTTTTCTGGAGAAATAGGCCGAGTAGCGGTAGCTGGTATAATTGAAAGGCTTATCGTTAAACAGCGGCGCATCGTCACAAATAATGCCAATGTTCAAATCCATACTGAACAGCGCATTCTGCTTCTGCTGCCAGTGATTAATAATATCGTAGCTGGCGCTGATGGCCGGTCCGACGGTGAGTGAACTCATCACGCCGAATATGGCCAGGGTGACCGGCGCCACCAGCGAAAAGATATCGCCCCAGTGCGGATTGCTGTTTGCCATGCAGGAGGCATAGGCAATAATCAAAAAAGAGTGGGCGGTTAGTAGCGCATTATTTCTTGCTGCCAGCGCATTGATTTCATGATGTATTTCACTGCGGTAAAAGCTGAGCCTCTCTTTCGCATCCGTAAATATGGCCGCTTCCGCCGTACTCTTTTGCTCTGTATTCATAGAATGACCTTCGCAGACGATTGCCCTCGCATCAAAAGCAAGCATGGCACAAATCATCCGCCAGGCCGGGAAATACGCTCCCGTTAGCTCACAGAAAGTTCTGAATTACAGCGGGTTACGCTACGGCACTCCCTCGCCGTCGGAGTCGGAGCCGGAGCCGGAGCCGGAGCCGGGAAGATTAACGGATCAGCGCCCGCACCCGCTCCTTTCCTAAGCCCACCTTCTCATAGTGCGCCTCGCACATCGCGATATATTCGTGAACGTCAAAGTAGCCGTCGGGCTTGCCCTCCTCGTCCAGCCAGATAAGCGGCCCGTGGACGATAAAGAAGGCGCGCATCGGCTCTTGGTGTTCGAACGCCACCAGCGTATGCCCCTCGCCCGGCGTTTCAAACACAAAGTCGCCGGCGGTGGCGGTCCAGTCGTGTTCCAGATAGCCCCACTTGCCGGAGATGGTATAGGCGAAGATTTCGTGCGGATGGTAGTGGCGGTTAACCAGGCCGGCGCTGGTGGCCATCAGAATATCGCTCCAGCGGTTCTCCGAAGGCGAGATCCACAGCGGCCGGGACGACACCGTGTCGGTGAAGGGCGCGTAGAGGCGGATATCGTCATCCGCCGCATTCTTGATATAGGCCTCCGGCAGCGCGTAGGGCTTGAAGGGGTTGGGGATCGGCGGAATATCCCGCCAGAACTCTGAGCTCGCTTTTTCGACCATTACTGTCACCTTTAAGTCGCCATCAGGAAGTAATAACATTACAATTGCATATTATTTAACCTAATTGCAACATAAAGCCGCTGCCGCGAGCGGCACGAGGGGGAAAAGGTGAGGCAGCGCAAATTCATCCCTGACCCGATCGCGGGTTCTGCGGAGCGGGCCAGCGGCGCGGCGCAATCAGAAGCGGCATTTTGCGCTGACCGCAGGGTTTTTATCACAGCGCGTTGAATACAATGAACGCTTCGCACAGCGCAGGTAGAGTTTATGACGTTAAAAATAACGGTCCTGCTGGAAAACCGGCGGCGAAACGGGTCGTCGCTAAGAGCAAAGGCCGGGCTGAGCCTGCTGGTAGAGGACGGGCAGAAAACCATTCTCTTTGATACAGGGCCCGACGACAGTTTCTTACACAACGCCGCTCTGCTGGGTATCGACCCGGGCGCAATTGATGTCGCGGTCTTATCCCACGGTCATTACGATCACTGCGGCGGCGTTGCCTTTCTTCCCGACAATACGACGATTATCTGTCACCCTGACGCTGCGCGCGAACGTCACGCCGCGCTGACGCTGGCGGGGCGCAGTCAGAGGATCAAAAAGCTCTCTCTGGAGATAGACTACTCCCGCCACCGGATGATCCGCTCGGCGTCGCCGGTGCCTATCAGCGATTCAACGCTGTGGTCGGGTGAGATTACGGTCGCAAGGCCAAAGGCTTACGGCCTTTTAGACCGCCACGGCGGGCGGCCTGACTTTATCGTTGATGAGGGCGCGTTAGTGCATAAATCGGCGCGGGGGCTGACCATCATTACCGGATGCGGACACCGCGGGATCGTCAATATCGTCAGGCACTGCCAGCGCATTACCGGCATTGAGCACGTTCACGCCCTGATTGGCGGTTTTCACCTGCGCAGCGCTTCGCCGCTCGCCATCCGCCGCATCGGGCGTTTTCTGCGCGCGCAAAATACGGAACGCATTGTGGGGTGCCACTGTACGGGAATGTGGGGAAATATCTGGCTCAGCGGGCGTCTCTCTTCGCTGGCGACCGGCGATATCATCACCATATAAAAAGCCGGCCCCGCGGGCCGGCCCGGTCGTGCTTACTTCGCGGTATCGCCGCAGCCGCCGATCATCTTCGAGATGGAGATCGCGGGGTGGAACAGGTAGTGGTAGTCGCAGTTCTTTTCTTTGTTGTAGATACTGCCCGTACAGCCGGAAAGGGTCGCCATAACGGCGCCCAGAAGCGCTAATTTAATCAGCTTATTCATGCATCAAATCCTTTTCGTCAAAGTAAAAGCCAGAACCTTTCTGGCGAACGCATTCTATCCAAAAAGCCATCCCCGAAACAGGTTTATTTAACATCAAAAACGCATTATTTGTTTTATAAATCATAAAGATAAATACATCACCCACATCAATATAAACCCCGTCGCCGGCGCACGGTATCCGGCCTCTAAACAGCACAAATCACATAAGCGCTGCGCCCACGTCTGCCATGCTTAATGATTCGTCCAGTCAAAAAGGGTACGTGCATGAAAATTGATTTATCGGGGAAAGTCGCGCTGGTAAGCGCATCAACGGGCGGCATTGGCTATGCGATTGCCAAAGGGCTGGCAGAAAGCGGCGCGGAAGTTATCCTCAACGGCCGCAGCGAAAAGAGCGTCAGCGAGGCGCTTGCCCGCCTGCACCATGATGTCCCGGGCGCCAGGGCGCGTTCGGCCATTGCCGATCTCAGCAGCGCTGAAGGCGTTAACCAGCTGCTGAAGGGGTCAGACGGCGGCGGCGTGGATATTCTGGTTAACAATGCGGGCATCTACGGGCCGGGGGACTTCTTCGAACTCGACGACGAGACCTGGGAGAAATACTGGCAGACTAACGTGATGTCCGGCGTGCGCCTGTCGCGCGCCCTGCTGCCGGCGATGGTGAAGAAAGGCTGGGGACGGGTGGTGTTTATCTCCTCCGAATCCGCACGCAATATTCCGGCGGACATGATCCAGTATGGCGTCAGCAAAACGGCGCAGCTCGCCCTGGCGCGCGGCCTGGCGAAATACGTCGCCGGCAGCGGCGTCACCGTTAACAGCGTCCTGCCGGGACCGACCATCTCCGACGGCTTTGCAGAAATGATGAAGGAGGAAGCGGAAAAGACCGGTAAGTCGCTGGAAGAACTGGGAAAAGAGTTCGTGATGGCCCACCGTCCGAGCTCGGTTATTCAGCGCGCGGCGTCGGTTGAGGAAGTCGCCAACATGGTGGTTTACGCCTGCTCTAAACAGGCCTCCGCCACCTCCGGCGCGGCGCTGCGCGTCGACGGCGGCGTGGTTGACGATATCGTGTAAGCCTTATTCTGCCCGCGCGCCGCGCGGGCAGAGCGCTACTGCGCCAGCTTCCACTTGCGCTTGAGCGCGGCGGGGTCCTGCTTCGCCAGCCACTGATCTACCTTCTCCAGCAGCTGCGGATTGTCGCGCCTGACCATATAGACTTTATCGCTTTCGGTGCCCGGCAGCGGCTTCGCCGTGGCGACGCAGAACACGCCCGGCTCCTGGCCCTGATACCAGTCGCCCTCGATCAGGTCGGTGACCATCATATCGGCGCTTTTGTCCCGCAGGGCCTGCAGATTATCGACGTTATTCTTCACGCGAATAATCTGCGCGTGCTTAATATGCGCATCGACGTAGCTCTGATTGGTGCCGCCGGGATTAACCACCACCTTCACCTGCGGCCGGTCTATCTGCGCCAGGCTGCCGAGCGACGGCGCGGCGCTGCAGTTGGCCAGCGCTATCTTACCGTTCGCCACCACCGGCCGGCTGAGGGCAAACGCCTTTGCCCGCTCCGGCGTGCGGGTGACGCCGCCCATGGCGATATCAAACTTATCCGCCTGCAGATCGGCGGCCAGCGTCGGCCAGCTGGTGGCGACAAAGCTCACCTTCAGCCCGAGGGTTTTGCCGAGATCTTTCGCCATATCGACATCGTAGCCGAGCAGCTCCCCGGCCTGATTGTGAAACGCCAGCGGCGCGTAGTCCCCCGGCACGCCGACCTTCAGTTCCCCGCTTTGGCGGATGGTCTGCAGATCGCGGGCGTGGCCCGCGCAGGCGAGCAGGGTCAGCCCCAGCGCCAGGTCTGTTTTCAGTCGCATCTCGTTATCCTTATTGAAGAGGTATTCCCCCTGTCGTTATGCCGCGCGGGGGCGACGCGGGCAAGGAAAATTCGCGGCGTTGAGGAGATTAATGCGCGAAATTGTTAAAAAAATGTTCTTTATGTGACGCTCTTCGGAAAAATCTGCACGCTTTTTGTGCGTTCCTGCCGCCCTTATCTACGCTTCAAATGTGTCGAAACACCCTGTTATCGCGCCATATTCAGGAATAAGGCCGTTTCTGTTCATCTGGCACGCATCGTGCTTTGTTATTCAAGTATCAAAAGTCTGTTAAATGATATCTCACTATCATCGAGGACAGAGATGAGCGATAGCCATGAACTGCAGCGGATTATCGAGTCAACGTTCAGTCAGCTGACGCCGAGCGAAAAGCGGATCGGCAGCTGGCTGCTCGGCCACCTGGCGCAAATCCCGTTCGAGACCGCGGACAGCATCGCCCAGGCCACGGGCACCAGCGGGATCACCGTCGGGCGCTACCTGCGCAAGCTGGGCTATCGCAACCTGGACGACGTTAAAAACGGCCTGAAAAGCGCCAGCGCGGCCCCCTACCGCCACTGGGGCGTAGTAGAGCGCCTCGACTCCTGGGCGCAGCAGCAGGCCCGGCCGGACAGGCTCAGCCAGTCGCTGCAGATGGAGCTGGAGGCCATCCAGTACGTCTACCGGCTGGCGCAGACGGAGACCTTCGCCCGCATCAGCCAGCGCATCGCCGACGCCGACGCGGTGATCGTCCTCGGCGTTCAGTCGACCCGCGGCATCGCCAACACCTTTTTCAGCCATCTGGAGTACCTGCGCCCCCGGGTGGTCTACGCCGACGGCAGCTCCGGCAGCTGGCTGGAATCGCTGAACTCCGGATATGACAACCCCTACGTGGTGCTGACGGACACCCGCGCCTACGCCACGGCGGCCCGCCAGTTTTGCCGCATCGCCAGCGAGCGCCGGGTAGCGACAGCGCTGGTCACCGATATCTGGTGCCCGTGGGCCCGCGACTTCCCGGTGGATCTGCTGCAGGTCAAAACCGATACCGGGCACTTCTGGGACTCCCTCGCCCCCATCAGCTGCCTTTTTAACCTGCTGCTGTCCGCAACGATAGAGCGACTGGGGCCGGCGCTCTCCGGCCGCCTCGCGGAGAACCGCGCGCTGCAGCAGGCCTTTGGCCAATTTGAACATGAATAAATACAGGACATTGTGATGAGCCAGTCGCTGCCTCTTATCGATATCGCCGCGCGCTTTCCGACGCTGGATATCGATCTTAAATACGCTACCGCCGATAACCTCACCGGCCGGCCGATCTACGGCGAAGCGCGCTGTCTGCTGCATCCGGATGCGGCGGCGGCACTGGAGAAGTCGCTGCAGATTGCCGCCCTCGCCGGACTGCGCCTGCTGGTGCTGGATGCCTACCGCCCGCAGCGGGCGCAGGCGCTGCTGTGGAATGCCTGCCCGGACCCGGCCTATGTCGTGCCGGGCAGTCTCGGCTCAAACCACAGCCGGGGCACGGCTATCGACGTCACGCTGCTTGATGAGCGCGGCGAGGCGCTGGATATGGGCACCGGCTTTGACGAGATGAGCGAACTCTCCCACCCCTTCCATCCCGGCATCCCGCCGCAGGCTCAGCGCAACCGCCTGCTGCTCAACGCCATCATGTACGGCGGCGGCTTCAGGGGCATTGCCACCGAATGGTGGCACTTTGAATTACCCGACGCCGCCGGCTATCCCCTGCTGGACGACGCCTTTTCCTGTTTAACACCTGACAATGCTTACGGAGTAAAACAATGATAATTCCCCGCACAGTCCGCCCCCTGCTGTTAGCCCTCGCCCTGGCCGCCGCCACTGCGCCCGCCTGGAGCGCGGTTCCTAAAGACATGCTGGTTATTGGCAAGGCTGCGGATCCGCAGACGCTGGATCCGGCGGTGACCATTGATAACAACGACTGGACCATTACCTATCCCGCCTACCAGCGGCTGGTGAAGTATAAAGTGGATAACGGCAAAGGTTCGACGGACGTCGAGGGCGATCTGGCGGAAAAGTGGCAGGCCTCCGATGACGGCAAAGTCTGGACGTTTACCCTGCGCAAGGGGCCGCAGTTTGACGACGGCACGCCGGTTACCGCCGACGCGGTCAAACTCTCCTTTGAGCGCCTGATGCGCATCAAGCAGGGCCCGTCCGAAGCCTTTCCGGCGGGCCTGAAAATAGAGGTCATCGATCCGCAAACCGTGCGCTTTACCCTACCGGACGCGTTCGCCCCCTTCCTGCACACCCTGGCGAACGACGGGGCCTCCATCATTAACCCCGCCGTGCTGAAGGCCCACGCCGACGACGACGCCCGGGGCTGGCTGGCGCAGAACACCGCCGGCTCCGGCGCTTTTAAGCTGCAGCGCTGGCAGAAGGGGCAGCAGCTGGTGCTGGTCCCCAACCCGCACTTTGACGGCAGCAAACCCGCGTTTAAGCGCGTGACGGTGAAAATTATCGGCGAGAGCGCCGCCCGCCGCCTGCAGTTAACCAAAGGCGATCTGGATATCGCCGACGCGCTGCCGGTGGATCAGTTTGCCGCCCTGAAAAAAGAGGATAAGGTCGCGGTTCACGACTATCCTGCCCTGCGCATTACCAACCTCTATCTCAATAACAGCAAGCCGCCGCTTAACCAGGTCGAACTCCGCCGGGCTATCTCCTGGGCAACCGACTATCAGGGCATGGTGAACGGCATTCTCGGCGGCAACGGTAAGCAGCTGCGCGGCCCGATCCCGGAGGGAATGTGGGGCTACGACAGCGGCGCAATGCAGTATTCGCTGGATATGAATAAGGCGAAGGCGGCGCTGGAGAAAGTGGCCGATAAACCGAAGACGCTCTCGTTCCTCTATTCCGATAATGATCCGAACTGGGAGCCTATCGCCCTCTCTACCCAGGCCAATCTGCAGGCGCTCGGCATTCAGGTGAAGCTTGAGAAGCTGGCCAACGCCACCATGCGCGAGCGCATCGGCAAGGGCGACTACGATATCGCGATCGGTAACTGGAGTCCGGATTTTGCCGATCCCTACATGTTTATGAACTACCTGTTCGCTTCAGACAAAAAAGGGCTGCCCGGCAACCGCTCGTTCTACGCCAATGCCGCCGTCGATAAGCTGCTCGGCCAGGCGGCGACCTCCAGCGACCAGGCGACGCGCACCCAAGAGTATCAGGCGGCGCAGAAGGTGGTGATTGATGAAGCCGCCTACGTCTACCTGTTCCAGAAAAACTATCAGGTCGCGATGAATAAATCGGTCCAGGGCTTCGTCTTTAACCCAATGCTGGAGCAGATATTCAACATTGCGGAGATGCATAAGTAGCGCTCCGCGGTCTCTCTTTTGCGCCGGGCCGCAGGCCCGGCGGAGGAAGCGATATGAGTTTCTGGAGTCTGATACGCCAGCGCTGCTGGGGCCTTGTGCTGGTGGTGGCCGGCGTCTGCGTCATTACGTTTATCATTTCGCACCTGATCCCCGGCGATCCGGCCCGCCTGCTGGCGGGCGAGCGCGCCAGCGACGAGATAGTCCAGCATATCCGCCATCAGCTAGGGCTGGATCTGCCGCTCTGGCAGCAGTTTGCCCGCTACGTTTCGGCGCTGCTGCACGGAGATCTGGGCACCTCGATCCGCACCGGCCGCCCGGTGCTGGAGGATCTGCGGGCCTTCTTTCCGGCCACCCTGGAGCTGGCCTTCTGCGCCCTCGCCATCGCGCTGGTGGTCGGCATTCCGCTGGGTGTCCTCTCTGCGGTCTACCGCAACCGCTGGACCGATCATCTGGTCAGGCTGCTGGCGCTGACCGGGATCTCAACCCCCGCCTTCTGGCTCGGGCTTGGGGTCATCGTCCTGTTCTACGGCAAGCTGAACTGGCTGCCGGGCAGCGGCAGGCTGGACGACTGGCTCGATCCGCCCGCGCACATCACCGGCTTCTACCTGATCGATTCTCTGCTGGCGGGCGATACGGAGGTATTTATCAACGCCGTGCAGCATCTGATCCTGCCGGCGGCCACCCTCGCCTTCGTCCACCTGGGCATTGTCGCCCGCCAGATCCGCTCGGCGATGCTCGAACAGCTCGGCGAGGACTATATCCGCACCGCGCTGGCAAGCGGCCTGCCGCGCTGGACCATTATCCTGCGCTACGCCCTGCCCAACGCCCTGATCCCCTCGGTCACGGTCCTCGGCCTGGCGCTGGGGGATCTGCTCTACGGCGCGGTGCTGACCGAAACCGTCTTTGCCTGGCCGGGGATGGGCGCCTGGGTGGTGACCTCCATTCAGGCCCTGGATTTCCCGGCGGTAATGGGGTTCGCCATCGTGGTGTCGTTTGCCTACGTGCTGGTGAATCTGATTGTTGACCTGCTCTACTTGTGGATCGATCCGCGCATGGGTCGGGGAGAGAGTTAAGTGATGATGAACGAAGAACCTCCGCTGGCGCGGCGCAGACGCACCGTCAGTCCGCGCTGGCAGCGCAGGCTGTGGCTCATCAGACAGAGTCCGCTGACCCTTATCGGCGGCGCCATTATGCTGCTGATGCTGCTGCTGATGATTTTTTCACCCTGGCTGGTGCCCCACGATCCGAACGCTATCGATCTTACCGCCCGCCTGCAGGCGCCGTCGCCGGCCCACTGGTTCGGCACCGACGAAGTGGGCCGGGATCTGTTCAGCCGGGTGCTGATCGGCAGCCAGCAGTCGATTGCCGCCGGGCTTGCCGTAGTACTGATCGCAGGGATCGGCGGCTCCCTGCTGGGCTGCTTATCCGGGGTGCTCGGCGGGCGCTGCGACGCGCTGATTATGCGGCTGATGGACATTATGCTGTCGATCCCCTCGCTGGTGCTGACCATGGCGCTGGCGGCCGCCCTCGGGCCGAGCCTGTTTAACGCCATGCTGGCGATCGCCATCGTCAGGATCCCGTTTTACGTCCGCCTGGCGCGCGGGCAAACGCTGATCGTCCGCCAGCACAGCTATGTTGAAGCCTCGGTGACCTTCGGCGCCTCCCGCTGGCACCTGATCAGCTGGCACATTCTGCGCAACGCCCTGCCGCCGCTGATTGTGCAGGCCTCGCTGGATATCGGCAGCGCGATCCTGATGGCCGCCACCCTCGGCTTTATCGGCCTCGGCGCCCAGCAGCCCACCGCCGAATGGGGCGCGATGGTCGCCAACGGCCGCAACTACGTTCTCGATCAGTGGTGGTACTGCGCCTTTCCCGGCGCAGCGATCCTGATAACCGCCGTCGGCTTTAACCTGTTTGGCGACGGCATCCAGGATCTGCTCGATCCGAAAGCCGGAGGACGCAGCTGATGACCCAGCGTATTCTGACCCTTGATAACGTCAGCCTCAGCTTCCCCGCCTGGCAGGGCGAAGTGCGGGTATTGAACAACATCTCTCTGCACATCAACCGGGGCGAGATCGTCGGCGTGGTGGGCGAGTCCGGCTCCGGTAAATCGGTGACCGCCATGCTCAGCATGCGCCTGCTGCCGCCGGGCAGCTACCGCATTCGCAGCGGCAGCGTCACCCTCAGCGCGCACGATATGCTGAACGCGCCGGAGAAAACCCTGCGCCAGCTGCGCGGCGACAAGGCGGCGATGATCTTTCAGGAGCCGATGACCGCCCTGAACCCCACCCGCCGCATCGGCAAGCAGATGGTGGACGTTATTCGCCAGCACCGGCCGCTTTCCGTCCGCGACGCGCGCAGCCGGGCCGCGGCGCTGCTGCGCGATATGCAGATAGCCGACCCGCAGCAGGTGCTCGAGCGCTACCCGTTTGAACTCTCCGGCGGTATGCGCCAGCGGGTAATGATCGCCATCGCCTTCTCCTGCGATCCCGACCTGCTGATTGCCGATGAACCCACTACCGCGCTGGACGTCACCGTACAGCGCCAGGTGCTGCGCCTGCTGAAGCAGAAAGCGCAGGCCACCGGCGCGGCGGTGCTGTTTATCAGCCACGATATGGCGGTGGTTTCCCAGATCTGCGACCGGGTGTACGTCATGTACGCCGGTTCGGTGGTGGAGAGCGGCGCCACCCGGGAGCTGCTCGAACATCCGCGCCACCCCTACTCGATAGGGCTGATGAATAGCACGCCCGATAATGCCGAACCGCGGGCGCAGCTGCGCTCTATTCCGGGCACCGTGCCGAACCTGGCGCAGCTTCCCGCCGGCTGCGCCTTTCGCGAGCGCTGCTTTGCCGCCGGGGAGGCCTGCGGCGTGACGCCCCCGCTGCGGCCGGTGGATCAACAACATGTCGCCTGCTGGTACCCGCGCCTGGAGACTACTCATGACTGACGTACTGTTTTCACTCAACGATGTACACCTGAATTTTGCCGCCAGAAAGAACTGGCGCGGCAAGGTCACCGAACGCGTCTATGCCCTGAACGGTCTCTCGCTCAGCGCCCGGCGCGGGGAAACCCTCGGCATTGTCGGCGAGTCCGGCTGCGGCAAAAGCACGCTGGCGAAGCTGCTGATGGGGTTGCTCAGGCCGGGCCGGGGCGAGTATCAAAATCTTTCCGGCGACGGCGAGAAGCGGATCCAGATGGTCTTTCAGGATCCGCTCTCCTCGCTCGATCCCCGCCTGCCGGTGTGGCGGACCATCACCGAGCCGGTGTGGATCCACAGCCGCGCCGGCGAGAAAGCGCGCCGCAGTCTGGCGGAGACCCTGGCGCTGCAGGTTGGCATCCGGCCGGAGTATCTCGACCGCCTGCCCCACGCCTTTTCCGGCGGCCAGCGCCAGCGTATCGCTATCGCCAGAGCGCTGTCGTCGCGGCCGCAGGTGATTGTGCTGGATGAGCCGACGTCCGCGCTGGATATCTCGGTCCAGGCGCAGATCCTCAATCTGCTGGTGAACCTGCAGCAGGAGCAGGATCTGACCTACGTGCTCATCTCCCACAACGTCTCCGTGGTGCGCCACATGAGCGACCGCGTGGCGGTAATGTATCTCGGCCAGATCGTCGAAACCGGCGACGCCCGCCGGGTACTTGACACGCCGAGGCATCCCTACACCCGGCTGCTGATGGATTCGGTGCCGCGCGTCGGCGGCGAACTGGGCGAAGCACCGGCGAACACCGAGCTGCCCGGCAACCGCCGCCTGCCCGAAGGCTGCTACTTCCGCGACCGCTGCCCCTGGGCAACCGAAGGATGCGATAAGCCGCAGGCGCTGCGCCCGCAGCCCGACGGAACGCTGGTGCGCTGCTGGCGGACGGAGGCGATTGCCGCCGGGCGCACAGGCTAAGCACCCGCTTTTTGCGTATCCTGGATAGCCAGCGCATCGCTCTCCAGCACAATTGCCATTGTCCTCATATAGTGCTCCGTCAGCAGCATCGTGGCTCGCGTAACGTCCCGCGCCAGCGCCGCCTCCATCAGCTGCCGGTGCTCCAGCGCAATATCCCGCCCTTCGCCGACCGGCGAGGCGGCCGCCAGCGCCCGGTAGCGCAGGGTCTGATCGCAGAGGGTATCGACAAAACGCAGCAGCCACGGCGAGCCGCAGTTGGCGAGCAGCGCGGCGTGAAAGGCCTCATGCGCCTCTTCCCAGTCGGCGTTGAGCTGGTGGGTCTGCGGGGTGCGCATCTCGTGGCGGCCCATACGGTGGTGCGCCGCCACCAGCTGACTCTCCCACTCAATGTCGGCGTTTTCGATGGAGAGCGCCAGCGCCCGGCACTCGATGTGCAGCCGGGTCCGGGTAACGTCGCGCAGCTCCGGGGCGGAGATCCTCTGCACGCTGAACCCTTTCTGATCGACCGCCGAGACGAAGCCGGTCATCGCCAGCCTTGAGAGCGCCTCGCGCAGGGGGATCACTCCGGCGTCGTAGTGGACGGACAGCTCCCTGAGCCGCATTTTACTGCCGGGCTTTAGCCGCCCGCTGATGATATCCCGCCGGACCCGCTCTTCCAGCTGCGATGCGATGGTGCGCTTTTCGTTCATGTCTTTGCCCCGAGGTGAAGTCCCTGAAAACAGAATGGCAGCTGCGGACAGATAAAATTATATACAGATCACACAATAGAGTTTAAATCAAAAAATATATATTTTTTACTGGTTGATATATTTTTATCACACTAGCCTGTAGAGGACCCCCTTTCTGATACAGGAGCTGACCTATGCGCTACGTGCATTTTATTCATCATAACCGGGCCGTTCTCGGCGTGCGCACCGCCGACGGCGTGCGGGTGCTCGGCGAAGAGACGCTGGAGTCGCTGCTGGCGCGCGGCGCGGATCTCACCCGCTACGGCGCGGAGGCGCAGGGCGAAACCGTCGTTCCCGGCGATGACAGCTATCTGCCGGTGATGACCCGCCCCGGCAAAATTATCTGCGTCGGCCTCAACTACGCCGATCATACCAAAGAGTCCAACTACGCCCAGCCGGACTATCCGACCGTCTTCCCGCGCTTTAACAGCAGCCTTCTGGCGCACAATCAGCCGATTATTCTGCCCAAGCTCTCCGATACGCTCGACTACGAGGGCGAGCTGGCGGTCGTGCTGAAAAGCGGCGGCCGCTATATCGACAAGGCGCAGGCGCTGGAGTGCGTGGCGGGCTACGCCCTGTTTAACGACGCGTCGGTGCGCGAGTACCAGTTCCTGACGCCGCAGTGGACGGTCGGCAAAAACTTCGACGCCACCGGCGCCTTTGGTCCGGACCTGGTTACCGCCGACGAACTGCCGCCGGGCGCCGCGGGCCTGCTGCTGGAGACCCGGGTCAACGGTGAAACCGTGCAGTCGGCCAATACCCGCGACATGGTGTTTGACGTCGCCACCCTTATCGCCACCCTCAGCGAGGCGATCACCCTCGAAGCGGGCGACGCGATCGTCACCGGCACGCCCGCCGGCGTCGGATTCGGCAGGGATCCGAAGCGCTTTTTAAAAGACGGCGACATTGTGGAAGTCAGCGTTGAGCGGGTCGGCACGCTGCGCAACCGCATCTGCGCGGAGAAATAAAACCCTACAGTACCCTACACCTGCAGGAGGAGTCATGACGCAATTACGTGGCATTCACTCTATCGATCATTTCGCCCTGTTTGTCCCCTCTCTGGCCGAAGCAGACTATTTCTATAACAGCTTCGGCCTGAGCATCGCCAAAAACGAGGCCGGGCTGTCGCTCGCCGCCGCCGACGGGCACACCTGGGCGCACATTCTGCCCGCCGAACAAAAGTCGCTGGCCTGGATCTGCTTCCACTGCTACGCCGAAGACTACGAGGCGCTGCTCGGTCAGGTACGTGAGTGCGGCGCCGAGCCCGAGTTTATCGACGGCGCGGGCTTCTGGTTCCGCGATCCGGACGGCAACCGCATCAATATCAAAGTGGGCAAAAAGACCCTTCCCGATGCCAAGCACATCGTCCCGCTGCCCGCCACGCCCCCGGACGCGCGCGGCACGGTGACCCGGGATCGGGTCACAAAGATCTCGCCCCGCCGGCTGTCGCACGTGCTGCTGTTCTCGCCCGATGTCACCCGGGCCGTCGACTTCTACCAGCGGGCCATCGGCCTTAATCTCTCCGACTTCTCGCAGGACGTCATCGCCTTTATGCACGCCCGCCACGGCTGCGATCACCACCTGGTGGCCTTCGCCAAAAGCGCGGGCAAAGGCTTTCATCACGCGGCCTGGGAAGTGGACAGCATCAACGAGGTTGGCAACGGCGCCACCCAGATGGCCCGCGCCGGGTTTAAAGAGGGCTGGGGCACCGGCCGCCACTGCCTCGGCTCAAACTATTTTCACTACGTGCGCGATCCGTGGGGCTCATTCTTTGAGTACTCGGCGGACATTGATTACATCAGCGCCAATACCGTCTGGCCCACCGGCAACTTCCTGCCGGAGAACGCGCTCTATCTGTGGGGCCCCGACGTACCGCCGTGGTTTATTCACAACACCGAACTGGCGCCGCAGGCAACGGCATAACTGACCAACGTGGATAACTGTGATGAATAACAACACGATGTACGACATCGCTATCGTCGGCTACGGCCCGGTCGGCCAGCTTCTCTCTCTGGTGATGGGCCGCCAGGGCTACCGGGTAGCGGTGTTTGAACGCTGGGAATCGCTTTATCCGCTGCCGCGGGCGGTCTTTCACGATCATGAAATTCGCCGCGTGCTGCGGATGCTGGATCTGGAGCAGGAGGTGGCGCCCGTCTCGCACGCCGCCTCATCTTATGAGTGGTACAGCGCCGACTGGCGGCGGCTGCTGGCGCTGGACTGGGGCGCGGAGTCGATAAGCGGCGGCCCCTTCGGCTACTTTTTCAACCAGCCGGACCTGGAGGCTATCTTCGACAGGCAGGTGAAGGCCCTGCCCAACGTCGACCGCTATCCGGGCCGCGAGGTCGAACGGCTGAGCCAGACCGCCGACGGCTGCGAGCTGGTGATGGTCGCCACCGCGGAGCGCGACGATCCGGCAGCAGAGCGCCAGCGCTTTCAGGCGCGCTACGTTATCGGCGCCGACGGCGCCAATAGCACGGTTCGCCGCATCTGCGGCATCGACTGGCTGGATCTGGGCTTCGCCGAAGACTGGCTGGTGGTTGACGTCAAGCCGCGCCCCGGCGTCACGCTTGATATTCCCGAAAGCGCCCAGTGGTGCAACCCCGAACGCCCCACCACCATTGTACCCGGCGGGCCGGGCTACCGGCGCTGGGAGTTTATGCGCCTGCCGCACGAGAGCATGGCGGACTTACAGTCGGAGGAGAAGGTCTGGCAGCTGCTGGCCCCGTGGGCAACTCCGGAAAGCGTCGAGCTGGTGCGCCACGCGGTGTATCAGTTCCGCTCGCGCATTGCCGACCGCTGGCGCCAGGGCCGGGTGCTGCTGGCGGGCGACGCCGCCCACCTGATGCCGCCCTTTATGGGCCAGGGGATGTGCTCGGGGCTGCGCGACGTCTGGAACCTCTCCTGGCGGCTGGACCGCGTGCTGCGGGGCCGCGCCGGCGAGGCGCTGCTCGACGGCTACGCCGCCGAGCGCCGGCCGCAGATCCGGGCGGTGATCGAGGACTCCATCGCCATGGGCCGGGTGGTATGCGTCTCGGATATGCAGCAGGCGCTGGCGCGGGATAACCGCTACCTCAGCGGCGAGGCCGGACCGCTGCCGCCCTTTCCGGGACTGCAGGGAGGATTACTCTATCCGGCGCAAAACGGGCTGTCGGGCCAGCTGTTCGTCCACGGCGCGCTGCGCCGCGGGGCGCGGGACGGCCGCTTTGACGACCTGTTTGGCCGCGGCTTCCACCTGATCCTCGCGCAGGCGGCCGCCGCCCCGGCGCTGCTGGCGCTCGCCCGCCCCCTGCTGGAGGAGCTTGGCGGCCAGGTAGTCATCATCGGCGACGGCCGCGGCGAGAGCTGGCAGGATCTCTCCGGCAAGTACGCCGCCTTCCTGCGCGAGCAGCGGGTGTGCGCCGCCCTGATGCGGCCGGACTTTTATCTCTACGGCGCGGTGGCGAGCGCAGACGAAGTGCCTGCCCTGCTCCGGCACCTGCGCGATAGCCTGAGCCTCACGCAGGCCGCCGCCGTCAGCTGAGCTGGCGGGCACCCGCCGGGAAGTCCTCCTGCTGCAGCCGCTTCTCCGGCTGCAGCAGGGTCATCGCCAGCATGCTGGCAAAGGCGATGCAGGCGGTGACGGTGAACATGGCGTTGTAGCCGTAGTACTGCGCCAGCCAGCCGCAGAGCATCGGCGAGATGATGGCCGCCATATTGGCGATCGCCAGGGTCATGCCGCTGTAGGCCCCCACCGACGCCTTCGGCGTTACGTCGATCACCACCGACCAGTAGACATTATTCACCAGCGCATTCAGCGCGTTGCCGAGCGTCATCAGGGCGATAATCCCCGCCGCCGACCCCACCCACGGAATAGCCATAAAGCAGCAGGCGGTGGCGAACAGGGTCACCGCCGCAAAGACGTTGCGCGCCAGGCGCAGGTTGCCGAAGCGGGAGATGATGCGGTCGGCAATCCGCCCGCCGAGCAGTACCGTTATGCAGGCGCCGCTCCACGGGATCATCGCCACGTACCACAGGGAGTGCAGATCGTAGTGGAAGTTGTCCTGCAGATACTTCGGCATCCAGGTCACCAGGGTAAAGGTGATATAGAGAAAGCTGAAGTAGCCGAGCGCGTTGCAGACCAGGGTACGACTGGTGAAAAAGCGCCACCACGGCAGCGGCTCGCCGCTGTCGCCGCCCTGCTTTTGCCCGCGCACGATCAGCGCCCGCTCGGCGTCGTTAACGCCGGGGTGCTGCTGCGGCGTATCGGCGAAGTGGCGGGCGAACAGCAGCATCGCCAGCAGCGAAAAGGCGCCCAGCAGCATAAACATCATCCGCCAGTCGTGAGTGAGCAGCAGCAGGCCAACGGCAATCGGCGCGGTCAGCAGAGAGCCCACCTGGGTGCTGAGCAGACCGATGCCCAGCGCGAAGCCGCGTTCGTTGTCCGGCGCCCAGTGGGCGATGCTTTTATTCATCAGGGCGTAGGCCGGCCCCTCGGTAAAGCCGAACAGCACCCGCAGGGCGGCAAAGCCCATAATCGCCGAGCCGCCGAACAGCGCGAGGCCGATTTCCCCTGCCCAGGCGGTGGCTATCTCCAGCAGCGACCAGAGAATACCGGCCATCAGCCACACCTTTTTGGTCCCCAGGCGGTCGGCGAGGAAGCCGCCGCACAGCGAGCCGAACAGATAGCCGAAGCCGAAGTAGCCGAGCACGGCGCCGAGCTGCACCTTGCTGAAGTGGAACTCCTGAGAGATGGCGTTGGCGGCAAACGACAGCGCGCCGCGATCGACATAGTTAATCAGGGCAATCAGAAACAGCAGCGAGAAGATGGTATAGCGGGTGGATGAGGCTTTCATGCGCGACTCCCGAATTAAACAGCGTAAGGGAGTTAAGCAAGGGCGATGCCAGAGCGTCAAAAACCCCGCTGGCGGGGCTTTTGACGGGAATCAATGCGCCGCGCTGCACCTTTCAGGTGCAGGCGCGCACGCCGATCAGGCTTTCGCTTCTTCTACTCTGCCGGTTTCGCCCTTCGCGTTCGCCAGCAGGCGGCGCACCGGAATAATCAGCAGGAACAGCACGCCGGCGCAGATCAGCAGCGCAATAGAGCAGCGGGCGAAGAGGTCTGGCAGCATATCGAGCTGGTCGGCCTTCACGTGGCCGCCGATCAGGCCCGCCGCCAGGTTGCCCAGCGCGCTGGCGCAGAACCACAGGCCCATCATCTGGCCGCGCATTCTCTCCGGCGCCAGCAGAGTCATGGTGGCAAGCCCGATCGGGCTCAGGCACAGCTCGCCGAGGGTCAGCATCAGGATGCTGCCCACCAGCCACAGCGGCGATACCGTGCCGCCGCCGCTGGCCAGCACGTTCTGCGCCGCCAGCATCATCAGGCCGAAACCGCCTGCCGCAAACAGCACGCCGATCATAAACTTGGTGATGCTCCCCGGGCGGATATGGTTGCGGGCAAGCCACGGCCACGCCCAGCTAAACACCGGCGCCAGCAGGATAATAAACAGGGCATTCACCGACTGGAACCACACCGCCGGGATCTCAAAGCCGCCCAGCATGCGGTTGGTGTAGTCGTTGGCAAACAGGTTAAAGGAGGTCGGCTTCTGCTCGAACGCCGACCAGAAGAAGGCCGCCGCCACCAGCAGAATAAAGCACACCAGCAGGCGCGCCCGCTCCTTGCGGTTCAGCCCGGCAAAGGCGAACAGCCAGATAAAGTACAGCGCCACCGAGGCGGCAATCACGTACACCAGCGCGCTGGCCACCGCCACCGGGTTGATGACGATTACGCCCTGAGCAACCAGCGTAACGACCACGGCTAACGCCGCCGCCAGCGCCAGCAGCCAGGCGCCGACGCCGCGCTTTTTCGCCACCGGACTGTTCCAGGTGGAGTCGAGACCGACTTCGCCGTCGTAGCGCTTCATCGACGGCACCGCGAACAGGCGGAAAATCACCAGCGCGACCAGCATCCCGATACCGCCGATGCCGAAGCCCCAGTGCCAGCCGTGGGTTTTCACCAGCCAGCCGGAGATCAGCGGCGCGATAAAGGAGCCGAGGTTGATCCCCATATAGAACAGCGAAAAGCCGCCGTCGCGGCGGGCGTCGCCCTTCTTATACAGGGTGCCGACCATCACCGAGATGCAGGTTTTAAACAGCCCGGAGCCGAGCACGATAAACATCAGTCCGATAAAGAACAGCGCGTCGCCCATCAGCGCCGACAGCGCAATGGAGAGGTGGCCGAGGGCAATCAGCAGCGAGCCGTACCACACCGCCCGCTGCTGGCCGAGCCAGTTGTCCGCCAGCCAGCCGCCGGGCAGCGCCGCCAGGTACATGGTGCCGGCGAAAATACCGACAATAGCCGAGGCGTTTTCGCGGGCCAGCCCCATACCGCCGTCGTAAACGGTGGCGGCCATAAACAGGATCAGCAGCGGACGAATGCCGTAGAAGGAGAAGCGCTCCCACATCTCGGTAAAAAATAGCGCGCCCAGCGGGTACGGATGGCCGAAGAAGGTCCGGCTCTCTTTATGTTGCGTTGAGGATGGCATGAAATCTCCCAAAGAGGTGTTGTTGTGCTTATAGGTGCTTATTTATTCACGGTCACGGCTCACACTGAGCAATTAACAGGCAGTAATTATTATTTAACCGTCCGATAACTTAACGCCGGATTTGTATAGGGTCAAAGAGAAAAACTCAAGATGAAAAATTGGCAAATGCAGGGTTCGTCAGATTTTTTGTTGGGATCTGACCCCGTCGCGGTAATGATATCGCTTTCTGATCGCCGCACCGGGGTCTATGCTTATCCTGCAGTTCACTATAACAATGAGGCAATGTCGTGGATAAAGCGTTAACGGATGCAGGTTACCGGTGCTACACCGGTGAAAAAATTGATGTTTACTTCAACACCGCAGTCTGTCAGCACTCGGGAAACTGCGTTCGGGGCAGCGGCAAGCTATTTAACCTCAAGCGTAAACCGTGGATCGCGCCGGACAGCGTCGATATGCACACTGTGCAGCGGGTCATTGATACCTGCCCCAGCGGCGCGCTCAAGTACCGACTCAAATAACTTACCGGGGGGAAGGATGGAGATACTCGAAGGCAATAACCGCTTCTACGTCAACGACGCCAGCGGCAATCAGGTGGCAGAGGTGGTGTTTGTGCCCACCGGCGACAATCTTGCCATTATCGAACATACCGAAGTCGATCCCAGCCTCAAGGGCCAGGGCGTCGGCAAAAAGCTGGTGGCAAAAGTGGTGGAACGGATGCGCCGCGAAAACCGCAAAATCATTCCGCTCTGCCCGTTTGCCAAACACGAGTTTGACACTACGCCAGCGTATGCGGATATCCGGGCGTAAGCCCCCGGCGCCGATCGTCAGTCGGCGCCCTTTTTCTCCTCCCCGACGGCCTCCATCAGCATTTCCACAAAGCGGCTCAGCTTCGGCAGCGGGCGCAGATCCTGCCGCCAGAGCAGCGTGACCGGGCGCGGCTGCGGCAGCCAGTCATCGAGCACCCGCACCAGCTCGCCGCGGGCCAGCTCCCGGCGCACGAGGATCTCCGGCTGCAGCAGCAGCCCGCCGCCGGCCAGGGCGGCCATTTTCAGCCCCAGCCCGTCGTCGCAGCGCAGCACCGGATCGCGCTGCCAGGCGCTGCGGGCCTCTTCGCCCGCCAGATGCCAGGCATTGCGGCGGTTCCACACCATGTGCGACAGACAGCGGTGGGCACCAAGATCGGCGGGCGAGGCCGGCGTACCGCAGCGCTTCAGGTAGTCTGGCGAGGCGCATATCACCATCCGGTAGAGGCACAGCGGTTTTGCCACCAGACTGTCGTCGCGCAGATCGCCGATGCGCACCGCCAGATCGAAGCCCTCTTCGACGAGGCTCACCGCCCGGTTGCTCAGCTCAAGCTCGACCCGCACCTCGGGATAGCGGGTGAGGAAGTCGGCAACCGCCGGAGCAACCGCGCAGGCGCCAAAGGTAACGGGCGCGCTGATGCGCAGCGTGCCCGCCGGCGCCGCCCGCAGCCGTTCCACCGAGGCGTCGGCGGCGGCAACCTGCTCCAGCACCCGCCGGCACTCCTCGGCGTAGACCCGTCCGGCGTCGGTCAGGCTCTGTCGCCGGGTGGTGCGTTCCAGCAGGCGCGCGCCCAGGCGCTGCTCAAGCTGGCTGACGTATTTCCCGACCATCACCGCCGACATCTCCAGACGGGCGGCGGCATCGGTAAAGCTGCCGCCTTCTGCAACGGCGACGAAGGTCGCCATCGCGCGAAGCTTATCCATATTCCGAACCTCTGGTTAGTAATGATTTAACTCCGGGGGCATTTATCGCATAAAAAAACAGGTAAAGAATAGCGGAAACCGCACGAGGAGATAGAGAATGAAAATAGCCATTATCGGTGCCACCGGCACCCTGGGCCGCGCCGTCGCTGACGCGCTGGGCCATCATGAGATTATCCGCGTTGGCCGCAGCCGGGGCGATCTGCAGGTCGATATTACCGACGAATCCAGCGTCGATGCGCTCTTTGCCAGCACCGGCAGGCTGGACGCCATTATCGCCACCACTGGAAATCTGTTTTTCGGGCCGCTGCAGAGCATGACCGCCGCCGATTTCAACGTCAGCCTGCAGGATAAGCTGCTCGGCCAGGTGCGGCTGGCGCTGAAGGGGCAGCATATCCTCAGCGACGGCGGCTCGATTACCCTGACCAGCGGCATCATTGCCGACGAGCCCATTGCCCAGGGCGCCAGCGCCTCGGCGGTGAATGCGGCGCTGGCCGGATTTGTCCGCGCCGCCGCCTGCGAACTGCCGCGCGGCATCCGTATTAATCTGGTCAGCCCGACCATGCTGGCGGAGTCGGCGGCGGCGTATGGGGCATTTTTCCCCGGTTTTGAGAGCGTTCCGGCATCAAGAGCGGCGCTGGCGTTTCGCCGAAGCGTGGAGGGCATTCAGAGCGGGCAGGTGTTTAAGGTGGGATACTGAGTCACTCAGGGGGGCGCAGCCGCGCCCCCGCGGTAGGCATTAATCGCGGGTCTGGACCCAAAAGCCGTGAATAAGACCCGGAATATAGCCGAGCAGCGTCAGCAGGATATTGAGTAAAAATGCCCAGCCGAAGCCTTTACCGATTAACACACCGAGCGGCGGCAGCAGGATAGTAATAATGACGCGCCAGAAACCCATATAAACTCCATTTTTATAATAAAAGGAACTAAAGCATAGCGTGCCTGCTGATACTTGCCAGTTATCTCCCATAGCTTTACCCTCTTTTACGCTTTAATACTTTTTGCGCTATTATTTAATACGTTAAGAAAGTGGCTAAGGAGCTATTTATGTATAGTGCAGGCGATCTGGTCCAGCCAAAGCAGGGCGGTCCAAAAATGAAGGTTATTGAGGTCAGCGGAGAGCAGATTATTACCGTCGCGGTCGGCGATGAGCAGGGGAAAAAATATACGCTAACCGCTAACGAGGTAGCCCCCTATCGCGAAGAGGGTGACTTTGGCGTGTGCTGATAAAAAAGGGCGATGAGGTTTTCCTCAGCGCCCTGCTTTTTAAATCAGGAAATCGTCCAGCGATTTACCGTCGGCGATGGCTTCGGCGATCGGTTTCGGCGTGCGGCCCTGGCCGGTCCAGGTGTGCTCATCGCCGTTGGCATCGGTATAGCGGTACTTGGCCGGACGGGCGGCGCGCTTGCGCGGTGCCCCTTTGGCGCCGCCGCTGACGAGCAGTTCGTTCGGCGTAATGCCGTCAGCCTGCATCAGTTCAATCAGCTCGTTGATTTTTTCACGTTTACGCGCCTCGGCTTCGCGGGCTTCAGCCTCTTCGGCACGCTTTTCTTCAGTCACGTTCCTGAGCTTTTCCAGCATCTCTTCAAGAACGTCAGTGGAGAATTCCCGCGTCGCGGCACGCAGGGTGCGCATGTTATTAAGTTTCTGCAGCATCAAAGACATATATTATCTAACATCCCTTCAGTTCGGTTAATAAAAATACCAATGCAGTGTATTATATTTTATTTATAAATACCACACTCGGTTTTGTTATCCCGGCAGCACAAATGGCAACTTATTAATATGCTTTACTGAAAAGGTATCGACTGGCGGCCTGACGCCAGCCGACGGCTTATTGGTTTTCGCCAAAAAGCCCGTGCAGAAAACGCTCCAGCGCCATGCGTGAGCTAAAGCCGTGAGGAATACCGTAGTGCTCTTGCGCATTGCCCCCCAAATAAAGCGGGAATTGCTGATAGTGATCGCTGGTCTTAATATCCGAAGCCGGCTCCGCCAGCATATAGCTACGCTCCTTCAGCGCCGGATGAATAATCAGCGCGGTCCGCCCCATCCGCGCTTCGCGGTTGACGTAAACGTAGTTTTCGCCCCGGCGGTAGCCGTAGGTTTTTTGCGTCACTTCATCCACGGTAAATCCCGCCTTCTCAAGAACGCGTGCCACCTCATCTGGTCGTAAGTACATATTTTATCCTCATTGTCCTCTACAGCCCCGCCACCTTACCGTATTCAGTATTCGCCTCGCTTTCAGAAAATTCCATAAACGGCCCTTTCGGAGGTGAATCTGCGCAGAGGGATAAAAATCTGTTCTAAACTTAAGATCGTATTTATTCAACGGAGGATCCTATGTTTAATCGATTTAACCGTCGTGATGTTGAGGACAGCGCAGAAGATATTCAGAATGAGGTAAGCCAGCTGGCCGATTCGCTGGAGGCGGTACTGAAGTCGTGGGGCAGCGATGCCGGCGATGAAGCGGACGCCGCAAAGCGCAAAGCCAAAGCGCTGCTGCGCGAAACCCGCGCCCGCCTCAATGGCCGCTCGCCCACCACGCAGGCCGCAAGGGACGCCGTCGGCTGCGCCGGCACCTTCGTTCGCCAGAATCCGTGGCAGACGCTCGGCGCCGTCGCGGCGCTGGGGGTTTTCATCGGCGCACTGGTCAGCCTGCGTCGTTAAGCTGTCATCCCGCTCCGTCAGCCCTGCGGCTGCCGGAGCCCCAGCGCAGCGCCGAGCATTGCCGCCAGGCGCTGCGCCTCCTCTTCCCCGGTAATATTGGTAAAACCCACCAGTAATCCGTCCGCGCCTTCCTGCATAATCCGCCAGTCGCTTAGCGCCTGGACCGCCAGCCCCGCGTCCTGCGCGCGCTGCGCCAGCGCCCTGTCATCGCCCTCTACCGGCAGCAAGAGCTGAATGCCGCCCTTAGCGGAAGAGACGGCGAACCCCTGCTCCGCCAGCGCCTGCTCAAGCCAGCGCCGCCGCTGCGCATAGTGCTGGCGCATCTTTTTCAGGTGCCGCCAGAAGTGCCCCTGCTGCATAAAATCCGCCAGCGCCAGCTGGCAAAGCGTCGGCACGCTGCAGTCCGCGCGCGGGCGAAACCTCTCCACCAGCGCCGGAGGCACCACCAGCCAGGCGACCCTCAGCGCCGGAAACAGCGACTTGCTGAAGGTCCCGGCATAAATGACCCGCTCCGGCGCATCGAGGCTTTTCAGCGGCGGCAGCGGCCTGCCGCGATAGCGGAACTCGCTGTCGTAGTCATCTTCAATGATCCAGGCCTGTTTACGCGCGGCCCAGGCCAGCAGCTGTCGGCGGCGCGGCAGCGACAGCGCTACGCCCAGCGGACTTTGATGGGCCGGTGTCAGCAGCGCAAAGCGGGCATCACCGGCGGCGCGTATCCCGGCATCGACGTTCAGGCCCTCCTCATCAACCGGCACCGGATGCAGGCGCAGTCCGCAGGCCGTAACGGTCGGACGAATAAAGCGGTAGCCGGGATCTTCCATCCAGATGGCGTCTCCCGGCTGCGCCAGGGTACTGAAGAGTAGCGCCAGCGAGGCGCGGTAGCCGCTGGTGATAAACACCTGCTCCGCCCGGCACTCAATGCTGCGGGACACGCGCAGGTAGTCGACAATAGCCTGCCGCAGGGCCGGTTCTCCCGCCGCGTCGCCAAAGGCGAGATCGGTCCGGGTCCAGGTACGCAGCCGCCGCCCCATCACCTTTGCCCACAGCGCCCGGGGAAAGAGATCCAGCGCCGGCAGACCGAGCTGAAACGGACGCGGCCCGACGGCGGCCGCCGCCGCGTGCGCCGGCATCGCCGCCGGAGCTCTGCCCACCAGCCGGTCGCTGACGAAGGTGCCCGCCTGGCCTTTACGCTCCAGCCAGCCCTGGGCCACCAGTTCGCCGTAGGCGGCCTCCACCGTCGCGCGCGATACGCCCTGCTCCTGGGCGAAAATCCGGCTGGACGGCAGCCGCCTGCCCGGCGCCAGCGTGCCGTCGTCGATGGCCGCCTTCAGCTGGCGGGCTATGCGCCGGTAGCGCGGCCCGCTTTCGCTTTTTATGGTCTGCTTTTTCATCCGCAATATGGCCCTCTTTTACAGTCCATTATAGTGTTACATTGGCGCCAACTTAACGGGAGGAAAATGATGAGCAATTTACGTCAGCCGTACCATGAGCTGAGCCAGGAGGCCTATAGCGGCTTTATTCAGGCCAAGAAAGCGCTGGAGAAGAGCGCGCTTGGCGGTGAACTGATTGAACTGATCTACCTGCGCGTATCGCAGATCAACGGCTGCGCGTTCTGTCTGGAAATGCACAGCAGCGCGCTGCGCAAGCGCGGCATTGATCAGGCCAAACTGGACGCCCTCGCGGGATGGCGCGTAAGCCACCGCTTCTCGGAGCGCGAGCGGGCGGCGCTGGCCTGGGCGGAGGATCTGACAGATATCGCCCGCTGCCGCGCCGAAGATGCCGTTTACCTGCCGCTGGAGGCGTGCTTCAGCCCGCAGGAGGTGAGTGATTTGACCTTCGCCGTCAGCTTAATGAACGCTTTTAACCGCCTGGCGATCGGCATGCGCCAGTGATCGGGGAAGACAAAACCCGCTCCCCCGCGGCGATCGTCCGCGGGGAAAAAATTCCGCAAAAATCTATATATTGTATGGTTGAGTTTTTTATCAACTACATCTAGTATTCCTTTCGAAGACCAACCACGACGACCGACGCGCTTTTTGCGCCGCATTGTCATTTTAAACGGAAATACGAATCATGCGCATTACTATTTACACTCGAAACGACTGCGTACAGTGCCACGCCACCAAACGGGCCATGGAGTCCAGAGGCGTTGCGTTTGAAATGGTGAATGTCGACCATCATCCCGATGCCGCCGATACGCTGCGCGCCCAGGGCTTCCGCTCCCTGCCGGTGGTGGTCGCCGGTGAAACCAGCTGGTCGGGATTTCGTCCGGACATGATCAACCGCCTGCGTCCGGACGCCGCGGCGATTGCATGAGCACCCTCGTCTTTTTCTCCAGCAGCTCCGAAAACACGCTGCGCTTTATCGAGCGCCTGGGGCTGCCGGCGATCCGCATTCCCCTCAACGAACGGGAGCGCATCCGGGTTGACGAGCCCTATATTCTGATCGTGCCGAGCTACGGCTACGGCGGCACCGCAGGCGCCGTCCCCCGCCAGGTGATCCGCTTTTTAAACGATCCCCACAATCGCGCCCTCATTCGCGGCGTGATTGCCTCAGGAAACCGCAATTTCGGCGAGGCCTATGGCCGCGCCGGCGACGTTATCTCGCAAAAATGCGCCGTGCCCTGCCTGTATCGCTTCGAGCTGATGGGCACCCCGCGCGATATCGACAATGTGCGAAAAGGAGTAAGCGAATTTTGGCAACAATCACCGCAGAGCGCGTGACCCCGTCCGCGCCCGACTACCACGCCCTCAATGCGATGCTCAATCTGTACGATAAGGCGGGCCGCATTCAGTTTGAAAAAGACGCCGAGGCCGTGGCGGCGTTTATGGCCGGTCACGTGCGGCCCAATTCGCGCACCTTCGCCAACCAGGACGCCCGCCTCGACTGGCTGGTGGCCGAGGGCTATTACGATGCTAAGGTGCTGGCCCGCTACTCCCGCGCGTTCGTCGTCGATCTGTTTGCCCACGCTCACGCCAGCGGTTTCGTCTTTCAGACCTTCCTCGGCGCGTGGAAGTTTTACACCAGCTACACGCTGAAGACCTTCGACGCAACGCAGTACCTCGAACACTTTGAGGACCGCACCGTAATGGTGGCGCTGACCCTGGCGCAGGGCGATGAGACCCTGGCGCGCGGGCTCACCAACGAGATCCTCGCCGGCCGCTTCCAGCCCGCGACGCCGACCTTCCTCAACTGCGGCAAGCAGCAGCGCGGGGAGCTGGTCTCCTGCTTTTTACTGCGCATCGAGGACAATATGGAGTCCATCGGCCGGGCGATAAACTCCGCCCTGCAGCTCTCCAGGCGCGGCGGCGGCGTGGCGCTTCTGCTGTCGAATCTACGGGAAGCGGGCGCGCCGATTAAGCGTATCGAAAATCAATCTTCCGGCGTCATCCCGGTGATGAAGCTCCTGGAAGATGCCTTCTCCTACGCCAACCAGCTGGGGGCGCGCCAGGGCGCGGGGGCGGTCTACCTCAACGCCCACCATCCGGATATTCTGCGCTTCCTCGATACCAAGCGCGAAAATGCCGATGAGAAGATCCGCATTAAAACCCTGTCGCTCGGCGTGGTGATCCCGGACGTGACTTTCCGGCTGGCGAAAGAGAACGCGCAGATGGCGCTGTTTTCGCCCTACGACGTGGAGCGCCTGTACGGTAAGCCGTTTGGCGACATCGCCGTCAGCGAGCTGTACGACGAGCTGGTGGCCGATGCGCGGGTGCGTAAAACCTACATCAACGCCCGCGACTTTTTCCAGACCCTGGCCGAGATCCAGTTTGAATCCGGCTATCCGTACATCATGTTTGAAGACACGGTCAACCGCGCTAACCCGATTGCCGGACGCATCAACATGAGCAACCTCTGCTCGGAGATCCTGCAGGTCAACAGCGCCTCCACCTTTGACGAGAACCTGGACTACGCGGAAACCGGGCGGGATATCTCCTGCAACCTCGGCTCGCTGAACATTGCCCACACCATGGACTCGCCGGATTTCGCCCGCACCGTCGCCACCGCCGTGCGCGGCCTGACCGCCGTGTCGGATATGAGCCATATCCGCTCGGTGCCCTCGGTCGAGACCGGCAACGCCGCCTCGCACGCCATCGGGCTTGGGCAGATGAACCTCCACGGCTACCTGGCGCGGGAAGGCATCGCCTACGGCAGTCCCGAGGGGCTCGATTTTACCAACCTCTACTTCTACACCATCACCTGGCACGCGCTGCATACCTCAATGCAGCTTGCCCGCGAGCGCGGCCGGCGCTTCGCGGGCTTCGAGCAGTCGCGCTACGCCAGCGGGGAATACTTCCGCCAGTATCTGGAAGGCGACTGGCAGCCGAAGACGGAAAAAGTGCGCGCCCTGTTCACGCGCGCCGGGATCGCCCTGCCGGACCGCGCCATGTGGCAGCAGCTGCGCGATGATGTGATGCAGTACGGGATCTACAACCAGAATCTGCAGGCGGTGCCGCCCACCGGCTCCATCTCCTACATCAATCACGCCACCTCCAGCATCCATCCGATCGTGTCGAAGATTGAGATCCGCAAAGAGGGTAAGACCGGCCGCGTCTACTACCCGGCGCCGTTTATGAATAACGATAATCTGGCGCTCTACCAGGACGCCTACGAGATAGGCCCGGAGAAGATCATCGACACCTACGCCGAGGCGACGAAGCACGTCGATCAGGGACTGTCCCTGACCCTGTTCTTCCCGGACACCGCCACCACCCGCGATATCAATAAAGCGCAGATCTACGCCTGGAAAAAAGGCATTAAGACGCTGTACTACATCCGCCTGCGCCAGATGGCGCTCGAAGGCACCGAAATTGAAGGCTGCGTGTCCTGCGCGCTGTAAGGAGAAAGAGAGGATGAACCGCCTGTCGCGCATCAGCGCCGTCAACTGGAACAAAATTGAGGACGATAAGGATCTGGAGGTGTGGAACCGCCTGACCAGCAACTTCTGGCTGCCGGAGAAGGTACCGCTGTCCAACGATATCCCCGCATGGCAGACGCTGACGCCCGCCGAGCAGCAGCTCACCATCCGGGTATTTACCGGCCTGACGCTGCTCGACACCATTCAGAATACGGTGGGCGCGCCGTCGCTGATGCCGGACGCCATCACCCCGCATGAAGAGGCGGTGATGTCGAACATCAGCTTTATGGAGGCGGTGCACGCCCGCTCCTACAGCTCGATATTCTCGACGCTGTGTCAGACCAAAGATGTGGACGCGGCCTATGCCTGGAGCGAAGAGAACGGCCCGCTGCAGCGCAAGGCCCGGCTGATGCTGGAGCACTACGCCGCCGACGCGCCGCTGAAGAAGAAGATTGCCAGCGTGTTCCTCGAATCGTTCCTCTTCTATTCCGGCTTCTGGCTGCCGATGTACTGGTCGAGCCGCGGCAAGCTGACCAATACCGCCGATCTTATCCGGCTGATTATTCGCGACGAGGCGGTGCACGGCTACTATATCGGCTACAAGTTCCAGCGCGGGCTGGAGAAGGAGACCCCGGAAACGCGGGAGGCGCTGAAAAACTTCGCCCTCGACCTGATGATGGACCTCTACGATAACGAACTGGCCTACACTGAAGCGCTGTACGCCGGCAGCGGCTGGGAAGACGACGTGAAGGCGTTCCTGTGCTACAACGCCAATAAGGCGCTGATGAACCTCGGCTATGAGGCGCTGTTCCCGGCGGAGATGGCGGAAGTGAATCCGGCTATCCTCAGCGCCCTGTCGCCCAACGCCGATGAGAACCACGATTTCTTCTCCGGTTCCGGCTCCTCCTACGTGATGGGAAAAGCGGTGGAGACCGAAGACGAGGACTGGAATTTCTGATGATGAGCGGGGAAATATATCGCCTATTTCCCCCCAATAATTATTTGATATTTCACCGGCGCGCCAGAAAAATACACCCTCACTTTCGCCGCCTGGCGTTGTCACAATAACCGCAGATTGACAGAAAAATCCCTTCCGGCGACGCTTTTTTTGGCCAAAAAATTAACGTTGTAGATCCAGAAAATTCCCTTCTGTGATGCGGCATAAGTCCAGTCAAGCCTTATCTCCAGACGCTTCCATAAGCAAATTGAGGGTTGCCTCAGAATCTGAGTATGTTAGGGTATGGCCAGTCAATTGTTTATATTGGATATTTTATCGACACCATCAAATAACAGGAAACACCTTATTGCATGGCAATTAAATTAGAAGTAAAAAACCTTTATAAAATATTTGGCGAGCATCCGCAGCGCGCTTTCAAATATATTGAAAAGGGGCTCTCGAAAGAGCAAATCCTTGAAAAAACGGGCCTATCGCTCGGCGTAAAAGACGCCACTCTGGCCATTGAAGAAGGCGAGATATTTGTCATCATGGGGCTCTCCGGGTCCGGCAAATCCACCATGGTACGCCTTCTCAATCGCCTGATTGAACCCACCCGCGGGCAGGTGCTGATTGACGGCGTCGATATCGCCAGAATATCAGACGCAGAACTCCGCGAGGTGCGCAGAAAAAAGATCGCGATGGTCTTTCAGTCATTTGCGCTAATGCCGCACATGAACGTACTGGATAATACTGCGTTCGGCATGGAGTTAGCGGGAATATCACCACAGGAACGCAAAGAAAAAGCATTAGATGCGCTTCGACAAGTAGGGCTTGAAAATTACGCCCACGCCTGGCCGGATGAATTATCCGGCGGGATGCGGCAGCGCGTTGGTCTCGCCCGCGCGCTGGCGATTAATCCCGATATCTTATTAATGGATGAGGCCTTTTCGGCCCTCGATCCGTTAATTCGCACCGAGATGCAGGATGAGCTGGTGAAATTGCAGGCCAGGCATCAGCGCACCGTGGTGTTTATTTCCCACGACCTCGATGAAGCGATGCGCATCGGCGACAGGATCGCCATTATGCAAAACGGCGAAGTCGTCCAGGTCGGTACGCCGGATGAAATTCTCAATAATCCGGCCAACGACTACGTGCGCACCTTTTTTCGCGGCGTGGACATCAGCCAGGTGTTCAGCGCCAAAGATATTGCCCGCCGCCAGCCCGCAGGCCTTATTCGCCGCACGCCGGGTTTCGGCCCGCGCTCGGCGCTCAAGCTGCTGCAGGATGAGGATCGGGAATACAGCTGCGTTATCGAACGCGGTAACAAATTTGTCGGCATTGTCTCCATTGACTCTCTGAAGGCCGCGCTGGCCGCAGAACAGGGCATTGACGCCGCGCTGCTCCCGGAGCCGCAGGCGGTGGATGCGCAGACTGCGCTCAGCGAGCTGCTCTCGCACGTCGGCCAGGCACCCTGCGCGGTGCCGGTTATCGACGAAGAGCAACAGTACATCGGCAGCATTTCCAAACGGATGCTGCTGCAGGCTTTAGACCGCGAGGGGGCAAACAATGACCGATCAATCTAATCCGTGGGGCAGCGAGCAGGCGGCGGATACCGCATCGCAGTCTGCCGATGCCTGGGGCTCGTCCACGGCCGCGCCGGCCGACGGCGGCGCCGACTGGCTCAACAGCGCCCCGGCGCCCGCGCCGGAACACTTCAACATCATGGATCCGTTCCACAAGACGCTGATCCCGCTCGACAGGTGGGTGACCGAAGGCATCGACTGGATCGTTACCCACTTCCGCCCCGTATTCCAGGGCATCCGCGTGCCGATCGATTACATCCTCAGCGCCTTCCAGAACCTGCTGCTGGGAATGCCCGCGCCGGTGGCTATCGTGGTGTTCACGCTTATCGCCTGGCAGATTGGCGGCGCCGGTATGGGCGTGGCGTCGCTGGTATCGCTGATCCTGATCGGCGCTATCGGCGCCTGGTCCCAGGCGATGGTGACCCTGGCGCTGGTGCTGACCGCCCTGCTGTTCTGCATCGTCATCGGCCTGCCGCTCGGCATCTGGCTGGCGCGCAGCCCCAGGGCGGCGAAGATTATCCGGCCGCTGCTCGACGCCATGCAGACTACTCCGGCGTTTGTCTACCTGGTGCCCATCGTGATGCTGTTCGGCATCGGCAACGTGCCGGGCGTGGTGGTGACCATTATCTTCGCCCTGCCGCCCATCGTGCGCCTGACCATTCTCGGCATCAACCAAGTGCCGGAGGATCTGATTGAGGCCTCGCGTTCTTTCGGCGCCAGCCCGCGCCAGATGCTGTTCAAGGTGCAGCTGCCGCTGGCGATGCCGACCATTATGGCGGGCGTCAACCAGACCCTGATGCTGGCCCTGTCGATGGTCGTGATCGCCTCAATGATCGCCGTCGGCGGCCTCGGCCAGATGGTGCTGCGCGGCATTGGCCGCCTCGACATGGGCCTGGCCTCGGTCGGCGGCGTCGGGATCGTCATTCTGGCGATTATCCTCGACCGCCTGACCCAGGCCGTCGGCCGCGACTCCCGCAGCCGCGGCAGCCGCCGCTGGTACACCACCGGCCCCGCCGGACTGCTTACCCGTCCGTTCATTAAATAACGATTGCGGGCCTCGCGGCCCGCAGCGTCCCACCACAAAGAAGGAATAACGATGCGACATAGCGTACTTTTTGCCACAGCGTTTGCGACCCTTGTCTCCACCAGCGCTTTCGCGGCCGATCTGCCCGGCAAGGGCATCACCGTCAAGCCTGCCCAGAGCACCATTTCGGAAGAGACCTTCCAGACGCGGCTGGTCAGCCGCGCTCTTGAGAAGCTCGGCTACACCGTCGAGAAGCCGAGCGAAGTTGACTACAACGTCGCCTACACCTCTATCGCCTCCGGCGACGCGACCTTTATCGCCACCAACTGGCAGCCGCTGCACGACGATATGTATGCCGCCGCCGGCGGTGATAACAAGTTTTACCGCGAGGGCACCTACGTTTCCGGCGCCGCCCAGGGCTATCTGATTGACAAGAAAACCGCCGAAAAGTACCACATCACCAAAATCGACCAGCTGAAAGATCCGAAGATTGCGAAGCTGTTTGACACCAATGGCGACGGTAAAGCCGATCTGACCGGCTGTACGCCGGGCTGGGGCTGCGAGGCGGTCATCAATCACCAGATTGACGCCTACGGCCTGAGCAAAACCGTGGTCCATAACCAGGGCAACTACGCGGCGATGATGGCCGATACCATCACCCGCTATAAAGAGGGCAAGCCGGTGCTCTACTATACCTGGACGCCCTACTGGGTGAGCGACGTGCTGAAGCCGGGCAAAGACGTGGTCTGGCTGCAGGTGCCGTTCTCCTCGCTGCCGGGCAAGCAGAAGGATATCGACACCAAACTGCCTAACGGCATGAACTACGGCTTCCCGGTCAACACCATGCATATCGTCGCTAACAAAGCCTGGGCGGAGAAAAACCCGGCGGCGGCGAAACTGTTCTCGCTGATGAAGCTGCCGATTGCCGATATCAACGCCGAAAACGCCATGATGCACGACGGCCACGCGTCGGAAGCGGACATCAACAACCACGTTGACGGCTGGATCAAAGCCCACCAGCAGCAGTTTGACGGCTGGGTGAAAGCGGCCCTGGCGGCGCAGAAATAACGCTTTTAGCGCCCCGACAGTTTGCAAAGGAGCCCGCCGCGGCTCCTTTCTTTTTTCCGACGGCGGCCCAAAGCGCAGCAAGAAAATAGCCACACAAAATATAGGTTTTTATATATTTTCAGACCCCGCCCCAATACGACCAGTACATATCTGATTGCGTCCAGCCGGCTGCAAAGACATTATTGATAGCGTGATCAGCTTATTTCCCAGGAAATTTTTTTGATATATAAATTAAGCAATTAAATCACTGACGAAGGAATTTTTCAGCGAAAACGACATTTTTTCTGCTTAACGACTTTCCCGACATAAGAAAACTGAGGGTTTCTTCCGCTTTTGAATATGCTAGTGTATTTCTAGCCAATTATTTAAATTGGGCACAACTCCGACAATATAAAATAACAGGGCGATGTCATCTAATGGCAATTAAACTAGAGGTCAAAAACCTTTATAAGGTATTTGGCGAGCATCCTCAGCGCGCCTTTAAATATATTGAACAAGGTTTCTCGAAAGAAAAAATCCTCGAGCGAACGGGGCTATCGCTCGGCGTCAAAGACGCCAGCCTGGCCATTAATGAGGGCGAGATCTTTGTCATCATGGGGCTCTCCGGCTCCGGTAAGTCCACTATGGTGCGGCTTTTCAACCGCCTGATTGAGCCCACCCGCGGGCAGGTGTTGATTGACGGCGTCGATATATCCCAAATATCCGAGGATGAACTGCGCGAGGTGCGCAGAAAAAAGATCGCGATGGTCTTCCAGTCATTTGCCTTAATGCCGCACATGAGTGTACTGGATAATACGGCATTCGGCATGGAGCTCGCCGGGATCCCGCTGAAAGAGCGACAGAATAAGGCGCTGGATGCGTTGCGACAGGTAGGTCTTGAAAATTACGCCCACGCCTGGCCGGATGAATTATCCGGCGGGATGCGGCAGCGCGTCGGCCTGGCAAGGGCGCTGGCGATTAATCCAGATATATTACTTATGGATGAGGCCTTTTCGGCCCTCGATCCGTTAATTCGCTGTGAGATGCAGGATGAGCTGGTGAAATTACAGGCGCGGCATCAGCGCACCATTGTTTTTATTTCTCACGATCTTGATGAAGCGATGCGCATCGGCGACCGGATCGCCATTATGCAAAACGGCGAAGTCGTCCAGGTCGGCACGCCGGACGACATTCTTAATAATCCCGCCAACGACTACGTGCGCACCTTTTTCCGCGGCGTCGACATCAGCCAGGTGTTCAGCGCGAAGGATATTGCCCGCCGCCAGCCCGCGCGCATTATACGCCGGACGCCCGGCCTCGGCCCGCGCTCGGCGCTGAAGCTGCTCCAGGATGCGGACAGGGACTACGGCTACGTTATTGAACGCGGCAATCAGTTTGTCGGCACCGTCTCCATTGACTCCCTGAAAGCCGCCCTCGCCGCCGGGCAGGACATCAGCGCCGCGCTGCTTAGCGAACCGAGGGCCGTCGATGCGCAAACCGCCCTCAGCGAACTTATTTCGCACGTCGGACAGGCGCCCTGCGCGGTGCCGGTCATCGACGAGCGGCGGCAGTATGTCGGCACTATCTCCAAACGTATGCTTTTGCAGGCTTTAGGTCGCTAGAGGACAATCAACAATGGCCGATAACGCTACTCCGTGGACAACCGATAGCAGTTCCGCCCCGCAGTCCGCCGATGCCTGGGGCACCTCCGCGCCGGCACCCGCCGACGGCAGCAGCTGGCTCAACAGCGCCCCGCCTCCCGAGCCGGAACACTTCAATATCATGGATCCGTTCCACAAGACGCTGATCCCGCTCGACAGGTGGGTGACGGAGGGGATCGACTGGATAGTCACCCACTTTCGCCCCGTATTCCAGGGCATCCGCGTGCCCGTCGACTACATTCTCAGCGCCTTTCAGAACCTGCTGACGGGCATGCCCGTCCCCGTCGCGCTCGCCGTCTTTGGCCTCATCGCCTGGCAGCTTGGCGGCGCGGGCATGGGCATTGCGGCCGTAATTTCGCTGATCGCGATTGGCGCTATCGGCGCCTGGTCCCAGGCGATGGTGACCCTGGCGCTGGTACTCACCTCGATGCTGTTCTGCGTGGCCATCGGCCTGCCGCTCGGCATCTGGCTGGCGCGCAGCCCGCGGGCGGCAAAGATTATCCGGCCGCTGCTCGACGCCATGCAGACCACCCCGGCGTTTGTCTACCTGGTGCCCATCGTGATGCTGTTCGGCATCGGCAACGTGCCCGGCGTGGTGGTGACCATTATCTTCGCCCTGCCGCCCATCGTGCGCCTGACCATTCTCGGCATTAATCAGGTGCCTGAAGACCTGATTGAGGCGTCGCGCTCCTTCGGCGCCAGCCCGCGCCAGATGCTGTTCAAGGTGCAGCTGCCGCTGGCGATGCCGACCATCATGGCCGGCGTCAACCAGACCCTGATGCTGGCCCTGTCGATGGTGGTCATTGCCTCGATGATCGCCGTCGGCGGCCTCGGCCAGATGGTGCTGCGCGGCATCGGCCGCCTCGACATGGGCCTGGCCTCGGTCGGCGGCGTCGGGATCGTCATTCTGGCCATTATGCTCGACCGCCTGACCCAGGCCGTCGGCCGCGACGCCCGCAGCCGCGGCAGCCGCCGCTGGTACGCCACCGGCCCCGCAGGACTCCTCGTTCGACTGTTTACCGTGCGGGGCAGCCGCGCCCGCCCTCTCCTGACCAGCATGAAGGAACCCCGATGCGATACAGAATAGTTTTCACCGCGGCGCTTGGCGCGCTGCTTTCGGCCAGCGCCCTTGCGGCCGACCTGCCAGGCAAAGGCATTACCGTCAAACCGGCGCAGAGCAACATTTCGGAAGAGACCTTTCAGACGCTGCTGGTCAGCCGCGCCCTTGAGAAGCTCGGCTACACCGTGGAGAAGCCCAGCGAAGTGGATTACAACGTCGCCTATACCTCCGTCGCAGCCGGCGACGTGACCTTTATGGCGGTCAACTGGGCGCCGCTGCATGACGACATGTATGCCGCCGCCGGCGGCGATAAAGTCTTCTACCGCGAGGGGGAGTACGTCACCGGCGCCGCGCAGGGCTATCTGATCGATAAAAAAACCGCCGATAAGTATCACATCACTAAAATCGACCAGCTAAAGGATCCGACGCTGGCGAAGCTGTTTGATACCAACGGCGACGGCAAAGCGGACCTCGTCGGCTGTACGCCGGGCTGGGGCTGCGACGATGTTATCAACCACCAGATTGCGGCCTACGGGCTGAGCAATACCGTTACCGCCAACCAGGGCAACTACGCGGCGATGATGGCGGACACCATCGCCCGCTATAAAGAGGGAAAACCGATCTTTTACTTCACCTGGACGCCGTACTGGGTCAGCGACATCCTCAAGCCGGGCAAAGACGTGGTGTGGATAGAGGTGCCCTACTCCTCGATGCCCGGCAAGCAGAAGGATATCGACACCACGCTGCCCAACGGCAAGAACTACGGCTTCCCGGTCAACAGCGAGCGCATTGTCGCTAACCGAGCCTGGGCGGAGAAGAACCCGGCGGCGGCGAAGCTGTTCGCCATCATGAAGCTGCCGCTGGCCGACATCAACGCCGAAAACGCCATGATGCACGCGGGGCACGCCTCGGAAGCGGATATCAATGAGCACGTTGACGGCTGGATCGGCGCCCACCAGCAGGTGTTTGACGGCTGGGTGAAAACAGCGCTGGCGGCGCAGAAGTAAATTTCTCGCAGCGCCTCGCCATTTATCAGGGAGCCCGCGGGGGCTCCTCTCTTTTTGTTAGCGAGAAGCCCGCCAAAAACGCCCGGAGACCATGATGTCCCTGTGCACTATCCGACACACGACAATTTCCTCATTTCCGTCCGCCGTCGTTATGATTAAGCACCTGTAAAAAAACACCTCACGTTCCGCCATGAAAAAAACTGCCCACGGGCTTAGCCCGACGCTTATCGCCCTGATGTCCGTCGCCACCGGCCTCGCGGTGGCCAGCAACTACTATCCCCAGCCGCTGCTCGATACCATCGCCCGCGCCCTGGCCATCTCGCCCGGCCAGGCCGGCTTTATCGTGACCACCGCCCAGCTCGGGTATGCCGCCGGGCTGCTGTTTCTGGTGCCGTTGGGCGATATGTTCGAACGCCGCCGGATGACCGTGGTGATGACCCTGCTGGCGGCGGGCGGGATGCTTATCACCGCCAGCAGCCATTCGCTATCGATGATGCTGCTCGGCACCGCCCTCACCGGGCTGTTCTCGGTCGTTGCCCAGATCCTCGTGCCGCTGGCGGCTACCCTCGCCGCCCCGGCGCAGCGCGGGCGCGTGGTGGGCACCATCATGAGCGGCCTGCTGCTGGGCATTCTGCTGGCGCGTACCGTGGCCGGGGTACTGGCCGACCTCGGCGGCTGGCGGACCGTTTACTGGGTCGCCAGCGCGCTGATGGCGGTAATGGCTCTGGCGCTGTGGCGCGGCCTTCCGAAAAGCAAACAGGAAACACAGCTCAGCTATCCGCAGATCCTCGGCTCAGTATTTACCCTCTTTGCAACCAACGGGGTACTGCGCACCCGGGCGCTGCTCGGCTGCCTGTCCTTTGCCAACTTCAGCATTCTCTGGACCTCAATGGCTTTTTTACTGGCGGGGGCCCCCTGGCATTTTTCTGAAAGTACCATCGGCCTGTTTGGCCTTGCGGGAGCCGCCGGCGCCCTCGGAGCACGCCCGGCGGGCGTTCAGGCAGACAAAGGCCGCGCCCATCTGACGACCACCGGCGCCTTGCTCCTGCTGCTGCTATCGTGGATCGCTATCTGGTGGGGACACGCCTCGCTGCTGGCGCTGATCGTCGGCATTCTGGCGCTGGACCTCACCGTTCAGGGGGTGCACATCACCAATCAGACGGTGATTTATCGCACCCACCCGGAGGCCCGCAATCGCCTTACCGCCAGCTACATGACCTGCTACTTTATTGGCGGCGCCGTGGGCTCGCTGCTGTCGGCGTGGGCATGGCAACGTGCGGGATGGGCGGGCGTCTGCCTGACGGGCGGCACCATTGCCGTACTCAACCTGCTGGTGTGGTGGCGCGGCTACCACCGGCAGGACGATATGACCTAGCCATTCCTGAAATGCATAACCTCATATTAATTCATTTACTTTATTTGTAACCGTAGTTACTATATCGACTGAAATTAATGAGGTTATGCCAAATGGACAGTTCATTTACACCCATTGAACAAATGCTTAAATTCCGCGCCAGCCGCCAGGAAGACTTCCCTTATCAGGAAATTCTGCTCACCCGCCTGTGCATGCACATGCAGGGCAAGCTGCTGGAAAACCGCAGCATTCAGCCCTCTGAGCTAAGCTGTGCCCTGGGTTCCTCCCGCACCAATGCCACCCGTATTGCCGATGAGCTGGAGAAGCGCGGCTGGATCGAGCGCCGCGAAAGCGACAACGATCGCCGCTGCCTGCACCTGCAGCTTACGGAAAAGGGCCAGCAGTTCCTCGAAGAGGTTCTGCCGCCGCAGCACAGCTGCCTGCATGAACTCTGGTCCTCCCTGAGCAGCAGTGAAAAAGAGCAGCTCGAACAGATTACCCGCAAATTGCTGCTTCGCCTCGACCAGATGGAAGAAGAGGGCGTGGTAATGGACGCTCTCAGCTAAGCACGTAACGCTTTCACTCGTTAGAAAAAAATAAGAAACCTGACAGGCCAGCAGTCGCAAAACTGCTGGCCTGTCTGACGAAAACAGCTCGGCGAAGCCGATGTGAAATAATAAGAAAGTGGAGAACAACATGAGCGCTAATGCGGAGATTCAACCCCCGCAGCAACCGGCGAAGAAGAAAGGCAAGCGCAAGGGCCTTCTTCTCCTGCTGACCCTACTCTTTGTTTTAATTGCAGTGGCTTACGGTATCTACTGGTTTTTAGTGCTTCGTCATTACGAAGAGACGGACGATGCCTACGTGGCGGGGAATCAGGTGCAGATCATGGCGCAGGTCTCCGGTAGCGTCACCAAAGTGTGGGCGGAAAACACCGACTTTGTGAAAAAGGGCGACGTGCTGGTCACTCTCGATCCTACCGACGCCCAGCAGGCATTTGAAAAAGCGCAGACGGCGCTGGCCTCCAGCGTGCGCCAGACCCGGCAGCTGATGATCAACAGCAAGCAGCTGCAGGCGAATATCGAGCTGAGAAAAACGGATCTGGCGCAGGCTGAAACCGATCTTCAGCGCCGCATTCCCCTCGGCACCGCCAATCTGATTGGCCGCGAGGAGCTGCAGCACGCCCGCGATGCGGTTGCCAGCGCCCAGGCCCAGCTCGATGTCGCCGTTCAGCAGTACAACGCCAACCAGGCGATGATCCTCAATACCCGACTTGAAGACCAGCCTGCGGTGCAGCAGGCGGCAACGCAGGTGCGCGACGCCTGGCTTGCCCTGCAGAGGACGAAAATCGTCAGCCCGATGACCGGCTACGTCTCGCGCCGCTCGGTGCAGCCGGGCGCCCAGATCAGCCCGACCACGCCGCTGATGGCGGTGGTGCCGGCCACCCGTCTGTGGGTCGACGCCAACTTTAAAGAGACCCAGCTGGCGCATATGCGCATCGGCCAGCCGGTGACGGTAATCAGCGATATCTACGGCGACGACGTGGAGTACAAAGGCAAAGTGGTCGGTCTCGATATGGGCACCGGCAGCGCCTTCTCGCTGCTGCCCGCCCAGAACGCCACCGGCAACTGGATCAAGGTGGTTCAGCGCCTGCCCGTACGCGTCGAGCTTGACGAGCAGCAGCTGGCGAAGCATCCGCTGCGCATTGGTCTGTCAACGCTGGTGAAGGTCAATACCAGCCAGCGCGACGGTAAAATGCTGGCGACGCAGGTGCGCAGCACCCCGGCCTATGAAAGTAACGCCCGCGAAATCAGCCTCGGCCCGGTTAACGCGCTGATCGACGGTATCGTGAAGGCCAACGCCGGCTAACCCGAGGTGAACGCAATGCAACAGCAAAAACCGCTGGAGGGGGCGCAGTTGGTCATCATGACCATTGCGCTGTCGCTGGCGACGTTCATGCAGGTGCTGGACTCGACGATCGCCAACGTGGCGATCCCGACTATCGCCGGTAACCTCGGCTCCTCCCTGAGCCAGGGCACCTGGGTTATTACCTCGTTCGGGGTGGCGAACGCCATCTCGATCCCCATTACCGGCTGGCTGGCCAAGCGCGTCGGCGAGGTGAAGCTGTTTCTGTGGTCGACGGTGGCCTTTGCCATCGCCTCCTGGGCCTGCGGGGTCTCCAGCAGCCTGACGATGCTTATCTTCTTTCGCGTCATTCAGGGTATTGTCGCCGGGCCGCTGATCCCGCTCTCCCAGAGCCTGCTGCTGAGCAACTATCCGCCCGCCAAGCGCTCGGTGGCGCTGGCGCTGTGGTCGATGACGGTGATCGTGGCCCCTATCTGCGGGCCGATCCTCGGCGGCTACATCAGCGATAACTACCACTGGGGCTGGATCTTCTTTATCAACGTGCCTATCGGCGCAGTGGTCGTCCTGCTCGCCCTGCAAACCCTGCGCGGGCGGGAAACCCGCACCGAGCAGCGGCGCATTGACGCCGTGGGGCTGGGGCTGCTGGTGGTGGGCATCGGCTGTCTGCAGGTGATGCTCGACCGCGGCAAGGAGCTGGACTGGTTCAACTCGACGGAGATTATCGTTCTCACCATCGTGGCGGTGGTGGCCCTGAGCTTCCTCATCGTCTGGGAGTTGACCGACGAGCACCCGATTGTCGATCTGTCGCTGTTTAAGTCGCGCAACTTCACCATCGGCTGCCTGTGCATCAGCCTCGCCTATATGCTCTATTTCGGCGCTATCGTGCTGCTGCCGCAGCTGTTGCAGGAGGTGTACGGCTATACGGCGACCTGGGCCGGGCTTGCCTCGGCGCCGGTGGGCGTGATCCCGGTACTGCTATCGCCGATCATTGGCCGCTTTGCCCACAAGCTGGACATGCGCCGGCTGGTGACCTTCAGCTTTATCATGTACGCGGTCTGCTTCTACTGGCGCGCCTACACCTTTGAGCCGGGCATGGACTTCGGCGCCTCGGCGTGGCCGCAGTTTATCCAGGGCTTCGCGGTGGCCTGCTTCTTTATGCCGCTGACCACCATTACCCTCTCCGGCCTGCCGCCGGAGCGGCTGGCGGCGGCGTCGAGCCTGTCGAACTTCACCCGTACGCTGGCAGGTTCTATCGGTACGTCGATAACGACCACCATGTGGACCAACCGCGAGGCGATGCATCACGTGCATCTGACGGAGTCGGTGACGCCCTATGCGCCGGACGCGCAGCGGATGTACAGCCAGCTTGAAGGCATGGGGATGTCGCAGCAGCAGGCCTCCGGCTGGATAGCGCAGCAGATCACCAATCAGGGGCTGATTATCTCCGCCAACGAGATTTTCTGGATGTCGGCGGGCGTCTTCCTGGTGCTGCTGACGCTGGTGTGGTTTGCCAGACCGCCGTTCGGCGCCGGAGGAGGCGGCAGCGGCGCGCACTAGATCTCCGGGCCCTCTTTGCGAAGAGGGCTTTTTTTTGTCCATTTTTCGCCAGCAATTGTCCGCTTTGCTAAAGCGGCGGCCGCGCCCGCGGGTGAGGATAAAAGCGGACAACAGGAGAAGACCATGCTCAATAACCCCGCGAATAAATACCGCCCCAGTGAAAAAATAAGTCTGCCGGACCGCCGCTGGCCGGACAACGCGCTGCGCCAGGCCCCGCGCTGGCTGTCAACCGATCTTCGGGACGGCAATCAGGCGCTGGCGGAGCCGATGGACGGCGAGCGCAAGCTGCAGTTCTGGAACCTGCTGCTGAGCTGCGGCTTTAAAGAGATCGAGGTCGCCTTTCCGTCGGCCTCGCAGACCGACTTTAATTTCGTGCGCCAGCTGATTGATGAGGCGCGCATTCCCGATGATGTGACGATCCAGGTGCTGACCCAGGCCAGGGAGTCGCTGATCCTGCGCACCTTTGACGCCCTGCGCGGCGCCCGCAGCGCAACGGTTCACCTCTATAACGCCACCGCTCCGCTGTTTCGCGAGCTGGTGTTTAACATGGATAAGGCGCAGATCGTCGATCTCGCCGTCAGGTCTACACAGCTTATCCGCCAGCAGTGCGACCAGTATCCGCAGACCCGCTGGCAGTATGAGTACTCACCGGAGACGTTTTGCTTTACCGAGCCGGATTTCGCCCTTGAGATCTGCGAGGCGGTGGCCGACGTCTGGCAGCCCGGCGTCGACCGGCCGATGATCGTCAACCTGCCTGCCACCGTGGAGGTGAGTACGCCCAACGTGTACGCCGATCAGATAGAGTATTTCTGCCGCCATTTCTCCCGCCGCCGGGATGTCTGCATCAGCGTTCATCCGCACAACGATCGCGGTACCGGCGTCGCCAGCGCCGAACTGGCCCTGATGGCCGGGGCCGATCGCGTCGAGGGCTGCCTGTTTGGCAACGGCGAGCGCACCGGCAACGTCTGCCTGGTGACGCTGACCATGAACCTCTACAGCCAGGGTATCTCCCCGGGTCTGCGCTTTGATGATATGCGCCGCGTCGTCGAGGTGGTGGAAGCCTGTAACCAGCTGCCGGTTCATCCGCGCCATCCCTGGGCGGGCAGCCTGGCCTATACCGCCTTCTCCGGCTCGCATCAGGATGCGATTAAGAAAGGATTTGATGCCCGCAGGCCCGGCGAACGCTGGAATATGCCCTATCTGCCCATCGATCCGCAGGATATCGGCTGCAGCTATGAGGCGGTGATCCGCGTCAACAGCCAGTCGGGCAAAAGCGGCAGCGCCTGGCTTATCGAGCAGAATCACGGCCTCAGGCTGCCGCGCGGGCTGCAGCAGGACTTCAGCCAGCACGTGCAGCGGGAAACGGATACCCACGGCCGCGAGATGACCCACAGCGCGCTCTGGCAGCTGTTCCGGGCGCGATATGGTCTGATCCCGGAACCGGCGCTGGCGCTGCGGCAGTACACCAGCGAGAGCCTGAACAACGGCGAACTGGCGCTGAAGGCGACGGTTGCCGTCGGCGCTCAGACCCGGAGGCTGGAAGGAAAAGGCAACGGGCTGCTTTCCGCCGCCGCCGCGGCGCTGGGCGGACTGCTGCGCCAAAGCGTGGTGATTCGCGACTACCATGAGCATACGCTCGGGGAGCGCAGCGACAGCCGCTCGGTGGCCTATATCCGCTGCCTGCGGGCCGACGGCAGCAGCCGCTGGGGGGTCGGCATCGACAGCGATGTTGCCCGCGCCTCTTTGCAGGCCCTGCTCAACGCGGCGGGCGACGCGCCCTAGTCGTGATGAAAGTAATCGCTGGGTGAGACGCCCATCACCCGGCGAAACATGGCCGTGAAGGCGCTGTGGCTACCGTAGCCGAGATCCAGCGCCACCCTCAGCACCGGCTCCCCGCGGGCGAGCCGCACCAGCGCCTCCATCAGCCTTGCCCGCCGAACCCACTCGCTCCAGCTCAGCGTCGTCTGCTGGCGGAAGCGGCGGTTGAGCGTGCGCTCGCTGATATTCGCCGCCAGCGCGGCCCTGGCGCTGCCCCACGCCTCGCCGGGATTATCGCGCACCTGCTGGCAGAGCCGGCGCAGCGCGGGGCTCTCCGGCTCGGGAAGACCGAACGGCAGCACCGACATGAGGCGAATTTCGTCAAGGATCAGCTCGTAGATGCGCTCCGCCCGGCTGCCGGGCGCGTAGCGCTCCTCCAGATCGAGCGCGGCAACAATTAGCTCGCGCAGCAGGGGCGCAATCTGCACGATCTGGCAACTTACCGGCAGCCACGCGCGGGCCAGGGGATCGATAAACAGCGTTCTGGCGGCCACCTGGCCGGTCATTCGCAGGGCGTGCGGCGTTCCCGCCGGTAGCCAGACGCCGCGCCCCGGCGGCACTACCCAGTAGCCTGCCGCCGTTTCAACCCTGACGACGCCGCTGAGAATATGCAGCAGCTGGGCGCAGTCGTGCTGGTGCCAGGGCTCGGCGTCGCCGTGCGCGTAATCATGGGCAAAGGGAACCAGCGGACGTTCGCTGAAGGAGAAGGTTAAGGTCGCGGTCATCGACAGAACTCACCCGGCGCAGGACGCGCCGGGCAGCGGCGCCGGAACTAGATGTGCAGTTCCTGGAGCTTCTCTTTCGGCAGCGCCAGCTCTTCATTGCTGTTGACGCGCACGTCGTGCTCGATGATGTGGCGGGCAATGTCCTGCGCTTCCTGCAGGGAGTGCATCTGGTAAGTACCGCACTGGTAGACGTTCAGCTCGGGGATCTGGTTCTGATCCTTGACCTTCAGCACGTCTTCCATCGCCGCTTTCCAGGCCTTCGCCACGCGGGTCTCATCCGGCGTCCCGATCAGGCTCATGTAGAAGCCGGTGCGGCAGCCCATCGGCGAAATATCGATGATCTCAACGCCGTCGCCGTTGAGGTGGTTACGCATAAAGCCGGCGAACAGGTGCTCAAGGGTATGAATGCCCTTCTCCGGCATCACTTCTTTATTCGGGATGCAGAAGCGCAGGTCGAATACCGTGATTGCGTCGCCGTGGGGCGTGTTCATGGTTTTGGCCACGCGAACGGCGGGCGCTTCCATTCGGGTATGGTCGACAGTAAAGCTATCAAGTAACGGCATTTTGTCTCCTCCGAACTCTTCATGTTCCCTTGCCGACCAGGGGCAGGAGGGAAAAACAGCTGAAGAGCGTGATTTTTTTTAAAATAAACTGAACTCTTTGTTCCCGGGCGAGTCTCAGTATATGAAAGACGCGCATTTGTTATCATCATCCCTGTTTTCAGAGATGAAAGTTTGGCCACAGTGATGTGGCCTTTTTCTTTTCTGTCAGGCGTGCCGGGCGACCAGCGCTGCAAACGGCTCGCTATCCGCCGCCTCAATCTCACGCTGACGCACCCGCGACGCTTCGCGCTCGGCAACAAAATCCGCTTCGCGTAAAATCTCCAGCGGCTCTTCCCGCAGCATTGTCCGGTACTTATCGCCCAGCGCCCTGCCGGTGCCGCCAATGCCGTCTTCAAGCATAGCGCGCAAAATGCGCGCAGAGAAGGTTAAATCGGGATTGTCGAAACTTGCCGTCAGTTCGTCGCACACCTGCTGGTAGGCGTCGCCGCCTTCAATACCGTCCAGCGTCTGCGCCACGCGCCTGAGATCGGCAAACAGATCCTTGCCGACCTGCGCCAGCGGGAACTGCGCGGTTTCGCAGCCGATGCCCAGCGTCAGCCCCGGCTTGCGCCCTTCCAGAATCACCCGATTCCAGTTGGTTTTGGTACACAATAGCTCGTCGCTGCTCATCTCCGGCGCATCCGCCAGCACGCACCAGACCATAAACAGGTCGAGGAAGCGCACCTGCTGCTCGTCCACGCCGGTCGGCGAGAACGGGTTGATGTCCAGCGAGCGGACTTCGATATATTCGATGCCGCCGCGCAGCAGCGCGTCCGACGGCGTTTCGCCGCTGCGGGTCACGCGCTTGGGTCGGATAGGGGCATACAGCTCGTTTTCGATCTGCAGGATGTTGCTGTTGATCTGCCGGTACTTACCGTCTTTCTCTACGCCGATGCGGGCAAACTCCTCCGACGGCGTTTTAATCGCCCGCTTCAATCCTGCCACGTAGCCGTGCAAATCGTTAAAGGTAATACCGAGATTGCTTTGCGACTTATTGGTATAGCCCAGATCGCTCATGCGCAGGGAGGTGGCGTACGGCAGGTAGTACATGCCGCCTTCGGTCTCCTCGAACGGCAGCGTCGTCTTTTTACCCTGCAGGAACGACGAGCAGATGGCCGGCGAGGCGCCGAACAGGTACGGGATAACCCAGCCGAAGCGGTAGTAGTTGCGGATCAGGCGGAAATAGCCCGCGGAGATCGCCTCTTTGCCCTGCTCTGCGCTCTCAACGCCGCACTTCGCCTGCCAGAACGCCATCGGCAGGGAGAAGTTGTAGTGGACGCCGGAGATCGTCTGCATCAGCGCGCCGTAGCGGTTCTTCAGGCCTTCGCGATACAGCGTCTTCAGACGACCAATATTCGAGGTACCGTACTGGGCCAGCTCAATCTCCTGGCCGGGGGCGATGTAGCACGGCATGCTAAGCGGCCACATCCGCTCATCGCCGATATTACGTGCGGTGAAGCGGTGTACGTCGCGCAGCAGCGTGAGCATATGATTGATGTCGCCGTCTACCGGCGTAATAAATTCCAGCAATGCTTCGGCAAAGTCGGTAGTTATCCATTTATGGGTCAGCGCCGCGCCGAGGGCGTCCGGGTGACCGGTCGTCGCCAGTGAGCCATCTGCATTTACGCGCAGCGTTTCGCGCTCAAGACCGCGCTGGATCCCCTTTACGGCCTGAGGATGTTTTTCCAGCCAGGCCAGCGCCTGTGATACGTCCGGGATCAAATTGACCTCCCGCCTGTCGAAATCATTGTATTAAGCATAATTGTAATGGTTAATGCGTAAGAGCCTGCTCGCAGGCCCCAAAGGTCACAATCAGTCCAATTATTGCCACCACGTCATACCCTGTAGCGTTACGATAGCAATAGCCCCATAGCGCAGCGCCTTTCCAAGGCATAAGAAAAAGAGCACCGGCCCCCAGGAGAGGCGCATCCAGCCTGCCAGCAGGCAGAGCAGATCGCCTATCACCGGCAGCCAGCTTAGTAATAGTGTGGCAGGGCCGTAGCGTCTCAGCCAGCCCTCCGCCTTTTCCCGCCAGCGGACGTTCTTCCGCTGTGGAAACAGGCGTCCAAGGATAACGTTAGTTACCCCACCAAGGCTATTACCGATTGTTGCGGTTAATACCAGCCACCACGGCTGGCTGACGCCGGCGATGAGCATTCCGGTCAGGACGACTTCGGAGTTGCCCGGCAGCAGCGTGGCGCTGAGAAAGCTGCTGGTAAGCATAGACGCCAGCCCCAGCGCATCGGTCACAGCAGGCGAACATCCACGGCGTCCATCCCCGCCCTGCGGGCCGCCTGCAGGCCGAAGTCGGCATCTTCAAACACCACGCAGCGTTCCGGCGCAATGCCCATACGCTCGGCGCAGAGTAAAAAGGTGTCCGGTGCCGGCTTGTGGTTCTCAACGTCGTCAGCGGTCACCACCGCGCTGAACAGCTCGCGCAAGCCCAGATGTTTAAGCAGCGCTTCGGCCACGGCGCGCTCGCTGCCGGTGCCGACGGCCATCGGGCGACGCCCGTGCCAGGCTTTTACCACCTCAATCAGCGGCAGCGGACGCACGGTGTCCAGCAGCATCGCCTTTACCGCATCGGTTTTTTCGCGGGCCAACAGGTGAGGATCGAGACGGGCGCTGTTCAGCTCGATAATGGCCTGGGCAATGCGCCAGGTCGGAGAACCGTTCAGCGCCACCACGGCCTGCTCGTCAAAGCGCATGTCGTAACGACCGAGCACCTCGCGCCAGGCCTGGCGGTGAGTCGGCTCGGTATCCAGGATGGTGCCATCCATGTCGAAAATCAGTCCTGCGTAACGGTCGTACATCGCTTCCCCTGCTGCGTTTTAGCGGATGATTACTTTAGCTCAAACGCCGCCGCTTGTCGCTGCCGCCAGAGACAACAAAGGCACCGTCAGGTGCCTTTGTTGTTGATTTGCTGACGTTACTTAATCTGCATATCGTTTTCAACGACGCGCACGCCGTTAACGTTGCGGGTGATCTCCACCGCGCGGTTGGCAATCTTCTGAGAAGAGACAAAGCCGCTCAGCTGGACGCGTCCTTTAAAGGTGACAACGCTAATTTCTGAGGATTTGACCTCTTTATCAGCAAGCAGCTGGGATTTCACTTTGGTGGTAATGACGGAGTCATCAATAAAGCCGCCGGTACTTTCCTTCGTTGAAGAGCCCGCGCAGCCCGCCAGGGATACTGCCACAACGGCAGCGGCGCCAAATGCGCAGGCAGATTTAAACCATTTCATGGATTTCTCTCCTTGCTATCTGAAAACAGAGCGTTAACTGCTATAAATTAGCCGTAAATCAGAAAGATGCCAAGGCATTATGCGCCTGACACAAAGGTTTGGCATCAAAAGTCACAAAAGGGGGGTGATTGCGATTAGATATCCGCAGAAACAGAAACGAAATCAGGAAGCGGTGCGTGATTTTTTCAAGAAGAGATATGGTGCATCCGGGAGGATGACTCGGCTGCGCCTCGCCCGACGGGTCGTTGCTAAAGCAACGCTATCCTCCCCAGAGCTGAACCTATCGCTTCAGCTCCATTCAATAACGGCATTTGCTATTATCAAGGAGAGATATGGTGCATCCGGGAGGATTCGAACCTCCGACCGCTCGGTTCGTAGCCGAGTACTCTATCCAGCTGAGCTACGGATGCATCGGGAGACTTACTTTACTGCAGATTTTGATACTGCACTAAAGCCGTATCAAGAAGAGATATGGTGCATCCGGGAGGATTCGAACCTCCGACCGCTCGGTTCGTAGCCGAGTACTCTATCCAGCTGAGCTACGGATGCATTGGGGAACTTGCTTTACTGCTGATATTGATACCGCCGCTAAAGCCGTATCAAGTAAGAGATATGGTGCATCCGGGAGGATTACTCGGCTGCGCCTCGCCCTAAGGGTCGTTGCTAAAGCAACGCTATCCTCCCTGGTGCTGAACCTACTGCTTCAGCTCTATTCAATAACGGCATTCGCTGTTATCAAGGAGAGATATGGTGCATCCGGGAGGATTCGAACCTCCGACCGCTCGGTTCGTAGCCGAGTACTCTATCCAGCTGAGCTACGGATGCATCGGGAAACTTACTTTACTGCAGATTTTGATACTGCTGCTAAAGCCGTATCAAGTAAGAGATGGTGCATCCGGGAGGATTACTCG
>NZ_BCZS01000019.1 GCF_001598855.1 Pluralibacter gergoviae ATCC 33028 = NBRC 105706 | reverse complement strand
TTTCAGAGTCAACCCTTTTTTCAGAGCTTTTCTCTTCAACCGAACCGGCTGTTTGTGTGAAGTGATTCACATCCGCCGTGTCGATGGAGGCGCATTATAGGGAGTTCTCCGCAGGCCGCAATAGATAATTTGCAGAAAAATGACTGACTGCTGCATTCCCCAGCAAAACCCCGCCTTATACCCTTTTACACACAGAGTTATCCACAATGCAGTGAAAAGGTGAAATTTCATGAGCGATGCGCAAACGTTTTCGTTACAATACCCCCCGCAAAATGAGGATGCCCTGCCAGGGGCTTTAGCTGAGTTTTTTGCGAAAAATTCAGCTAACGCTCTCTGTAATGTTCAAATCCTGGGGATTTATTACCATGCAACAACCTCGTCCAGTCCGCCGCGCCCTTCTCAGCGTCTCTGATAAGGCCGGTATCGTCGAATTCGCGCAGGCGCTTTCCGCACGCGGCGTTGAGCTACTCTCTACCGGCGGCACGGCCCGCCTGCTGGCAGAGAAAGGTCTGCCGGTGACCGAAGTCTCCGACTACACCGGCTTTCCGGAGATGATGGACGGGCGCGTAAAAACTCTGCACCCGAAAGTACACGGCGGGATCCTCGGCCGCCGCGGCCAGGACGACGGCATTATGCAGCAGCACGGCATCGCGCCTATCGACATGGTGGTCGTTAACCTCTATCCGTTCGCCCAGACCGTCGCCCGCGAAGGCTGCACGCTTGAGGACGCGGTGGAGAATATCGATATTGGCGGCCCGACCATGGTGCGCTCCGCGGCCAAGAACCATAAGGACGTCGCCATCGTAGTGAAGAGCAGCGACTACGAGGCCATTATTAAAGAGATGGACGCCGGCAATAACTCGCTGACCCTGGCAACCCGCTTCGACCTCGCCATTAAGGCCTTCGAACACACTGCCGCCTACGATAGCATGATTGCCAACTACTTCGGCAGCCTGGTTCCCGCCTATCACGGTGAGTCAAAAGAGCCCGCCGGCCGCTTCCCGCGCACGCTCAATCTCAACTTTATTAAGAAGCAGGATATGCGCTACGGTGAGAACAGCCACCAGCAGGCCGCCTTCTATATAGAAGAGGACGTCAAGGAAGCCTCCGTCGCTACCGCGCAGCAGGTGCAGGGTAAAGCGCTCTCCTACAACAACATTGCCGATACCGACGCGGCGCTGGAGTGCGTGAAGGAATTCAGCGAACCGGCCTGCGTTATCGTCAAGCACGCTAACCCGTGCGGCGTGGCGGTCAGCACCACCATCCTCGACGCCTATGACCGCGCCTACAAAACCGATCCGACGTCCGCCTTCGGCGGCATCATTGCTTTTAACCGCGAGCTGGATGCCGAAACCGCCCAGGCCATCGTCTCTCGCCAGTTTGTTGAAGTGATCATTGCCCCTTCCGCCTCTGAAGAGGCGCTGAAAATCACTGCCAGCAAGCAGAATGTCCGCGTACTGATCTGCGGCCAGTGGGCGGAGCGCGTACCGGGCCTCGACGTCAAGCGCGTTAACGGCGGTCTGCTGGTACAGGACCGGGATCTCGGTATGGTGACGGAAGCTGACCTGCGGGTGGTGACGAAGCGCCAGCCGTCGGAAGAGGAGCTGCGCGACGCGCTGTTCTGCTGGAAAGTGGCCAAATTCGTCAAGTCCAACGCCATCGTCTATGCCAAAGATAAAATGACCATCGGCATCGGCGCCGGCCAGATGAGCCGCGTCTACTCGGCGAAAATTGCCGGTATCAAGGCCGGCGATGAGGGCCTGGAAGTGAAAGGCTCCGCGATGGCCTCCGACGCCTTCTTCCCGTTCCGCGACGGCATCGACGCCGCGGCCGACGTGGGCATCACCTGCGTTATCCAGCCGGGCGGATCGATTCGCGATGAAGAAGTGATTGCCGCCGCCGACGAGCACGGCATCGCGATGATCTTCACCGACATGCGCCACTTCCGCCACTAATGGAGCAGAAAATGAAAGTGTTAGTCATCGGCAACGGCGGCCGCGAGCACGCCCTGGCCTGGAAAGCGGTACAGTCGCCTCTGGTTGAAACCGTCTTTGTCGCACCGGGCAACGCGGGAACCGCGATGGAGCCGGCGCTGCAGAACGTCAATATCGCCGTCACCGACATCGCCGCCCTGCTCAACTTCGCGCAGAGTGAAAAGATCGATCTGACCATCGTTGGCCCGGAAGCGCCGCTGGTGATCGGCGTGGTTGACGCCTTCCGCGAGGCGGGCCTGACCATTTTCGGCCCCACCAAAGGCGCCGCCCAGCTGGAAGGCTCGAAAGCGTTTACCAAAGACTTTCTGGCCCGCCACAAGATCCCGACGGCGGAGTATCAGAACTTCACCGAGGTGGAGCCCGCGCTGGCTTACCTGCGTGAGAAAGGCGCGCCGATCGTCATTAAGGCCGACGGGCTGGCCGCCGGCAAAGGCGTGATCGTGGCGATGACCCTGGAAGAGGCCGAAGCCGCCGTACAGGATATGCTGGCGGGCAACGCCTTCGGCGACGCGGGCCACCGCATCGTCATCGAGGAGTTCCTCGACGGCGAAGAGGCCAGCTTTATCGTGATGGTTGACGGCGAAAACGTGCTGCCGATGGCCACCAGCCAGGATCATAAGCGCGTCGGCGACGGCGACAGCGGGCTGAATACCGGCGGCATGGGCGCCTACTCCCCGGCGCCGGTGGTGACGGATGAAGTCCACCAGCGCACCATGGACCGCATCATCTGGCCAACCGTGCGCGGCATGGCGGCCGAGGGCAATACCTACACCGGCTTCCTCTATGCGGGCCTGATGATCGACAAGCAGGGCAACCCAAAGGTTATCGAATTCAACTGCCGCTTCGGCGATCCGGAAACCCAGCCGATCATGCTGCGCATGCAATCGGATCTGGTGGAGCTGTGCCTGGCGGCCTGCGAAGGCAAGCTGGACACGCAGACCTCCCGCTGGGATCCGCGCGCATCGCTTGGCGTGGTGATGGCCGCCGGCGGCTATCCCGGCAGCTACCGCACCGGCGATGAGATCCACGGCCTGCCGCTGGAAGAAGTGGCGGACGGTAAAGTGTTTCAGGCGGGTACCACGCTGTCGGACGACGAGCGCGTGCTGACCAGCGGCGGACGCGTGCTGTGCGTAACGGCGCTCGGCGATACCGTGGCCGAGGCCCAGCAGCGCGCCTATGCGCTGATGAAGGATATTCACTGGGAGGGCAGCTTCAGCCGCAGCGACATCGGCTATCGCGCCATTGCCCGGGAGCGGGACGCTAAATAGCAGCAGGCCGGGCGATTGCCCGGCCTGTTTGTTTTACAGCCTCACCGGATCGATATGCCAGATCTTTTTGGCATACTCCTCAATGGTCCGGTCGGAGGAGAAGTTGCCCATATTGGCAATATTGATCATCGCCTTATGGGTCCAGTCCTCCGGACAGAGATAAAGTTCGTCCACCTTATCCTGGCAGTCCACGTAGCTGCGGTAGTCCGCCAGCACCTGATAGTGATCGCCGAAGTTAATCAGCGAATCCACCAGATCGCGATAGCGCCCCGGCTCCTCCGGGCTGAACAGGCCGCTGCCTATCTGGGTCAGCGTCCGGTGCAGCTCCTCGTCCTGCTCGTAGAACTCGCGCGGCTTGTAGCCCTTCGCACGCAGCGCCTCAACCTCTTCCGCCGTGTTGCCGAAGATGAAGATATTCTCAAGACCAACGTGCTCGCTCATTTCAACATTCGCGCCGTCAAGGGTGCCGATGGTCAGGGCGCCGTTGAGGGCAAACTTCATGTTGCTGGTGCCGGAGGCCTCGGTGCCCGCCAGCGAGATCTGCTCCGAGAGATCCGCCGCCGGAATGATGGTCTGCGCCAGGCTGACGCTGTAGTTGGGAATAAACACTACCTTCAGCTTATCGCCGATCTGCGGATCGTTATTTACCACCTTCGCCACGTCATTGATCAGGTGAATGATGTGCTTGGCCATGTAGTAGGCCGACGCGGCCTTGCCGGCGAAGATGTTGACGCGCGGCACCCACTCGGCATCCGGATCGTCTTTAATGCGGTTGTAGCGGGTGATGACGTGCAGGACGTTCATCAGCTGCCGCTTGTACTCGTGAATGCGCTTGATCTGCACGTCAAACAGCGATTTCGGGTTGACCACCACCCCGAGCTGCTGGGCAATGTAGTCTGCCAGCCGCTTTTTATTCTCAAGCTTGGCCCGCTGCACCGCCTGGTTCACCGCCGGAAAATCGATGTGCTGCGCCAGTTCTGACAGCTGGCTCAGGTCGGTACGCCAGGTGCGGCCGATGTTTTCATCCAGCACCTCAGAGAGCGGCGGGTTCGCCAGCGCCAGCCAGCGGCGCGGCGTGACGCCGTTGGTGACGTTAAGGAAGCGCATCGGGAAGACTTTGGCGAAGTCGGCAAACAGCGACTGCACCATCAGGTTCGAGTGCAGCTCTGACACCCCGTTGACCTTGTGGCTCACTACCACCGCCAGCCAGGCCATGCGCACCCGGCGGCCGTTGGATTCGTCAATGATGGAACAGCGGCTGACCAGCCCGGCATCATCGGGATACTGCTCCTGCAGAGTTTTCAGGAAGTAGTCGTTGATTTCAAAGATGATCTGCAGATGGCGCGGCAGGATCTTGCCGAGCATGTCCACCGGCCATGTCTCCAGCGCCTCGCTCATCAGCGTGTGGTTGGTGTAGGAGAAGACCTGACAGGTCACCTCGAAGGCATCATCCCAGCTGAAGCGGTGTTCATCGATAAGCACCCGCATCAGCTCGGGGATAGACAGCACCGGATGGGTATCGTTAAGGTGGATCGCCACCTTGTCCGCCAGGTTGGCGTAAGTCTTATGCAGCAGGTAGTGGCGGTGCAGAATATCCTGCACCGTCGCGGAGACGAGGAAATACTCCTGCCGCAGGCGCAGCTCGCGCCCGGAGGCGGTGGAATCATCGGGATAAAGCACCCGGGAGACGTTCTCCGAGTGGTTCTTATCCTCTACGGCGGCGAAGTAGTCGCCCTGGTTAAATTTGCCGAGGTTAATCTCGCTGCTCGCCTGCGCGCTCCACAGCCGCAGCGTGTTGGTAGCGTCGGTATCAAAGCCGGGGATAATCTGGTCGTAGGCTTCGGCGATGATCTCTTCGGCCTCCACCCAGCGGCTGTTCTTGCCTTCCTGCTGGAGGCGGCCGCCGAAGCGCACCTTATAGCGGGTATTGTGGCGCTCAAACTCCCAGGGGTTGCCGTACTCCAGCCAGTAGTCCGGCGACTCTTTCTGGCGGCCGTCGACGATGTTCTGCTTAAACATGCCGTAGTCATAGCGGATGCCGTAGCCGCGCCCCGGCAGGCCGAGGGTGGCCAGCGAGTCGAGGAAGCAGGCCGCCAGCCGCCCGAGGCCGCCGTTGCCCAGCCCCGGATCGTTCTCTTCATCGATAAGCTCTTCGAGATCCATCCCCATCCCTTCCAGCGCGCTTTTTACGTCGTCATAGATGCCCAGCGACAACATCGCATTGGAAAGGGTGCGGCCAATCAGAAATTCCATCGACAGGTAGTAGACCTGGCGGACCTCCTGCGACAGCTGGGCGCGGTTGGAGCGCAGCCAGCGCTCCACCAGCCGGTCGCGTACCGCAAACAGCGTGGCGTTGAGCCACTCGTGCTTGTTGGCGATAGCCGGATCGCGGCCGAGCGTGAACATCAGCTTGTAGGCAATGGAGTGTTTAAGTGCCTCAACGCTCAGCGTCGGCGATGAATAGGTAAACGGTGCATTCATAGAAAGGGCCCTGTGATTACATCAAGCGTTGATAAAGTTCGCGGTAAGAGTGCGCCGCAACTTGCCAGCTAAAATCCATGCTCATCGCCTGGCGCTGAACGTAGCGCCAGAGCGACGGGCGCGACCACAACACGAAAGCACGCCGGATCGCCCTCAGCAGCGACCAGGCATTACTGTCTTCAAACACGAAACCGCTGGCGATGCCGTCCGCCAGGTTCTCCAGCGAGCTGTCCGACACCGTATCCGCCAGCCCGCCGGTGCGCCGCACCAGCGGCAGGGTGCCGTACTTCAACCCGTAAAGCTGCGTTAAGCCGCAGGGTTCAAAGCGGCTCGGCACCAGAATCACGTCCGCCCCGCCCATGATGCGGTGGGAGAACGCCTCGTGATAGCCGATCTGTACTCCAACCTGCCCCGGATGCTCGGCGGCGGCAGCGAGGAAACCCTCCTGCAGCACCGGATCGCCGGCGCCAAGCAGCGCCAGCTGGCCGCCCTGCTCCAGCAGGCCCGGCAGCGCCTCCAGCACCAGATCCAGCCCTTTCTGGCTGGTCAGGCGGCTGACCACCGCAAACAGCGGCACCTTATCATTCACCTTAAGCCCCATCGCCACCTGCAGCTGACGCTTGTTCTCGGCTTTCTCTTCCAGCGTATCGCGGTCATAGCGCGCCGCCAGCAGCAGGTCGTGCTCGGGGCTCCAGATCTTGTCATCCACGCCGTTGAGAATGCCCGACAGGCGACCTTCCAGCTGACGCTGGCGCAGCAGTCCTTCCATGCCGTAGGCAAACTGCGGCTCGGTGATCTCCCGGGCGTAGGTGGGGCTCACCGCCGTAATATGATCGGCGTAGTAGAGGCCCGCCTTAAGGAACGATATCTGGCCGTTAAACTCCAGTCCGTGCATGTTGTAGAACGACCACGGCAGGTCAATCTCCTGCATATGGTGGGCGTAAAACATCCCCTGGTAGGCCAGATTATGTACCGTAAATACCGATTTTGCCGGACGCCCGCGCGCCGCCAGGTAGGCAGGCGCCAGCCCGGCGTGCCAGTCGTGGGCGTGAACGATCTCCGGGCGCCAGAACGGGTCCAGCCCGCAGGCCATTTCGCAGCCGGTCCAGCCGAGCAGCGCAAAGCGCAGCACGTTATCAGTATAGGCATACTGATTGGTATCGTGATAAGGGCTGCCGGGGCGATCATAAAGATGCGGAGCATCAATGATATAGACCCCCACGCCGTTGAAGCGGCCGAAAAGCAGCGTGATCCGCCCGGCAAAAGTATCGCGACGCGTCACCACCTGCGCATCGGGAATGCCGCGCCGGATATCGGGGAATCCCGGCAGCAGCACGCGCGTATCGGTGCCGTCGGCAATTTGCGCCGCCGGCAGTGCGCCAATCACATCCGCCAGACCGCCGGTTTTAAGCAGCGGGAACATCTCTGAACATACGTGTAAGACCTGCATTCTTGCTCCTGTCAGCCCTGCAGCTTGCGCAGCATGTCGCGCGTCACCAGCACAATACCTTCCTCAGAGCGGTAGAAACGGCGAGCGTCCTCTTCCGCATTCTCCCCGATGACCATGCCTTCAGGAATAACGCAGGCGCGGTCGATAACGCAGCGGCGCAGGCGACAAGATCGCCCGACCCATACATCCGGTAATAACACCGCCGAATCGATGTTACAAAACGAATTCACCCGCACGCGCGGAAAGAGCACGGATTGTACAACGACGGATCCGGAGATAATGCAGCCGCCGGAAACCAGCGAATTCAGGGTCATACCGTGACTGCCCGACCGGTCCTGCACAAACTTCGCCGGCGGCAGCGACTCCATGTGGGTGCGGATAGGCCAGTTCTGATCGTACATATCCAGCTCCGGCGTCACCGAGGCCAGATCGAGGTTGGCCTTCCAGTACGCCTCCAGCGTACCGACATCGCGCCAGTAGGGCTCGGACTGCGGATCGGACTGCACGCAGGAGAGCGGGAAAGGATGTGCATAGGCCATGCCAGCTTCGACGATGCGCGGAATAATATCTTTACCGAAGTCGTGGCTGGAGAGCGCGTTGGCGTCATCATCCTGCAGCAGACCATAAAGATATTCGGCGTCAAAAATATAGATCCCCATGCTGGCAAGCGACTTCGTATCGTCGCCGGGCATGGTCGGCGGATTGGCCGGCTTTTCGACAAACTCGATAATCTTTTCATCGGCATCGACCGCCATCACGCCGAAGGCGGTTGCCTCAGCAACGGGCACCGGCATACAGGCCACGGTGCAGCGCGCCCCTTTTTCGACGTGATCGATAAGCATCCGCGAGTAGTCCTGCTTGTATATGTGGTCACCCGCGAGGATCACGATATATTCCGCCCGGTAGCGGCGGATAATATCCAGGTTCTGGGTCACCGCATCGGCCGTGCCGCGATACCAGCTCTCGCCGCCGACGCGCTGCTGGGCGGGCAACAGGTCGACAAACTCATTCATCTCTTCGCTGAAGAAGGACCAGCCGCGCTGGATGTGCTGCACCAGCGTGTGGGACTGGTACTGAGTAATCACGCCGATGCGGCGAATGCCTGAGTTAATACAGTTGGACAGCGCAAAATCAATGATGCGGAACTTACCGCCGAAGTGCACGGCGGGTTTCGCACGGGTAATGGTCAAATCTTTCAGGCGGGTGCCGCGGCCGCCGGCGAGGATCAGCGCCACGGATTTGATCGGCAGCTGGCGGGCCAGCATCAGAGGATCGTTCTTTTCAAGCCTAACCATGATTAACTCCTTATGACCTTTTTGAATACGCACACCCCGTGCGCGGGCCCGTGCCAGTTTGTCAGGATGACCGGATTATCCTCTCCGGCGAAAGGGGGAATGGCGTGCCACTCCCCTGGCGGTAGGGTTACAGTTGTGACTTCTTGTGATGCATTGAGCGTAATAAGCCAGCGATCGGAGAGCAGGATCTGCATACGCGGAATGCCGTGCTGCCACTCTTCGGCGGCGAGCGGCTGCGCATCTTTGTTGAGCCAGCGGACGCGCCCGTCTCCCTCCTGCCACCAGCGGTCTTCGGTCAGCGCGGGGATCTGCTGGCGCAGATGCAGCAGCGCGGCGGTGAATGCCGCCAGACCCGCATTGGCCTTCTCCCAGTCCAGCCAGGTCAGCGCGTTGTCCTGGCAGTAGGCATTGTTGTTACCGTGCTGGCTGTGGCCGTGTTCATCGCCCGCCAGCAGCATCGGCGTCCCCTGCGACAGCAGCAGCGAGACCAGCAGCGCGTGAACGCTGGCGCGGCGGCGCTCGATAACGTCGAGCGATCCCTCCAGTCCCTCTATACCATGGTTACAGCTATGGTTGTTGTTAGTACCGTCGCGGTTTTCCTCCCCGTTCGCCTCGTTGTGCTTCTGATTGAAGCAGACGCAGTCGCGCAGGGTAAATCCGTCGTGTGCCGTGACCAGGTTTACCGAGGCCGAGGGCGGGCGACCGCTGCCGGCAAACACGTCGCTGGAGGCGGCAAACCGGCTGGCAAACTCGCCCAGAGAGAGATTTCGCTGCAGCCAGAAGCGGCGCGTGGCGTCGCGAAAGTGATCGTTCCACTCGGCGAACGGCGGCGGGAAATTGCCCACCTGATAGCCTCCCTCGCCGATGTCCCACGGCTCGGCGATAAGCTTCACCGCCGAAAGCAGCGGATCGTTTTTAATCGCCTCAAACAGCGGCGCATCCTGGCGGTAGTGCGGCGTGCGCCCCATGACCGTCGCCAGGTCGAAGCGGAAACCGTCCACGTGGCACTCCTGCACCCAGAAGCGCAGGCACTGCAGGGCATACTCCACCACGCCCGGCGTGCTGAGGTTGAGGGTGTTTCCGCAGCCGGTCCAGTTGTGGTAATCCCCGTCTTCCATCAACCAATAATAGCTGCGGTTATCAATTCCGCGCAGGGAGAAGGTCGGCCCCTCGAGGTCCACTTCCGCGCTGTGATTGAGCACGATATCGAGAATGACCTCAATGCCCGCCTTGTGCAGCGCCTTCACCGCATCGCGAAACTCGTTGAGCGCTTTTTCCGGCGCGCTGGCGTAGCGCGGATCGACGGCGAACAGCGCCAGCGGGTTGTAGCCCCAGTAGTTGGTCAACCCCAGGCGCAGCAGGCGCGGCTCGCTGGCGAAGTGGGCCACCGGCAGCAGCTCCAGCGCGGTGATGCCGAGCTTTTTCAGGTAGGAAATGGTCAGCGGATGGGCCAGCCCCTTATAGGTGCCCGCCTCCGCCTGCGGAATGCCGGGATGCAGCACCGTCAGCCCTTTCACGTGCGCTTCGTAGATAACCGTCTTGCCCCAGGGCGTGCGCGGCGGGGCATCGTCCTGCCAGTCGTAGCGCAGATCGACCACCACCGAGCGCGGCGCGACAGGGGCGCTGTCGCGCCCGTCGGGCGCGTCCAGACCGCCGTGCAGCAGCGGCGAATCCTCGGGGTCGCCGTCGACGCGGTAGGCGCACGGATCCAGCAGCAGCTTGGCCGGATTGAAGCGGTGCCCCTGCTGCGGCGCCCAGGGACCGTGAACGCGAAAGCCGTAGCGTAGCCCCGGCCTGGCGCCGGGCAGGTAGCCGTGCCAGACGTCGCCGGTGCGCGCGGGAAGATCCTCCCGATGCTCGTTGCCCTGCTCATCAAAGGTGCACAGTTCGACACGCTCGGCGTGCACCGAGTAGAGCGTAAAGTTGACGCCTTTCGCATCCGGCGTGGCGCCGAGCGGCGCCGGGCTACCCACCTGCAGATGACTCATTCCCCCTCCCGAACCAGCCAGATAGTGGAAAGCGGCGGCAGCGTGATCGACAGCGAGTCGGGGCGGCCGTGGCTGGCAATCGCATCGCTGTGCACGCCGCCGCCGTTGCCGGCGTTGCTGCCGTGGTAGTGCATCGAGTCGGTGTTGACGATTTCGCGCCAGCGACCCGGCTGATTGACGCCGAAGCGGTAATCGTGGCGCGGCACCGGGGTAAAGTTGCTGGCGACGATGATTTCATTGCCTTCGCTGTCGCGGCGCACGAACACAAAGACCGACCGCGCGTGGTCGTCCACCACCAGCCACTCAAAGCCGTAGGGATCGTAATCCAGCTCGTGCATCGCCTTGTGGTGGCGATAGGTCAGGTTAAGGTCGCGCACCAGGCGCTGCACGCCGTGGTGCCAGTTGTCGCCGCCCTCCAGCAGGTGCCAGTCCAGGCTGACGTCGTGGTTCCACTCGCGGCCCTGGGCAAACTCGTTGCCCATAAACAGCAGCTTCTTGCCGGGGAAAGCGTACAGCCAGCCGTAGTAGGCGCGCAGGTTGGCGAACTTCTGCCAGGCATCGCCCGGCATGCGGTCGAGAATCGATTTTTTGCCGTGAACGACTTCATCATGGGAGAGCGGCAGGACGAAGTTCTCGGTGTAGTTGTAAAGCATCCCGAAGGTCAGCTTATCGTGATGGTACTGACGATAAATCGGATCGAGCTTCATGTAGTCGAGGGTGTCGTGCATCCAGCCCAGATTCCACTTGTACCAGAAGCCCAGGCCGCCCGTCTCCTGCGGACGGGTGACGCCGGCAAAATCGGTGGACTCTTCCGCCATGCTGACCGCGCCCGGCACCTGCTCGCCGAGAATGCGGTTGGTATTGCGCAGAAACTCAATGGCTTCGAGGTTTTCGCGCCCGCCGTGCTGATTGGGGATCCACTCCCCGGCCTTGCGGCTATAGTCGCGGAAGATCATCGACGCCACGGCGTCCACCCGCAGGGCGTCGATGCCGAAGCGCTCGATCCAGTACAGGGCGTTGCCTACCAGGTAGTTCTGCACCTCGCGGCGGCCGTAGTTGTAAATCAGAGTATTCCAGTCCTGATGGTAGCCCTCGCGCGGATCGCTGTGCTCGTACAGCTCAGTGCCGTCAAACTTCGCGAGGCCGAAATCATCCGACGGGAAGTGGCCGGGCACCCAGTCGAGGATCACGCTGAGCCCGGCGGCGTGGGCGGCGTCGATAAAGTAGCGGAAATCGTCGCGGGTGCCGAAGCGGCGGGTCGGCGCATACAGGCCGGTAGGCTGATAGCCCCAGCTGCCGTCGAAGGGATGCTCGTTGATCGGCAGCAGCTCCAGATGGGTAAAGCCCATCCACTTCGCGTAGGGCACCAGCTGATCGGCAAGCTCGCGATAGCTTAGCCAGAAATTGTTGTCGGTATGGCGGCGCCAGGAGCCGAGGTGCACTTCGTAGATGGCGATGGGCGCATCAAAGCGGTTGGCCGCTTTGCGCGATTCGGGCTGCGCGATTTTCGGCGGCAGGCCGCAGATCATCGACGCGGTCTCCGGACGCATCTGGGCCTCGAAGGCGTAGGGATCGGACTTGATGCGCAGCTGGCCGTGGGCATCGATCAGCTCGAATTTATACAGCTGCCCGTTGTGGGCGCCCGGCACAAACAGCTCCCAGATACCGGCGTCCGCCCGCAGGCGCATCGGATGGCGGCGGCCGTCCCAGTAGTTAAACTGCCCGACGACCGACACCCGGCGGGCATTCGGCGCCCAGACGCAGAAACGCGTTCCGGTGACGCCGTCCACCGTATCGGCATGCGCGCCCAGGCGCTCGTAGGGGCGAAGGTGCGTCCCCTCCGAGAGCAGCCAGGCGTCCATCTCCTGCAGCACCGGGCCGAAGCGGTAGGGATCGTCGATCAGGTTCTGCTGGCCGTGCCAGACGACGGCCAGCTGGTAGCGGAAGGGATTTTTACGCCGCGGCATCACGCCGCTGAAGAAGCCGCGCGAATCCAGGCACTCCAGCTTGCCCACCTTACGCCCGGTTTTAGGTTCGATGACCCACACCTCGGTGGCATCAGGCAGCAGCGCGCGAACCTCAAGCCCGGCGTCAGTACGGTGCATCCCCAGCACGGCGAAGGGGTCCGCAAAGTGGCCCGCAATCAGCGCATTAATAACGTCTCTGTCAACACGATCTGACATGCTATTCATCCTGTTTTTAGGTGCCGCTGTTTCATTTGTCCCTAACGGCTTTTATCACTCAATAGCGCAGCACGGTGTGCTCTTCCTGTGCACCATTCCACGCGTCGGGAAAACCTCTCTTCCTTAAGCATAGCTAACCTGTTTCTTTCCCCCGGAAAAAATCAGGAGTACGCCAATATGCTTTGTTCTACGTATAACTTACGGGCACAAAAAAGGGGTGACGCATCACCCCTTTTTGCAATTTCTTACCTATGCAAGCTGCCGCAACATCCGGCGTAGCGGCTCGGCGGCGCCCCACAGCAGCTGGTCGCCGACGGTGAAGGCCGAGAGATACTCCGGCCCCATGTTCAGCTTGCGCAGCCGCCCGACCGGCGTGGTCAGCGTGCCGGTGACTGCCGCCGGCGTCAGCTCGCGCATGGTCACCTCGCGATCGTTTGGCACCACCTTCGCCCACGGGTTGTGTGCCGCCAGCATCGCCTCAACGGTCGGAATCGACACATCTTTCTTCAGCTTGAGCGTGAAGGCCTGGCTGTGGCAGCGCAGGGCGCCGACGCGCACGCACAGCCCGTCCACCGGGATGGTGTTCTGCGTCGCCAGAATCTTGTTGGTCTCTGCCTGGCCTTTCCACTCTTCGCGGCTCTGGCCGTTATCGAGCTGCTTATCAATCCACGGGATCAGGCTGCCGGCCAGCGGCACGCCGAAGTTGTCTACCGGCAGATCGCCGCTGCGGGAGAGCTGGGTGACTTTACGTTCGATATCCAGGATGGCGGAAGCCGGGTTCGCCAGCTCGTCAGCCACGTAGTTGTGCAGCTGGCCCATCTGGTTGAGCAGCTCGCGCATATGGCGGGCGCCGCCGCCGGAGGCCGCCTGATAAGTGGCGACCGATACCCACTCCACCAGGTCATTGGCAAACAGGCCGCCCAGCGACATCAGCATCAGGCTGACGGTGCAGTTGCCGCCGACAAAGGTTTTCACGCCGCTGTTCAGGCCGCGGGTAATCACGTCCTGGTTGACCGGGTCGAGAATAATGATTGCATCATCCTTCATGCGCAGCGACGAGGCGGCGTCAATCCAGTAGCCCTGCCAGCCGCTTTCACGCAGCTTTGGATAGATTTCGTTGGTATAATCGCCGCCCTGGCAGGTGACAATAATGTCGAGCGCCTTCAGCGCCTCCAGATCGAAGGCATCCTGGAGCTTTCCAGCGGTGCCGGTGCCGAACGCAGGCGCGTCCTGGCCGAACTGCGAGGTCGAGAAGAAAACCGGGCGGATAGCGTCGAAGTCGCGCTCTTCTACCATGCGCTGCATGAGTACAGAGCCGACCATACCGCGCCAGCCGATAAAACCAACATTTTTCATAGCGTGTTTTCCTGCAGAGATGTGTGCTGTTGTGCTGACCCTCTTTCCCTTCCGGAGAATGGGGCATCCCTCACATTACAAAATGCAGCCAAAGTCGCAAGTGAAAATATTCAATGATTGTTAATTAATCAGTAAAGCAACTTATTCTGCCGTCAATGCCTCTGCGCAATCGAAGAGGGAATAAAGGCAATTATCAGGGAACAAGGTCATGAGCGAAATCCTTTCTGCGGCAGTTTTATTGATCCTGATTATGGATCCACTGGGAAATTTGCCCATTTTTATGTCGGTACTCAAACACATGGAGCCGAAGCGCCGCCGGGCGATCATGATACGTGAGCTATTGATCTCACTGCTCATCATGCTGGTGTTTCTCTTTGCCGGGGAGAAGATCCTGGCCTTCCTCAAGCTGAGCACGGAGACGGTTTCTATCTCCGGAGGCATCATTCTGTTTCTGATTGCCATAAAAATGATTTTCCCCGACGGCGAAGGCAGCGGCAGCGGCCTGCCTGCCGGCGACGAACCCTTTATCGTGCCGCTGGCCATCCCGCTGGTGGCCGGCCCCTCCCTGCTGGCGACCCTGATGCTGCTCTCGCATCAGTATCCGAATCAGATGGGCCACCTGGTGATCGCCCTGCTGCTCGCCTGGGGCGGTACGGTCGTCATCCTGATGCAGTCCGGACTTTTCCTGCGCCTGCTCGGACAGAAAGGGGTTAACGCCCTGGAGCGGCTGATGGGGCTTATCCTGATCATGCTCGCCACGCAGATGTTCCTCGACGGCGTCAGGGTGTGGATGAAGGGATAACCCGCCCTATCGCCGCCGTTCCCGTTTTGGCCGCGCCATGCTCATCCAGCCAGCTAAAGCGGATCTGCCGGGCCCCGCCCGGCGGGCCGCTCAGCGTATAGCGGCGGGTGCTGAAGGCGCGGGTCATCATATCCATATCCGGCGCCGCGCCCGCGCCGCCCGCCAGCTGCAGCGAGGTAAAGGAGACGTTCAGCGGCGTGGGGTTTTCGCACTCTATGGCCCAGCCCGTTCCCTCCCTCACCAGCCGAAAACGCAGCTTATCGACCGCCTTATCCAGCGCGGCGGTAAGGCCCGCCGGGCGCCAGAACAGCTTCAGCTGGGTATTCATCGCCAGCGTCACGCGGGGAGTCTCGGCCTGGCCGCGCGTCTCAGGCGGAATTTCATAGAGGTTTAGCCAGAAAACCGACTCGCGGTCCGGCGGCAGCGGGTCCTGATTGTAGATAATGCGGATAGCCTGCCGCTCGCCGGGCGCCAGGCGGAACACCGCCGGCAGCACCACGAAGGGCGCGCGGGCGAGCTCCGGATTGCCCTCGCCGTCGTCCACCCAGCTCTGCACGATAACCGGATAGCGGTTGGTGTTCGCCAGCATCAGCGTTTTCTCCCGGCGCTGCGCCGGATAGATCACCCGGGTGCCGTCGGCGAGGATCCCCGCCCTTAGCGGCAGCGCGGTCAGCAGGCAGAGCAGTGCGGTAAGCGCGATTCTGATCATTGCATCTTCACCACCACGTAGGCGGTGGCCTTTACCCTGCCCGCCGTCACGTTCTGAGTGTCGTTAAGCTTTTTGAGGGTCGCAATCAGCGAGTAGGTGTAATGGCTGTAGCCGTTAAGGGCGCTGCCCGCCTTTGTCGCCCCCTGCAGGACGGGATACCACCCGGCCGCCGCGCCGCCCGCTGCCGCAGCGGGCTGGCCGAGCAGGGTCAGCGGCGCGCCGGGCGCGCTGCTATGTGCCAGGGTGATGCCCACGCCCTTCGCCACGCCGTTGGCAAAGTAGTTGTCGGACACCAGGGCGCTGACGCCGCCGCTGGCGTTGACCAGCCCCAGCGTCTTCGCGGCGGAGAACGCGCCTTCGGACACCTGAAAGCCCATCGCCGTCTGGGTGTCGCCTACCCCCGACTGCGCCGCTTCGCTGCACTCCACCAGCACGGAGAAGCGGGCGCCGCTGGTCAGGCCGTTATTCAGATCGTTGACGGATATTGGCGGCAGGACCACCAGCGGATCGGCGCTGCGGGCAACGCAGGTGGGGTTGCTGTAGAGGGTGCTGCCGGTGCGCATACCGTAGCCGAAGCCGTTGTCTACGCCCCAGAAATCATAGTGCGTTGCGCTGTCCTCGCCGGGCAGATCGTGCGCGAAAGGGACAACATTGTCGTCATTACTGGAAAGCTGGATATAGCTGTTCGGCTGAGTACAGGAATACACCGCCCCGCCGGGCTTTGCAAAACGAATGCCGCCACCGTCGGTATTGTTATTTCCACACCAGTAAGAGTTTGATGAGGTTCCGGGTAAGGTGCTAATACGATATAGCTCAGCCTGCAGCGGCGGAATATCCTGTAGCCTGATCTGAACTTTACCTTTATCCGTTTTATTCCAGTTGGTTATTGGCACCTTCTGCCAGTAGCGGGTCAGGGTGACACCCGCCATGGTCTGTCGAATACCGACATAGGCAAACCAGGTGGCATATACGTTCGCCAGCCCATCGACAGCGCCGAGATCGTAAAACCCCCCTACGCGGTCGTCCCCATTCGTCGCCACCAGAAAATAGATACTGCTAAGATCGGCTTCATCACACTCCCAGAGCACCGTAGCCCCCGATGCGCCGCCGTAAGTATAATTGGTTGGCGGAACCACGACGCTTGCCAGCAGGGAACCAACCGGGGCGAGATGCACATCGGTAAGGTTAACCTTGCCAAAGGGGATAATTGCCGTGTATTCATTTTCAGTCTGTCCGGCCTTGGTGTTGGTACACCGGCTCCACCCTGGCGCAGCGGCCAATAGCAATACTAGCCAGACCCAGCGTCTGAATATCATCGGGAAATCTCTTCTCATATTTCACTTAACTCCTTCAGGTGAACAGACTGACGCCAGGCGGACCATTGGCTTGTCGACATCGGCACTGGATAACTGAAACGCCAGCCCACAGCGCTCTGCCGCCCCATCGCCCCAGCGGACAATCAGCCTTCCCTTGTCGCGTTCGCTGCGCACGTAAATCTGCCCGCCCTGTCCGGCCATGCCGACCGTCGTCCCGGCCTCATCGAGTACGTCGGCGCCCAGCGGCACCGGCGAGCCGTCGGGCAGGGTGGATTTGATCAGCATCGCGGTGCCGCGGCGGGTGCGGAACACCACCTTCGCGGCCGCGCCCGCCACCGGGGCGATGCGCCGCTCGCTGTCGATAAGCTCGGCGCCGCCGTCCATCTCCTGCGGGTCGAGGGTGATGCGGTTGTAGCGGTAGGGGGTGACCGCCGGGATCAGCGCATAGCCGCTTTTATCAATCGTGACCTCGTGGGCGTTGTAGACCCTGGCCCCCTCTGCGCCTTTGGCCTCCACCAGCGCGAAGGTGTCGCTCAGGTAGTGGCCGAGGGTCAGCCCGCCGCCGTGAATAGCCAGCGCCCCCTGGGCATTGGCCGATGCCTGCCAGTAGCCGTCGCCGCGCGAGGCATTGAAGCCCAGCGTCGTCTCCTGCAGCCGCCGCTGCAGGTTGCCGCCGACCGTGGTCTGGCCGTGGTGGCGGTCGTGGCTGACGCTGAGGCCGTAGCCGGTAGCCTGCTGTTCGCCCAGCGAGCCGGAGAGCGAACTCTGGTACTGGGTGCCGCCGCCGCTGGCGCGGGTGATGGAGGTGCTCAGGGTCGGTTTGCCCAGCGGAAGCGAGAAAGAGAGCGAACTGAAGGTCTGCAGCCGCCCGCGCTCGCCGTGGCCGCCGGACCGCTGGCGGCCAACGGTGAGATTCATACCGATGCCGTGGAGAAAACTGTTGCCGTAGCCGAGCTGCAGCTGGGTGTCGCGGCTGCGCCCGTCGCGATAGCTCTGGGTCGAGCCGGTGGCAAACAGGCTGCCCAGCCGCTGCAGGCTCTGGCTCAGCGAGATATCGAACCGCGAATGCTGGGAGGAGGTAGTGGACCACCAGCCCTCTCCGGCCCTCGCCGCGCTGCGGATGCCCAGCACATCGCTGAGATCGCGATAGCCGCGCGTCGAGTAGCGGTAGCCCGCCAGAGAGAACGTGGTGCCGGTCGGCTGGAAGGTTTTGCTCCATGAAAGGTGGCTCATCCAGCCGTGCACGTTACCGGCACCGGGCATGCGCGCCTGCGATGCGGTGACATCCAGCCCCACGGCCCCCAGACGGCTGCTGTAAACGCCGCCCAGCATGCCGGCCCGGTAGCCGTCGGCAAGGCGCAGCCCGCTGTTAAAAGTAATCGCATTACTCAGGCCGCGCTGCCAGGTGAGATCGCCAAACCACGACGCGTCGCCGCCGTCGCGGATCCTGCCGGTTTCAATGTTAAAGCGCGAGATGCCCGGGCGCATGGACTCGGGCACTGCCGAGAACGGCACGCTGAAGGACTTCACCGCGCCGTCGGCCTCGATCACCTCAACCTCCAGATCGCCGCTGTAGCTGGTGGGATAGAGATCGTTAATCTCAAATGCGCCCGGCGCCACGGTGGTCTGGTAAATCTCCTGGCCGTTCTGGCGCACCAACACCCTGGCGTTGCTGGCGGCGACCCCGGCGATGACCGGCGCATAGCCGCGCATCGCGTCCGGCAGCATGCGGTCGTCCGTCGCCAGCGCCGCGCCGCGATAGCTCAGCCCCGAGAAAAAGCGCCCCGAGGTCACCAGCTCGCCCAGCATCAGCTGGCTTCCGATGCCCGGCAGCGGCTTTTGCAGGTAGCTGCGAAGGGTATACCAGCGGTAGCCCGCCTCGCGGCTCCAGCTGAGGTTGGACAGCTGCCGGTACTGCCAGCCGGCGGCGTTGACCCCGCCGTTCAGCGAGAGCCACGCCGAATCCCGGCTGCCTCCCGCCCCCCTGGCGTAATCGACGTGATAGTAATTGCTGAGGTAGTTAATAAAGCCGATGGTGCTGCCGGTGGTCAGATCCTGCGGGTCGACATAGCCGCGCGGCGCGCGGTTGAGCGCCGCCCTGGGCGCGCTGAGGTTGAGCCGCAGCCTGGCCATATCGACCGCCGCCTGACCGCCCTGCACTTCACGCTCAAAAACAAGGCAGCGGCTTTCATCCGCCGCCTGTCCTGCTCGCCTGATGCCGATGCGCCGGTAGACCTCCGGGCGCAGACAGGGCGCGGCGCGGCCGCTGCCCTGCCGGATAACCTCAACTTCAGCGGCATCAATAAATTCACCGTTGAGGTACAGATCCAGCTTATATGTACCGGCGGCGACGTCGTGCTTTTTCGTCAACTGCGCAAGGCGCGCCTCGCTGAATCGCCCGCCGCGAAACAGCTCGGGCGAAAAATGATACTCATCATCGTCGGCCAGCGCGGGCGAGGAGGGCCCGTCGGCGGCCCTTGCCCCGGTGGGACAGAGAAGCAACAGGCAGAGTATCAGGCAATATTTCATCTTCGCCGACCGCGTTTACAGCACCCGCTCGGTGACAACATCGCTGCCGTAGTCGTTCACCAGCACCAGCCGCAGGCGCGCGCCCCGCAGGCCGCTGACCGGCGCCGAAGGCCGCCATTCAGCCGTCGACTTCGGCGCCACCATCGCGGACTCCGCCAGCCGGATCTCGCGGCCATTGACCACCAGGCTGGCGCGGCGCACGCTGGCAAAGCGCCCCGACGGGTTGCTGACGTGGAAAGTATTGCCGCTGAGGCGGAGCGTCAGGCCCCGGGCTATCGCCTCCGCATCGTCGGTCAGGCCGCGCGGGCGCCAGAACACCTTCACCCGGTTGGTCACCGCCAGCACCAGCTGGTTGCCGCTCTGCTCAGCGGTCGTCGCGGCGGGCAGCTGGGTGAAGCTCAGGTAGAACAGCGACTCCCTGTCCTGCGGCAGCGCTTTTCCCACGTAGCGCAGGCGGACCGACTGACCGGCGCCCGGCTCCATGCGAAAAATGGGCGGCGTGAGTACAAAAGCATCGCTGGCCTGCCCGTCGCCGGGCCTGCCGTCATCCATCTGCATCTGAACAATATAGGGGCGGGTGCCGGTGTTGCTTAGCTGCACCGACTTTTCCCGCGCGTCGGCGGGATAAATTACCCGGGTGCCGGTCATCACAATGCCGGCAAAGACAGGGTGGCTGCAAACAAGCGTCAGCGCCACTCCTAACAATAAACAGGCGCGCATCCCTGGCCTCGAAGCGTTATTTCTGGCCGCACGAGCGTCCGGCCAGAGGATCGTGATTAAAAGTAACTGAGGGTATATTCAGCAACGGCGGTAATTTTCCCCGCCTGAGCGCCGCTGGCTTCAATGACAAAATATTGCGCGCCAAATTGATGCTCCGTTTCCGTCGCATCTTTCGGCAGCGTCAGCCCGGCAACCGGCGTCATGCCGGAGAGAACAATACCGCTGTCCTTATCGTCAGACTTTTCAGTCAGCTGAATACCGAACCCCTTCGCCGCATTGGCCGTTGCCCGGTTTCCCAGTACGCCGGTCGCCGCGTCAACGTCATAGCCGAGAAAAACGGTCTTAATATCCACCGCCGCGTCCGTCGGCGCCGTACAGCCGGTCAGGGAGACGGTAAACGGCGTCAGTCCCGCCGTTTGCCCATTCGCCAGCGACCCGCCAAATTCGCTCATTGATACGGTCGGCAGCAGCACCACGGCACTGGTCTGCCCGTTAATCATCACTTTACAGGTTTGGTCCGTGACCTCCCCTTCAAACGTGACCGTGGGCGCGGCCAGCGCGGCGGCGGGTAATGCGCCAAGTAGCATCGCGCACAGCAATGACCTCTTGTTCATTGATATATCCTTATTAGTTCGCAGAGTAATGATATCTCCCAACGAGACTCCATTCTGAATAGCCGGGTGACGGCTGATTCAGTCAGAATATTAATACAACGACTCTTCGGCAGAATAAGAGGAGTATCTGGCAATAATTCGCGATTTATTGATTCGGGTAGGGAGAGGCGACAATTTACGAGAAAACGATGATTTACAGTCTGAATCAGTGAGAAGTGCGGCGGGAAGCGATAAATAAACAAAAGCCCTTTCCCGTCGGGAAAGGGCTTGCGGGAATTAGCTCAGCAGCGAGAACGCGATCATCCCGACGATGGCACCGACGGTGCCGAGGATGGTTTCCATCATCGTCCAGGTTTTCAGCGTCTGCGCTTCGGTCGCGCCGGTAAACTTACCGAACAGCCAGAAGCCGGCGTCGTTCACGTGGCTGACCACGATGGAGCCGCCCGCGATACAGATGGAAAGCGCCGCCATCTGCGCGCCGCTGTAGTTCAGCTGCTCAACCACCGGCATCACCAGACCGACGGCGGTCAGGCAGGCAACGGTTGCCGAACCCTGAATAATACGTACCGCCGCAGCGAGGATAAAGCAGGTCAGCGCAATCGGCAGGCCCATGCCATTCAGGGCATCGCCCAGCGCGTGGCCAACGCCGGAATCCACCAGCACCTGCTTGAACACGCCGCCGGCGCCGATAACCAGCAGGATGATACCCGCAGGCTGCAGCGCCGCGCCGCAGATCTCCATCACGCGGTCCTTCGCCATCCCCTGGCGGAACGCCAGACCGTAGATAGCCACCAGGCAGGCGATCAGGATAGCGATAAACGGATGGCCGATAAATTCAAACCACTCGTAGGCCGTTGATCCCTGAGGAACGAAGTGGGAGGCGATAGTTTTCAGGCCAACCAGTACCAGCGGCAGCATGATCAGCGACAGGCTGAAGCCGAAAGACGGCAGCTTCGCGCCTTCGCCCAGGTGCGGCTCAGCGGTTTCGTCAGGAATGTGCAGCTCAACGTGGCGGCTGATAAAGCTGCCCCACAGCGGACCGGCGATAATCATGCCCGGGATCGCCGCGCACAGACCGATGAGGATCATCCAGCCAAAGTCGGCGTGCATCTGGGAGGCCAGCAGCATCGGCGCAGGCCCCGGCAGCAGGAACGCGGCGGCGGCGGCTACGCCCGCAAACAGCGGAATGACCAGCTTCACCAGGTTGGTGCCGGTGTGGCGCGCCATAGAGAACGCCACGCTGATCAGCAGCACGATGGCCACTTCAAAGAACAGCGGCAGGGCGCAAATCAGGCCGGCAACGCCGATGGCGTAGTGGGCGCGATTGTGGCCGAAAGATTTCAGCATCTTGAGGGCGATCTGGTCGACTGCGCCCGTTTCGTGCAGGATCTTACCGAACATCGCGCCGAGCGCGACTACGATAGCCAGGAAACCCAGCGTGCCTCCCATCCCCTTCTCCATGGTTGCCGCAATTTTTTCCAGCGGCATACCGGAGAACAGACCTGCGCCAATAGAAACCACCATAAGCGCCAGGAAGGCGTGCATACGCGCCTTCATGACTAAAAACAGCAGGAGCAGCACGGAGCCGACCGCTGTTAAGACTAACGTTAATGTTGTCACTATTTACTGCCCTTTTCGATCAGATCGATGGTGCTGGAGACAACACCTTCCAGCGGCTGGTCGATATCAACGATCAGTACGTCGCGCTCTTCGGCATTCGGCTCCTGCAGCGTTTCAAACTGCGTTACCAGCATCTGGGTTTTAAAGAAGTGGCCCTTGCGCGCCTTCAGGCGGCTCTCAATTAACTCAAAGTCCCCTTTCAGATAGATAAAGGAGAGGTTCGGGTTACCTTCGCGCAGAATATCGCGATAGGTTTTTTTCAGCGCGGAACAGACGATCAGCGACACTTTGTTGGTCCGCTGCATCGCAAAAGCGGCATCGTTCAGCGCCTGCAGCCACGGTTTACGGTCATCGTCATTCAGCGGCGCGCCGGAGGACATTTTTTCAATGTTGCTGCGCGGATGGAGGAAGTCCCCGTCCAGGAATGCGGCATTCAGACGATGTGCCACTTCGCTGGCGACGGCGGATTTACCGCTACCGGATACGCCCATCAGGACATAGACATGGTGCTCGTGATTGGTCGTGCTCAAAGCGGCCTCCAGAAATTATTACGAATGTTACGGGTAAAATGTTATCGGTAACATTGTCCTGCCAGGCCAATTGATAAGCAATCACCATCCGTGCGATAAATGGCTGAGAAACTGCGTTGTGTGATCCACTTCAAAATTGTTGGATTAAATAGATCCGCCCGGTGACAATGTGAAACCTAAATCTAACATTTTCGGCGTAACTATTTCACCACGGATACGGGCCAGCAGGCGCTCTGCGCCAATCTTCCCCATCCGCTCGCGCGGGGTCAGCACGCTGGCAAGCCGCGGCTCCATGGCCTGGCCAATATCGTGACCGTGGAAACCGGCGATGGCCATATCGGCGGGGATATTCAGCCCCAGCCGCTGGCACTCAAAGGCGGCGCCGACCGCAAGGTCATCGTTGGTACAGAAGATGCCGTCGAGCTGGGGATACTCGCGGCGCGCCTGGCGCATCAGCTCAATACCGGCTGAATATGAGGAAGACTGCTCCACCATCACGCTGTAGGCCGCAAGATCGGCGTCGCGCATCGCCTGCTCATAGCCGCGCTGTTTGATAATGGTGCGCTCATCGAGGCGGGCGCCGAGGTAGGCAATATGGCGATGGCCGCGGGCAATAAGCGCCGCCGTCATCTGGCGGGCGGCTTCGAAATTATCAAAACCCACCGCAATATCGATACAGGGAGACTGGCTGTCCATCAGCTCGACCACCGGAATCCCGGCGACCTCAATCATTTTGCGGGTGCGCGGCGTGTGGTTGCGTTCGGAGAGGATCAGGCCGTCAATATTCCACGACAGCATCGACTCCAGCCGCTCCTCTTCCATTTCCGGCTTATAGCCGTAGTGGGCCAGCATCGCCTGGTAGCCGTAGGCGTCGGTCACGCTCTCAATGCCCTTGAGCACCTCGGCAAAGACCTGGTTGGTCAGCGAGGGAAGCAGTACGCCAATAGCCCGGCTGGTGGAGTTGGAGAGAATGTCAGGCGCGCGGTTGGGAATATAGCCCAGTTCATCAAGCGCAGCGGCAATTTTACCGCGCAGCGCCACCGAAACCTGTTCGGGATTACGCAAAAAACGGCTGACCGTCATTTTGGTGACGCCGACGCGATCGGCAACGTCCTGAAGTACGGGTCTTTTCTTTTTCATTGTCCTGCAAAGGATAACCAGGGAGACATTACGCCTGAGTCTATCACGGACGTGAAAAAACCTTCCCGTTTAAGCGGGAAGGTTGGATAAATTATTTATTCCGGATCAAACCGGCGGCAGATCGAAGAGCAAAATCTCGGCCTCGCCGTCGGCGTGCACGGAGATAGCCTGCTCGTCCCAGATGGCCAGGCCGTCGCCGGTGCTGGCTTTGGTGCCGTTGATCGCCACCTCGCCCTTAACGACCTGGATCCAGACTTTGCGATCCGCAGCGATCTGATGCACCGACTGCTCCTCTTTCAGCAGCGCCCAGCGGTAGAGGCACATGTCCTGATAGACCTTCAGCGAGCCTTCGCGCGCGTCCGGCGACAGCACCAGCTGTTTGCCCTGAACGGCGTCAAAGCGGCGCTGCTCGTAGCGCGGCGTAATGCCCTTCTCTTCCGGGATGATCCAGATCTGATACAGGTGCAGCGGGCTGGTGCTGCTCGGGTTGTACTCCGAGTGGCGGATACCGGTCCCGGCGCTCATTATCTGAAACTCGCCGGCGGGAACCTGCTCTTCATTACCCATGCTGTCTTTATGCGCCACGGCGCCTTCCAGCACGTAGGTCAGGATCTCCATATCTTTATGGGGATGCGTACCGAAGCCCTGCCCGGCATCAATCACGTCATCATTGATTACCCGCAGCGCAGAGAACCCCATAAAGTTGGCATCGTAGTAGTCAGCGAAAGAGAACGTGTGCCAGGAGTTCAGCCAGCCGTGGTTTGCGTGGCCGCGGTCGTTGGCTTTGCGTAAGTAGATCATGATGTTTACTCCCGTTCGTTTGCGATAGGAGTAGTGTGGACCGGAACAGGCGCCGATGATAGAGGGTGATTATTGATGGCTCTGTTCAAAATTTATGAAAGGTACGGATTAGGACTCACATCCCAGAATGGCGCTCTGCGTACGGTTTATGAATTTACGCGCGGCGGGTCGGAGTGGGATAATCAGCCCGCTATGGAAAGCGGAGACTCAACATGTATTTACCCTACCTTTCGCTTAACGCAGCCCTGGTGCTGTGGCTGACTTCGCTTATTTTGTGGCTGTGTCAGTGGGACCGCACGGCCCTGCTGGTATCCATATTCGCAGCGCTGCTGTTGCTGCTTCATTTCGTAAAGAGGGACATTACCGCCATGTTTGGAAAAGAGAAAAATAGCGCCAGGATCGAGAAAATAACCGCTGCGCCGCCGCTGCCCGTCGCCAAAACGCCCGATGCCGCTGAATCCCCGCAGGCAAATACGGTGATTGCCGGCGACGTGCGCTTCGACGGCAATATCAGCGCTACCGGCACGCTCTATATTCACGGCAGGGTCTACGGCAATATCGAGGCGGCGGACGGCATGGTGAAAATTATGCGCAGCGGCTACGTCGAGGGCAATATTATGGCCAGAGAGCTGGTGATCGACGGCGCCGTGCTCGGCCAGTGCCGGGCCGAGACCATCGATATTCAGGAACACGGCAACATCACCGGCGCTATCGCCTACCGCTCCCTGGCAATCAAGCGCGGCGGCACGTTCAGCGGTCAGGCGGAAACCGTCGCGGAAGCGGCCGACAACGTGGTGGAGATGGTCAGTGAAAAAGAGGCCGTGGTTCAGGAAGCCTGAATCGCAGATAAAAAAAAGCCAGCACCCGGCTGGCTATAAAAGTAATACTGGAAGCAATGTGAGCAATGTCGTGCTTTCAGGTTCACCGCAGGGGTCTCCCTGAATGCATGGCAATAATAATCATTATCATTCGCACTTGTCTACTTATTTTTTCTAAAAAACAGCGGTTGACGAACTTTTGCCTCTCGGAGAAGGTAAAGAGGATGATTGCCCCTGAAGGAGATGAGGAATGAGTGAGATAGTGATACGCCATGCTGAGACTAAGGACTTTGAGTCCATTCGCCAGATCCACGCCCAGCCGCAGGTGTACCACAACACCCTACAGGTGCCTCATCCCTCTGAGCAGATGTGGAACGAGCGGCTAACCGACAGGCCCGGCGTTAAGCAGCTGGTGGCCTGTATTGACGATATCGTTGTCGGGCACCTGGTCATTGATGTGGCACAACGCCCGCGCCGCAGCCACGTGGCCGACTTCGGCATTTGCGTCGACGCCCGCTGGCAGAATCGCGGCGTGGCCAGCGCGCTGATCCGCACCATGACCGATATGTGCGACAACTGGCTGCGCGTGGACCGCATCGAACTGACCGTTTTTGTCGATAACGAACCGGCCATCGCCGTCTACCGCAAGCACGGCTTTGAAATCGAGGGCACCGGCAGAAAGTACGCCCTGCGCAACGGCCAATACGTCGATGCCTACTACATGGCGCGCGTGAAGTAACTGCCGCCCGCTCCCCGCCGGGAGCGGGCGAATCGTCAGTATCCCGCCGTTAAATCATCCACCGTGCGCGGATCGGACGCGCCGTACAGCATGCCGTCCGGGCCGATCATAATACTCTGGGTGCTGCCCATCGCCGGCTTGACCACCACCTTCTGCCCCTTCTGCGCCAGCAGCTTCAGGGTATCCGGGCTAAAGCCCTTCTCCACCCGCAGCTCGTCCGGCAGCCACTGGTGGTGGAAGCGCGGCGCGCTGGTCGCCTCCGCCACGTTCATGCCGAAGTCGATGGTATTGACCACCATCTGCAGCACGGTGGTGATGATCCGGCTGCCGCCGGGGCTGCCGGTCACCAGCCAGGTCTGGCCGTTTTTCACCACGATGGTCGGCGACATCGACGACAGCGGGCGCTTCTTCGGCCCGACGGCGTTGGCCTCGCCGCCCACCAGGCCGTAAACGTTCGGCACGCCGGGCTTGGCGGAGAAGTCGTCCATTTCGTTATTCATGATGATGCCGGTGTTGCCCGCCACGATGCCGGTGCCGAAAGTGGTATTCAGGGTGTAGGTCACTGCCACCGCATTGCCGGCTTTATCGACCACCGAGAAGTGGGTGGTCTGATTGCTCTCGTAGGGCGCGAGCTTACCGGGGCGGATCTCGCTGGACGGTTTCGCCTTATTAATGTCGATCTCCGCCGCCAGCGACTTCGCGTACTCTTTGCTGGTCAGCGCCTGCCACGGCACCTTGACGAAGTCCGGATCGCCCAGGTACTCGGAGCGGTCGGCGTAGGCGCGCTTCTCCGCCTCAGCCATCAGCTGCATGGCATCGGCGCTGCCGAAACCGTACTGGTGCATATCAAACTGGCTGAGGATGTTGAGGATCTCAATAATATGAATACCGCCGGACGAGGGCGGCGGCATGGAGTAGACCTGATAGCCGCGGTAGTCGCCGCTGACCGGCTGGCGCTCGACGGCCCTGTACGCCGCCAGATCGGCTTTGCTTATCAGGCCGCCGTTCTTTTTCATCTCATCGGCAATCTGGTCGGCAATGGCGCCTTTATAGAAGGCATCCGGGCCCTCTTTGGCGATAAGCGTCAGGCTCTTCGCAAGGTTCGCCTGCACCAGCCGCTCGCCTTTCTTCAGCGGCTCGCCGTCCTTCCAGAAGATGGCTTTGCTGTTGGCGTGCTGGGGCAGCACTTCGCTGCCGTAGGTTTTCAGATCGTCCGCCAGGGCGTCGTTGACGATAAAACCCTCTTTTGCCAGCGTTATCGCCGGCGCAATCACCTTATCCAGCGGCATCGTGCCGTACTTCTCCAGCGCCATCGACAGGCCCGCGACGGTGCCCGGCGTCCCCGAAGCCAGATGCGAAGTGAGCGACTTTTTACCGTCGGGATTGCCCTGGGCGTCGAGGAACATATCCCGGCTGGCCGCCGCGGGCGCCATTTCGCGAAAATCGATGGCCGTGGTTCTGCCGTCCTTCAGGCGGATCAGCATAAAGCCGCCGCCGCCGAGGTTACCGGCCTGGGGATGGGTCACCGCCAGGGCATAGCTGACCGCCACGGCGGCATCCACCGCGTTGCCGCCCTGCTTCAGCACGCTGACCCCAACGCGGGTCGCCGCCGCGTCAACCGACGCCACCATGCCGTTCTGCGCCCTTACCGGATGGAAGACGTCCTCTTCGACGCCGTAGGAAACCGGCGGCGGCGCCGTCGCTACCGCCGCAAAACTGCCTCCTGCCAGAAGCGCAGCGACAGCCGCCGCGCGCCAGAACCGTGCGTTCATCATTGTTATTCTCCGTAAAAAGGATGAGTGCTGCTGCTTAAGCCTGGTTCACAACTCTGAAAAAATCACCGGAATGGCGGATTGGGCGTAAACTTAATGGAGCCTTCAGCGTTAAATAAGCCTTCAGCGTTAAATGAGCCTTCAGCGTTATATAAGCCTTCAGCGGAGGATAATGAGATGAAAAAGCTATTATGGCTGGCGGCGCTGGTGCCTTTTGTCACCCTGGCGCAGCCCCTGAATCCGACCAACAACCCCAATCAGCCCGGCTATCAGATCCGCAGCCAGCAGCGGCTGCAGAATGAGATGCAGACCCGGCAGATCCAGCAGCAGAGCAACCTGAACCAACAGCTGCAGAACCAGTCCCGGCAGCAGCGCCTGGAGATGCGCACCCAGCTGGACAATCAGCAGCAGAGCATTCAGCGCGCCCAGCCCGGCGGCCAGATGCTGCCGAACAATAGCGGCAGCATGCTCAACAGCCGCCCGCAGAACGGCGATATGCTGCGCTCTTCATCGAGCAGCAGCCGCTATTAAGGCTGAAAGTCCGGGCCGATAACGTCAATCGCATCGGTGCAGATGCAGTCCACGCCCCAGCGCAGCAGCTCCGCCGCCCGCTGGGGCTTGTTGACCGTATAAACCAGGATGTGCAGCCCGGCCGCCTTCAGCATCTTCACCCGAGCCTCGTCCAGCAGCTTATGATTAAGATGAATTGAGACGCAGCCCAGACGCGCCGTCAGCGCCTGCCAGTCCTCGCGCCAATCGTCGAGCAGCAGCCCGCGCGGCAGCGCCGGAGCGGCCTGCTGCGCTGCCTCAAGGGCGTCGATTTCAAAGGAAGAGAGCAGCGGCGGCGTCATCCCCTGCCACAGCTCGCTCGCCGCCAGCGCCACGGTTTTCCCGGTCAGCGGGCCGCTGCCGGTGGTCGGCTTAATTTCAATATTCGCCATCATATCGTGTTCGCGGCAGCGGTCGGCGACGTCGGACAGCAGGGGCAGCTTCTCGCCCTTAAACTCGCCGCTGAACCAGCTGCCGGCATCAACGCGCAGCAGTTCATCCCAGGTCAGTTCCCCCGCCACGCCCCAGCCGTTGCTGGTGCGCTCCAGGTTGTCATCGTGCAGCAGAAAGATCTGCCCGTCTTTTGACAGCTTGGCATCAAATTCGATCATGGTGTGGCCGTAGCGCGCCCCGACGTCAATTGCCGCAAGGGTGTTCTCCGGCGCCCGCTTGCCGCCGCCGCGGTGGGCGACGATGCGGGGATAGGGCCAGTTGTTCATACGCGTTGTCCTGTTTCTCCGTCAAACAGATGCAGATGGTTGTCCGGCAGGTGCAGCCACAGCGTGCTGCCCGCCTGCGGACGCTGCTGGTGGGCGAGCCGCACCACCAGCTTCCGATCGCCCCAGCGGCCGTGGGCCAGGTTATCGGCCCCGAGCATCTCCAGGGTATCGACCACCAGCGGGATCCCGCCTTCGGCCTGTGAGCTTAGCGCAATATGTTCCGGGCGGATACCCAGCGTCATGGGGCGCCCGGCGTGGTTTCCGGGGGCCGGCACCGGTAGCGCTACGCCGCCCGGCAGCTCAAAGCGGCGGCCGTCGGCGCTGACCTGGCCGTCCAGCAGGTTCATTGCCGGGCTGCCGATAAAGCTCGCCACGAAGCGGCTGGCGGGCTTTTCGTACACTTCCACCGGCGTGCCGATCTGCTCGGCGATACCGCCGTTCATCACCATCACCCGCTGGGCGAGGGTCATCGCCTCCACCTGATCGTGGGTCACGTACAGCGAGGTGGTGTTCAGGCGGCGGTGCAGCTGCTGCAGCTCCAGGCGCATCTGCACCCGTAATTTCGCATCGAGGTTGGAGAGCGGCTCGTCGAACAGAAACACCGCCGGATCGCGCACGATGGCGCGGCCCATCGCCACGCGCTGGCGCTGGCCGCCGGAAAGCTCGCGCGGGCGGCGCCTGAGCAGCGGCTCCAGTTCAAGGATGCGCGCCGCCTCTTTCACCTTCTCGGCGATCTGCGCCTTGCCGAGGCCGCGAATTTTCAGGCCCCAGGCCATGTTCTCTTCGACGCTCATGTGCGGATAGAGCGCGTAGTTCTGGAACACCATCGCAATGCCGCGATCCTTTGGCTCCAGCTCGGTAACGCGCCGGTTGTCTATCCAGATATCGCCGCCGGAGACCCGCTCCAGCCCGGCGACCATCCGCAGCAGCGTCGATTTGCCGCAGCCGGACGGCCCGACCATCACAATAAACTCGCCGTCGCCGATATCCAGCGTCAGCGGCTTAATCACCTGGGTTTTGCCGTTATTCCAGCTCTTGGTTACTGCCTGTAACTTAACGCCAGCCATCTTATTTCTCACTGTCCACAAGGCCACGCACGAACGCGCGCTGCATGGCTAAAACGATAATCACCGGCGGGATCAGGGTCAGCAGCATCGCCGCCATCACCTGATTCCACTGCGTCGTGCCCTCGCCGGTGGCGATCATGCCCTTAATACCCGCCACGGCGGTGCCGAGATTGACGTCGGTGACGATCAGCAGCGGCCACAGATACTGGTTCCAGCCGTAGATAAAAATGATCACAAACAGCGCCGCGAGATTGGTTTTCGACAGCGGCAGCACGATGTCGCGGAAAAAGCGCATCGGCGAAGCGCCGTCGATGCGCGCGGCCTCCATCAGCTCGTCCGGCAGGGTCATAAAGAACTGGCGGAACAGGAAGGTGGCGGTGGCCGAGGCCATCAGCGGCAGCGTCAGGCCGGTGTAGCTGTTGAGGATATGCAGGTTCGCCATCACTTCTACCGTCGGGAAGATACGCACCTCCACCGGCAGCATCAGGGTGATAAAGATCATCCAGAAGAACAGGTTACGCAGCGGGAAGCGGAACCAGACGATGGCGAACGCCGACAGCATCGAAACGCTGATTTTGCCGACGGTAATGGTCAGCGCCATGATGGCGCTGTTGAGCAGCATCCGCCAGAACGGCGCGCTGTTGGCCCCCACGCCCTGTGTCCAGATGGTTTTCACATTCTCCAGCAGGTGCGTGCCCGGCAGCAGGGTCATCGGCGTGGCGAACACCGCCTTGTTGTCCAGCGTCGCCGCCACGAAGGCGACGTACAGCGGAAACAGGATCACGGCGATGCCGAGGATCAGCATTACGTGGCTGAACAACGTCAGGCCCGGGCGGTGCTCAATCATCGGGTTATTCTGGCTCATTGATAGCGCACCTTACTTTCCACGTAGCGGAACTGCACCACGGTCAGAACGATGACGAGGAACATCAGCACCACCGACTGCGCCGCCGACGAGGAGAGATCCAGCCCGGCAAAGCCTTCGCGGTAAATTTTATAGATAAGCGTGGTGGTCGCCTGCACCGGACCGCCGCCGGTAGCGGCATCGATCACCGGGAAAGTGTCGAAGAAGGCGTACACCAGGTTGACCACCAGCAGAAAGAAGCTCACCGGGGCGATCAGCGGCAGCGCGATGGCGAAGAAGCGCCGCACCGGCCCGGCGCCGTCGATGGCCGCCGCCTCCAGCAGCGACGGCGGGATCGACTGCAGGGCGGCGAAGAAGAACAGGAAGTTATAGCTTATCTGCTTCCACACCGAGGCGAACACCACCAGGAACATCGCCTGGCCGCTGTTCTGGGCGTGGTTCCAGTCGTAGCCCACCTCCGCCAGCCAGTGGGCGATCAGCCCGCGGCCGGGGTTGAAGAGGAAGATCCACAGCACGGCGGCCACCGCCGGCGCCACCGCGTAGGGCAGCAGCAGCAGAGTCTGGTACAGGCGGCTGCCGCGAATGACGTAGTTGACCAGCGCGGCAAAGAACAGCGAGACGGCCAGGCCGCTGAAGGTCACCAGGGCGCTGAACTTGATGGTGGTCCAGAAGGCGTCCAGGTAGTAAGTGTCGTGCAGCAGGCCGCTAAAGTTGTCCAGCCCGACGAACTCGCTGGAGAGGCCGAAGGGATCGACGCTCTGCACCGAGTACCACAGGGCTTCGCCGGCGGGCCAGATAAAGAAAATAACCGTAATGATGAGCTGCGGCGTGACCAGTAGATAGGGCAGCCAGCGCGAGCGGAATACCGGTCTCGATTCGGACGATGATGACATAGGTCGACTCTGGTGTTAAAAACCCTCTCTCCGAAAGAGAGAGGGTAAAGACGTTAAGGTTTGGTGGCTTTCTCAAAGCGCCTCAGCAGCTGGTCCCCGCGCTCAACCGCGCTGTCCAGCGCCTGCTGCGGCGTCTTCTTGCCGGTCCACACCGACTCCAGCTCCTCGTCCACGATGGTGCGGATCTGCGGCATATTGCCCAGCCGCAGCCCTTTGGTGAACGCCAGCGGCGGCTTGTTCAGCATCTGGCGGGTGGCGATATCGGCGCCCGGATTTTTGTCGTAGAAGCCCTGCTGGCGGGTCAGGTCGTAGGCGGCGGTGGTGATCGGCAGATAGCCGGTCTTCTGGTGCCACTCGGCGGCGATTTCCGGTTTAGTCAGGAATTCGAGGAACTTCGCCACGCCGGTATAGGTCTCTTTATCCTTACCGCCCATCACCCACAGGCTGGCGCCGCCGATGATTGCATTCTGCGGCGCGCCCTTAATGTCGGCATCGTAAGGCATCATGCCGACGCCGTAGTTAAATTTGGCGTACTGGCGAATGTCCGCCAGCGAGCCGGAAGAGGCGGTGGTGATGGCGCAGTCGCCGCTGTAGAACTTCTCGGTGGATTCATCCTTGCGGCCGAAGTAGCTGAAGTCGCCCTTCTTGTTCATCGCCTCCAGCAGGGCGATGTGCTTCACCTGCTCCGGCTTATTAAATTCAAGCGTCGCGTCGGTCCCGTCAAAGCCGTTGTTTTTGCTGGCGAACGGCAGACCGTTCCAGGCGCTGAAGTTCTCCAGCTGGATCCAGCCCTGCCAGCCGCTGGCGTAGCCGCACTTCATCCCGGCGGCCTTGAGCTTCGCGGTGTCTGCTGCCAGTTCCTGCCAGGTTTTCGGCGGCTGCTCCGGATCGAGGCCCGCTTTCTTAAACGCGTCTTTGTTGTAGTAGAGCACCGGCGTGGAGCTGTTGAACGGCTGGCTCAGCAGGTGGCCGGTTTTGGCGTCGGTGTAGTAGCCGGAGACGGTCGGCACGAACTGCTTCTCATCGAAGGCAATCCCCGCGTCGCTGAACACCTGATACACCGGCTTGATCGCCTTCGAGGCCATCATGGTGGCGGTGCCCACTTCATACACCTGTAAAATCGCCGGCGCATTGCCGGTGCGGAAGGCGGCGATCCCGGCGGCCAGGTTCTGTTCGTAGTTGCCTTTATATACCGGAACAACTTTGTAATCCGGATTGGCGTCGTTGAAGCGCTGCGCCAGGGAATCAACTTCTTTACCCAGCTCGCCTTCCATAGAGTGCCAGAATGGGATGGTGGTGACGGCCAGCGCCTGGCCTGTAAAGGAGAGCGCCAGCGCAACGCCTAAAGCTGTATGTCGTAACGATATCATCGGTTATCTCTCTTGTTGTTCCGGATGAGCGATTTCACGCATTTTATGTTCGCGGGCTAACATGACATGTTCGAATTACAGAAAAATAACATTTTTGTTACAACAAAAAGATAGTAACGGGTCAGGGCGATGACAAGAGGATGACGATGCGGGGAGGGAGAAATGAGAGGTGCGGCACGGGAAAGGGAGAAACCGGCGGCAGGGCGCCGCCGGTAAAGCAAGATTAACCGCCCAGATAGGCGCTGCGCACCGCCTCATTGGCCAGAAGCCGCGCGCCGGTATCTTCCAGCACCACGCGGCCGTTTTCCAGCACGTAGCCGCGGTCGGCGAGCTTCAGCGCCTGGTTAGCGTTCTGCTCGACGAGGAAGATGGTCATCCCCTCTTTGCGCAGCTGTTCGATGGTGTCGAAGATCTGCTGGATGATGATCGGCGCCAGGCCGAGCGAAGGCTCATCCAGCAGCAGCAGGCGCGGCTGGCTCATCAGCGCGCGGCCGATCGCCAGCATCTGCTGCTCGCCGCCGGACATGGTGCCCGCCCGCTGCACGCGGCGCTCCCACAGGCGCGGGAACAGCTCGTAGACCCACTTAATGCGCGTCTGAAACTGGCTGCGGTCGGCAAAAAAGCCGCCCATCGCCAGGTTTTCGTCGACGGTCATGCGGGAGAAGACGCGGCGGCCCTCCGGCACGATCGCCACCGCCTCGCGCATGATTTTCGCGGTCTGCCAGTCGGTAATATCCTTGTCATCAAACACCACCCGCCCGCTGCTGGCGCGCGGATCGCCGCACAGCGTGCCGAGCAGCGTGGTTTTACCGGCGCCGTTGGCGCCGATCAGGGTAACTATCTCGCCCTGCTTGATGTGCAGGCTCACCTCGTGCAGCGCCTGAATTTTGCCGTAGTGCGCGCTGACCTTGTCAAAAGACAACATTACTTTTTCCATCTTATGCCTCTCCGAGATAGGCGCGAATGACGTCAGGATTGTTGCGGATCTCCTCCGGCGTGCCGTTTGCCAGCGGCGTGCCCTGGTTGACCACGTAGATGCGGTCGGAGATCCCCATTACCAGCTTCATATCGTGCTCGATCAGCAGGATGGTGGTGTTGTGGTGGCTGCGCAGTTCGGCGATCAGCTCGTCCAGCTCCTTGGTTTCCTTCGGGTTGAGACCGGCCGCCGGCTCGTCGAGCATCAGAATTTCCGGCTGAGTCACCATGCAGCGGGCGATCTCCAGCCTGCGCTGGTCGCCGTAGGCGAGGTTGCTGGCCTGCCGGTTGGCGTGCGCCAGCAGGCCGATGCGGTCCAGCCAGGTCGCGGCGCGGTCCAGCGCGTCGCTCTGGGCCTGACGAAACGCCGGGGTTTTCAGCAGCCCGGAGAAGACGCCGGTTTTCAGCTGCTGGTGCTGGGCGACCAGCAGGTTCTCGATCACCGTCATTTCGCGGAACAGCCGCACGTGCTGGAAGGTGCGCACCACGCCCATGCGGGCGATCTGCTGGCCCGACAGGCCCGCAAGCTGCTGATCGCGCAGCTGGATAGTGCCGCCGGTAGGCTTATAGAAGCCGGTCAGGCAGTTGAAGACCGTGGTTTTTCCCGCGCCGTTGGGGCCAATGAGGGAGACGATCTCCTGCGGGTGCAGCTCAAGATTGACGTTATTGACCGCCAGCAGGCCGCCAAAGCGCATCATCAGGCCGTTTACCGATAACAGTGGCTGACTCATGCCTGCTCTCCTTTCGCTTTGCCATTTTTCAGCTTCAGCTGCGGGCGGGTCATCGGCAGCAGCCCCTGCGGGCGCCAGATCATCATCAGCACCATCAGGGCGCCGAGCATCAGCATGCTGTATTCGTTAAAGTCGCGCATCATCTCGCGGGAGACCACCAGCAGAACCGCCGCCAGAATCACGGCGAACTGCGATCCCATGCCGCCCAGCACCACGATAGCCAGCACGAAGGCGGACTCGGCGAAGGTGAAGGACTCCGGGCTGACGAAGCCCTGGCGGGCGGCGAACAACGTGCCGGCAAAGCCGGCAAAGGCGGCGCTGATGGTAAAGGCGGTCAGCTTGATGCGCGTCGGGCTCAGGCCCAGCGAGCGGCAGGCGATTTCGTCTTCGCGCAGCGCTTCCCAGGCGCGGCCCAGCGGCATGCGCAGCAGGCGGTTAATCACGAACAGGGTCAGCACCACCAGCAGCAGCGCCACCAGGTAGAGGAAGATCACCCGGTCGGACGGATCGTACCTGACGTTAAAGAAGTTGCTGAAGGTATCCCAGCCCCCTTCCCGCGCCGAACGGCTGAACTCCAGGCCGAACAGCGTCGGCTTGGGGATCTGGCTGATGCCGTTCGGACCGCCGGTAATTTCGGTGTTGTTGAGCAGCAGGATACGCACGATCTCGCCGAAGCCGAGGGTCACAATCGCCAGATAGTCGCCGCGCAGGCGCAGCACCGGGAAGCCGAGCAGGAAGCCGGCGGCAGCGGCCACCAGCCCCGCCAGCGGCAGGCAGGTCCAGAAACCGAGGCCGTAGTAGTGGTTCAGCAGCGCGAAGGTGTAGGCGCCGATGGCGTAGAAGCCGCCGTAGCCCAGCACCAGCAGGCCGGAGAGCCCGACCACCACGTTAAGGCCGAGACCGAGAATAATGTAGATCATGGTCAGGGTGGCGATATCCACGGTGCCGCGCGAGACCATAAACGGCCACGCCACCGCAATCACCAGCAGGGCGACCAGGAACAGCTTCTGCTTGACCGTCGAGCCGTCGATGGCGGGCAGGATAAACTTCGGTCCGGAGATATTCTTCAGCCCGCGCTGAAAGGCGGGGCGCACCAGCTGGAAGAAGAAAACCACCGCGGTGCCGATAAAGATCCACTCCCAGCGAATGTCCGCCGCGCGGTTGACCACCAGCGTCGTGCCGCTGAGGCTGAGCTGGACGCCCATAAAGACGCCCGCCAGCACGAAGAACATGGCAGCAGAAAACAGCGCCATCGCAAAATGCATCGGTTTCATACTTTCTCTACCTCCGGACGGCCCAGAATGCCGGTCGGCATCACCAGCAGCACCACGATCAGCAGCGCGAAGGAGACCACGTCTTTATATTCGGTACTCAGGTAGGCGGAGGAGAGCGACTCGGCGATGCCGAGAATAAGCCCGCCGATCATCGCCCCCGGAATGCTGCCGATACCGCCAAGCACCGCGGCGGTGAAGGCCTTCATCCCGGCCATGAAGCCGATATAGGGGTTAATCACGCCGTACAGCTGGCCGAGCAGCACGCCCGCCACCGCCGCCATCGCCGCGCCGATCACAAAGGTCAGGGCAATAACGCGGTCGGTGTTGATGCCGAGCAGGCTCGCCATCTTCAGGTCTTCGGCGCAGGCGCGGCAGGCGCGGCCCATCCGCGAATAGCGGATAAACAGCGTCAGGGCCAGCATCGCGACAAAGGTCACCACCCAGATAACCAGCTGCATGGTGGTGATGCTGGCGGAGAAGTTCTCGCCCTGGCCGACCAGCCACTGGCCGTTAAACAGGCTCGGCAGCGCGATATCGCGGGAGCCTTCCGTCAGGCTGACGTAGTTTTGCAGGAAGATAGACATCCCGATGGCGGAGATCAGCGCAATCAGGCGCTTGGAGCTGCGCACCGGCCGGTAGGCCACCCGCTCGATGCTCCAGCCGTAGGCGCTGGCGATAACGATAGCGCCGACAAACCCGGCGGCCACCAGCAGCCAGCTGGTATCGATGCCCATCATCATCAGGGCGGCGATGATCATAAACGACACGTAGCTGCCGATCATGTACACCTCGCCGTGGGCGAAGTTGATCATGCCGATAATGCCGTACACCATGGTATAGCCGATGGCGATCAGCGCGTAGGTGCTGCCCAGCGTGACGCCGTTAAACATCTGCTGGAGAAAATAGAGGAACTGCTCAGACATAAGGTAACCTTTTCAAACCTGCCCGCGTCAGCGGCGCGGGCAGCGGGATAACGTGTCTTCTTACTGCGCAGCGGTGGATGAACCGTCCGCGTGCCACTGGAAGACGCCAAATTCAAATCCCTTCAGATCGCCTTTCTCATCCCAGTTCAGCGGCCCAATCACGGTTTTTGCCCCGTGTTCTTTTAAATCTTTAATTAACGCCAGCGGATCCGCGCTGCCGGTGCGGTCCATGGCGGTCGCCAGCGACTGCACGGCGGCGTAGGTGATCCACACGTAAGGCCCGCTCGGATCTTTTTTCTCTGCCTTCAGCGCATCAACGATGGCTTTGTTGGCCGGATCCTGGTCGTAGCGTTTCGGCATAGTTACCAGCATGCCTTCGGCGGCGGGGCCGGCGATATTGGAGAGGGAGGCATTGCCAACGCCCTCCGGGCCCATAAAGCGGGTTTTCAGGTTAACGGAGCGCGCCTGGCGCAGGATCTGCCCCATTTCCGGGTAGTAGCCGCCGTAGTAAACGAAGTCGATGTTCTCCTTCTTCAGACGCGCTACCAGCGCGGAGAAGTCTTTCTCCCCGGCGGTGATGCCGTCAAAGAACACCACGTTAGCGCCGCCCTGCTTGAGATTATCCATCACCGAGCGGGCCAGCCCCTCGCCGTACTGCTGCTTGTCGTGAATGATAGCGATGCGCTGCGGCTTGACGTGCTCAAGGATATACTTCGCGGCGGTAGGCCCCTGCGAGGAGTCGAGCCCGGCGGTGCGCATAATGTACTGATAGCCGCGCTGGGTCAGCTCCGGGTTGGTCGCCCCCGGCGAGATCATCAGAATGCCTTCGTCTTCATAGATGTCCGAGGCGGGCTGCGTGGAGGAGGAGCAGAGGTGGCCAATCACGTATTTAATGCCGGCGTTAACCACTTTGTTGGCCACGGCGACCGCCTGTTTCGGATCGCAGGCGTCGTCGTATTCGACCGCCACCAGCTTATCGCCCTTAATGCCGCCGGCGGCGTTAATGTCTTTAATGGCCTGACGGGCACCGTTGAATTCCATATCGCCCCACTGCGCTACCGGGCCAGACATCGCGCCGACGACCGCTACCTTGATGTCTTTAGCCACCGCGGCCTGCGACACTGCCAGTGCAATCATGCCCGCGATCAACGTCTTCGCGTTCCGTTTCATGTTGTAAATCCCCATTCGTGATGTCGTGTTGTTAATTTGTAGTTATATGATTAAAAATTGCGCTGTGCTTTTTGTGTACAATGCTATTTTTATCAGTCTCTTTAATGGTTTATAGAGTTTTTTCGCCAAAAACAAGACCAAAGTCTCTATTTTTCAGTCGATTAAGCAAAGATAATATTCTGGATCACGGTGGAGATAAACAAAAAAAAGCACACCTTTCAGCATAAAATAATGGTGCGATAAGCTAAATAGAAGGCCAGATCTCAGGTTAAAATTTTGTTTAATTTCCGTTCCGTGACGTATTGCGCCACTCTTTTACATACCTATAAACAAATCCCCTGTTCCCGGCGATAAAAATAGAAACCGGCGGGCGGCATTCTTCGGTACACTCCGGGCATCTTTTTTGACAAACGGGCTTCATATGAAACTGACGATTATCAGGCTGACGGCGCTCAGCGGGCAGGATCTCATTGACCTGGGTAAAATCTGGCCGCAGTGCGACGCGGCGGGCCTGCGGCTCAATGACGCGCATCGCCTCTACGCCGCGCGCTTTAATGAGCGGCTGCTCGGCGCGGTGCGGGTTACTTTCGAGGGCGATCGGGCCCGGCTAGACGATCTCTGCGTGCGGGAAGTCACCCGCCGCCGCGGCGTGGGGCAATATTTGCTGGAGGAGACGCTGCGGGACAACCCCGGGGTTAGCCGCTGGCGGATGAGCAGAGACGGCGTTGAGGACCTTGCGATCGCGGATGCGTTTATGCGCGCGCTGGGGTTTAGCGCAGCAGGCGATGGCTGGGAAAAATAACAGGTGCCGGGCGGCATACCGCCCGGCATGTGGAAGGTTACTTCGCGTCGGTGGCGGTGCCGTTGGCGTGCCAGGTAAAGACGCCGAACTCAAAGCCCTTCAGGTCGCCCTTGCTGTCCCAGGAGAGCGGGCCCATCACGGTATTGACGGTGTTGCCCTTCAGCCAGTCGGCAATTTTTGCCGGATCGTCAGACTGATTCAGACCCGCGGCCAGCGACTGCAGGGCCGCGTAGGTGGTCCACACGAAGGCGCCGCTCGGATCCTGCTTCTTCGCCTTGATGGCGTCGACAATCGGCTTGTTGGCCGGAACCTGATCGTAGTTCTTCAGCTTAGTGACCAGAATGCCTTCGGACGATTCGCCTGCGATGTTAGACAGGGAGACGTTGGCCACGCCTTCCGGCCCCATAAACTGGGTCTTCAGCCCGGCCGCGCGCGCCTGGCGCAGGATCTGCCCCAGCTCCGGGTGGTAGCCGCCGTAGTACACGAAGTCGATATTCTCTTTCTTCAGGCGCGCCACCAGGGTGGAGAAGTCTTTCTCGCCGGCGGTGATGCCGTCAAAGAACACCACGTTGGCTTTGCCCTTCAGGCCATCCTGCACCGAGCGGGCCAGGCCTTCGCCGTACTGCTGCTTATCGTGAATGATAGCGATGCGCTTCGGCTTCACGGTATTGATGATGTAGTTGGCGGCGGTCGGGCCCTGGTCGGAGTCGAGGCCGGTGGTGCGCAGGATCAGCTTATAGCCGCGGGAGGTCAGCTCCGGGGCGGTTGCCGCCGGGGTGATCATCAGAATACCTTCATCGTCGTAAATATCGGAAGCGGGCTGCGTCGATGAGGAGCAGAGGTGGCCGATAACGTACTTCACGCCGTCGTTCACCACTTTGTTAGCCACCGCCACGGCCTGTTTCGGGTCGCAGGCGTCATCATATTTCACGATCTGCAGCTTCTCGCCCTTGATGCCGCCCTTGGCGTTGATGTCGGCAACGGCCTGCTCGGCGCCGGTGAACTCCTGGTCGCCGTACTGCGCTACCGGACCGGACATGGCGCCCACCACTGCCACTTTAATATCGGCCTGGGCCATTGTGCTGAATGCCAGCGCAATACATCCTGCCAGTAACGCATTACCCTTCATTTTCATCCTGATATTCCCCATTATTATGGTTATTACGTTTGTTGTGATGTTGTTGTGTAGCGCATTATTTCAGTTTACGGTCTACCGCCCGCGCATAAGCAGCACACTCTGCTAAAAACATAACTGATTTTTGTTAACAATGAACGCGAATTTTCGCGATGGGGCGCGCAAAAAAAACCTGCGGCGGGGATCGATCGCCGCAGGGCACACCATAGCAGCCGCTACCATCCCGCGGGCAGATAGCCCAGCAGGGAAGCGATGGCATAGCCGGCGCTGGCAAGATACAACAACACAATGAAGCTCTGGATCAGAGGGTGGGTGATCAGCGCGCTGCAGGTCCAGCGCGGGGTGATATCGCCGCTGCGGCGCGCGCCGCGCAGCATCAGGATCGGCATAATCGACAGGATCACGCCGCTGAATACGCCCGCAAAATAGAGGGCGTTGACGAAGGAGACCATGCCGCTGTAGGCCAGCACGAACGGCGGCAGGGCCACGATAGCCAGCACGCCGAGGCGGCGCAGCGGCTGGGTATCCTCGCCGAGGCGAAATTTGTCGAAGATATTGGTCAGGAAGCTGCCGCCGAGGCCCCAGTAGGAGGTCAGCATCGCGCACAGCGCGAACAGGTTCGCCGAGAAGAAGGCCCACTCGCCGAGCGCCCTGCCCCAGGCAATGGTGGCGACATCAGAGATATTGTCCAGGCCGTTGATAATAATCACCGATAGCGGCACCACCGCCAGCAGCGTAAAGGTCAGGCCCATGCCGACGATAATCGCCTTCGGCAGCTTTTCCGGCTTATCGGCGAAGCCGCGGGCCATCTCCGGCACGATATACTGGGCCGAAAAGCAAAAGGCCACGACGTTGAAAATCGGCACCATGTACTGCCAGTCGCCGTCGAGCAGGTAGCGCACCTGGGTGCTCTCCTGCAGCAGGGTGGCGACCACCAGAACCGAAATCATCACCACCATACCGATGCTGATAAATTTCTCGCCGCGGCCGATGGCCTTCAGCCCCAGCCAGAGCACGCCCGCGGCGGGAATGAAAAACAGCAGGCTGCCAAGCGCGGGCGAAATGCCGAACAGAGAGTGCAGCAGCTTGCCGCTGCCGGTCATGTAGGCGGTCAGCGCGCCGACGCTGTTCACGCACACCGATAAAAACATCATCCACGCGCCGAAGCGGCCCACATAGCGCTGCGACAGGCCGCTGAGCTGAAGATGTTTACGGGTTCGCAGCGTGGATTCCGCGACGTAGAGCATGGTGACCGTGGTCAGGGTACCGACGACCATCAGCCAGAACAGCAGCGGCAGGAAGCCCGCCTTGCTGGAGGCGTAGGCGATGGAGAGCACGCCGGCGCCGATGTTGGTGCCGACGATCATCGCCACGCCTTCGAGGAAGCTCAGGGATTTTGCAGGGACAGCTTCGCGCTCCCGCCCTTTCCAGGCGGGGGCGAAGGTAGAGTTCTCGGACATACAGGTTTCCATATTGGCCGACGGCGAACCGCCGGAGGTCAGAACGGCAATCCGCGGCCTCCCTTTACGTTAAGTTGCGCTTCCCTGCGCCGCGGATTGTCAGGGCGGGATCAGCCCTTCAGTACGCGCGCCAGAATATCCAGCGCTTTGGTGAACTGCGCGTCGGGAATGGTCAGCGGATAGAGGAAGCGAATCACGTTGCCGTAGACGCCGCAGCTCAGCAGCAGCAGCCCTTCCTGCTTCGCTTTGTCCTGCACCTGCTTCATGAACTCCGCCGACGGCTTGCCGGTGGCCGGGTCGTTAAACTCCACCGCCACCATCGACCCCTGGCCGCGAATATCGGCAATCGCCGGGCAGGACTGGCGGGCGTGCTCCAGCACCTCTTTCAGATGCTGGCCCAGCTGGTTGGCGCGCTGGCACAGCTGCTCCTCTTCGATCACGTCCAGCACCGCGTGCGCCGCCGCCACCGCCAGCGGGTTACCGGCGTAGGTGCCGCCGAGACCGCCGGGCGCCGGGGCGTCCATCACCTCGGCGCGGCCGACCACGCCGGAGAGCGGCATCCCGCCGGCCAGGCTCTTGGCCATCGTCATCAGGTCCGGCTTGACGTCATAGTGCTGCATGGCAAACAGCTTGCCGGTGCGGGCAAAGCCGGTCTGCACTTCGTCGGCCACCAGCAGGATGCCGTGGGTATCGCACAGCGCGCGCAGGCCCTGCATAAACGCCGGCGGCGCAACGTTGAAGCCGCCCTCGCCCTGCACCGGCTCCACCACGATAGCCGCCACCTGATCCGGGGCGATATCGGCTTTGAAAATGCGCTCCAGGCTATTCAGCGCCTCGTCGGTGGTGACGCCGTGGGCCGCGTTCGGATAGATACCGTGATAGACCGAACCCGGGAACGGACCGAAGCCAATCTTGTACGGCGCCACTTTGCCGGTCAGCGCCATGGTCATGAAGGTGCGGCCGTGGAAGCCGCCGCCGAAGGTGATGATGCCGGGACGGCGGGTATAGGCGCGGGCAATCTTCACTGCGTTCTCTACGGCTTCGGCGCCGGTGGTGAAGAAGGTGGTTTTCGCCGGGCCGTCGATCGGCGCCAGGTCGTTGATGCGCTCGGCCAGGGTAACGTAGCTCTCGTAGGGAACAATCTGGTAGGCGGTGTGGGTGAAGGCCTTCAGCTGGGCCTCAATGGCCGCAATCACTTTCGGATGGCGGTGGCCGGTGTTGAGCACGGCGATCCCGGCGGCAAAATCAATTACCTCATTGCCTTCGATATCCCACAGCGTGGCGTTTTCCGCCTTCTGCGCATAGTAGTCGCACATCACCCCGACGCCGCGCGGGGTGGCCTGTAAACGGCGCTGGTTCAGTTCTGCATTGTTCACCGTGACTCTCCTGTGTGTTCTTTACGTTTTTGCAACAAGTACGAAACTATGTCGTTTATTTACACAGGTGTTGGCCCTATAATCGAGTGCCAGTTCAGAATATATGAGGGATCCAATTGCGATCGTTAGTGGGCGATTTGCTGCTGGTGCGGGTAGCAAGAGAGCAGGACAAACTGCTGCATAAGCGGCTGTACAACGCGATCCGCCACGCGATTCTTGACGGATCGCTGGCGCCGGAAAGCCGCCTGCCGGCTTCCCGCGATCTTGCCGCCGAACTTCACATTTCAAGAAACACGGTATTAACCGTTTATGAACAACTGCTGGCGGAAGGTTATATCGCCTCCCGCCGGGGCAGCGGCACCTTCGTCGCCCGCAGCGCGCCCGACGATTTTATTGCCTCCTTTTCGCCTGCCTCGCAGACAGATCCGCTGCCGGCGGAAAAGCAGATCTCCGGACGCGGTAATCGCCTGCTGAACCACGTCAGCGCCAGCCCGAAACAGTGGGGCGCCTTTATTCCCGGCGTGCCCGACGTCACCGCCTTTCCCCACCGGCTGTTTAATAAGATCCAGTCGCGCATCCGGCGGCGGCCCGCCCCCGCACACCTCAGCTACGGCTGCAACGGCGGCACGCCGGAGCTTAAGCAGGCGCTGCAGGAGTACCTGCGGGTGGCCCGCGGCGTGCGCTGCGAAACGGCGCAAATACTGATTACGGAGGGTATTCACCAGGCCATCGATCTGGTGACCCGGATGCTGTGCGATGCGGGGGAAAAGGCGTGGGTAGAGGAGCCCTCCTACTGGGGCATTCGCCACGTGCTGCAGATGAACGACGTGCAGCCGGTGCCGGTGCCGGTAGACAGCAACGGAATGGATCCCCCCGAGCAGCCGGACGAACCGCCGCGGCTTATCTTTGTTACGCCCTCCCACCAGTATCCGCTTGGGGCGGTGATGAGCCTGGAGCGCCGCCAGCGCCTGCTGGCCCTGGCGCGCCGCTGCGGCTGCTGGATAGTTGAGGACGACTACGACAGCGAGTTTCGCTTCTCCGGCCAGCCGATACCCGCCCTGCAGGGGCTGGTCGCCGACGCGCCGGTCGTCTATATCGGCACGTTCAGCAAAACGCTCTATCCCGGGCTGAGGCTGGGCTACGTCGTGCTTCCTCCGCCGCTGGCGGCCGACCTGACGGTTGCTCACGCCGAACTGTACCGCGGCGGTCACGCCATCACCCAGCTGACGCTGGCGGAGTTTATTCGCGACGGCCACTACACGGCGCATATCCGCAGAATGCGGCTGCTGTACGGCCGCCGCCGGCAGCGGCTGATGGCGCTGATCGATAGCGTGCCGGGGCTGGAGGCCAGCGAGTTCAGCGATAACGCCGGGCTGCATCTGGTCCTGAAGCTTAACGCCGGCTGCGATGACGTGGCGATCGCCCGCGCCGCCAACGCCCGCAATATTCTGGTGCGGCCGCTGTCGCGCTACTATCTGGGTGAGGACAAGTCCCGGGGGCTGCTGCTGGGGTTTGCGGCGATGCCGGAAGAGGAGATGGAGGGGGCTTTTACTGTACTACTGGCGTGCATAAAATGCGAAAGCCCGACGGATTAACTCGCCGGGCTTCGGTTCCGTGCGCTAGCGCGGATCAGGCTTCAATCGCGATACGCAGTTTCTTCATCGCGTTCTTTTCAAGCTGACGCACGCGCTCTGCGGACACGCCGTAGCGGTCGGCCAGCTCCTGCAGCGTGGACTTGTTATCTTCGTCCAGCCAGCGGGCGCGGATGATGTCCTGACTACGCTCGTCAAGACCCTGCATGGCGTCGGTCAGCTTGTTGGCCGCCTGCTCTTCCCAGTTATCGTCCTCAATGCCGTCGGCAAAGTTTGAGGTCTTATCCTGCAGAAACAGCACCGGCGCCATCGGCTGGCTGTCGCCGTCGTCGTCAGAGGACAGGTCAAAGGTCATGTCCTGGGCCGCCATGCGCGACTCCATTTCACGCACGTCTTTGCTGGATACACCCAGCTCGCGCGCCACCATTTCGACCTCGTCCTGATTAAACCAGCCCAGACGCTGCTTGGTTTTACGCAGGTTAAAGAACAGCTTACGCTGTGCTTTGGTGGTTGCGACCTTCACGATGCGCCAGTTACGCAGCACATACTCGTGAATTTCAGCCTTGATCCAGTGCACGGCGAAAGAGACCAGGCGCACGCCCACTTCCGGATTGAAGCGGCGCACGGCTTTCATCAGGCCGATGTTACCTTCCTGAATCAGATCCGCCTGCGGCAGGCCATAGCCCGAGTAGTTACGAGCAACGTGAACAACAAAGCGCAGGTGAGACAGGATCAGCGTCTTAGCTGCTTCCAGATCGCCCTGGTAATGCAGCTTTTCAGCCAGCGCCCGCTCTTCATCGGCCGATAACATCGGCCATGCGTTTGCAGCCCGGACGTAAGACTCCAGGTTACCAACAGGGGCTAAAGCTAAATTTTGCATTTCTTTGGTCATTCAATTCCTCTCAAATTTCGTCCTGGCCGCGCTGTCCCCGTCAGGCAACACGGCGGCCAGATCTATGAGCAACGAGATTATCATCCACTCTTGTATCAGACAGTGATTTTATCCACAAGTTCAATGCAACGGTGTGAATAAATTGCACACAAAATGTGAAGTCTGATGATAGTTGAGGCAGGGAAAAAGCAGAATGGGAAAGTGCTTTCCCTGCTGGCGCGAGACTCACTGCAGCAGGGAAAGAGTATACCAGAAATTTTTTATTCCGGGGTAAAGTGACGTAAATGTTGCACGGTTGCCAGCCAGGCGGCGATCCAGCCAATCATCGAGCACACCAGCAGCATCAGCAGACATTCGTCAAACCCGAGGCCGGTCAGCTCAAACTGGGTGCCGAAGACTTTCGCCACCTCGGTGACCGCCGAGGAGAGGCGCATCACCAGGATTTCCGAGAGGATCAGCGACAGGAAAGCGCCGGAGAAACCGAGCAGCGCGCCGCCGTAGAGGAACGGGCGCAGGATAAAACCGTCGGTGGCGCCAATCACTTTCTGCACGTTGATGGTATCGCGGCGGGCAAAGATGCTCAGGCGCACGCTGTTGCCGATAACGAGGAACACTGCCGCCACCATCAGCACGCCAATCATCGCCGACACGCGGCCCACCAGCCCGGTGATCGAGGCCAGGCGGGCGAACCAGCTGTCGTCCATCCGCACTTCATCAACGCCCTGAATGCGGGAGATGCGGTCGCGCAGGGTATTGAGCGAATCGGTGCCCTGGAAATCGAGCTTCGGCACCACCACCGCTACCGCCGGCAGCGGATTCTCTTCCAGCATATCCAGCGCGCCGCCGAAACCGGACCAGTTGCGGAACTCGCCCAGCGCCTCATCCCGCGACAGATAGTTGACCTTATCCACGCCCTGCTCGGCCTGCAGTTGGCCGACCACTCTCGCCGCCGCGTCGTCGTCGAGGGTTTTCTCAAGATAGACGGTGATCTGCGGCGACGGATAGTACTGAGAGGCCGCGGTGTTGACGTTCTTGTAGACCATGTAGCAGACGCTCGGCAGCGTCAGGGAGATGGCAATCACCATCACCGTCAGGAAGGTCGCCAGCGGTTTGCTTTTCAGATCCTGCAGCGCGCCGTGGAACGCGTAGCGCACCTGCTCGTTGAAAACGTTGGTTTTGCGGGAGTTTGGCTTCGGCGGCGACTTCTGACGCCGGGGCGCCCCGCCGCCGCTGCCCTTGCCGCTCGCCGTATTGCGCAGCCGGTCAAAGCGGTTGCCGAACCGGCGGATGTGGTTCATCGCCTCGCGTTTATTCACCGTGGCCTCCGTGCAGATGTCCGTCGCTGAGGGTCAGGATGCGGTAGTTGCGGCTGTGGATAAGCCCCATATCATGGGTGGCCATCAGTACCGTCACGCCAACCCGGTTAAATTCTTCAAACAGGCGCAGAATACCTTCCGACAGCGCCTCGTCGAGGTTGCCGGTCGGTTCATCCGCCAGCAGCACCGCCGGCTTATTCACCACCGCCCGGGCGATGCCCACGCGCTGCTGCTCACCGCCGGAGAGCTGAATAGGAAAACTTCTCGCTTTGTCCAGCAGCCCCACCTTATCCAGCGCCGCCGACACGCGGCGGCGGATATCGTCGCCGCTGGCGCCGGCGATGATCAGCGGAATAGCGACGTTGTCGTAGACGGTCCTGTCCATCAGCAGGTGGTGATCCTGAAAAATCATGCCGATCTGGCGACGCAGAAACGGCACTTCGCGGTTTTTCAGACGGCTGATCTCATGACCGCTGAACCAGATCTTTCCGGCGCTCGGACGTTCAATCCCGCAGATAAGCTTCAGCAGGGTACTTTTACCCGCGCCGGAATGGCCGGTCAGAAATGCCATCTCGCCCGGCTGCAGGCGAAAATTAATGCCCTGCAGCGCTTGTCTCCCACCGAGATAGGCTTTGCTGACGTGTTCAAAGCGAATCATTGTTAATCCTCTCGGGCAAAAAGTGCCTCTATAAAATCGTCCGATTTAAATGGACGCAGGTCTTCGATACGTTCCCCGACGCCAATATAGCGGATCGGAATGCCGAACTGATCGGCTACCGAGAAGATCACCCCGCCTTTCGCGGTGCCGTCCAGCTTGGTCAGCGTGATCCCGGTCAGACCAACCGCCTCATGGAACAGCTTCGCCTGGCTAATCGCGTTCTGGCCGGTGCTGGCGTCAATGGTCAGCATCACTTCATGCGGCGCATCTTCATCGAGCTTTTTCATCACCCTGACGATTTTCTTCAGCTCTTCCATCAGGTGCGATTTGTTCTGCAGACGACCCGCCGTATCGGCAATCAGCACGTCAACGTGGCGCGCCTTCGCGGCCTGGATGGCGTCGAAAATCACCGAGGCCGAATCGGCGCCGGTGTGCTGGGCAATCACCGGAATATTATTGCGCTGGCCCCACACCTGCAGCTGTTCAACCGCCGCCGCGCGGAAGGTGTCGCCCGCCGCCAGCATCACCGATTTACCCTGCTGCTCAAACTGGCGCGCCAGTTTGCCGATGGTGGTGGTTTTACCCACGCCGTTGACGCCGACCATCAGAATAACAAACGGCATTTTGCCTTCAATATTCAGCGGCTCATCCACTTTAGCGAGGATTTCGCTCATCTCTTCTTTCAGCAGGCCGTACAGCGCCTCGGCGTCGCGCAGCTGCCTGCGGCTGGCCCCTTCGGTCAGGTTGGCGATGATTTTACGCGTGGTATCAACGCCGACGTCGGCAATCAGCAGCTGCTCTTCCAGCTCTTCAAAGAGATCGTCGTCGATTTTCTTGCCGCGGAAAAGACTGATAAATCCGGAACCGAGATTTTCTTTGGTTTTCAGCAGGCTGCGCTTGAGGCGGGCGAAGAAACCCTCTTTGGTCGGTTTCTCCTGCTCCTGCTGCGTCTCCTGAACGTCGTCTTCCGCCTGCTCTGACTCATCGGCCGCGGCCAGCGCCAGGGCCTCAAGCTCTTCGTCGCTCAGGGCCGGTTCGTCGGCCGTCTCTTCAACGATGTCGGCGTCTTGCAGCGGCGCGGCGGGGATCGCCCCGGCAACAGGTTCAGGCGCAACGATAACCTCCGCTTCCGCGACAGGTTCAGGCTCCACGGTCGGCGCCGGCTCTGCCGCCGCTTTCGGCAGCGCAACGCTCTCCTGCTGGACCACCTCCTGCGTCACCTCGACGACCTCATCGGCAAACGCCTGCGTCTCTTCTTCGCTGTGCGCCGCAGGTTCAGCTTCCGGCTCTGCTATGTGCTCAGCAACCTCCGCAACCGCTGGCTCCGCGGGCGCTTGCCCGTCGTCCGCTAACTGCTCTTCGGCTTCCGGCTGCTGCGGCTCCTGCTCTTTGTTGCCAAAACCCAGCCACGAAAAAAAGCCTTTCTTTTTGTTCTTTGCCATCGGCGACCACACTCTTCGCTGTTGACTCCCGCGACCGCGTTACCGCTATGTACATGGAAGCTAAAAAAATGATGAAATAGTCTATCACTTAACTGAACGCGCATCACCGCTGGAAAAACAATCCAGCCCGGGCTAAATACACCATGAAGAAACCAAATCACAGCGGCAGCGGTCAGATCCGCATTATAGGCGGACAATGGCGGGGGCGTAAGCTGCCGGTGCCGGACAGCCCCGGCCTGCGGCCGACGACCGACCGGGTCCGCGAAACCCTGTTTAACTGGCTGGCGCCGTCGATGGTCGATGCCCGCTGCCTGGACTGCTTTGCCGGCAGCGGCGCGCTGGGCCTGGAGGCGCTGTCGCGCTATGCCGGAAGCGCCACGCTGCTGGAGATGGAGCGCGGCGTCGCCGCCCAGCTGCAGAAGAATCTGGCAACCCTGAAGGCCGCCAGCGGACAGGTGATCAATACGAATACCCTGACGCATCTCGCCCAGCCCGGCACGCCGCATGACGTGGTCTTTATCGATCCGCCCTTTCGCAAAGGGCTGCTGGATGAGACGCTGCGCCTGCTGGAAGCGAACGGCTGGCTGGCCGACGAGGCGCTGATCTACGTGGAGAGCGAAGTGGAAAACGGCCTGCCGCCGGTGCCCGGCCACTGGCATTTATATCGCGAGAAGGTGGCCGGCCAGGTCGCCTATCGCCTTTACCAGCGCGAAGCGCAGGGGGAAAATCATGCTGATTAATCTGGGCCGTCTGCTGATGCTGTTCGTCTGGGCCTTTTTGATACTGAACCTTTTTCATCCCTTCCCGCGGCCGCTGAATATCTTCGTCAACGTGGCGCTGGTATTTATGGTGCTGATGCACGGGATGCAGGCGGCGCTGATGAAATCGACGCTGCCGAAGGACGGCCCGCAGATGACCAAACTCGAAGAGGCGCGCATCGTACTGTTCGGCGTTTTCGAACTGCTGGTGTGGCAGAAGAAGCTCAAGGCGCAGCTGAAAAAGTAGGCTTACTCGCCGGCAAAGTTTACAAACTGGCTCCCCCTGTAGCTCAGCGTGCCCCGGTCGCCCACCGTTAGCCGATGGTACTGCGCCTCGCTGAGCCGAAAGGTCATCGCTGCGCCGCCGGAGAGCGGCCTGAAGCTCGCCTCATAGCGCACCGTACTGCCCGCTGGCGTCGTCATCTGCTGGCGGGATCGCCTGTCGTTAAGCACTTTCTCGCGCTTATTGCTCACCTTAACCCGCGTTTCGAGCTGCGGCGCGGCCCGGTTCTCCGCTCGTTCGCGGCGCTGCTGGACGAAGCGGTACGAAGCGGCAACGGCGATAATCACGACGATGATGAGCAGAAACGGCGGTACTTTACCCACGAAAACCTCAATCAGATTTAGCGGAAATCAGCATACTCTGCGCGCGGCGGCATTGCTATTCTGCTGCCCGCGCCACTACACTGGATGCAGTGTAGTTCGTGAAAAATAACAGATACAGGGACTTAAATATGCTTTGGTCATTTATTGCTGTCTGTCTGTCCGGCTGGCTCTACGTGGATGCCTCCTATCGCGGCCCGGTGTGGCAGCGCTGGGTGTTCAAGCCCGTCACCCTCATCCTGCTGCTGCTGCTCGCCTGGCAGGCGCCGGTGTTTACCGCCGTCAGCTACCTGGTGCTCGCGGGCCTCTGCGCCTCGTTGGTCGGCGATGCGCTGCTGATGCTGCCCAGCCAGCGCCGCCTGTACGCCATCGGCGCCTTCTTCCTCTCGCACCTGCTGTACACTATCTGGTTTGCCAGCCAGATGACGATGTCCTTCTTCTGGCCGCTGCCGCTGGCGCTGCTGATCGTTGGCGCGGCGCTGATCGCCGCCCTGTGGACGCGGCTCGGCGAACTGCGGATGCCGGTATCGACATTCATCGGCATGACGCTGGTGATGGTCTGGCTGGCGGGTGAACTGTGGTTCTTCCGCCCCATCGCCACGGCGCTGTCCGGCTTTCTCGGCGCCGCGCTGCTGCTGATCGGCCACGCGATCTGGCTGTTCAGCCACTACCGCTGCCGCTTCCGCGCCGATACCGCCCTCTCTTCCGGCTGCTACTTCGCCGGGCACTTCCTGATCGTCCGCGCACTTTATCTCTAAATGTCTTGACTCTGGAGTCGACTCCAGAGTGTACGCTTCCGGTTAATGAGAAAATTATCATTAACCGGAAGAGACTATGTCGACCCCTGATAACACCCGCAAACCTACCCCGCAATTCGCCTCGCTGCGCTTTACGCCTGCGGATGAACCGGCGCACGACTGCTGCTGCGACGACGCCTGCACCGCCGCGGAGCCGGTGCCGGAGATTACCGAAGGCACGCGCTACAGCTGGCGCGTTAGCGGCATGGACTGCGCCGCCTGCGCCCGCAAAGTCGAGAACGCGGCCCGCCAGGTAAACGGCGTCAATCACGTACAGGTGCTGTTCGCCTCTGAAAAGCTGGTGGTCGATGCCGGGGCCGACGTGCGTCAGCAGGTTGAGCAGGCGGTAAGCGCCGCAGGCTACAGCCTGCGCGATGAAGACGCGCCGCAGGAGGCGCCGGTCTCCCGCCTCAAAGAGAATCTGCCGATCCTCATTCTGCTGGTGCTGATGGCCCTGAGCTGGGGTCTTGAGCATCTTAATCATCCGGCTGGCCAGGCCGCCTTTGTCATTACCACACTGGTGGCCCTTGTTCCTATTGCCCGCCAGGCGCTGCGCCTGATCAAAAGTGGCAGCTGGTTCGCCATTGAGACGCTGATGAGCGTCGCCGCCATCGGCGCGCTGGTCATTGGCGCCACCGCTGAGGCGGCGATGGTGCTGCTGCTGTTTATGATTGGCGAACGCCTTGAAGGCTGGGCCGCCGGGCGCGCCCGCCAGGGCGTCAGCGCGCTGATGGCCCTCAAGCCCGATACCGCCGTCCGCCTGCAGGACGGCAGACGCGAAACCGTTGCCCAGCGCGACCTGCGCCCCGGCGACGTTATTGAGGTGGCGGCGGGAGGCCGCCTCCCGGCGGACGCAACCCTGGCCTCTGAGTTTGCCAGCTTCGATGAGAGCGCCCTCACCGGCGAATCCGTGCCGGTAGAACGCCGCCGCGGCGAGCGCGTCGCGGCAGGCTCCACCAGCGTCGATCGCCTGGTGCAGCTGACGGTGGTATCAGAGCCGGGCGACAGCGCCATCGACCGCATCCTGCGCCTGATGGAGGAGTCCGAGGAGCGCCGGGCGCCGGTTGAGCGCTTTATCGACCGCTTCAGCCGCATTTACACTCCCGCCATCATGGCGATAGCCCTGCTGGTCGCGGTCATCCCGCCCCTGCTGTTCGGCGGCGCGTGGATGGCGTGGATCTACAAAGGGCTGGCGCTGCTGCTGATCGGCTGTCCGTGCGCGCTGGTGATCTCCACGCCTGCGGCCATCACCTCCGGGCTGGCGGCGGCGGCGCGGCGCGGGGCGCTGATTAAGGGCGGCGCGGCGCTGGAGCGGCTGGGGCAGGTGCGCCAGGTCGCCTTCGACAAAACCGGCACCCTGACGGTCGGCAAACCACAGGTCACCGCCATCGTTGCCCGCAGCGGCGCAGATGAAAATACGCTGCTGGCGCTGGCCGCCTCCGTCGAGCAGGGCTCCAGCCATCCGCTGGCGCAGGCTATCGTTCAGGAGGCGCAGCGGCGCGGCCTGACGCTCCCGCAGGCCAACGGCCAGCGGGCGCTGGCGGGATCGGGCATTGAAGCGATTGTGGACGGTCAGCCGGTGCAGATCTGCGCCGCCAGCAAATTCCCGGCGGCAGGCTACGAGGCGCAGATCGGCGAGCTGGAGAGCGCCGGGCAGACCGTTATCGTCGTCATACAGAACGACGCCCCGCTCGGCCTGCTGGCGCTGCGCGATACGCTGCGGGACGATGCCCGGGAGGCGATAGCCGCCCTGCGCCAGCTCGGGGTGCAGGGTACGATCCTCACCGGCGACAACCCGCGCGCGGCGGCGGCCATCGCCGGCGATCTGGGGCTCGACTATCGGGCCGGGATGCTGCCTGAGGATAAGGTCAACGAGGTGGCGCGCCTGAACGCCATCGCGCCGCTGGCGATGGTCGGTGACGGCATCAACGACGCCCCGGCGATGAAGGCCGCCACCCTCGGCATTGCGATGGGCAGCGGCACCGACGTGGCGCTGGAGGCCGCCGACGCCGCGCTGACCACCAACCGCCTGACCGGCCTGGCCAGGATGATTGACGTGGCCCGCGCCACCCATGCCAACATCCGCCAGAACATCGGCATCGCGCTGGGGCTGAAGGCCATTTTTCTGGTGACGACGCTGCTGGGCATGACGGGACTCTGGCTGGCGGTGATGGCAGACACCGGCGCAACGGTGCTGGTAACGGCGAATGCGCTGCGGCTGCTGCGCCGCCGGTAGCGATCAGCGGCCCTTGCGGATCAGGTAGCGGTACGGCAGTTCGTCGGTCTGCGCCTCAACCAGCTGGTGCTCCATAAAATGGCAAAAGCCGGGAATATCGCGCGTAGTGGCGGGATCGTCGGCGATAATCAACAGCGTCTCCCCCTCCTGCATGGTGCGCACGGTTTTGCGCACCATCATTACCGGCTCCGGGCAGCGGAGCCCGAGGGCATCAAGGGTATGGTCCGGGCTGGAGATACTTTCGGTCATGGTCTTCTCGTCGGCAAAAAAACGGCTGTAGTTTACGCCGCCCCGCCGGCAAAGCAAACCAGGTTAACGATTGCGCGAAAAACAGCCATTGCAAAGCATGCGCAACGCGGTATCATGCGGCGGTTTTATTGGGTTCCCTCACCCCATCATTAAAAAGGTCACACTATGACGCAGTATCCTCAATTACAGCACAAGAAGGTGCTGTTCTGGCTTTCGCTTTTTCATCTGCTGGTGATCACCTCCAGCAACTATCTGGTGCAGCTGCCGGTCGCTATTTTTGGTTTCCACACCACCTGGGGCGCCTTTAGCTTTCCGTTTATTTTCCTGGCAACCGATCTGACGGTGCGGATTTTCGGCGCCCCGCTGGCGCGCAGAATCATCTTTGCGGTGATGGTCCCGGCGCTGGTTATTTCCTACGGCATTTCGTCGCTGTTCTACATGGGCCAGTGGCAGGGCCTGGCGGCGCTGACCCACTTTAATCTGTTCGTCGCCCGCATCGCCGCCGCCAGCTTTATGGCCTATGCGCTGGGGCAGATCCTCGACGTCCACGTCTTTAACCGCCTGCGCCAGAGCCGCCGCTGGTGGCTGGCGCCGACCGCCTCGACGCTGTTCGGCAACATCAGCGATACGCTGGCGTTCTTCTTTATCGCCTTCTGGCGCAGCCCGGATCCGTTTATGGCCGACCACTGGGTGGAGATAGCGCTGGTTGACTACAGTTTTAAGGTGCTTATCAGTATCGTGTTCTTCCTGCCAATGTATGGCGTGCTGCTCAATATGCTGTTGAAAAGGCTGGCGGATAAATCTGAAATCCGCACTTTTCAACCGGGGTAAGAGCGCCCGGAGCGGGTTGTGATAAGATAATGCGATCTGCCGTGAACGGCTGTTTATTGAAAGGAAGAAGTCGATGCGCAATTTGGTGAAATACGTCGGTATTGGCCTGCTGGTAGTAGGACTTGCCGCCTGCGATAACAGCGACAGCAAAACGCCTGCCCAGGGCGCTGCCGCCGAGAGCAACGCCGCCGGCCAGCCCGTCAGCCTGCTGGACGGCAAGCTGAGCTTCGCTCTCCCGGCCGGGATGACCGATCAGAGCGGCAAACTCGGAACTCAGGCCAACAATATGCACGTCTACTCTGACGCCACCGGCCAGAAAGCGGTGATCGTCATCGTCGGCGATAACACCAGTGAAGACCTCGGCCTGCTCGCTTCGCGCCTGGAAGCCCAGCAGCGCGCCCGCGATCCGCAGCTCCAGGTAGTGACCAATAAATCCATTGAGCTGAAGGGCCACAGCCTGCAGCAGCTCGACAGCATCATCTCCGCCAAGGGCCAGACCGCCTACTCCTCCGTGGTGCTGGGTAAAGTGGACGACAAGCTGCTGACCCTGCAGATCACCCTGCCTGCCGACGATCAGCAGAAGGCGCAGACCGAAGCGGAAAACATCATCAATACCATCGTCATCAAGTAATACTACTCAACTGACGATGCGGCCTCCGGCTCTGCAGCCGGGGGCCGTTTTTTCAGGCGCCAGCCGAGCAGCAGCGCCAGCGCCGCCAGCCCCGCCGCCGCCAGATAAATCGACGAGACGCCCGCCCGGGCTATCAGCAGTCCGGCCAGCGGTCCGGTTATTCCCAGCGACATATCCATAAATACCGTGTAGGTCGCCAGCGCCGCTCCCTGGTTGTGCGCCGGCACCGACTTCACCGCCACCACGCCCAGCGCCGGAAAGACCAGCGAGAAACCGGCGCCGGTCAGCAGGGTGCCGATTTTCGCCAACAGCGGCGCGTCGGCAATGCCCACCAGCACCAGCCCCGCCATCTCAATGGCGAAACAGATCATCGCCACGTTGAGGCCGCCGAGGCGGTTAATGCCGTTCGGAAACAGCAGCCGGGTACCGACGAAGGCGACGCTGAACAGCGTCAGGGCAAAGGCGGCGCCGTCCCAGCCCTTAGCCGCATAAAACAGCGTGATAAACGTGGCGATGACGCCAAATCCCGCCGAACCCAGCGCCAGCGCGGCGCCGTAGGGCCAGACTCGCCCCAGGACGGCGCGAAACGACATCACCTTGCCCCGCGCCGCCTTCACCGCCGCGCGCGGCAGGGCGCAGAGGACAGCGGTCAGCGCCACCGCGATAATGGTCCACGCCAGCCCCTGCAGGCCGCCGTACCGGTAGCAGAGCACGCCCAGCGGCGCGCCCAGGGCCATCGCGCCGTAGGTGACGATACCGTTCCAGGAGATCACCCGCCCGATGTGCAGGGAGCCGACCACGCCGACGCCCCACAGCGTGGAGCCGGTGCCCGCGAAGCTCTGGCCGACGCCGAGAATAATCCTTCCCAGACACAGCACGACCAGGCTGGCCAGCGGCCAACCGCTGCCGACGGCGGCCAGCAGGTAACAGATGCCGCTCAGCAAGCAGCCGCACAGCCCGAAGATAACGACTTTCTTCGGCCCCAGCAGATCGGCGTAGCGCCCGGCGTGCGGCCGGCTCAGCAGGGTCGCCAGATACTGGAGACTAATCACCAGCCCTGCCCAGAAGGCGCTGAAGCCCATCACATCGTGCACGTAGCCCGGCAGCACCGCCAGCGGCAGGCCGATAGTCAGGTAGCTGGCGAAATTAAAGATAACCACCGACACAATACGCAGATTGAGGCGCAGCCCGCTGAGGGCCGTACTGGCAAGGGGTTCAGGCATGATATTTACCGGGGGAGTATGACAGTTGTCACATTATTACATCATTGCGTCACTGAATTCACGGCCGAAAAGGATCAGAAATCTTTTTTTGTCGGCTGCCAGCGGCAGAAATCTTCATTGGCGACCAGCAGCAGCTGGGCCCCTTCTGGCGCCTCCAGCCAGGCAATGCTGACGTCCGTTGAGGAGCGGCTCTGGCGGCGTTCGATAAAGGCCAGATCGTCCGCCTCAAGGTCCGGCTTCACGGTCTGACCTTCGCAGGTGGTCACCGTCCGCCCGGCGTGCCAACTCCCCTGGCGCAGCACCACGTGCCCCTGACGCAGGGCATCGCTGGTCTGGCGGATCTGCTGGGCCTTGTAGCGGTAGAGGGCAATCTGATCGGTGGAGAGCTGCTGCTTCTGGCCGTTAGCCTCGCGCTGCATAAAGTTCAGCTCGCCGCGCGCGTCGAAGCGCACCCGCACCTGTTCAGGCGCTTTGCCGTAGACCTTAAGATCGATAAGCGAGAGCGAGTCGCCCTGCCAGCGGTATTCGCTGGTGGTGGTGTTGTCCCCGCGCCACGGGCTGAAGGCGACCAGCAGATGCGTGTCGCTGTCGGCGTCTTTGCGCCAGATGCGCACCGCGCCCTGATTGTCGGCGTAGCCGCTGGAGGTAAACGGAGGAAGCGCGTCGTGGTGGCTGCAGGATGACAGCAAGACGGCGCCCGCCAGCAGCGGCAGGCGGCGCCAGATAGACAAAAGGGGCGAAACCGCCCCTTCGTTAAAACTGTGTCCTGCCACGCGGTCTTACTTAACTGCGTCTTTCAGTGCTTTGCCAGAGACAAACGCTGGCACGTTAGCTGCAGCGATTTTGATCTCTTTACCGGTCTGCGGGTTGCGGCCAGTACGCTCAGCGCGGTGGTTCACTTTGAAGGTACCGAAACCGACCAGTTGAACAGCATCACCTTCTTTCAGAGACTCGGTAATTGCAGCCAGAGTGGATTCCAGAGCTGCTTTAGCCTGGGTTTTAGACAGGTCAGCTTTGTCCGCAATTACATCAATCAGTTGAGTCTTGTTCATATGTTATCCTTACAATGTGTTTATCGCTTGCTAAGCACCGAGTGCGATGGAAATGCCAGAAAAGCACTCTCCTGCATACACGCACCGATAGCCACTTTTTTTCGCCCCCCAAATGTAGACCAGACGGGGGGCAGATGTGAAGCCTCCAGGCATGACAATTCAGACTGAATGTCACGTTTTGCGGTCTTATTGCTGAAAATTTATACCGATATTGCTTTCACCCGCTTCCCGCAGGTCGGCGCGCAGGCCTTTTATCAGCTCTACGTCGCGCTCTTCGCAGTCGGCCAGCAGGCGGAAAATCTCCCACTGGATGTCCCACTCCTGCTCCACGGCGGGGTTTTCTTTCAGCTCTTCATCGCTCATTTCGCGCCCGGCCTGGGACATTTCCAGCATTGCCACGGTGGTAATCGAGGCCTTACTGACCTCCACCGCATGCTCCAGGGTTTCACCGCTGAGGCGCGAGTGCAAAAGTTCGCTCAGGGCCACGCAGGCGTCGATGGCCGGATAAACACCGTACATATCGAAATCATCTGCCGCCGGGATCGCCTCTTCCAGCTTCTCCAGCTGGCTGTCGAAGTTCACCTTCGCGTCTTTTACGGTCAGCGTCTCCCAGACCAGATCGAGGATCCGGCGATAGAGCATGCCGTCGGCGAACTCGGTCTGCTTGCAGAACATGGCGTAGTTGGGATACATGCGCTCGCACAGGCAGGCCATGAAGGTCACATGCTGCCAGCTCTCAAGCTTCTCCAGCCGCAGATGAATCGGGTTTTGTAACATGATGAAGTCTCGAATCGTGAAGTAGCGAAAGTTTACCTGAATCAGGGCTGAATTGCTTGCCAGCGCTGAAACGCCGGACGATTAGAGGCGACCGCATCCGCCCAGCGCGTCGGCTCCGGCAGCCGATAGCCGCGGGTACAGCGCTGCACCCACGCCAGGGCGCTGTCGAGGCTGATGCGGTGGCCGGTGGCGATAAACAGCGGATTGCAGCGCGCCTTGCTGCGCCACACCCACGCCAACTGCTCGCCCTTGTCCATCAGCGGCGCCAGCGCGCCCGGCTCGGGTCCGAGCGGTTCAAACTTGCCGCACAGCCGCTTCTTCGCCACGCCGATGGTCGGGACGTCCACCAGCAGGCTGAAGTGGCTGGCCACCCCGAGCCGCCGGGGATGCGAGATACCGTGGCCGTCGACGAACAGCAGATCGGGCTTGCGCGACAGCTTCTCCCACGCCGCCAGCAGCGCGGGATATTCGCGAAACGATAGAAATCCGGGAATGTAGGGCATGGTTGTGGGAATACGGGCTATCTGATACTCCACCAGCTCAAGCTCAGGGTAGCTCAGCAGCACCATCGCCGCGCGGGTGACCTCTCCGCCCTGCTCAAAGCCGACGTCGGCCCCGCCGATCAGGTGGGGCGGATCGGCGATAAAGCGATCTTCGCGGATCGTCGACGAAGCCAGAGCGAGCTGCTGCTGACGCAGATCGGCGAGATCCATCAGCGGTGATACGCCGCAGAGAGGCGGTGCACGGCGTCGACGAAAGCGCCCGCGTGCGCCGGCGGCACGTCCTGGTGAATGCCGTGTCCGAGGTTAAAGACGTGCCCCTCCCCCTCGCCGAAACCGGCAAGAATAGTGGCAACCTCCTCCTCAATGCGCGCGGGCTGAGCGTAGAGCATGGACGGATCCATGTTGCCCTGCAGCGCCACTTTATCGCCGACCCGGCGGCGGGCGTCGGCAATGTCGGTGGTCCAGTCGAGGCCCAGCGCATCGCAGCCGGTGGCGGCCATCGCCTCCAGCCACTGGCCGCCGCCCTTAGTAAAGAGCGTCACCGGCACCCGGCGTCCCTTGTTTTCGCGCAGCAGGCCGTCAACGATTTTGTGCATGTAGTAGAGGGAGAACTGCTGGTAATCGCGGCCGGTGAGCACCCCGCCCCAGGTGTCGAAAATCATTACCGACTGGGCGCCGGCTTTAATTTGCGCGTTCAGATAGAGCGTCACGCTGCGCGCCAGCTTGTCCAGCAGCAGATGCAGCGCCTTCGGGTCGGCGTACATCATCTTCTTGATGACCGTAAAGGCTTTGCTGCTGCCGCCTTCGACCATGTAGGTCGCCAGAGTCCACGGGCTGCCGGAGAAGCCGATCAGCGGCACTTCGCCCTTCAGCTCGCGGCGAATGGTGCGCACGGCGTTCATCACGTAGCCCAGCTCCTGCTCCGGATCGGGCACCGGCAGCTTTTCCACATCCGCCATGCTGCGTACCGGAGAGGTAAAGCGCGGGCCTTCTCCGGTCTCAAAATAGAGCCCGAGGCCCATCGCGTCCGGCACGGTGAGAATATCGGAAAACAGGATAGCGGCATCAAGCGGGAAGCGGCGCAGCGGCTGGAGCGTCACTTCGCAGGCCAGCTCGGCGTTTTTACACAGCGACATAAAATCGCCCGCCTCGGCGCGGGTGGCCTTGTACTCCGGTAAATAGCGGCCTGCCTGCCTCATCATCCAGACGGGGGTAATATCAACAGGCTGGCGCAGCAGCGCCCGCAGGTAGCGATCGTTTTTCAGTTCGGTCATTTTCATATTCCCTGATCTTCGTTGCCGCCAGTGTAGCACGTCACTGCGCGTCCGCCCGACACATCGCCACCGTGTCTTCAATCAGCCTGCGCGCCACGGTACCCGGCGGCGGCAGCAGCGGCAGGCGGTCATAGCGGTACCAGTCCGCCTGAATCAGCTCTTTCGGATCGATGGCGATGTCGCCGCTGTCGTAGTCGGCCATAAAGGCGGTCATCAGCGACTGCGGGAAGGGCCACGGCTGGGAGGTGACGTAGCGCAGATTCTTCACCTTAATGCCGCTCTCCTCCATCACCTCGCGGGCCACCGCCTGCTCAAGAGTTTCGCCCACTTCAACAAAACCGGCCAGCACCGTGTGGATGCCGTTGCGGTGGCGGACGTGCTGGGCCAGCAGAATGGCATCATCGCGGCGGATGGCGACGATAATGCAGGGCGCTATCTGCGGGTAGTAGCGCTCCCGGCAGTGGCCGCAGAGCATCGCCCATTCGGTTTTGCTCGGGTGCATCTCGTGTCCGCAGTAGCCGCAGAATTTATGGGATCGGTAAAATTCGGCCAGCTGTACGCCGCGCCCCGCCAGCTGAAGCAGGCCCACATCGGCATCCAGCAGCTGGCGCAGCGAGCCCATCTCCTGGCGCCGGGCCTGCTGCACCAGCCAGACGGGCTCGCCCTGCCACTCGCCGATTTGCATTGCGCGCTGGCCCGCAAGATCGAACTTTGCCGCCGTACCCAGTGGCAATTCTCCACCCGGCAGCCATAATTTGTGTTCACGGCTGACTATCCACCAGCCGCTATCTGATTTTTCAATTATACGATCCATATCTATTGCACTACCTTTGCTTCGCTGGCACTGTTATTAACAGTTTTTTTACATTTGGTGAGCCGTTAATCTCTTAACAATGGAGTCAATCATGCTGAACCAGTTAGAACATCTGACAGAGCGCGTAGGCGGCAGCCATCAGCTCGTCGATAGCTGGCTCCAGGTCCGCAAGCAGCTGCTGGTTGCCTACTACAACCTGGTGGGTATCAAGCCCGGCAAAGGTTCATATACGCGCCTGAATGAAAAAGCGCTGGATGACTTTTGCCACCGCCTCGTGGACTACCTTTCTGCCTGCCACTTTAATCTTTATGAACGCATTGTCGCGAAATTAAAAGATGAAAACCTCTGTTTAGCCGTTTCCCGCATCTATCCGCAGCTTAAAACCAATACCCAGCAAATCATGGCGATTTATGACTCAAACCTTGAGCAGGCCATTGATGACGACAATTATATGGAGTTCCAGCAAGCGCTTTCCGCTCTCGGTGAAGCGCTTGAGGGCCGATTTACCCTGGAGGATAAGCTTATCACCCTCGCGCTGGACAGCGCCTTTGGCAGCGCCAACGATGAAAATCATATCGCACACCCCGCTTGAGTTCTTAAACATTAACGCGTAGTTTACAACTGTTGCCCCGCATGCTGGTGGGGCTTTATCTTGTCGGAGTGCCCTTCCGGGCTGAGACCGTTAATTCGGGATCCGCGGAACCTGATCAGGCTAATACCTGCGTAAGGGAACAAGAGTCACCTGTTTTACATCGCGCAAGCGATCCTCTCTTGCTTCTATCCGTCGTCTGACAAGCTATCTCCTTACTTCAATCCGGAGTGTGCTATGTCTACAGTAAAACCGACCCGCCGCGAGCAGCGCGCCGAAGCCCAGCGCTTCATTGACACGCTCGAAGGCACCGCTTTCCCCAACTCGAAACGTATCTACCTGACCGGCTCGCGCGACGATATCCGCGTGCCGATGCGTGAAATCCAGCTCAGTCCGACGCTTATCGGCGGCAATAGCGACAATCCGCAGTACGAAGCCAACGAGCCGGTGCCGGTCTACGATACCTCCGGCCCCTACGGCGATCCGGCGATAGCCATCGACGTTCGCGAGGGCATCGCGAAGCTGCGCCAGCCGTGGATCGACGCCCGCCGCGACTGCGCGCCCCTGAGCGAGCGCAGCTCCCGCTATACCCGCGAGCGGCTGGCGGACGACGGCCTGGACGATCTGCGCTTTCGCGGCCCGCTGGCGCCGAAGCGCGCGCTGCCCGGCCGCTGCGTGACCCAGCTGCACTACGCCCGCCGGGGCATCATCACCCCGGAAATGGAGTTTATCGCCCTGCGCGAGAACATGGGCCGGGAGCGCATTCGCGCCGATGTCCTGCGCCAGCAGCATCCCGGCCAGGGCTTCGGCGCCCGGCTGCCGGAGAACATTACGCCCGAGTTCGTGCGCGATGAGGTGGCCGCCGGCCGGGCGATTATTCCGGCCAACATTAACCATCCCGAATCCGAGCCGATGATCATCGGCCGCAACTTTCTGGTGAAGGTTAACGCCAACATCGGCAATTCGGCGGTGACCTCCTCCATTGAAGAGGAGGTGGAGAAGCTGGTGTGGTCCACCCGCTGGGGCGCGGATACGGTGATGGATCTCTCCACCGGGCGCTATATCCACGAGACCCGGGAGTGGATCCTGCGCAACAGCCCGGTGCCGATCGGCACGGTGCCTATTTATCAGGCGCTGGAGAAGGTCAACGGCATTGCCGAGAACCTCACCTGGGAGGCGTTTCGCGACACCCTGCTGGAGCAGGCCGAGCAGGGCGTGGACTACTTCACCATCCACGCCGGGGTGCTGCTGCGCTACGTGCCGATGACCGCGAAGCGCCTGACCGGCATCGTCTCGCGCGGCGGATCGATCATGGCGAAATGGTGCCTCTCCCATCACCGGGAGAGCTTTCTCTACCAGCACTTCCGCGAGATCTGCGAAATCTGCGCCGCCTATGATGTCTCGCTGTCGCTCGGCGACGGCCTGCGCCCCGGCTCTATTCAGGACGCCAACGACGAGGCGCAGTTCGCCGAGCTGCGCACCCTCGGCGAGCTGACCAAAATCGCCTGGGAGTACGACGTGCAGGTGATGATCGAAGGCCCCGGCCACGTGCCGATGCAGATGATCCGCACCAACATGACCGAGGAGCTGGAGAAGTGCCACGAAGCGCCTTTCTATACCCTCGGACCGCTGACCACCGATATCGCACCGGGCTACGATCACTTCACCTCCGGCATCGGCGCGGCGATGATCGGCTGGTTCGGCTGCGCGATGCTCTGCTACGTGACGCCGAAAGAGCACCTCGGCCTGCCGAACAAAGAGGACGTCAAGCAGGGGCTTATCACCTACAAAATTGCCGCCCACGCCGCCGACCTGGCGAAGGGGCACCCCGGCGCGCAGATCCGCGATAACGCGATGTCGAAAGCGCGCTTCGAATTCCGCTGGGAAGACCAGTTCAACCTCGCCCTCGATCCCTTTACCGCCCGCGCCTATCACGACGAGACCCTGCCCCAAGAGTCCGGCAAGGTGGCGCACTTCTGCTCGATGTGCGGGCCGAAGTTCTGCTCGATGAAAATCTCCCAGGAGGTGCGCGACTACGCGGCGGCGCAGGCGATTGAAGTGGGCATGGCGGAGATGTCCAACAGCTTCCGCGCCAGAGGCGGGGAAATTTATCTAAAGAGAGAGGAAGCCTGATGTATCAGCCTGATTTTCCGCCGGTACCGCGCCGGCTCGGACTCTACCCGGTGGTTGACAGCGTCGAGTGGATAGCCCGCCTGCTGGACGCCGGGGCGCGCACCCTGCAGCTGCGCATCAAGGATAAGCGCGATGAGGAGGTAGAGGCGGACGTTATACGCGCCATCACCCTCGGGCGTCAGTACCGCGCCCGGCTGTTTATTAACGACTACTGGCGGCTGGCGGTGAAGCACGGCGCCTACGGCGTGCACCTCGGGCAGGAGGATCTGCAGACCACCGACCTGAACGCCATCCGCGAGGCCGGGCTGCGGCTCGGCGTTTCGACCCACGACGATATGGAGATGGACGTGGCGCTGGCGGCGAAGCCCTCCTACATCGCGCTGGGCCACGTCTTCCCGACGCAGACCAAGCAGATGCCCTCCGCGCCACAGGGCGTGCAGCAGCTCGCCGCCCACGTCGCGCGGCTGGGCGACTATCCGACGGTGGCGATCGGCGGTATCAGCATCGCCCGCGCCCCGGAGGTGCTGGCGACCGGCGTCGGCAGCATTGCGGTGGTCAGCGCTATTACCCAGGCGCCGGACTGGCAGCTTGCCACCGCCCAGCTGCTGGAGATGGCGGGAGCCGGCGATGAATGACCGCGACTTTATGCGCTACAGCCGCCAGCTGCTGCTGGAGGATATCGCCATCGACGGCCAGCAGCGGCTGCTGGCGAGCCGGGTGCTGATTGTCGGCCTCGGCGGCCTCGGCTCCCCGGCGGCGCTCTATCTGGCGGGCGCCGGCGTCGGCACCCTGGCGCTGGCGGACGACGACAGCGTGCACATCAGCAACCTGCAGCGGCAGATCCTGTTTAGCGTTGACGACCTCGACCTGCCGAAGGCGGAGCGCGCCACCAGGCGGCTGGCGCAGCTTAATCCGGATATCCGGCTGCTGGCCCTGCGCCAGCGGCTCAGCGGCGACGCGCTGCGCCAGCAGGTGGTGGCGGCGGATCTGGTGCTCGACTGCAGCGACAATATCGCCACCCGCCAGGCGGTAAACGCCGCCTGCGTGGCGGCCGACACGCCGCTGATCACCGCCAGCGCCGTCGGCTTCGGCGGCCAGCTGATGGTACTGACCCCGCCGTGGGCCCACGGCTGCTACCGCTGCCTGTGGCCGGACGACAGCGAGCCGGCGCGCAGCTGCCGCACTGCCGGCATCGTCGGCCCGGTGGTCGGCATGATGGGCACGATGCAGGCGCTGGAGGCCATCAAACTGCTCTCCGGCATGCCGGTTGCGGATAATGCCCTGCGCCTGTTCGACGCCCGGACGGGCAGCTGGCGGCAGCTGGCGCTGACGCGCGCGGCAAGCTGTCCGGTATGCGGAGGGCAGCATGCAAATCTTCATTAACGATGAGGCGTACCAGTGCGAGGCGGGAACCGATGTTGCCGCCCTGCTCGCTGCGCTTGCGCAGGATAAGCCCGGCGTCGCGCTGGCGCTCAACCAGCAGATCCTGCCCCGCGCCCGGTGGGTGGAGCAGACATTACAGGAGGGCGACGCCCTGCTGATTTTTCAGGTAATTGCCGGAGGCTAACCATGTTACGCATTGCCGATAAAGTTTTTGATTCCCATCTGTTCACCGGCACCGGCAAGTTCGCCACCGCCGATCTGATGGTTGACGCCATTCGCGCCTCCGGCAGCCAGTTGGTGACCCTGGCGATGAAGCGGGTCAATCTGCGCCGGGATAACGACGCTATTCTGCAGCCGCTGATTGACGCGGGCGTGTCGCTGCTGCCCAACACCTCCGGAGCGAAAACCGCCGAAGAGGCCGTGTTTGCCGCACGCTTGGCGCGGGAAGCGCTCGGTACCCGCTGGCTGAAGCTCGAAATCCACCCGGACGCCCGCTGGCTGCTGCCGGATCCGATTGAGACCCTGAAGGCCGCCGAACTGCTGGTCAAAGAGGGCTTTGTGGTGCTGCCCTACTGCGGCGCCGATCCGGTGCTGTGCCGCCGTCTTGAAGAGGTCGGCTGCGCGGCGGTGATGCCGCTCGGCGCGCCGATTGGCTCCAACCAGGGGCTGGAGACCCGGGCGATGCTGGAGATCATCATCGCCCAGTCCTCGGTGCCGGTGGTAGTTGATGCCGGGATCGGCGTCCCCAGCCACGCCGCACAGGCGCTGGAGATGGGCGCCGACGCGGTGCTGGTCAACACCGCCATCGCGGTGGCGGATTCGCCGGTAGAGATGGCCACCGCCTTCCGCCTGGCGGTAGAGGCCGGGCTGCTGGCGCACGCCGCCGGACCCGGGGCAAAAAGCCGCGAGGCACAGGCCACCAGCCCGCTGACCGGCTTCCTGGAGACGCTGCCATGAACAACACCTTCACCGATCGCTGGCGACAGCTGGACTGGGACGATATCCGCCTGCGCATCAACAGCAAAACGGCCGCCGACGTCGAACGCGCCCTGCACGCCCGGCAGGTGGGCCGCGATGACCTGATGGCGCTGCTGTCGCCCGCTGCCGAAGCCTTCCTTGAACCGCTGGCCCAGCGGGCGCAGCAGCTGACCCGCCAGCGCTTCGGCAACACCGTCGGCTTCTACGTCCCGCTCTACCTCTCCAACCTGTGCGCCAACGACTGCACCTACTGCGGCTTCTCGATGAGCAACCGCATCAAGCGCAAGACGCTGGACGACGAAGAGATCGCCCGCGAATGCGCGGCGATCCGCGAGATGGGCTTCGAGCACCTGCTGCTGGTCACCGGCGAACACCAGGGCAAGGTCGGCATGGACTATTTCCGCCGCCACCTGCCCGCCATTCGCCGCCAGTTCGCCTCCCTGCAGATGGAGGTCCAGCCGCTGGCCGAGGCGGAGTACGCCGAGCTGAAGGGGCTGGGACTGGACGGCGTGATGGTCTATCAGGAGACCTACCACGAGGCGACATACGCCCGCCACCACCTGAAGGGTAACAAGCAGGATTTCTTCTGGCGGCTGGAGACGCCGGACCGCCTGGGCCGCGCCGGGATCGATAAAATTGGCCTCGGGGCGCTGATCGGCCTGTCCGACAGCTGGCGGGTGGACTGCTTTATGGTCGCCGAACACCTGCTGTGGCTACAGCAGAAGTACTGGAAGAGCCGCTACTCGCTCTCCTTCCCGCGCCTGCGCCCCTGCGCGGGCGGCGTCGAGCCCGCCTCGCTGATGAGCGAAAAGCAGCTGGTGCAGACCATCTGCGCCTTCCGTCTGCTGGCGCCGGAGGTGGAGCTGTCGCTCTCTACCCGTGAATCGCCGTACTTCCGCGACCGCGTGGTGCCCATCGCCATCAACAACGTCAGCGCCTTCTCGAAAACCCAGCCCGGCGGCTACGCCGACGGCGATCGGCCCGAGCTGGAGCAGTTCGAACCCCACGACGGCCGCCGTCCGGAGGAGGTCGCCAGAGCGCTGACCGATCGCGGACTGCAGCCGGTATGGAAAGAGTGGGACAGCTGGCTGGGGCGCAGCGCGCCCTGAGCCCCCTGCCGCCGGCGAAAAACATCGTCGGCGGCCTCATTCTGTAACCGGTTTCAGGTTTCTGCGCCTTTCTTTGTGATGGTTTACACACAATCGCCGCAAAGCGGTTGTTGCCGCCCGGGCCGCGCGCTAAACATGATTGACCAAGGATCATGAGGGCGAGTTATGAAAAACATTGTTTTATGCTGCGCGGCGGGAATGTCCACCAGCATGCTGGTGCAGCGCATGAAAGAGGCGGCGCAGAAGAAAGGGGTTGAGGTCTCCATCAAGGCCGTGCCGGTCGCCGAATTTAAAGACAATATTGCCACCGCAGACATCGTACTGCTGGGCCCGCAGGTGAAATACGAGCAGGCCAAGCTGCAGGCCGAAGCCGAGCCGCTGGGCAAGAAGGTCGCGGTGATCGACATGATGGATTACGGCATGATGAAAGGCGACGTCGTGCTGGAAAAAGCCCTCAAGCTAATGGAGTAAGGCGTGGAAGATTTAGAAACCACCATTATGGAGCTGCTGGTTAACGCCGGCGCCGCCCGCAGTTCGGCGCTGACCGCTCTGCAGATGGCGCGCAAAGGCGACTTCGCCGCCGCCGAACAGGCGATGGCCGAGTCCCGCGAGTTTGTGAAGCACGCCCACACCATCCAGACCCTGCTTATCGGCCTGGACGAAGGCACCGGCAAGCTGCCGGTGAACCTGATCACCGTCCACTCCCAGGACCACCTGATGAACGCGATGGTGATCCAGGATCTGGCGGGGGATATGATTGAGCTGTATCGGCGGCTGCCGGCGGTGGGTTGAGGGTTCATGCAGCGTGCCCGCTACCGGCGGGCATTTTTGTTTTTGGTGGGCTCTGCCCTCGACAGATTACGACACATCATTCATTTTGACGGTTTCTTTTGAGCAAAGAGCGGGCATTCAGATGGCTATTACGCCGCTAGCCGCGCATATCGAAGCCGGATTTTTGAAAATCTCTATAAACGTCCGGATTGTTGAAGGCCGGGAATTTGGCTTTATGGGCCGCTGACGCTATCGCTTCGCAATAGGCTTTGTTGCCATTGCTGGTTGATATGCTTAACGCCGTGCCGTCCTGTGCAAATTCAATATGCAGTCTGCATTTTTTTCCTTTCCAGTTTTGCGGTTCATCAAGTTTGCTATTTACTGCCGCCCTGATGGCCCGCGCTTGCGCACCCCATTCATCCCGATCGTCCCAGCGTCCTGAGCCGCAACTCCCCAGCGCCGTGGTCTTATGGCAGCCGGAGGGATGTAGCGGCGCACATCCTGCGGCCATGCCGGCCACAAAAGTTAGCATAACGATTTTCTTTACCGTTTCGGATAATCCCACTTTTGCCCCTCAATCCATTTAAACCTCAAACCGTAATAGCGGCAGACCCAATCGATGAGATCCCGTCTACCGCTCCTCGCTTAGCCCTGCCGCATAATCATCATCTTAAACGCTGTCCGCAATATACAGGAAGGTCGTGCAGCTAAATCCATCCCAGGCAAAGCAATATCGTTATCCTCACAAAAACCCATACACCCCCGCCAGCACCCAGCCAAACACGCACGACACGCTAACGCCAATCAGCCCCGGCAGGATAAAGCTGTGGTTGATGACAAAGCGGCCGATGCGGGTGGTGCCGGAGCGGTCGAACTGGATCGCCGCCAGGTCGCTGGGATAGGTCGGCAGAATATAGTAGCCGTAGCAGGCCGGCGCAGAGGCCACAATGTAGGCGGGATCGACGCCAATCGCCAGCGCTACCGGGACAATGGCCGCCAGCGCCGCCGCCTGGGAGTTCACGAACTTCGACACCAGCAGCAGGACGATGGCGTAGGCCCAGGGAAACTCCTTCACCATCGCCCCCAGCGTTCCCTCGATCTCCTTCAGATGCGCGCCGAACATGGTCTCGGCCATCCATGCGATGCCGTATACCGCGACGATGGCGATCATCCCGGAGCGGAACACTTCGTTTTTGGAAATTGAGGCCGGGTTGGTTTTGGTGGCGATCACAATCACCGCCCCGGCGAACAGCATAAACATCTGGATCACCAGCACCATCGACAGCGGCTTGCCGTCAAAGGCCGGTCTCAGCTCAGAGAAGGCGCCGAGCAGGGCTACGACCGCGATGGCGGCGAGGAAGATCCACATCGCTATCCAGTTGCTCGTCGGCAGCTTGCGGTCGAGCAGCGTTGCCGTGTCGCCATAGACATAGTGGCGATTCTCCGGCGTGGCGATAAACGCCTGGAATTCCGGGTCCTTGTCGAGATCTTTGCCGCGAAACCAGCTGAAGATGCCGATAGCCAGGATGCCGAGCAGGGTTGACGGGATGGTGATGGAGAGCAGGTCGAGAAATTCGAGGTGCTTACCGTTAAAGGTGAAGTTGCCGAGCATCGCCACCAGTGAGACCACCGCTACCGAGACGGGGCTGGCGATAATGCCCATCTGCGCGCCGATGGTGCTGGCCGCCATCGGCCGCTCCGGGCGGATGTTATTCTTGATAGCCACGTCATAAATAATCGGCAGGATGGTGTACACCACGTGGCCGGTCCCACAGAGGATGGTCAGGGTGCAGGTGACGAAGGGCGCGACGATAGAGACGTACTTCGGATTGCGCCGCAGCAGTTTCTCGGCGATCTGCAGCATCACGTCGAGGCCGCCGGAGGCCTGCAGCGTGGCCGATGCCGCCACCACGGCGATAATCACCAGCATCACGTCAACCGGCGGCTTGCCCGGCTTAAGGTGAAAAACAAAGACCAGAATAACCAGGCCAATGCCGCCCAGCAGGCCCAGCGCGATGCCGCCCTTGCGGGCGCCGTAAAACAGGCAAATTAAAATGATGATGAGCTGTAGCGCAAATTCCATATCTCCCCCGGAGGCTGTCCATAACGTGGGGTCAGGCTTAGCTGAATACCCACACTTTTAGTATAACTTTGGGGAATATATCGCTTTTAGGCTGCGCATTATTTGACGCGCACAGGGTTTCCGGGCATCGGGCGGTGGGGGCCACGGTCGGAATGATGCGCGGTAAAAAGTTTTTGCACACAAGTTCGGGGAGGGGGATGACGCCGGACGCCAAATGGTGCGAACTATCGGATAAGGCGCGTCATCTCAGTGTCAGTCATACAACCACTTCCCTGCCCTCGCGGACGCCGCCAGCATTCTCAACGTCAATGGTTTATGCGGATCGGGCTCTCGCGATCCCAAAAACTCTGGGTTAAAGTAGTTAAGGATATTAAAACCCCCACGCTCAACGCGCCAGCGCTGGAAATAGCTATCCATCATTTCAACATTATCTTCATATACGAGTTTAAGATCATCTCTAATATTGGTATCCAGGGTGATGCTCTTCCTGGGACCAAAGAGGAAGTATTTTTTGGTGTTGTAGCTTCGATCGATAAAATCGACGATCTCTTTCTCGACGTCTGTCATCAGAAGTAAGTCCACTGAATTCGATGCTCAGGCCGGGCAATCTTATTATAGGTCTGACGAATATCAGTATTAATCTGGTATATCGTCGTAAAAGTCAGGACCCAGCCTAGCCAGGGAACATTACGGCCAACAAAGCGGCCAAGGTTATTTGTGCTTGTCCATTTTAGTGTAGCAATAGACTTACCCGTTAGCGTAGGAAGTCGGAAACCGTGTGGCAATCTGTAATTTAACCAGTTACTCATATACTTAGATGCTAAAGAGGTTCCGGGTGTTGCCGTTCCAGGCTTTACTCTCGTACCAATAATAGGCTGACCAGAAATGATTAGAGCGGCATCAACGGCTGAAATCCCTAAATAGCCGCTCACGACAGACGTCGTAATCGCCCACCAGAGCTGCTGCGGAGAAAGATTAGATAACCCGCCGTAGAAATAGGTTCCATTAAGTGTTTCAGTCGTATCCATGACAACCCCTCACCGCACAATATTTAGCCAATGCTATTGAGTGTTAAACGAAATTGCAAACCGACTTCTTTGAAAAATACGCAAAAGTCTGGATTCAGTAATACGGGTACAACGAAATGCATTGCCCATAAAAAAAGCCAGTCAGGAACCCTGACTGGCTTTTTCAGCAGTGCGTCAACGATTAATCGTCAGAACCGCCCAGGCCTGCGTTCAGCAGCTCTGCAAGGCTTGCAGAAGCTTCTTCCGCGCTCACCTGCGGTGCAGCGGTCGGCTCGCCAGCGGCGCGACGACGGATGCGGTCCTGGTGGTACGCGTAACCGGTACCGGCCGGGATCAGGCGACCCACGATAACGTTCTCTTTCAGACCGCGCAGTTCGTCGCGTTTGCCCGCAACGGCTGCTTCGGTCAGCACGCGAGTGGTCTCCTGGAACGAGGCCGCGGAGATGAAGGACTCGGTTGCCAGAGACGCTTTGGTGATACCCAGCAGATCGCGCGCGAAGGTTGCGCCGATTTTGCCGTCCGCTTCCAGCTCGCGGTTGGCGATCTTGATGCGGGAGTATTCAGCCTGCTCGCCTTCCAGGAACTCGGAGCTGCCTGCATTCACGATGGTCGCTTTACGCAGCATCTGACGAACGATAACTTCGATGTGCTTATCGTTAATCTTAACGCCCTGCAGACGGTATACGTCCTGCACTTCGTTAGTGATGTAGCGGGTCACCGCGTGAACGCCGCGCAGACGCAGAATGTCGTGCGGCGCTTCCGGACCGTCGGAAACCACGTCACCGCGTTCTACGCGTTCGCCTTCAAACACGTTGAGCTGACGCCATTTCGGGATCATCTCTTCGTACGGATCGCTACCGTCAACCGGAGTGATCACCAGACGGCGCTTACCTTTGGTCTCTTTACCGAAGGAGATAATGCCGCTGATTTCAGCCAGGATTGCCGGCTCTTTCGGACGACGCGCTTCGAACAGGTCGGCAACGCGCGGCAGACCACCGGTGATATCTTTCGTACCACTGGATTCCTGCGGAATACGCGCCAGGGCGTCACCCGCACCGATCTGTACGCCATCGTCCAGCTGAACGATCGCTTTACCCGGCAGGAAGTACTGAGCCGGCATGTCGGTGCCCGGGATCAGAACGTCGTTGCCCTGGGCGTCGACGATTTTCAGCGCCGGACGCAGGTCTTTACCACCGGTAGTACGTTCTGCGGAATCCAGAACCACCAGGGAAGAGAGGCCGGTCAGTTCGTCGGTCTGACGAGTGATGGTCTGGCCGTCGATCATGTCGGTGAAGCGGATGAAACCGCTCACTTCGGTGATAACCGGCATGGTGTGCGGATCCCAGTTGGCAACGGTTTCGCCGCCGGCAACCTGCTCGCCATCGCCCTTCGCCATAACCGCACCGTAAGGCACTTTATAGCTCTCTTTGGTACGACCGAATTCGTCGATCAGCTTCAGCTCGGTGTTACGGGAGGTCACCACCAGCTTACCGCTGGAGTTGACAACCGACTTGGCGTTGAACAGCTTGATGCTACCTTTGTTCTTCACCTGAATGCTGGATTCAGCAGCCGCACGCGATGCCGCACCACCGATGTGGAACGTACGCATGGTCAGCTGAGTACCCGGCTCACCGATGGACTGTGCCGCGATAACGCCGATGGCCTCACCTTTGTTGATGATGTGGCCACGCGCCAGGTCACGACCGTAGCAGTGGGCACACACGCCGAAGTCAGTTTCGCAGGATACAACGGAGCGAACTTTCACCGAGTCAACGGAGTTGGCTTCCAGCAGGTCACACCACTGTTCGTGCAGCAGCGTGTTACGCGGGACAAGAATATCCGCAGTACCCGGCTTCAGCACGTCTTCTGCCGTCACACGACCCAGAACGCGATCGCGCAGCGGCTCTTTAACGTCGCCACCTTCGATAACCGGGGTCATCACCAGGCCTTCCAGCGTGCCGCAGTCGTCCTCGGTAACCACCAGATCCTGCGCCACGTCAACCAGACGACGGGTCAGGTAACCGGAGTTCGCGGTTTTCAGCGCGGTATCCGCCAGACCTTTACGCGCACCGTGCGTGGAGATGAAGTACTGGAGTACGTTCAGACCTTCACGGAAGTTCGCGGTGATCGGCGTTTCGATGATGGAGCCATCCGGCTTCGCCATCAGACCACGCATACCGGCCAGCTGACGGATCTGGGCAGCAGAACCACGCGCACCGGAGTCGGCCATCATGTAGATGCTGTTGAACGAAACCTGCTGCTCTTCTTTACCTTCACGGTTAATGACGGTTTCGGTCTGCAGGTTGTCCATCATCGCTTTGGATACGCGATCGTTCGCCGCGGCCCAGATATCGATGACTTTGTTGTAACGTTCGCCAGCGGTCACCAGACCGGACTGGAACTGTTCCTGAATCTCGGCCACTTCGGCTTCGGCTTCAGAAATGATTTCGTATTTCTTCTGCGGAATAACCATGTCGTCGATACCGACGGAGGCACCTGAACGGGCCGCGTAGGCAAAGCCGGTGTACATGGTCTGGTCAGCGAAGATAACGGTCGGCTTCAGGCCCAGAATGCGGTAACAGGTGTTCAGCATTTTGGAGATAGCTTTCTTACCCAGCGCCTGGTTGACGATGGAGAAAGGCAGACCTTTCGGCACGATCATCCACAGAATGGCGCGACCGACGGTCGTGTCTTTCAGGCTGGTGGTCGCAACGAATTCGCCGTTAGCGTCTTTTTCATATTCGGTGATACGCACTTTAACGCGCGCATGCAGAGAGGCCTGGCCAGAGCGGTAGAGACGCTCGGCTTCTTTCGGGCCAGTCAGCACCATGCCTTCGCCTTTGGCGTTAACACAGTCGCGGGTCATGTAGTACAGACCCAGTACCACGTCCTGGGACGGAACGATGATTGGTTCGCCGTTCGCCGGGGACAGGATGTTGTTGGTGGACATCATCAGCGCACGCGCTTCCAGCTGGGCTTCCAGCGTCAGCGGTACGTGAACAGCCATCTGGTCACCATCGAAGTCGGCGTTGTACGCGGCACAAACCAGCGGGTGCAGCTGAATCGCTTTACCTTCGATCAGTACCGGTTCAAAGGCCTGGATACCCAGACGGTGCAGAGTCGGCGCACGGTTCAGCAGCACCGGGTGTTCGCGGATAACTTCGTCGAGGATATCCCAGACGACAGCTTCTTCACGCTCAACCATTTTCTTGGCGGCTTTGATGGTGGTGGCCAGACCGCGCAGCTCAAGCTTGCCGTAGATGAACGGTTTGAACAGCTCCAGGGCCATTTTCTTCGGCAGACCGCACTGGTGCAGACGCAGGTATGGACCTACGGTGATAACCGAACGACCGGAGTAGTCAACGCGCTTACCGAGCAGGTTCTGACGGAAACGACCCTGCTTACCTTTGATCATGTCGGCCAGCGATTTCAGCGGACGCTTGTTGGAACCGGTGATCGCGCGACCGCGACGGCCGTTATCCAGCAGGGCATCTACCGCTTCCTGCAGCATACGCTTTTCGTTGCGCACGATGATATCCGGCGCGGCCAGATCCAGCAGACGCTTCAGACGGTTGTTACGGTTAATGACGCGACGATACAGATCGTTCAGGTCAGAAGTCGCAAAACGACCGCCGTCCAGCGGTACCAGCGGACGCAGATCTGGCGGCAGAACCGGCAGAACGGTCAGGATCATCCACTCCGGCTTGTTACCGGACTGAACGAACGCTTCCAGCAGCTTGATACGCTTGGTCAGCTTCTTACGCTTGGTTTCAGAGTTGGTTTCGTTCAGCTCTTCACGCAGGGTTTCACACTCCTGCTCCAGGTCCATGTTTTTCAGCAGGGCCTGAATAGCTTCCGCACCCATCTTGGCGTCGAATTCGTCACCGAACTCTTCCAGCGCGTCGAGGTACTGCTCTTCGGTCAGGATCTGGTTACGTTCCAGGTTAGTCATCCCGCCTTCGATTACCACGTAGGATTCGAAGTACAGTACGCGTTCGATATCGCGCAGCGGCATATCCAGCAGCAGGCCGATACGGGACGGCAGGGATTTCAGGAACCAGATGTGGGCGGTCGGAGACGCCAGCTCGATGTGGCCCATGCGCTCACGACGCACTTTAGTCTGGGTCACTTCAACGCCGCACTTCTCACAGATAACGCCGCGGTGCTTCAGGCGCTTGTACTTACCGCACAGGCACTCATAGTCTTTCACTGGCCCAAAGATACGGGCGCAGAACAGACCGTCACGCTCAGGCTTGAACGTACGGTAGTTAATGGTTTCCGGCTTTTTAACTTCACCAAAAGACCATGAACGGATCATGTCTGGCGAGGCCAGAGCAATTTTGATCGCATCAAACTCTTCGGTTTTAGTTTGCGCTTTCAGAAACTTTAATAAGTCTTTCACGGATTTGCTCCCGTCGGAGTTAGCACATTCCGCTGCCGGGCGTTAACCCGGCAGCGGTGACCTGTTTGAGCGAGAATTACTCGTCTTCCAGTTCGATGTTGATACCCAGCGAACGAATCTCTTTCAACAGTACGTTGAAGGATTCCGGCATGCCTGGTTCCATCTGATGGTTGCCGTCCACGATGTTCTTATACATCTTGGTACGACCGTTCACGTCATCAGACTTAACGGTAAGCATTTCCTGCAGGGTGTAGGCGGCGCCGTATGCTTCCAGCGCCCACACTTCCATCTCACCGAAGCGCTGACCACCGAACTGCGCCTTACCACCCAGCGGCTGCTGAGTAACCAGGCTGTAGGAACCGGTGGAACGCGCGTGCATCTTGTCGTCGACCAGGTGGTTCAGTTTCAGCATGTACATGTAACCCACGGTTACCGGACGCTCGAACTGCTCGCCGGTGCGGCCATCGTACAGGGTGATCTGACCGGAAGTCGGCAGGCCGCCGAGCTGCAGCAGCTCTTTGATTTCCGCTTCTTTCGCACCGTCGAATACCGGCGTGGCGATTGGCATACCCTTACGCAGGTTCTCTGCCAGGCGCAGCACTTCGTCATCGCTGAAGGTGTTGAGGTCAACTTTCTGACGCACGTCAGTACCCAGATCGTAAGCACGCTGGATGAACTCGCGCAGTTTGGCAACTTCCTGCTGCTGCTTGAGCATGGCGTTGATCTTATCGCCGATGCCTTTCGCCGCCATACCCAGGTGAGTTTCCAGGATCTGACCGATGTTCATACGGGACGGTACGCCCAGCGGGTTCAGAACGATGTCGACCGGCGTACCGTTCGCATCGTGCGGCATATCTTCGATCGGGTTGATCTTGGAGATAACACCCTTGTTACCGTGGCGGCCCGCCATTTTATCACCAGGCTGGATCTGACGTTTAACGGCCAGATACACCTTAACAATCTTCAGCACGCCCGGTGCCAGATCGTCGCCCTGGGTGATTTTGCGGCGTTTCGCTTCGAGTTTCTTCTCAAACTCGTGCTTCAGCTCGTCGTACTGCTCGGCCAGCTGCTCCAGCTGATTCTGCTTCTCTTCGTCGGTCAGACCGAGTTCGAGCCAGCGATCGCGCGGCAGAGCGTCGAGTTTGGACGCTTCAATACCACCGGCAACCAGTACCGCGTAGATACGGCTGAACAGGCCAGCTTCGAGGATCTGCAGTTCTTCAGACAGGTCTTTCTTGGCCTGCTTGAGCTGCATCTCTTCGATTTCCAGCGCACGCTTGTCTTTTTCCACGCCATCGCGGGTAAAGACCTGCACGTCGATAACGGTACCGGAAACGCTGTTCGGCACGCGCAGAGAAGAGTCTTTAACGTCAGACGCTTTCTCACCGAAGATCGCACGCAGCAGCTTCTCTTCCGGGGTCAGCTGGGTTTCGCCTTTCGGCGTCACTTTACCGACCAGGATGTCGCCGCCCTTCACTTCCGCACCGATATAGACGATACCGGACTCATCCAGCTTGGAGAGCGCGGCCTCACCCACGTTCGGGATATCGGCAGTGATCTCTTCCGGCCCCAGCTTGGTGTCGCGGGACACGCACGCCAGTTCCTGGATGTGGATAGTGGTGAAGCGGTCTTCCTGAACCACGCGCTCGGAGACGAGGATGGAGTCTTCGAAGTTGTAGCCGTTCCACGGCATGAACGCGACGCGCATGTTCTGGCCCAGCGCCAGTTCACCGAGGTCGGTGGACGGGCCGTCTGCCAGCACGTCGCCGCGCTCAATCGGCTCACCCAGAGAGACGCACGGCATCTGGTTGATGCAGGTGTTCTGGTTAGAGCGGGTGTACTTGGTCAGGTTATAGATGTCGATACCTGCTTCGCCCGGGTACATCTCGTCTTCGTTAACTTTGATAACGATACGGGAGGCATCCACGTACTGCACCACGCCGCCGCGCTTGGCAACGGAGGTTACGCCGGAGTCGACGGCAACAGCACGTTCCATACCGGTACCTACCAGCGGCTTATCAGCGCGCAGGGTCGGAACCGCCTGACGTTGCATGTTCGCACCCATCAATGCACGGTTGGCGTCATCGTGTTCCAGGAACGGGATCAGGGACGCACCGACGGAAACCACCTGCTGGGTGGATACGTCCATGTAGTCAACCTGGTCGCGGCTGAACAGGCTCGATTCGCCTTTGCTACGGCAGGTAACCAGATCGTCTACGAAACGGCCTTCGTCGCTCAGGTTGGAGTTCGCCTGGGCAATAACGAAGTTACCCTCTTCAATAGCAGACAGGTAATGAATTTCGTCGGTCACCACGCCGTCGGTCACTTTACGATACGGGGTTTCGAGGAAGCCGTATTCGTTAGTCTGTGCGTACACGGACAGGGAGTTGATCAGACCGATGTTCGGACCTTCCGGGGTTTCGATTGGGCAGACGCGACCGTAGTGAGTCGGGTGTACGTCTCGCACTTCGAAGCCCGCACGTTCACGGGTCAGACCACCCGGGCCGAGTGCCGAGATACGACGCTTGTGCGTGATCTCAGACAGCGGGTTGTTCTGGTCCATAAACTGGGACAGCTGGCTGGAGCCAAAGAACTCTTTCACCGCCGCCGAAATCGGCTTGGCGTTGATCATGTCCTGCGGCATCAGGGTGTCGAGGTCGCCCAGAGAGAGACGCTCTTTCACCGCACGCTCTACGCGCACCAGGCCAACGCGGAACTGGTTTTCCGCCATTTCGCCCACGGAACGGATACGACGGTTGCCGAGGTGGTCGATATCATCCACTTCGCCTTTACCGTTACGGATATCAATGAGCTTCTTCATAACGTCAATGATGTCGTCTTTGCTCAGGATACCGGAACCTTCGATCTCGTCACGCAGCAGAGAGCGGTTGAACTTCATGCGGCCTACCGCAGAGAGGTCGTAGCGGTCTTCAGAGAAGAACAGGTTCTCAAACAGGCTTTCGGCCGCTTCGCGGGTCGGCGGCTCACCCGGGCGCATCATGCGGTAGATTTCTACCAGCGCGCTCAGGCGATCGTTAGTCGGATCGACGCGGACGGTCTCAGAGATGTACGGGCCGTGGTCCAGATCGTTGGTGAACAGCGTTTCGATACGCTTGTGGCCAGACTGGCTCAGCTTGGCCAGCAGATCCAGGCTCAGCTCCATGTTCGCCGCGCAGATCAGTTCGCCGGTGTTGGTATCAACGTAGTCCTTCGCAGCCACTTTGCCCGCGATGTACTCAACCGGCACTTCGATGTGTTTAACATCGTCTTTTTCCAGCTGGCGGATGTGGCGCGCGGTAATGCGGCGGCCTTTCTCAACGTACACTTTACCGTCGGCTTCGATATCGAAGGAGGCGGTTTCACCGCGCAGGCGCTCAGGAATCAGCTCCATCTGCAGCTTGTTGTCGCGAATTTCAAACACCACTTTTTCAAAGAACAGGTCGAGGATCTGCTCAGTGGTGTAGTTCAGCGCGCGCAGGATAATGGTCGCCGGCAGCTTACGACGACGGTCGATACGGACAAACAGGTTGTCCTTCGGATCGAACTCGAAGTCCAGCCAGGAACCGCGGTAAGGGATGATGCGTGCGTTATACAGCACTTTACCCGACGAGTGGGTTTTACCCTTATCGCTGTCAAAGAAGACGCCCGGGCTACGGTGCAGCTGAGAAACGATAACGCGCTCGGTACCGTTGATGACAAAGGTACCGTTGTCGGTCATGAGCGGAATTTCGCCCATGTACACTTCTTGTTCTTTGATGTCTTTGACGGTGCCTTCCGGCGCTTCACGCTCATAAATCACCAGGCGCAGCTTAACGCGCAGGGGAGCGGAATAGGTCACGCCGCGGATCTGACACTCTTTAACGTCAAATACCGGTTCGCCAAGGCGGTAGCTGACGTACTGCAGCTCGGAATTACCGCTGTAGCTTGCGATCGGGAACACGGAACGGAATGCCGCTTCCAGACCATACTGACCTTCAGGATCTTGCTCGATAAACTTCTGGAACGAGTCAAGCTGGATAGAAAGGAGATATGGGACATCCAGCACCTGCGGACGTTTACCAAAATCCTTACGAATACGTTTTTTCTCGGTATAGGAGTAAACCATTAGGGTTCCTCAGCTCGCTGACAAGTCTTCGACCCACTCTGCCCACTGGACGGGCAGTTTATGCAACACCATTTTGTTGACCGGAAAATGGAACACTTTCCGCAATACTTGTTGCTATCACGCTTAAACCATTTCATCGCGATTTACACAGGAGTCGAAGCCTGTCGCGGTATATTAAGACGTCGATAGAAACAAGTATTGTCAAGGCAGCCCGCAGTCAAACAGTGTGAAATGCTGCTGGCGCCCTACAGCGCAAAAAGGCTGGTGACTAAAAAGTCACCAGCCATCAGCCTAATCGCTTAGGCTGCAACCGGAAGGGTTGGCTTATTTAACTTCAACTTCAGCGCCAGCTTCTTCCAGAGATTTTTTCAGAGCTTCAGCGTCATCTTTGCTCACGCCTTCTTTCAGAGCGGCCGGAGCAGATTCTACCAGGTCTTTAGCTTCTTTCAGACCCAGGCCAGTTGCGCCACGTACTGCTTTGATAACAGCAACTTTGTTAGCGCCAGCGGCTTTCAGGATAACGTCGAACTCGGTTTTCTCTTCAGCAGCTTCAGCCGGGCCAGCAGCAACAGCTACAGCAGCGGCAGCAGAAACGCCGAATTTTTCTTCCATTGCAGATACCAGTTCAACAACGTCCATTACGGACATAGCGGCAACTGCTTCGATGATTTGATCTTTAGTGATAGACATTTAAATTGTTCCTGAATATCAGAATAAGTTTATACGTAGGCGAATGCTTTACAAAGAAAACGGCAATTAAGCAGCTTCTTTCGCATCGCGTACAGCAGCCAGAGTGCGGACCAGCTTGCCGGCAGCGGCTTCTTTCATGGTCGACATCAGACGTGCCAGTGCTTCTTCGTAGGTCGGCAGAGTTGCCAGGCGGTCGATCTGAGACGCCGGGATAACCTCACCTTCAAAGGCTGCAGCTTTGACCTCAAAGTTTGCATTCGCTTTCGCGAACTCTTTGAACAGACGAGCAGCAGCGCCCGGGTGTTCCATAGAGTATGCAATCAGGGTCGGACCAACAAACGTGTCTTTCAGGCACTCAAAAGCAGTACCTTCAACAGAGCGACGCAGCAGGGTGTTACGAACAACACGCATGTATACGCCGGCTTCACGACCTGCTTTACGCAGTTCAGTCATTTTGTCTACGGTTACGCCACGGGAATCCGCAACGACTGCAGACAGCGCGCCTTTGGCTACTTCGCTGACTTCAGCAACAATCGCTTGTTTGTCTTGAAGATTTAAAGCCATTAGCTTTGCTCCTGGATGTTTGCCAGAGTCGAACTCTGGAACTCACTTCATCCATCTCAACGAGATGAACGTCTTAAATACGGTGAGCAGAAACAAGCCAAAAGTATCAAAAAATAATCTTAGCGTTCTGTCACCGTCTACGCAGGAAATTAAGGCCCTGACGGGACACCTGCGGTCTTCGACGGAGGCCTGGATAGGCCAGGCTCCAACGAACAAATCTGTTCTATGACTTCGTCCTTCAAACCGCAGCCGCGTTGGCTGCGTTCGTTCGCACCAGTCACATAGTTACCTATGTGACTGGCGACTCACTCGCTTGCCGCCTTGCTGCAATTCGAATGACTCGCATAGAATTCTGCTTTAAGCAGAATACGTGGGGGTAAGATTGTAGACAAAATCACCGCCCACGTAAAGGCAAATCTTAAGCAGCAGACGCGCTCAGACCCGCCTGATCAACGGCAACGCCAGCACCCATGGTGGTGGAGATGCTGATTTTCTTGATGTACACGCCTTTCGCCTGAGTCGGTTTCGCTTTTTTCAGCGCAACCAGCAGAGCTTCCAGGTTTTCTTTCAGTTTGTCAGCGTCAAAATCCACTTTACCGATGGTGGTGTGGATGATGCCGTTTTTGTCGTTACGGTAGCGAACCTGACCGGCTTTAGCGTTCTTAACCGCTTCAGCAACGTTCGGAGTCACAGTACCCACTTTCGGGTTCGGCATCAGGCCACGCGGACCCAGTACCTGGCCCAGCTGGCCAACAACGCGCATTGCATCCGGGGAAGCAATAACAACGTCGAAGTTCATTTCGCCTTTCTTGATCTGGTCAGCCAGATCTTCCATACCTACCAGCTCAGCGCCAGCTGCTTTAGCAGCTTCAGCGTTCGGGCCCTGGGCAAATACGGCTACGCGAACAGAACGGCCAGTACCGTGCGGCAGTACAGTTGCACCACGTACGTTCTGGTCAGATTTACGCGCGTCGATGCCGAGGTTAACGGCAACGTCTACGCTTTCTACAAACTTGGCAGTTGCCAGTTCTTTCAGCAGAGAGATAGCTTCGTTGATGTCGTACTGTTTGGTCGCATCAACTTTCTCACGGATCACACGCATGCGCTTGGTCAGTTTAGCCATTTCTTAGTCCTCCACTACCAGGCCCATGGAACGTGCAGTACCTTCGATGGAGCGAGTCATCGCTTCAATGTCGGCACCAGTCATGTCGGCAGCTTTGGTCTGCGCGATTTCCTGCAGCTGAGCGCGGGAAATTTTACCTACTTTCTCTTTGTTCGGCTTACCGGAACCAGACTTGATGCCCGCTGCTTTTTTCAGCAGAACTGCTGCCGGCGGAGTCTTGGTAACGAAAGTGAAAGAACGGTCAGCGTAAACGGTGATAACTACCGGGATCGGCAGACCTTTTTCGATGGATTCAGTTTTGGCGTTGAACGCTTTGCAGAATTCCATGATGTTTACGCCCTGCTGACCCAGAGCCGGGCCTACCGGCGGGCTCGGGTTAGCCATACCAGCTGCAACCTGCAGCTTGACATAGGCTTGTACTTTCTTAGCCATGCTTAATTTCCTCTAGTTGGGTTATAGCGCCTCGGAAGAGGCTCCCCGTGATAAAAATCGTTCTACGGACAAGGTCCATAAAAACAAAAGGCGCGAAATTGTAGTCCAATTTCGCGCCCTGTGCAACGGTTGCTCGCGGCTTAGTTAGGCTTTTTCAACCTGGCTGAAGTCCAGCTCTACCGGCGTTGCGCGGCCGAAGATAGAAACGGAGACTTTCAGGCGGGACTTCTCGTAGTCCACCTCTTCCACCACGCCGTTAAAGTCGGCAAACGGGCCGTCGTTAACGCGGACCATTTCGCCCGGCTCAAACAGCGTTTTCGGACGCGGCTTATCGCCAACCTGCTGCAGGCGGTTCATGATCGCATCGACTTCTTTGTCGCTGATCGGCGCCGGACGGTCAGAGGTACCGCCGATAAAGCCCATCACGCGCGGAACGCTGCGTACCAGGTGCCAGCTGGCGTCGTTCATCACCATCTGGACCAGTACATAGCCCGGGAAGAATTTGCGCTCGCTTTTGCGACGCTGGCCGCCACGGATCTCAACCACCTCTTCAGTGGGGACCATGACTTCACCAAACAACTCTTCCATATTGTGTAATTTGATATGCTCGCGCAGCGATGTGGCTACGCGGCCTTCAAAACCGGAAAACGCCTGAACGACGTACCAGCGCTTCTTAGGAGCTTCAGACATCTCAGAACCTCAGGCCAGTGATAAAGGATACCAGGCGAACCAGAATACCATCCAGTCCCCACAGGAGCAGTGACATTACCGCCGTAACTGCAGCAACGATAAGCGTGGTATGCAGCGTTTCCTGACGCGTCGGCCAGATGACCTTACGCATTTCGATACGCGCTTCACGGGCAAACGCCACGGTCGCCTTGCCTTTCGTCGTCAACAGCGCAACACCACCTGCTGCAGCAATCAGAATCACTACGGCCAGCGCACGCAGTGGCAGCGTAATGTCACGGTAAAGGTAGTTGCCTACTACCGCGACCAGCAGCAGTGCCACAACGACAACCCACTTCATCGCTTCCAGGCCGCGCCCGCTCCCTTGAGCTTCGGTATTCGCACTCATAAACCAACCTGTACAAGAATTCGACAAACATCTTTGCCCCGCGTGAGCGAGGCAACCAAACCGAAAATGCTCTGCTGTGCTTTTCGGACTTAACGCCCTCTACAGAGCCTGTCTCAGCAATGATTATGACAAAAAAAATCACTGATGAGCCAGGTTCTGGTTCGAAAGCGTGCAAAAAGGGCATCAGATGATGCCCTTTTATTGCGCATTGCGTCAAATGTTATCAGCGATTAGCCAAGAACTTTAGCAACAACGCCCGCACCAACGGTACGGCCACCTTCACGGATTGCGAAACGCAGACCGTCGTCCATCGCGATCGGGTGGATCAGGGTAACAACCATCTTGATGTTGTCGCCCGGCATTACCATCTCTACGCCTTCCGGCAGTTCGATGGTGCCAGTCACGTCAGTAGTACGGAAGTAGAACTGCGGACGGTAGCCTTTGAAGAACGGAGTGTGACGGCCGCCTTCGTCTTTGGACAGGATGTACACTTCAGATTCGAACTTGGTGTGCGGCTTGATGGAGCCCGGCTTAGCCAGTACCTGACCACGTTCGATTTCTTCACGCTTGATACCACGCAGCAGAACGCCGACGTTCTCACCAGCACGGCCTTCGTCCAGCAGTTTGCGGAACATTTCAACGCCAGTACAGGTGGTTTTCGCGGTGTCTTTGATACCAACGATTTCAACTTCTTCACCAACCTTGATGATACCGCGCTCTACACGACCGGTAACAACGGTACCACGACCGGAGATGGAGAATACGTCTTCGATCGGCAGCAGGAACGGCTTGTCAATCGCACGCTCTGGTTCCGGGATATAGGTATCCAGGTGGCCAGCCAGTTCGATGATTTTCGCTTCCCACTCTGCGTCGCCTTCCAGCGCTTTCAGCGCAGAACCGCGAACGATCGGGGTGTCGTCGCCCGGGAAATCGTACTGAGACAGCAGTTCACGAACTTCCATCTCTACCAGTTCCAGCAGCTCTTCGTCATCAACCATGTCGCACTTGTTCAGGAACACGATGATGTACGGAACGCCTACCTGACGACCCAGCAGGATGTGCTCACGGGTCTGCGGCATCGGGCCGTCAGTCGCAGCAACAACCAGGATCGCGCCGTCCATCTGCGCAGCACCGGTGATCATGTTTTTAACATAGTCGGCGTGGCCCGGGCAGTCTACGTGCGCGTAGTGGCGAGTCGGGGTGTCATATTCAACGTGAGAAGTGTTGATGGTGATACCACGAGCTTTTTCTTCCGGCGCGTTATCGATCTGGTCGAATGCGCGGGCAGCACCGCCGTAGGTTTTAGCCAGTACGGTAGTGATGGCAGCGGTCAGCGTTGTTTTACCATGGTCAACGTGGCCGATAGTACCGACGTTAACGTGCGGTTTTGTACGTTCAAACTTTTCTTTAGACATCGATTGTCCCTCTAAGACACGGATAAATCGGTGATATCACCACATCAACCAGGCGACATGCCTGACTTGTTGAATGCATGAGAAACAGAGAAAACAGGGAGGAGAGATAGTGAAGTGGTGCTGATACCCAGAGTCGAACTGGGGACCTCACCCTTACCAAGGGTGCGCTCTACCAACTGAGCCATATCAGCACGTCTGGAGCGGGCAGCGGGAATCGAACCCGCATCATCAGCTTGGAAGGCTGAGGTAATAGCCATTATACGATGCCCGCATCCTGAAACTCGGCTACCCAGTTCTTTCTGTCATCGAAAAGTAATTTCTTACTTTTCGTTGTGAGCCGGCTAACATTCTTACCAGCTCGTGCAGCAAAATGCTGCCAGAAAGTGGTGGTGGGGGAAGGATTCGAACCTTCGAAGTCTGTGACGGCAGATTTACAGTCTGCTCCCTTTGGCCGCTCGGGAACCCCACCGGACTTGATGGTGCCGACTACCGGAATCGAACTGGTGACCTACTGATTACAAGTCAGTTGCTCTACCTACTGAGCTAAGTCGGCATCAAGTAGCGCGCATTCTAGGGAGAGCTGGCAAACCATGCAACTAAAAATTTGCAGAAAATGTTCTGTTGCTTATATTTTGAGCGTGACAATGCAAAAAATATGCAAAGTGTGTGCAAATCCAGCAGTCAGCTTACCGATGGCGCGAAAATTCTGAACACCCGCCGCTATGCTTACGTGATGCCCGCAGAGGAATGCACCACATAATGGGATTTTTCCTTCTGGTTTCATTCCATCTGGTGTTAACCTCCTGCCCATTGTCCTTATTTACTGAATGTGATGCGCCATCACTTGCGACAAATAGCGCAGACCGTGGCCGACAGAGCATGCTTATGAGCAAAAAAGAGCAAACGTTAATGACGCCCTATTTACAGTTCAACCGCAGCCAGTGGGCTTCACTACGTGATTCCGTGCCGATGACCCTAACCGAAGGGGAAATCACGCGCTTAAAAGGCATTAACGAAGATCTCTCTCTCGAAGAGGTCGCGGAGATCTATCTCCCTCTCTCTCGTTTGCTTAACTTCTATATCAGCTCTAACCTTCGCCGCCAGGCGGTGCTGGAGCAGTTTCTCGGCACTAATGCGCCGCGCATTCCCTACGTTATCAGCATCGCTGGCAGCGTGGCGGTGGGTAAAAGCACCACTGCGCGCGTACTGCAGGCCCTGCTCAGCCGCTGGCCCGAACACCGCCGCGTCGAACTGATCACCACCGACGGCTTTTTACATCCGAACGAGGTGTTAAAAGAGCGCGGGCTGATGAAAAAGAAGGGGTTTCCGCAGTCCTACGACATGCGCCGGCTGGTTAAATTTGTCTCCGATATTAAGTCCGGCGCGGCGGATGCCACTGCACCGGTCTATTCGCACCTTATCTATGATGTGATCCCGGACGGCGATAAAACCGTTACTCACCCGGATATTCTGATCCTCGAAGGTCTGAACGTTCTGCAAAGCGGAATGGACTATCCTCACGATCCGCATCACGTCTTTGTTTCTGATTTTGTTGATTTCTCAATCTACGTTGACGCGCCGGAAACATTGCTGAAAAAGTGGTATATCAACCGCTTTCTGAAGTTTCGTGAAGGGGCATTCACCGATCCGGACTCCTACTTCCACAACTACGCAAAGCTCAGCCGCGACGAGGCGGTCAATATTGCGACGACGCTGTGGAATGAGATCAATTTGGTGAATCTGAAAGAGAATATCCTACCGACGCGCGAGCGCGCGAGCCTGATCCTCACCAAGAGCGAAAATCACTCTGTCGACCAGGTGCGGCTGCGCAAATAGAGGCTCTGCCGCGCAGTCCACAAAGAAAAGCCCCGCGTGAGCGGGGCTAATCTAAGGCGCAACATAACCTAATCAGCGATGGCCGTCGCCGGTTCCCTCCGCGCCGCCGTGCGTCTGGTTAACGCAGTGAGTCGGAAAGTTAGAATCCACATAGCGCACCACCAAAGGTGCGACGATATGGATAAGAACCGCGAGTAAAACGGCTTTCAGAAAGTCCATGCGAGAAGCCTGCTTGATTTGGCTAACGCTGGCGGCTATTCTTGCATTGCTGATGTACAAGATCACCCCCGTTAGTTGCCTGTTTAACATCGCAACGTGCGGGGGTTTTCTCTTTCTGGCGCAAGGAGCCGCGAGAGAAGAGATCCCCCGCGTCGCTGCACCTGCCGGTCAAAAAACCCGGCGCGGCTATCATGGAGGCGTTGAACGCCGGCCGTCAACTCTGCTACCGGACATATCAATAAGACTAAAGAGCTTTGTTCCTCTCCGGAGGTTCGACTCCTCCCTGCCGTGAACGCAAAAAAGCCTGCTCGATGAGCAGGCTTTTTAAAATTGGTCGGTGATAGAGGATGACTCGCCGCTTCGCGACTCGCCCTGCGGGCCGTTGCTAAAGCAACGTTTTCTCGCTCCGCTCGAA
>NZ_BCZS01000018.1 GCF_001598855.1 Pluralibacter gergoviae ATCC 33028 = NBRC 105706 | reverse complement strand
TTTTCGAAATTCAGCTTTGATACAGATTAACCGGCGTGGAAGATTTCGACGTTGGTAACAGAATTTGCCTGGCGGCAACAGCGCGGTGGTCCCACCTGACCCCATGCCGAACTCAGAAGTGAAACGCCGTAGCGCCGATGGTAGTGTGGGGTCTCCCCATGTGAGAGTAGGGAACTGCCAGGCATCAAATAAACGTGAAAGCCTCATGCGAAAGCATGGGGATTTTTCGTTTGTCTGCTGTCTGTCGGTGAGCGCTCTCCCGGAGTAGGACAAATTCGCCGGGAGCGAATTTGCACGGCGCGCAGCGCCGCCCGGAGGGTGACGGGCAGGAAGCCCGTCATACAACTGCCAGGCATCAAATAAAGCAAGAACCTCAGTCGAAAGGCTGAGGTTTTTTGCATTTCTGGCTAAGACCTACGCGGATCAGTAGGCCCGGCAAACGCAGTGCCGCCGGGCGGGTTTTACGCCTGGGTAGCCATCCATCCCTGAATAAAATCAACGATTTCACCGATATCATTCAGATTCAGCTGCGGTATATCTATCGGCAGATTAATATCGCTGGCCACGGCAATCACGTGCTCATCCAGCGTTAGCTCATCAGCATCGTGCCCCGAACCTTCGCGAAACAGCAGGATCTTCGCTACTGCTTCATGCTTAAAACCTTCCACCAGCACCAGATCCAGCGTAGCGTGATCCATCCGGCTTACCAGCCAGGCGAGATCCGGCGCCTTGCGCTCCGGCGTTTCAGTCATCAGCGCCCAGCGCTCTGAGCTGGCGACCAGCGTTTGTGCGGCCCCGGCCTTGCGCAGCTCGTAGCTGTCCTTCCCGGGCGTATCCACGTCCATCCGATGATGTGTATGCTTAATCAGCCCGGGCCGTATACCGCGCAGGCGAAGCTCAGGGATCAGCGACTTAAGCAGGGTTGTCTTTCCCGTCCCGCTCCACGCCGCTATTGCCAGTACCGGGATCATGCTTTCTCCTGCATATGCTGTAGATCGTCAAGGGTATTGACGTTAATAAAGGCCGATTTAAGGTCGCTAAAATCAACGCTGTGCCCACCGCACTGGCGAAGGAAAACCATCACCCGCCGCTCTCCCTGCGCCAGATAGTTCTCCAGCATCGGGATGATACGGCGGTGTACCAGCGCGACGGCGGGGTGGTCCCGCTCGCCATCGTGCACCCATGCTGCCGGCGCCTCTCCGCTGTTTTCCCACAGCCGCTGCGCGAGCCTATCGGGAATGAAGGGCGTATCGCACGGGCAAAACAGGTACCACTCGCTATCCGACTGTTTCATGACGGACAGTATGCCCGCTAAAGGGCCGGGAAAATTGTCTAAAATATCCTGATAAACCGCCAGCCCGCTGGCCGCATAAGCCTCGAGCGAGCGATTCGCGCTAATCACCAGCCGATCCGTCTGCGCCGCCAGCCTCTGCGCAACGTGCTGCCACAGCGGTTTACCGTTAAGAAGCTGTAATCCTTTATCTTTTCCCTGCATGCGGCTCGCTTTTCCGCCTGCCAGAATAACGCCAGTAATAGGTTGACGCTTTTTCACCAATATCGCCTCTTTTATTGTGGGTTTGACCCTGCTACCGTGTGTGGGTTAAGCGTAAGGAGCAAAAGCATGAAATGTAAACGCCTGAACGAAGTTATTGAACTCCTCCAGCCGGCCTGGCAAAAAGAGCCTGAGCTAAATTTAATGCAATTCTTGCAGAAACTGGCGAAGGAGTCAGGCTTTGACGGTGAGCTCACCGATCTATCCGACGATATCCTGATTTATCACCTGAAAATGCGCGATTCTGCAAAGGATGCGGTTATTCCGGGTATTCAGAAAGATTATGAGGAAGACTTTAAAACCGCGCTTCTGCGGGCCCGCGGCGTGATTAAAGAGTAAAACCTTGTAAGCAGCGCCACCGAAAATGCTGTGAAATGGTATTCTGAATCATTCGCAGTAATTTCCGGATAATCGGATGAACGACAAGGCTTTTAATTTCCACACTCTGCACCCGGATACCATTATGGATGCGCTCTTCGCGTGCGGTATTCGGGTTGATTCCGGGTTGACCCCTCTTAACAGCTATGAGAATCGCGTCTGGCAGTTCCAGGATGAAGATCGGCGGCGCTTTGTGGCGAAATTTTATCGCCCGCAGCGATGGTCCGCCGATCAGATTCAGGAAGAGCATGATTTTGCCCTTGAACTGGCCGGCGACGACGTGCCCGTTGCAGCTCCCATTGCGTTTAACGGCGAAACGCTGCTGCGCCATGAGGGTTTCCTCTTCGCCGTTTTCCCAAGCGTGGGCGGACGCCAGTTTGAGCCCGACAATCTCGACCAGATCGAGTGGGTTGGCCGCTATTTAGGACGTCTGCACCAGACCGGGCGTAAAAAAGATTTTACTGCCCGCCCTGAAATTGGCGTTCAGGAGTATCTGCTTGAGCCCCGCCGGCTGTTTGAATCTACCGCACTTATTCCCGCATCCCTGAAGCCTGAGTTCCTTGCCGCCGCGGATAAATTAATTGATGCAGTCATGCAGCAGTGGCACAGTCGCTTTACGTCAATTCGTCTGCACGGCGATTGCCACGCCGGAAATATTCTCTGGCGCGACGGCCCGCTGTTTGTCGACCTTGACGATGCGCGCAGCGGCCCGGCGATTCAGGATCTGTGGATGTTGCTTAATGGCGATGTGGCCGAGCGGCGTATGCAGCTTGATATTATTCTTGAAGCCTATGAAGAGTTCAGTACATTTGATATCGCCGAGCTCTCCTGTATTGAACCGCTGCGCGCAATGCGGATGGTTTATTATCTGGCCTGGTTAATCCGCCGCTGGGACGATCCTGCCTTTCCGGTTAATTTCCCCTGGCTTATTGAGGAAGATAACTGGCGCAGGCAAATTGCGACGTTCCGTGAACAGACAAGGATTTTGCAGGAACCACCTTTACAATTGACACCGATGTTTTAACTGACACTTTCAGGAGAGAGTTAACAATGAAAAAGATTTTTCTGGCGCTGGCAGGCATGGTTCTGGCATTTAGCGCATCGGCGATGCAGATCTCTGACGGTAAGCAGTACACCACGCTGGAGAAACCGGTTGCCGGCGAGCCGCAGGTACTGGAGTTCTTCTCCTTCTACTGCCCGCACTGCTACCAATTCGAAGAGCAGCTGCACGTCTCTGACGCCGTGAAGAAAAAGCTGCCTGAAGGCACCAAAATGACCAAGTACCACGTCGAGTTCCTCGGACCGCTGGGTAAAGAGATTACTCAGGCATGGGCCGTGGCCATCGCGCTCGGCGTGGAAGACAAAATTACCGCGCCGATGTTTGAAGCCGTACAGAAAACCCAGACGGTGCAGAACGTGGCCGACATTCGCAAAGTGTTCGTTGATGCGGGCGTGAAGGGTGAAGATTACGATGCCGCCTGGAACAGCTTCGTGGTGAAATCGCTGGTAGCCCAGCAGGAGAAAGCGGCGGCCGATCTTCAGCTGCAGGGCGTTCCGGCTATCTTCATTAACGGTAAATATCAGCTGAATCCGCAGGGCATGGATACCAGCAGCATGGATATCTTTGTTCAGCAGTATGCTGACACCGTCCGCCAGCTGGTTGAGAAGAAGTAAAAAAGAGAACGCCGGTCAATGACCGGCGTCTTTATTGAATCGATACTCCGCTTTAATATCCTCTATCTGTACATCCTTGTCATTCCATAATCCGTTAAGCCACTGCTGAAAGCTGCGCTTAAAGTTCTTATCGTTTACATAGTCACCGTGGATCTCTTCGGCAATCGGCACCAGCGAAATACGCACCACGATCCGCGTCAATCTGCCGCTGAGCATATCGAAGAACGGCGTGCGATCGTTTTCCGGATAGCAGAGCGTAACGTTGAGCATTTTATCGAACTGGCTGCCGAGCACGTTCAGCGCCATCGCAATACCGGCGGCTTTGGGCGGCAGCAGATTTTTATAAGGCGATCGGGTTTCACGGCGTTTATTCTCGGTAAAGCGGGAGCCCTCGACAAAATTGACGATGGTGGTCGGATGCGCGCGAAACTTCTCACAGGAGCGGCGCGTGGTTTCCACATCTTTCCCGCGACGCTCCGGGTGGCGGATCAAATAGCCCCGGGAATAGCGGCGCATAAACGGCATATCCAGCGCCCAGCAGGCGAGGCCGATAAAGGGCACCCACGCCAGCTGCTGCTTGAGAAAATATTTATTCATCGGAATGTGTTTGCGGAACAGAACGCAGAGCACGACAATATCGGCCCAGCTGCGGTGGTTGCAGATAAGCAGGTACCAGTTCTTTTTACTCAGCCCTTCAATACCTTCAACATCCCACTTCAGCCAGGGATTCAGGTGCAGCAGTAGTGCCAGCCCGGAGCACCAGCAGTACATCATCAGGTTGCAAAACGTGGAGACCGAGCGCCATACCGCAGGTACAGGTAGCAGCAATTTAATCACGCCAGCCAGGATAATCGGCACCGAACAGAGGATGGTGACAATGATGGTCAGAATGATACTGAGCGGGAGCGTAATGGCAGCGAGAAGTCTCGACATAATTAATTTATTCAGATAGTTAATTGTTAAAAGCACCCGCCAGAGCGGCGCAACGCATTGATTTTACCAGAAATCGCTATCGAGTGGCTGTACTTAGCTGAAACGACCCGCGATCGCCGTGGATATCCACACCGTGTAAAATGTCATCAATAATCAAATACATTAACGATATTGTTATTAACTGTATGAAAATAATAGATATTACTGTTTGTTTACAGGCTGGTGCAAATAGAATTACGCGCTGGAATAAATCTATGCACAAAGTTATCCACAGGAGGTATTTACGAGGGATCCCGAAGATCTTTAAAACTTTTGCCGCAAACAGGGTGAAAAATTCATGTTTTACCCCGGTCTGTGGCATCCTTTATGCCTAATCTGATAAACAGGCACGGAAATTATGGCTCAGATCCAAGAAAACCCCCTCATCCTGGTCGATGGCTCCTCTTATCTCTATCGCGCATATCACGCGTTCCCTCCATTGACCAACAGCGCAGGTGAGCCGACTGGCGCGATGTACGGCGTGCTGAACATGTTGCGTAGCCTGATTATGCAATATCAGCCGACGCACGCTGCGGTGGTATTTGATGCCAAGGGGAAAACTTTCCGTGATGAACTGTTTGAGCACTACAAATCGCACCGCCCGCCGATGCCGGACGATCTGCGCGCGCAGATTGAACCGCTGCATGCAATGGTGAAGGCAATGGGGCTGCCGCTGCTGGCGGTCTCCGGCGTGGAGGCGGATGACGTTATCGGCACCCTGGCCCGCGAAGCCGAAAAGGCCGGACGTCCGGTGCTGATCAGCACCGGCGACAAAGACATGGCTCAGCTGGTGACGCCCGGCATTACCCTGATTAATACCATGACCAACACCATCCTCGGGCCGGAGGAAGTGGTGACCAAGTACGGCGTACCGCCGGAGCTGATAATCGACTTCCTTGCCCTGATGGGCGACTCCTCGGACAATATTCCCGGCGTACCGGGCGTCGGCGAGAAAACGGCCCAGGCCCTGCTGCAGGGACTGGGCGGGCTGGACGTGCTGTACGCCGAGCCTGAGAAGATTGCCGGCCTCACCTTCCGCGGCGCCAAAACCATGGCCGCGAAGCTTGAGCAGAACAAGGAGATGGCCTATCTCTCCTATAAGCTCGCCACCATCAAAACCGACGTTGAGCTAGAGCTGACCTGCGAACAGCTGGAAGTTCAGGCGCCCGAGGCCGACGCGCTGCTGGCGATGTTTAAACAGTACGAGTTTAAGCGCTGGATAACCGACGTTGAAGGGGGCAAGTGGCTGCAGGCGAAGGGCGGCAAGCCGGCGGCAAAACCGGCTGCCGATGCGGCCCCGGTGGACGAAGAGGAAGAGGCCGCCAGCCCGCTGTCGGCGGAGAATTACGTCACTATTCTTGATGAAGATACGCTGAACGCCTGGATCGGGAAGCTTAAACAAGCGCCGGTCATTGCCTTTGACACAGAAACCGACAGTCTCGATAACGTCTCCGCCAACCTGGTTGGCCTGTCGTTTGCCGTTGAGCCCGGCCACGCCGCCTACGTACCGGTGGCCCACGACTACCTCGATGCGCCGGATCAGATCCCGCGCGAGCGGGTGCTTGAGCTGCTTAAGCCGCTGCTGGAAGATGAGAAGTGCCTGAAGGTCGGCCAGAACCTGAAGTTCGATCGCGGCATTCTCGCTAATTACGATATCGACCTGCGCGGCATCGCCTTTGACACCATGCTGGAGTCCTACATCCTCGACAGCGTTGCCGGCCGCCACGATATGGACAGCCTCTCCTCGCGCTGGCTTAAGCATAAAACCATCACCTTCGAAGAGATCGCCGGCAAGGGCAAGAAGCAGCTGACCTTTAACCAGATCGCACTTGAAGAGGCGGGGCGCTACGCGGCGGAAGACGCCGACGTGACGCTCCAGCTGCACCTCAAAATGTGGCCGAAGCTGCAGCAGCACCAGGGGCCGCTCAACGTCTTTAACACCATTGAAATGCCGCTGGTGCCGGTGCTTTCCCGCATCGAGCGCAACGGCGTCAAAATCGATCCGGCCGTGCTGCACAAGCACTCTGAAGAGCTTGCCAAGCGGCTGATCGAGCTGGAGCAGAAGGCGCACGACATTGCCGGCGAGCCGTTTAATCTCTCCTCGCCTAAGCAGCTGCAGACCATTCTGTTTGAAAAACAGGGTATTAAGCCACTGAAGAAGACGCCGGGCGGCGCGCCGTCCACCTCGGAAGAGGTACTCGAAGAGCTGGCGCTGGACTATCCGCTGCCGAAAGTGATCCTCGAATATCGCGGGCTGGCGAAGCTGAAATCGACCTACACCGATAAGCTGCCGCTGATGATCAATCCGAAAACGGGGCGGGTGCATACCTCTTATCACCAGGCGGTGACCGCTACCGGCCGCCTCTCCTCCACGGACCCTAACCTGCAGAATATCCCGGTGCGCAACGACGAAGGCCGCCGCATTCGCCAGGCGTTTATCGCTCCGGAAGAGTATCTGATCGTCTCTGCGGACTACTCGCAGATCGAGCTGCGCATCATGGCCCACCTGTCGCAGGACAAGGGCCTGCTGTCGGCGTTTGCCGAAGGAAAAGACATTCACCGCGCCACGGCGGCGGAGGTGTTCAGCCAGCCGCTGGAGAGCGTGACGAACGAGCAGCGCCGCAGCGCCAAGGCGATCAACTTCGGCCTGATCTACGGCATGAGCGCCTTTGGCCTCTCCCGGCAGCTGAACATTCCGCGTAAAGAGTCGCAGAAGTACATGGATCTCTACTTCGAACGCTATCCCGGGGTGCTTGCATATATGGAGCGTACCCGGGCGCAGGCGAAGGAGCAGGGCTACGTTGAGACTCTGGAAGGCCGCCGCCTCTATCTGCCGGACATCAAATCCAGCAACGCCGCGCGCCGCGCCGGCGCCGAGCGTGCGGCAATCAATGCCCCGATGCAGGGGACTGCCGCGGACATCATCAAGCGGGCGATGATCGCCGTAGACGCGTGGCTTGCGAAGGCGCAGCCGCGGGTGCGGATGATTATGCAGGTTCACGATGAACTGGTCTTTGAAGTGCACAAAGACGATCTCGATGCCGTAACGACAAAAATCCATGAGCTGATGGAGCGCTGCGTCACGCTGGACGTGCCTCTGCTGGTGGAAGTCGGCAGCGGCGCTAACTGGGATCTGGCGCATTAAGCACCTGAATCTGGCCGTCATTTTTCGTAAGTAAGCAACATAACTTATAGCGTTTTGTGATGAGTATTAGAAATCGCTATGTAAGAAGTGAAAAAAAACTACAAAAAATGCTTTGTCGGCTGCGAAAAAGGGAGTAGAGTTAACGGCGTAGGGTACAGAGGTAAGATGTTCTATCTTTCAGACCTTTTACTTCACGTAATCGGATTTGGCTGAATATTTTAGCCGCCCCAGTCACTTGTGACTGGGGCGTTTTTTATTGTGCCGACAAAAAGAAGCGCGGACAGTGCCGCGCTGCTTTACTCTGCTTCGCCCGCCTCTTGCTGCGGCGCGATGTCGCTATACCAGCTGTCCAGCTTCTGGCGCAGCTTGTCCACGCCAAGCTTCTTCAGCGATGAAAACGCTTCGACCTGTACGTCGCCGTTAAACGCGATAACGGCTTCGCGCACCATATTGAGCTGCGCCTTGCGCGCGCCGCTGGCCAGCTTATCGGCCTTGGTCAGCAGGACCAGCACCGGAATATCGCTGTCGACGGCCCACTCGATCATCTGCTGATCGAGATCTTTGAGCGGATGGCGGATATCCATCAGCACCACCAGGCCCTTCAGGCACAGGCGTTTCTCCAGGTATTCACCCAGCGCCCGCTGCCACTTGCGCTTCATCTCTTCCGGCACCTCGGCATAGCCGTAGCCCGGTAAATCGACGACCCGTTTACCGTCGGCAACTTCAAACAGGTTGATCAGCTGAGTGCGGCCCGGCGTTTTAGAGGTTCTGGCAAGGTTCTTCTGGTTAGTCAGCGTATTGAGAGCGCTGGACTTACCCGCGTTCGAGCGGCCGGCAAACGCGACTTCAATTCCGGTGTCGGCCGGCAGGTGGCGAATATCCGGCGCGCTGGTAACGAAGTGCGTCTGTTGATAATTCAGGTTAGTCAAAAGGTGATCTCCATAAATTCGGCCAATGGAGGGGAGTATACCTGAACAATGGGCAAAAGACGGCGCGGAACCCGCGTACCTTCTGTAAGTTTAAACCACACACTTTGTAGGATATTTGCCATTGTCTTTATGCGAAATTTCAGAAAATGCTGATGGTGTTTTGAGCATGAATCAATAAAAATCATTCACTTATAAAGTTAATCCCGACTAAATATATTTTTTAGTAACCATGGATTACTTGTGTGTTTTGCCTGAAAGGGTAAAGTAGCACTCAAGGCGAAGGACGCCAGAGGGATACGAACTCAGGACGAGGGTCAGGAGCGCCAGGAGGCGAAGACGACGGACTTGCCAGGAGGCAGCGTCAGGAGACGCAGTACAGGGAAAAGGAACGCAACACGGAGCGTTTAGCGCCAAGGGAAAGACAGGGTGTGTTGGTGGCGGACATGGAGCGTAAGGCCCGTTAAGGGTTGTGAAACGGAAAAAAGGCGACAGATCACTCTGTCGCCTTTTTTCTTTGTTCGCTTTCTGCTAGATTCCGGCTCAATTCTATACTGAATGACATATCTGAACTGAAGACCCAATATCATGAAAAAACCAACATCCGCACCGCGTGGCAATACCTCTGGCAAGGCCCGTCGCAAGACGCGTGAAGAGCTTAACCAGGAAGGGCGCGATCGCAAGCGCAATAAAAAGCACCGCGGCCACGCTGCGGGCAGCCGCGCGAACGGCGGTGAGGGCGCCTCTGGTCGCAAGCAGGGCCAGCAAAAAGATCCGCGTATTGGCAGTAAAAAACCCATTCCGCTGGGCGTCACCGAGGCCCCGGCAACCCGGCAGCACAAACCTAAGAGCGAGAAACCGATGCTTTCACCGCAGGCCGAGCTGGATTTACTGGAAAATGACGAGCGTCTTGACGCGCTGCTTGAGCGACTGGAGGAGGGAGAAACCCTCAGCCAGGAAGAGCAGACCTGGGTCGATGCTAAACTGGACCGCATTGATGAGCTGATGCAGCAGCTTGGCCTCTCCTATGACGATGAAGAGGACGAGGAAGAAGAAGAGGCGCGGGAAGATATGATGCGTCTGCTGAAGGGCGGAAACTAACGCTTGCATCCGGTCGGTCTTCCCGTCCTGCTGATAACCCTTCTGGCTGTATGTTATCTGGCGAGCTTATTCGTTAAACTACGACGGTTGTCGCGGCGTCAAACCTGGCTGCGCAACCGGCTGAGTGCCCGACATCCGGGGCAGCCGGCACGCCGTCGTCGTTCGCGATATCCCCGTAAGGAGTAAGCATGTCTGAGCAGCTAATCGACTGGGATCTGGCCCTGATCCAGAAATATAACTATTCCGGGCCGCGCTATACGTCGTATCCCACCGCACTTGAATTCTCTGAAGCCTTCAGCGAGGCCGACTTTCAGCAGGCGGTAGCCCGCTATCCCGGGCGCCCGCTCTCGCTGTACGTCCATATTCCGTTCTGCCACAAGCTCTGCTACTTCTGCGGCTGCAATAAAATTGTGACCCGCCAGCAGCATAAAGCTGACCAGTATCTCGACGTGCTGGAACAGGAGATTGCCCACCGCGCGCCGCTGTTTGCCGGGCGCCAGGTCAGCCAGCTGCACTGGGGCGGCGGTACGCCGACCTACCTCAACAAGGCGCAAATCAGCCGCCTGATGGCGCTGCTGCGCGGCCACTTCCACTTTCTGCCCGACGCCGAGATCTCCATTGAGGTCGATCCGCGCGAGATTGAACTGGACGTGCTTGACCACCTGCGCGGCGAAGGCTTTAACCGCCTGAGCATGGGCGTGCAGGACTTCAATAAAGAGGTGCAGAAGCTGGTGAACCGCGAACAGGACGAAGCGTTTATCTTCGCCCTGCTCAACCACGCCCGCGACATCGGCTTTACCTCCACCAATATCGACCTGATCTACGGCCTGCCGAAGCAGACGCCGGAGAGCTTTGCCTATACCCTCGGGCGCGTGGCGGAGCTGAACCCCGACCGGCTCAGCGTGTTTAACTACGCGCACCTGCCGACGCTGTTTGCCGCCCAGCGCAAAATTAAGGACGCCGACCTGCCGTCGCCGCAGCAGAAGCTGGATATCCTGCAGGAGACCATCGGCTCGCTGACGAAGGCCGGCTACCAGTTTATCGGCATGGACCACTTTGCGCGCCCGGACGACGAGCTGGCGGTTGCCCAGCGCGCGGGCGTGCTGCACCGCAACTTCCAGGGCTACACCACGCAGGGCGACAGCGATCTGCTGGGCCTCGGCGTTTCCGCCATCAGCATGATTGGCGACTGCTACGCCCAGAACCAGAAAGAGCTGAAGCACTATTACCGGCAGGTGGACGAGCGCGGCAACGCGCTGTGGCGCGGCATTGCATTGACCCGCGACGACTGCATTCGCCGGGACGTTATCAAGGGGCTTATCTGTAATTTCCGCCTGGAATTCGCGGCGGTGGAAGCGCAGTGGGGCCTGGTGTTTAACGACTATTTTGCCGAGGATCTGGCCCTGCTGGCGCCGCTGGCGGCCGATGGGCTGGTGGATATCTCTGAGAAAGGGATTGTGGTGACGGCGAAAGGACGGTTGCTTATCCGCAACATCTGCATGTGCTTTGACGCCTATCTGCGGCAGAAGGCGCGCATGCAGCAGTTCTCGCGGGTGATTTAAATCGCCGCCCCGAAAAGGGGCGACGACCTTCAGCTAAACAACCCTACCAGTGCGGCGCACAGTACCGCAGCCAGCGCCGTTTGCGGCGTATGGCTGGCGGCGGCGCCGCTCGACAGCATGTTGATTAATGATTCCAGCATGATGCTTCCCCTCGAATTTCCGGCAAGATCTTACTGAATATGTGGTCGGAGTAAAGCGCAAAATTGCAGCAGTTTGCGCTCGTCGGCCAACCTTTACATATCACTCCATCCCCAGCTCTTTCAGCTTGCGGGTCAGGGTATTTCGCCCCCAGCCCAGCAGCCTGGCCGCTTCCTGCTTATGGCCCTGGGTGTGGCGCAGGGCGGTGGTCAGCAGGGTGCGCTCCATTTCCGGCTGCGCTTCCGAGAGCAGGTCCTGGTGCCCCGAGCGCAGGGCGCGGTCGGCCCACTGCGCCAGCAGCGTCGCCCAGCTGTCCGGCAGCGCCTGAGACGGGCTGTCTGGTACGGTGCTTTCAAATAGCTCCGCGGGCAGATCCTGGATCAGCACCTCCTGACCGGCGGCCATCACCGTCAGCCAGCGGCAGGTGTTCTCCAGCTGGCGCACGTTGCCGGGCCAGGCCAGGCGGGTCAGCGCCGCTTCGGTTTCCGGATGCAGCAGCTTGGCCTCAACCCCCAGCTCGCGGGCGGCCACCTGCAGGAAGTGGCGCGCCAGGCGCGGAATGTCCTCCCGACGCTCGCGCAGCGGCGGCAGGTGGACGCGGATCACGTTCAGGCGGTGGAACAGATCCTCGCGGAACTTGCCCTCCTGCACCCGCAGCTCCAGATTCTGGTGGGTCGCGGCGATGATGCGTACGTCCACTTTCACCGGCGCATAGCCGCCGACGCGGTAAAACTGACCGTCGGCCAGCACGCGCAGCAGGCGGGTCTGGACGTCCAGCGGCATGTCGCCGATCTCGTCGAGGAACAGCGTGCCGCCGTCGGCTTGCTCAAAGCGGCCCTGACGAATGGTGTTGGCGCCGGTAAAGGCGCCCTTTTCGTGGCCGAACAGCTCGGACTCGATCAGGTCTTTCGGGATCGCCGCCATGTTGAGGGCGATAAACGGCGCCTTGGCGCGCGGGCTGTGACGGTGCAGCGCGTGGGCCACCAGTTCTTTCCCGGTCCCCGACTCGCCGTTGATCAGGACGCTTATCGAGGAGCGCGACAGGCGGCCAATAATGCGAAACACGTCCTGCATCGCCGGCGCTTCGCCGATGATATCGGCGGTCGGGCCGAAAACCGGCGCATTGCGCGGCTGCTGCTGCTCCTGATAGTGGCTGATAGCGCGCTCAACCAGCGCTACCGCCTCATCAATATCAAACGGTTTGGGCAGATAGTCGAAGGCGCCCTGCTGATAGGCGCTGACCGCCGCGTCCAGATCCGAATGGGCGGTCATTATGATGACCGGGAGCATCGGATGACGCTGCTTAATCTGCTTGAGCAGCGCCAGCCCGTCCATCCCCGGCATGCGGATATCCGACAGCAGCACGTCAGGCGTTTTGCTTGCGAGCGCGTCCAGCACGTCGCTGCCGCTCTCAAACGTGGTACAAGTGAGGCCGGCCCCGGTGAGCGCGCGTTCAAGCACCCAACGGATGGAGCTATCGTCATCAACGATCCAGACTATCCCTCGTTGCATAATATGCACCTCTATTTCCGAATGGGCAGGTACACCGAGAACTCGGTATGGCCCGGCCAACTGTTAAATTCAATTTTACCGGCATGCTGATCGATCAGGCTGCGGGCAATCGATAATCCCAGACCCGTCCCGCCTTCCCGGCCGCTGACCATCGGATAGAACAGCGTATCCTGCAGGTGGGAAGGGATACCCGGGCCGGTGTCTTCGACGTCAATTCTGGCGGTAAGCCGGTAGCGCACGCCGTGCAGCGTCAGCTGGAAGGCGGTGCGGGTGCGCAGAATAATCTCGCCGCCTTCCGGGCCGAGGGCCTGAAGGGCGTTGCGCACGATGTTGAGGAGAACCTGCTCGATCTGGTCGGGATCGTGCGGCAGCTCCGGCAGACTCGGATCGTAGTCCCGGGTCAGCTTAACGTTGTCGGGCAGCTCCATTGAGACCAGCTTCACCACCCGCTCCGCCACTTTGTGAATGCTCTCGGTGATGTGCATACCGGGCTGCTGCGGGCCGAGCAGGCGATCGACCAGGTTGCGCAACCGGTCGGCCTGCTCAATGATCACTTTGGTGTATTCGGTCAGCGACGGGTCCGGCAGCGCCTTGCTCAGCAGCTGGGCGGCGCCGCGCAGCCCGCCGAGCGGGTTTTTTATCTCGTGCGCCAGGCCGCGCACCAGATCGCGGGCGGCGACCTGCTGGGCGTGCTGCAGCTGCTCCTGGCTCAGGCGGCGCTGGTTGTCCATCGGCGCCATCTCCAGCAGGATCAGGCCCTCCGGAAGCCGCTGGGCAGTCAGGGAGAGAATATGCGAGCGGCCGTCAATCACCAGCGTCACTTCATTATCGGTGAAGCCCTGGCCGGCATTGAGGCTCTCGTGCATCAGCTCGATATTGAGAGAGAAATAGCTGAGCAGCTCCGGCAGCGGCGTACCGAACAGTTTGCGCGAACTCTGGGCCAGCAGCTGCTGGGCCGCGGGATTGGCATAGTGAACGGCCAGCTGGTCATCAACCAGCAGGATGCTGTTGATCAGCGAATTGAGGATCTGCCCAGCATCGGGCAGCACGCCTGTTGCCATTTAGCAGTCTCCTGAAGGTGCGCACCAATTTAGTGCATTATAGTGGTTTTTGTTGCTAATCGCCTGAAATCACGCCTGCTGGCGGAGAAAAAAGCCCATCCGGAGATGGGCTAAAGTTTCCACGGCAACAACTATCGCTGGGGGGTACCCGGCAAAGAATTAAACGCGATTAAACGCTATAGTACAGCTCAAACTCAACCGGGTGCGGCGTCATGCGCACGCGGTCATTTTCTTCACGGCGCAGGGCGATGTAGGCATCGATAGCGTCGTCGGTGAACACGCCGCCCGCGGTAAGGAATTCGCGGTCTGCGTCCAGTTCGTTAAGCGCTTCTTCCAGAGAACCGGCAACCTGCGGGATCTCTTTCGCTTCTTCCGGCGGCAGGTCATAGAGGTTTTTGTCCATCGCTTCGCCCGGGTGGATCTTGTTCTTAATGCCGTCAAGGCCGGCCATCAGCAGGGCAGCAAAGCACAGGTACGGGTTCGCAGCCGGATCCGGGAAGCGCACTTCGATACGGCGCGCTTTCGGCGACGCCACGACCGGAATACGGATAGAGGCGGAGCGGTTACGGGCAGAGTAGGCCAGCATAACCGGCGCTTCGTAGCCCGGGACCAGACGCTTGTAGGAGTTGGTGGTCGGGTTAGACAGGGCATTGATTGCTTTGGCGTGCTTGATAACGCCGCCAATGTAGTACAGCGCCTGCTCGGACAGACCGGCATACTTATCGCCAGAGAACAGGTTAGTGCCGTTCTTGGACAGAGACATATGGCAGTGCATGCCGGAGCCGTTATCGCCGAACATCGGTTTCGGCATAAAGGTCGCGGTTTTGCCGAAGCGGTGAGCCACGTTGTGCACCACATATTTGTAGATCTGAATTTCGTCCGCTTTCTTGGTCATGGTATTGAAGCGGGTCGCCACTTCGTTCTGACCGGCAGTCGCCACTTCGTGGTGGTGAGCTTCAACCACCAGGCCCATCTCTTCCATCACCAGGCACATGGTGGAGCGCAGGTCCTGAGAGGAGTCTACCGGCGGAACCGGGAAGTAGCCGCCTTTCACGGCCGGACGGTGGCCTTTGTTACCACCTTCGTATTTGGTGGAGGTGTTCCACGCGCCTTCGATATCGTCGATAGCTACGTGAGAACCGGAGATAGAGGCGCCGAAACGCACGTCGTCAAACAGGAAGAACTCCGGCTCTGGCCCGAACAGTACGGTGTCCGCGATGCCGGTAGAGCGCAGGTACTCTTCTGCACGCTTGGCGATGGAGCGCGGATCGCGGTCGTAGCCCTGCAGGGTGCCCGGCTCAAGGATATCGCAGCGGATAATCAGCGTAGATTCTTCGTAGAACGGATCAATGACCGCAGTGGTGGAGTCCGGCATCAGAACCATGTCGGATTCGTTGATACCTTTCCAGCCGCCGATGGAGGAGCCGTCAAACATTTTGCCTTCTTCAAAGAATTCGGCGTTCACCTGATGAGCCGGAATGGTGACGTGCTGCTCTTTACCTTTGGTGTCGGTGAAGCGCAGGTCAACAAACTTAACTTCGTGCTCGTTCAGCATGGTCAAAACGTGTTCAGCGGACATACTTAAACTCTCCCGGATGGTCATTGTCGTCGTGGTAACGAACTCTTTAGGTACTGCTCAATGTGGCTGTGTTGCCGTGTCTGTAATAAAGCGAAATCTGTGCCAACTTTCAAATTGACCCAAAAAGGCGTTATCATGCGCGGCATAGTGCAAAAGGGCTGCACCATGATGGATAGTTTGCACCATAATAGTGCTTTGCGTTAAGCGTTGAGCACTGTTTTGGTGCAATTTACGTTGCGGCGCCCTTTTGACTCATCGTGAAAGCGGTCACAAAGCAACTCTGCAATACTTGTTTGCGGAGGATGTTTGTGATCCTGTTTAGTCCTGCGATTAATCCGTGTACAATAACGCGCTATTTCTAATGCCTGAGGCAAAGTTGTGATCGAAAATCTGCGTAACATCGCCATCATCGCGCACGTTGACCATGGTAAAACTACCCTGGTCGACAAGCTGCTGCAGCAATCCGGTACGTTTGATGCACGTACAGAAGCACAAGAACGTGTGATGGACTCCAACGATTTGGAGAAAGAGCGTGGGATTACCATCCTCGCTAAAAACACCGCAATCAAATGGAATGATTACCGTATCAACATCGTTGATACCCCAGGGCACGCCGACTTCGGGGGTGAGGTTGAACGTGTCATGTCCATGGTTGACTCCGTGCTGCTGGTTGTTGACGCAATGGATGGCCCAATGCCGCAGACGCGTTTCGTGACCAAAAAAGCGTTTGCTCATGGTCTGAAGCCGATCGTTGTTATTAACAAAGTTGACCGTCCGGGCGCGCGTCCTGACTGGGTTGTCGATCAGGTCTTCGATCTGTTCGTCAACCTCGACGCCACCGACGAGCAGCTGGACTTCCCTATCGTTTACGCCTCTGCGCTGAACGGTATCGCGGGTCTGGATCATGAAGATATGGCGGAAGACATGACCCCGCTGTACCAGACCATCGTCGATCGCGTTGCGGCGCCGGACGTCGACCTTGACGGCCCGCTGCAGATGCAGATCTCCCAGCTGGACTACAACAACTACGTTGGCGTTATCGGCATCGGCCGCATCAAGCGCGGTAAAGTGAAGCCGAACCAGCAGGTTACTATCGTTGATAGCGAAGGCAAAACCCGCAACGGTAAAGTCGGTAAAGTCCTGACCCACCTGGGTCTGGAGCGTATCGATAGCGATATCGCCGAAGCCGGCGACATCATCGCGATTACCGGTCTGGGCGAGCTGAACATCTCCGACACCATCTGCGATCCGCAGAACGTCGAAGCGCTGCCGGCCCTTACCGTTGATGAGCCGACCGTCTCCATGTTCTTCAACGTCAACACCTCGCCGTTCTGCGGTAAAGAAGGTAAGTATGTGACCTCGCGTCAGATCCTTGACCGTCTGAACAAAGAGCTGGTGCACAACGTTGCGCTGCGCGTTGAAGAAACCGCCGATGCCGACGCGTTCCGCGTTTCCGGTCGCGGCGAGCTGCACCTCTCCGTGCTTATCGAGAACATGCGTCGCGAAGGTTTCGAAATGGCGGTTTCCCGTCCGAAAGTTATCTTCCGCGAAATCGACGGCCGCAAGCAGGAGCCGTTCGAGAACGTGACCCTCGACGTTGAAGAGCAGCATCAGGGTTCCGTGATGCAGGCGCTCGGCGAGCGTAAAGGCGATCTGAAAAACATGAATCCGGACGGCAAAGGCCGCGTACGTCTCGACTACGTGATCCCAAGCCGCGGCCTGATCGGCTTCCGCTCTGAGTTCATGACCATGACCTCCGGTACCGGCCTGCTGTACTCCACCTTCAGCCACTACGACGACGTGCGTCCGGGCGATGTTGGCCAGCGCAATAACGGCGTGCTGATCTCTAACGGCCAGGGCAAAGCGGTTGCGTTTGCGCTGTTCGGTCTGCAGGATCGCGGCAAGCTGTTCCTCGGCCACGGTGCCGAAGTCTATGAAGGCCAGATTATCGGTATTCACAGCCGCTCCAACGACCTGACCGTTAACTGCCTGACCGGTAAGAAGCTGACCAACATGCGTGCTTCCGGTACGGATGAAGCGACCGTGCTGGTTCCGCCTATCAAGATGACCCTTGAGCAGGCGCTGGAGTTCATTGATGACGACGAACTGGTAGAAGTGACCCCGCTGTCTATCCGTATCCGTAAGCGTCACCTGACCGAGAACGATCGTAAACGCGCGATGCGCGGCCCGAAAGAGGATTAATTTCCCTCTTTCCGTCTCTAAGCCCTGCCATCCGGCGGGGCTTTCTTTTTTGTGCCGCACGCCGATGCGCATAGTCAAACCCCCGCTTTCCCGCTACAGTTATTTTTCCATGACGCAAAAGGAGAGGGGATCATGCTCTATATCTTTGATTTAGGTAATGTGATTGTCGATATCGACTTCAACCGCGTGTTCGGCACCTGGAGCGACTTTGCCCGCGTGCCGCTGGCGACGCTGAAGCAAGAATTTGTCATGGGAGAGACCTTTCACCAGCACGAGCGCGGAGAGATAAGCGACGAGGCTTTTGCTGAAAAATTGTGTCATGAGATGGATCTACCGCTGAGCTATGAGCAGTTCGCCCACGGCTGGCAGGCGATCTTCGTCGGCCTGCGCCCGGAGGTGATTGCGATTATGCAGGGTCTTCGCGAGCAGGGGCACCGCGTGGTGGTGCTCTCCAACACTAACCGCCTGCACACCACCTTCTGGCCGGATGAATACCCGGAGGTCCGCGCCGCCGCCGACCGCATCTACCTTTCTCAGGAGATGGGGATGCGCAAACCGGAGGCGCGTATCTGGCAGCTGGTGCTCGCTGAAGAGGGGTTCTCTGCGCAGGATACCGTCTTTTTCGACGACAACGCGGAGAATATTGAGGGCGCGAAGCGCCTGGGGATCGCCAGCGTGCTGGTGACCGATAAGCGCACCATTCCGGACTACTTCTCTAAGTAAATCTATGTTCAAGCGTGCGCGACTTAAAGCAGGGCGGCCATTCCTCTCCTGGCTCAAATTACTCTGGCGGCGAATAGACGAGGACCATATGACGACCCTGGCCGGCAATCTGGCCTACGTGTCGCTGCTCTCGCTCGTGCCGCTGGTGGCGATTGTCTTTGCGCTGTTCGCCGCCTTTCCGATGTTCTCGGACGTCAGCCAGACCCTGCGCCACTTTATCTTCGCCAACTTCCTGCCGGCCACCGGCGACGTCATTCAGCGCTACATTGAACAGTTCGTCGCTAACTCCAGCCGCATGACGGCGGTAGGGGCCTGCGGACTGGTCGTTACTTCGCTGCTGCTGATGTACTCCATCGATAGCGCGCTGAACACCATCTGGCGCAGTAAAGTGACGCGCTCGCATATCTATTCGTTTGCCGTCTACTGGATGATCCTGACGCTGGGGCCGCTGCTGGCGGGCGCCAGCCTGGTGCTCAGCTCCTATCTTCTGTCGCTGAGCTGGGCGCAGGAGGTTAACGGCGCCATTGATAACCTGCTGCGCATCTTCCCGCTGATCCTCTCCTGGATAACCTTTTGGCTGCTCTACAGCATTGTGCCCACCACCAGCGTTCCCAACCGCGATGCCGTAATCGGGGCGCTGGTGGCGGCGCTGTTGTTTGAGCTGGGTAAGAAAGCCTTTGCGCTCTATATCACCACGTTTCCCTCCTACCAGCTGATTTACGGCGTGCTGTCGGTGATCCCGATTCTGTTCGTCTGGGTCTACTGGACCTGGTGTATCGTCTTGCTTGGCGCGGAAATAACTGTCACTCTCGGGGAATACCGCAGACTTAAACGTGAAGACCGACAACAAGAAGACGAACAGCCATGATTGCATTAATTCAACGCGTAACCCGTGCCAGCGTCACCGTGGAGGATGAGGTGACGGGGGAAATTGGTCAGGGACTTTTGGTGTTATTGGGTGTCGAAAAGGATGATGACGAGCAGAAGGCCGACCGCCTGTGCGAGCGGGTGCTGGGCTATCGCATATTCAGCGATGCCGACGGCAAAATGAATCTCAACGTTGCGCAGGCGGGCGGCAGCGTGCTGGTGGTTTCCCAGTTTACGCTGGCCGCCGATACCGGACGCGGGATGCGTCCGAGTTTCTCGAAGGGCGCCGCGCCGGACCGCGCCGAAGCGCTGTATGAATACTTTGTCGAACGCTGTCGCCAGCAGAAAATGACCACCCAGACCGGCCGCTTCGCCGCCGATATGCAGGTGTCGCTGGTCAATGACGGCCCCGTGACCTTCTGGTTACAGGTATGAACCTGGCGCGGGCAACAAGAGAGAGTGCCGCTATGTATCATCTTAGGGTTCCGCAGACGGAAGAAGAGTTAGCGCGTTATTATCAGTTTCGCTGGGAGATGCTGCGCAAGCCGCTGCACCAGCCGCAGGGCTCCGAGCGCGACGCCTGGGACGCGATGGCGCATCATCAGATGGTGGTTGATGAAGAGGGCAACCTGGTGGCGGTCGGCAGGCTGTACATTAACGGCGACAACGAAGCCTCCATCCGCTTTATGGCGGTACACCCGTCGGTACAGGACAAAGGCCTGGGCACCCTGATGGCAATGACCCTCGAATCCGTCGCCCGCCAGGAGGGCGTCAAGCGGGTGACCTGCAGCGCCCGCGAAGACGCGGTTGAGTTCTTCTCTAAGCTGGGTTTTGTCAATCAGGGTGAGATTACGACGCCGCAGACCACGCCGGTGCGCCACTTCCTGATGATAAAGCCGGTGGCGACGCTGGACGATATTCTCCACCGCGGCGACTGGTGCGGACAGCTCCAGCAGGCGTGGTATCAGCACATCCCGCTGAGCGAGAAGATGGGCGTGCGCATTCAGCAGTACACCGGCCAGAAGTTTATTACCACCATGCCGGAGACCGGCAACCAGAACCCGCACCACACGCTGTTTGCCGGTAGCCTGTTCTCTATGGCGACGCTGACCGGCTGGGGCCTTATCTGGCTGATGCTGCGCGAGCGCCACCTCGGCGGCACGATCATTCTCGCCGACGCGCATATCCGCTACAGCAGGCCGATCAGCGGCCGCCCGACGGCTATCGCCGACCTCGGCTGCCTCAGCGGCGATCTCGACCGCCTGGCGCGCGGGCGCAAGGCGCGCGTGCAGATGCAGGTTGAGCTGTTCGGCGGCGACACCTCCGGCGCCATTTTCGAAGGCACCTACCTGGTGCTGCCTGCCAAACCTTTCGGGCCGCTGGAAGAGGGCGGCAACGAAGAGGAGTAAGGAAACGGCCCGGCGCGCCGGGCCAGATCTGGAATATCGCTTCCAGTTCTCTAAAAATTCACGTCCGTTTACCGCCGTTCCATCGTCAATCCCGCCAGTAAAAGATATTGTGGCTTATCGGAAAGGTACGTCATTGACGTAGCCTTTTTTTCTGTTAATGTAAGCCAGTGGCGTACTTTTATAATCTTCACTGAAACTTTCCCCACAGGAAAAAACCGTACTGCGCAAACTGAACGAGAGGTGGTAAATGGACAAGGCGCTCTTTGCGCGCTTAACCGCGAGCATGGCCGAAATGGGCGAGATAGCTGACGGAGTTCGCAAGCCGTCCCGCACGTTTGAGATTGATGCGATGAAAATTAAAGAGATCCGCAGCGCTTCCGGGCTTTCGCAGACGCGCTTCGCGGATTTGATTTCCGTCAGCGTTGATACCCTGCGCAACTGGGAGCAGGGTCGGCGCTCGCCCACTGGCCCCGCTAAAGCGCTGCTGCGGGCAATTGCTAACGATCCACAGCACGTTATCCCGGCGCTATCGCGCTGAGTTTGCAGCCGTTTTCCGGCGTTGTGGTATGCGCGCCGCAAAAACCGCGATATCTCTCTTTTTCAGCTTTTCTTCCGGATATTCACAGGTGTAGGTTGTATGAAAATCAGCCTTAATTGATATACTGGAGGTATATATAAGTATGATTTTGGAGACGGACGTGGCAAGAATCCTTCTTGATGTGTCTGATGACGTCATCAGGCGGCTTGATGGTCTGAAGCAACTGAGGGACAGGCCGCGCGCGGAGCTGCTGCGCGAAGCGATAGAGCAGTATCTCGACAGGCAAAGCCCGTCGGTGCTCAGAGACGCGCTCGGGCTGTGGAGCGACGGCGGGGAAGATGGCTTGGTTTACGAGCGCAAACTGCGCGAGGAGTGGTGAGCATGGATGGCCCGGCCGTTTTCGATACTAATATCCTGATCGATCTCTTCAACAACCGCAGCGAGGCCGCCGATGCGATTGAGCAACGCGGCCCGCACCGGGCGGTAAGTCTGGTGACCTAGATGGAGGTCATGGCGGGGGCGAAAAAGTACGGACAGGAGGCCAGAACCGCTGGCGTGTTCAGCCTGTTCGAAGTCGTTGATATCAATAAAGAGATTGCCAGGCGCAGCGTCTCGCTGAGGGCTACCTACGGCATGAAGCTCCCCGACGCCATTATACTGGCCACTGCGCAGGCGCGCGGCAGCGCGCTCATCACTCGCAATACCAAAGACTTCGCCGGTATTCCCGGCGTTATCACACCCTACCGGTTCTAAGCCGGGCGACGCCCGGCCAGGTTGAGGTTAATCGCCCTCGCCCGGAAACAGGAACGGGTTAATGGAGCTGCGGGCAAAGCCCTCCTGCTCCATGCGCGCGTCCAGCACCAGCGAGGCCAGATCGTCGGCCACAGCCTCGACGTTGGGATCTTTTTCCTGGTAAAGGATTTTGAGGTAGGTGCCGCAGTCGCCGCAGCTCTCTGCTTTTACCGCCGCCTGCTCGTTGTCCAGCGACCAGTAGTGCAGATCGCGGCTCTGCTCGCAGTTGCTGCACTTGACGCGCACCACGTGCCATTCCGCTTCGCACAGGTTGCAGTGCAGGTAGCGCAGCCCCTGGGTTGTACCGATCTGTACGATGCTGGAGACCGGCATGGAGCCGCACACCGGGCAGTACTGGCGATGTTCGCCGTACTCGGCCCGCGCCTTGCCGGGGATCAGGCTCGCCATCTGCGCCCAGTAGAGCGACAGCGCGGCCCAGATGAACGGCGCCTTATCGCTGCTGACGGCGGAAAAATCAGAAGCGAACAGGGCGCTGGCCATCTCTTCCAGCTCCGGTCCGGAGGCCTTTTCCAGATTTTCGATAACCGCCAGCGCCGGGCCGCTCATCTCGGGCTTAAGCTCGGCGATCATCGAGTGCAGCAGCGTGTGCCAGTGCTTGTCGCGCGGCAGCGTATGGATATCCAGCGGCGGCTTGCCCTGCGCGGCGGCTTCTTTAATGCGGACGGTCAGGTCCATGTGCAGCGGATGATCGTAAAGCACCACCTCCTGAGCATGCGCAATCAGCCCGGCAAAGCGCAGATAGTCGCCCAGCGGGTTGCTTTCGGCCAGCTCGCGCAGGCGGGCGGCGCGGCGGTTATACAGATTTTTCAGGCGTGGAAACAGCAGCGGCGGAATAGCGTCCGTCGCGCGTTTTTCGTTTTTCTCCAGCTCATCTTGCGGGATGATGCGAATGCTCATTCTGTGACTTCCTGATGCGGACGCGGCCCGTCGCTGCGTCAGATATTAAGAGTGACCGGCCTCTGCGGGCCGGTCACGTGAATACGTTATGATAACCCTAAATTCAGCGAGCGATATACCCCATGCGTCGCAGCCTGCCCTGTACCAACGGGGTGCAAGCGAAAGATCAGCGGGTTGCGGAGGGCGCTGAGGCAATCTTTTTACGCCAGCGGCAAAAGAAGCGGCGCCTGACAGCGGGTCAGGCGCCGTATTGCGGTCAAACTGCCGTAGCCTACGGCGCGTTTTTGTCCTCTTTCTGGCGAACTTCGCGATACCAGCGCGGATGGTGCTTATGTGCCCAGGATTTGGTCACCCAGCCCTCCACCATCGCGGTAATCGTGCCCTTCACCCACAGCGCGGCGTAGATATGCACCATGATCACCACAATCAGCGCCACGGCGGCAAACGAGTGCAGCATCAGCGCAAAGCGGATAACCGGAATGGAGAACGCCGGCGCAAAGTACGGCCGCCAGATAATCACGCCGCTGACCAGCAGCAGCACCAGCAGCAGAATAGCCGACCAGAACACGCACTTCTGACCGAAGTTATAGCGCCCGGTATCGCCCACTTCCTCATTAAGCGCCACCTTGTAGATGTTTTTCGCCCACAGGATATCGTCGCGGTTAATCAGATTATGGTGCCAGTAGCGGAAGAACATGATGATGAACGAGAAGAACATCACCACCCCGGCGAACGGATGCAGAATGCGCGCCAGCTGCGGCGTGCCGAGAACGTGCATCAGCCAGTTGAAGGACGGGAAGAAGAACCCCAGCCCGCTTATCGCCGCCAGCAGGAAGAAGAAGGCGGTGACCCAGTGGTTGATGCGCTCCGGCGCCGTGTAGCGCACGATGGTGTCACGTTTTCTCATTTGCGCACCTCGTCTTTCTCTTCATGCAGGTTGTCTTCCTCGCCGTCGGCGCGGTTGGGCCCGACGCCGACGTAGTGGAAGATGCTGGCAGCGAAAGTAGCGGCAAAGCCGACGGCGGCCAGCGGTTTCCAGATACCCTTCCAGAACTTCACGGTCTGGCTGATTTCCGGGTTTTCCGGCAGGCCGTGATAGAGATTCGGCTTGTCGGCGTGGTGCAGCACATACATCACGTGCGTACCGCCGACGCCCGCCGGATCGTACAGCCCGGCGTTGTCGTAGCCGCGGGTCTTCAGTTCCGCAACGCGCTCGCCTGCGAGGGTTTTCATATCCTCCTTCGAGCCAAAGTGAATGGCCCCGGTGGGACAGGTTTTCACGCAGGCGGGCTCCTGGCCGACGGTCACGCGGTCCACGCACAGGGTGCATTTGTAGACGCGGTTGTCCTCCGGGTTCAGGCGCGGCACGTCGAACGGGCAGCCCGCAATGCAGTAGCCGCAGCCGATGCACTGCTCGGACTGGAAGTCGACGATGCCGTTAGCGTACTGAATAATCGCCCCTTCCGACGGGCACGCCTTCAGGCAGCCCGGATCGGCGCAGTGCATACAGCCGTCCTTGCGAATCAGCCACTCCAGCTTGTCGTTTTGCTCCACTTCCGAGAAGCGCATCACGGTCCAGGATTTGGCGGTCAGATCCGCCGGGTTATCGTAAACCCCGACGTTGTGCCCGACTTCATCGCGGATATCGTTCCACTCTGAGCAGGCCACCTGGCAGGCTTTGCAGCCGATACAGGTGGTTACGTCGATGAGCTTGGCCACTTCCTGCTGGTGGTCCCGCGCCTGCGGCGCGGGAGTGAACCCGTTAGTGGCGGAACGACGGATAATGTCCTGAGATTGATAAGCCATAGGTCGTCTCCGTTACACCTTTTCCACGTTCACGAGGAAGGTTTTAAACTCCGGCGTCTGGGTGTTGGCGTCGCCGACAAACGGCGTCAGCGTATTGGCGATAAAGCCCTTCTTCGCCACGCCCTCGTAGCCCCAGTGGATAGGAATACCGATGGTATCCACGTCTTTGTCGTTCACCTTCAGGGTGCGGATACGCTTGGTCACCACCGCCTTGGCCTTGATATAGCCGCGGTTAGAGGAGACCTTCACCGTATCGCCGTGGGTGATGCCGAGCTTATTCGCCAGCTTCTCGCCGATCTCCACAAACTGTTCCGGCTGCGCGATGGCGTTGAGCAGCGCGTGCTTGGTCCAGTAGTGGAAGTGCTCAGTGAGACGGTAGGTGGTGCCGACGTAGGGGAACTTGTCGGCTTTGCCCATCGCATCAAGGTCATCTTTAAACACGCGCGCGGCCGGGTTGGAGACCACGTTCGGGTGCAGCGGGTTGGTGCCCAGCGGCGTCTCAAACGGCTCGTAGTGCTCCGGGAACGGCCCTTCCGCCATCTTGTCGATAGCAAACAGGCGCCCCATGCCCTCGGGCTGCATGATGAACGGCCCGACGTCCGACCCCGGCGCCGCGGCGCTGTAGTCCGGAATATCCACGCCGCCCCACTTCGCGCCGTCCCACTTCAGCAGCTGGCGCTTCGGATCCCACGGTTTGCCCTGCGGGTCAGCGGAGGCACGGTTGTAGAGGATGCGGCGGTTGAGCGGCCACGCCCAGGCCCAGCCCAGCGTATTGCCGAGACCCGACGGATCGGCGTTGTCGCGCCGCGCCATCTGGTTGCCCTCCGGCGTCCAGCTGCCGGTGAAAATCCAGCAGCCGCTGGAAGTGCTGCCGTCGTCGCGCAGTTGGGCGAAGGAGGTGAGCTGCTGGCCCTTCTTGACGATGACCGCGCCGGTGGCCGGATCGGTGATGTCTGCCAGCGCCTTGCCGTTGCTCTCCATCGCCACCTCTTCCGAGGCGGGCTCATCCGGCGTGGTGTAGTTCCACGTCATGTTGAGCACCGGCTCCGGCACCGGGCCGCCCTCCTTGGCATACATCTCGCGCAGGCGCAGGAAGATACCGGCGAGGATCTCGCCGTCGGTTCTGGCAATGCCGGGGGCGTCCGCGCCTTTCCAGTGCCACTGCAGCCAGCGGCCGGAGTTAACGATAGAGCCATTCTCTTCGGCAAAGCAGGTCGACGGCAGGCGGAATACCTCGGTCTGGATTTTCGCCGGATCGACGTCGTTCGACTCGCCGTGGTTCTGCCAGAAGGTTGAGGTTTCGGTGTTCAGCGGATCGATGGTCACCAGGAACTTCAGCTTCGACAGGGAGGCCACAATCTTGTTCTTGTTAGGGAACGAGGCCACCGGGTTAAAGCCCTGGCAGATGTAGCCGTTGACTTCGCCTTTGTACATCATTTCGAAGTACTGCAGCACGTCGTAGCTCTTATCCCACTTCGGCAGCCAGTCAAAGCCCCAGTTGTTTTCTTTGGTGGCCTTATCGCCGAAGAAGGCCTTCATCATCGAGACGAAGAACTTCGGATAGTTACCCCAGTAGTTCACCTGGCCTTCGAGCAGCGGCTTCGGCGTGCTGGCGGTGAGGTAGGTCTGCAGATCGGTTTGCTTCTCGCTCGGCAGGTTGAGGTAGCCCGGCAGGCTCTGGGAGAGCAGGCCAAGATCGGTCAGGCCCTGAATGTTGGAGTGACCGCGCAGGGCGTTCACGCCGCCGCCCGCCATGCCCATATTGCCGAGCAGCAGCTGGATCATCGCCATGGTACGAATGTTCTGGGCGCCGACCGAGTGCTGCGTCCAGCCCAGGGCATAGAGGAACGAGGCGGTTTTATCCGGCGCGCTGGTCTCGGCGATATATTCGCACACCTTGAGGAAGTCGGCCTTCGGCGTACCGCAGATCTTCTCCACCACCTCCGGCGTATAACGTGAAACGTGCTGCTTGAGCAAATTCCAGACGCAGCGCGGATGCGTCAGCGTGGTATCGCGCTTCGCATGGCCGTTTTCGTCCAGCTCGTAGTTCCAGCTGGTTTTATCGTACTTGCGCTTGTCGGCGTCGTAGCCGGAGAACAGGCCGTCCTCGAAGGCGTAGTCTTCGCGCACGATCAGGCTGGCGTTGGTGTACGCCTCGGTGTACTCGCGGTTAATTTTTTCATTGGTCAGCAGATACAGCATCACCCCGGACAGGAACGTAATGTCGGTCCCGGAGCGAATCGGCGTATAGAAGTCGGCCACCGACGCAGTACGGGTAAAGCGCGGATCGATAACGATAAGCTTGGCGCCGTTATGGATCTTGGCTTCCATCGCCCAGCGGAACCCGACCGGATGCGCTTCAGCGGCGTTGCCGCCCATCACCACAACCAGATTGGCGTTCTTAATATCCACCCAGTGGTTGGTCATCGCACCGCGACCAAATGTTGGAGCAAGACTTGCTACCGTTGGTCCGTGTCAGACGCGCGCCTGGTTGTCTACCGCGAGCATACCGAGCGCGCGGGTGAATTTCTGGGTCAGATAGCCGCTTTCATTGCTGGAGGCGGATGCGCAAAGCATGCCGGTAGAGAGCCAGCGGTTAACGGTGGCGCCTTCGGCGTTCTGAGCAATAAAGTTAGCGTCACGGTCGGCCTTCATCAGCTTCGCGATGCGGTCAAACGCCTCGTCCCAGCTGATTTTCTGCCACTTATCGGAGCCCGGCGCGCGATATTCGGGAAATTTCAGCCGGCTTTCCGAGTGGATAAAATCCACCAGACCGGCGCCTTTCGGGCAGAGCGCCCCGCGGTTCACCGGATGGTCCGGATCGCCTTCAATATGGAAGATAGATGCTTTGGCGTTCTTTGCGCCGTCGCCGAGGCTATACATCAACAGCCCACAGCCAACGGAACAATATGTGCAGGTATTACGCGTCTCGCGGGTGCGCAGCAGCTTATACTGCCGCGTTTCCGCCATCGCTACTGCCGGGGCAAAGCCCAGCGCAGCCGCCGTCGTGCCTGCCATACCGCCAGCGCAGATCTTAAAGAACTGCCTTCTGCTGACCTGCATGGTTTGCTCCTTGTATCGACATTGCTCTATCGCCGCACCCAAGTGGATGCGCGACTCTGTTTTTTATTTATCTTTGCGGATGACCCGGCAAAGGTTCAGAATTAGGTCCATCTCCCTCACCGCTGAGGGGCTTTTATCAGAATACCACATCGTAATTAGGTCTGTTCCAATATGGTTAAGTTAAAGTGAACGAACACGCTAACAAAAGCGGCGGAGATGTGACTAATGTCACCGGTATGCGCGAAGTCGCGCTCTGGCGACGCCGCGATCTGCAGCACGCCGAGGTCGATAAGCTGGCGGAAGAAGTGCCCGTAGCGCTGGTGTATAACGGCATCTCTCACGTGGTGATGATGGCGACGCCGAAAGATCTGCCGCTGTTTGCGGTGGGCTTCTCCCTGTCGGAAGGCATTATCGAAAGCAGAAGCGAGATTTACGGTATTGATGTGGTGCCCGGCTGCAGCGGCATCGAAGTACAAATCGAACTCTCCAGCCGCCGCTTTATGGCGCTTAAAGAACGCAGGCGCTCGCTCACCGGCCGCACCGGCTGCGGCGTTTGCGGCGTGGAGCAGCTGAACGATATTGGCCGCCCCGTGGCGCCGCTGCCCTTTACCCAGACCTTTGACCTTAATCACCTCGATGATGCCCTGCGGCATCTCAACGACGTCCAGCCGGTGGGCCGGCTGACCGGCTGCACGCACGCCGCCGCCTGGGTGATGCCTTCCGGCGCCCTGGCGGGCGGGATGGAGGATGTCGGGCGCCACGTTGCGCTCGACAAACTGCTGGGCCAGCGCGCCGGCGAAGGCGAGGCGTGGCGCAGCGGCGCGGCGCTGGTCTCCAGCCGCGCCAGCTATGAGATGGTGCAGAAGGCGGCGATGTGCGGGGTTGAGATCCTGCTTGCGGTATCGGCCGCGACGACTCTGGCGGTGGAGGTCGCCGAGCGCTGCAACCTGACGCTGGTCGGTTTCTGCAAGCCGGGCAGGGCGACAATCTACACCCATCCGCAGCGCTTAATTATTAATCAATAAATTTGAAAGATGATAGCAAATCCTTCCGCTATCAGTTGTCGGGATACAGGGCTAGTATTTATCTCATCAAGGCACGGCGCCTTATCCAGACAACCAGATTACAGGGTGACTATCATGAAAAGCATCAAAACTTTTGCAGCAGTTATCGCACTGACCACGACTTTCGGCGCATTTGCCGCACAGACGGTGACCGCCACTGCCTCCACGCTCGACGACGCTGAGGCGCAAATTGCCGCGCAGGCTAAAGCAGCGGGTGCATCATCCTACAAAATTACCGAAGCCTTCCCCGGCAACCGCGTGCACATGACGGCGGAACTGAATAAGTAATTACTGAGTACCGGTCGAAAGAGCGCCTGCGGGCGCTTTTTTAGTTTATGCCCGCCGTTCGCAGCAGCGCGGTGACCACCGCCGCCGCGACGATCACGACAATCAGCGGCACCTTGCGCCAGGCGAGGAATACCGCAAAGGCCACGCCCAGCACCCGCGCCATCCCGGCAAAGTGTTCGCCTTCGTAGAAGGTGGTCGCCAGCGCCACGGAGAACAGCAGCACCGTGGCGGCGTCCGACAGAAGCGCCTGAGCGCGTTCGGAAAAGTTCAGGCGGCGACCCAGCTTTGCGCCGCCGAGACGCATCAGATAGGTGCCCAGCGATAAAATCGCCATCCCGGCGATAAACAGTCCCATATTGCCCATTACTTCCTCCTCGCCAGCAGGCCGAACAGCGACAGCAGCACCGGCAGGCCGGTGGCGACGAAGGGGACGGCCGCCAGCGAAATCGCCGCGCCGCTCAGGGCGCGAGTTAGCGTCGCGCGGTTTTTAAAGGCCGGCAGGGTCAGCGCCAGCAAAATCGCCGGGAATACCGCATCCAGTCCGATGGTCTCCGGGGCGGGCAGCAGCTTACCGATGCCGGCGCCCAGCAGGGCGCCAACGGGCCAGATGATGGCAACGCCCAGGCCGCACAGCCAGTAGGCGGCCCTGCGCTGCTCCGGCGTCTTCTGCGACAGCCCGAACACCACGCTCTCATCGTTCATTATGTGACAGCCGAGCAGCGCCGCGCCGCGCCTGCCCACCAGATCGCGGACGCTGACGCCGAAGGGCACATGGCGGGCGTTAACCAGCAGCCCGGCGGCAGCGGCGGCCAGCGGGTTACCGCCGCTGGCGACGATGCCGATAAACATAAACTCGGATGCGCCCGCCAGCACGGTGAGCGACAGCACGAAGGGCACCCACAGCGGAAAGCCGTAGGCCATTGCCAGCGAGCCGTAGGACATGCCGACCACCCCCACCGCGAGGACGACCAGCACAATGGCCTTCACCGTATCGCCGGTGAGGCTTGAGAAAAATTGTTTCATCTGCGTGAGCCATATCGAACGAAGTAACATTATAATGAACACTGCTTTATTGATTTACAAGTCGAACGTTTCGTTCGATATATAAAACACGGAGACGCGAATGACGCAGCCAATAAGCGTGATAGCCAAAAGCCTTGTGCGCGAACGCGCGCGCACCGGGCTTTCGCTGGCGGAGATCGCGCGCCGGGCCGGCATTGCAAAATCGACGCTTTCCCAGCTGGAGGCCGGCAACGGCAATCCCAGCCTGGAGACACTGTGGTCGCTCTGCGTGGCGCTGGATATTCCCTTTGCCCGCCTGCTGGAGCCGCACCAGAATCAGACTCAGGTGATCCGCCGCGGCGAGGGCACCAAAGTGGTCGCCGGGCAGGCCAACTATGAAGCCATTCTGCTGGCCGCCTGCCCGCCCGGCGCGCGGCGCGATATCTATCTGCTGCTGACCCAGCCCGGGGCAGACCGCATCTCGCAGCCGCATTCGCCCGGATCGGTGGAGCACATCATCATCACTCAGGGCCGGGCGCGGGTCGGTCTGACGTCCGCGCCGGAAGAGCTGGGGGAAGGGGACTACATCTGCTATCCGGGGGACCAGGAGCATCTGTTTCAGGCCCTGGAGCCGGATACCCAGGCGCTGCTGGTGGCGGAGCAGAACTAGCCCTGCGCTGGACGCCGCCGCCGTATTGCGGGACACTGGCGCCTGATTCGCGAAGCAGAGAGAGTTATGTCGCTGAAAGATATTGCTAAAGCGCTGGGGATTTCGGTAACGACCGTCAGCCGCGCCCTTAACGGCTATGACGATGTTTCCGCCGACACCCGCGCCAGGGTCGAGGCCGAGGCGCAGCGCCGCGGCTACCGGCCAAATACCTTCGCCCGGCGGCTTAAAATGGGCAAAATCGACGCCGTTGGCCTCGTGTTCCCCGTCCGCCCGGCGCCGCTCAATAATAGCGTCTTCTTCGACATGGTGGCGGAGATCAGCCGCGAACTGGCCCGCCACGAAATCGATCTGCTGCTGATCGCCGATGACGAGCAGGCCGATAAGCACAGCTACATGCGCCTGGTGCAGAGCCGCCGGGTTGACGCGCTGATCGTGGCCCATACGCTGGAGAACGATCCGCGTCTCGAGCCGCTGCTTGCCGCCGGTTTTCCCTTCCTGACGCTCGGCCGCAGCAGTCTCCCGCAGCCTTACGCATGGTTCGATTTTGACAACTATGCGGGCACCCGCGCGGCGACGCGCTATCTGATTGAGCGCGGCCACCGGCGCATTGCGCTGCTCGGCGAGGACAACAATCAGGCGTTTATCGTCCAGCGCCGCTGCGGCTATCTGGATGCGCTGCGCGAAAGCGGCCTTTCACAGGCGTGGCTGCGCCGCGTTCCCCAGACGCGGCGCGGCGGTTTTCAGGCCACGCTGGCACTGCTGGCGCTGCCCGAGCCGCCGACCGCCATTATTACCGACTGCAACACCCACGGCGACGGCGCGGCGATGGCGCTTGCCCAGGCGGGGCGGCTGACGGGCGACGATCGCGTGTCGCTGGTGGTCTATGACGGTCTGCCGGAAGACAGCATTATTGACGTCCCGGTGGCGGCGGTTGTGCAGTCGACGCGCCAGGGCGTCGGCCGCCAGGTTGCCGATATGGTGCGGCGCCTGATCGCCGGCGACGATGTGGCCACGCTTCAGGTGCTGTGGCAGCCCGAATTCCGCCCCGGCGAAACCGCCTGATCTTCACCGTTCTGCGTTAAATATCTGAAGCCGATCACGTATCCGAAACGTTTTGGTTTTAATCCGAAACGTTTCGGATCAACAGTAGGGCATACCTTGTACCGGAGATGCCCGATGTCTGATTCAGTGATTCGCCTGCAGAGCGCAGGTGCCGACGTTATTATTAAAACCCGCCCGTTCGCCGAAATTCTCTACTGGGGGCCGCATCTTGCGCACTTTTCGCCGCAGGCTGTCTTAAGTCTCGATCGTCCAATCGCCAATAGCCGCCTTGACGTGGACATTCCGCTGACGCTGATGGCCGAAGCGGGCCACGGCCTGTTCGGATCGCCGGGGATTGAAGGGCACCGGCAGGGGCTGGACGGCTCGCCGCTGTTTAAGACGACCGATGTTAGTCACCGGGCGCAGACGCTGACCATTACCAGCGAAGACGCCGTTGCCGGGTTGCGCCTGTGCAGCGAAATCGCCCTTGATGAGAGCGGCGTTCTGACCGTACGCCACGGTCTGACCAATCTGCGCCAGCAGTCCTGGCAGGTGGAGAGGCTGGCGGTAACGCTGCCGGTGGCCGGGCGCGCCCGCGACGTGATGGCCTTTCACGGCCGCTGGACCCGCGAGTTCCAGCCGCACCGCCTGCGGCTGGATCACGACAGCTATGTGCTGGAAAGCCGCCGCGGCCGCTCCTCGCACGAGCACTTCCCGGCGCTGATCGTCGGCAGTGAAGCCTTTAGCGAAATGCGCGGCGATGTGTGGGGCGTACACCTGGGCTGGAGCGGCAATCACCGGCTGCGCGCGGAGGTGAAAACCGACGGCCGCCGCTATCTGCAGGCGGAGGCGCTCTACTTGCCCGGCGAGGTGGCGCTGGGGGAGGGCGAAACGCTGTGGACGCCGCACCTTTACGCCAGCTATTCGGCGGCGGGCCTCAACGGCATGAGCCAGCAGTTTCACCGCTACCTGCGTCAGCAGATTATCCGCTTCCCGGACAAGAAGCCGCGCCCCGTGCATCTCAATACCTGGGAAGGCATCTACTTTAATCACTCCCCGGCGTACATCATGCGCATGGCAGACGAGGCCGCGTCGCTGGGCGTCGAGCGCTTTATCATTGATGACGGCTGGTTTAAGGGACGTAATGATGACCGGGCCGGGCTCGGCGACTGGTATCTTGATGAAGCAAAATATCCGCAGGGGCTGACGCCGGTTATCGACCGCGTTAAGGCGCTCGGCATGGAGTTTGGTATCTGGGTTGAGCCGGAGATGGTAAACCCGGACTCCGATCTTTACCGCGCGCATCCGGACTGGGTGCTGGCGATGCCGGGCTATCCGCAGCACACCGCGCGCAATCAGCTGGTGCTGGATTTAAGCAACCCCGACGTCTTCAGCTATCTGGTTGAGCGCATGAGCTGGCTGCTCGGCGAGCACGCGATTGACTACGTGAAGTGGGACATGAACCGCGAGCTGGTGCAGCCCGGCCATCAGGGACGCGCTGCCGCCGATGCCCAGACCCGCTGTTATTACCGCCTGCTGGAGACGCTGCGCCAGCGCTTCCCGCATATCGAATTTGAATCCTGCGCCTCCGGCGGCGGGCGCATTGATTACGGGGTGCTGAAGCGCTGCCACCGCTTCTGGCCGTCGGACAATAACGATGCCCTGGAGCGCTGCACCATCCAGCGCGGCATGAGCTACTTCTTCCCGCCGGAGGTGATGGGCGCCCATATCGGGCCGCAGCAGTGCCACGTCACCTTCCGCCAGCACGATATCGCCTTTCGCGGACTCACCGCGCTGTTCGGCCACCTGGGGCTGGAGCTGGATCCGCTCAACGTCAGCGAGGCGGAGCGGGAAGGCTACCGGCGCTATGCGTCGCTCTATAAGCAGTGGCGCGGACTCATCCATTCCGGCACCCAGTGGCGGCTGGATATGCCGGATGCCACCACGCAGGCGCAGGGGATCGTTAGCCGGGACGGCGGGCAGGCGCTGTTTATGGTCAGCCAGCTGGCGATGCCTGACTACACCCTGATGATGCCGCTGCGCCTGGCGGGACTGGCGCCGGACGCACAGTATCGCCTCTCGCTGGTTGACCATCCGAACCTCGGCCTGACCGGCGCGGGCGGCCATACCATGCGCAAGTTTCCCGCGTGGATGACCTCTGAGGTGACGGCCAGCGGCGAATGGCTGATGCAGGCGGGGATTGCGCTGCCGATCCTCGATCCGGAAAGCGCCATTCTGATTGGCGTTGAGCGTATCTGATGATCGGGGCCGGGAGATCGGCCCCGATAAGGAAAATAATGATGAATACGACTGCCTGTACCTACAAAAAAAACCCTAACTTCTGGATCTTCGGCCTGTTCTTCTTTCTCTACTTTTTTATCATGGCCACCTGCTTTCCGTTTCTGCCCATCTGGCTGTCGGATATTATCGGCCTCAATAAAACGCAAACCGGCATCGTTTTCTCCTGCCTGTCGCTGTTTGCCATCTGCTTTCAGCCGGTGCTCGGCGTCATTTCCGATAAGCTGGGGCTGAAAAAACACCTGATGTGGATAGTCACCTTTCTGCTGGTGCTGATAGCGCCCTTCTTTCTCTACGTTTTTGCGCCGCTGCTGAGAGTCAATATCTGGCTGGGCGCGCTGAGCGGCGGCGCCTATATCGGCTTCGTCTTCTCCGCCGGGGCGGGGGCGATGGAGGCTTATATTGAGCGCGTCAGCCGCAGCACGGGTTTTGAGTACGGTAGGGCGCGCACCTTTGGCTGCCTGGGCTGGGCGCTGTGCGCCACCACTGCGGGCATGTTGTTCAGCATCAACCCGGAGTGGGTGTTCTGGATGGGATCTGCCGCCGCGCTGCTGCTGCTGGTGCTAGTGGCGATAGCCCGGCCGCAGGCCAGCCAGACGGCGCAGGTGATGGACTCGCTGGGCGCCAACCGCCCGGCGGTCGATTTGAGGTCGGTGCTGGGGCTGTTTCGCCAGCGCAAAATGTGGATGTTTATACTCTACGTGGTGGGCGTGGCCTGCGTGTACGACGTGTTCGATCAGCAGTTTGCCACCTTCTTTAAAACCTTCTTCGCTACGCCGGAGGCGGGCACCCGCGCCTTTGGTTTTGCCACCACCGCGGGCGAGATTTGCAATGCGGTGATTATGTTCTGCTCGCCGTGGATCATTAACCGCATTGGCGCGAAAAATACGCTGCTGATCGCCGGCATGGTGATGGCCGTGCGGATGATTGGCTCTTCGTTTGCGACCACTGCGGCGGAGGTGGTGGCGCTGAAAATGCTGCACGCGCTGGAGGTGCCGTTCCTGCTGGTCGGCGCCTTTAAGTACATTACCGGCGTGTTTGATACCCGACTTTCGGCCACTATCTACCTGGTTGGCTTCCAGTTTGCCAAGCAGATCGCGGCAATATTTCTCTCGGCCTTTGCGGGCAACATGTACGACAGGATTGGTTTTCAGGAGACTTACATGATTCTGGGCGGAATTGCGCTAACCATCACGCTGATTTCGGCCCTGACGCTCACCGGCAAACCGGCGGCGGAAAAGGCGGCTCCTGGCGCGATGACTGTCTAGGTCGGAAAAGAGAAAACGGCGCTCGCACAGCGCCGTTTTTTTAACGCTTACGCCAGATAAAATACCTCTTTCAGCTCAGCGCTCAGCGGACTGTTGTCGGCGTTGGACGGCATCACGTCGGCCATATGCCGCCACCAGCGCTGGCACACCTCGGTCGCGGCCACCGCGTTCCAGCGCTCTTCGGACTCAATCTCTACCGTGGCGAACAGCAGATTGCGCGCCTTATCGAGGTAGATCGCGTAATGGTGCGCGCCGTGGCGCTTCAGCACCGCCTCCAGCTCCGGCCAGATGGGATTGTGGCGGCGCTCGTACTCTTCGTGGGCACCGGCATTCACCTGCATCACAAAGGCTTTGCGGATCATAGCGCCTCCAGATAGAGCTCGCGCACCTCGTCGCGGCTGGCGCTGCGCGGGTTGCACGGCGCGCACGGATCGGCCAGCGCCTTGTCCAGCCAGCCTTCGATGTCGGCCCTGGTAACGCCCAGCGCTTTAAAGCCCTGCGGAATGCCCACTTTAACGCTGAGATCGCGGATGGCCTGAATGGCCGACATGCTCGCCGCCTCGTCGCTCATCCCGCGGGTGTCGACGCCCATCGCCTGCGCCACGCGGGCGAAGCGCGCCACGGCTTTCGGCCGGTTAAAGTTTTCGATAACCGGCAGCAGGATGGCGTTACAGACGCCGTGCGGCAGGTTGTGGGTGGCGCCCGGCTGGTGGGCCAGGGCGTGTACCAGCCCCAGACCGGCGCTGTTGAACGCCATGCCCGCCAGGTACTGGCCGTAGGCCATCTGCTCGCGGGCCTCCAGATTGTGGCCGTCTTCAACCGCTTTCCGCAGCCAGAGGTTAATCAGGCGAATAGCTTCCAGGGCGTTGGCGTCGGTCAGCGGGTGCGCGCCGACGGAGACAAACGCTTCGATGGCGTGGGTCAGGGCGTCCATGCCGGTGGCGGCGGTCACGGCGGGCGGAATATCGAGCATCACGCTGGCATCGTCGACGGCGATATCGGGAATGATATTCGGATCGATGATCACTTCTTTGACCCGGCGTTCGCTGTCGATAATCACCGCATTGCTGGTCATCTCGGCGGCGGTGCCGGCGGTGGTGTTGATGGCCACCAGCGGCACGCCCGGGTTTTTCACCTTGCCGACGCCGGCGTAGGCGGTGGACGGGCCGGGATTGGCGGTCAGAATTTTGATCGCTTTCGCGGTATCAATCGGGCTGCCGCCGCCGAAGGCGATGATATAGTCGCAGCCGGCGTTTTGATACGCCTGATAGCCGCGCTGCACCAGCGCCTCCGTCGGGTTCGGGAATACCTCATCGAACAACTGCCAGCTCACCTGCTGCGCGTCGAGGGCGGAAAACAGGCTGTCGAGCAGGCCCAGCCTGACCAGCTGACCGTCGGTGACGATCAGCGCTTTGCCCCACTGCTTGCCCGCCACCAGATTGACCATATCGCCGATCGCGCCCGCGCCGTGCAGGCTAATTTTCGGCAACGCTAACATAAAGCTCATCGCACTCTCCCTGAATCAGTTATACAGCGCCAGCGCGGAGGCCAGCGGCGTCACGCCGAAGCGCTCGCCCAGCGCCGCCAGCTGCTCGCGGGTGATGGTCTGCTTCATGCCGCCCATGGAATACACCTTCACCAGCACCTCGGCGGACTTCTCGGCGGTGTCGATCAGGCCAAAGGCTTCATCGAGGGTCGGACCGCTGCCGAAAACGCCGTGGAACGGCCACAGCACCAGGGAGTGTTTCTGCATGGATTCGGCGGTGGCTTCGCCAATGCCGTCGGTGCCCGGCACCATCCACGGCAGAATGCCGACGCCGTCCGGGAAGACCACCAGACACTCGGTGCTGCCTTCCCACAGCTTGCGGGTGAAGGTATCGGTACTGTTTTCCAGCACGTAGGTGAGGGCGATCAGGTTGGTGGCGTGGCAGTGCATAATCACGCGATCTTTGCCGCCGGTGGCTTTAATACGCTCGCAGTGGGAGAGGAAGTGGGCGGGCAGCTCGGAGGTCGGCACCGCTTCGTCGGTCAGGCCCCACAGAATGTGGTAGCCCGCGCCGTCGCTGTCCACTTTTACCACGCCGAGGTTGGCCGCCGGATCGAGCTGCACGTTGCGGAAGAACTTGCCGGAGCCGGTGACGATAAACGGCGTATTGGCCAGCATCGGCATCGGCTGGCTGAGCGCGATGTAGCGCGGTTTGGCATGGAAATCGGCCGCAAACGGCGCGATATCGGCATCGTCCAGCCGCAGAGTGAGGTTGCCGCCGTTGCGCTCGTCCCAGCCCTTCAGCCAGGCGTCGGAGGTGGCTTTGATCATGCCCTGGACGAACCAGGAGCGGGTGATGGTCTGCATTCTTTTATCCTTCGCATAGCCGGGCGGACGGCGCCCGCCCGGCGGAAAATTAGTTACGCTTCGCTAACACGTCTTTTTCGTAGTGGCGCACGCTGCCCAGCCACTCGCTGCCCGCCGGGACGTCGTGGCGCTGGCAGTACATCTCCCACACCGCCTGCCACGGCAGGCACTTCTGCTCTTCCAGCAGCGCCAGGCGCGCGGTGTAGTCGCCGTCCAGCTCCATCTGGCGCAGTTCGGCAGTCGGCTCAAGCAGGGCGCGCAGCAGGGCCTTCTTCATGTTGCGGGTACCGATCACCCATGCCGCGATGCGGTTGATGGAGGCATCGAAGAAGTCGAGGCCGATATGCACGCGGTCGAACAGGTTATGGCGAATGATTTCGCTGGCGATGGCCTGGGTTTCGTCATCCAGCAGCACCACGTGGTCGCTGTCCCAGCGCACCGGGCGGCTGACGTGCAGCAGCAGGCGCGGTACGAACAGCATCGCGGCGGAGATCTTGTCGGAGATCACCTCCGTCGGATGGAAGTGGCCCGCGTCCAGGCACAGCGCGGTCTGGCGGCTGGTGGCGTAGCCCATGTAGAACTCACTGGAGCCGACGGTATAGCTCTCCGCGCCGATGCCGAACAGCTTGCTCTCCACGGCGTCGATGTGGTGCGCCGGGCTTAGCTTTTCGCTGATCACCTCATCCAGCGCTTCCATCAGGCGCTGGCGCGGGCCGAAGCGGTCCACGGTCAGGTCCTTCATACCGTCCGGGATCCAGATGTTCATCACCGACGGCGTGCCCAGCTGTTCGCCGAAGTAGGCGGAGATACGGCGGCTGGCCTTGCAGTGGTCGATCCAGAACTGGCGCGTTTTGTCGTCGGCGTGGGCGAGGGTGAAGCCGTCGGCGCTCAGCGGGTGCGAGAAGCAGGACGGGTTAAAATCGAGGCCCAGCTGGTTGGCTTTTGCCCACTCGACCCAGTTTTTGAAGTGCTCAGGCTTGATGGCATCGCGGTCAACCGGGGTATCGGACTCCAGATAGATAGCGTGCAGGTTCAGGCGCTTAGGCCCCGGGATCAGGCTCATGGCCTGCTCCAGATCGGCGCGCAGCTCGCCGGCGTTGCGCGCTTTGCCCGGGTAGTTGCCGGTCGCCTGGATGCCGCCGGTCAGGCCGCCCTCAGGGTTTTCAAATCCGGCGACGTCGTCGCCCTGCCAGCAGTGCATAGAGACCGGCAGGCGGTCGAGCTGGCGAAGAGCCTCCTCGACGTCGACGCCCACGGCCGCGTAACGCTGTTTTGCCAGTTCCCAGGCCTGTTCAAGTTGAGTGGTCATGCGCAAAGCTCCTTAGTCTGTTGGGGGCGAAACAGCGCCGCGCGGCGGGCAATTTCGCTATTCTGATTCGGGATGAAGGTGGTCAGGGCGTAGTTGTTACGCACCACCTTGCGGAAGTCGTCGACGTCATTCAGCTCGTCGAGGGTCATCAGCTGGACGCCGATATTGCCGAGCGTCGAGGCCTCAACCGGCCCGGCCACCACGGCGATCCCGCAGGCGTCGGCGCAGAGCTGGTTAAGCAGAGCGTTCTGGCAGCCGCCGCCCACGATGTGCAGCTGTGAAAAGGCGTGACCGCGCAGATCGGCGAGTTCGTGCAGCACCCGGGCGTAAAGCAGGGCGAGGCTGTCGAAGATGCAGCGCGCCAGTTCGGCAGCGCTCTGCGGCTCCGGCTGGCGGCTCTCCCGGCAGGCGGCGCGAATTTCATCGCTCATGTTTTCCGGGTTGATAAAGCGATCGTCGTTAGGATTGATCACGGCGCGGCAGGCTGGCAGAGCTTCGGTTTCGGCAATCAGGGCGCCGATATCATCGACGTTCTGCTCTTTCAGCACCCGCTGCAGCAGCCACAGGCCCATGATGTTTTTCAGTACCCGATAGCGCCCTTCCGCCCCGCCCTCGTTGGTGATGTTGCTGGCCAGCGCGGCGTCGCTGGTGCAGGGCGTTTTGCTCTCAAAGCCCATCAGCGACCAGGTGCCCGACGAGAGGTAGGCGGCGTGCTTGTCCGCCAGCGGCGAGGCGATCACCGCGCTGGCGGTATCGTGGCTGGCGACGGCGACCACCGGAATTTTATTGCCCAGCGGGCAGATCCAGTGGCCGATCACGTTGCCCGGATGGGTCGGCGTGCCGAACCAGCGGCGCGCGGCGCCCGCCCAGTTGAGCAGCGCGTCGTCCCAGCTGTCGGTATTGATATTCACCATCTGAGTGGTGGTGGCGTTGGTGTACTCCCAGTTCATCTCGCCGGTCAGGCGATAGCTGAAGTAGTCAGGTATAAGCAGCGCGTGGGCCACGTTCTCCAGCCGTCCGGGCTGCTGTTCCGATAGCGCGCGGAACTGGTAGAGGGTATTAAACGGCAGAAACTGGATGCCGCTGCGGCGGTAGATCTCCGCCCGGCCCAGCTGCGCTTCGGCGCGCGGCATCACGCCCAGCGTGCGGCAGTCGCGGTAGGAGACCGGCAGCCCGACGCGGTTGCCCTCTTTGTCGAGCAGCACAAAGTCCACGCCCCAGGTATCAATCCCGATGCTGTCGATAAGGATGCCGGCATCGCACACCTTTTGCAGGCCGAGGCGAATGTCCGACTCCAGGGCGTCAACGTCCCAGCAGTCGCTGCCGTCAATTTTCTGCAGCGCGTTAACGAAGCGGTGCATCTCCCGCAGGGTCAGGTTTTGGCTCTGGCGGTCAAAGCTTGCCAGCATTACGCGTCCGCTGGAGGCGCCTAAATCTACGGCCACACAATGGCGAAAAGTCATGGCGGTGGGTCCCTCTGATAATCGTTGATATCAGTCTGGGACAGAGGCAACCCGCAGACCTTCTCACCACGGACAGGGGCAAAACGTCGCTGGCAAGAAAGCAAAGGTGAACGTGAGAGGCTTCACAGTTTTGCTTAATTTCGCCTCAGGCAGGCGGTGTGACGCCTGACGCATTTCCAGATCTTTCACGTCGTTTCTTAAATATCGGGCAGGGTTTGCGCATTTTGCTGTCAAAAATTGAAGGTGAGTTAGCGGGGGGCTGTTTATTATCCTGATAACTTTTCTCATCTGGTGAGGCCGTTATGACCGTACTGCACAGCGTGGATTTTTTTCCGTCAGGAGATGCGCCCGTGGCGATTGAGCCGCGTCTTCCGCAGGCGGAGTTTCCGGAGCATTACCATGATTTTCATGAGATTGTCATCGTCGAGCACGGGACCGGGATCCACGTGTTCAACGGTCAGCCCTATACCATTGCCGGGGGGACGGTTTGCTTCGTGCGCGACCACGATCGCCACCTCTACGAGCATACCGATAACCTCTGCCTGACCAATGTGCTCTACCGATCGCCGGATGCGTTCCAGTTTTTATCCGGCGTACGCAAGCTGCTGCCGCAGGAGCAGGAGGGCGCCTATCCGTCGCACTGGCGGGTCAATCAGACGGTACTGCAGCAGGTCAGGCAGATCGTCGCCCGCATGGAGACGCTGGACGACGGCAGCGAGCCGCACGCCGTGGCCGATCGCGAGCTGCTGTTTATGCAGCTGCTGGTGCTGCTGCGCAAAGGGAGCCTGGTGGCCGAGTCGGCGAATAATGATGTCCGGTTAAACCAGCTGCTGGCGTGGCTGGAGGATCACTTTGCCGAAGAGATCTGCTGGGAGGGCGTGGCCGAAAGTTTTTCACTGTCGCTGCGCACGCTGCACCGTCAGCTCAAGCAGCACACCGGACTGACGCCGCAGCGCTATCTCAATCGGGTCAGATTAACCCGGGCGCGCCACCTGCTGCGCCACAGCGATGACAGCGTGACGGATATTGCGTTTCGCTGCGGGTTCGGCGACAGCAACCACTTTTCGACGCTGTTTCGCCGCGAATTCAGCTGGTCGCCGCGCGATATTCGCCAGGGACGCGACATGCAGCTGCAGTAACGAGAATTTCATCACCGTTTGCCCGGCGGTAAACGTGAATAATGAGCGGCTATTTGTGATCCGAGGTCTCTGGTGACGGCTCCGCGCATTCTCCGTAAAAGCGAATTTTTTACCTCACCCCGGCAGGCGGTGGCGGTAGCCGATCGCTATCCGCAGGACGCGTTTGCCGAGCATACCCACGAATTTTGCGAGCTGGTGCTGGTGTGGCGCGGCAACGGCCTGCACATTCTCAACGACCGCCCGTACCGCATTACCCGCGGCGATCTGTTCTACATTTGCGCCGAAGATAAGCACTCCTACGCCTCCGTTAACGATCTGGTTCTGCAGAATATTATCTATTGTCCGGAGCGGCTGACGCTCAATGTGGACTGGGCTGAGCACATTCCGGGTCTGGGGAGCGCTCCCCGCGTGCCGCACTGGCGTATCGGCAGCTCCGGTATGGCGCCCGCCAGGCAGGCGATAGCCCAGCTTGAGCAGGAGAGCTGCCGCGACTTGCCCTGCTCTGCGCAGATGGCGGAGCTGATTTTTGCCCAGCTGGTGCTGACGCTGCGCCGCCACCGCTACGCCACGGATAATCAGGCGGCGACCGCCAGCGAAGCCCTGCTGGATAAGCTGCTGACGGCGCTGGCGGGCAGCATCAATCACCCGTTTGCGCTGGAGGCGTTTTGCGCTGAACAGGCGTGCAGCGAGCGGGCGCTGCGCCAGCAGTTCCGCACGCAGACGGGGATGAGCATCAACCACTATCTGCGCCAGCTGCGGGTGTGTCACGCCCAGTACCTGCTGCGGCATACGGAGCTGATGATCGGTGAAGTGGCGATGCGCTGCGGCTTTGAGGACAGTAACTACTTTTCGGTGGTGTTTAATCGGGAAGTGGGGATGACGCCGGGACAGTGGCGTCATCATCATCGGAATACCGCGTAATCAGCTGGCCATGCCCATGCCCACGATATTGGCGGCAATAATAATCACCACGCAGCCGAGACTCAGTACGCCGACCGGACGGCGGCCCGCATTGTTCCACTCTTTCAGGATCAGGCCCACCAGACCGCCGCACAGCACGTAGAAGCTCATGTGCAGCATCCAGCTCATGTAGTCGTACTGCGCCGGAATGCGCGCGTGGCCCCAGGCGTAGAAGAAGAACTGCAGATACCACATCAGGCCGCCGAGCGCCGAAAGCAGCACGTTGGCAATAAGCAGCGGCTTCGCCTGGGCGAAGTCGGCCTTGATCGACAGATTCGATTTGGTGGCCAGGCGAATGAAGCAGAAGCCGAGGTTGACCAGCGCGCCGCCGCCCATAATCACCACATAGCTCGGCAGCGCCACGTACAGCGAATCAACGCCCAGCGCGGCGGCCGCTTCGTGCATCGGTTTAGCGGCGTTCATGGCAAAGGACATCCCGGCGGAGAAGATGCCGCACATCACCGCCAGCATCAGGCCTTTCCTGAGGTTGAACTCTTCGGCTTTGATGCCCATTTTGCGCTCTTTCAGCTGTCCGGCGCGGGTCACGATGCCGACGCCGATCACCGCAACCAGTACGCCCAGCAGCGTCATTCGCCCGCCCGGCGTACCGACCAGGACGTGGAAGTCGCCGTTGAGGATGGGCGTCATGAGCGTGCCGACAATCAGGGTGATACCGATGGCGATACCGATGCCCATCGACATGCCGAGGTAGCGCATGGTCAGCCCGTAGTTAATGTTGCCGATGCCCCACATTGCGCCAAACAGAAACACCGGCAGCAGCGTAGAAGCACTAAAGGAGCTGTAGTAGGCCCAGACGTCGGGCAGCAGCAGGGCGCTGATGGCCCAGGGAAGGATAATCCAGGAGACGATGCCGCCTATCGACCACATGGTCTCCCAGGACCAGTTCCTGACCTTTTTAAAAGGGGCATAGAAACAGGCGGCGCTGGCGGCGCCGATCAAATGCCAAAAAATACCCATCGTAATCGCGTGACTCATGCTTTTATCCTCAGCGTGTTACGTCGACGAATGTTTCATCGGACACAGTGAGTGTAAAAATTGGCCAGTTGATTAACCTTGAGCCTGTTGCCGCATATCCGGCCGGGCTGGCAAAAAGCGCGTGTTCGTCCTGAGCGGGCTCACAAAAACAGCGACAAAACCTTAACGCTTAACCACATAAAAAGTGCGGCATTGATAATCATTTTCAATATCATTTAATTAACTATAATGATCTGACTGCTTACGCGGCGTTCACACTTCTGCCGCCCGATAATAAATGGAGATGAATATGAGTTATACACTGCCATCCCTGCCGTACGCGTATGATGCCCTTGAGCCGCACTTTGACAAGCAGACGATGGAAATCCATCACACCAAACACCACCAGACCTACGTCAACAACGCTAACGCAGCGCTGGAAAACCTGCCGGAGTTCGCTAATCTGCCCGTTGAAGAGCTGATTACCAAACTGGATCAGGTGCCTGCTGACAAGAAAACTGCCCTGCGCAACAACGGCGGCGGTCATGCTAACCACAGCATGTTCTGGAAAGGTCTGAAAAAAGGCACCACCCTGCAGGGCGACCTGAAAGCGGCCATCGAAAGCACTTTCGGCTCCGTTGACAAATTCAAAGAAGAGTTTGAGAAAGCCGCTGCCTCCCGCTTTGGCTCCGGCTGGGCGTGGCTGGTGCTGAAAGACGGCAAACTGGCCGTCGTTTCCACCGCTAACCAGGACTCCCCGCTGATGGGTGAAGCGATTTCCGGCACCTCCGGCTACCCGATTCTGGGCCTGGACGTGTGGGAGCACGCCTACTACCTGAAATTCCAGAACCGCCGCCCGGACTACATCAAAGAGTTCTGGAACGTGGTCAACTGGGACGAAGCCGCAGCGCGTTTCGCCGCTAAAAAATAAGTCTGCGCGTTGACGCAGCGACCAGCCCCGCTCACATCGAGCGGGGTTTTTTTTATCGTCGACATGCTGCACCTGCGCCGCCGGCAGAGCGCTCCTGTGCGATATTCCGGTTCAACCATTGTTAATGGATAGGATGGATCCGCGGCCTGCGGATCTATGCCTGTCGCAATTTGCGCAGCTTACGTGCAAAAATAGCCGCAATGGTGATGAGGTCAGGAGCGAAACATGCACTATCCGGTTGACGTATTTACAGGACGTATTGAAGAGTACGAAGGCAGCAGGCCCAGCGCGATTGCCAAGCGCCAGGTTGACGGCGAGCTGGCGCTGACGGAGAGAGGGCTGGAGGGCGACGAGCAGGCGGAGAAAAGCTGGCACGGCGGCCCGGATCGCGCCCTGTGCCACTACCCGCGCGAGCACTACGACCACTGGCGGCGGGAGTTCCCCGAGCAGGCCGGGCTGTTCTGCGCGCCCGCGTTTGGTGAAAACCTTTCAACCGCCGGGCTGACGGAAGAGAACGTCTTTATCGGCGATATCTTCCGCTGGGGCGAGGCGCTGATCCAGGTGACCCAGCCGCGCTCTCCGTGCTTCAAGCTCAATTACCACTTCAGCATCGGCGATCTCTCCGCGCTGATGCAGGCGAGCGGCCGGGTCGGCTGGCTGTACCGGGTCATCGCCGGCGGCAGCGTCTCGCCGGACCAGCCGCTGACGCTGGCCTCGCGTCTTAGCGACGTCAGCGTGCGCGACGCGGCGGCCATCGCCTGGCACATGCCGTTTGACGACGAACAGTATCACCGCCTGCTCTCTGCGGCAGGGCTGTCGGTGAGCTGGACGCGCACCATGCAGAAGCGGCGTCTCAGCGGTGAAATCGAAGATAACGCCCGGCGGCTGTGGGGCAAATAGCCGCCGGAGACGCTAGTCGCGCTTGTAAAGCGGCAGCCACAGGGTCAGGCGCAGGCCGCCGAGCGGGCTGTCGTCGGCTTTGACCCAGCCCCGGTGCTGCTGAATGGCGGTCTCCACGATCGCCAGCCCCAGGCCGGTACCGCCGGATTCGCGATCCCGCGCCTCGTCGGTGCGGTAGAACGGGCGGAAGATCTGCTCCCGGTCTGCCGGACTGACGCCCGGGCCGTCATCATCCACGTGAATGGTGATGCCGTCCTTATCCACCGAGAAGCTGACTTCGATTTTGGTGTGCGAATAGCGCAGGGCGTTGCGAACGATGTTCTCAAACGCGCTCTCCAGCGCGCTCGGGTTGCCGTACAGCGGCCATGGTCCCGGCGGATAGGCAACGGTAAAGGATTTACCGACCTGCTCCGCCTCGAAGGCGGCGTTGTCCAGCACCTCGCTCCACAGCTGGTTGGCCTTCATGGTTTCGCTCACCAGCGCGTTTTTTGCCTGGTTGCGCGACATCACCAGCAGGTCGTTGATCATGCTGTCCAGACGCTGGGCCTCGGTTTCGATGCGCGAAAGCTCTTTGCTCTCGCCGGTGCGGCGGCGCAGAAGGGCGGTCCCCAGCTGCAGGCGCGTCAGCGGCGTGCGCAGCTCGTGGGAGATGTCGGACAGCAGCCGCTGGTTGGCGGTCATCATCCGCTCCAGGGCGGTCACCATCTGGTTAAAGCTGGCGCCGGCGGCGAGAAATTCCTGCGGACCGGCCTCCAGCTCCGGATGCTGGCGCAGGTTGCCCTGGGCCACCTCATCCGCGGCGTTTTTCAGCTTGCGCGCCGGTTTGGCGAGGCTCCAGGCCAGCCACAGCAGCAGCGGCGCGCTGACCAGCATGGTGACGATCAGCAGCAGCAGCGGGCGGTCAAACAGCAGGTTGATAAAGTCGGACTGCGACGTGCTGGCCGGGCGGATCAGGTAGAGCTGATAGTTATCTTCGCCGTCCCTGACCATGAAAGGACCGACCATTTCAAGGCGGCCGTAGCGCTTTTTCTGCGGATGGTCTGAATTATCGGACTGGCCGATAAAGTTACGAATGATCTGCATTTCGCTGCGTTCTGCGCCGATCACGCGGCCTTCGCTGGTGACCAGTAAAAGACGCTGGCCGGGCGGCGCCCACTTATCGATGGCGCGAAACAGGCGGCGCCACCACATCAAATCATTGGGCGGATCGTTTGCCAGCTCCGCCTCGACATGCTGCTCGATCATCAGACCCTGACGCTGCTCGCTATCGAGCAGCTCAGTCATCTGGCGGGAGTCGAGCTTGGGTAACATCAGCACCAGCATCAGCACCAGCGCCAGGGTTAACCAGAAAATAGCAAAGATGCGAGCGGTCAAGCTTCCTATCATGAAGCGGAGACCATCAGGTAACCGCGGCCGCGCAGGGTTTTAAACCACGGATGGCCGTCCTGGCGCTCCGGCAGCTTGCGGCGCAGGTTAGAAATATGCATGTCGATAGCGCGGTCAAACGGCGTTAAGCGCTTGCCGAGCACCTCCTGACTCAGATGTTCGCGAGAGACCACCTGACCCAGATGCTGCGCCAGCAGGTACAGCAGCGTGAATTCGGTGCCGGTCAGTTCGAGGGCTACGCCGTCGAAGCTGGCCTCCTGACGGCCGGGATTGAGGCTCAGGGCGTCCACTTCCAGCGTGGGTGAGCCGGTTTCCGTGGTCTGCTGCTGCTCGCTCCAATGGGAGCGGCGCAGAATCGCGCGAATACGGGCCACCAGCTCGCGATCGTTAAACGGCTTGGGCAAATAGTCATCGGCGCCCAACTCAAGGCCGAGCACGCGGTCCAGCTCGCTGCCGCGGGCCGTCAGCATAATAACCGGTGTCTGGTGCGTCTGGCGTAGCTCTTTAAGGGTATCAATGCCGTTTTTCTTCGGCATCATCACGTCGAGCAAAAGCAGGTCGATGCTGTCATCCAGGAGGGCCAGCGCCTGTTCCCCATCGTGGGCAACCAGCACGTTGAAGCCTTCCATGTCGAGCAGCTCCTTTAATAGGGAGGTGAGCTCCCGGTCATCATCAACTAACAGGATTTTATTCATTGTTTAAATACCTCCGAGGCAGAAATTACGTCATCAAGGCTTGCTAATCCATGACTTTACGTTGTTTTACACCCCCTGACGCATGTTTTCAGCCTGAATCGTAGACTGTCTCTCGTTGAATCGCGAAACAAAATATTTGGGAGCAAGTGATGCGCAATGTTTTCGCTGCCGTCATGGCCTCAACGCTGGCGCTAAGTGCTCATAGCCAGGCCGCTGAAGTCGTCAACAGCGTTAACTGGCACCCCAATGAGGGGGTCGCGCAAACCAGCAGTCAGGGTCACATGTTCGACGGCATAAGTTTAACCGAGCATCAGCGACAACAGATGCGCGATCTTATGCAGCAGGCCATGCGCAAGCAGCCGCCTGTTAATGTTAGCGAAATAGAGACAATGCATAAGCTTGTCACTGCCGAAAAATTTGATGAAACCGCCGTCCGCGCCCAGGCCGAGAAAATGGCGCAGGAGCAGGTTGCTCGCCAGGTTGAAATGGCAAAAGTACGCAACCAAATGTATCACCTGCTAACGCCGGAGCAGCAGGCGGTTTTAAACCAGAAACACCAGCAGCGCATGGATCAGCTGCGGGAGGTTGCCCGGATGCAACAAGGGGCTATGCCCATGCTGTACAGCAGTAACCGAAGTCACCAGTAACGAACCCTGTTTTCCTTGCCATAGACACCATCCCTGTCTTCCCCCTCATGATGAGGGGTTTTTTTTGTCCTTTTTTCGTCCTTAGCCCGCGGTCACATTCCGCTATAATACCCCCCAGTAAACATCTGGAGTATTTATGGATCAATCCTACGGCCGCCTCGTCAGCCGGGCAGCGGTGGCGGCAACGGCGATGGCCTCTGTCCTGCTGCTGATAAAAATTGTCGCCTGGTGGTACACCGGCTCGGTCAGTATTCTGGCGGCGCTGGTGGATTCTCTGGTGGATATTGCCGCCTCGCTGACCAATCTGCTGGTGGTGCGCTACTCGCTGCAGCCCGCCGATGATGAGCACACCTTCGGCCACGGTAAGGCGGAGTCGCTGGCGGCGCTGGCGCAGAGCATGTTTATCTCCGGCTCAGCGCTGTTTCTGTTCCTGACCGGCCTGCAGCACCTGGTCAACCCGCAGCCGATGAATCAGCCGGGCATTGGGATGCTGGTGACGGTGATTGCGCTGGTCAGCACCCTGGTTCTGGTGACTTTTCAGCGCTGGGTCGTGCGTAAGACGCGCAGCCAGGCGGTACGTGCCGACATGCTGCACTATCAGTCTGATGTTATGATGAATGGCGCGATATTAATTGCGCTGGCGCTATCGTGGTACGGCTGGCACCGCGCCGATGCGCTGTTTGCATTGGGGATTGGCGTCTATATTCTATACAGCGCTCTGCAAATGGGCTACGAGGCCGTACAGTCCCTTTTGGATCGCGCGCTGCCTGACGAAGAGCGTCAGGAAATCAGCGATATCGTCACCGCCTGGCCGGGCGTGAGCGGTGCGCACGACCTTCGTACGCGGCAGTCAGGGCCGACCCGCTTTATTCAGATTCATTTGGAAATGGAAGATAATCTGCCGCTGGTTGAGGCCCATCGGGTTGCAGAAGAGGTCGAGCAGGCGATATTGGCGCGCTTTCCCGGCTCCGATGTCATTATTCATCAGGACCCCTGTTCGGTTGTGCCTTCCGAACGGCGCGAAGGCCCGGTTGTAAGAGATTCGTTGTAAAAGTGTGGGCTGTGTCGACTTTTTTTGTATGAATTACCGCCAGTTGGCGTGACCTGAATCAATTCAGCACGGAGCGCTTGATATACTATTTCTCATAGTGGGTCGCCCCTGGTGAGGGTAGTAGTGCTTCGGGCAACAGAATAATTTGAGTATTCCTAAGTTCAGAGGTAGTCATGATTAAGAAAATCGGTGTGTTGACAAGCGGCGGTGATGCGCCAGGCATGAACGCTGCCATCCGCGGCGTAGTGCGCGCAGCGCTGACGGAAGGACTTGAGGTATTTGGTATCTATGATGGTTACCTCGGTCTGTACGAAGATCGCATGGTTCAGCTCGATCGCTACAGCGTGTCTGACATGATTAATCGCGGCGGTACCTTCCTCGGCTCCGCGCGCTTCCCGGAATTCCGCGAAGAGCACACCCGCGCCGTGGCTATCGAAAACATGAAGCGTCGCGGCCTGGATGCGCTGGTGGTCATCGGCGGCGACGGTTCCTATATGGGCGCCAAGCGCCTGACCGAGATGGGTTTTCCCTGCATCGGCCTGCCGGGTACCATTGATAACGACATCAAAGGCACCGACTATACCATCGGCTTCTTCACCGCGCTGGGCACCGTCGTAGAGGCGATCGACCGACTGCGCGACACCTCCTCCTCGCACCAGCGTATCTCCATCGTTGAAGTGATGGGCCGCTACTGCGGCGACCTGACCCTGGCGGCGGCCATCGCTGGCGGCTGCGAGTTCGTGGTGGTACCGGAAGTCGAGTTCAGCCGCGACGATCTGGTCTCTGAAATCAAAGCCGGCATCGCGAAAGGGAAGAAACACGCTATTGTGGCGATCACCGAGCACATGTGCGACGTGGACGAACTGGCGCACTACATCGAGAAAGAGACCGGCCGCGAAACCCGCGCTACCGTCCTCGGCCATATTCAGCGCGGCGGCTCGCCGGTACCTTATGACCGTATTCTGGCTTCGCGCATGGGCGCTTACGCCATTGAACTGCTGCTGGAAGGCTACGGCGGCCGCTGCGTCGGCATTCAGAACGAGAAGCTGGTGCATCACGACATCATCGACGCCATTGAAAACATGAAGCGTCCGTTCAGAACCGACATGATGGACTGCGCGAAAAAGCTCTACTAAAACAAAAAGGGCCTTCTCACTGAGAAGGCCCTTTTCACATGAAAGCCGTTTATTCGATATCGAGCGCGTCTTCCGAGAGGATAATGCCGGTATTGTCGGCATACAGATGATCGCCGGAGAAGAAGGTGACGCCGCCGAAGTTAACGCGCACATCGCTCTCGCCGATGCCTTCGCCCGCGGCTCCCACCGGAATGGCCGCCAGCGCCTGGATCCCCAGGTCAAGCTCTTCAAGATCGTCCACCTGGCGCACCGCGCCGTAGACCACGATCCCTTCCCATTCGTTCTGCACCGCCAGCTTGCCGAGATCGGCGTCAATCAGCGCCCGGCGCACAGAGCCGCCGCCGTCGACCAGCAGAATGCGGCCACGGCCGTTCTCTTCGAGCATATCGTACAGTAGCCCGTTGTCCTCGAAACACTTCACCGTAATGATCTGTCCACCAAACGACGACCGTCCGCCAAAGTTGGAGAACAGCGGTTCAACGACATTGACATCTTCCTGGTAGATGTCGCAAAGCTCGGATGTATCGTATTTCATAGGGTTAACTTCTGTTGCCGCGAGTTGTTTCAGTATATCGTGTGAAACGCATTGTTGGCAAAATCATCAATTGTTAATTGATATTTGTCAGTTAAGCCAGCGCGTGGCTGAGCACAATGCCGATGACAAACAGCAGGTTAGTCAAAAGCGCTGCTTTGACCGTGCGCTCCAGCATCGGACGCATATCGGCCGGATCCGGGTGGCGGATAACAAATCGCGCCTGCTTAACGAGCAGCGGCGTTGCCAGCAGGAACAGCCAGCCCCACGGCGTGTGCACGGCGATGAGATTGAACAGGGCCAGGCACACCAGGGTGCCCATCAGCAGACAGGCGTGGTAGCGGCGGGCGTTAATCGGGCCGAGACGCACGGCGAGGGTGTTTTTTCCGTTCTCGCGATCGCTGTTGATATCGCGCAGATTATTTATATTCAGCACCGCGGTGGCCAGCAGGCCGCAGGCGGTGGCGGGCAGAAACATAATCGCTTCCACAGTGTGCGCCTGCAGATACCAGCTGCCGATCACGCTCAGCCAGCCAAAGAACACCAGCACCGAAATATCGCCCAGCCCGATATAGCCGTAGGGGCGCGTGCCGACGGTGTAGGTAATGGCGGCCACAATGGCGAGCAGGCCGAGCACCAGAAAGCCGATAAAATCCTCCACGCTCTGATACGCCACCAGCAGCAGTGCCAGGCCGGAAACGCAGATAAGGCCCACGGTTATCATCAGCGCCCGCTTCATTTCTGCCTGGGTGATGACGCCCTTCTGCATCCCGCGCAGCGGGCCGAGGCGGTCCGGCTTATCGCTGCCCTTCACCGCATCGCCGTAGTCATTGGCCAGATTGGAGAGGATCTGCAGCAGCCCGGCGGTCACCAGCGCCAGCGCGGCGACCAGCGGATCGAAGTGGCCCTGCCACCAGGCCAGCGCAATGCCGACGATAATCGCAGAAAAGGCCAGCGGTAATGTTTTGGGACGCAGGCTTTCCAGCCAGGCCTGAGAGCGGCTTATTGAGTGTTCAGTCATAGTTCCGGCCAATAAAAATGGGGGCAAAGAGCCCCCACCAACAGTGATGAAAATGCAATAACCGCGATTATAGAATAAAACGGCTCAGATCTTCATCTGCCACCAGCGCATCGAGGTGCTTACTTACGTATTCCGCATCGATGGTAATGGACTCACCGCCCAGTTCGCTGGCATCGTAGGAGATATCCTCCATCAGGCGCTCAAGTACCGTGTGCAGGCGGCGGGCACCGATGTTCTCGGTGGTCTCGTTTACCTGCCAGGCGGCTTCGGCGATGCGCTTGATACCACTTTCGGTGAACTCGATGTTTACCCCTTCGGTGGCCATCAGCGCTTTGTACTGCACGGTGACGGAGGCATTCGGTTCGGTCAGAATACGCTCAAAATCTTCTGTCGTCAGCGCCTTCAGCTCAACGCGGATCGGCAGACGACCCTGCAGTTCCGGGATCAGGTCAGACGGGCTGGCGACCTGGAACGCGCCGGAGGCGATAAACAGAATGTGGTCGGTCTTCACCATCCCGTGTTTGGTCGAGACGGTGCAGCCTTCTACCAGCGGCAGCAGGTCGCGCTGCACGCCTTCGCGGGAAACGTCCGGGCCGGACGAATTGCCGCCGCGCTTACAGATTTTGTCGATTTCGTCGATAAACACGATCCCATGCTGCTCAACGGCATCGATGGCATCCTGCTTCAGCTCTTCCGGATTCACCAGCTTCGCCGCTTCTTCTTCAATCAGCAGCTTCATGGCGTCTTTGATCTTCAGCTTGCGCGGCTTCTGCTTCTGGCCGCCGAGGTTCTGGAACATCGACTGCAGCTGGCTGGTCATCTCTTCCATGCCCGGAGGTGCCATGATCTCTACGCCCATCGGCGCTGCGGCGAGATCGATTTCAATCTCTTTATCGTCCAGCTGGCCTTCGCGCAGCTTTTTACGGAACGCCTGGCGGGCCGCGGACGGCTCTTCTTTAACCTCGTTCTGGCCCCAGTTATTTTTTGCCGGCGGGATCAGCACGTCGAGAATACGCTCTTCCGCCATCTCTTCCGCGCGGTAGCGGTTCTTATCGATGGACTGCATGCGCACCATTTTTACCGCGGCATCGGTCAGATCGCGGATGATAGAGTCCACTTCTTTACCGACATAGCCCACTTCGGTGAACTTCGTCGCTTCTACCTTGATGAACGGCGCATTGGCGAGCTTGGCCAGGCGGCGGGCGATTTCCGTTTTACCGACGCCGGTCGGGCCTATCATCAGAATGTTTTTCGGGGTGACTTCATGGCGCAGCTCTTCGTCGAGCTGCATACGGCGCCAGCGGTTGCGCAGGGCAATTGCCACGGAGCGCTTGGCCGCGTCCTGGCCGATAATGTGTTTGTTCAGTTCGCTGACAATTTCGCGTGGGGTCATTTCAGACATGGGCGATCCTTACGCTTTGGCGGTCAATTCTTCGATGGTGTGATTGTGGTTGGTATAGATGCAGATATCGCCTGCAATATCCAACGCCTTCACAGCGATGTCGCGTGCGCTCATCTCGGTATTTTCGAGCAGGGCACGGGCTGCGGCCTGGGCATAGGGACCGCCGGAGCCGATGGCAATCAGGTCATTTTCCGGCTGCACCACATCGCCGTTACCGGTGATGATCAGCGACGCATTTTCGTCGGCTACGGCCAGCAGGGCCTCCAGCTTGCGCAGCATGCGGTCGGTACGCCAGTCTTTGGCAAGTTCAACGGCGGCCTTGACCAGGTGACCCTGGTGCATCTCCAGCTTCCGTTCGAACAGCTCAAACAGCGTGAAGGCGTCCGCTGTACCACCAGCGAAGCCCGCGATCACTTTGTCGTTGTACAGACGACGTACTTTTTTGACGTTGCCTTTCATCACGGTATTGCCAAGGGTTGCCTGACCATCACCAGCGATAACGACATGACCGTTACGGCGAACACTTACTATTGTTGTCACGAGGAGCCCCCTCTGGGTGTAAAGCTTAAAACAGAGGCCCCGCACAGAGTACGGGGCAGAATGGAATTATAGATGGGGGGGTTTTTAGGGGTTTCAACCCCCGGCGGCGAGACGAATGCAGTTTCCGTGGCCGGAAGCCTTCAGGCGGGAGAGCGTGGCGTCGGCGCTGGCTTTGCCTTTTACCGGACCGATGACTACCCGATTCCAGCCGTTATTGGTGGTGATGTGGGAATCAAAACCTTCAAACGCCAGCTTCGCGCGGGTGGTTTCAGCCTGCTCGGCGCCTTTGAACGAGCCGCACTGGATCATCCAGCGGCGTTCATCCTGCGTCTGGGCCTGCTTAGCAGGCTCTGGCTCGCGGGTCACCGGGGCCGACTGCTGCGCTTTCGGCTGGCTGGCGGCGGTATGCGCCGGGGTCTGCAGCAGATCCTGATACGGCTGCTGATTGCTGGCCGGTTTGCGCGGCTGCTGGGCCGGTTGGTTCTGCGCGCTACGCGGCTGCTCAACCGGGCGCTGCTGTGAACGCGGCGCCTGCACCGGCTGGCTCTGCGTCCACTGCTGCTGAGTTTGCTGCTGTTGCTGAACCTGCTGCTGCGCCACGCGCTGGCGCTGCAGGGTCTGCTTGCGCTGCTCCGGCGTCTGTTCGTTCCACGGGACTTCCGTCAGCTGCGTCGGCTGCTGGCGCATATCCGCCTGCATCTGGGCCAGCAGCTGGCGCTGTTCGTTGGTCAGCTGATCGGTATTTTTCACCTCGCCGCCGGCGGAAGGTTCGGTAGGCGCACGCACGCCGGGCTGGCGGCTCTCCAGCTCTTTGATATAGCGCCAGCGCTCTTCCGGCTTCGGCGGCAGGCCGTTGCCCGTCACCTGACGGCTTTTCAGGGCCTCGGCTTCTTCTTTTTTATGGTGGGTAATAAAGTACAGACCGCCGATAAAGGCCACCAGTACGGCGGCCGCAATAGCAACCATTGCCGGAGAAACCGCAAGCTGGCTGCCCTGCTTTTTACGGGTATTCCTGGAGGGACCCTTTTTGCGCCGCGAAGGAGCCGGCTGGCTGCGGCGTACATAATCTCGTTGTGCCACTGTCGTTTCGCTGTATTTATTCGTTCGTCAGCCCGCCATGTTACTTAAGCGGCGGGCCTTTGACCAGAACATGAAGTCTGAAAGCGCCCCGGGTCAGGACTTATTTTTTGCGGTACTGCCGCGGACGATCAGCTCACAGTCCAGCAGCCGGGATCCGCTCCTGACGCTCTGACCGTTCAACTGATCGAGCAGCAGCAGCATCGCCTCGCGGCCAATGGCGAAGCGCGGCTGCGACACGGTGGTCAGCGGCGGATCGCAGAACTCCGTCAGGGAGATGTTATCGAAGCCGATAATCGACAGATTATCCGGCACCTTCACTCCCCGGCGCTTGGCCAGCGACAGGGCGCCCAGCGCCATAATATCGCTGTGGCAGAAAACGGCGGTGGGCGGCTGAGGCAGGTCCAGCAGCTGCGCCATCGCGCTGGCGCCGGCTTCAAAGGTAAAGTTGCCGCGGGCGATATAGTGCGGATCGACCGTAATACCGCTGCGGCGCAGGGCCTGAACGTAACCCTGCAGGCGGTAGTGGCACAGCGGCATCTCTTCCGGCCCGGCGATACAGCCGATGCGCTGGTGACCCAGTTCGTGCAGATAGTTAACGGCGTTAAAGGCGGCGGTGAGATTGTCGATATGTACCGTCGGCAGCTCCAGCTCCGGCGCAAATTCGTTCGCCATCACCATCGGCGGCAGATTGCGCTGCTCTTCAACGCCGGCGTCGAACGGCAGGCGGGAACCCAGCAGCAGCATACCGTCAATCTGCTTGGTGATGATCAGGTCGATAAAGGTTTTTTCCTGCTGATTCTGATGGGCGCAGTCGCCAATCAGTACCAGGTAGCCGTGCTCTGCGGCAGTGATTTCCACGCCGCGAATAATTTCGCTAAAGAAGGGATCGCAGATATCGGGAACAATCACCAGCAGGGTACGCGATTCGTTGCGCTTGAGGTTCCGGCCCATCGACTGCGGCAAATAGCCTACGTCCAGCGCCGCCTGTTCCACTTTACTGCGGGTACTCTGAGAGACTTTCTCGGGGTTCATCAGCGCCCGGGAAACGGTTGCCGTTGAGACATTCGCTTTCTGGGCTACATCCTTCATGGTTGCTGCGACAACCTGCTTTTTGCACTTCACCTGGCTTCTCCTCGCTGACCGGCCCAGAGGCGTCCACTGTCTCCGACCACACGCTCTTTTTGTATCAGATTGTTTGTGCGGGGAGTTACAGAATTTTCATAAAAACTGTGATGGATGTTAAATTTTACGATCCAGTTCGCAGGCTTGCGCTTACCCCTCTATCGGATCGACGTCCAGTACCCACTTCACTTTTCGTGACGCGGGCAGCGTATTAATCAGCGCCAGCGTGCCGCTGACGATATGGGCAAGACGCAGGCGTGAAGGGTGCTGGAGGACGATTTGCCAGCGCCAGCGGCCGCCGCGCTTTGGCGCCAGGGCCGGCACCGGGCCGAGCAGCCAGAGCTTATCGTCGGCCAGCGGGCTCGCCTGCAGCAGGTTGCGCAGCTGCTGCAAAAACAGCGGCGCCTGCTGGTTGTCGTGGTCCTCGGCGCGGATCAGTACGTGGCTGGTCCAGGGCGGCAGCTGCAGGGTCTGGCGCTCCGCCAGCGCCTGCTGGGCAAAGGCGTCGTAGCCCTGATGCAGCAGCGTTTGCAATAGAGGGTGTTCAGGATGGTGAGTTTGCAAAATCACCTCCCCCTGCTTGCCGGCGCGGCCGGCGCGGCCGGAAACCTGGGTGTAAAGCTGGGCAAAGCGCTCCGCCGAGCGGAAGTCGGCTGAGAAGAGCGCGCCGTCAACGTCGAGCAGCGCCACCAGCGTGACGTCGGGAAAGTGGTGGCCTTTCGCCAGCATCTGGGTGCCGATAAGGATCCGCGCCCCGCCGCGGTGCACCTCCGCCAGATACTGTTCGAGGGCACCTTTGCGGCTGGTAGTGTCGCGGTCGACGCGGGAAACAGGCACGCCGGGAAACAGCGGCTGCAGCGCCTCTTCCAGCTGTTCGGTGCCGAGGCCCACCGGCACCAGGTGCGTCGAACCGCAGGAGGGGCACTGGCGCGGAATAGGCCGCTGGCTGTCGCAGTGGTGGCAGCGCAGGTGGCGCTGGGCCTGGTGCAGCGTGTAGTAGCTGTCGCAGCGCGGACATTCGGCAATCCACCCGCAGTCGTGGCAGAGCAGCGCCGGGGCGTAGCCGCGGCGGTTGAGGAACAGGATCACCTGATTGTCCGCCTGCAGATGCTGGCGCATACGGCTGATGAGGGCCGGCGACAGCCCGGCCTGCAGCTGCTGATTCTTGAGATCCAGCACGTGCTGATTGGCCGGCCGGGCGCTGCCCGCGCGCTTAGTCAGCTTCAACTGGCGGTACTTGCGCTGGCGCACGTTGTGCAGCGTTTCCAGCGCCGGGGTGGCTGAACCGAGGATAATCGGGATCTGCTCGTTGTGGGCGCGCCAGACGGCGAGATCCCGGGCGTGATAGCGCCAGCCCTCCTGCTGCTTGTAGGAGCTGTCGTGCTCTTCGTCGATAACGATGACGCCGAGGTTTTTAAAGGGCGTAAACAGCGATGAGCGGGTGCCGATCACGATAGCCGCCTCGCCGCTTTTTGCCTTCAGCCAGGCGGCGAGCCGCTCGCCGTCGTTGAGTGCGGAGTGCAGGACTTCTACCGGGGCGTTAAAGCGCTCGCGAAAGCGGGCGATGGTCTGCGGCGTCAGGCCGATTTCCGGCACCATCACCAGCGCCTGCTTGCCCTGGGCCAGCACGTTCTCCAGCACGCTGAGATAGACTTCGGTCTTGCCGGAGCCGGTGACGCCCGCCAGCAGCCAGGCCGAGAAGCTGCCCATTGCGCTGTGGATAGCGCCCACGGCGGTGGCCTGCTCGGTATTGAGGCGCAGGCGTTCGCCGCTGACGGCATAGTCCTGCCGCCAGTCGGCCACGGCAGGCGCTTCGCTTGCCAGTTCGCAGTAGCCTTTTTTGCGCAGCCCCTGCAGGGCCGCGTCGTTGAACTCCAGCTCCGCCACCTGGTGGCGCCAGATTTTGCCCTGGCGCAGGGCGGCAAGCGCCTGCTGCTGCTTTGGCGAGCGCTTCAGGGCGTTGAGGTCGACGGCCAGCCCCTGCTCGGTGGCAAACCAGTACCACAGCGGCGCGGCGCTGGCGGGCTTGCCCTGGCGCAGCATAATGGGCAGGGCGTGGAACAGCACGTCGCCGATAGGATGATGGTAGTACTCCGCCGCCCACAGCAGCAGCTTCCACACCGACGGCGTATAGACCGGTTCCGTATCGAGCACCTCGGCGACGCTTTTCAGCTCGCCGCGCGGCAGTTCGCTCTCTTCGCTGACCGCCACCACGATCCCCACGCGCTCCTGCTGCTTGCCGAACGGCACGCGCACGCGGCAGCCGGCTTCGACGCGGCCGCCGTCGGGCAGCAGATAGTCAAAGGTACGGGCCAGCGGAACGGGCAGGGCAACGTGGACAACGGGCATCGGATCTTCCTGACTTGAAAAGTGGCGCATCAGTATACACATTACTCAGAGCAGAGGTGCGGATCAGTTTGCATTAGCTGCCCAAATTCTGTATGATTCGCCGCCTTTGGTGCATCCGGCATCAGAGATCTATTATTCAACATCGCGTGGTGTCTGGCGTCAGGGCTGGAAGAGCGACGCGGCCTTAATTGAGGTTCTCCCATGAAACAAGGTATTCACCCGAAATACGAAGAAATCACTGCAAGCTGCTCTTGCGGTAACGTGATCAAAATCAACTCCACCGTTGGTCACGATCTGAACCTGGACGTGTGCGCAAAATGCCACCCGTTCTACACTGGCAAGCAGCGTGACGTTGCGACCGGTGGCCGCGTTGACCGCTTCAACAAGCGCTTCAGCGTACCGGGCAGCAAAAAATAAGTTTCCCGAAAAAAAGGCGCCAGCGGCGCCTTTTTTGTACCCGTCTGTCAGTACTCCCACGTATCCGGGTCAATGCCCAGCTCACGCATAATCACTTTTGCCTCTTCCGGAATTTCATCACTGCGCTCTTTACGCAGGTCGACATCATTCGGCAACGGCTGGCCAGTAAATGCATGCAGGAACGCTTCGCACAGCAGCTCGCTGTTGGTGGCGTGGCGCAGGTTATTGACCTGACGGCGCGTGCGTTCATCGGTGAGGATCTTTAACACCTTCAGAGGAATGGACACCGTAATTTTTTTAACCTGCTCACTCTTCTTACCGTGCTCAGCGTAGGGGCTGATATATTCGCCGCTCCATTCAGCCATGAGATACCTTATCCTCTCGTCATTAATATGAAGGCCGAACCCGCGTTCGGGCCAATAATTTCACACAGTTTACCGTAGCGGGGAGGCCGTGACATCTGCCTGCGTGCGGCGAACGTGCGCAATGCCTATAATTTTAACGGCTATTGTGCTGTAGCTCAATCTATACGCAAAGAAGTTTAGATGTCCAGATGTATTGACGTCTATTATGGCAATGGTTACTCTGTGGTCTGTTTTTCATTGCTCAGCCCAGGAATGAACCACCATGACGCGTAAACCAGCCACTATCGCAGTACGCAGCGGATTAAATGACGACGAGCAGTACGGCTGCGTTGTCCCGCCGATTCATCTCTCCAGCACCTATAATTTCACCGGCTTCAATGAGCCGCGCGCTCACGATTACTCCCGCCGCGGCAACCCGACCCGCGACGTGGTCCAGCGCGCGCTGGCCGAACTGGAGGGCGGCGCTGGCGCAGTGCTGACCAATACCGGCATGTCGGCCATCCATCTGGTCACTACAGTGTACCTGAATCCCGGTGATTTGCTGGTGGCCCCGCACGACTGCTACGGCGGCAGCTATCGCCTGTTCGATAGCCTTGCGAAGCGCGGCTGTTACCGGGTGCTGTTCGTTGATCAGGGCGATGAGCAGGCGCTGAAGGCGGCGCTGGCGGAGAAACCGAAGCTGGTGCTGGTGGAAAGCCCGAGCAACCCGCTGCTGCGGGTGGTGGATATCGCGAAAATTTGCCGCCTGGCCCGCGAAGCCGGCGCGGTCAGCGTGGTGGATAACACCTTCCTCAGCCCGGCCCTGCAAAATCCGCTGGCGCTGGGGGCCGATCTGGTGCTGCACTCCTGCACCAAGTACCTCAACGGCCACTCTGACGTGGTGGCGGGCGTGGTGATCGCCAAAGACGCCGATACCGTTACCGAGCTGGCGTGGTGGGCAAATAATATCGGCGTCACCGGCAGCGCCTTCGACAGCTACCTGCTGCTGCGCGGTTTACGCACGCTGTCGCCGCGCATGGAGGCTGCCCAGCGCAACGCCAGCGCAATTGTTGACTATCTCCGGCAGCAACCGCTGGTGAAAAAGCTGTATCATCCTTCCCTGCCGGAAAATCAGGGCCACGAGATAGCCGCCCGGCAGCAGAAAGGGTTTGGCGCGATGCTCAGCTTTGAACTGGACGGCGATGAAGAGACGCTGCGCCGGTTCCTCGGCGGGCTGTCGCTGTTCACTCTGGCCGAATCGCTCGGCGGCGTTGAGAGTCTTATCTCCCACGCCGCGACCATGACCCACGCGGGCATGGCGCCGGAGGCGCGCGCGGCGGCCGGGATCTCTGAGACCCTGCTGCGTATTTCGACCGGTATTGAAGACAGTGAAGATTTAATTGCCGACCTGGAAAATGGGTTCCGGGCAGCAAAAGAGAGGTAAGCATGAGTGTGATAGCGCAGGCAGGGGCGAAGGGTCGCCAGCTGCATAAGTTTGGCGGCAGCAGCCTTGCGGACGTGAAGTGTTACCTGCGCGTGGCCGGCATTATGGCCGAGCACTCGCAGGCTGATGACCTGATGGTAGTGTCCGCCGCGGGCAGCACCACCAACCAGCTGATCGGCTGGCTGAAGCTCAGCCAGAGCGACCGGCTCTCCGCCCATCAGGTGCAGCAGTCCCTGCGCCGCTATCAGACAGAGCTGGTGACTGGCCTGCTGCCGGCAGAGATAGCCGACGGCCTGATTACGCAGTTTATTCACGACCTGGAGCGCCTGGCGGCGCTGCTTGACGGCGGCGTTACCGATGCCGTTTACGCCGAGGTGGTCGGCCACGGTGAAATCTGGTCCGCGAGGCTGATGGCGGCCGTGCTGCAGCAGCAGGGGCTGGACGCCGCCTGGCTTGACGCCCGCGACTTCCTGCGCGCCGAGCGCGCCGCGCAGCCGCAGGTGGATGAAGGGCTCTCCTTCCCGCTGCTCCAGCAGCTGCTGGCCCAGCATCCGCACAAGCGGCTGGTGGTGACCGGCTTTATCAGCCGCAACGGCGCCGGCGAGACGGTGCTGCTCGGCCGCAACGGCTCCGACTATTCGGCCACCCAGATTGGCGCCCTGGCGGGCGTCTCCCGCGTCACCATCTGGAGCGACGTGGCGGGGGTTTACAGCGCCGATCCGCGCAAAGTGAAAGACGCCTGCCTGCTGCCGCTGCTGCGCCTCGACGAAGCCAGCGAACTGGCGCGCCTCGCCGCGCCGGTGCTGCACGCCCGCACCCTGCAGCCGGTCTCCGGCAGCGACATCGACCTGCAGCTGCGCTGCAGCTATACGCCGGATCAGGGCTCAACCCGCATCGAGCGCGTGCTGGCCTCCGGCACCGGCGCGCGAATTGTCACCAGCCATGACGACGTTTGCCTGATTGAGTTCCAGGTGCCCGCCGGGCAGGACTTTAAGCTGGCCCATAAAGAGATAGACCTGATCCTCAAGCGCGGGCAGATCCGCCCGCTGGCGGTGGGCGTGCACAATGACCGCCACCTGCTGCAGTTCTGCTACACCAGCGAGGTGGCCGACAGCGCCCTCAAGCTGCTGGACGAAGCGGGCCTTCCCGGCGAGCTGCGCCTGCGTCAGGGGCTGGCGCTGGTGGCGATGGTCGGCGCGGGCGTGACCCGCAACCCGCTGCACTGCCACCGCTTCTGGCAGCAGATGAAGGGGCAGCCGGTGGAGTTTACCTGGCAGTCTGAGGACGGCATCGGCCTGGTGGCGGTGCTGCGCACCGGCCCGACCGAAAGCCTGATCCAGGGCCTGCACCAGTCCCTGTTCCGCGCCGAAAAGCGTATCGGCCTGGTGCTGTTTGGCAAAGGCAATATCGGTTCCCGCTGGCTGGAGCTGTTTGCCCGCGAGCAGAGCCAGCTCTCCGCCCGCACCGGCTTTGAGTTTGTGCTGGCGGGCGTCGTGGACAGCCGCCGCAGCCTGCTGAGCTACGACGGGCTGGATGCCAGCCGCGCGCTGGCGTTCTTTAACGATGAAGCCGTCGAGCAGGACGAGGAATCGCTGTTCCTGTGGATGCGCGCCCACCCGTATGATGATTTGGTGGTGCTGGACGTCACCGCCAGCGAGCAACTGGCCGATCAGTATCTGGATTTCGCCAGCCACGGATTCCACGTCATCAGCGCCAACAAGCTGGCCGGGGCCAGCAACAGCGATAAGTACCGGCAGATCCACAACGCCTTTGAGAAGACCGGCCGCCACTGGCTGTATAACGCCACCGTCGGCGCGGGCCTGCCGGTGAATTACACCGTGCGCGATCTGCGCGACAGCGGCGACAGCATTCTGGCCATCAGCGGCATTTTCTCCGGCACCCTCTCCTGGCTGTTCCTGCAGTTCGACGGCACGGTGCCGTTTACCGAGCTGGTGGATCAGGCCTGGCAGCAGGGGCTGACCGAACCCGATCCGCGGGTGGATCTCTCCGGCAAGGATGTGATGCGCAAGCTGGTGATCCTCGCCCGCGAAGCGGGCTACGACATCGAGCCGGATCAGGTGCGCGTTGAGTCGCTGGTGCCGCCGCACTGCGAGGAGGAGTCCGTTGACCACTTCTTCGAGAACTGCGATGAACTGAACGATCAGATGGTTCAGCGCCTCGAAGCCGCGCAGGAGCTGGGGCTGGTGCTGCGCTACGTGGCGCGCTTCGACGCCAACGGCAAGGCGCGCGTCGGCGTTGAGGCCGTCCGCCCCGAGCACCCGCTGGCGGCGCTGCTGCCGTGCGATAACGTCTTTGCCATCGAGAGCCGCTGGTATCGCGATAACCCGCTGGTGATCCGCGGCCCGGGCGCCGGGCGCGACGTCACCGCCGGGGCGATTCAGTCAGACATTAACCGCCTGGCGCAGCTGCTGTAGATCCCGCAACCCCTCACGCTCTCCCTGCCGGAGAGCGTGAGGATGTCAGGCAGCGCTGGCCCTCATCATGCAGGACTTTCACCTTCCCTGAATACTCCTCACCTTTTCTGCCGTTTTTTCTGTTGACGCCGGGGCGCTTTTCGTTCATTTTTACATCTGGACGTCTAAACGTATAGAAGTTCGCAAAACAACAAATCAACGCAGCGACAAATAGAGGTAAGGTATGAGCTTTTTTCACGCCAGCCACCAGGAAGCCCTGAACCAGAGCCTGGCGGAAGTGCAGGGGCAGATTAATGTTTCCTTTGAATTCTTCCCACCGCGCAGCAGTGAAATGGAGCAGACCCTGTGGGCCTCTATCGATCGGCTGAGCAGCCTGAAGCCGAAGTTTGTCTCTGTCACCTACGGCGCCAACTCCGGCGAGCGCGACCGCACCCACAGCATCATCAAAGGCATTAAAGAGCGAACCGGCCTTGAAGCGGCGCCGCACCTGACCTGCATCGACGCCACCCGCGATGAGCTGAAGGCGATTGCCAGCGATTACTGGAACAACGGTATTCGCCATATCGTCGCCCTGCGCGGCGACCTGCCGCCGGGCAGCGGCAGGCCGGAGATGTACGCTGCGGACCTGGTGGCGCTGCTGAAAGAGGTCGGCGATTTTGATATTTCCGTTGCCGCCTATCCGGAAGTGCACCCGGAAGCCAAAAGCGCGCAGGCCGATCTGCTGAACCTGCGTAAAAAAGTGGAAGCGGGCGCCAACCGGGCGATCACCCAGTTCTTTTTCGACGTTGAGAGCTATCTACGCTTTCGCGATCGCTGCGCCTCTACCGGCATCGACGTTGAGATCATCCCCGGCATCCTGCCGGTGTCGAACTTTAAGCAGGCGAAGAAGTTTGCCGATATGACCAACGTGCGCATTCCGGCGTGGATGGCGAAAATGTTCGACGGGCTGGACGACGATCCTGAAACCCGCAAGATGGTCGGCGCCAACATTGCGATGGATATGGTTAAGATCCTCAGCCGCGAAGGGGTAAAAGATTTCCACTTCTATACCCTGAACCGCGCTGAAATGAGCTATGCCATTTGCCACACGCTGGGCGTCCGTCCCGGCCTCTGAAAGCAGGCCCTCCGGGGCCTGTCATCTTTTCGTTGCAGCAATATAACCCCTCATCTTTTAGGCCTATTTTCGCAGCTTTAGGCTCACATCGACATTTCTATAAAAAACATTTGCTATGTTATTCCGTCAGTAGAAGGAAATAACTATCAATTCTGTAGATCTTTTCATCTATAACTTATTTCAAGAGCCAGATATTGTGGTTCGGGATTATTGTAGGGAGCATAAAAAGATGAGCGAACAAGATAGCGAACTGAGTACGTCAGGGGGCAAGTGCCCTTTTCAACACAGCAACCACGGTAGTCATGATGAGAGCGCCGGTGCGGGTACCACCAACAAAGACTGGTGGCCAAAGCAGCTCCGCGTTGACCTTCTCAACCAGCACTCGAACCGCTCTAACCCGCTCGGCGAAGAGTTTGATTACCGCAAAGAGTTCAGCAAGCTGGACTACTCCGCGCTGAAAGGCGATCTGCGTAAACTGCTGACTGATTCACAGCCGTGGTGGCCCGCAGACTGGGGCAGCTACGGCGGCCTGTTTATCCGCATGGCGTGGCACGGCGCGGGCACCTACCGCTCCGAAGACGGTCGCGGCGGCGCGGGTCGCGGGCAGCAGCGCTTTGCGCCGCTGAACGCCTGGCCGGACAACGTCAGCCTCGACAAGGCCCGTCGCCTGCTGTGGCCCATTAAGCAGAAATACGGTCAGAAAATCTCCTGGGCCGATCTCTTCATCCTTGCCGGTAACGTCGCGCTGGAAAACTCCGGCTTCCGCACCTTCGGCTTCGGCGCCGGACGCCAAGACGTCTGGGAACCGGATCTCGACGTTAACTGGGGTGATGAAACTATCTGGCTGAAGCACCGCGACCCTGAAGAGCTGGCTAAACGTCCGCTGGCAGCCACCGAGATGGGCCTTATCTACGTGAACCCGGAAGGTCCGGAAGCCAGCGGCGAACCGCTGTCGGCGGCGGCGGCGATTCGCGCCACTTTCGGCAACATGGGTATGAACGATGAAGAGACCGTGGCGCTGATCGCCGGCGGCCACACGCTGGGTAAAACCCACGGCGCGGCCTCGGCCACCAACGTCGGTCCCGATCCGGAAGCCGCCCCTATCGAATCGATGGGTCTCGGCTGGGCCAACAGCCACGGCTCCGGCTCCGGCGCAGACGCGATTACGTCCGGTCTGGAAGTGGTCTGGACCCAGACGCCGACCCAGTGGAGCAACTACTTCTTCGAGAACCTGTTCAAATATGAGTGGGTGCAGACCCGCAGCCCGGCGGGCGCGATCCAGTTTGAAGCCGTCGATGCGCCGGAGATTATTCCAGATCCGTTCGATCCGTCGAAAAAGCGCAAGCCGACCATGCTGGTGACCGACCTGACCCTGCGCTTCGATCCGGACTTCGAGAAGATCTGCCGCCGCTTCCTTAACGACCCGCAGGCCTTCAACGAAGCTTTCGCCCGCGCGTGGTTCAAGCTGACCCACCGCGATATGGGGCCGAAGTCCCGCTACCTGGGGCCGGAAGTGCCGAAAGAAGATCTGATCTGGCAGGATCCGCTGCCGGAGGCCATCTACCATCCGACGCCTGCCGATATCGATAGTCTGAAAGCGGAGATCGCCCGCGCCGGCCTGTCGGTGAGCGAGCTGGTCTCCGTGGCCTGGGCCTCGGCATCCACCTTCCGCGGCGGCGACAAGCGCGGCGGGGCGAACGGCGCGCGCCTGGCGCTGGCGCCGCAGCGCGACTGGGACGTGAACGCCGTGGCCGCCCGCGTGCTGCCGAAGCTGGAAGCGATTCAGAAAGCCGCCGGCAAAGCATCGCTGGCGGACATTATCGTGCTGGCGGGCGTGGTTGGCGTTGAGCAGGCGGCGGAAGCGGCCGGCGTGAGCATCAGGGTGCCGTTTATTCCGGGCCGCGTCGATGCGCGTCAGGATCAGACCGACATCGAGATGTTCAAACTGCTCGAGCCGGCGGCAGACGGCTTCCGCAACTACCGCGCCAAGCTCGACGCGGCCACCACCGAGTCGCTGCTGATCGATAAAGCGCAGCAGCTGACCCTGACCGCGCCGGAGCTGACGGTGCTGATAGGCGGCCTGCGCGCGATGGGCGCCAACTTCGACGGCAGCAAGAACGGCGTGTTCACCGATCGCGAAGGGGTGCTCAGCAACGACTTCTTCATCAATCTGCTGGATATGCGCCACGAGTGGAAAGCCACGGATGACTCTTCCGAGCTGTTCGAAGGCCGCGACCGCCTGAGCGGTGAGGTGAAGTTCACCGCAACCCGCGCGGATCTGGTCTTCGGCTCCAACGCCGTGCTGCGCGCGGTGGCCGAGGTTTACGCCAGCAGCGATGCCAAAGAGAAGTTTGTTAAAGACTTCGTGGCGGCCTGGGTGAAGGTAATGAACCTCGACCGCTTCGACCTGCTGTAATCCCTGCCTGACACACTGCGATGCGTGAATAACCACACGTATCGCAGTGTTTTTATCTGTCCGTAAGCGTATAGTCCTCCCGAGTTGACGACTTTTACCGGACCTATCATGACTGCCTCAGGAAAGAGCAACCCGCTGGCTATCGGCGGCCTTATCGTTCTCACCATCATCTGGAGCTACAGCTGGATCGCGATGAAGCAGGTCACGCTCTATATCGGCGCGTTTGACTTCACCGCGCTGCGCTGCGTTTTCGGCGCGCTGGTGCTGTTTATCGCCCTGCTGCTGCGCGGCCGCGGCCTGCGGCCCACGCCTTTTAAATTTACTCTCGCAATCGCGCTGCTGCAGACCTGCGGCATGGTCGGCCTGGCGCAGTGGGCGCTGGTCAGCGGCGGCGCCGGGAAAGTAGCCATCCTCAGCTACACCATGCCGTTCTGGGTGGTGATCATGGCGGCGCTGTTTCTCGGCGAGCGTATGCGCCGCCTGCAGTACGCGGCCATCGCGGTAGCCGCCGTCGGCCTGCTGCTGGTGCTGCAGCCCTGGCAGCTGGATCTCAGTTCAATGAAGAGCGCGCTGCTGGCGATCGCTTCCGGCATCAGTTGGGGCGCCAGCGCCATCGTGGCGAAGCGGATGTATGCCCGCCATCCCGATATCGACCTGCTGTCGCTGACCAGCTGGCAGATGCTGTATGCGGCAATTGTGATGAGCGGGATTGCCCTGCTGGTGCCGCAGCCCGCCATCAGCTGGCAGCCTGCGGTGGTTTTTGCCCTCGGCTACAGCGCCATTCTGGCAACGGCGGTAGCGTGGAGCCTGTGGCTTTTTGTCCTGCGGAATCTACCGGCCGGCATTGCCAGCCTGAGTACGCTGGCGGTGCCGGTATGCGGCGTGCTGTTTTCGTGGTGGCTGCTGGGCGAAAATCCCGGGCCGGTTGAGGGCTGCGGCATCGTGCTGATCGTACTGGCGCTGGCGATTGTCAGTCTGAAAAAGCGCCGGATACGGGTTCAGAAAATGCCGCAGCCGCTGCACCGCTAAGTTATTCCCACTCTTCCAGAAAGCGCTTACCGTACTGGTCGGCCACCATCAGCGCGGCGTAGACCTGCTCCGGCGTCGCGCCGCCCGGCATATTGTGGATGGTTTCGCCTTCGGCGCAGGCCGCTTCCGCCACGGTGCGCATTTTCGCCGGGATATCCTGGGTAATATCCAGCTGTGCGAGCGTTATCGGCAGGCCGACGGCGTGGCACAGGGCCGCCGCCGTCTCAATTTCTTCTACCGGGGCGTTCTCCAGCACCAGCTGGGTCAGGGTACCAAAGGCCACCTTTTCACCATGATAGTAGTGATGGGCATCCGGGATGGCGGTCAGGCCGTTGTGGATAGCGTGCGCCGCCGCCAGGCCGCCGCTCTCGAAACCGACGCCGCTGAGGTAGGTGTTGGCCTCAATAATGCGCTCCAGCGCCGGCGTAACGACGTGCTGCCCGGCGGCCAGCATCGCCTTTTCGCCCTCTTCGAGCAGAGTGGTGTAGCACAGCTCGGCCAGCGCCAGCGCCGCCTGAGTGCACTTGCCGCCCGCCATGGTGGTGGCGCCGCTGCGCGAGCAGGCGCGGGCTTCAAACCAGGTGGCCAGCGCGTCGCCAATACCCGCCGCCAGCAGGCGGGCCGGCGCGCCGGCGACAATTTTGGTGTCCACAATGACCAGGTTCGGGTTCTGCGGCAGCAGCAGGTAGCGGTCAAATTCGCCGCTATCGGTGTAGATAACGGAGAGCGCGCTGCACGGTGCATCGGTGGAGGCGATGGTCGGCGCGATGGCAACGGGTACGGCCATATAGTGGGCCAGCGCTTTTGCCGTATCGAGGGTTTTACCGCCGCCGATGCCGAGCACCGCGTCGCAGCCCGCTTCTTGCGCGATAGCGCGCAGGCGGTCGATTTCATTCTGCGAGCACTCGCCGCCGAAAGGAACGATCTTCAGCGCTATGCCTGCCGCTCTGCCGCTCTCTTCCAGCGTGCTCTGAGCAAAGCCTAAGACGAACTTGTCGCCCACCACTAGCCAGCGTTCGGCCATCGGCTTCAGATAGTCTCCCAGACGCGATACCGCGTCCGGACCCTGAATATATTTACCCGGTGATTGAATAATGCGATCCATATTGCTTCTTCCTCAAAGGTTGATGTGGCCGAATGCGTTTTTCCAGTCTGACTCAAACTTCTCTATCGCCGACTCTACCGCAGGTGTATTCAGCATTTGTTGCGCTACATCCACAGGAAGCGTGATTGCTTCGCAGCCCGCCAGCAGACAGTCGAGCGCCTGACGCGGCGTTTTGAAGCTGGCAGCCAGCACCATGCTGTCGGGTGCGTGCAGCGCCAGCAGGGCCTGCAGCTCCTGTACGGTGCGGATGCCGTCGCCGCCCTGGGCATCGACGCGGTTGACGTAGGGCGCGACGTATTTCGCCCCCGCCAGCGCGGCCAGCAGACCCTGCGCCGCGCTGTAGACGGCGGTGCCGAGAGTGGTGATGCCCTCTTTTTTCAGCTGCTTAATGGCTGCCAGGCCTTCTGCGGTGACGGGGATTTTCACCACAATTCCCGGCACCGCGTTGCTCAGGCGCTTCGCCTCCGCCACCATGCCCTGCGCGTCGCGGCTCATGGTCTGCGCAAACAGCGTGCCTTTCTCGCCGAGGGTATTCTGCAGGCGGGGCAGCACGTCCCAGATGGATTCTTTACTGGCGGCGACGATACTCGGGTTGGTGGTGACGCCCGCGATGGGAAAAATGCGCGCCAGGCGCTCAACGTCGGCGACGTTGGCGGTATCCAGATACAGTTCCATAGTGTGTCCTTTTAAAGTTCCAGTTCGTGTTGCAGCAGAGCGGCGATAGCCCCGGCGGAGGCGGCGTTCACCAGCGCGCTGCGAAATTCTTCGTGCATAATGCGCCGCGCCAGGCGCGAGAAGATGCGCATATGCTGATCGCCGGCGGCGTGTTTATTGAGGGTCAGCATGATGATGAACTGCGCCTCCTCATCGCCCCAGCGCACCGGCGCTGGCAGGCGCGCCACGCTGATCGTGGACTGTTCGATGTGCTCTGATTTGCTGTGCGGGATGGCGAAGCTGAAGCCGAGTCCGGTGGAGAAGACCGCTTCGCGGGCCCACAGGTCGGCCTCCAGCTTGCGCGGATAGCGGCAGCGGCCCGCCAGCAGCAGATTGTCGGTCATACCCTTCAGCACCTCTTCTTTGCTGCGCCAGTCGCTGTCGAGGGTAATGCACTCCGCGGTGACCAGCGGCGCATCCTGCTGGCTCATGCGAAACTGCGCCAGCAGGTGCTCCACTTCAAGAGAGGTGCGGCAGGCCATTGCCTGGTTGAGCAGCTGTCGGCAGGCGCGGCTGTCGAGCCGGGCCATGCGCGCTTTGGCCGCCGGAATCGACGGCGCGCTCATGCTGACCTCATCCAGCCCCAGGCCCACCAGCAGCGGCAGCACCGAACCTTTAGCGCCCAGCTCGCCGCACAGGCCAATCCATTTGCCCTGGCGGTGTACCGCCTGCACGGCGAAATCCAGCGCCCGCAGGAAAGCCGGATTCAGGCTGTTGTAGTGGCGGGTCACTTTCGCGTTGTCGCGATCTACCGCCAGCAGGTACTGGGTCAGGTCGTTGCTGCCGATGCTGAAGAAGTCTATCTCTTCGCAGCACTGGTCGATGATGAACATCACCGACGGCACCTCCAGCATGATGCCGAGCGGGGTCCGCTCATCAAAAGGCTCGTGTTTGGCGCGCAGCTGCTGCTTCGCCTCCGCCAGCTTCTCTTTCACCCACAGGATCTCTTCCATGGAGGAGATCATCGGGATCATGATTTTGAGGCTGCCGTGGGCCGAGGCCCGCAGGATCGCCCGCAGCTGGGTGGTGAACAGCGCGGCATACTCTTCATAGATGCGCACCGCGCGGTAGCCGAGGAACGGGTTGGCTTCGGCGGGAATATTGAGGTAGTCCACCGGCTTGTCGCCGCCGATATCCATCGTGCGCACAATAATGCTGCGCCCCTGGGCGGACTCCAGCGCCTGGCAGAAGATGTTGTATAGCTCGCTCTCGCCGGGGGCGCTGCTGCGATCCATATAGAGCATTTCGGTGCGGAACAGGCCGACGGCTTCCGCGCCGTTGCCGAACGCCGCCTGGGCTTCCACCGAGTGGGCGATGTTGGCCGCCACCTCGATGCGGATACCGTCGGCGGTGCGCGCCTCGCGGGTAAGCCAGACGCGCTGCTGCTCGCGCAGCGCCGCCTGGACCCGCGCCTCCTGCAGGTAGTAGCGTGCTACCGCGTCATCCGGGGCCACCACCACGGCGCCGGCGTTGCCGTCAATGCACACCGTTTTATGCAGCCACGGCGTCAGCGCCTCCATCTCCACGCCGACCAGCGTCGGGATATTGAAGGAGCGGGCGAGGATCACGGTGTGGGAGGTGGTGCCGCCGCTTTTGAGCAGCAGCCCCTTCAGCAGGGTTTTATCCAGCTCAAGGAACTGGCTCGGCGTCAGTTCGTCGGCCATGCAGACGGCGGGTCGGGTGAGCTTGCCCGGCGCCGGGAAGCGCTGCTCGCCGTAGATCTGCTGCAGCAGCTGTAAGCAGACGTCGCGCACGTCCAGCGCGCGCTCCTGCAGGTAGCCGCTTGCCGAGCGCGAGAATTCATCGCCGAAGTGGCGGGCGCTGGCGATAACGGCCTCGGCGCAGCTCAGACCGCGCGATACGCCGTCCAGCAGGTGCTGGCGCAGCGCGGCATCGCCCGCCAGCGAGCGGTGGGCTTCAAGGATCGCGCCGGTCGTGCCGTCGCTGTCCAGCAGGCGAAAATCGATGCTTTTAAGCAGCAGCGCCAGCCCTTTATCCAGCGCGGATTGCTCCTCTTCCGGCGTTCTGACGTCCGGCAGCGGGCCGATAGCGTTGAGGTCGAGAGAGGCGAGCAGGACCAGATCGCCGATGGCGCTGCCGCCGCAAACCGGGCGGGCGCGGAACAGCTGCGGATTGAGGTTGGTCAGCGAGACCGGCAGCGCGGACATTTCATGCTGCGGCTCGCCCGCCAGCGGCGCGTCGCAGTGGGGAAACTCTTCGACCAGCCAGCGGCTCAGACGCCGGTGGGCGGCCTCTTCGTCGCTGCCGCTGATGGTCAGGCGGCAGCTGTCGCCGGCCAGCGTGTCGGTGCCGATAAGCGACAGGGCGCTTTTGGCGCTGCCCTTGCGGTCGGTGCGCAGGTTATGCCATTCGATCTGTGAGGTGAAGGTGTTGCACAACGTCTCGACGTGGCTCGCCGGGCGGGCGTGGACGCCGTTGGGCAGCTCACAGGTAAATTCCACAATCAGGGCCATCTCTTCTCTCCTGCGTAATATTTCTGATACAGCATAAAAGGGCTTCCCGGCGGCGTACTATGTGACAAATCTGCCAAAAGCTGGACAAATGTAATATCAACGCCAAAGTGCGAAGCAGCTCGCAAATTGCCGCTTGTGCGGGAAAAATGGCGGGGAATGAAGTTATGAAGCGGATCTCATTTTTGTACTGATATTACAAAAGTCCAGTAAATGACCTTTTTGTCCACTGTCTGCGCCATTGCGGATTGCCTATTGTTTTCCGTAACCACATTACGGACAGGGCATTACTCGCCCGGGAGCGACTTATGAATGACTTGGTGCAGATCCTGAAGAACACCCGTCAGCACCTGATGACCGGCGTTTCGCATATGATCCCCTTCGTCGTAGCAGGCGGTATTTTGCTGGCGGTTTCCGTCATGCTGTACGGCAAGGGCGCCGTGCCGGACGCCGCGACCGATCCGAATCTGAAAAAGCTGTTTGATATTGGCGTCGCCGGGCTCACGCTGATGGTGCCCTTTCTTGCCGCCTATATCGGCTACTCCATTGCCGAACGCTCCGCGCTGGCGCCCTGCGCTATCGGCGCCTGGGTGGGCAACAGCTTCGGCGCCGGCTTCTTCGGCGCGCTGATCGCCGGGATTATCGGCGGTATCGTGGTTCACTATCTGAAAAAAATTCCGGTGCATAAGGTCCTGCGCTCGGTAATGCCTATCTTTGTCATCCCGATCGTCGGCACCTTTGTGACCGCAGGCATCATGATGTGGGGGCTCGGTGAGCCGGTGGGCGCGCTGACCAGCGGCCTGACCCAGTGGCTGCAGGGGATGCAGCAGGGCAGCATCGTCCTGCTGGCGGTGATTATGGGCCTGATGCTGGCCTTCGATATGGGCGGACCGGTGAATAAGGTTGCCTATGCCTTCATGCTGATCTGCGTGTCGCAGGGCGTGTATACCGTGGTGGCTATCGCCGCCGTCGCCATCTGCGTACCGCCGCTGGGCCTCGGGCTGGCAACGCTGGTGGGGCGCAAAAACTTTACCCCGGAAGAGCGCGAGGCGGGTAAAGCGGCGCTGGTGATGGGCTGCGTCGGCGTGACCGAAGGCGCTATTCCATTTGCCGCCTCCGACCCGCTGCGCGTTATTCCTTCCATCATGATCGGCTCCGCCTGCGGCGCGGCGACCGCGGCGCTGTTCGGTGCCCAGTGTTATGCGGGCTGGGGCGGTCTTATCGTGCTGCCGGTGGTTGAGGGCAAGCTGGGCTATATCGCCGCCGTCGCCGTCGGGGCCGTCGTAACCGCCGCCTGCGTCACCGTCCTGAAAAGCGTCGCCCGTAAAAAGGTCGTCCCGGCTGAAGACGGCGCCGACGATCTGGATTTAGATTTCGAAATTAATTAAGCGAGGAGTGAGCCATGACTAAGATTATTGCCGTAACCGCCTGCCCGTCGGGCGTCGCCCATACCTATATGGCCGCCGAGGCGCTTGAGAGCGCTGCGAAGGCGAAAGGCTGGGAAGTGAAGGTAGAGACTCAGGGCTCTATCGGGCTTGAAAACGAACTGACCGCCGACGATGTTGCCAGCGCGGATCTGGTGATTCTGACCAAAGACATCGGCATTAAGCAGGAGGAGCGCTTCAGCGGTAAAACCATCGTGCGCGTCAACATCAGCGATGCCGTGAAGCGCGCGGATGCCATTATGAGCAAAATTGATGCGCACCTGAAGCAAACGGCCTGATCCCTCTCCCGCCCGGACGGGCGGGCTTCTCTTTTCTACAGGAGTTCCTCATGACGAATCGTATTCAGCGCCTGAAAGACGCTCTGTTTCAGAGCAACCGCGAAATCTCTCTTGAGCGCGCGCTGCTCTATACCGCCAGCCACCGCCAGACCGAAGGCGAGCCGGTTATCCTGCGCCGCGCGAAGGCGACGGCGCATATTCTTGAGCACGTAGAGATTTCGATTCGCGATGAGGAACTGATTGCCGGCAACCGCACGGTTAAGCCGCGGGCGGGCATTATGTCGCCGGAAATGGACCCCTACTGGCTGCTCAAGGAGCTGGACGCCTTTTCCACCCGGCCGCAGGACCGCTTCGATATCAGCGATGCAGATAAAGAGATCTACCGCAGCGAGCTGTTCCCCTACTGGGAAAAGCGCTCGATGAAGGACTTTATCAACGGCCAGATGACCGATGAGGTGAAGGCCGCCGTCAGTACCCAGATTTTCAGCGTTAACCAGACCGATAAAGGGCAGGGGCACATCATTATCGATTACCCACACCTGCTCAATCACGGCCTTGATGCGCTGGTGGCGCAGATGCGCCAGCACTGCCGGCGCGAGCCGGAAAATCACTTTTACCAGGCGGCGGCGCTGCTGCTGAAAGCGTCGCAAAAGCATATCCTGCGCTATGCCGCGCTTGCCGACGAGATGGCCGCAGCCTGCGAGGACCCGCGCCGCCGCGAGGAGCTGCTGGCGATAGCCGCCAACTCGCGCCACAATGCCCGGCACAAGCCGCAGACCTTCTGGCAGGCGTGCCAGCTGTTCTGGTACCTCAATATCATTCTGCAGTACGAATCCAATGCCAGCTCGTTATCGCTGGGCCGCTTCGATCAGTATATGCTGCCGTTTTATCAGGCGTCCCTCAGCCAGGGCGAAGATCCGGCGTTTCTTAAGGAGCTTCTCGAATCGCTGTGGGTGAAGTGCAACGACATCGTGCTGCTGCGATCCACCGGCAGCGCCCGCTACTTCGCCGGCTTTCCTACCGGCTACACCGCGCTGCTCGGCGGCCTGACGGAGAGCGGGCGCAGCGCGGTGAACGTACTGTCGTTCCTTTGTCTGGACGCTTATCAGAGCGTGCAGCTGCCGCAGCCTAACCTCGGGGTGCGCACCAATGCCCTGATCGACACGCCGTTCCTGATGAAAACGGCGGAAACTATTCGCCTCGGGACCGGCATTCCGCAGATTTTTAACGATGAAGCGGTGGTTCCCGCTTTCCTCAACCGCGGCGTATCGCTGGAAGACGCCCGCGACTACGCGGTCGTCGGCTGCGTAGAGCTCTCCATTCCCGGGCGCACCTACGGCCTGCACGATATCGCGATGTTTAACCTGCTGAAAGTGATGGAGATTAGCCTGTATGAAAATGAAGGCAACGCCGCGCTGAGCTATGAAGGGCTGCTGGCGCACATCCGCAGCAAGATAGACCACTATATTTCCCTGATGGTTGAGGGCAGCAACATCTGCGATATCGGCCACCGCGACTGGGCGCCGGTGCCGCTGCTCTCCTCGTTTATCAGCGACTGCATCGAAAACGGGCGCGATATTACCGACGGCGGCGCGCGCTACAATTTCTCCGGCGTGCAGGGTATCGGCATCGCCAACCTGAGCGACTCGCTTAACGCCCTGAAGGGGATGGTGTTCGAGCAGCAGCGCCTGAGCTTTGACGAACTGCTGGCGGTGCTGAAGGCTAATTTCGCCACGCCGGAGGGTGAGAAGGTGCGCGCAAGGTTGATCAACCGCTTCGAGAAGTACGGCAACGATATCGACGACGTGGATAACATCAGCGCCGGGCTGCTGCGCCACTACTGCAAGGAAGTGGAGAAATACCGCAACCCGCGCGGCGGCTATTTTACGCCGGGCTCCTATACCGTTTCCGCCCACGTACCGCTCGGCTCGGTGGTCGGCGCAACGCCGGACGGACGCTACGCCGGGGAGCAGCTGGCGGACGGCGGGCTGTCGCCGATGCTCGGTCAGGACATGCAGGGCCCGACGGCGGTGCTCAAGTCGGTGAGCAAGCTGGATAACACGCTGCTCTCCAACGGCACGCTGCTGAACGTCAAGTTCACGCCGGCGACGCTGGAGGGCGATGCCGGGCTGCGCAAGCTGGCGGACTTCCTGCGCGCCTTTACCCAGCTCAAATTGCAGCACATCCAGTTTAACGTGGTCAACGCCGATACGCTGCGCGAGGCCCAGCAGCGGCCTCAGGACTTTGCCGGGCTGGTGGTCCGCGTTGCCGGCTACAGCGCCTTCTTTGTCGAGCTGTCGAAGGAGATCCAGGATGACATCATTCGCCGCACCGCGCATCAGCTGTGAGGTCGTCGAGCCGCGCGGCGAAGATGTCGCGCGCATCTTTAACATTCAGCGCTACTCGCTGAATGACGGCGAGGGGATCCGAACGGTGGTCTTTTTTAAAGGCTGCCCGCACACCTGTCCGTGGTGCGCCAACCCGGAGTCGATGTCGCCGAAAATCGAAACCGTGCGCCGGGAGAGCAAGTGCCTGCGCTGCGCCACCTGCCTGCGCGATGCCGACGAGTGCCCCTCCGGCGCGTTTGAGCGCATTGGCCGCGACGTGACCCTTGACGCGCTGGAAAAAGAGGTGATGAAAGACGAGCTTTTCTTTCGCACCTCCGGCGGCGGCGTGACGCTCTCCGGCGGCGAGGTGCTGATGCAGGCGCCCTTTGCGACGCGTTTTCTCGCGCGCCTGCGGCGCTGGGGCGTCGCCTGCGCCATCGAAACGGCGGGCGATGCGCCGTCCGGCCGGCTGCTGCCGCTGGCGCACTTGTGCGATGAAGTGCTGTTCGACCTGAAAATTATGGACCCTCTGCTGGCGAAGGCGGTGGTCAATATCAATATGCCCAGAGTGCTGGAGAACCTGCGCCTGCTGGTCAGGGAAGGCATCAACGTGATCCCGCGCCTGCCGCTGATCCCCGGCTACACCCTGAGCCCTGAGAATCTGCAGCAGGCGTTGACGCAGCTGTCATCATTGGGTATTAAGCAGGTCCACCTGCTGCCTTTTCACCTCTACGGCGCGCCGAAATACCGCCTGCTCGGCAGGCGCTGGACGATGGGCGAGGTAAAGGCGCCCGCGGCGCAGGAGATTGCGCGATTGCGCGAGATGGCGGAAGACGCCGGATTTCAGGTCACACTCGGAGGTTAATATGGCCATCGTCCCTGTTCGATATCTGGTTGCCGTCACCGCCTGCGTGAGCGGCGTGGCGCACACCTATATGGCCGCCGAGCGGCTGGAGAAGCTCTGCCAGCAGGAGAAATGGCAGATCAAAATAGAGACGCAGGGCGCGCTGGGCACTGAGAATCTGCTCAGCGAGGAGGATATTCAGCGCGCCGATGCCGTGCTGCTGATCACCGATATTGAGCTGGCGGGCGCGGAACGCTTTATCGACAGCAGCTACGTGCAGTCGGGGATCAGCGCTTTTCTGCGCGATCCGTCTAAAGTCATGAGCGCGGTGCGCAAGGTGCTGGCCGCGCCGCAGCGCACCCACCTTATTCTGAACTAGCCGCTTTTTCCGTCAGCTGGCTGTGGTACTGGCGGCGGTACTCGGTCGGCGAGCGCTCGGTGTTTTTGCGAAACAGGCGGCAGAAGTAGTTGCTGTCGACAAACCCGCAGCTGCGGGCCACCTCTTTGACCTTCAGATCGTATCCCTTCAGCAGCGTTTTCGCCTGCTCCAGCCTGACGTGATTCAGGTATTCGTTAAAGCCCTGCCCGCCGCTTTTCTGGAACAGATGAGAGAGGTAGTTGGGGGAGATATAGAACGCCTGCGCCACCGACTCGCGGGTGAGCGGCGAGGCGTAGTGTCGGTCAATATGGTCGCGGATGGCCTCAAACAGCGCCTGGCTGCGCGACGCTGTCTGGATCTGGCTGCCGAGCAGGTCGCGGCAGTGGCTGAGCAGGCTGGCGACGATAAGCCGGGCCGTCTGCTGCTCCTGCGGCTGCATCTGCATTTCGCCAAGGGTCTGCAGCAGAAAGGAGCCGATGCGCGGGCCGCGGCGGGCGACGTGCTGGCGGGCAAGATTCTGCGAGGTTTCGCCATCCCACGCCACCACGCTAAAGCCGAGCTGCTGCTTGCCGAAAAGAATGCTGAGGGTGGTTACCGGCGCCCGGCGCAGCGGAAAGTTCCAGCTGCCCGGCGGAACGTAGAGGATATCGCCTGCGCTGAGGCTCACGTCGTCGGCGACTGCCGCATCGGCGCACTCGCCCGCCAGCACCAGCTCCAGCCGGGGAAAATCAACCTGCCAGGAGAGCTTCGGCGGCGCGCCGCCGCCGTCGGCAAAGAAGATCCGTCCGAGCGGCGTGGTGCCGTCAGCAAAGCAAGAGAGAAGGTGGCTGATATCCTGATACATAGCGCGTTCCGCAGTTCCGTGACCGGGAAACAGTAACCGCCGCGATGTAAAAAGGCCACTGTAAAAGTGGCCTCCGGTAACTACTGATTGCCGACAGATTCGCCGTACGGCAGGCTATCGTAAGATTTTAGCGTCGCCGGTTTGTAGGGGTCGCCAATCCAGCGGGTGGTCTCTTTGAACTGCGGGCTGGTAATCGAGCGCGTCGGGTCGTAGCCGTCATAGCTCAGGCCGGCCAGATCGGACCAGGTGTGGATAAGCTCTGCGCTGCTGTACTTGCGGTCCACGTCCTGCGAAAAGTCGCGCGGATGGGCCGACTGCCACTTATCGGACGTCCATAGCAGGAACGGCACGGTGTACATATGGCGCGTCGGGTTGCCTTCGTTGCGGCCCTGCGTCTGGTGCGGAGGCGTGTCGTACACCTCTTCGCCGTGGTCGGAGAAGTAGAGCAGGAAGCCGTTAGGATCGGTCGCCCTGTAGCTGTTAATCAGGCTGGCCACCACGTGATCGTTGTAGCGGTTGGCGTTGTCGTAGTCGTTGTAATCCTCGCGCTGATCGTCGGAGAGGTTGCTGGGAACGGTATCCATCTTACCGTCAAACTTGCCCCAGTTTTCCGGATAGCGGTATTTGTACTTGATGTGCGTCCCCAGCAGGTGCACGACGATAAACTTCTTCGGCGCCGGATCGGCCATCACCTCTTTAAACGGCGCCAGCACGTTGGTGTCGTACTCGCGCGCGCTCTGGGTGCGCTGCTGATTCATATAGAACTGCTTATCCGTCTGCTCGGAAAATACCGTCAGCATGGTGTTGCGCTCGGTCATTGTCTGCTGGTTGGTGATCCAGAAGGTCTTATATCCGGCCTGCTTCATCATATTCATCAGCGACGGTTTGGTCAGATAGAGGTCCGGATGCTGCTCGTTGGCGAAGGTCAGGGCCTGCTGCAGGATCTCAATGGTATAGGGCCGCGAGGTGACGACGTCGTTAAAGACGGTCAGGTTTTTATCGCTCTTGTGCATCGCGTCCAGCTCCGGCGTGGTTTCACGCGGGTAGCCGTAGAGGCTCATGCGGCCGCGCTGGGTGGATTCGCCGATGACCAGTACCAGCGTGCGCGGCGCGTCGCCGGAGCTGTCCTTCAGATTGGCCAGCGGCGGCAGGGCGTTGTTGGCGTCCAGCAGGCGGTTAAGGCTGCTCAGCTGCTGGCGGTACTGGTAGTAGCCGGTAATAAACTGCCACGGCGCGGCGGGCTCCATGCGCGAGGCCATGCCGTTGAGCGTTTTCTCAATGGGCTTGTGCTTAATAAAGGTGCCCGTAATCAGCGGATTAAGGATCAGTCCGTACAGCAGGGCAAATGACACCAGCCAGCGCCACGGCGACGGAATATAGACCGGCTTGAGACGGGTCCAGAGGAAAATAACCACCGCCGTGTAGGCGATAGCGGTGAGCACAATTTTCCAGCTGAAGTACTGCGTCAGGTACTCTCCCGCCTCGCCGGTGTTCGATTCGAACATCGTGAACATCACGCTCTGGGAGAACTCCTGGCCGTAAATCACGTAGTAGCAGAGCGTGGCCAGCGATGCGGCCCACAGTACGATACCGATGACGGCGGCAATGGCGCGGGTTCTGGCAGGAAAAAGAAATATCGGGATCAGCCACAGGGAGCTGAACAGCAGGGAGTCGCGCAGCCCGTTAGTACCGCTGAAGCCGCTGAAGCAGATAATGGCCTGCAGCAGCGTAGAGAAAAACCAGAAGTAGAGCAGCGCCCAGACGAGGGCCTGCCAGCTAAATTTGCCCTTGGCCGGTGAAGGTGTTGAAAGCATATCCTGAACCTGTTTGTTATCGTGGCGGCAAACGTAGCGGTAAAAGATTAAGCAAACATTAATTAACGCCGGTTAGGTGATTATTCTGTGGATAAAAAGTCACGTAGCGGACAAAACAGAGAGGATTCTGAGGGGAAACGCGGGGAAATGCGCTGCTCTCACCGGCAGTGAGAGCAGCGCAGTATGGCCGGTTAGCCGGTGTTGCGCATGCCGGCCGCGACGCCGGCGATGGTGACCATCAGCGCCTGCTCGACGCGCGGGTCGGGCTCTTGCCCGGCCTCTTCCGCCTGGCGCGAGCGGTGCAGCAGCTCGGCCTGCAGGACGTTCAGCGGATCGGTATAGATGTTACGCAGCTGGATGGATTCGGCGATCCACGGCAGGTCGGCCATCAGGTGTGAATCGTTGGCGATAGCCAGCACTACCTTGATATCGGCCTCCAGCAGCTTGCGCAGCTCGCTGCCGAGCGGCCACAGCGCTTTCTTCACCAGGCGCTGATCGTAGTACTCCGCCAGCCACAGGTCGGCCTTGGAGAAGACCATCTCCAGCATCCCCAGACGGGTTGAGAAGAACGGCCAGTCGCGGCACATCGCCTCCAGCTCGCTCTGCTTACCTTCTTCAACCGCTTTCTGCAGCGCCGCGCCGGCGCCGAGCCAGGCCGGCAGCATCAGGCGGTTTTGCGTCCAGGCGAAAATCCACGGAATGGCGCGCAGCGACTCGACGCCGCCGGTGGGGCGACGTTTGGCCGGGCGCGAACCCAGCGGCAGCTTGCCCAGCTCCTGCTCCGGCGTGGCCGAGCGGAAGTAGGGCACAAAGTCTTTGTTTTCGCGCACGAAGCCGCGGTACATGTTGCAGGAGATCTCAGAGAGTTCGTCCATGATGTGGCGCCACTCTGGCTTCGGCTCCGGCGGCGGCAGCAGGTTGGCCTCCAGAATGGCGCTGGTGTACAGCGACAGGCTGCTGATGGTCACTTCCGGCAGGCCGTACTTGAAGCGGATCATCTCGCCCTGCTCGGTGACGCGCAGGCCGCCCTTGAGGCTGCCCGGCGGCTGGGAGAGCAGCGCCGCGTGGGCAGGGGCGCCGCCGCGGCCGATGGAGCCGCCGCGGCCGTGGAACAGGGTCAGCTCAATGCCCGCTTTTTCGCAGGTTTTGATCAGCGCATCCTGGGCCTGATACTGCGCCCAGGAGGCGGCCATCACGCCCGCGTCTTTGGCGGAGTCGGAGTAGCCGATCATCACCATCTGCTTGCCCTGGATAAAGCCGCGATACCAGTCGATATTCAGCAGCTGGGTCATCACGTCGTTGGCGTTATTCAGATCGTCGAGGGTCTCGAACAGCGGCGCGACCGGCAGGGCAAAACCGATCCCGGCCTCTTTGAGCAGCAGGTGAACCGCCAGCACGTCGGACGGCGTTTTGGCCATCGAGATCACGTAGGCGGCGATGGAGCCCTGCGGCGCTTCGGCGATCGCCCGGCAGGTATCGAGTACTTCGCGGGTGTCGTCGCTGGGTTCCCAGCTGCGCGGCAGCAGCGGGCGCTTGGAGTTCAGTTCGCGGATCAGGAACGCCTGCTTGTCGGCCTCCGACCAGCTTTCGTAGTCGCCGATGCCGAGGTAGCGGGTCAGCTCGCCCAGCGCCTCGGTGTGGCGGGTGCTCTCCTGGCGCACGTCGATGCGCACCAGCGGCACGCCAAAGCACTTCACGCGGCGCAGGGTGTCGAGCAGTTCGCCGTTGGCGATGATGCCCATGCCGCAGGCCTGCAGCGATTTGTAGCAGGCGTACAGCGGCTCCCACAGCTGTTCGTTCTGGGTGATAAGCCCGGCGGGTTTCGGCAGCTTTTCGCCCTTGAGGCGCGCTTCCAGCCACGCCTGGGTGGCCATCAGCTGGCTGCGCAGGGATTTCAGCAGATAGCGGTACGGCTCCGCCGCGCCCGCTTCGCCGACGTACTCGCGCAGCTCGTCGGTACAGTTCACCATCGACAGCTCGGAGATCAGGACCTGCATGTCTTTAAGGAACAGGTCGGTGGCCTTCCAGCGGCTCAGCAGCAGCACGGTGCGGGTAATATTTGACGTTACGTTCGGGTTGCCGTCGCGGTCGCCGCCCATCCAGGAGGTGAAGCGCACCGGCACGAAATCGACCGGCAGCTGATAGTTGAGGTTCTTCTCCAACTGCTCGTTCAGCTCGCGCAGATAGTGCGGAACCCCTTCCCACAGGCTGTTTTCCACCACCGCAAAGCCCCACTTGGCTTCATCGACCGGGCTGGGGCGATGCTTGCGGATCTCGTCCGTATGCCAGGACTGGGCAATCAGCTGGCGCAGGCGGCGCATCAGGCGGTGGCGCTCGTAGTCGGCAATATCCTGGTTATCCAGCTGCTTCAGGCAGTTGTTGATTTCGCCCATTTTATGAATCAGCGTGCGGCGGGTGATCTCCGTCGGATGGGCGGTCAGCACCAGCTCCAGCGACAGCGCCTCGACGGCTTTTTGAATACTGGCTTCGTTGAGATTGGGCTGCTCTTTCAGCTTGCGCAGCGTTTTTGCCATCACTTCCGGGTTGCTGGCCGCTTCGCCGCTCGGGGAGATGCTGTGGTACTGCTCGGCGGTATTCGCCAGGTTGAGGAACTGGCTGAAGGCGCGGGCCACCGGCAGCAGCTCGTCGTTGGAGAGGTTTTGCAGGGTGGTGAGCAGCGCCTGGCGATCGGCTTCATTGCCTGAGCGCGACGACTTCGACAGCTTACGGATGGTTTCCACCCGATCGAGAATATGTTCACCCAGAGCTTCTTTGATGGTCTCACCCAGCACCTTGCCGAGCATACTGACATTACTACGCAAAGCGGAATATTGTTCGTTCATTAACCCAGACACCCCATCTCATTTATGTATGTCACCGAATTTTACGCAACAGTCACGGCGCCGCAGTCAGTACAGCGATTGCGGTACGAAATCGTCGGGATATGGTATTCGGTAAATTTTGATAGTCACTTTATAAAGCCACGTAAAAACCCGCACGTCAATTGCGGCGAAATCGGTTCAGCAAACGAAGAATTAGGCGAAATTTAACAAATTTAATCAAGATGGCGCGAGATAAGCACAGCTTATAGCGAGGGGGTGGGCGTCATCCTCCCGGGCGGGAGGATGACGAGAGCGCTAGTGCCAGCAGAAGTGGCGCACGACTTTGCCGATCAGTTCCTGGGTCGGCTTAATAAAGCGGGTTTCCAGGAACTCATCCGGCTGGTGGGCCTGATTAATGGAGCCCGGGCCGAGCACCAGGGTCGGGCACAGCGTCTGGATATAGGGCGCTTCGGTGCAGTAGTTCACCACCTCCGCTTCGGTGCCGAGCAGTTTTTCCACCACCTGGACCAGGTTGTGATCGGGCGGGCACTCGTAGCCGGGGATCGGCGGGTGCAGTTCGGAGACCGTCAGACGGCCAGGCCAGCGTTCGCTGACCGGTGCCAGCGCCTCGTTCAGCAGTCCGTTGAGATCGTTGAGGGTCATGCCCGGCAGCGGGCGGATATCTAAATGCAGTTCGCAGCAGGCGCAGATGCGGTTTGCGGCATCGCCGCCGCTGATGGCGCCCAGGTTAAGCGTCGGATACGGCACGGCAAAGGCGGCATTGTGATAGCGATCTTTAAGTGAGTCGCGAAGCTGCATGATGCGCCCGATAGCGTCGTGCATCAACTCGATGGCGTTGACGCCCCGGTCCGGATCGCTTGAGTGGCCGGACTGGCCGAGCACCCGTACGGCGCTGGACATGTGGCCTTTGTGGGCCCGCACCGGCTGCAGCGAGGTGGGTTCGCCAATAATGGCGCAGTCCGGGCGCAGGCTGGTGGATTCAGAGAAGTAGCGGGCGCCCGCCATGCTGGTCTCTTCATCGGCGGTTGCCAGGATATAGAGCGGTTTTTTCAGTTTTGTCACGTCGACGTCGCGCAGGGCGTCGAGAATAAAAGCGAAGAAGCCCTTCATGTCGGCGGTGCCGAGGCCGTAGAGCTTGTTATCGTGTTCGCTCAGGGTGAAGGGATCGCGGGTCCAGCGGCCTTCGTCGAAGGGCACGGTGTCGGTATGACCGGTGAGCAGCAGGCCACCGGCGCCGCGGCCGGTGCTGGCCAGCAGGTTGAATTTTTTGCGCGTGCCGGGGACCGGCTGGATCTCAACGCTGAAGCCAAGCGCGGCAAACCAATCGCCCAGCAAATTGATTAAAGCTTCATTGCTCTGATCGAGAGATTCTTCCGTGGCGCTGATGGAGGGAGTCGCGATCAGCGCGCGATAAATCTCGATAAACGGCGGTAAAGTGTTTTTCATTGTTGACACACCTGAGGTCGTGATAGTATCAATATTCATGCATTTATTGTGAATAAAAATACACTATCGTTGCGCATTAAGGAACCCGATGTTGAATACGCTGATTGTTGGCGCCAGCGGTTATGCCGGTGCCGAGCTGGTAAGCTACATAAATCGCCATCCGCACATGACCATAACCGCTTTGACCGTATCAGCGCAAAGCAATGATGCGGGAAAGTTAATTTCTGACCTGCATCCGCAGCTGAAGGGGATTGTCGATCTGCCGCTGCAGCCGATGTCCGATATTCGCGAGTTCAGCGCCGGCGTTGACGTCGTTTTTCTGGCTACCGCCCACGAGGTGAGCCACGATCTGGCGCCGCAGTTCCTCGCCGAAGGCTGCGTAGTGTTCGATCTTTCCGGCGCGTTCCGCGTCAACGATGCTGAGTTTTATCAGCAATACTACGGTTTTACTCATCAACATCCTCAGCTGCTGGCGCAGGCAGTATACGGCCTGGCGGAGTGGAGCGGCGACAAGCTGAAAGAGGCAAATCTGATCGCAGTACCGGGCTGTTATCCGACGGCGGCGCAGCTGGCGCTGAAGCCGCTGATCGATGCCGGGATGCTGGATCTCGCCCAGTGGCCGGTGATCAACGCCACCAGCGGCGTCAGCGGTGCCGGGCGCAAGGCGGCCCTCTCTAACAGCTTCTGCGAAGTGAGCCTGCAGCCCTACGGCGTGTTTAACCACCGCCATCATCCGGAAATCACCACCCACCTTGGGGCGGAGGTGATTTTTACCCCGCACCTCGGCAACTTTAAGCGCGGCATTCTGGAAACCATTACCTGCCGCCTGAAGCCGGGCGTGAACCGCGCACAGGTCGCGGAAGTCTTTGCAGCCGCCTATGCCAGCAAGCCGCTGGTGCGCCTCTACGAGAGCGGCGTGCCGGCGCTGAAAAACGTTGTCGGCCTGCCGTTCTGCGATATCGGCTTTGCCGTTCAGGGCGAGCACCTGATTATCGTCGCGGCAGAGGACAATCTGCTGAAAGGCGCGGCGGCGCAGGCCGTGCAGTGCGCAAATATCCGTTTCGGTTTTGCCGAAACACAGTCTCTTCTCTGAATGGATGGCGTCGTGATGAACCCTTTAATTATTAAACTCGGTGGCGTACTGCTGGACAGTGAGGAAGCGCTGGAGCGTCTGTTTACCGCCCTGGTGGCGTACCGCGCGGAGCATCAGCGCCCGCTGGTGATCGTGCACGGCGGCGGCTGCGTGGTGGATGAGCTGATGAAAAAGCTCAATCTGCCGGTGAAAAAGAAAAACGGTCTGCGGGTGACCCCGGCGGATCAGATTGACATCATTACCGGCGCGCTGGCGGGGATTGCCAATAAGACGCTGCTGGCGTGGGCGAAGAAGCACGATATCGCCTCTGTCGGGCTCTATCTGGGCGATGGCGATAGCGTAACGGTAACCCAGCTTGATGAAGAGCTTGGCCACGTCGGGCTGGCGAAGCCGGGCTCGGCAACCCTTATCAATACGCTGCTGGCGGGCGGCTTCCTGCCGGTGGTCAGTTCAGTAGGCGTGACGGAAGAGGGCCTGCTAATGAACGTGAATGCCGATCAGGCGGCGACGGCGCTGGCGGCGACGCTGGGGGCGGATCTTATTCTGCTCTCCGACGTCAGCGGCATCCTCGACGGCAAAGGTCAGCGCATCCCCGAAATGACGGCGGCGAAAGCCGAACAGCTGATTGCGCAGGGCATTATTACCGACGGCATGATCGTCAAGGTTAACGCGGCGCTGGATGCGGCCCGTACTCTCGGCCGCCCGGTGGATATCGCCTCCTGGCGCCACGCCGAGCAGCTGCCGACGCTGTTTAACGGTACGCCGATTGGTACGCGTATTCTGGCGTAGTCTTTCCCCTCGCCCTAACCCTCTCCTTCAGGGAGAGGGCCGGGGTGAGGGCAGTTTTCTTACCTGACATTAACGAATTTAAGGATTGTTACTATGGCACTTTGGGGCGGGCGTTTTACTCAGGCGGCGGACCAGCGGTTCAAACAGTTCAACGACTCTCTGCGCTTCGACTATCGCCTGGCGGAGCAGGATATCGTTGGCTCCGTAGCCTGGTCGAAAGCGCTGGTCACCGTCGGCGTACTGACGGCAGAGGAGCAGCAGCAGCTGGAGGCGGCGCTGGGTACGCTGCTGGAAGAGGTGCGCGCGAATCCGGAGCAAATCCTGGAAAGCGATGCCGAAGATATTCACAGCTGGGTCGAGGGTAAGCTGATTGATAAAGTCGGCCCGCTGGGTAAAAAGCTGCATACCGGCCGCAGCCGCAACGATCAGGTGGCAACCGATCTCAAGCTGTGGTGCAAAGAGAGCGTGGCCGGCCTGCTGGATGCCGTGCGCCAGCTGCAAACGGCGCTGGTAGCAACCGCGCAGAGTAACCAGGACGCGGTGATGCCGGGCTATACCCACCTGCAGCGCGCTCAGCCGGTGACCTTCGCCCACTGGTGTCTCGCCTACGTTGAGATGCTGGCCCGCGACGAGAGCCGCCTGCAGGATACGCTTAAGCGCCTCGACGTCAGCCCGCTGGGCTGCGGCGCGCTGGCGGGCACCGCCTACGAAATCGACCGCGAGCAGCTGGCAGGCTGGCTGGGCTTTGCCTCCGCCACCCGCAACAGCCTGGATACCGTTTCCGATCGTGACCACGTGCTGGAGCTGCTGTCCGACGCCTCTATCGGCATGGTGCATCTGTCGCGCTTTGCCGAAGACCTGATTTTCTTCAACACCGGCGAGGCGGGCTTCGTTGAGCTGTCTGACCGCGTGACGTCCGGCTCATCGCTGATGCCGCAGAAAAAAAACCCGGACGCGCTGGAGCTTATTCGCGGCAAGTGCGGCCGCGTGCAGGGCGCGCTGACCGGCATGATGATGACCCTCAAGGGGCTGCCGCTGGCCTACAACAAGGACATGCAGGAAGATAAAGAGGGTCTGTTTGACGCGCTTGATACCTGGAGCGACTGCCTGCACATGGCGGCGCTGGTGCTTGACGGCATTCAGGTGAAGCGCCCCCGCTGTCAGGAGGCGGCCCAGCAGGGCTACGCCAACGCCACTGAGCTTGCGGACTATCTGGTGGCGAAAGGCGTGCCGTTCCGCGAGGCGCACCACATTGTCGGCGAAGCGGTGGTGGAGGCGATTCGCCAGGGCAAGCCGCTGGAGGATCTGCCGCTGGCCGATCTGCAAACGTTCAGCGCGACGATTGGCGAGGACGTCTACCCGATCCTCTCCCTGCAGTCCTGCCTCGACAAGCGCGCCGCAAAAGGCGGCGTCTCCCCGACCCAGGTCGCGCAGGCGATAGCGGACGCCAAAAAACGGCTGGCGTAGCCCGCCGTCCAACGCTCTGAGCCCGGCTTAACGCCGGGCTTTTTTGTGCAAAAAAAAGCGGACCGTGGGAGGTCCGCAAAAGTTCACGTTGGCTTTAGTTGTTCGGCTTGAAAACGCGGCGGCAAGGACAGGGGGGTTAAATGAGGTGCCGCTGCGTTTCTGATGCTAATTATTACCCGGAGTGCTTGATAGGGATAATCGTTCATTGCTATTCTATCTATCGCCATGAACTATCGTGGCCATGGAGGATGAATAATGAATATTCGCGATCTTGAATACCTGGTGGCGTTAGCCGAGCATCGTCACTTCCGCCGCGCGGCGGACTCCTGCCACGTCAGCCAGCCGACGCTGAGCGGACAGATCCGCAAGCTGGAAGACGAGCTGGGCGTGATGCTGCTGGAGCGCACCAGCCGCAAGGTGCTGTTCACTCAGGCCGGTCTGCTGCTGGTGGATCAGGCCCGGACCGTGCTGCGCGAGGTCAAAGTGCTCAAGGAGATGGCAAGCCAGCAGGGCGAAACGATGTCCGGGCCGCTGCACATCGGCCTGATACCTACCGTTGGTCCCTACCTGCTGCCGCACATCATTCCGATGCTGCATCAGACGTTCCCTAAGCTTGAGATGTACCTTCACGAAGCCCAGACGCATCAGCTGCTGGCGCAGCTCGACAGCGGCAAGCTCGACTGCGCAATCCTGGCGCTGGTCAAAGAGAGCGAGGCCTTTATCGAGGTGCCGCTGTTTGACGAACCCATGATGCTGGCGATTTATGACGATCACCCATGGGCCGGACGCGACCGCGTGCCGATGTCCGATCTGGCGGGGGAGAAGCTGCTGATGCTGGAAGACGGGCACTGCCTGCGCGACCAGGCGATGGGTTTCTGTTTTGAGGCCGGCGCCGACGAGGATACCCATTTCCGGGCCACCAGCCTGGAGACGCTGCGCAATATGGTGGCGGCGGGCAGCGGCATTACGCTACTGCCGGCGCTGGCGGTGCCATCGGAGCGCAGGCGCGACGGCGTGGTCTATCTGCCGTGCATTAAGCCGGAGCCCCGGCGCACCATCGGGCTGGTCTATCGTCCGGGATCGCCGCTGCGCAGCCGCTATGAGCAGCTGGCAGAGGCCATCCGCGAATCGATGGATGGCCATTTTGACAAAGCGTTAAAACAGGCGGTTCAGGCCGTTTAGCGCCGCGACCCGATAGGCTTCCGCCATGGTCGGGTAGTTAAAGGTGGTGTTAACGAAGTACTCGATGGTGTTACCACCGCCTTTCTGCTCCATGATCGCCTGGCCGATATGAATAATTTCGGCCGCGCGTTCGCCAAAGCAGTGGATCCCCAGGATCTCCTTGGTTTCCCGATGGAACAGGATCTTCAGCGTCCCCACGTTCATGCCGACAATCTGCGCCCGCGCGAGGTGCTTGAACTGCGCGCGCCCCACTTCATACGGCACTTTCATTGCCGTCAGTTGCTGCTCGGTTTTCCCGACGGAGCTGATTTCCGGAATGGTGTAGATGCCGGTAGGAATGTCTTCAATCAGGTGGGCGGTGGCTTCGCCTTTAATCATCGCCTGAGCGGCAATGCGGCCCTGATCGTAGGCGGCTGAAGCGAGGCTCGGGTAGCCAATCACGTCGCCGACCGCGTAGATATGCGGAACGGCGGTCTGGTACATGCTGTTGACCTTCAGCTGGCCGCGGCTGTCCGCCTGCAGGCCAACGTTTTCCAGCGACAGAGAATCGGTATTGCCGGTACGGCCGTTGGCAAACAGCAGGCAGTCGGCTTTCAGCTTCTTGCCGGACTTCAGGTGCATAATGACGCCGTCGTCCAGGCCCTCAATTCGCTCGTACTCTTCATTGTGGCGAATGACTACGCCGTTATTCCAGAAGTGGTAAGAGAGGGAGTCTGACATCTCCTGATCGAGGAAGGCCAGCAGGCGGTCGCGGGTGTTGATCAGGTCAACTTTGACCTCCATGCCGCGGAAGATCGACGCATATTCGCAGCCGATGACCCCGGCGCCGTAAATGATCACGTGGCGCGGTTCATGGTGCAGGTCAAGGATAGAGTCGCTGTCGTAGATGCGCGGATGGTTGAAGTCGACGTCTGCCGGGCGGTAGGGGCGCGAACCGCAGGCGATAACAAATTTTTCTGCCGTAATCTGCTCAACGGAGCCGTCATGACACTTCAGGGCAATGGTGTGCTCATCAACGAAGTGGGCGTCGCCCTGCAGCATCTCGCAGTGGTTGCGTTCGTAGAAGCCCTGGCGCATTCGGGTCTGCTGATTGATAACGCTGTCGGCGTGGTTGAGGATGTCGGCAAAGGAGGAGCGGAGAAGTCTGGTGTGGTCGCTGTATAAAGGATTCTGGTTAAACTCGATGATACGGCTGACCGCCTGGCGGAGTGCTTTTGACGGGATGGTGCCCCAGTGGGTGCAGCCGCCGCCGACGTTGTGATAGCGCTCGAGAACGGCTACCCGGGCTCCCTGTTTAACCAGCCCCATAGAAGCCCCTTCACCGCCGGGGCCGGAGCCAATCACTATTACATCATAATCATAGGAATCTGACATGGTGAGGTTTACCTGCTCTTATACGTAAAATCAACATAATGGTAACATTACCGGCGCGTTAACCCAATTATCGTTGGGTATTTTCGCACCAAAAGAGCACAAACTCCCCATCGCTGCATCACTTTTCCCGCGCCCGACCTCACGTTTCCGGCGATAAACAATCATTCACAATCCAGCAGTAAACGATTAATTTCAATCTCTGGTATAGTGCCAGCTGGTAGAGGGAAGGATTCAGACATCGTGATGGGCGTAAGAGCGCAACAAAAAGAGAAGACCCGCCGTTCGCTGGTAGAGGCAGCATTCAGCCAGCTGAGTGCGGAGAGAAGTTTTGCCAGCCTGAGCCTGCGGGAGGTTGCTCGCGAGGCCGGCATTGCGCCGACCTCATTCTATCGCCACTTTCGCGATGTCGATGAGCTGGGGCTCACGATGGTTGACGAGAGCGGGCTGATGCTGCGCCAGCTGATGCGCCAGGCGCGCCAGCGTATCGCCAAAGGCGGCAGCGTTATCCGCACCTCGGTCTCCACATTTATGGAATTTATTGGTAATAACCCGAACGCATTTCGCCTGCTGTTGCGCGAACGTTCAGGGACCTCTGCCGCGTTTCGCGCCGCGGTTGCCAGAGAAATTCAGCACTTTATCGCTGAACTCGCTGACTACCTCGAGATCGAAAACCATATGCCGCGGGCCTTTACCGAAGCTCAGGCTGAAGCGATGGTCACCATCGTCTTCAGCGCCGGCGCCGAGGCGCTGGATATCACCCCGGAGCAGCGTCTGCAGTTAGAGGAACGCCTGGTTCTGCAACTGCGGATGATCTCGAAGGGGGCGTATTACTGGTATCGCCGGGAGCAGGAAAAAGTGGCCCACCGTGTCGAGTAAGTGAAATTCCGAGTAAGTGAAGGACGAGTAATGAAACAGACTGGTCAAGATAGAGGTACGTTACTGCTGGCATTAATTGCCGGCCTGTCGATTAACGGTTCATTTGCGGCGCTGTTCAGCTCCGTGGTGCCTTTTTCGATTTTCCCGATCATTGCCCTGGTGCTGACGGTCTACTGCCTGCATCAGCGCTATCAGAACCGCACGATGCCGCTGGGTCTGCCCGGGCTTGCCGCCGCCTGCTTTATCCTCGGCGTGCTCCTGTACAGTACCGTGGTACGGGCCGAATATCCGGACATCGGCTCTAACTTCTTCCCGGCGGTGCTGTCGGTCATTATGGTGTTCTGGATCGGTTACCGGATGCGTAACCCGAAAGTGAACGTTAGCGAGTAATCTCTCTTAAAACGGCAGGGTTTCCTGCCGTTTTGCCCTCTTTATTTCCTGATCAGCCAGACGCCGCACTCCATATGGTGGGTGTAGGGGAACTGGTCGAACAGCGCCAGCCGCACAATGCGATGCGTCTGTCCTAATGTTTCCAGATTCTTACACAGCGTTTCCGGATTGCAGGAAATGTAGAGAATATTGTCATATCCCTGCACCATTTTCTCCGTCTCACTGTCCAGCCCGCTGCGCGGCGGATCGACAAAAATCGTTTCGCACTGATAGCTTTTGAGGTCGATGCCCTGCAGGCGGTTGAACGCGCGCACGCCGTTCATTGCCTGGGTGAACTCCTCCGCCGCCATGCGGATGATCTGCACGTTGTCGATATGATTGGCGGCAATGTTGTATTGCGCGGCGGCCACGGACGGCTTGGCGATTTCGGTAGCCAGCACTCGATCGAAATTGCGCGCCAGGGCGAGAGAGAAGTTGCCGTTGCCGCAGTAAAGCTCCAGCAGATCGCCCTTTGCGCCCTGCGTTACGTCCAACGCCCACTCCAGCATCTGGATATTCATGGCGGCATTGGGCTGGGTGAAGCTGTTTTCGACCTGGCGATAGATCATTTCGCGGCCCTTCACCGGCAGGCGCTCATCAATATAGTCCTGGTCCAGCGCAATCTTGGTTTTGGTCGCCCGGCCAATCAGATGCACGTTGAGATTGGCGGCGCGCAGCGCGTCGCGCAGGCGGGTGGCGGCGGCCTGCCACTCAGCGTCCAGCTTCTTGTGGTAGAGCAGGGAGATCACCGCCTGATTGCTCATGGTGGTCAGGTAATCAACCTGGAACAGCTTGCGGCGCAGGACGTCGTCTGCTTTGACGCCGTCAATCACCGCCTTCATCAGGACGTTAATCAGCTCGCTGGCGGCCGGAAAGCTGTCGACGCGGATCCGCTGTTTCGTCTCCTGGTCGAAAATGATGTGGTACAGGTCGTCGCCGTCGTGCCAGAGGCGGAATTCGGCGCGCATCCGGTAGTGGCTGACCGGGGAGCGAAAGACCTCCGGCACCGGCGCATTATGCGGAGCCATCATACTCTGCAGGCGGACGACTTTTTCCGCCAGCTGGGCCTCATACTGTTCTGTCGGCAGGTGTTCGGGGGTCATAGCGGGTCCTGAATAAGAGAAATTACGCGGGGATTGTAGGGGATGGATAGCTGATGTCCAGACTTTCTCGGCGACAGCTATCTGGACACCTAAACGTGTGCAGATGTAACATTCTTTCTCCGGTCTCTGTGAGTGAAAAGGGAATCCAGTGCAAATCTGGAGCTGACGCGCAGCGGTAAAGACTGGCGGGATGATCGCGATAGACACTGCGGCAACGTGGGAAGTCTTCATCCATAACACGCCACCCAGCCCGAAGACCTGCCGGAGTACGTCGCAAGGGATACTCATCATCGCGAATTAATGATGGGGCCGGCGGCATCCTTCTTAGCTACTGGATGCTTTAAAAAATGATAAAAAAAACGATGCTGTTGACGGGCCTCTCCGTCACGGCTTTTTCTGGCTGGGCGCAGGATGCCGGTCAGGACACCATGGTTGTCACAGCAAGTCGCTTCCAACAGCCGGTGAGTACGGTACTGGCGTCAACAACAGTCGTTACGCGTGAGGATATCGATCGCTGGCAGGCGAAAAGTTTACCGGATGTTATGGCGCGTTTGCCCGGCGTTGATATCTCTCAAAATGGTGGCATGGGGCAGCTTTCGTCACTGTTTATCCGGGGCAGTGAATCCCGCCATGTTCTGCTGCTGATTGACGGTATCCGCCTGAATCAGGCGGGGGTATCAGGTTCCAGCGATCTTAGTCAGATACCGATGTCTATGGTGCAGCGGATTGAGTATATCCGGGGACCGCGCTCGGCGGTGTACGGTTCTGATGCCATCGGCGGTGTGGTCAATATCATCACCGGCCGGGATGATACGGGCACGACACTCACCGCAGGAATGGGTTCTCACGGCTATCAGTCGTATGAAGTCTCTTCGCAGCAGCAGGTTGATAAAACCAAAATCACGGTGGCGGGAAACTATACCTATACCCATGGCTTTGACGTTAAAGCCGATGATGGCTTTAACTCACGACAGCCCGATCGCGATGGCTTTATGAGTAAGTCCCTGTATGGCGCGCTTGAGCAGCAGTTTAATGATAATTTAAGCGGCTTCGTGCGCGGGTTTGGCTATGACAACCGTACTGCGTTCGATGGCAGCAGTATTTATGATGATAACTTCAACGAGATAGGGACTACCGACACGCGCAAGCTTTATAGTCAGACGTGGGACGGCGGCCTGCGCTATCACCAGGGCATCTACTCAACGGAGCTGGTCGGAAGCTACAGCCACAGTAAAGATTACAATTATGACCCGCATCTCGGCCAGTTTGATAAAACCGCCTCTCTTGATGACTCCAGACAGTACAACCTGCAGTGGGGCAACTCATTCGCGGTCGGCCACGGTACGGTCAGCGCGGGCGTTGACTGGCAAAAGCAAACGACAAAACCCGGAACCGCCTACCTTGCTGAGGGGCACGATCGCCGTACGACCGGCATTTACGCTACCGCACAGCAGCAGTTCAGCGCCGTCACGGTGGAGGGCGCCGTGCGTACGGACCATAATTCCCAGTTTGGTCAGCATACGACATGGCAATCAAGCGCAGCCTGGGAGTTCATCACGGGTTATAAAGTCTTTGCTTCCTACGGCACGGCGTACAAAGCGCCAAACCTGGGACAGCTATACAGCGACTACTACGGCAACCGGGATTTGAATCCCGAAAAAAGTAAAGAGTGGGAAGGCGGGTTCGAAGGCGTAACCGGGCCGGTAACCTGGCATGTTTCGGGTTATCGTAATGATGTTAAAGACCTTATTGATTCGGATCCCAATACCTATCGCTACTACAACATCGGCAAAGCCCGTATTAAGGGCGTGGAAGCAACGGCCTCATTCGATACGGCGGATATTCACCATCAGCTCTCTTACGATTATGTCGATCCTGAAAACCGCCGCACTCATCAAACGTTATTACGCCGGGCTAAGCAGCAGGTGAAGTACGACATTAATGGTGAGGTTTATTCTGTGGGCTGGGATGTCAGCTACCGTTATCTCGGACGTCGCTATGATAACGATTATCATAATGACTACAGCGGCGAGCGCATCAGGATGGGCGGAGTCAGTCTGTGGGACGTCGCCTTATCGTATCCAGTCACAACTCATCTGACGGTTCGTGGTAAAATCGCCAACCTGTTCGATAAAGATTACGAGACCGTTTATGGCTACCAAACTGCAGGACGGGAATACTACTTGTCTGGCAGCTACACCTTCTGATCCGCGTCCCACCGTGCTGGTATTTGATTCCGGCGTCGGTGGGCTGTCGGTTTATGATGAGATTCGGCACCTGCTGCCGGATCTCCACTACATCTATGTCTTCGATAACGCGGCTTTCCCCTATGGCGAGAAGAGCGAAGCGTTTATCGTTGAGCGCGTTGTTGACATCGTGACCGCGGTGCGGGCGCGTTATCCGCTGGCGCTGGCGGTGATCGCCTGTAACTCTGCCAGTACGGTTTCTCTTCCCGCCCTGCGCGAAAAATTCACCTTCCCGGTGGTGGGCGTCGTCCCGGCAATTAAGCCCGCTGCACGCTTAACGGCTAACGGTATCGTCGGCCTGCTGGCCACGCGCGGTACCGTTAAGCGTCCCTATACCCGGGAGCTGATTGAGCGCTTCGCGCACGAGTGCCGGATCGAGATGCTGGGCTCAGGCGAGCTGGTTGAGCTGGCAGAAGCTAAGCTCCACGGCGAGCCGGTATCTCTGGACGAGATGCGGCGCATACTGCGGCCGTGGCTGAGAATGCCTGAGCCGCCCGATACCGTGGTTCTGGGCTGCACCCATTTTCCGCTTTTACAGGATGAGCTGAAGGCGGTTCTGCCCGAAGGCACCCGGCTGGTGGACTCCGGGGCGGCCATTGCCCGCAGAACGGCATGGCTGCTTGAGCATGAGGCCCCGGAGGCAAAATCTTGTGATGAGAATATTGCTTTCTGCCTGGCGCTGACGCCGGCCACTGAGCAACTTTTGCCCGTTTTACGGCGATATGGCTTTGAAAGGCTTGAAAAACTGGTTGTTTAATACGCTTTTGCGTAAAAAAGAGACGGTTGAAAAGTTTTTTTAAAACAGGGCTTGTCAACGTCAGAGAACTCCCTATAATGCGCCACCACTGACACGGAACAACGGCAAACACGCCGCCGGGTCAGCAGGATTTCTCCGGAAATTCTGTCAGAGAAAAGCGAAAATAATTGCTTGACTCTGAATGAGGAAAACGTATTATACGGAACCTCGCGACAGAGCGCTAAAGCGCGTCGCAACTGCTCTTTAACAATTTATCAGACAATCTGTGTGGGCACTCAAAGTGACATGGATTCTTAACGTCGCAAG
>NZ_BCZS01000017.1 GCF_001598855.1 Pluralibacter gergoviae ATCC 33028 = NBRC 105706 | reverse complement strand
AGCCGCCGCTCCCTTGACAATCCCGGCTCCCGGCAACAAAAATCGCCGCTGCGCGGAACCTCAGATTCTGCCGTACGGCTTTCGGGTACGGCTCGACTCGGCATCCATGCCTCGTTTCGCCTCAGCCAGCATCCCTGCTGACTGCCCCGGCCGGACGTCAGAATCTGAGGCGATTTTAAGCCGGAGTTTAAAACCCTCAGTCAGAATAAGCGTCTGACTGACATGATTAACCGAAGATTTATGTATAAGAGACAGGAAAGAGTTAGGGTGAGGGGCAACCCCTACAGCCTGAGGATCTCTTTCACAAACGGAATGGTCAGCTTGCGCTGGGCGGTGATCGACGCCCGGTCCAGCTGATCGAGGGTCATAAACAGCGTGCGCATCTCGCGATCGAGGCGCTTCATCAGGAAGCGGCAGACGTCTTCCGGCATCTCGAAGCCGCGCATTTTGGCCCGCAGCTGCAGGGCCTGCAGCTTGTCCTCGTCGGAGAGCGGCTGCAGCTTGTAGATTTGCCCCCAGTCGAGGCGGGAGGCCAGATCCGGCAGCCCGAGGTTAAGCTGGCGCGGCGGGCGATCGCCGGTGATCAGCAGCCGGGTGCGGCCCGACTCCAGAATGCGGTTGTAGAGGTTGAAGATCGCCATCTCCCACGGCTCGTCGCCGGCGACGCACTCGATGTTGTCGATGCACACCAGCGCCAGGTGCTCCATGCCGTCCAGCACTTCCGGGACGAACCAGGTGCGCTTATCCAGCGGCACGTAGCCCACGGCGTCGCCGCGCTGGGAGAGTTCGGCGCAGGCGGCGTGCAGCAGGTGGCTGCGCCCGGCGCCCTCCCGCGACCAGATATAGACGTATCCGCTGTGATCCTGACGCAGCATGGTCTGGAGGGCCGCAAGAAGAGAGGGGTTATCGCCCGGCCAGAAACTGGCGAACGTTTCGTCGTCGGGGAGATAGAGTGGCAAAGAGAGCTGAGCCGGCGCGTTCAGAGTGACCTCAACATGAACTGACACAAAAACGCGCTGAGTGTACCACATAACGCGCGTAAGAGAGAACCGGGCGGATCCCGCCGCCCGGAAAACGATCAGTGAGCGGGCGTTTCGTCCTCTTCAGCGTCGAGTACCACCTCTTCCGGGCGCAGGACGGAGATAAGCTTGAAGATGAGGCTCAGGCAGACGCCAACGACGGTCGCCAGCGCCATACCCTTCAGCTCGGCGGCGCCGATGTGGATCTTGGCGCCGCTGATGCCGATGATCAGGATGACCGAGGTCAGGATCAGGTTCTGCGCCTTGCTGTAGTCCACTTTCGACTCGATCAGCACGCGGATACCGGAGGTGCCGATCACCCCGTACAGCAGCAGAGACACGCCGCCCATTACCGGCACCGGGATGATCTGGATGGCCGCCGCCAGCTTGCCGACGCAGGAGAGCAGGATCGCAAAGATGGCTGCGCCGCCGATAACCCAGGTGCTGTACACGCGGGTGATTGCCAGGACGCCGATGTTTTCGCCGTAGGTGGTGTTCGGCGTGGAGCCGAAGAAGCCGGAGAAGACGGTCGAGAGGCCGTTGGCGAACATGGAGCGGTGCAGGCCCGGATCGCGCACCAGGTCTTTTTTGACGATGTTGCCGGTGACCACCAGGTGACCAACGTGCTCGGCAATCACCACCAGCGCGGCGGGCAGAATGGTAAAGACCGCAAACCACTCAAAGCGCGGGGTGTAGAAGGTCGGCAGCGCGAACCAGTGCGCTTCGGCAATTGGCGCGGTGTCCACCATCCCCATCGCAAAGGACAGCGCGTAGCCAAACAGGACGCCGATCAGGATCGGGATAATGGCGAGAAAGCCGCGGAACAGCACCGAGCCAAACACCGTGACCGCCAGCGTCGCCATCGACACGAGGATAACCTTGCTGTCCGGGGCGTGCCCTTCGGCGGGCAGCAGCCCGGCCATGTTGGCCGCCACGCCCGCCAGCTCCAGGCCGATAACCGCCACGATAGCGCCCATCGCCGCAGGCGGGAACATGATGTTAATCCAGCCGGTGCCGGCGATTTTGACGACGAAGGAGACCAGGCAGAACAGCACGCCGCACATAATAAAGCCGCCAAGCGCTACTTCGTAGCCCAGCGGCAGCAGCAGCAGTACCGGCGAGATAAAGGCAAAGCTCGACCCGAGGTAGGCGGGGATTTTGCCTTTGCAGAAGAAAAGGTAGAACAGCGTACCGATGCCGTTGAACAGCAGCACGGTCGCCGGATTAATGTGGAACAACACGGGCACCAGCACCGTTGAGCCAAACATGGCAAACAGGTGCTGCAGGCTGAGGGGGATAGTTTGCAACAGCGGCGGGCGTTCGCTCACCCCAATGGCGCGGCGCGTCATAGCGTTATTCCTCTGAAAATAGTGGATGTCATCTGTTTTACTCAAAAAAAAGCCGACTCTTAAAGTCGGCTGCTTTTGCTTATTCGCTTACTTGGTACCAAAGATCTTGTCGCCGGCGTCGCCGAGGCCCGGAATAATGTATCCGTGCTCGTTCAGTCCCTGATCCACCGAAGCGGTATACAGCTCAACATCCGGGTGAGCTTTTTCCAGCGCGGCGATGCCTTCCGGCGCCGCCACCAGCACCAGCACCTTAATGCTGCTGCAGCCGGCGTTTTTCAGCAGGTCGATGGTGGCAATCATCGAGCCGCCGGTAGCCAGCATCGGGTCCACGACCAGCGCCATGCGCTCGTCGATGTTGGAGACCAGCTTCTGGAAGTAGGGAACCGGCTCGAGGGTCTCTTCGTTGCGGTAGATGCCGACAACGGAGATGCGCGCGCTCGGCACGTGCTCCAGTACGCCTTCCATCATGCCGAGACCGGCGCGCAGGATCGGTACCACGGTAATTTTTTTACCCTTGATCTGGTCCACTTCGACCGGACCGTTCCAGCCTTCGATGGTCACCTTCTCGGTTTCCAGATCGGCGGTGGCTTCATAGGTCAGCAAGCTACCAACCTCAGAGGCGAGTTCACGGAAGCGTTTAGTGCTGATGTCGTTCTCGCGCATCAGTCCCAGCTTGTGTTTGACCAGTGGATGTTTGACTTCCACAATCTTCATTCTCTTTCTCCTCTGTGGGGGGCGGCCAAAAAAATCGCCGGATTATACCGCTTTTTGCTACCCGCACAACACTTATGGGGTTGACGAAGATCAAATTGGCGAGGGATCAGATATAGCGTAGCCAAAAACGCCCGGCGGGTGCAGGGCGTTGGCAGGAGAAAATCAGAGGGATTCGCCGTTGCTGCTTATCACCTTTTGATACCAGCTGAAGGAGCGCTTGCGGCTGCGGGCCAGGGTGCCGTTGCCGTCGTTGTCTTTATCCACGTAGATAAAGCCGTAGCGCTTTTTCATCTCGCCGGTGCCGGCGGAGACCAGGTCGATGCAGCCCCAGGGCGTATAGCCCATCAGATCCACGCCGTCCTCCACCACCGCCTTCTTCATTTCGGCGATGTGCGCCGCAAGGTAGTCAATGCGGTACTGGTCGTTGACGCTGCCATCGCTCTCCAGCACGTCAATCGCGCCGAAGCCGTTCTCGACGATAAACAGCGGCAGCTGGTAGTGGTCCCAGAACCAGTTCAGGGAGTAGCGCAGACCCACCGGGTCAATCTGCCAGCCCCAGTCCGACTTTTTCACGTACGGATTTGAGACCAGGCTTTTCGATTCATCGTAATCCAGCCCGGGGTTGTCGTCGGTCGCCTTGGTGGTAAAGGACATGTAGTAGCTAAAGCCAATGTAGTCGACGCAGCCTTCGGCCAGCGCGGCGCGGTCGGCGTCGGTGATATCGAGCGCGAAGCCGCGGCGGGCGAAGTAGTTCAGCAGGTGCTGCGGGTATTTGCCGCGCACGTGAACGTCGGTAAACCAGTAGCGGCGGTGCATGGCGTTCATCGCCATCATCACGTCATCCGGCGCGCAGGTCAGCGGATAGATGGGGCACATGGCGATCATGCAGCCGATCTTCAGCTCAGGATTGATGTCGCGAGCGGCCTTCACCGCCAGGGCGCTGGCCACCAGCTCGTAGTGGGCGGCCTGGAACATCACCGGCTCGCGGTCCTCGCCGGGCCGGTACCTGAGGCCGGAGTTGGTGAAGGGCGCGAAGTCCCGGTGGAAGTTGGCCTGGTTGTTGATCTCGTTGAAGGTCATCCAGTACTTCACTTTGTGCTGATAGCGGCTAAAGACCGCTTTGGCAAAGCGGACGAAGAAGTCGATCACTTTCCGGCTGCGCCAGCCGCCGTATTCGGTCACCAGGTGATAAGGCATCTCGAAGTGCGAAAGCGTGATCACCGGCTCGATGCCGTACTTCAGACACTCGTCGAACAGATCGTCGTAGAACCGCAGCCCGGCTTCGTTCGGCTCCGACTCGTCGCCCAGCGGGAAGATGCGGGTCCAGGCAATCGAGGTGCGGAAACACTTAAAGCCCATCTCGGCGAAGAGCCTGATGTCTTCTTTATAGCGGTGATAAAAATCAATCGCCTCGTGGTTCGGGTAGTTCTTGCCCGGCAGCACGCCGTCGGTGATTTCGCGCGGCACGCCGTTGGCGCCTGCGGTCATCACGTCGGCCACGCTCACGCCCTTACCGCCCTCTTTCCAGCCGCCCTCAAGCTGATGCGCCGCCACCGCGCCGCCCCACAGAAAATCGCGTTTAAATCCTGACATGCCCCTTCCTCTCTCTGATTCAGAAACCGGTTTCATTCCGAGTGTGTGGGCTACGGCGGCCGCCTGCAAGCGCAAAAATGTACCCGGTTTCATTTTCGTGAACGGGGTTCACATTTCGGCGATAACGCAACCGTCGCTTTCAACATTGCGGGCAAAAAAGATATCCGCCGCAGGCCTCGCAAACGTTTGCTCTGGCTGTTAGAATGGCGCCGATTTTATTTGCTAACGCCATCGCGTGGAGACTTTGCAGTGACCGATAAAACCTCTCTCAGCTATAAAGATGCCGGTGTTGATATCGACGCGGGTAACGCTCTGGTTGATCGAATCAAAGGTGTGGTGAAGAAGACCCGCCGTCCGGAAGTGATGGGCGGCCTGGGCGGCTTCGGCGCACTCTGCGCGCTGCCGCAAAAATACCGCGAACCGGTGCTGGTGTCCGGCACCGACGGCGTGGGCACCAAGCTGCGCCTGGCGATGGATCTTAAGCGCCACGACGCGATCGGTATCGATCTGGTGGCGATGTGCGTAAACGATCTGGTGGTTCAGGGCGCCGAGCCGCTGTTCTTCCTCGACTACTACGCCACCGGCAAACTGGACGTTGACACTGCCGCCAGCGTCATCACCGGCATCGCCGAGGGCTGCCTGCAGTCCGGCTGCGCGCTGGTAGGCGGCGAAACCGCCGAAATGCCGGGCATGTACCACGGCGAAGATTATGACGTCGCCGGGTTCTGCGTCGGCGTAGTGGAAAAATCAGAAATCATCGACGGCAGCAAAGTCGCCGACGGCGACGTGCTGGTAGCGCTGGCCTCCAGCGGCCCGCACTCCAACGGCTACTCGCTGGTGCGCAAAATTCTCGAAGTGAGCGGCAGCAACCCGGAAACCGTCGAGCTGGACGGCAAGCCGCTGGCGGATAGCCTGCTGGCCCCGACCCGCATCTACGTGAAGAACGTGCTGGCGCTGATTGAAAACGTCGAGGTCCACGCCATTGCCCACCTGACCGGCGGCGGCTTCTGGGAGAACATTCCGCGCGTGCTGCCGGACAACACCCAGGCCGTTATCGACGAATCCTCCTGGCAGTGGCCTTCCGTGTTCAGCTGGCTGCAGCAGGCGGGCAACGTCAGCCGCCACGAGATGTACCGCACCTTCAACTGCGGCGTCGGTATGGTGATCGCCCTGCCTGCAGCCGAAGCGGACAAGGCGGTTCAGTTCCTGAACGACAAAGGCGAACAGGCGTGGAAAATCGGCTACATCAAGGCCTCAGATGCGGAACAGCGCGTGGTCATTGAATAATGAAGAACATCGTAGTGCTGATCTCCGGCAATGGCAGCAACCTGCAGGCGATTATCGACGCCTGCGCGCAGCAGCGTATTAACGGCGTTCTGCGGGCGGTTTTCAGCAACAAGGCGGAGGCCTACGGCCTTGAGCGGGCGCGGGAGGCCGGTATTCCGGCCCACGCGCTGACCGCCGGTCAGTTCGCCAGCCGCGAGGCTTTCGACAGAGCGCTGATGCAGGAGATAGATGCCTACGCCCCGGACGTGGTGGTCCTAGCGGGCTATATGCGCATCCTGAGCCCGGCGTTCGTCGCCCACTACAGCGGGCGGCTGCTGAATATTCACCCTTCCCTGCTGCCGAAATACCCGGGTCTGCACACCCACCGCCAGGCGCTGGACAACGGCGACGAGGAGCACGGCACCTCCGTGCACTTCGTCACCGACGAGCTGGACGGCGGGCCGGTGATTTTACAGGCGAAGGTGCCTGTGTTTGCCGGCGATGACGAAGAGGTCATCACCGCCCGGGTGCAGCATCAGGAGCACGCTATCTATCCGCTGGTGGTGGGCTGGTTCGTTGACGGCCGCCTTACCATGAAGGATAACGCCGCCTGGCTTGACGGCGCGCGCCTGCCCGCCCAGGGCTATGCCGCCGAGGAGTAAGCTTTCCGCGCCCGCCGCCCGGCGGGCGCGCGACTTCCCTTCCCGCCAATAAAAAAAATCTGTGAAAGTTCAGGATAAACTGATTAATGTCATACTCATCTGGCACAGTTGGACATAGCGGCGCAAAGCTCGCCATAATAGGGCGCTTTCCGCGTCAATCAACCGGAGTATGAGTCGTAATGGGTCAGGATAAGCTTTATATTGAAAAAGAGCTCAGCTGGTTATCATTTAACGAGCGAGTTCTTCAGGAAGCGGCGGATAAAAGCAACCCGTTAATCGAGCGTATGCGTTTCCTGGGGATTTACTCCAATAACCTCGATGAGTTCTACAAAGTGCGCTTCGCGGAGCTCAAGCGCCGCATCATCATCAGCGAAGAACAGGGCAGCACCGCCCACTCCCGCCATCTGCTGGGCAAGATCCAATCAAGGGTACTGAAGGCCGACCAGGAGTTTGACAGTCTCTATAACGAGCTGCTGCTGGAGATGGCCCGCAACCAAATTTTTCTTATCAACGAGCGCCAGCTGTCGGCCAATCAGCAGGTGTGGCTGCGCAACTACTTTAAGCAGTACCTGCGCCCGCACATCACGCCGACGCTTATCAACCGGGAAACCGATCTGGTGCAGTTCCTGAAAGATGACTACACCTATCTGGCGGTGGAGATCATTCGCGGGGATGAAATCAACTACGCCCTGCTGGAGATCCCCTCCGACAAGGTGCCGCGCTTCGTCAACCTGCCGCCGGAGACGCCGCGCCGCCGCAAGCCGATGATCCTGCTGGATAACATCCTGCGCTACTGCCTGGACGACATCTTCAAGGGCTTCTTCGATTACGACGCGCTAAATGCCTACTCGATGAAGATGACCCGCGACGCCGAATACGACCTGGTCCACGAGATGGAATCCAGCCTGATGGAGCTGATGTCGTCGAGCCTCAAGCAGCGTCTGACCGCCGAGCCGGTGCGCTTTGTTTACCAGCGCGATATGCCCGATGCGATGGTCGAGATGCTGCGCCAGAAGTTTGCTATCTCCCGCTACGACTCTATCGTTCCCGGCGGGCGCTATCACAACTTCAAGGACTTTATTAAGTTCCCCAACGTCGGCAAGGCCAATCTGGTCAACAAGCCGCTGCCGCGCCTGCGCCACGTCTGGTTCGATAAGTTCCGCAACGGCTTTGACGCCGTGCGCGAGCGCGACGTGCTGCTCTACTATCCGTACCACACCTTCGAGCACGTGCTGGAACTGCTGCGCCAGGCCTCCTTCGACCCGAGCGTACTGGCGATCAAAATCAACATCTACCGCGTGGCGAAAGATTCGAGGATTATCGATTCGATGATCCACGCCGCCCACAACGGCAAAAAAGTGACCGTGGTGGTGGAGCTGCAGGCGCGCTTCGACGAAGAGGCCAACATCCACTGGGCGCGGCGCCTGACCGAAGCGGGCGTACACGTGATCTTCTCGGCGCCGGGGCTGAAGATCCACGCCAAGCTGTTCCTCATTTCGCGCAAAGAGGGCGACGATGTGGTGCGCTACGCCCACATCGGCACCGGCAACTTCAACGAGAAGACCGCCCGCACCTATACCGACTACTCGCTGCTGACCGCCGATGCCCGCATCACCAACGAAGTGCGCCGGGTGTTCAGCTTTATCGAAAATCCCTACCGGCCGGTGAGCTTCGACTATCTGATGGTCTCGCCGCAGAACTCGCGCCGCCTGTTGTACGAGATGATCGACAAAGAGATAGCCAGCGCCCAGAACGGCCTGCCGTCGGGTATTACCCTGAAGCTCAATAACCTGGTGGACAAAGGACTGGTCGACAGATTGTACGCCGCCTCCAGCTCGGGCGTGCCGGTTAACCTGCTGATCCGCGGCATGTGCTCGCTGATCCCGCAGCTTGAGGGGATCAGCGACAATATTAACGTCATCAGCATCGTTGACCGCTATCTTGAGCACGACCGAATCTATATCTTTGAGAACGGTGGCGACAAGCGGGTTTGGCTCTCCTCCGCCGACTGGATGACCCGCAATATCGACTACCGCATTGAGGTGGCAACCCCGCTGCTCGATCCGCGCCTGAAGCAGCGTATTCTGGACATTATTGAGATCCTGTTTAGCGACACCGTTAAGGCCCGCTATATCGACAAAGAGCTGAGCAACCGCTACGTGCCGCGCGGTAACCGCCGCAAGGTGCGCTCGCAGCTGGCCATTTACGACTACATCAAATCACTTGAGCAACCCGATTAATCTATGCCCATTAAAACCAAACCGTCCCGGCCGCAGGAGTTTGCGGCGGTCGACCTGGGGTCGAACAGTTTTCATATGGTCATCGCGCGCGTCGTGGACGGCGCGATGCAGATAATAGGCCGCCTGAAGCAGCGCGTACACCTGGCCGACGGGCTGGGCGAGGACAATATGCTCAGCGAAGAGGCGATGGAGCGCGGCCTGAACTGCCTGTCGCTGTTCGCCGAACGCCTGCAGGGCTTCGCGCCGGCTAACGTCTGCATCGTCGGCACCCACTCGCTGCGCCAGGCGCTCAACGCGGCGGAGTTTCTTGAGCGGGCGGAGAAAGTGATCCCCTACCCTATCGAGATAATCTCCGGCAACGAAGAGGCGCGGCTGATTTTTATGGGCGTCGAGCACACCCAGCCGGAGAAGGGGCGCAAGCTGGTGATCGACATCGGCGGCGGCTCGACGGAGCTGGTGATCGGCGAGGACTTCACGCCAAAGCTGGTCGAGAGCCGCCGGATGGGCTGCGTCAGCTTCGGTCAGCTGTTTTTCCCCGGCGGCACGGTGAACAAGGAGCGCTTTCAGCGCGCCCGCCTCGCGGCGGTACAGAAACTGGAAACCCTGGCCTGGCAGTTCCGCATCCAGGGCTGGAGCGTAGCCATGGGCGCCTCCGGCACCATTAAAGCGGTGCATGAAGTGCTGATTGAGATGGGCGAAAAAGACGGCATCATTACGCCGGAGCGGCTGGAGAAACTGGTGGCGGAAGTGCTGAAGTATAAGAGCTTCAGCGCGCTGAGCCTGCCCGGGCTCTCTGAGGACCGGCAGGCGGTATTTATTCCCGGCCTGGCCATCCTCTGCGGCGTGTTCGACGCCCTGGCAATCAAGGAGCTGAAGCTCTCCGACGGCGCGCTGCGCGAAGGCGTGCTCTACGAGATGGAGGGCCGCTTCCGCCACGATGATATCCGCAGCCGCACCGCCCAGAGCCTGGCGAATCAGTACAATATCGACCGCGATCAGGCGCATCGGGTGCTGGAGACCACCACCTGGATGTACCAGCAGTGGGCTGAGCAGAATCCGAAACACGCTAATCCGCAGCTGGCAGCGCTGCTCAAGTGGGCGGTCATTCTTCATGAGGTGGGGCTTAACATCAACCACAGCGGTCTGCACCGCCATTCGGCCTACATTCTGCAGCACAGCGATCTGCCGGGCTTCAACCAGGAGCAGCAGCTGCTGATCACCACCCTGGTGCGCTTCCACCGCAAGGCTATTCGCCTCGACGAGCTGCCGCGCTTCACGCTGTTTCGCAAAAAGCAGTTCCTGCCGATGATCCAGCTGCTGCGCCTTGGGGTACTGCTCAACAATCAGCGCCAGGCGACCACCACGCCGCCGACCCTGACGCTGACCACCGAGGCCAACCACTGGACGCTGTGCTTCCCCCACGACTGGTTCAGCCAGAACGCGCTGGTGCTGCTCGATCTTGAGAAAGAGCAGCAGTACTGGGAAGACGTGACCGGCTGGATGCTGAAAATCAGCGAAGCGCCGCAGGCCGGGGAGACGCCCGCCGCTTAGGGCACGTCTGAACTATCGGCAACCAGCGACTGAAGCGGCGCTGGTTTGCCGATGTAGTACCCCTGCAGATAGTCAATTCCGAGCGCAACGACCGCATCGCATATCTCTTCCGACTCCACGTATTCGGCCACCACCCGCATTCGCTTCATCCTCGCCAGATGGCAGATGGACGACACAATCTGGTAATCGAGGCTGCACTTCAGCAGGTTCTGAATAAAACTGCCGTCAATCTTGAGGATATCGGCGCTGAGCTTTTTAAGCCGCGCGTAGCTGGCGTAGCCGGATCCAAAGTCGTCGATGGCAATCCGGCAGCCGGCTTCCCGCAGTATCTCGATGTTATCCAGCGCCTGTTCTGGGTAGGTCATCGACTGGTTTTCGGTGATTTCAATAATCAGCTGCCAGGGTTCGATGCCGTAGCGCGCGAGCATCCCGGTGACGGTATCGGGAAAGCGCGCGCCGCAGGCGGACGCCGGTGAGATATTGACCGACAGCTGCAGGCCGGGCAGCGCCTCCCGGGCACCGTCCATAAAGCGCAGCGTGTTTTCCAGCACCCAGAGATCGATGCGCGACGCGAGGCCAAATTCGTGGGCGATAGGGAAGAAATCATCGGGCATGATCGTCTCTCCGTCATCGCCCTTGAGGCGCAGCAGCACCTCATAAAAATTATCCCCGCGGATCCCCGATACCGGCTGCGCCATCAGGCAGAAGCCGTCATTATCAAGCGCCATCTGAATGCGGTTCATAATGTTGACCTTGATACGCTGCCGCTGCTGTAAATGCATCGCGTTGCGGTGCTGCAGACTCTCCACGACGCCCGTCACCAGCGAGAGGTTAGCGATGGTGCTCAGCTCCCCCAGCAGCATCGGCAGGTGCTGCACCGGCGAGCGCACGTGGCAGTAGCTGACGCCGATGTTCGGCTGCTGCGGCATCCCGTCCCACATAAAGCGAAAGCGCTTCAGGCGCGAATAGAGCATATCAATACGCGTATCGTGCGCCTCGGTATTGAGGCGAATCGCCAGATCGTGACCGGAGAGGTGATAGATCTGCTCCCCGGCCTGCAGCTGCGGCTCAAGCCACTTTGCCAGCGCCTGCTTGTACTGAATGCGAAACATCATGCCGTAATTTCGCCCTAAAACCTCAAGCTCCGGCACCCGAATAAAGCCGAGAATCGACCACGGCGTGGCGGCAATATGGCGACTCAGCGCCCAGAGATTAGGCAGATGTACCACAGGATCGATGAAGGCCATGCGCTGTGCCCTGGCATGGCTGACCCGCTGCTGCGTTGCCAGCAGCGCCATGTAGGCGATGATAAAGGAGAAAATCAGATAGCTGGAGGAGGTGATCGCCAGCTGGTTGCTGTAGTTGGGGTAAAAGGGTATGTAGCGATAGTAGAAGTGGACCGCCACAATCAGCACCAGCGTCCAGATCACGGAAATCAGCCGGTAGCCAAAGCGCATCGCCCCCCACAGCATCACCGGCAGCAGCAGCGAGAGCGTGTAGTTGGTCATAAAAATGGAGCCGGAGCCGTTGGACGGCGCCAGCAGCAGCAGCAGAATAAACAGCAGCGCCAGCGCCCAGCACGCCATCTCGCTCCTGCTCACCTTGCTGTCAATCTGATGACGGAGCTGCGAACAGTAGGCGCGCAGGTGCTGCGGATGGCGAATAATCCGGATAGCCAGGTAGCTTATCGGTACGCCGGTCATACACCCTACCAGCAGCGCCTGATAGTTCACCAGGCTATTCAGGGTCAACGCCCCGGCCCCCGTGAGGGGGACATCTTCCGGCAGCATGCCGAGAAAAATGGCGAACATCAGCAGCAGCTGGAACAGGGATGCCGGAAAAAAAACCTGCCAGAACATGCGCTGGGGCATCAGCCAGGTGGTGCTGTAGGATATCTGGTGCCGGCGCGTAACAAAGGCCCGGTAGCCCCCCCAGCTCAGGATCGACGGCACGAGAAAGTGAATGATCACAAACATCTTTTCGCCTGTGGTCATCCCGTGTCCCATCACCACCCAGGCACCGAGGATCATGCCCGGTAACGCCTGCCAGCCGAAAAAGAAGATCATGCTCAGCATAAAGGCCAGCGGCAGATAGTAAAGGGTCGCCGTGCCGCCTTCAAACTGAGAAAAGGTATTGGCAAAGCGGGTGAGCGGTAGCAGAACAAGAGGAAGCAGCAGGGGCAGGCCCCACCATTTATCACGACTTTTTTTATAAAATGTCATTAACGCCATAGATGCTCTGAGGATATCCCGGATCCTGTGGGCACAATCGGACAGGCATCCAACCTGACTTTGAAGCGCCGCAGCCTGTACGCGGCAAAGAGCAGTGATTGTAATAGTCACTCAGGGGTATCGTTTGATTTAAATCAAGAAAGGTGGCCACTTTTTCATCCGAAAGCGGTCCAATTTTTGGATATCGCGGGCAGCGCAGCTTTTCCCCCGTGTGGTGATTATTTTTTGCGCACACGTTAATTGACCCTGCCTCCGCTCTGTGACTTAATAGGGGCCATCGCCCCGCCGCGGGTATTTTTTAAGGAACGTTCAGTGAGTCAGGTCACTACTATGCGAAAACGACATCGGTTTAACGGTCGCATGACCCGGATCATTCTGCTCATCAGCTTCATCTTCTTCTTTGGCCGCTTCATCTACTCCTCTGTGGGCGCCTGGTATCATCACCAGGATAAAAAAGCCGCCCAGCAGTCCAGCCTCACGACGCCGGTTTCCTCGACAACCGGGCAGCGCTAAAGCCCCCACAGCCCTGCGCCGCACGTGCGGGATATCAGCAATGTTTAACATACGTTAAATATGTAACGGAGTTTGCATCCTGCGACAAAACCAAGCACGATAACGGTTCATTCGCTCTGCATTTCCGATACAGGGAATAGTATGAAAAAAGTGTTAAATACTTTTCTACCGCTGTATACCACCACGCTGCTGATGCTGCTCGGTTCAGGCCTTCTGACCACCTATATCTCCCTGCGTCTCGCCAGCGAGCACGTGAGCGGTACGCTGATTGGTTCTATTACTGCCGCTAACTACCTGGGACTGGTGATTGGCGGCAAAGTGGGCCATAACCTGATTGCCCGCGTCGGGCATATTCGCGCCTACGTCTCCTGCGCGGGGATCATTACCGCGTCGGTGGTCGGCCACGGTCTGAGCGACTATATTCCGCTGTGGATCGTGCTGCGCCTGATTATCGGTCTGTGCATGATGTGCCAGTACATGGTGCTGGAGAGCTGGCTCAACGACCGCGCCGAGTCGTCGCAGCGGGGCGCGATTTTTGGCCTCTACATGGTGGCTACCTATCTCGGACTGTGCGGCGGACAGGTGATTATCATGATGGCAGCAGGCATGGGGGCCACGCTGCTGCTGGTAGTCGCCCTGTGCTTCGCACTTTGCCTGGTGCCCATTGCGCTCACCACCCGGACCACGGCGCAGCCCATGTCGCCCGCGCCGATGGAGCTTGGCTATTTCTTTAAAGCCATTCCTAAACTGCTGATGGCAACGCTGGTGATGGGCATGGCCGCGGGCGCATTTTACGGCCTGGCGCCGGTGTATGCGCTGGCGATGGAGCTCTCCACCCGGCAAACCGGGATGTTCATGGGCGTGACCATTTTCGCCGGCATGGTGTCGCAGTTTCCGCTGAGCTGGCTGTCGGACCGCTACGATCGTCAGCTGCTGCTGTTTTGCGTCTCAATTCTGTTTACCGTCGCGTCGCTGGCGCTTGCCGTTCTGCCGCATCCGGATTTCTACGTGCTGCTGGCGATTGCCTTTGTCTCCAGCATGGCGATGTTTTCGCTCTATCCGCTTGGCGTGGCCATCGCTAATGACCACGTCGAGGCCGAGCGACGCGTCTCGCTGACCGCCTGCCTGCTGATGGCCTTCGGCATTGGCGCCTGTATCGGCCCCCTGATCACCGGCGCCGTCATGCAGCCGCTCGGGGGCAGCGTGCTCTACTTCTTCTTCGCCCTCTGCGGCTGCGTCATTGCGGTGATCACCTGGATAAGGAAACGCAAGCCGGCCATTGTCGTCGATGCCCCGCTCCCCCACGTGGTGATGCCCGACAGCCTGGCCACCTCGCCGCTGGCGGTAGTGCTCAATCCCACCGTTGATGAAGAGGCGATTCAGGAGGTGATGGTCGATAACGACGGGGATCTCGCGGATGACGAGAGCGAGGACGAGGACGACGAAAATGACGGAGATAGCCGCGATGCCGGGGAAGAAGAGAAACGCGCCGGTATGCCGTAGCTGACCCGCCGGCGCGGCGATTTCCGCGCCGGCACACCCTATACAGCGGATTTCATCGCAGATAATAGTGCATCCTGGCGGCCCGTCGCCGGTGAAAAGCCCTGATTGTTTCGCCATTTTTATTTTTTATATTACGATGCTATTCTTAAACAATGGAATGTAAGTTGGTACTGCACCGGAAAAGGAATCTCATTGAAACTCTCGCAGCGCGATGCGCTTATTTCATCGCTTATAGATTATGCTCACAGCATCAGCAGCCTGCCTGAAATTAATGAAATGATTTTAATTCATGAAAAGCTGCTCAGTGACTTTTATGCTAAAAAGCCGCTGTTTTACAAAATGCTGTTTAAAAGCTTCCGGTTTTATATCGCGTCGGCCGCCTTCAGCATCTATTATTGTCAGCCTTCGGCCTCTTTAAAGTTCACAAAAGAGTTTATTGCCGCACAGGAAAAATCAATCAGCATCAATACGCTGAACTCGCTGTTTACGCTGCTGATGGTCTCCGGGCGGCTGATTGTCTACCGGAGTGAGGAGAACGCTCGCGACATGCTGTTCCGCCCGTCGGAGAGCGTGCAGCAAGAGATATCTGATTTAATCAGAAGTATGCTTATTCCCTGGCGTACCTACTATTCCAGTAGCGGCAGCCGTTACCGCTGTCATGCAAAAAACTTTTTACCGCAGTTCTTCTCACGCTACGGCGACTTTGTTTTTCATCACATCACGATCAAAGGTATCCTGCCGGAAAGCGAGCTATTTATTGAACGGGACGGCGGCCATATGATAATGCTGATCCTATATAAAGAGTATATTCTGCAGGGCACGCGGCGCATTATCCTGTCATCGAAGAAAATTGCCAGCTACAGCCACGTGTCGCGATCGCATATCTGCAGCCTGTTAAGAGAAGCGCAGAACGCCGGATTTATTCATGTGGAAAATAACCTTTTTATCGAATTATCAGATAAATTTATAAATATGTTCCGCACGTACTTCTCGCTTTATCTCGCCCAGGTACTTTACGCCTTTAACGTCGAACCGGAAAATATTCGCCGCCGTTAGCCGCCCTCCCCCGCCGTGCCCTCCGCCAGATTAATGACGCGGTCGGCGCTGGCGATGGTCGACGGCCGGTGGGCGATAAAGATGCGGGTTATCTTAAGCTCGCGAATGGCCCGGTTAATCGCCGCTTCATTTTCCAGATCGAGATGGCTCGTCGCCTCATCAAGAAACAGCAGCGAGGGCTGGCGATACAGCGCCCGGGCGATCAGCAGGCGCTGCTTCTGGCCGCCGGAAAGATTGCCTCCCAGTTCGCCGATCAGCGTCTCGTAGCCCATTGGCATGCGGACAATCTCGTCGTGAATATTGCAGCGCCGCGCGCAGTCGGCGATGCGCTCGTAGTCCCTGTTCTCCTCAAAACTGCAGATGTTCTCGGCGATCGAGCCGGCAAACAGCTTGTCGTCCTGCAGCACGCAGGCAATGCTGCGGCGGTAGTTGTTCAGGCCCAGGCAGCTGATGTCGACGCCGTTGACGCAGACGCTGCCTTCTGTCGGCTGAAGCAGGCCGCACATGACCTTCATCAGCGTCGTTTTGCCAATGCCGGACGGCCCCACGATGGCCACGCTCTCGCCGGGCGCAACGCTGATGCTGAGCTCACTAAACAGCGGCCGCGACAGGCGGTCATACTGAAACGCAATGCCCCGGGTCCTGAAATCGGCGGCGGTTCCGGCGTCGCCCACGCTGCGCTCGGGCGCCTCGCGCTCCGGCTCCGACAGCACAATATCGGCCACGCGCTCGTTGTGCAGCGACAGCAGGCGCATCTGCAGCAGGATATTAATCAGACTGGCGGTGCGGTCAGAGAACTGGCTGCGGTAGGCGTTGAAGGCGACGAACATGCCCAGCGTCATGCCGCCGTCGATCACCATCGAGGCACCGAGCCAGAGAATGACTATCTGGTCGACGGCGGCAATAAAGTTGGCGAGGCCGCCGAACAGCATATCGAGCTTCGTGGTGCGAATGCGGGCGTTAGCGGTATCAATATTGAGATTGAGCCAGAACTTGGCGCGCAGGCCGGTGATGCCCAGCGCCTTCAGGGTGCCGACGCCGTACAGCGTCTCCATAAAGTGCGAGCTGGCCCGCGCCTGCTTGACGATGTGCTCCTCAGAGGCCTGGCGGTAGCGGCCGTAGGTCGTCACCCGCAGCAGGGCGTAGAGGAGCGTGAAGGCGCAGACCACCGCCACCAGCCAGCCGCCGTACAGCAGCATCATGATAAAGACCCCGATCGCCACAATAGCATCGATGATAAAGGTCACCAGGCTTTCGGTAAGCGTGCTGCGGATGACGTCGAGCGAGCCGAGCCGCGACTGAATGTCCCCCAGCCGCCGCTTCTCAAAGTAGTCCAGCGGTAGCCTGAGCAGATGGTCAAAGATGCCGGTCTTCCACTGCACGTCAATCAGCGAGCTCATCACCAGCGATGCCCAGGCCCGCAGAGTGCCGATAAAGGTCCGGCAGAGAATAAAGCAGAACAGACCGATGCAGATAAGCGACAGCAGGTCACGATCCTTAGCGACGATCGCGTGGTCCATCACCAGCTGCGTCCCTACCGGGATCAGCAGATTGATGGCCTCGATCAGCAGGCTGAAGCAGAGAATTTTGCCAAGAAAGCCGCCCAGGCCGTGGATATTTTTCATCATCTGGCGCAGGCGCATTTTGCTGCGCGACGTTTCCTGCGCGAAGCCTTTATCCGGCCACAGCTCCAGCGCCACGCCGGTAAAGTGGCGCGACAGCTCGGCAATGCCGATAACCCGGCGACCAAAGGCCGGATCGTGGATCACGCAGCGGCCCCGGCTCGCCGAGATAAGCACCACGAAGTGGCACATGTCCCAGTGCAGTATGCAGGGCGTTTTCAGCTGACGGACCTCGTTGAGATCGAGCGACAGCGGCCGGGTTTTCAGGTTGACCTTTTCCGCCACGTCTACCAGCAGCCCGAGGGTTGCGCCGTGGGAAGAGATGCCGAAGCGGTGGCGAAGACTGAACAGGTCCACGTCCATGCCGTAGTAGCGGCAGATCATCGCCAGGCACGCCAGGCCGCACTCTGCGCTCTCGGTTTGCAGGATCTGCGGTACCCTGCGGATAAAGCCAAAGTGGAGGCGATCGCGGAGGTAGTTGTGCAGGGAATTAGTCATGTATCGGCCCCGTCAGGCTGTTGTAGATGTCATAAAACGGCGACAGCATCCACTGATAGAGCGGACGCTTTTCCATAAAGACCGTGGCCTGCGCCTTCATGCCGGTGGTAAGCGCAAGCGCTGCGCCGCGCGGGTCCTGGCGGATATTGATAATTGCCTTGTAGAAAGGCTCGGCGGTGCCGCTCTGCTGTACCTTTGGCGAATTGCTGTAGGAGCTCAGCTCCTGGGGCGAAACCGGCACGCTGGAAACCGACACGATTTTGCCGGCAAACTGGCCGAATTTTTCGTAGGGGTAAGCGTCGTAGCGAATGTTAATCGTATCGCCGGGCTTAACGTAGGGAATGCTGCTGTTAGGCAACCAGAGGATCAGAAAATAGCCCCGGCTCTCTGCCGGCACAATTTGCGCCAGGCTGTCGCCGGAGTTAACCATCTGCCCCTGGGTGACGCTCATCGACTCGACGCTGCCGTCCGCCGGGGCGCTTATCAGCAGCGCGCCGGCGGCGTCCATCTCCGCCAGCCGCCGCTGCAGGTCGCTCAGCTCGTAGCGGTGGGTCGAGATCTGATTATCAAAGTCCGCCGCGCGGGTGATGATATCGCCCTTGAGAGTGGTTATCTGCAGCCCCTGCTGGATCAGCTGGGCGTTGAGATTCTGATAGACGCTCTGCTGCTGGTAGTAGAGATAGCGCTGATTGGTGAGCTGATCGTTGTTGATAAGCCCGCGCTTTTTGTAGTCGCCGTACTCCCGCACGGTGGCGAGCATCTCCTCCATGCCCCGGCGGGCGCCGTCGACCGATACCTTCGACTGCTGGTAAGCGCTCTGGTACTGCGCCAGTTGCTCCTGCATCTGCGCCAGCGCCGTCGCTTTGTTATGCTCCAGCTTATTGATGATCCCTTCGATAATCAGCGTCTGCTCGCGGGTTGCCTGAATCATATTTTCGCTGACGTTGCCCGAACGGGTCAGACGGCTGACATCAATCTGGTAAAGCACATCGCCTTTTTTAACGCTGTCGCCGGCCTGTTTCCAGGCGCGGCTGATAAATCCCTGCCCCGGCGAGAAGATATTGACCGCCCGCGGCAGGGAGGTCACCTCGCCAAAAACGCTAATCCTGCGCGTATAGTCGCAGAACACGATCACCGTCAGCAGTACAGCGATAAAAAACGCCGTGGCGCTGACGATCGCCCAGAGCGGGTAGCGGCCGACTAACAGCGCCTGCCCGAGCCAGCGCGTTTTTAAATGATCGATCGCTTCCTGACGAAACAAATTGCGTTCATCCATACTCTTCAGACCATTTTGCGTGAGATGAAAAGGGCGTCGTTGTTAAAATGCAGGTGCGGCGCACCCCGCTAAGCAGCGTTAAAATAGAAGAAATATCTGATAAAAAATCCCTGGCAAAAAATCAAACGACAGCATCAATTTTTAAATATGCGCTCAAACAGTCCGCCAACGGCATTACCGATGCCGGAACCCAGAAGACCGCCAATGGCATTACCGATACCGGAAGCAATATTACCGACAATGGTCGTTCCCAGGACAGGAATAACCGACCCAACGACAGAACCCAATGTTAATCCAAGAATACCGCCCACGGTGCCACCAATGGCTTTACCCGCTGAGTTCAGCGTATCCTGAATAACGCCCGCACCGCTTACCAACTTCACTTCAGCCAAAGTTAATTCACGCATAACCTCACTCCTTTCAGAAATAGCCATAAGCGCTTTGCTTATGGCTATGTCAAATAAATCAACCTGTAAATTAGCGATTATTTCCTGCCAAAAATACTGCCAAACAGGCCGCCAACGATGGAAGAGAGAACCCCCAGACCGGCCTCAACAACCTGGCCAATGCCGGTGCCCAGAGAAGTGCCGGCCTCCATACCGCCCTTACCGCCGGCAGCTTCGATGATAGCACCGATACCGCGGCCCAGCGCAGTCCCCGCATCGGCAATAAAACCGGCGCCGGACACTTCGTTTAATTCACTGTTGTTAAGTTCACGCATATTCAACTCCTGTCGTAGATACGATATTGATGAATACTACCTTTGTGGTATTAACCACATGATTAAGTTTACCGGGGTTTACTCTGCGTTCAATCCAGGGGCGGCATTTAGTCATAGTTAGTACAAATGTAACATTTTATTTCAATAAGATATTGGCGAGTATGATGCCTGTTTCAGCGCTATGGCGCCACTTTATCCACGGCTGAAAATTCGGTTATCCGCAGCGCAAAAAACCTGTATTTTTACTTTATTTAAACAGACTGAAGGCAGTATTTTCAGACAATTTAATCCGACATATAAATAACTCAAAAGGGAACTAATTATGAGACTTATAATTTTAAATGATATATGTATCTGGTAAGCAGAACAGAGCCTGAGAATGCGACCGGTTGAACGCTGAGGCGAGGATTGCCATCGAACGCTGGAGACGCGTAGCGTAGTGCTCCGAAGTTCAGGCAGTCCATCATAAATCCCATATATGGTGGCTTAACCTGATTTAATGGACATAAAACTCGTTATTTTGGATTTATATGCCTTGAGGGTGGTTTGGTTAACGCTATACCTTTATGCATCATCCGTTTTCAGCACGGCAGTACACTTATCTATGCTGGACCTAAGCCTCAGCAAACCCGGCGAGATCGTAAAACGACTCTGCGAACGCCTGCGCACGGAGCGCCTTGCGCAGCAGATGACCCAGGCCGACGTCGCCGCCCGCGCCGGTATCGGTACTAATACCGTCTCAAACCTGGAGTCCGGACGCAATGTTGGCTTCGAAAACCTGGTGCGCGTGGCCATGGTGCTCGGCCGCGCCGGCGAACTCGAGGCGCTGTTTATGCCGAAACTTGAGAGCATTGACGATATTCGCCGCTACGAAGAGAGCAGCCAACGTCAGCGTATTAAGAGGAAAAGCCGCAATGCCTGAACCGGTTAACGTCTTCTACGAAGGCTGGGGTGAGCGCTGGCTGTGCGACCGCCCTCACCGGCCGCCCGCAAATTGTATTTGAATACAGCGAGGAAGCCAAAGCCCGAGGACTGGAGCTGTCGTCCTATCTCCTGCCGCTGGTGGGCCCGGCCTGCGAAAGGATTTCCCCCGCCATCAGCTGGGTCTGCCCGGCCCCGTTTATGACGCCCTGGCCGGCCCAGAATACCAGCCAGACATGCAAAGTATGCGGCCGGAATAGATAAAATAAGACTGGTACTCGTGAAACTTAAACAGTCATTGAATAAAAAAGCCCGCATTTACGCGGGCTTAGCACTATTTTACTGGGTTAACGCTCAGGCTGTTGCCAGACGCGAAATCATTCCCATTCAATCGTTGCCGGCGGCTTGCCGCTGATATCGTACACCACGCGGGAGATGCCGTTCACTTCATTGATGATGCGGTTGGACACGCGCCCAAGGAAATCGTACGGCAGGTGCGCCCAGTGGGCGGTCATAAAGTCGATGGTTTCCACCGCGCGCAGGGAGACGACCCAGTCGTACTTGCGGCCGTCGCCCATCACGCCGACGGAGCGCACCGGCAGGAAGACGGTGAATGCCTGGCTGACTTTGTCGTACAGGTCGGCCTTGCGCAGCTCTTCGATGAAGATAGCGTCGGCGCGGCGCAGCAGGTCGCAGTACTCTTTCTTCACTTCGCCCAGCACGCGCACGCCGAGGCCCGGGCCCGGGAACGGGTGGCGGAACAGCATGTCGTACGGCAGGCCAAGCTCGAGGCCAATCTTGCGCACTTCGTCTTTGAACAGCTCGCGCAGCGGCTCGACGAGGCCCATCTTCATCTCTTTCGGCAGGCCGCCGACGTTGTGGTGAGACTTGATGACGTGGGCTTTGCCGGTTGCGGAGGCGGCGGATTCGATAACGTCAGGGTAGATGGTGCCCTGCGCCAGCCACTTGACGTCTTCCAGCTTGAGCGCTTCTTCGTCGAACACTTCCACGAAGACGCGGCCGATGATTTTACGCTTGGCTTCCGGATCGTTTTCGCCGGCCAGCGCGTCGAGGAAGCGCTGCTCGCCTTCCACGTGAACGATGTTGAGGCCGAAGTGGTCGCCGAACATGTCCATTACCTGCTGGGCTTCGTTGAGGCGCAGCAGGCCGTTATCCACGAAGACGCAGGTCAGGTTTTTACCGATGGCGCGGTGCAGCAGCATGGCGGTGACGGAGGAGTCCACGCCGCCGGAGAGGCCGAGGATCACTTTATCGTCGCCCACCTGCTCGCGGATGCGGGCCACGGCGTCGTCGATGATTTTGGCCGGGGTCCACAGGGCGTCGCACTGGCAGATATCGCGCACGAAGCGCTCCAGCATGCGCAGGCCCTGGCGGGTGTGGGTCACTTCCGGGTGGAACTGCACGCCGTAGAAACGCTTCTCTTCGTTGGCCATAATGGCGAACGGGCAGGTTTCGGTGCTGGCGACGGTTTCAAAGCCCGCCGGGATCGCGGTGACCTTGTCGCCGTGGCTCATCCACACGTCCAGCAGCGGCTTGCCGTCTGCGGTCAGGGCGTCTTCGATACCGCGCACCAGCGCGCTGTCGGTTTTAACTTCAACCTGCGCGTAGCCGAATTCGCGCTCGCTGGAGCCTTCAACGTGGCCGCCGAGCTGCATCGCCATGGTCTGCATGCCGTAGCATACGCCCAGCACCGGCACACCGGCGTTAAAGACGTACTCAGGGGCGCGCGGGCTGTTCTCTTCGGTAGTGCTTTCCGGGCCGCCGGAGAGAATGATGCCGCTTGGGTTGAACTCACGAATCTGTGCTTCCGTCACATCCCATGCCCACAGTTCGCAGTAAACGCCCAGTTCACGGACGCGGCGCGCGACCAGCTGAGTGTACTGAGAACCGAAGTCGAGGATCAGGATGCGATGTTTATGGATGTTGTCCGTCATTGACGATAATTCCGAGGCAAGTGAAACAAAAACAGAGCGCCCGGCTTAAGCCGGGCGCGGTAATAATCAGGAGCCCAGACGGTAATTCGGGGATTCCTTGGTGATGGTCACGTCGTGAACGTGGCTCTCCTGGATACCCGCACCGCTAATGCGTACGAACTCCGCCTTGGTACGCAGCGTGTCGATAGTACCACAGCCGGTGAGGCCCATACAGGAGCGCAGGCCGCCCATCTGCTGGTGGATAATCTCTTTCAGGCGGCCTTTATAGGCAACGCGGCCTTCGATACCTTCCGGCACCAACTTGTCAGCGGCGTTATCGCTCTGGAAGTAGCGGTCGGAGGAGCCTTTAGACATCGCGCCCAGCGAGCCCATGCCGCGATAAGATTTGTAAGAGCGGCCCTGGTAGAGTTCGATTTCGCCCGGGGACTCTTCGGTACCGGCCAGCATCGAGCCTACCATCACGGCGGAAGCGCCGGCGGCAATCGCCTTAGCGATGTCGCCGGAGAAGCGGATACCGCCGTCGGCGATAACTGGAATGCCGGTGCCTTCCAGCGCTTCAACCGCGTCAGAAACGGCGGTGATCTGCGGTACGCCCACGCCGGTGACGATACGGGTGGTGCAGATGGAACCCGGGCCGATGCCGACCTTCACCGCGCTGACGCCAGCGTCGGCCAGCGCGCGGGCGCCTGCGGCCGTCGCGACGTTACCGCCGATAATCTGCAGATCGGGATATTTCGCGCGGGTCTCGCGGATGCGCTGCAGCACGCCTTCGGAGTGGCCGTGAGAGGAGTCAATCAGCAGGACGTCAACGCCGGCGGCAACCAGCGCGTCGATGCGCTCTTCGTTACCGGCGCCGGCGCCAACCGCAGCGCCAACGCGCAGGCGGCCGTGTTCGTCTTTACAGGCGTTCGGCTTACGCTCGGCTTTTTTGAAATCTTTCACGGTGATCATGCCCAGCAGGTGGAAGCTATCGTCAACCACCAGCGCTTTTTCAACGCGCTTCTCATGCATTTTGGCAAACACCGCTTCGCGGGCTTCGCCTTCGCGTACAGTCACCAGGCGCTCTTTCGGCGTCATATAGACGCTGACCGGCTGGTTCAGGTCGGTGACAAAGCGCACGTCGCGGCCGGTGATAATGCCCACCAGTTCGTTCTCTTCGGTGACCACCGGGTAGCCGGCGAAGCCGTTACGCTCGGTCAGGGCCTTCACTTCATGCAGCGTGGTGGTCGGCAGCACGGTCTGCGGCGCAGTGACAATGCCGGATTCGTACTTCTTCACGCGCTGCACTTCTTCGGCCTGGCGTTCGATAGACATATTTTTGTGGATAAAGCCGATACCGCCTTCCTGAGCCAGGGCAATGGCCAGGCGCGCTTCCGTCACGGTATCCATTGCTGCGGAGAGCATCGGAATATTCAGGCGAATGGTTTTGGTCAGCTGCGTGCTGAGGTCAGCCGTATTCGGCAAAACGGTGGAGTGAGCGGGAACGAGGAGGACGTCGTCAAACGTCAGGGCTTCTTTGGCGATGCGTAGCATGGGCAATATCTCTACCTGGGTGGTTAATAAATATTGCCGTGGCATTATACAGAGCGGAATCGCTTGCTTCCACACTTTTTTAAAAATAATACTTGCGATCCCCTCCATGCAGGTTACTATCGACTGAATAACCTGCTGATTTAAATTTTGATCTCGCTCACATGTTACCCACCCAGTCCCCCGCAATTTTTACCGTAAGCCGCCTCAACCAGACGGTGCGTCTGCTGCTGGAGCAGGAGATGGGCCAGGTGTGGATCAGCGGCGAGATCTCCAACTTCAGCCAGCCGTCGTCCGGCCACTGGTACTTCACCCTCAAGGATGACAACGCCCAGGTGCGCTGCGCGATGTTTCGCAACAGCAACCGGCGGGTCACCTTTCGCCCGCAGCACGGCCAGCAGGTGCTGGTCCGGGCCAACATCACGCTGTACGAGCCGCGCGGTGATTACCAGATTATCGCCGAGAGTATGCAGCCCGCGGGCGAAGGCCTGCTGCAGCAGAAGTATGAGCAGCTTAAAGAGAAGCTGTCGGCGGAAGGCCTGTTCGACCCGCAGTTCAAGCAGCCCCTGCCCTCCCCGGCCAGCTGCATCGGCGTAGTCACCTCGAGAACCGGCGCCGCCCTCCACGACATTCTCCACGTTCTCAGGCGGCGCGATCCGGCCCTGCCGGTGGTGATTTATCCCACGGCGGTGCAGGGCGACGATGCCCCGGCGCAGATCGTCCGCGCGATTGAGCTTGCCAACCTGCGCGAAGAGTGCGATGTGCTGATCGTCGGGCGCGGCGGCGGATCGCTGGAAGATCTGTGGAGCTTTAACGACGAGCGCGTCGCGCGGGCCATTTTTGCCAGCCGCATTCCGGTGGTTAGCGCCGTCGGCCACGAAACCGACGTCACCATCGCCGACTTTGTCGCCGACCTGCGCGCGCCGACGCCCTCGGCGGCGGCGGAGATGGTCAGCCGCAACCAGCTTGAGCTGCTGCGCCAGGTGCAGTCGGCCCGCCAGCGGCTGGAGATGGCGATGGACTACTATCTCGCCAACCGCAGCCGCCGATTCAGCCAGCTGCAGCACCGCCTGCAGCAGCAGCACCCTGAGCTGCGCCTGGCCCGCCAGCAGGCGGTGCTCGATAAACTCCGCCAGCGCATGAATACCGCCCTCGACGGCCAGCTCCGCCGCGCCGCGCGCCGCCAGCAGCAGTTGATCCAGCGGCTAAACCAGCGCAGCCCGCAGCCGCGCATCTATCAGGCATCGGCCCGCATCCAGCAGCTGGAGTATCGTCTGGCGCAGAGCGTCCGCGCCCGGCTGAGCGACGCCCGCGAGCGCTTCGGCAACGCGGCGACCCACCTTGAGGCCGTCAGCCCGCTCTCGACGCTGGCGCGGGGCTACAGCGTCTCGACCACCGCCGAAGGCAGGCTGGTGAAGCAGGCGAAGCAGCTGAAGGCGGGCGACAGCCTGACCACCCGCCTGAGCGACGGCGTGGTCGAAAGTGAGGTGGTAAAAATTACGCCGCTGAAGAAAAGCCGGGCGCGTAAGGCTCCCTGACGGCTTCAGGCGAAGCTGAACAGCGCGCGCTTTTTCGAGATAAGGCCGTGGCCGTGCTGGCAGAAGTAATCCACCGCCCCGCAGGCCTTAAGCACCTCCAGCGGCTGCTGGCAGTCGGGGCAGCGCGCAATCACGCTAAAATCGCGCTGGCAGGCGCCGCAGTGCGCCATGCCGCTGCGCAGCTCAAGCGCGCCGCCGCAATCCGGGCAGGTTAATTCCATCGTCATATTCCCACAGAAAAAACGCTACCTTACCCGAATCGCCGACTATCCACCACCCGGCCGTTGCGGATCTGGCGCCGCCGGTCTGCTCAGAGCCGACGAGGGGATGCTCCGCCGCCGCCGGCGAATTTCCGCAGCACCATAAAGCGGCGGCTGAATCTGACACGAGGACAATATTAATTCACGTAATAGCGGACACCGTATTCTCTCGACGCATTCAGCGTAACGGCACGCGGCAACAGGATCATGAGTCAGGAAAATAAAAAAGCGGGCCAGAAATCTGGCCCGCAAAATAATGAGGGTTAACGTTGGTTAAACGTTAATTACTGACTTTATCTTTCAGGTTTTCAGCACCTTCTTTGGTGCTGTTCCAGGCTTTCTCAGAACCCTGCTTGGTTTTATCCCAGGCCTTTTCTGAGCCTTCTTTAGTTTTGTTCCAGGCTTTTTTCGAGCCTTCGCTGACCTTGCTGCTGGTGGTATCGCTTTCGCCTTTGGCAGCATGCTCAGACTTCTGCTTCAGCTCTTCACCGCGGTGCTCAGCCTTGTGCAGCTTCTCTTTCGCCGTGTCGGCGCCTTCGTGAGCCTGCTGGACGGTTTCATCTGTTGCGTGCGTCATCGTGTTGGCAGCAAATACCGGAGCAGCCAGCATAAATGCAGAAAGTGCAATAATTGTCTTCTTCATCATAATTCCTTGATTCGCTGTGATAACAGTGGTGATAAGTGTGGCACAACGTGTTTAATTTGCCATTAGGAATAAACTGTAAATAACGTGAAGTACAAGGATTGCAAACAAAAAGGCTGCTTAAGAGTATTAGACCAGAGATAATAAGAAGCCCGGAGATATCCGGGCTTCTTATTAATTTTACTTACCTTTCTTAATATGCTTAATCAAACGCTTACGCTTGCGCATCTGATTTGGCGTCAGGGTATTGCGCTTATTGGCGTACGGGTTTTCGCCTTCCTTGAACTGAATACGGATAGGCGTCCCCATCACTTCCAGCGATTTGCGGAAGTAGTTCATCAGATAGCGCTTGTAGGAGTCCGGCAGGTCTTTGACCTGATTACCGTGGATAACCACGATAGGCGGGTTGTAGCCGCCGGCGTGGGCATACTTGAGCTTCACGCGGCGGCCGCGCACCAGCGGCGGCTGGTGGTCATCGACCGCCATGGTCATGATGCGGGTCAGCAGCGCGGTGCTGACGCGGCGGGTGGAGCTGTCGTAGGCTTCGCGTACGGACTCGAACAGGTTGCCGACGCCGCTGCCGTGCAGGGCGGAGATAAAGTGCACGCGGGCAAAGTCGATAAAGCCCAGACGATAGTCGAGGGTCTCTTTAACCTGCTCCTTGACTTCCTGGCTCAGGCCGTCCCACTTGTTGACGACGATCACCAGCGAGCGGCCGCTGTTGAGGATAAAGCCGAGCAGAGAGAGATCCTGATCGGAGATCCCTTCCCGGGCGTCAATCACCAGCAGCACAACGTTGGCATCTTCGATAGCCTGCAGCGTCTTGATGACCGAAAACTTCTCAACGGTGTCGGTAATTTTACCGCGCTTGCGCACCCCGGCGGTGTCGATCAGAACGTATTCGCGCTCGTCGCGCTCCATCGGAATATAGATGCTGTCGCGGGTGGTGCCCGGCATATCGTAAACCACCACGCGGTCTTCGCCGAGAATGCGGTTAGTCAGCGTTGACTTACCGACGTTGGGGCGGCCGACGATAGCGAGCTTAATCGGCAGGCTCTGCGGATCGAAATCATCTTCCGGCTCCTCAGCCGCCTCGCCGTTCTGCGCCGCTTCAAACTGCGCCCAGTACTCGGCGTCTTCGTCCACCTCTTCCGGCGGTGCAATATCATCCATAAACGGCATCAGCACGTGCTCAAGCAGCGTGGTTACGCCGCGGCCGTGGGAGGCGGCGATCGGGTGAATATCGCCCAGCCCCAGCGACCAGAAGTCGGCGACCGCCTGATCGGGATCGATGCCGTCGGTTTTATTGGCGACGAGGAAGGTCGGCTTCTCGCGGGAGCGCAGGTGCTTTGCGATGCCTTCATCGGCGGGCATCAGCCCGGCGCGGGCATCGACCATAAACAGCACGACGTCGGCTTCTTCAATCGCCAGCAGCGACTGCTCCGCCATGCGGGTTTCGACGCCCTCTTCCGTACCGTCGATACCGCCGGTATCGATACAGATAAACTCGCGGCCTTCCACTTCAGCACGACCGTACTTACGGTCACGAGTCAGACCCGGGAAATCCGCGACCAGCGCATCGCGAGTGCGCGTAAGACGGTTGAACAGCGTGGATTTCCCAACGTTAGGGCGCCCGACAAGCGCGACCACAGGTACCATGTTAAATGCCTCTTAAATTCTAAAAACAGTAAAACGGCCCCTGCTGAACAGGGGCCGTTTGCAATGCATACCGCGAAAAGACTTAACGCGTAATGGAGTACAGCGTGCCGTCTTTCGCCTGGATCAGCAATTGACCGTCAGCCACTACAGGATCGGTCAGTAAACCGGAGCTGTCCACCTTCTGCTGGGCAACGAACTGGCCATCCTGCGGATTCATCCAGTGCATGTAGCCTTCGCTGTCGCCAACCACCAGGCTGCCATTATACAGCGCAGGCGCGGTAAGCAGGCGGTGCAGCAGTGCGGTCTGGGTCCACAGCGTTACGCCGCCCTCGGTGCTGAGCGCCAGCACGCGGTCGGTCTGATCGACCATGTAGATGCGGTTGCCGTCAACGATGAAGTTATTCACCGAGCCCAGCTCGCGCTTCCACATAATCTGGCCGCTGCGCAGATCCAGCGCTGTCAGGTTACCGTTGTAGGCCAGCGCATATACGATGCCGTTGACGATGACCGGCGTGGTGTCCACGTCGTTCAGGCGATCGATTTCGGTCGGGCCAGTGGCCTGCGAAATGCGCTGCTGCCAGATAAGCTGGCCCTGCTGCATCAGCACGGCGCTGACGCGGCCGTTATCGCCGCCGACAATGGCAGCGCCAAACGCGGTGGACGGCGCCGACTCGCCGCGCAGCGACAGGGATGGCATATCCAGGTTAACGGTCCACTTAACGGCACCGTCGGTTTCGTTCAGCGCCTGCAGCTGACCGTTGCTGGTGTGGATCAGCACCATACCGTCGCTGACCACCGGACGGGACAGCGCCTCACCCGCCACGCGGGTCTGCCAGGCAACCGAACCGTCGCTGGTGTTCAGCGCATAAACCTGCGCTTTTTCGGAGCCGACGTAGACGTGGCCGCCGGAAACGGTCAGACCGCCGGAGAGCAGAGCCGGAACGCGCGAGAACCAGCCGTCTTTTTCGGCTACGTTGACGGACCAGACTTCTTTGCCGTCGCTGGCGTTGACCGCTTTGACGGTGCCCTTACGGTCAGCCGCATAGACGACGCCGTCGGCAATGGCCGGGTGGAGGTTGGAGTAGAAATCGCCAATACCGCTTCCTACGGAAGTGCTCCAGGAGGTGGACGGCGAGAACTGGTTTTCAACCGTCGGCAGCGGGGACATTTTAACCACGTCCTCTTCGCTGCTGAACAGCGAGCAGCCGCTCAGTAAGGTAACGGATAGCAGTCCTGGCAAAAGTAGTTTACGCAATTGCATCGGGTCCCTCTCAGATGGACAAATTATTCATTTTCATGCGCATCGTTTCGCTGAGCGCCGATGAAGCATCGCTCTTCACGCCGGCTTGCCAGGCGGCTTTAGCCCCCTGCTTGTCGCCTTTGCTGAGCAGAATATCGCCGCGCAGGTCGGCGACAATAGCGGTCCAGCCTTCGCCTTTAATACCATCAAGGCTTTTCAGGGCGGCGTCCGGCTGCTTCATCTGCAGCTGGACGCGGGCCAGGCGCAGACTAACCACGGATTTGAGATTGCTGTCAGAGGCCGCAGACAGCGCGGTCTGCAGCTGCTGTTCGGCTTTGTCCAGCTGGTTGGCGTCAACAAACTTCTGCGCCAGTTCCATCGCCGCAAACGCGCCGTAGGTATTTTTTTCACCGGCGGCAAATTTTTCCGCTGCGGTATAGGTCGCCGGATCGCCGGCCTTTACCTGGGCCAGGGCGGCCTGATAACCCTGAGACGTTTCGCGTGCGCCGTCTTCCTGATGCGAATTCCAGTAGCGCCAGCCCACCAGCGCCCCAATGCCCAGGATCACGCCCACGGCCAGCGCTTTGCCGTTTTCGGCAAAAAAGCGCTTCAGCGCGTCAACCTGTTCGTTCTCGTTACTGTAGACTTCCACCCAGTACCTCTCCTGAAAAATGTTTCCGGGCCTTTTAGCCCAGCAGCGCGCGCAAATGTGCGGCAACGCTATCCTGCGTTACTGTCGTCTGCTCACCGGAGCGTAAATCTTTCACCACCACGCTATTGGCGGCAATTTCGGACTCGCCGAGCACCAGCGCCACGCGGGCGCCCCACTTGTCGGCGCGGGCAAACTGCTTCTTGAAGTTGCCGCCGCCGTGGTTGGTCATCAGCTTCACGTCCGGCATCTGGTCGCGCAGCGCTTCCGCCAGGCGCATTGCCGCGGACTGCGTGTCGTTACCCGCTGCGACCAGGTATATATCGACAACAGGATCGGCTTTAAATTCCGGATTCACCGCCTGAACCAGTAAAACTAATCGCTCAAGGCCCATGGCGAAACCGACGCCCGGCGCCGCGCGCCCGCCCAGCTGTTCAACGAGGCCATCGTAACGGCCGCCCGCGCAGACAGTGCCCTGCGCGCCGAGGCTGTTGGTAACCCATTCGAACACGGTGCGGTTGTAGTAGTCGAGACCGCGAACCAGGCGCTGGTTAACGGTATAAGCAATGCCGGCGGCATCGAGCAGCGCGCACAGGCCGGCAAAGTGCTCCCGGGAGTCGTCATCGAGATAATCTGACAACGCCGGCGCGTCGTCGAGCAGCGCCTGCACCTCCGGGTTCTTCGAGTCCAGCACGCGCAGCGGATTGCTGTACATGCGGCGCTGGCTGTCTTCGTCCAGCTTCTCTTTATACTGCTCGAGGTAGGCTACCAGCGCCTCGCGGTATTTCGCGCGGGCTTCCAGAGAGCCGATTGAGTTCAGCTCCAGGCGGACGTGCTCGCTGATGCCCAGCACGCGCCACCAGCGGGCGGTAAGCATAATCAGCTCGGCGTCGATGTCCGGCCCCTGCAGGCCAAAGACTTCGCAGCCCAGCTGATGGAACTGGCGATAGCGCCCCTTCTGCGGACGCTCGTGGCGGAACATCGGACCGATATACCACAGACGCTGTTCCTGATTGTACAGAAGACCATGCTCAATGCCGGCGCGTACGCAGCCCGCAGTCCCTTCCGGACGCAGAGTCAGGCTGTCGCCGTTGCGGTCCTCGAAGGTATACATCTCTTTTTCAACCACGTCGGTCACTTCACCGATAGCGCGCTTGAATAACGGGGTCTGCTCTACAATCGGCAACCGAATTTCGCTGTAGCCGTAGCTGCCAAGAACCTGCTTCAGGGAGCCTTCAATGCGCTGCCAGAGAGCGGTTTCGCCCGGCAGATAATCGTTCATGCCGCGAATGGCTTGAATGTTTTTTGCCACGTTTTTTCTCTTTATAGATACAAAAATGAACCCTGACGCCTGTGCGCCGACGGGTTCAATCATACACGGGAAGCGTGCCGCTTCCCAATACGTTATTTGGCGTCAACCTGTTGTATGTCGATGCGCTGCGACTCGTCGAGCATACTGGCCTTGGCGCGAATGCGCGCTTCGAGCTGGCTAATCATGTCGTTGTTATCGAGCCGGTCTTTACGCACGCCGTCTTCGTACAGGCCGCTTTTCTTATTGCCGCCGGTAACGCCGAGGGTGGAGACCAGCGCCTCGCCGGGGCCGTTCACCACGCAGCCGATGATCGATACGTCCATCGGCGTGATGATATCTTCTAGCCGCTCTTCGAGAGCGTTAACGGTGCCGATAACGTCAAACTCCTGGCGCGAACAGGTCGGGCAGGCGATGAAGTTAATGCCGCGCGAGCGGATGCGCAGGGACTTGAGGATATCGAAGCCGACTTTGATCTCTTCAACCGGATCGGCGGCCAGCGAAATGCGCAGCGTATCGCCGATCCCTTCAGACAGCAGCAGCCCAAGGCCGATGGCCGACTTAACGGCCCCCGCGCGCGCGCCGCCCGCCTCGGTGATGCCGAGGTGCAGCGGCTGCTCGATGTGCTTCGCCAGCAGGCGATAGGACTCAACCGCGAGGAATACGTCTGAGGCCTTCACGCTGACCTTGAACTGGTCGAAATTGAGCCGGTCAAGATGATCGACGTGGCGCATGGCGGACTCGTAGAGCGCCTGCGGCGTCGGTTCACCGTATTTTTCCTGCAGATCTTTCTCAAGCGAACCGGCGTTGACGCCGATGCGGATAGGGATATTGTGGTCCCGCGCGCAGTCAACCACCTGACGAATGCGCTCTTCGTTACCGATGTTGCCGGGGTTGATGCGCAGGCAGTCGACGCCGTACTCGGCCACTTTCAGCGCGATGCGGTAATCGAAGTGGATATCGGCTACCAGCGGGACGCTCACCTGCTGCTTAATCAGCTTGAAAGCTTCGGCCGCGTCCATGGTCGGCACGGAGACGCGGACGATGTCCGCGCCAACGCGCTCAAGGGATTTGATCTGATTGACCGTCGCTTCCACGTCGGTGGTACGGGTATTGGTCATCGACTGGACGGCGATGGGAGCCCCATCGCCGACTGGCACGTTCCCAACGTAAATACGCTTAGATTTTCTACGTTGAATCGGAGCCTGGTTATGCATGTAAAAATTCTCCCGCGCTGCGCGTCCGTTACTGCGCCTGAGCCGGCGTTTCTTCGCCCTTCAGGGACAGACGTGCAACCTGGTTAGTTCTGATAAAGCGGCTCAGATCGACAGGTTTACCCTGGAACTGGATCTGCACCGCCGCAGGGGCGCCGATTTTTAATTTATACGGCAGCTGGCCTGTTAAGTTAAGGGTACCGTCTTTACGCTGCATGCCGCTGAACAGCTTTTTGCCGCTGGCATCGGTGACTTCCAGCCAGCAGTCGGCGGTAAAATTCATTACCAGCGCGTTGGCATCGGCGGCGGGCGTCACTGCCGCCTGGTCGGTAGGCAGCGCGGCGTCCGCCGTGCCGCTGGCAGGCGCAGTCTGCCCGGATGCGGTATCAACGTTCGCCTGAGAAGGGGGCACCACGCTGTTACTCTGCGTGTCCTGGGCCGCCGCCGGCGTAGACGTCGCGCTGTCGGAAGCGGTAGCGCTGTTGGCCGGCGCGCTGGCCGTCGCCGCTGCATCAGGCGCCTGGCTCTGCGCACCGCTGGTGTCCAGCGGAATACTCTGGCTGCTGCTACTATCGCTTGCGCTCAGCTCGGCGGAGGACTGATCCGCCATAGTGCTAATCTCTTCCTGCTGGGCCTTGTGGTTTTGCCACCACCAGGCGCCGGTGAGGCCGACGACAACGAACAGCACCAGCCAGGTAAAGGTCATCAGCCAGCCGTCGCGCTTTTTACGCCGCTTGCCGAGCGAAATATTCTGCACCGGCTGCATCCTGGCGGCCTTGATCGGCACCTGCTTGGCCATCATCGGCAGCAGTTCTTCTTCCGGAACGTGCACGAGACGGGCGTAGGAGCGGATATAGCCGCGAAGAAAGGTCGCCGCGAGTTCTGCTGGCGCCTTATCGTCCTCAATATCACGAACCGTGGAAACTTTCAGGCACAAGCGTTCAGCAACCGCTTGCTGGCTAAGTCCGAGTTGTTCACGGGCATTGCGCAGGCGCGTTCCCGTGGTCTGTGCTGCTTGTGGGTCTTGAGTGGCTTCAGTATTCATTCGCTACAGCTGCTGGTACGTAAATTTAGGGTTCTGGTGCCGCTGGAGCCAGCACCGCGAAGCATCCGATTGTCAATCGTCGAACTGTCAGTATAAGCACGTATGGCTAACGTATTGTTGGCCCGGTACATACTGCCTCAATCCTGGCAGAAACGCACCGTAATTCTTAAATGTATCAGTACGTTTCGATTATTCCTTAAACATACCTGACACCGCGCACAAATTTGCGCGCGGCGTCCTTTCCGTCAGACTGCTTTTACGGCGATCGGTTCACCCTGCATACGCTTACGCATGGTGCGCTTGGTCCTGTCGATAACGTCTCCGGCCAGCTGACCGCAGGCGGCGTCGATATCGTCACCGCGTGTTTTACGTACGATGGTGGTGAAGCCGTAGCTCATCAGCACCTTGGAGAAGCGGTCGATGCGGCTGTTAGAGCTGCGGCCGTAGGGCGCGCCCGGGAAGGGGTTCCACGGGATCAGGTTAATCTTGCACGGCGTATCCTTCAGCAGCTCCGCCAGCTGATGGGCGTGCTCGGTGCCGTCATTGACGTGATCCAGCATCACATACTCGATGGTGACGCGGCCCTGGTTGGCGTTGGACTTCTCCAGGTAGCGGCGAACGGCGCCGAGGAACGTCTCAATATTGTACTTCTTATTGATCGGCACAATCTCGTCGCGGATCTCATCGTTCGGCGCGTGCAGGGAGATCGCCAGCGCGACGTCAATCATGTCGCCGAGCTTATCCAGCGCCGGAACGACGCCGGAGGTCGAGAGCGTGACGCGGCGCTTGGAGAGGCCAAAGCCGAAGTCGTCGAGCATGATCTCCATGGCCGGGACGACGTTGGTCAGGTTGAGCAGCGGCTCGCCCATGCCCATCATCACCACGTTGGTGATAGGACGCACGCCGGTCTTTTTCTGCGCGCCGACGATTTTTGCCGCCCGCCACACCTGGCCGATAATTTCGGAAACCCGCAGGTTGCGGTTAAAGCCCTGCTGGGCCGTGGAGCAGAACTTGCACTCCAGCGCGCAGCCGACCTGAGAGGAGACGCAGAGCGTGGCGCGATCGTCTTCCGGGATATAGACCGTTTCGACGCGCTGATCGCCCACGGCGATGGCCCACTTGATGGTGCCGTCGGAGGAGCGCTGCTCCTCAACCACTTCCGGCGCGCGGATTTCGGCCACTTCTTTGAGTTTGCCGCGCAGCACCTTATTGATGTCGGTCATTTCATCAAAGTCGTCGCAGCAGTAGTGGTAGAGCCACTTCATCACCTGATCGGCGCGGAACGGCTTTTCGCCTAAGTTCTTAAAGAACTCCCGCATTTGCTGACGGTTTAAATCCAGCAGGTTGGTTTTAATTTCTTTATTCGGCACCGTCAGACAGGCGCTATCAGGCGTGACAATTTGTTCAGACATATTCGCTTCCGGCCTCGTTATTACACGTTATGGCCCCAGGTGGGTTAAAAAGGACGCCCCGGTGAGAGCCAGGCTCTTCCGGGGCGTCGCATTGTACAAATTCTGGCGCATGATTGCCACGCCTGCACGCGGCAAAGACACAATCTTGCCGCGTTTCAGAATCCTCTATGATTTCTGACCACCGGAAGGTGGCCTAAAAAGCGGCGAGGATTAGCGGGTGCGCGGGCAGACTTCGCCTTCTGCGAAGAAGTAGGCGATTTCACGCTTCGCGGACTCAACGGAGTCGGAACCGTGGGTGCCGTTTTCGGTGAAGCTGTCGGCGTAATCGGCGCGCAGGGTGCCGGCCAGGGCGTTATCCGGGTTGGTGGCGCCCAGCAGATCGCGGTGACGCTGTACGGCGTTTTCGCCTTCCAGCACGGAGACCACGATCGGGCCGGAGGTCATGAATTCAACCAGGCCGTCAAAGAACGGGCGACCTTCGTGCTCGGCATAGAAGCCGCGCGCCTGCTCAACGGTCAGGTGCAGCATTTTGGTGCCGACGATTTTGAACCCTGCTGCTTCAAAGCGGGTAAAGATGCTGCCAATAACGTTTTTTGCCACCGCGTTGGGCTTGATGATGGAAAAAGTACGTTCAATAGCCATTGATAACCTCTGAATCTAATAAGATGTTCTGGTGAATGACGCATCCTGCGACGCGGTCTCGTATCTGGCGCGCATTATAATGAGCAATCTCCGCCTTGCCTACGGACTGAGATAACATTTTTTTAAAATAAAACCATGCACGGCAACATTCACTTACAAAAGGTAGTGTTATTATCTACTGCAGCGTAAACCGCGCGGCGGCGGTCTGCCCGCCATCGTCCATCACCACCAACTGATACTCTCCCGCCTGCTGCAGCTCAAGCGTCAGGGCCGGGCCTTCCGCCTGCTGCGGTTCGCCGTTAACAAACCACCAGCGCCGCCCCTCGCCGCCGCTGGTTTGCAGCACCAGCGACGCCCGGTTTTCGCCGGGCAGCCGCCGGATCACCGCCCCGTCGCGCACGCCGGCGAGCGTCAGCGGCGCCGGATCCTGCGCCCCCAGCGGCGGACAGGTCCCGGACGCGGCGGGGATGCGCGCCGCGCGGCGCTCGCCCGCCGGCAGCCAGGGCTCCAGCGGCAGCGGCCAGACGCTGAGCATCTGCTCCTGCGCGCCGGGGCAGTCGGCCGCCACCCGCTCGCCTGCGGCATTCACCCAGATGGGAAAACGGATGCCGCGCATCCCCTCCTGGCCCGGCAGCAGCAGCGTCGGCGGCTGGCTGTTGTCGAGCAGCCAGCCGGAGAGGCGGCGGCGGCAGTTGCCGTCGCCGGCGGGCAGGCTCTGGCCGCCCGGCCAGCAGACAGTGCCGCCGCTGACCGAGGCGGGACGCGGATCGGCGGGCAGCCCGCCCGTAGCCCGCGATAGCGTAAGATTGCTGACCTGGTTGAGTAGCGGCACCGCGCTGATAAAGCCGAACTGCCCTACTACCGGCGTGCCGTCGGGGCGCCCGGTCCAGATGCCGATGACGTAGCGGGCGTTGACGCCGACCGCCCAGGCATCGCGGTAGCCGTAGCTGGTGCCGGTCTTGGTGGCCAGGGGCACCACCTGCGGCAGCGCGCTATCGGGCAGCGGCTGATCCTCGCCCGCCAGAATGCGGCGGATAATCCACGCCGCGCCCGGCGACAGCAGCGGCCGCTCAACCAGCGGATCGCCGGGGAGCAGCCGCAGCCGCCCTGCCCGCCCGTGCCGCGCCAGGGCGCTGTAGGCGGCGACAATATCCGCTAAGCGCGCCCCGGCGCCGCCGAGGCTCAGGGAGAGATTCGGCTCCGCGCCGGCGGGCAGGCTGAGCGGCAGTCCGGCGTTGCGCAGGCGGGCGGCAAACTGTTTCGGCCCGTAGGCTTCCAGCACCTGCACCGCGGGCAGGTTGAGAGAGCGCTGCAGGGCATCGCTCATGCTCACCGGGCCGTGAAAGCCGCTGTCGAAGTTGCCCGGCCGGTAATCGCTGAAGCGCCGGGGCACGTCCTGCAGCAGCGAGGCCGGGTGGATAAGCCCGTCGTCCATCGCCAGGCCGTAGATAAACGGCTTCAGCAGCGAACCGGGGGAGCGCACCGCCGTGACCATATCAACGTGGCCGAAGCGGCTGTCGTCGGCGAGATCCGCCGATCCTACCCAGCCGCGCACCTTCATACTGGTATGATCGACCACCAGTATCGCCAGCGAACTGCGGGGCGGCAGCCGCGATTTCCAGTTAAGCGCCATCTCCTCCAGCTGGCGCTGCAGCCCGGCATCGAGGGTGGTGACGATTTTTTCTTCCCGACTGGCGGCCAGCACCCGGCGGGCAAACAGCGGCGCCAGCTGCGGCATCTGGCGCGGGAAGAGCCACACCGGTTCCTCTTTGGCCTCCTTCACCGCCCGCGCCGGCCAGACGCCCCGGGCCTGCATCCGCGACAGCACTTTATCGCGCGCCGCCTGCGCCCGCTGCGGCCAGCGGTCCGGCCGCAGGCGGCTCGGGGCCTGGGGCAGCACCGCCAGCAGCGCCGCCTCGGCGTAGCTCAGCTCTGCGGGCGGCTTACCGAGGTAGGCCCAGCTGGCGGCGCCGATGCCCTGCAGCGTGCCGCCGAACGGCGCGCGGTTGAGATAGAGCGTCAGGATCTGGCGCTTGTCGAGGTGCCACTCCAGCTGCAGGGCGCGCCACAACTGGCGCAGCTTGCCGCCGAAGGTGCGGGGATGGGGATCGAGCAGGCGCGCGACCTGCATCGTCAGGGTGCTGCCGCCGGAGATCACGCGCCCGGCGCGCAGATCCTGCCAGGCGGCGCGGGCGACGGAGAGCGGGTTAACGCCGGGATGGTCCCAGAACCAGCGGTCTTCATACTGGATCAGCGCCTCAAGGTAGCGCGGTGAAACCTCGTTAATCGTCACCGGATAGCGCCAGATGCCGTCGGCATCGGCGAAGCGCCACAGCGGGGCGCCGTCTTCGGCGACCACCACTCTGGCGGGCGCCACCTCGTGAAGCGGCAGCGGCCAGAGCCGGTCGGCGACCGCCAGCAGCAGGACGCTCAAAACAACAAATCCCGCCGGCCAGCGCCAGCGGGATTTTTTTAGCCCGCGCGCCGGCACGCTACGGCTTAACGATCAGCGGCCCGCTGGCGGCGCCGGTGGCCCGCCACTGCGGCACGTACATCGACTCGACCTGCGGCACCGGCACCTCGTAGGTGCCCGGCGTCACGGCGCGGGCCAGGTAGACCAGGGTCACCGGCTGTCCGGCGCGCACCGCCACGGCGGCAACGAAGCGGTCATCGCGGAATTCGACGTGCTGAATATCCGCCTGCTGCATCTGGCTCAGCAGATCCTGCACGCCGGCGCCGTTCTCCTGCAGCCCGGCGCTGCTGCTGGCGAGATTCTGGTTCTCCAGCTCAAGTCCGGCAGGCAGCAGGTCCACCACCAGCGCATCGGGCACGTTCTGGCTGGCGCGCACCTGGAGATGCACCAGCACCAGTTCGCCGCTGCGCAGCGAAGAGAGCGGGCGCTCCCGGCCGCTGGCGTCGAGGAACGTGCGCTCGATCTGCAGCACGTTGCTGAAGGGCTGCGGCGCCGACTGCGGATAGCCGCTGCTGTCGAGACGCAGCCACAGCGGGCTTTGGCCGGTATTGGTCACGCTCAGGGCGGCAAGCTGGTCGGCGGTCAGGCTGCGCGACTGCGCCTTATTGCCGCCCAGGGTCTCGTCCTGCAGAGAGGTCTGCGCCTGCCAGTTGCCCGGATTATCCTGCAGCCCCTTCGCGGCGAGGAACAGGGCGTTCATCTCCTGAGTGGAGAGCCAGCGCTGGCCGAAGGCCTCCTGCGACAGGTCAGAGAGCAGCCTGTTCTGCGCGTCCGGCAGCAGCTTATTCTCCTCGAGCAGATTCAGCACCAGCGCGTTGTCGCGAAGCGTGCTGCCGTAGTCCGCCAGCCAGCTGCGCTTATCGACCCGCGCGGTGTTCAGCCCCAGGCCGATAGCCTGCTCCGCGCGCGGCGCGTCGCCCATCAGCTTCAGCGCCAGACCCAACTGCACCAGCGGCAGCCCGGCTTTCGCCCGGGCGCGGCGCTCCCACACCTCGCGCAGCATCCCCAGCGGCGCCTTCTGCTGGCGAGCCAGCACCAGCGCGGCGTAGGCCTGCACCGCGAAGCGGCTGGCGTCGCCGTCGTCGCTGTAGCGAATCGTCATCAGCGACGGCTGCTGGAGATAGCGCAGCAGGCGGTTGTTGCCCTTCGTCAGACTGTCGGCCGGCACGCTGTAGCCCTGCTCGCCGGCGCGGGTCAGGAAGTCCATCACGTAGGCGGTGAGCCAGTACTCTTCCGGCCCCTCTTTGCTCCACAGCCCGAAGCCGCCGTCGTCGCGCTGCATCTGCAGCAGGCGGGCGATGCCGAGATCCACCGCCGCCCGGCGTTTCTCATCGCTGTCGCCCTTAATACCCAGCGCCTTCAGCTGCGCGGCGTTGGTGTAGAGCTGCGGGAACAGGCCGCTGGTGGTCTGCTCCAGGCAGCCGTAGGGATAGGCGCGCAGCTCGCTGATATAGCGGGCGATGTTCAGCGGCGGCCTGCCGCTGAACAGCAGACGGCCTTCGAGGGTCGCCGGCGAGAAGCCCTCGACGCTGGCGGCCGGGGCGCGCCAGCTCTCGCCCGGCTGCAGGGCAACACCGGCATTGACGGTCTGCGCCGGGAACGGCGGACGGACGCCAATCTTCCAGTTTTTCTGCAGCGGGGCGATGTTCTCTCCCGGCAGGCTCAGGCCGCCGACGGTGGCCGTCACCTCGCCGTCGCCGAAGCCCGGCTTCGCGCTGACCGGCACGAACAGCGTCGTGCGTTGGCCCGCCGCCAGGGTGACCGGCTGCGGCTGCCCGCCCTGCACCTGCACCAGCCCGCTGCTGCCGAGCGCCACGCTCAGGGTCTGCGGCCGGTCGGTAAGGTTGGTGAGATCCAGCGCCAGGCGGCTGCTGTCGCCGCCCGCGAGGAAGCGCGGGGCGTTAAGCTCGGCGATAACCGGGGCGGCCACCACCACTTTATCGTCGCTGCTGCCAAAATCGTCGGCGGTCCAGGCCTGGGCCATCACCCGCAGTTCGCCGTTGAAGTCGCCGATGGGCAGCGTCACGCTACCCTCACCGTTCTCATTCAGCTGCACCGGCTGCGCCTGCTGGGCGACAATAGTGACGTGATTAACCGGCGGCTTGCCGCCGCGCTTGAGCTCATCGCCGTCGCCGCCGAAGCGCAGGCTGGCCAGACGCCCCTGCCCTTCAATTACCTGGCCGTAGATATCGTAAATATCCGCGCCGTAGCGCTTCTGGCCAAAGAAGGCGTTCCACGGATCCGGCGTGGCGTAGTCGGTAATGTTCAGCACGCCGCTGTCGACGGCGGAAACCAGCACGTTGACCTGCTTCGGTACCGCGCCCGCTTTGCTGCTGGCCTTAATTTTCACCGTCAGCGGCTGGTTAGGGCGCATTTTCGCCGGCGCATCGAGCGCCAGTTCAAGGCGGCGCCCCTCGTCGCCCAGCGGCAGATGCAGCAGACCCACCGCGCGCTTCGGCGTGGCGGACTTCGACTTATCGCCGGGGCGAACCACCAGCGCGCTGAGGTAGAGATCGTGGCGATTCCACTTTTGATCGACCGGGATCGACAGATCCATACCGTCGACGGGAACGTCAATCTCCTGCCACCACAGCGGCCCTTCGCTGGACTCCACCATCGCGTAGCCCTTGCCCGCCGCCGGGGCGGTCAGATGCAGCTTAATGGTATCGCCCGGCTTGTAGGAGGGTTTGTCGAGCTTCATGGTCACGCGGTCGGGACGCGCCGCACCGCTGCCGTCGCTGTTGTCCTGCCAGCTGTAGCCCGCCCAGAAGCGCACGCTGCTGACGGTATCGTCCGGAGCTTTCACCTCCAGGCGATAGGAGCCCCACTCGACCGGGAAGCTGATTTTACCGGTTTCGTCGGCTTTAAGGTTCAGGGTCTCTTCGCCCTCGGTCAGATCTTTTTGGTCAAACTGCGACTGCCAGCCTTCGCTGTCGGACCAGTTCCAGTAGTAGTCCCGGCGCTCGCGGATCAGCCGCACCTGCAGGCCATCAACCGCCTTTTTATTGCCCTTCGCGTCGGCATAAACAATATCAAAACCGGCGTTGCCGTCGGCGTCCACCATCGGCCGCTGGACGGTGGTATCGGTGCGGTAGTCGTAGACCGCCTTGCTGGCGAACTGCGGGCGGATACCCGGCAGCGCCTCCGCCGGCCAGATGGCCTGCACGGCGCGGCGGGTCACCGGACGTCCGCCGGACTCCAGCAGACTCGCCTGGAGGATCACCTGCAGCGGCGAGTGGGTCTCCTGCCACTGGCTTTCGGCCGTCACCTCTCCGCGCCCCTGCTCATCGAGGGTCAGTTCAACCTCATCGAGCGTGCGGGACTGATTCTCGCCGGCGATATCGCCAAACTGGAAGCCGGGCAGCGCCGCGACGGCGTCGCGCAGCGGGCGCAGGAACAGCTTGCCCTGCAGGGCGTTGCCGCTGGCGGGCGCGCCGTAGAGGTAGTCACCGGCCACCGCAAAGCGTACTCCGGCATCCGGTGCGAGCGGCGCGCTGTCCGGGGTCAGCTTCAGCGCCATGCGCTCGGGCATAAAATCTTCGACGTGGAAATCCCACTCGCGCTTCTGGTTATCCCCAACGCTGGCGCGGACGTGCCACATCCCGGTCGCCGAGCCGGCGCCCAGCGGGAAGGTCAGCTGATAGAGACCGTTCACCGCACTGCTCATCACGGTGCGCACCACCTGGCCATCGGGCTGGACGACCTCCAGCTTCACCGGCTGCTCGGCCAGCGGTCGGCCGTCGCTGTCGCGCAGCAGGCCGTTGACGATAACCGTCTCGCCGGGGCGATAGAGATCGCGCGGGCCAAACATAAAGAACTGTTTGCTGTAGCCCGGCGCGCCGGCGATATCGAACTCCGCCAGGTCGAGCGCCGGCAGCTTGAGATCCAGCAGCGTGGTCTGGCCGTCCTTGCGCGCCAGCAGCAGCGCGGCCTCTTTATCCGTTTCCAGGGTGACGTGGCCCTGCCCGTCGCTGGTGGCCTGCGCGAGAGTCTGCCCCTTATCATTGAGGAGCTGTACGTCGATGCCGGACTGCGCCGCGCCGTTTTCCAGGCTCTGGGTAAAGACGTCGAGGCGATTATGGTAGCGGTGGGCCGAGACGCCGAGGTCGCTTAGGGTAAACAGCGTCGCGGCATTGCTGTAGCTGTAGTGCCCGGCGGGATTCATCACCGCCACGTAAACGCCCGCCTGCTGCAGCGGCTTAATATCGCCGAGCGGCAGGAGCAGCTTTTCGCGGGTGTTGCGCTGCGGGTTAAGATCGAAACGGCCGGTATAGACCAGGTCCGCCATCTTCAGCAGCTGCTCAGACTCCCAGTTGCTGACCGAACTGCGGTACTGCCACTCGCTGACGAACGACGCCAGCGATTCAGGCTTCACGCGGTAGAAGTTAACATCGACATTATTGACATTGAGGGCCATGACCGGCAGGCCGGAAACCACTTTCCCCGGCAGCAGGGAGCCGCGGCTGGCAAAGCCGACGCTGGGCTCGACGTCGCGGGTATCGATCTCTTTTTCCGCGCCCTGCTGCAGCGTACTTTTGTTCAGCGCAACGAGCGTGGGCTCCACGGTCAGCACCAGATTACGCTTCGGCTCCAGGTGGCGCAGGCGCAGTTCTTTCAGGTTCGGGGCCAGCTCCCAGCCGCCGTCCACTTTGCCGCTCTTTTTATCCACCAGGTGGATAGCTTTGGCAAAATCCTGATCCGGATCGAGTGGGATTGAGAAGGTGAGCACCAGCGTCGCCGCGCCGTCGAGCTGCACTTCCGAAGCATCAAGCAGCGTCAGCGCCTTGCCCCGGCTTTTCTCCGCCAGCGTTTTCAGCTGTGCGGCATCGGGTTTCTTCGCCGCGGGTGCTGCGGCGGCATCCGCGGACGCCGCAGGGGCCGCCGCCGTGGGCTTATCGGCGTTGTCACAGCCGGACAGCGTGAATGCTGCGATCAGCGCCAGGGATAGCGCCGCCAAACGAAAGGGTTTCATCCTGTAACCTCCGGCCCCGGGGCCGCTTATTTATCGTGACGCAATAGTAGGCGTAATAGTATTTTTTACCAATAGTATTAAAAGTCCGCGTTCGTTCGCAGTTGGTCATTTCGCGCCTTGCGCTCGCGCTAAAAACGCCGACAATCACTCTATCTACAGGTAAACGGAGAGCACAATGACCACCTCCTTTTTTGTTGCCGCCGACTGGCTGGCCGAACGTATCAACGATCCGCAGATTCAGGTGATTGACGCCCGCATGGCCCCGCCGGGACAGGAGGCGCAGCGCGATATGGCCGCCGAGTATCGCGCGGGCCACCTGCCGGGCGCGGTATTTTTCGATATTGAGGCCCTCTCCGATCGCACCAGTCCGCTGCCGCACACGATGCCGCGCCCGGAGGCGTTCGCTGTAGCGATGCGTGAACTGGGGGTCAGCGGCGATAAGCACCTGGTGGTTTACGATGAGGGCAACCTCTTCTCGGCCCCGCGCGCGTGGTGGATGCTGCGCACCTTCGGCGTGGAGAATGTCTCGATTCTTGCGGGCGGTCTGGCCGGCTGGCAGCGGGACGAGCTGCGGCTGGAGACCGGCGACGTTGAGCTGCCGGAAGGCGAGTTTGAGGCGAAGTTTGCCGCCGGTAACGTTAAGCGTCTGACCGACGTGCTGGTCGCCAGCCATGAAGGCAGCCCGCAGCTGGTTGACGCCCGCCCGGCGCCGCGCTTTCTGGCCCAGGCCGACGAGCCGCGCCCCGGCCTGCGCCGCGGGCATATTCCGGGCGCGAAGAACGTGCCCTGGGGCGATCTGGTGGTCAACGGCGAGCTGAAAACCACCGATGAGCTGGCGGCCATCTTCCACCGCCAGGGCATTGATCTGCAGCAGCCGATCGTCGCCAGCTGCGGGTCCGGCGTGACTGCCGCAGTGGTGGTTCTGGCCCTGGCAACGCTGGGCGCGCCGGACGTCACGCTGTATGACGGGTCGTGGAGCGAATGGGGGGCGAGGAGCGATTTACCGGTCGAACCGGCCTGACGTCTCTTCCGGCGGCGCTGGCGCGCCGTCGGAATACATCAAATAATCCTGTTCTGCTTAAAATCCCGCAAAAAGCTGCCCCAGCGCTTTTCATAGAACGGCGTAATGTGCGCCAGCATAAAATGGCTGATGCCCTGCTCGCCCTCTGCCACCAGGCAGACGTCAACCGGCTCGTCGCCGGGCAGGGTATCCATCGCTACGCTGCCGGTAGCCTGGATCGCCTCGTCGATATCGCCCTCCACTTCAATGCCGATCAGCAGATTCGGGGCGGCGTCGGCCTGCTCTTTAATCGAGCACAGAAACGCGCGCCTGACCGTTTTCAGCGATTTAAACAGCGCGGTCAGCGAGTCCACCATCTGCGCGGGCGGTTCGGCGACTTCGGAGAGCAGCAGCGCCGCGCCGCCTTCCAGCACGGTCTGCGTGCTGAGCGGGTTGCCCTCTTCGCCGATCAGGTGGCTGATTTCCCGGGGGGTGAACTCTTTGCCGGTCGGCAGGCGGGCGTTGAGAAACAGCGTCTCGCCGAGCGTCATTTCAAACAGGGTGCGCGCCGGCATCACCACGAAGGGCTGCTCGCCGCTGACCGCCTGCTGCAGGGCGTCCAGAGAGGTAAAAAAGGGAATGACGGAGCTGCCGTCATCCTTCTCCCAGTGCTGGAGATCGACCGCGCTATCTTCAACAATCTGCTCGCCTTCCGCCGCCGCGCCGGGGACCCAGACGGTGGACGCCAGCAGGGTGCGGAAAAAGGCCGGGCGGTGGGCGGGCTCGGTGGCGGCCTGCTCGAGCAGGGTTTCCAGTTCGTTTTTATTTTCGGACATGATTTTCACACTAAAAGCGGCCGGGCGGCGAGCGCCTGCCCGGCCGGCAAATTGACGTCTTACTCTGCGGTGAGCAGATTCGCAATAGTACGCACGCCCAGCCCGGTCGCCCCGGCGGACCACTGCTCCACCGCCGCTTTGCGGTAGGTCGCCGAGCAGTCGATGTGCAGCCAGCCCTCGCGGTAGTTCTCCACGAAGTGCGACAGGAAGCCCGCTGCCGTGCTGGCGCCCGCCGGATAGGCGGCGCTACCGGTGTTGTTCAGCTCGGCAAAGTTAGACGGCAGCTGGCTGCGGTGGAACTCCGCCAGCGGCAGGCGCCAGAACGGCTCGTTCTCGGCGCTGGCGCTCGCCAGCAGGCGGGCGGCCAGCTTGTCGTCAAAGCTAAACAAGGCGTGATAGTCGTTGCCCAGCGCCGTTTTCGCCGCCCCGGTCAGGGTCGCGGCGTCGATGATCAGTTCCGGCTTCTGGGCCGAGGCGTCGATCAGGCCGTCGGCCAGCACCAGGCGTCCTTCCGCGTCGGTATTCATCACCTCAACGTTTTTGCCGTTGCGATAGTGGATAATGTCGCCGAGCTTGAAGGCATTGCCGCTGACCATGTTATCCGCGCAGCAGAGGAACAGCTTGACGCGCTTATTGAGCCCGCGGGTGATGGCAAAGGCCAGCGCGCCGGTCACCGTCGCCGCGCCGCCCATATCGGACTTCATCGAGTCCATGAATGCGGACTGCTTAAGGCTGTAGCCGCCGGAGTCAAAAGTGATGCCCTTGCCAACGAGGCAGGCATACACGGGCGCATTTTCATCGCCGGACGGATTGTAGTCCAGCGCCAGCAGCACCGGCGGGCGCTCGGAGCCGCGGCCGACGGTGTGCAGGCCCATGTAGTTCTGATCGCGCAGATCTTCGCCCTTGGTGATGCGGTAGCTGACCTTGTCGGCGGCCACCAGGTGCAGCAGATCCACCGCGCGCTGCGCCAACTGCTCCGGACCCAGATCTTCTGCCGGGGCGTTAATGGTGTCGCGCACCCAGTCGATAATGGTAAGGCGATTGTCCAGCTCGCTGCGCTGGGCGTCGTCCAGCCCGGCCCACTCTACTTCACGCTTGCCCTTCGGCCCTTTGTAGCCCGCCCAGAAGGCCCAGCTGCGGTCCGCGTCCCAGCCTTCGCCGCTGAGCGCGACGTGCTTGATGCCCAGGCCGTCGATTTTGCGCGCCGCGCGCTGGATCAGGCCGAGGTCGTCCTCGCCCTTCAGGTGCAGCGTAATACCATCGTTGTTAATGCTGTATGCCGCCTTCTCGCCCCAGCGCGCATCCGCAGGCTGGGTGGAGAGCGTTATCTTCATCGCGTCGGTCATGGTCATTATCCTTGCAGTCAAAATGGGCCACCCGAAGGTAGCCCAAGTTAATGTTCTGTTAAGCGTATTCGTCCAGCCAGATTAGCAGAATCGCTTCGAGAATTTTTTCATTGGATGCGTTCGGATCATCCTCAAAATCCTCCAGCTCGCAAATCCACTGGTGCAGATCCGTGAAGCGCACCGTTTTCGGATCGGTATCCGGGTACGCATCGTAGAGCGCTTCGCCGATCTCGCGGCTGTCGGTCCATTTCAGTGCCATATCAGTGCTCGCGTGCGTGGTTGATGGTATAGCGCGGCATTTCGACCACCAGATCTTCATCGGTGACCCGCGCCTGGCAGCTCAGGCGGCTCTCGGGTTCCAGCCCCCAGGCCTTGTCCAGCATGTCATCTTCGTTTTCGCTGCTCTCGGGCAGCGAATCAAAGCCTTCACGCACGATGCAGTGGCAGGTGGTGCAGGCGCAGGACATTTCGCAGGCGTGTTCAATCTCGATACCGTTGCGCAGGGCAACGTCAAGAATGGTTTCACCGCGCTTTGCTTCCAGAACTGCGCCATCGGGACAGAGGTCCTGATGAGGCAGAAAAACAATCTTAGGCATATTAAACCTCGTCGACGGACTGGCCTTTCAGCGCCTTGCGGACGGACTGGTCCATGCGGCGTGCGGCAAAGTCCTGGGTTTGTGTGTCGATATTTTTAATGGCTTCTTTTATGGCGTCGGCATCTTCGCCTGATGCTGCGGTCTGCAGGGCGGCAGCCGCGGCGTCAATGTGCTCACGTTCTTGCTGACTTAACAGGCCGGCATCGGCCGCCAGCGCGCCGTTAAGGCTCTCCAGCACCCGGGCTGCCTCGACCTTCTGCTCGGCCAGCATCCGCGCCCGCACGTCCTGGTCGGCGTAGCTCATCGAATCCTGAATCATGGAGGCGATTTCAGTATCGGTCAGGCCGTAGGAAGGCTTCACCTGAATCGAGGACTCAACGCCGGTGGATTTCTCCATTGCCGTGACGCTCAGCAGGCCGTCGGCGTCCACCTGGAAGGTGACGCGGATATGCGCCCCGCCCGCCGGCAGCGCCGGAATACCGCGCAGCGCAAAGCGCGCCAGCGAGCGGCAGTCCTGCACCAGCTCGCGCTCGCCCTGCATCACGTGGATGGACATCGCGGTCTGGCCGTCTTTGAAGGTGGTGAACTCCTGGGCGCGGGCCACCGGAATGGTGGTGTTGCGCGGAATAACCTTCTCCACCAGTCCGCCCATGGTCTCAAGACCCAGCGAGAGCGGCAGCACGTCGAGCAGCAGCATTTCGCTGTCCGGCTTGTTGCCGACGAGGATATCGGCCTGAATAGCGGCCCCGATGGCGACCACTTTATCCGGGTCAATGGCGGTCAGCGGCGCGCGGCCAAAGAACTCGCCCACCCGCTCGCGCACCAGCGGTACGCGGGTCGAGCCGCCGACCATCACCACTTCCAGCACTTCGCTGGCGTCCACGCCTGCGTCCTTCAGCGCCCGACGGCAGGAGAGCAGCGTGCGCTTAACCAGCGCGGAGATCAGGTCATTAAACTGCGCGCGCGTGACCTCGCCTTTCCAGCCAGCCACTTCAACGGTAGCGCTGTCGGCATCGCTGAGGGCGATTTTAGCGGCAATAGCGGCATCCAGCAGCGCGCGCTGCAGGCGGTTGTCGCTGCGGTCGGTGAAGCCCGCCTGCTCGCGGATCAAATCCGCCAAAAGGTGGTCGAAGTCGTCGCCGCCCAGCGCTGAATCGCCGCCGGTAGCCAGCACTTCAAACACGCCGCGGCTGAGGCGCAGGATGGAGATATCAAAGGTGCCGCCGCCGAGATCGTAGACGGCAATCACGCCCTCCTGGCCGGAGTCGAGGCCGTAGGCGATGGCCGCCGCGGTCGGCTCGTTGAGCAGGCGCAGCACGTGCAGCCCGGCCAGGCGGGCGGCGTCTTTGGTGCCCTGACGCTGGGCGTCGTCGAAGTAGGCGGGAACGGTGATCACCACCCCGTCCAGTTCGCCCGCCAGCGCTTCGCTGGCGCGGGCGGCAAGGGCTTTGAGAATATCGGCGGAGATGCGCACCGGATTAAGCAGCCCGGCGGCGGTCGCCAGCATCGGCAGGCCGTTTTCACTGGCCTGCAGCTGATACGGCAGGTGCGGGTAGCGCGCCTGCACGTCGGCAAGCGAGCGCCCCATCAGACGCTTAACGGAGCTGATGGTGTTTACCGGATCCTGGGCGGCGTTGGCGCGGGCATCATAGCCGACGCGCAGGCCGTCTGCCCGGTAGTGCACGACGGAGGGCAGCAGGTGCCGCCCCTGCGCGTCCGCCAGGGTCTCCGCCTGGCCGCTGCGTACGGTCGCGACCAGGGAGTTGGTAGTGCCGAGGTCAATACCCGCCGCCAGCCTGCGCTGGTGCGGCGCGGCGCTCAGCCCCGGCTCGCTGATTTGTAATAAGGCCATGTTGGTTATGCTTCCAGAAAGTCAGAAATCGAGCAGCTTTTCTTCGAGTTGTTCTGCCGTCGCCCGCAGTTTATCGAGAAAGCGCAGTTTGCGCACGGTATCCGCCGCCGCGTCCCACGCTTCATTGTCGAGCTCGCCCACCATCTGCTGCAGACGGACGTCATACATTTTTTTCACGCGCTGCATAAAGCCGTCGAGACGGTCGCCCGCTTTTGCCTTTTCGATCTCGTCGAGCTCTTCGCGCAGCTCCAGCTGCTCCATCAGGAACGCCGTGTCGCGCACCGTGTGCTGCTCGCTTGCCAGGTCAAAGCCGTGCAGGGAGAGCATGTACTCCGCGCGGGTCAGCGGGTGGCGCAGCGTCTGCCAGGCCTGATTGATGGTGGCCGACTGCTGAACGGCGGCAAGCTGTTCAGCCGCAGGCTGGCTGGCAAATTTGTCCGGATGGTACTGGCGCTGGAGATCCTGAAAACGGGTGGTCAGCAGCGGCATATCCAGGTGATAGGAGACCGGCAGACCGAAGAGAGTGAAGTAATCCATAGCGTTCTCTGAAAAGGCAAACCCCACGGCGGCGGGCCGCAGTGGGGTTATCTTAGGCGTGATTAGACGTTGAAGCTTTCGCCGCAGCCGCACTCGTCTTTAACGTTGGGGTTGGTGAATTTAAACCCTTCGTTAAGGCCTTCTTTGACGAAGTCCAGCTGAGTGCCGTCAAGAAATTGCAGGCTCTTGCCGTCGATAACCACCTTTACGCCCTTGTCTTCAAACACGGTGTCTTCTGCCGCCGGCTCGTCAACAAACTCCAGAACATAGGCCATACCGGAACAGCCGGAGGTTCTGACCCCCAGACGAAGGCCAAACCCTTTACCGCGGTTTGCCAGGAAGGTGTTGACCCGCGCTGCTGCAGTGTCGCTTAAGGTAATCGACATAAAAAAACCTCAACTCTTAATTATTTTGCTTCACGTTTGCTTTTATAGTCCGCAATGGCGGCTTTGATCGCGTCCTCTGCAAGGATTGAGCAGTGAATCTTAACCGGCGGCAGCTCAAGCTCCTCGGCGATATCGGTGTTCTTGATAGCCTGTGCTTCGTCGAGCGACTTGCCTTTAACCCACTCGGTGATGAGCGAGCTGGAGGCAATCGCGGAGCCGCAGCCGTAAGTTTTGAAACGCGCGTCTTCAATAATACCGCTATCGTTGACTTTAATCTGTAGCTTCATCACATCGCCGCAAGCCGGTGCACCCACCATGCCGCTGCCGACGCTGTCGTCGCTGTTGTCAAAGGAACCCACGTTACGCGGATTTTCGTAGTGATCGATTACTTTTTCGCTGTAAGCCATGATGTATTCTCCTGTCGGTTCCGATTAGTGATGCGACCATTCGATAGTGTTCAGATCCACGCCCTGCTTGAACATCTCCCACAGCGGAGAGAGGTCGCGCAGGCGGCCGATGGACTTCTGCACCAGAGCGATGGTGTAGTCGATCTCTTCTTCGGTAGTGAAACGACCTAAAGAGAAACGGATAGAACTGTGCGCCAGCTCATCGTTCATGCCCAGCGCGCGCAGCACGTAGGACGGTTCGAGGCTTGCGGAGGTACAGGCGGAGCCGGAAGAGACGGCCAGGTCTTTCAGGGCCATGATCAGCGACTCGCCTTCAACGTAGTTGAAGCTGACGTTGAGGATATTCGGCGCGCCCTGCTCAAGGTCGCCGTTGAGGTAAACCTCTTCCATATCCTTAATGCCGTTCCAGAGACGGTCACGCAGGCCGCGCAGGCGGGCCATCTCGGTGGTCATCTCTTCTTTAGCGATACGGTAGGCTTCGCCCATGCCGACAATCTGGTGCACCGGCAGCGTACCGGAGCGCATGCCGCGCTCGTGACCGCCGCCGTGCATCTGCGCTTCGATGCGGATACGCGGCTTGCGGCGCACGTAGAGGGCGCCAATGCCTTTCGGGCCATAGATTTTGTGGCCGGAGAAGGACATCAGGTCCACTTTCAGCTGGCTGAGATCGATAGGCAGTTTACCCACGCTCTGGGTGGCGTCTACGTGGTAAATGATACCGCGTGCGCGGCACAGTTCGCCGATGGTAGCGATATCCTGCACCACGCCGATTTCGTTGTTCACGTGCATGATAGAGACGAGGATAGTGTCGTCACGCATCGCGGCTTCGAGCTCTTTGAGATCGATGATGCCGTTGCGCTGCGGCGCGAGGTAGGTCACTTCAAACCCTTCGCGTTCCAGCTGACGGCAGGTGTCGAGCACGGCTTTATGCTCGGTTTTGCTGGTGATAATGTGCTTGCCTTTTTTCTGATAGAAGTTGGCTGCACCTTTAATCGCCAGGTTATCAGATTCGGTCGCGCCAGACGTAAAGACGATTTCGCGCGGGTCGGCACCGACCAGCTCGGCAATCTGATTGCGGGCGATATCAACCGCCTCTTCAGCCTGCCAGCCAAAGCGGTGTGAGCGGGAGGCCGGGTTGCCAAAGGTCCCGTCCAGCGTCAGGTACTGCATCATTTTCTCGGCAACACGCGGGTCCACCGGCGTGGTTGCGGAGTAATCGAGGTAAATCGGTAATTTCATTGCTCTTTAACTCCGTACATCACTCAATGCAAGGAACCAGGCAACCGGCTGGATGTACGACCGTGTCGACGGACAGCAAATGCCCGGCCTGATTCTTAAATCTTTTTTTACGCTTAACTCTTCGGGCTGCCCTGGTAGTCCAGCCCGAAGAATATTACGCTTCTTTTTTGTTACGCACGCAGTTTAACGTCAATGGCGTCCTGCGAACGGGTGCTACGCTGAGTTTCGTGAATGTGCTGGCGGTCGGAAACGTCCAGAACTTCCTGATTATTCACCAACTCACCGAGGGTGATATTGTTTAAAAAGCCGGTCAGGCGGTCACTCAGATCGCGCCACAGCGCGTGAGTCAGGCACTTATCGCCCCCCTGACAGCCGGCTTTCCCCTGGCAACGTGTTGCATCAACAGATTCGTCAACGGCGCTGATAACTTCGCCAACTGCAATACTTCCGGCATCCTTTCCTAGCAGGTAGCCGCCGCCCGGTCCGCGTACGCTGGAAACCAGTCCATTTTTGCGCAGGCGGGAGAACAGCTGCTCCAGATAGGAAAGCGAAATTCCCTGACGTTCAGAAATATCAGCCAACGGCACCGGCCCCGATTCGGAGTTGAGCGCAACGTCAAGCATTGCGGTCACGGCATAACGCCCTTTAGATGTCAGTCTCATATCTTACTTAGCCTCAAATCGCCCCTGTCCGGGGTTGTTATTAAAATGTAGCTTTTGCATAGCGAGGTCAGTCTGACATTCCCGAGTAAATTGGTCAACTATTTACTTGACCGTTTTACTCAGGTATTTAGCATTTAGTGTCATGAGCAACTTCCGAAATGGCATAAACAGATGCTCTCAGCTACCTGCTGGCAGCTGAGTATAGGCCGGGCGCGCGCTATTGCTGTTTATTTGACTGCTCGATTGAGGCCAGCATGCCGCGCAGGATGTTCAGCTCCTGGCTCTCGGGGCGCGCGCGGGTGAACAGCCGGCGCAGCTTGTTCATCACCTGCCCCGGGTGACTGGCGCGAATAAAGCCGGTGCTGAGCAGCGTCTGCTCAAGGTGGTCGTAAAAACGCTCAAGATCGTCTACCAGCGGGTACGGCGCCTCAGCCTCTTCGGGCTGCTCGCCGCTCTCCTGGGCCGCCAGCCACGCCATCCGCACTTCGTAGGCGATAACCTGCACCGCCATGGCGAGGTTCAGAGAGCTGTACTCCGGATTGGCGGCGATCGCCACGTGGTAGTGGCACTTCTGCAGTTCGTCGTTGGTCAGGCCAACACGCTCGCGGCCAAAGACCAGCGCCACCGGAGCGTGGGCGGCTTCCGCCACGCTTTTAAGGCCGCACTCGCGCGGATCGAGCATCGGCCACGGCAGCGTTCTGGAGCGGGCGCTGGTCCCGACCACCAGGCTGCAGCCGGCGAGCGCCTCATCAAGGGTGTCAACAATCTGCGCATTGCCGATGACGTCGCTGGCGCCTGCCGCGAGGGCAATGGCCTGAGAGTCGGGCTCAACGAGGGGATTGACCAGCCAGAGGTTGGTTAACCCCATGGTTTTCATCGCGCGGGCGACAGAGCCCATGTTGCCGGTGTGGGAGGTTTCTACCAGGACTATCCGAATATTTTGCAGCATGTTTTTTCATCGAAGAAAGATAATTGGCCGATAGTAGCATAAAGCCAGGACAGATGCCGAATTCGCTGCTATGATATGCGCCGTTTTTCCCCGTTCTTTAACATCCAGTGAGAGTAACCGATGCAACATCCTATGTTGACCATCGCCGTGCGCGCAGCGCGCAAGGCGGGTAATATTATTGCCAAGCACTACGAGACGCCGGACACCGTAGAGACCAGCCAGAAAGGCAGCAATGATTTCGTGACCAACGTCGATAAAGCCGCAGAAGCGATGATTATCGAAACTATCCGCAAATCTTACCCGCAGCACACCATCATTACCGAAGAGAGCGGTGAGCACGCAGGCGAAGATCAGGATGTGCAGTGGGTTATCGATCCGCTGGATGGCACCACCAACTTTGTTAAGCGCCTTCCCCATTTCTCCGTTTCCATCGCTGTACGCATTAAAGGCCGTACTGAAGTGGCCGTGGTTTACGATCCGATGCGTAATGAGCTGTTCACCGCCACCCGCGGCCAGGGCGCACAGCTGAACGGCTACCGCCTGCGCGGCAGCACCGCCCGCGACCTGGACGGCACCATTCTGGCCACCGGCTTCCCGTTTAAGGCGAAGCAGCACGCCGCAACCTATATGAACATTCTCGGCAAGCTGTTCACCGAGTGCGCCGACTTCCGCCGCACCGGCTCTGCCGCGCTGGATCTGTGCTACGTCGCCGCAGGCCGCGTTGACGGTTACTTCGAACTGGCCCTTAAGCCGTGGGACTTCGCCGCCGGCGAGCTGATCGCCCGCGAAGCCGGCGCCCTGGTGTGCGACTTCACCGGCGGCCACAACTATATGCTGAGCGGCAACATCGTGGCGGGCAACCCGCGCGTGGTGAAAGCGATGCTGGCGAACATGCGCGACGAGCTGAGCGAAGCCCTGAAGCGTTAATCGCCCCGCCGCCCGCTGGCCGGGCGGCAATCAGAACGGCCGCAGCCCCCGCGCGGCCGGGACCGCACTGACCCACATCACCACTGCCGCAATCACCAGGATCGCCCCGCCCGCAAAGGCGAGCGTCGTCCAGCCTACCTGCCGCCACAGCGCCGGCGTCCTGTTGGCACTCAGCCGCACCGCCAGCCGGCGGAAGCTGTGCACCAGCAGCGCCAGCAGCGAAATCGTTATCGAGGTTCCCGCCGCCATCGCCAGCGCCGAGGCGACGCCCCAGCCGAAGACGCCGACCACTTTACTGAACAGCAGCACCATAATGGCGCCCGAACAGGGCCGCATCCCCATTGAGAGCACGATAGCCAGCCTGGCCCGCCAGTCGCCCTCTGCCGCCAGGCTGTCCGGCGCGGGCATATGCTGATGGCCGCAGCCGCAGTTTGCATGGTGGACGTGGTGCGGGGTGAAGGATTTGAATGTCGGCCTGCGCAGCACGTCGCGCAGCTTTTTCAGCGCCCGCCAGCAGAGCATCACGCCCAGCAGCCCCACGAGGGCATAGCTGCCCTTCTCCAGCCAGAAACTGCTGAGGTGCATCTGGCGGGCGGGCAGCGCCAGCAGCGTGAGCACCACCACCACCAGCGCAATCGCCACCAGCCCCTGCAGCAGCGACGCCGCCAGGGTCAGGCGAATGCCCGACTTCAGCTTTGAAGGATGCGTCGCAAGCCAGGTGGCAATCACAACCTTGCCGTGCCCCGGCCCGAGCGCGTGCAGCACGCCGTAGATAAAGCTAAATGCCAGCAGCGAGCCGCCCGCCCGGCCGGGATCGGCCGCCACCGCCTGCAGTAGGGCGCTCATCTGCTGATTGACCTCCCGTTGCCAGACCACGCTTTTGAGCATCAGCTGCGGCCAGACGTGAAGCAGCCAAAGGCCGCCCGCCAGCGCCAGCAGTAGAAACAGCGCCAGCGGCCAAAGCTGGAGCCAGCGGCGGGGCGCCGGGCGCGCAGATGATATTACTGACATGACAGAGTGACCTGCTGTGCAAATTGTTTACCCAAATCCATATCCTCCGGCGGGGCGTCGGCCTTATCCAGCGACAGCGCGTAGGCGGTGAGAGAATCACTGGGCTGCGGGGTGAAAACCTTCAGCGCGCAGCCCGGCGGAAAGTCTGCGCCTAGCTTTACGTCGGCATCGCGGTCGTAGTGCATATCGACAAAGTAGCTGGGATCGAAGGTTGAAAAGGTGTAGCGCTGCCCGGCAAGCGGCTGCGGCTCGGCCAGCGGCAGCGTAAAGGTGAGCACCGCCTTGTGACCGTCCCGCGACAGGCCGTAGGCCGTGGGGCGGTTGGCAAATTTCACCTTCTGCTTGCCGTGCCAGAATTCGGTGAAGTAGTGCTGGCCGAGAACGTTCGCCATCACCTCCGCCGCCAGCTTCTTCCAGACCTCATCGCCGGGTTTGGCATTTCCGGCATCGTAGAGCAGGTCCGCCGAGGTGATTTCATCCATGGTCCAGCGCATATTCACGGCGGTGAGGCTGCCCGCGCTGGCGATTAGCTCGCCCTGCATGGCGATGAAGCTGTGCGGGTGCGACTGCGCTTTTCCCGATAAAAGCGTGAGAAACGCCAGCGCCGTAATCTGTTTCACTCTCGTCATCAATTCCTCAGTGAAAAATTCTGTGACCCGCGCCCGCAATCCTTGCGTAAATGCCGCCGCAGCGCCTGCCGTATCAGGATCCTTTAGCTATTCTTATCAAAAAACACTCTGGAATATGACAGATGATGACCGTAACTGAAACCCCATCTGCGCTTTCCAGTCCGCAGCGCCGCTGCCAGCTCCTGCTAACGCTCTACCAGCCCGGGCAGGACGTCACGGCGGAAAGCATCTGCCGGATGAATAACGTCGATGCGGCGATGGCGCATCAGGATCTCGCCGAAACCCATGAGGAACTTCAGCGCACCCACCGGCTGGAGATCGTGACAACCGGCGATGGCCGCCTGCGGATTGAAGGCAGCGCCCTCAATCAGCGTCTCTGCCTGCTGCACTGGCTACGGCGCAGCCTGCGCGTCTGCCCGCAGTTCATCAACCAATCTTTCGCCCCATCGCTGAAAATGCGCCTCAGGCAGGCCGGGATATCGCGCACGCTCTATGACGATACCAACCTGCGGGCGCTGGTCAACCGCTGCGCGCGCACGCTTTTTCGCCAGTTTGACAGCCGCGACGTCACCTTCCTGCTGCTCTTTCTGCAGTACTGTCTGCTGCAGCAGGAGCCGCAGAACGCCCCGGCATTCAGCCCGGAACAGCGGCGCTGGGTGCAGGGCAGCGCCGAGTATCAGGTGGCCGCAGAGATAGCCCGCCACTGGCAGCGCCGCACCCTGCGTGAGGCCCATCCCGATGAGCATCTGTTTCTCGCCCTGCTGTTCATGCTGCTGAAGGTGCCGGATCCGCAGCGGGATAGCCATACCCAGGAGGTGCGCCTCTACCGGGCCGTCAATCAGCTTATCGATCGCTTCCAGCAGCTGTCGGGCCAGCCGTTCAGCAACCGCTGCCGCCTGCGCGACCAGCTGTACGTGCACATTGCCCAGGCGATTAACCGCTCCCTGTACGGAATAGGCATTGACGCCAATCTGCCGGAGGAGATCCAGCGCCTCTACCCGCGCCTGATGCGTACGACCCAGGCGGCGATGGCCCCGTTTGAGGCCTACTACGGGCTGCGCTTCTCCAGCGACGAGCTGGGGCTTATCGCGATTATTTTCGGCGCCTGGCTGATGCAGGAGAGCGATCTGCAGGAAAAGCAGGTGGTGCTGCTCACCGGCGACAATACCGCCCTCGAACAGGCGCTGGAGCAGCAGCTGAGGGAGCTGACGCTGCTGCCGCTGAATATTAAATTGCAGCCCCTGCACGCTTTTAATAAAGAGGGCGTGCCGAAGGGGGCCGCGCTGGTGGTCACGCCCTACGCCGTGCCGCTGCCGCTGTTTTCACCGCCGTTTATCCACGCCGCCGAACCGCTCAGCGTCAGGCAGCGGCAGCACATCTGTCAGATGCTGGAGGCCCGGGACTGAGGCGACACCGTTGGCCGGACGAACATCGCGGGCAGCGCCACCAGCGCCATCACCCAGAAGACGCCGTGGTGCAGGTGCTGATAGAGGAAACCGGCGAAGACGGTCATGATGGCGATGCTGCCGCCCATCGCCACCGCCGAGTAGACCGCCTGCAGGCGAATAACCTCGCTGCCCCGGCGGGAGGCGATGTAGCGCATCGCCGCCAGGTGGCAGACGGTAAAGGTGCCGCAGTGCAGAACCTGCGCCACCAGCAGCCACGGCAGCGCCGTGGTCCAGCCCATGATCCCCCAGCGCACCACGCCGCACAGGCAGGAGAGCAGCAGCAGATCCCGGGCGCTGAAGCGGCTGAAGACTTTTTTGCTGACCGCAAAGATAATCACCTCGGCAACCACGCCGAGCGACCACAGATAGCCGACCGCAGAGGCAGAATAGCCCGCCTCCTGCCAGTAAATAGCGCTAAAGCCATAGTAGGCGGCATGCGCCCCCTGCAGCAGGCAGACGCAGGCGAGAAAGCGCCAGTTCTCCTGGGCCAGCGCCCGCCAGGCGCGCCAGCCGGCGGACGCCTGCTGGCGCGCCTCGCCCTGGGGCATGACCGACGGCGTAATGAGCATACCGAGCAGCATGGAGGCTATCGACAGGCTGAGCAGCGCCAGAATGGCCTGATAGTCATACAGGCTGACCAGCTTACCCACCAGCGCTGAACCAATCACAAACGCCACCGAGCCCCACAGCCTGACCCGGCCGTAGTCCATGGTTATCTGCTTTTGCCAGGTATTGGCCAGCGCGTCGGTGAGCGGCACCAGCGGCGAGAAAAAGAGGTTAAAGCCAATCATTACAATCATCAGCGAGGCGAAGCGGGTATCGAGCCAGAAGGCGAGCACGAACAGCAGCGACAGCAGCGCGAGCACCCGCAGGACGCGGATAAGCCGGGAGGGATCGGTCACGCGCGGGGCGATCAGCAGGCTACCGAGAAAGCGCGCCACCAGCCCGACGCCGAGCAGAATGCCGATAGATTCTGGCGTCAGCCCGACCCCCGCCAGCCAGACGCTCCAGAAGGGCAGAAAAATACCGTAGCTAAAAAAATAGGTGAAATAACTGAGCGCCAGCCAGCGCGTGGAATGCAAAGCCATGAATCCCTCCCGTAAGAGGCGATAGTCTGGCGGCAAACGCGCGGGCTGGCAATATGCTTTAACGGCCTGCTAACAGCTTCGGGGGCGATTTATGATCTTGCCCGAAGAAAAGCCGCCAGACGTCACATTTTTCTGGCCGCGCGCCCCTGGGGACGATCCTTCATAACACTCCCCCAGCCTGCGTTAGAAAACTCTCCGCATTCGTTCACGTTGAATCGCTTCACTTCTCAGTTCACAACTTCTCTTTTTTCCGTTAACGATCAGGTGGGAGGGATTTTTCTTATCCCTAACAGATATGATAATAAAATGTTTATTTTTTGTTTCAAAAACATCTATTTTTAACAATAAAGACCGCGCAAACACTGCGTAAAAACATCAAAATAAACAAAAATATAACCAAAAATTAACACAAAACAAACAAAAATGGCCATCGATCACATTCTAAGCAACTGAGATTCTTTCCCTCTTTCCTTCATTGCTAATCTCGCAGCGTGACATGCCCCTGTACCCAATAAAGGTAGAATTATGAAATTCAAATACGCCCTGCTCAGCGCAGCCATGATTTCTGCATGCATGTTGTCCCAAACGGCCGCTGCGGCGGAAAAATATGAAATTGCCGTGGTCGCCAAAGTAACCGGTATTCCCTGGTTCAACCGCATGGAAACCGGCGTCAACGAGGCGGCTAAAAAACTCGACGTCAATGCTTATCAGACGGGCCCCTCCACGCCCGATCCTGCCCAGCAGGTGAAAGTGATTGAAGATCTGATCGCCAAGAAGGTCAATGCCATTATCGTGGTACCCAATGATGCGAAAGTGCTGGAGCCGGTGCTGAAGAAAGCGCGGGATAACGGCATCGTGGTCCTGACCCATGAATCGCCGGATCAGCAGATTGGCCAGTGGGATATCGAGACCATAGACAGCGAAAAATACGCGCAGGCCAACGTCGATGAGCTGGCAAAAGATATGGGCGGAAAAGGCGGCTACGCTATTTATGTAGGCTCCCTGACCGTGCCGCTGCACAATGCGTGGGCGGACTACGCTATCAAATATCAGAAAGCGAAATACCCGGATATGTTCGAGGTCACCTCCCGTCTGCCGGTTGCGGAGAGTATCGATAAGTCCTACGCCACCACCCTCGATCTGATGAAAACCTATCCGCAGATGAAGGGCATCATCGGCTTTGGCTCCCTCGGGCCAATTGGCGCAGGCCAGGCAGTGCAGAAGAAGCGCGCGAAGGACAAAATCGCCGTGGTCGGGATCGCCATGCCCGGCCAGGCGGCTCCTTACCTGATGCGCGGGGATATCAAGAAGGCCCTGCTCTGGGATCCTAAAGATGCGGGCTACGCGCTGGTGACCGTTGCCGACCAACTGCTGAAAGGCAAAGAGGTTACCGCCGATCTTACGATTGACGGCTTAGGCAAGGCGGACGTCGATATGGACAAGAAAGTAATCCGCTTCAACAAGATCCTTGAAGTCACCAAAGATAACGCTCAGTCACTCGGCTTCTGAGGCATAAACCCACGTCGGCCTGCCCGCGGCCGGCGCGTTTCGTCCCCACTATTGTTAAGCGCCCTGCGGGGCGCTCGCTGAGGTATTGTCGATGACGGACGCCACCGCATTTATCACTCTTGAGAATATCAGCAAGCAATTCCCGGGCGTACTGGCGCTGGATAACGTGAGCCTGACCCTTAACAAAGGTGAAGTCCACTGCCTGGCAGGACAAAACGGCTGTGGGAAAAGCACCATTATTAAAGTTATTTCAGGCGTGTATCAGCCGGAAAAGGGAGCGCAGATCCAGCTCGATGGCAAACTCTTTCATCACCTGACGCCGCAGCTATCCTCCCATTACGGGATTCAGGTGATCTACCAGGATCTCTCCCTGTTCCCCAACTTCAGCGTGGCGGAAAATATCGCCGTTAACCGCTATCTGCCGGGCGGCGATCTCTGGGTACGCCGGGGAGCCATGAAGCGGCAGGCGATAGCGGCAATGACGCGTATCGGCGTCTCTATCGATCCCGATAAAAAAGTGGAAAAGCTGTCCATTGCCGATCGGCAGTTGGTGGCTATTTGCCGCGCCATTGCCGCCGAAGCCCGGCTGGTTATTATGGACGAACCAACGGCTTCCCTCACTCGTCAGGAGGTTAACGGCCTGCTCCGGGTGGTGAGCGAACTCAAAGCCGCCGGGATCTGCGTGGTCTTCGTCAGCCACCGGCTGGATGAAGTGATGGAGGTGGCTGACCGCATCAGCGTCATGCGCGACGGCAAGCTGGTGGGCACCTGGCCCGCACAGGAGCTGGATAGCCACGAACTGGCCTTCCTGATGACCGGGCAGCGCTTTCACTACAGCCCGCTGCCGGAGAAACCGCCCGCCGCGCAGGCCCCGATGCTTGAGCTGCGCCACCTGACCCGTAAAGGGAAATATCAGGATATCAACCTCTCCCTGCGCAGCGGCGAAATCGTGTCTGTGGTCGGCCTGCTGGGTGCCGGGCGCACGGAGCTGTGTCTGAGCCTGTTCGGTATGACGCACCCGGACAGCGGTGAAATATGGATCAACGGCGAAAGGGTGACTCTGCACAGTAACCACGATGCCATTAAACACGGCATCGGCTACGTGTCTGAGGACCGGCTCACTCAGGGGCTTATCGCAGAACAGTCCATCTACGACAACACCATCGTCACCGTCTTCGACAAGCTGCGCACCGGCAGCGGCCTGCTCAATCACGCCAAAGCGCAGAAGCTGGTTAACGATCTGATCCGCGACCTGAATATTAAGGTCTCCGATCCGCAGCTGCCGGTGAAAACCCTTTCAGGCGGTAACGCCCAGCGTATCGCCATTGCCAAATGGGTGGCGACAAATCCGCGCATTCTCATTCTCGACTCCCCTACCGTCGGCGTGGATATCGCCAATAAAGAAGGGATCTACCAGATCGCCCGTAACCTGGCTGAACAGGGCATGGCAGTGCTGATGATCTGCGATGAGATCCCGGAAGCGTACTACAACAGCCACCGGGTGCTGGTAATGCGGCGCGGCAGGCTGGTTGCGGAATTTAATCCTCACCGCAGCAGCGAAGAGGAAATTGCCAGGGTCGTGGAGGCTATCGATGAATAATCCGTTCTCACGTCTTATCGGGCAGCATGAGTTCTGGCTCGGGCTGCTGGTTATCGCCCTTGCAATCGGCCTCAGCATGAAGACCGATGAATTCCTGTCGCTGGGCAATCTGACGGACGTTGCCACCAGCTATGCCATTCTTGGGATCCTCGCCTGCGGATTGTTCGTGGTGCTGATTTCCGGCGGGATCGACATTTCGTTTCCGGCGACCACCTCCATTGCCCAGTACGTGATGGCAAGCTGGGTCATCGCCCACGGCGGTAATTTCGCCCTCGCTCTCGCCATCGCGGTGCTCGTTGGCCTGCTGCTGGGGCTGATTAACGGCTTTCTGGTCTGGTGGCTGCGCGTGCCCGCCATTATCATCACCATCGCCACGCTGAACGTCTATTACGGCCTGCTGGTGTACGCCACCAAAGGTACCTGGCTTTACGGTTTCCCGGACTGGTTTATGAACGGCATCAACTGGTTCTCTTTCACCGCCGCCGACGGCTACGACTATGGCCTGACGCTGCCGCTGCTGTGCCTGGCGGCGGTGATTATCGTCACGGCACTGCTGATGAACTATACCCGCCTCGGCCGCCAGATTTACGCCATGGGCGGCAACCGCGACGCAGCCTCACGGCTGGGCCTGAACCTGCTAAAGCTTCATTTCTGCGTCTACGGCTATATGGGGATCCTGGCAGGCTTCGCCGCCGTGGTGCAGGCGCAGATCACCCAGTCCGTTGCCCCCAACTCGCTGCTGGGATACGAACTGACTGTGCTGGCCGCCGTGGTTCTGGGAGGAACCAGTATGAGCGGTGGGCGCGGCACCCTCACCGGCACGCTGCTGGGCGTGGTGCTATTGGCCTTTTTACAAAACGGCATGACGCTGCTGGGGATCTCATCCTACTGGCACACCGTGTTCAGCGGCACCATTATCCTGGTAAGCATCAGCGCGACGGCGTGGAACGAGAAACGCAAACTGGCGAAGGAGATCTAAGATGAAAGCGCTTGCAAACGTTCTGCCCGGCGATGCGATCGTTCGCCTGCAGTGCCTGATTATCCTTATCGTCGCTGTTGTCTTCTCCGCGCTGCTAGGAAGCCGCTTTTTCAGCGTCGCCAACTTCCAGTCTATCGGCTCACAGCTGCCGGTGCTCGGGATGCTGGCGCTGGGTATGGGCATGACCATGCTCACCGGCGGCATCAACCTGTCGATTATTGCCGGCGCCAACGCCTGCTCCCTGCTGATGGCGGCGATTATCGTCAGCCATCCTGATAATCCGCTGTTTCTGTTGCTGGCCCTGCTGGCGGGTGCCGCCCTCGCGATTGCCATCGGCGCGCTCAACGGCATGCTGATTGCCTGGGTTGGGGTTTCCCCTATCCTCGCCACGCTGGGCACCATGACGCTGATTTCCGGACTGAATATCCTGCTATCTGACGGGTCGGTTATCTCCGGCTTTCCGACGATCATTCAGTCTCTGGGAACGGGCGCCGTCGCCGGTATCCCGGTGGCGCTGCTGCTTTTCTTTGCGGTTGCGCTGCTGCTGTGGGTACTGCTTGAGCACACCACGCTCGGGCGCAGCCTCTATCTGGTGGGCTCCAACGAGCAGGCGACCCGCTACAGCGGCGTCAACACCGTGCGGGTGCAGATCGCCGTCTACGTGATTTCCGCCCTGCTCGGCTGGCTGGCCGCCATTCTGATGATGGCAAAATTCAACTCAGCCAAGGCCGGATACGGCGAGTCCTACCTGCTGGTCACTATTCTGGCCTCAGTGCTGGGGGGCATTAACCCCGACGGCGGTTTCGGGCGAATTATCGGCCTGGTACTGGCGCTGATTGTGCTGCAGATGCTGGAGAGCGGCTTTAATCTGCTGGGGATCAGCAGCTATCTGACGATGGCCCTGTGGGGCGCGGTACTGATCCTCTTTATCGCGTTACAGAATCGTAAAGCCTGATTTCAGGAGAAAAATGATGGCGAGTTACTTCATTGGCATAGATGTAGGCACCGGAAGCGCACGGGCTGGCGTATTTGATTTAAACGGCAGAATGGTCGGCCAGGCCAGCCGGGCCATCGAGATTTACCGGCCGCAGGCCGATTTCGTTGAGCAGTCCTCGGACAATATCTGGCAGGCCGTCTGCAACGCGGTGCGGGATGCGATAAATCAGTCGGATATCAATCCCATTCAGGTTAAGGGCCTGGGCTTCGATGCGACCTGCTCGCTGGTGGTGCTGGATAAAGAGGGTAAGCCGCTGACCGTCAGCCCGTCCGGGCGCAGCGAACAGAATATTATCGTGTGGATGGATCATCGGGCTATTGCCCAGGCCGATCGCATTAACGCCCTGCACCACCGGGTGCTGGACTATGTTGGCGGAATAATCTCCCCCGAGATGCAGACGCCAAAGCTGCTGTGGCTGAAGCAGCATATGCCTAATAGCTGGGCTAACGCCGGATACTTTTTCGATCTGCCGGACTTCCTCACCTGGCGCGCCACCGGAGACGATACCCGCTCGCTGTGTTCTACCGTCTGCAAATGGACCTACATGGGCCATGAAGATAAGTGGGACAGCAGCTACTTTCGCCAGATTGGGCTTGAGGATCTGCTGGAGCACGACGCGGAAAAAATTGGCCGCTACGTGAAAACCATGGGCGAGCCTCTTGGCCGGGGCCTGAGCCAGCGCGCGGCCTCAGAGATGGGACTGATTCCGGGCACTGCGGTCAGCGTCTCAATTATCGACGCCCACGCGGGTACCCTGGGCACGCTTGGCGCCAGCGGCGTCTCCGGGGAGCTGGCGGACTTCGATCGCCGCATTGCGCTGATTGGCGGCACCTCAACGGGTCATATGGCTATCTCAAAAACGGCGCGCTTTATTGGCGGCGTCTGGGGCCCTTACTACTCGGCCGTATTGCCCGGATACTGGCTTAACGAAGGCGGTCAATCCGCGACCGGCGCGCTTATCGATCACATTATTCAGTCACACCCCTGCTACGGCACACTGCTTGAGCAGGCGAAAGGCCAGGGGAAAACCATTTATGAAGCGCTGAATGCGCTGCTGCGCAAGATGGCGGGCGAACCGGAGAATATTGCGTTTCTGACCCGCGATATTCACATTCTGCCCTACTTCCACGGCAACCGCTCACCGCGCGCTAACCCAACGCTGACCGGCGCCATCAGCGGGCTGAAGCTATCGCGGACGCCGGAAGATATGGCCCTGCAGTATCTGGCAACCATTCAGGCCATCGCGCTAGGCACCCGCCATATTATCGAAACCATGAACCAGAGCGGCTACGCCATCGATACCGTGATGGCGAGCGGAGGCGGCACTAAAAATCCGGTCTTCGTTCAGGAGCACGCCAACGCCACCGGCTGCGCCATGCTGCTGCCGGAGGAGAGCGAAGCCATGCTGCTCGGCGGCGCAATGATGGGCACCGTGGCGGCAGGCGTGTTCGATACTTTCCCGGAGGCGATGTCGGCGATGAGCCGAATTGGCAAAACCGTCACGCCGCAAACTAACCGTATTAAGCAGTACTACGATCGAAAATATCGGGTATTTCACGAAATGTATAAGGATCATATGAAATACCGCCAGCTAATGAAGGAGGGAGAATGAGCGAAACCTGGCAGCAGGCCTGCGCCACATGGCGGCTGTATAGCGAAGCGCTGGCCGGTCTTGAGGCGCATCTTGACGATCTTCGCTGGCAGTCGCTGCTGGCAGCTCTGCGCGAGTGTAAGGGCAAGGTGGTGGTAACCGGCGTCGGCACCTCCGGCATTGCGGCGCGCAAGGTTGCCCATATGCTGGCCTGCGTCGAGCGCCCGGCCATCTATCTCAACGCCACCGATGCGGCCCACGGCGATCTGGGATTCCTGCGCAGCGACGACCTGCTGATTATGATTTCCCGCGGCGGCAACTCGGATGAACTGACGCGATTGCTGCCCGGACTGGCAGCGAAAGCAGTACCGCTGATTGCCGTGACCGAGAATGCTGACTCCGCGATAGCCGCCGCCGCCATGCTGGTGGTCTCCGTTGGCGTCAGACGGGAGGCCGATACGCTCAATATGCTGGCGACCACCTCTATCGTGCTGGTACTGGCGCTCTTTGACGCCGCCTGCGTCTGCCTGATGCAGGAGAGTGGCTACACAAAGGAGACGCTGCTGGCGGTGCATCCGGGCGGCAACGTGGGCATGACGCTGCGGAGCGACAATCGCCGGGCTGAGTCGTAATCGGCTGAGTGATATGGAGAAAATTTGGCAGCGTTATGAAAATCTATATATCTCTCGTTATTAACGCTTGAATAATATATGCAAAACGGTAGCTGACTGGCCCATTATGTATTAGGTTTGATTAACCAATACTACCAATGGAACTGCTATGAATACCCTCCGCTATCTGGATTTTGGTTCGTTACGCCCGCTGCTGCTGCTCATCGCCCGCATCGCCGTCGTCGCGCTGTTTATTATTTTTGGCGTGCCGAAGATGACCGGCTTTAGCGGCACCGTGGAGTATATGGCCGCCGTCGGCGCGCCGCTGCCCATGCTGTCCGCTATTATTGCCGTGGTGATGGAAGTGCTGGTCGCTATCCTCATTGTTCTGGGCTTTTTTACCCGTCCGCTGGCGGTGATTTTTCTGCTCTATACGCTGGGCACGGCCGTTATCGGACACCACTACTGGAACATGACGGGAGCCGACGTCGCGCCGAATATGATTAACTTTTATAAAAATATCAGTATCGCGGGGGCATTTTTACTGCTGGCACTGGCAGGACCGGGCGCCTGGTCTCTGGATCGCCGCTAAGATGCGGTTGGTGTATGAAGCCCGGATAACGGGAGTGCTGACCGATTCCCGGCTGGATAAGTGAAACAGACACTAATGAGAAAAGGCCGCATTCGCGGCCTTTTCTCTACCAGCAGTACAGAATTATGCGTAAACCGGGAAGCGGCCGCAGATATCCAGTACTTTCGCCTTCACGCGCTCAATGGTGGCTTCATCGTTGATGTTGTCCAGCACATCGCACATCCAGCCGGCCAGCTCTTTCGCTTCCGCTTCTTTAAAGCCGCGGCGGGTGATTGCCGGGGAGCCGATGCGGATGCCGGAGGTGACGAACGGACTTTTCGGATCGTTCGGTACGCTGTTTTTATTGACGGTGATGTTAGCGCGGCCCAGGGCGGCGTCGGCTTCTTTACCGGTCAGGTTTTTATCCACCAGGTCCAGCAGGAACAGGTGGTTTTCAGTACCGCCGGACACCACTTTGTAACCGCGGTTGAGGAACACCTCGACCATCGCTTTAGCGTTTTTCGCGACCTGCTGCTGATAAACCTTAAATTCCGGCTCCATCGCCTCTTTCAGCGCCACGGCTTTTGCCGCGATAACGTGCATCAGCGGGCCGCCTTGGGCGCTTGGGAATACGGCAGAGTTGAGTTTCTTATAAAGCTCTTCGTCGCCGCCTTTCGCCAGGATCAGGCCGCCGCGCGGGCCCGCCAGGGTTTTATGGGTGGTGGTGGTTACAACGTGGGCGTGCGGGACCGGGTTAGGATAAACGCCCGCGGCAATCAGGCCGGCAACGTGCGCCATGTCTACGAACAGCCAGGCGCCGATGCTGTCGGCGATTTCGCGCATTTTTGCCCAGTCAACGATGCCGGAGTAGGCCGAGAAGCCGCCGATGATCATCTTCGGCTTGTGCTCTTTAGCCTGCTTCGCCATATCTTCGTAGTCGATTTTGCCTGACTCATCAATACCGTAAGGAATGATGTTATACAGTTTGCCGGAGAAGTTAACCGGCGAGCCGTGCGTCAGGTGCCCGCCCTGCGCCAGGTTCATGCCGAGAACGGTATCGCCGGGCTGCAGCAGCGCGGTGTAGACCGCGAAGTTTGCCTGTGAGCCAGAGTGCGGCTGGACGTTAGCGTAGTCGGCGCCGAACAGGGCTTTAGCGCGATCGATTGCCAGTTGCTCAACGATATCGACGTATTCGCAGCCGCCGTAGTAGCGCTTGCCCGGATAGCCTTCGGCATATTTGTTGGTTAACTGAGAACCCTGAGCCTGCATCACGCGCGGGCTGGTGTAGTTTTCGGAGGCGATCAGTTCGATGTGCTCTTCCTGACGTACTTTTTCCTGCTCCATAGCCTGCCACAGTTCGGCATCATAATCGGCAATGTTCATTTCACGCTTTAACATCCGCATCTCCTGACTCAGCTAACAGTTACAACCACGATAAATAGAGGGCCCTTTTGGGCAACGGCCGACAGTATAACTGATTAGTGGTGCGATAACAGGTCTTGACAACGGAATTTACGCAAACGATTACCTCCGCGCCACACAAGGGATTGCTCAAAAATGCGCTTCATCGTTACAAAGAGATTTCTTTTCAGGATTGTGATGCATACTTCTCATAGTGAAAGAACCATTTACAGCATGTGGGTATTCCTATAACATGCATTTAAAATACATTATTAAACAGGTATGAGGATAACGCTATGCTCGATGCACAAACCATCGCGACAGTAAAGGCCACCATTCCCCTGCTGGTCGAAACCGGACCTAAACTTACCGCCCACTTTTATGACCGCATGTTCGCCCATAACCCGGAGCTGAAAGAGATTTTCAATATGAGCAACCAGCGCAACGGCGACCAGCGCGAGGCGCTGTTTAACGCCATTGCCGCCTATGCAACCCATATTGAAGACCTGCCCGCCCTGCTGCCGGCCGTAGAAAAAATTGCCCAGAAGCACACCAGCTTTCAGATCAGGCCCGATCAGTACGCCATTGTGGGCACGCATCTCCTGGCGACGATCGATGAGATGCTCCATCCGGGAGAGGAGGTGCTCAACGCCTGGGGCAAGGCCTACGGCGTACTGGCCGATGTCTTTATTAAGCGCGAAGGCGAGATTTACCAGCAAAATGCGGCGAAACACGGCGGCTGGGTCGGCACGCGTCCGTTCCGCATCGTCAGCAAGCAGCCGCAGAGCGATCTCATTACCAGTTTCGAACTGGAAGCGGCCGACGGCGGCGATGTCGCCGACTATCAGCCGGGGCAGTACCTCGCCGTCTGGCTTAAGCCGGCAGGTTTTGAACATCAGGAGATCCGTCAGTACTCCCTGACCCGCAAAGCAAACCGCAAAGGCTACCGTATTGCGGTCAAGCGTGAAGAGGGCGGCCAGGTGTCAAACTGGCTGCATAATGAAGCGAACGTCGGCGATATTGTACAGCTGGCGGCACCGGCAGGCGATTTCTTCCTGCAGATTGAGCCGCAAACGCCGGTCACGCTGATCTCGGCAGGCGTAGGCCAGACGCCGATGCTTGCCATGCTGGACACGCTGGCGGAGCAGGGGCACCCGACGCAGGTGACGTGGCTGCACGCCGCCGAGAATGGCCGCGTTGACGCGTTTGCCGACGAAGTCGCCGCCTGCGGTCAGCGACTGCCGCATTTCAGCTCACATACCTGGTATCGGGTGCCGGACGCCGGCGATCGCTATGATACGCAAGGTCTGATGGACCTGGCGCCGCATAAGGAACAGCTTACCGATCCCGCCATGCAGTTTTATCTCTGCGGCCCGGTGGGCTTTATGCAGTTCGCGGCAAAACAGCTGATCGGGCTTGGTGTCGGGGCCGATCGCATCCACTATGAGTGCTTTGGGCCTCATAAAGTGCTGTAAAATGGCGCAATCAAGGGCCGGCGGGCTGCCGCCTGCCCTTGATGCTGTTCAGGATTATTCACGCTTCGAACACCCGCCTTTACGCCCGCGCCGCACCCCTGCCAAAAACGCCCCGACCGAATTGTGTTATGATTACCGCTTTCCCCTTTTTGCTTGAGTCCCCAATTTTATGCAGCAACCTGTTGTACTCATCGGTGAGTGGCTGGTTACACCTTCAATCAACCAAATCAGCCGGCAGGGACGTCAGCTCACGCTTGAACCGCGCTTAATCGACCTGCTGGTCTATTTTGCCCATCACCCTGACGAGGTGCTGAGCCGCGACGAGCTGATTGATCACGTCTGGACCCGCAACGTGGTAACAAATCACGTTGTCACTCAGAGTATCTCCGAACTGCGTAAGTCCCTGAAAGATGCCGATGAGAACAGCCCGGAATATATTATTACCGTTCCCAAGCGCGGCTATAAGCTGACGGCGCCGGTCGTCTGGTGTACCGAGGGCGATGAGCCGCAGCTGCAGCCCGTCTCGCCTGCCCCGGCGGCTGCCGAACCGACCGCAGTAGCCGCCGCAGCGCCGGACGTTTGTGCGCCCGCGCCCGCGACAAAGAAAACGGTCCGCCGCCGGACTGCCTTCTGGGTGTGGTGTCTGTTTTTACTGGCGCTCGCCAGCTGCGTCGCGCTGATCGCGCTTTCCACGCTGCATTCCAGGACACCCATCACAAAAACGCGCCTGCTGCTCAATCCCCGCGATATTGATATTCACCTGGTCAACGGTAATTCGTGCAATAACTGGGCATCTCAGCACTCCTACGCCGTCGGACTCGGCAGCCTGATTACCACCTCGCTGAACACCTTCTCGACCTTTATGGTTCACGATAAAACGGACTATAACGTCAATGAACCGAGCACATCGGGGAAAACGCTGACCATTGAATTCGTCAACCAGCGCCACTACCGCGCCCAGCAGTGCTTTATGTCCGTAAAGCTCATTGATAATGCCGACGGTTCGGTGATGCTTGATAAGCGCTACTTTGTGACCAGCGATAATCAGATCTCGATACAGAATGATTTGATGAACAGCCTCTCGCAGTCGCTGATGCAGCCGTGGCCGGACGCCATGCAGGCGATGCTGCACCAGTTTCAGCCTTCGCGCAGCATGTCGCTGGCGCAGTTTTATCAGGCCCACATGCTGCTGATGAAAGGCGATATGGACTCGTTGGGTAAGGCCAGCGCAATCCTTGATGAGGTGATAAAGCAGTCTCCCGACTTTGCCTACGCCTCGGCGGAAAAGGTGCTGGTCGACGCGCTGCGCCACTCCCAGCAATCGCTCAATGATAAGCAGCTGGCGGCGCTTTATACCGAAATAGACAGAATCAGCCATTTGCCGCAAATTGAACAGACATCGGTGTTTTACCAGATTAAAGCCATTGAAAAGTTAAGTCAGGGACACGTGAACGAGGCGTATGACGAAATTAATAGCGGTATCAACAAAGAGATGTCGTGGCTTAATTATGTGCTATTGGGAAAAGTCTACGAAATGAAAGGTGAAAATCGTCTGGCCGCTGACGCCTATATTACAGCCTTTAACTTACGTCCCGGCGAGAACACGCTTTACTGGATTGAGAACGGTTTATTTCAGACGTCCGTCATCCGCGTAGTGCCCTATCTGAACAATTTCCTTTCCGCCGAATGAGGCTTGCTGAAGGCGGCCTGAAAAACGGCCGCCTTCAGGTTAAATCAATGTAATAAAACATATCAATGATGTTGCCAAAAAGCAGCCTTCCTCCTCCCCGTGACGACATTTACGCAACACGTTACCAATTGAATAATTATATGATTATTAATGATATTTATCTTTTCATGATATCAATTTGTCATCATGATATGTAAATGCAAAAACCTCAAGATCTCATTTGTGTGATGTTTGGCATTACTTCACCTAATCTTTAGGACTTCTCTGACCGAGAGCATTAATCTTGTCGCCAGTCGGTCGGATCACAATGAGCTTCGCATCATGATCCGCGCCTCCAAAATAAATGAGGAGAAAACGAAACATGAGTTCTGCGAAAAAGATCGGGCTATTAGCCTGTACCGGTGTCGTTGCCGGTAATATGATGGGGAGCGGGATTGCCTTATTACCGGCAAACCTGGCAAAAATTGGTGCCATCTCCGTCTTCGGCTGGGTAATATCCATTATTGGTGCGATGTCACTAGCCTATGTTTATGCTCGCCTTGCGACAAAAAATCCGCAGGAAGGTGGTCCGATTGCTTACGCGGGTGAATTGTCTCCGGCATTCGGTTTCCAGACCGGCGTGCTCTACTATCACGCCAACTGGATTGGTAACCTGGCAATCGGCATCACCGCCGTCTCTTACCTCTCTACCTTCTTCCCGGTACTGAACGACCCGATTCCGGCCGGTATAGCCTGTATCGCGATTCTGTGGATTTTTACCTTCGTCAACCTGCTGGGCGGTACCTGGGTAAGCCGACTCACTTCCATCGGTTTGATCCTGGTTCTTATTCCCGTCGTTCTGACTGCGGTTATCGGCTGGCACTGGTTCGATTTAGCCACCTATAAAGCAAACTGGAACACCGGCGGTACCACAGATTCCCGCGCGATTATCAACAGCGTTCTGCTCTGCCTGTGGGCCTTTGTGGGTGTTGAATCCGCAGCGGTCAGCACCGGTATGGTCAACAACCCGAAACGTACCGTGCCGCTGGCTACCATGATGGGTACCGCGCTGGCAGGTGTCGTTTACGTTGCTGCAACGCAGGTGCTTTCCGGTATGTTCCCGGCGTCTGAAATGGCTGCCTCTGGCGCACCGTTTGCTATCAGCGCCTCCACCATGCTCGGCGGCTGGGCCGCACCAGTAGTATCAGCCTTCACCGCCTTCGCCTGTCTGACGTCGCTCGGTTCCTGGATGATGCTGGTAGGTCAGGCCGGCGCCCGTGCGGCAAAAGACGGCAACTTCCCGAAAGTGTATGGCGAAATGGATAAGAACGGCGTGCCGAAAAAAGGCCTGCTGCTGGCATCCTGCAAAATGACTGCCCTGATGCTGCTGCTGACCTTTGTTAGCTCCCACGGCGGTAAAGCCTCCGACCTGTTCGGCGAGTTGACCGGTATCGCGGTACTGCTGACCATGCTGCCTTACTTCTACTCCTGCGTTGACCTGGTACGCTTTGAAGGTATCACGCTGCGCAACCTGGCAACCCTGTTTTGTTCCTTCTTCGGTTGCTGCTTCTGCTTTATCGCGCTGATTGGCGCCGGCTCTTTCGAGCTGACCGGTACCTTCATCATTAGCCTGATTATCCTGATGTTCTACGGCCGTAAGCTCGGCCAGCGTCAGCACACCAGCGATTCTGCTAACGCCGCCAACGCGCACTAATTAGTACCCCTTTCTGAAGCCCTTCCTGCCCTGTCATATCGCGACGGGAAGGGCTTTCTACACCTGGAGATACGACTATGAACGTTATCGCAATCATGAACCATATGGGTGTCTACTTCAAAGAAGAGCCCATCCGTGAACTGCACAGCGCCCTTGAGCGCCTGGACTTCCGCGTTGTTTACCCGAATGACCGCGAAGATTTGCTGAAGCTGATTGAGAACAATCCCCGCCTGTGCGGCGTGATCTTCGACTGGGATACCTACAACCTGACCCTGTGCGAAGAGATCAGCAAGCTGAACGAGCACATGCCGGTTTACGCGTTCGCCAACACCCACTCCACCCTCGACGTTAGCCTCAACGATCTGCGTATGCAGGTGCGCTTCTTCGAATATGCGCTGGGCCTGGCCGACGATATCGCGGCAAAAATCAAGCAAAGCACCGATGAATACATCGACAACATTCTGCCGCCGCTGACCAAAGCCCTGTTCAAATATGCTCGCGAAGGTAAATACACCTTCTGTACGCCGGGCCACATGGGCGGTACCGCTTTCCAGAAAAGCCCGGTAGGTAGCCTGTTCTATGACTTCTACGGTGCCAACACCATGAAGTCCGATATCTCTATCTCCGTTTCTGAGCTGGGCTCCCTGCTGGACCACAGCGGCCCGCATAAAGAAGCCGAAGAGTACATCGCCCGCGTGTTCAACGCCGAACGCAGCTACATGGTGACTAACGGTACGTCTACCGCGAACAAAATCGTCGGTATGTACTCCGCGCCGGCGGGCAGCACCATTCTGATCGACCGTAACTGCCACAAATCGCTGACTCACCTGATGATGATGAGCGACGTTACGCCGATCTACTTCCGCCCGACCCGTAACGCCTACGGTATTCTCGGCGGTATCCCGCAGAGCGAATTCCAGCACGAGACTATCGCCGAGCGCGTGAAAAAGACCCCGAACGCCACCTGGCCGGTACACGCGGTAATCACCAACTCGACTTACGATGGTCTGCTGTACAACACCGACTACATCAAGAAAACCCTCGACGTTAAGTCCATCCACTTCGACTCCGCGTGGGTGCCTTACACCAACTTCTCGCCAATCTATGCCGGTAAATGCGGCATGAGCGGCGGCCGCGTGGAAGGCAAGGTTATCTATGAAACCCAGTCCACGCATAAACTGCTGGCGGCGTTCTCTCAGGCGTCCATGATCCACGTGAAGGGTGACGTAAACGAAGAGACCTTCAACGAAGCCTTCATGATGCACACCTCCACGTCTCCGCACTACGGTATCGTGGCTTCCACTGAAACCGCAGCGGCAATGATGAAAGGCAACGCCGGTAAGCGCCTGATTGAAGGCTCTATCGACCGCGCTATCAAGTTCCGTAAAGAGATCAAACGTCTCAAAGCCGAAGCCGAAGGCTGGTCCTTCGACGTATGGCAGCCGGAGCAGGTTGATGAGAAAGAGTGCTGGCCGCTGCGTTCTGATAGCGCATGGCACGGCTTCAAAGATATCGACAACGAGCACATGTACCTCGACCCGATCAAAGTCACGCTGCTGACCCCGGGGATGAAGAAAGACGGTACCATGGACGAGTTCGGTATCCCTGCAAGCCTGGTCGCGAAATATCTGGACGAGCACGGCATCATCGTTGAGAAAACCGGTCCTTACAACCTGCTGTTCCTGTTCAGCATCGGTATCGACAAAACCAAGGCTCTGAGTCTGCTGCGCGGTCTGACCGACTTCAAACGCGCATTCGACCTGAACCTGCGCGTGAAAAACATGCTGCCGTCGCTGTACCGTGAAAACCCTGAATTCTATGAAAACATGCGTATTCAGGAGCTGGCTGCAGGCATCCACAAGCTGGTTGTTCAGCACAACCTGCCGGATCTGATGTATCGTGCGTTCGAAGTGCTGCCGGAAATGGTTATCACCCCGTACGCTGCCTTCCAGAAAGAGCTGCACGGTGAAACTGAAGAAGTGTACATGGAAGATATGGTTGGCCGCGTCAATGCCAACATGATCCTTCCGTACCCGCCGGGAGTACCGCTGATCCTGCCAGGTGAAAAAGTGACCGAAGAGAGCCGTCCGGTACTTGAGTTCCTGCAGATGCTGTGCGAAATCGGTGCCCACTATCCGGGCTTCGAAACCGATATCCACGGTGCCTATCGTCAGGCAGACGGTCGTTACACCGTTAACGTGCTGAAAGAAACTAAGTAACGTTAAGCGCTGAAGGGAAGTGGCTTTGCCACTTCCCTTTTTTCTCGCTGTAAGGAGATGCCATGAAAACACCCTCACAACCGCGCGCGATCTACTACATCGTGGCGATTCAAATCTGGGAATACTTCAGCTTTTACGGCATGCGTGCCCTGCTCATCCTCTATCTCACCCACCAGCTTGGCTTCGATGACAGCCACGCCATCAGCCTTTTCAGCGCGTATGCGTCTTTAGTTTATGTAACCCCTATTCTCGGCGGCTGGCTTGCCGACCGCCTGCTTGGCAACCGCACGGCGGTGATCGCCGGCGCCCTGCTGATGACCCTCGGACACGTTGTGCTGGGCGTGGAGTCTGATTCGACGTGGAGCCTCTACCTGGCGCTGGCCATCATCATCTGCGGCTACGGGCTGTTTAAATCCAATATCAGCTGTCTGCTGGGCGAACTGTATGCTCCGGACGACAGCCGCCGCGACGGCGGCTTCTCGCTGCTCTATGCCGCAGGCAACATTGGCTCCATCGCCGCGCCCATCGCCTGCGGACTGGTCGCCGAACTGTACGGCTGGCATATCGGCTTTGCGCTGGCGGGGATCGGCATGTTTATCGGCCTGCTGATTTTCCTCAGCGGCCACCGCCACTTCCGGGAGATGCGCGGCGTGAATGCGCCCGCGCTGAGGGCAAAAAAATTCGCCCTGCCGGTGTGGGGCTGGCTGCTGGTGATGCTGAGCCTGGCGCCGCTGTTCTTTACCTTCCTGCTGGAAAACAATCTCTCCGGCTGGCTGCTGATGCTGGTTTGCCTCTTCGCCCTGCAGATGATGGCGCGACTGATGATTAGCCATCCTCAGCATCGCCGGGCGCTGGGACAGATCCTCCTGCTGATGCTGACCGGCACGCTGTTCTGGGTCCTGGCCCAGCAGGGCGGCAGCACCATCAGCCTGTTTATTGACCGCTTTGTGGACAGGCATCTGTTCAGTATTGACGTCCCCACAGCCCTCTTCCAGTCGGTAAACGCGGTGGCGGTGATGGCGGCAGGCGTGGTGCTGGCGTGGCTGGCCAGCCCGGAAGGCGGCATTACGTCAGCCCTGCGAGTGTGGCTGAAGTTCGCCTTTGGCCTGGCGCTGATGGGAGGCGGTTTTATGCTGCTGGCGCTCAACGCGCGGCGCGGCCAGCTGCACGGCCACGCCTCAATGGGCGTGATGGTGGCCGGCCTGGCGCTGATGGGCTTTGCCGAGCTGTTTATCGATCCGGTAGCGATGGCGCAGATCACCCGCCTCAATATGCCCGGCGTGACCGGGATCCTGACGGGGATCTATATGCTGGCCACCGGCGCGGTAGCCAACTGGCTGGCAGGCGTCGTGGCGCAGCAAACCACCGAGTCGCAGATTGGCGAGGCGGCCATTGCCGCTTATGGCCATTTCTTCTCGCAGATGGGCGAGTGGACGCTGTACGCGGTTGTCGCCATTGTGCTGGCAATAACGCTCCGACGTCTGTTTGGCGGCACCGCGGTCACCGTGCCCGAACAGGAGTAACGGCGTGCCCGCAGCCGGGCTGCGGGCCGCGCTATCAGATAGCCGCGTCGTCTTCTTCGCCGGTACGGATGCGGATCACCCGCGCCACGTCGAAGACAAAAATTTTGCCGTCGCCGATTTTACCGGTCTGGGCGGTGCGAATGATGGTGTCCACGCAGGTCTCAACGATATCATCGGTGACCACAATCTCAATCTTCACCTTCGGCAGAAAATCAACCATATACTCCGCGCCGCGATAAAGCTCGGTGTGGCCCTTCTGCCGCCCAAAGCCTTTCACTTCCGTGACCGTCATGCCCGTGATGCCGACCTCGGCCAGCGCCTCGCGCACGTCGTCGAGTTTGAACGGTTTAATAATCGCATCAATCTTTTTCATGGTTACCTGTCATCATAAACGCGTAATCGGTTGCCCGGTATCATAACGTCGCAGGGCGCGGCGGGCTACTCTTTAAAGTCGCCGGCGTCCAGTTCGTGGCGCGACAGCAGTTTATAAAACTCCGTCCGGTTGCGCCCGGCCATTCTCGCCGCGTGGGTGACGTTGCCTTTGGTGATTTGCAGCAGCTTGCGCAGGTAGTTGAGTTCAAACTGGCTGCGGGCATCGGCAAAGGTCGGCAGCGCGGTGTTCTCGCCCTCCAGCGCCTGCTCAACCAGCGCGTCGCCGATCACCGGCGAGCTGGTCAGAGCCACGCACTGCTCTATCACGTTCACCAGTTGGCGCACGTTACCGGGCCAGCCGGCGGCCATCAGCCGCTTCATGGCGTCGGTAGAGAAGGCGCGAACGAACGGCTTGTGACGGCTCGCGGCCTCGCGCAGCAGGTGGTTAGCCAGCAGCGGAATATCCTCCGCCCGCGCCGACAGCGGCGGGATCTTCAGGCTGACGACGTTGAGGCGGTAGAACAAATCTTCGCGAAATTCACCGCGCGCCATCGCCTTCGGCAAATCGCGGTGGGTGGCGGAAATAATGCGCACATCAATCTCCAGATCGCGGTTGCTGCCGAGCGGCCGCACCTTGCGCTCCTGCAGCACGCGCAGCAGCTTGACCTGCAGCGGCAGCGGCATATCGCCGATCTCATCGAGGAACAGCGTCCCGCCGCCGGCGGCCTGAAAGAGCCCTTCCCGGCTGCTGACCGCGCCGGTAAATGCGCCACGCACGTGGCCAAACAGTTCAGATTCCAGCAGTGGCTCCGGCAGGGCGCCGCAGTTTATGGCGATAAACGGCGCGCTGCGCCGGGCGCTGGCCTGATGAATGGCCTGGGCGAAAATCTCTTTGCCGGTGCCGCTCTGGCCGTTAATCAGCACGCTGACGTCAGACTGCGCGACCATCCGGGCCTGTTCCAGCAGCCGCAGCATCACCGGGCTGCGGGTGACGATGGCCGAGCGCCACGCCTCGTCGGTCGCGGCGGCGGTGTGCGCCAGCGCCTCATCAATCGCTTTATAGAGGGCGTCTTTATCCACCGGCTTGGTGAGGAAGCTGAATACGCCCTGCTGGGTAGCGCTCACCGCTTCCGGTATCGAACCGTGGGCGGTCAGAATGATCACCGGCATCCCCGGCTGCACCTTCTGGATCTCAGCAAACAGCTGCAGGCCGTCCATCTCATCCATCCGCAGATCGCTGATGACCAGGTCAATTTTTTCCCTGGCAAGCAGCCGCAGCGCTTCGTGTCCGCTCTCTGCGGTAGTCACGCGAAAGCCTTCGCTGGTCAGGCGCAGGCCCAGCAGCTTCAGCAGCCCAGGGTCGTCGTCCACCAGCAGCAGTCGCGCGCTGTTACGTTCAGCCATTATTTCTCCTTCTCCTCATCGCCGTGCGACGCATCCGGCAGCAGGCCGCTGCCGGAGGGCTTGCGGCTGGAGAGCTGACGCTCAATATCGGTCAGGTTCTCCAGCTTGCGGGTAGTGAGTTCAAGCTCGCTGCGCAGGGTCTGCTGCTCCTTACGCATTTCGTCAAGCTCGGCGTCCGATGTTTGCTGCAGCTGGCTATAGCGCATCCGCGCCTCGGCCTGGCTCAGCTGCAGCAGCTGACCGTCGCGCCAGATCTGATAGAGGGGGCGCACGTGCGCGGGGATCTGCCCGCTGAAATCGTCCGCCTCGCTGACGATCTCCCGCCGCTCCGGCGGCGTGATGCGGGCATTTGCCAGCAGGATCCCCCGGCGGAACGCCTCCTGCCAGCGGGACTGAGGATGCCGGCTGGCTTCGCGCCTGGCCTCTGATGAAGAGAGGCGGCTGGCGCAGTCCATACTCCGCAGCCAGTAAAGCGGATTTTTTTCCACCGGCTCGCCCTGCAGCGACCAGATGTCTGCGCAGTCAGTGGAGAGGAAATCCGCCACCTGCTGTTCAGGCAGCTTCTCGCCGCTGCCGGAGGACGTCTTGTGCGCAGAAAGAGACGAGGCGCATCCTGCCAGCAGCAGACAGGCGGCGCTGGCGAAAAACTGTCGAAAAAGAGACAAAATCGTTACCCGTTTTTGAGTCATTGAGTTGGGTTACCCGCGTCCGGACGCGCCAGTGTGATGCGAAAACAGACAGTGCCGGGCCGCTCGTCTACCAGCTGCAGGGAGCCCTTCATGCGCCGCACGCAGTCGCGGGCAATGCTGAGTCCAAGGCCGCTTCCCTTTACGGCCCCTTTACGTTGACGGCTGCCCTGATAAAAAGGTTCAAAAATCATATTTTTTTCCGCCTCCGGTACCGGCGGACCGCTGTTAACGATCTCGATAATCACGCTATTGCCCTGCTGCCGGCTGCGCAGCAGGATATCCGTGGCGTTATCGCCGTAGTGTATCGCGTTGGAGTAGAGGTTATCTATCGCAGAGAGCAACAGTGTCGGCTCCGCCTGGCAGCCGGGTGCGTTCATCTCAACCCGGGTGTTCATCATTTTAGCGCGTGCCGGCAAGCTGTGGGCGGCGATCATTTTTTCAACCAGCGGGGCCAGGGCCACCGGCTGCAGTTCGGCGGCGGTGTCGGCAAGTTTGCGGTTATAGTCCAGCAGTTGCTCAATCAGGGTTTGCAGATTGCGGCTGCTGCTGTCGAGGATCGCCACCACCTCCTGCTGCTCCGGCGTGAGCGGCCCGACGATGCGGTCCGCCAGCAGTTCGGTGCCTTCGCGCATACTGGCGAGCGGCGTTTTCAGTTCGTGAGAGAGGTGGCGTAAAAACTGGTGGCGCTGGGACTCAAGCCAGGTCAGGCGCTCGCTGAGCCAGAGGATGCGCTTGCCCACGGAGCGCAGCTCCCTCGGCCCTTTAAACACGCCGCTGCCGCTCAGGCTCTCCCCTTCCCCCAGGCGATTAATCATGCTTTCAATACCCTTGACCGGGCCGATGATCATACGCGTAAAGAGCAGCATCATCGTCAGGCTGAGCAGAAACAGCACCAGCGCCAGCCAGCCGAAAAACTGGCCGCGTTCGGCGATTTCCTGCTGCAGCTGCTGGCCCCGGGAGAAAACCACCGTTCGCGTGGCCTGCACCATCGCGGAGTTGGCGGCCGCAAAGGCATCCAGTTCGGCGACGGCGCCCGCATCCGGACCGCTGTTTTTACAGCGCAGCTGCGCCAGCGCGTCGAGATGCCGGCGCAGCTGCTGATAGAGCAGCGCATCCGGCAGCACGCCTTCGTGCGCCCGCAGCATGTCGCTGTAGCGCTTGCGCTGTCCCTGATAGACACTGGCGAGGGTCGCATCGTCCAGTACGCAGTACTGGCGATAGCTGCGCTCCATCTCCAGCGCCGCGTTGGCCATCGCCTCGCTGCGCCGGGCCTCCACTAGCGTGGTGCGGTTAGTGACTGCCGCCCGATCGCTGAGCGCGTTCAGGCTCTGCCACGCCTGCCAGGCAAGCACCAGCAGGGGCAACAGGATCAGCACAAAAGAGAGCATCACCAGCTGGCGCAGGGAGCGGGGAAACAGGGACCAGCGTTTCAATGGACATTTTCCGCAAAAAGAACCTGTCGGAAGGGTAACTGAGGAGCGGGGGCAGATACAACAACGCCGGGCGTAAACCCGGCGCTGTTATGCAATAAGGCGGTGCCTAACTCAACGTTTCGCCCGGTGGCTGATAGAGCAGAGCTGATATCAGAAGCTGGACGGCAGGCACCTTGTTGTGCGTCATTCGAAGTTTATGTAGCGCGTCCCGAAGGGGCTGACATAAGAGGGTGAATGAGCCACTGCGCTGTATTATGCAGAAAGCGTGCCATGACGCAATATAAATATTTAACCTAATGAAAGTTATCAATATTTATGACGACACGATAAAAAATACGCGGGCGCATTTTTAATCAAAGTGTCGCAAAATAGCGACACAAAACAAGTTTGATTACATCTGCAATAAAAACAATGAATTATGTGTCGCCATATGGCGACATGCGATTATCGCCTTTGTCGCCTTTTTCAGACACCTCTCCCCTCTCCCCGCGCCCCGCCAAAAAAAAGCCCTTCATAATGAAGGGCCCTCTGTCAGCGGCAGAACTTAGCCGAGCTGCCTGCGCGCATTGCGGAAAATGCGCATCCACGGTCCGTCTTCGCCCCAGTTCTCCGGATGCCAGGAGTTGGCCACCGTGCGGAACACGCGCTCCGGATGCGGCATCATCACGGTGACGCGGCCGGTTTCGCTGGTGACCGCCGTGATGCCGTTCGGCGAGCCGTTCGGGTTGGCCGGATAGCTTTCGGTAACGCAGCCGGCGTTGTCGACGTAGCGCAGCGCCACCAGGCCTTTGCTCTCAAGCTGGGCCAGATGGGCGGCGTCGCGCACTTCCACCCGCCCTTCGCCGTGCGACACGGCAATCGGCATCTGCGATCCGACCATGCCCTGCAGCAGCAGAGACGGGCTCTGGGTCACTTCCACCAGGCTGAAGCGCGCTTCAAAGCGGTCCGAGGTATTGCGCACGAAGCGCGGCCACAGTTCGCTGCCCGGAATAAGGTCGCGCAGGTTGGACATCATCTGGCAGCCGTTGCACACGCCGAGCGCCAGGGTCTGCGGGCGGTGGAAGAAGGTGGCGAACTCGTCGCGCACGCGTTCGTTGAACAGAATCGACTTCGCCCAGCCTTCGCCCGCCCCCAGTACGTCGCCGTAGGAGAAGCCGCCGCAGGCTACCAGCGCCTGGAAATCCTCCAGCCCGCGACGCCCGGCCAGCAGATCGCTCATGTGGACGTCGATGGCGTCGAAGCCGGCGCGGTGGAATGCCGCCGCCATTTCGACGTGGGAGTTGACGCCCTGTTCGCGCAGCACCGCCACTTTCGGACGGGCGCCGGTGGCGATAAAGGGCGCGGCAACGTCCTCTGCGGGATCGAAGGTAAGCCGGGCACTGAGGCCCGGATCGCCGTCGTTGCGCTTCGCCTCGTGCTCCTGGTCGGCGCAGGCCGGGTTGTCGCGCAGGCGCTGCATCTGCCAGGTGGTTTCCGCCCACCACATGCGCAGCTGGGTGCGGCTTTCGCTGTAGACCGGGCGGCCGTCGGCGGTGATAACAAAGCGGTCGCCCCCGGTCGCTTTACCCAGATAGTGGACGCAGTCCGCAAGGCCGCGATCGGTGAGGATCTGCTCCACGACGGCGCGATCTTCTGCGCGGACCTGAATAACGCCGCCCAGCTCTTCGTTAAACAGCGCCGCCAGGCGATCGTCGCCCAGCGCGGCGATATCCACCTCGACGCCGCAGTGGCCGGCAAAGGCCATCTCGGCCAGGGTGACCAGCAGGCCGCCGTCGGAGCGGTCGTGCCAGGCCAGCAGCTTACGTTCAGCCACCAGCGTCTGCATCGCCTCCCAGAAACCTTTCAATTGCTCTGGGCTGCGCACGTCGGCGGGCTTATCGCCGAGCTGGCGATAGACCTGCGCCAGCGCCGTGGCGCCCAGCGCGTTGTGCCCTTTACCGAGGTCGATCAGCAGCAGGGCGTTATCTTCCGTTGAAAGCTGCGGCGTCACGGTGCGACGCACGTCCTCGACGCGGCCGAAGGCGGTGATCACCAGCGACAGCGGCGAGGTCATTTCGCGCTGCTCGCTGCCCTCCTGCCAGCGGGTCTTCATCGACATCGAGTCTTTACCCACCGGAATGGTCAGGCCCAGCGCCGGGCACAGCTCTTCGCCGACGGCCTTCACCGCCGCGTAGAGACCCGCGTCTTCCCCCGGGTGACCGGCAGCGGCCATCCAGTTGGCGGAGAGCTTCACGCGCTTAAGGTCGCCAATCTGCGTCCCCGCCATGTTGGTCAGCGCCTCGCCGACGGCGAGCCGCGCCGAGGCGGCAAAATCCAGCAGCGCCACCGGGGCGCGCTCGCCGAGCGACATTGCCTCGCCGCAGTAGCTGTCGAGGCTGGCGGTAGTCACCGCGCAGTCGGCCACCGGGATCTGCCACGGACCGACCATCTGATCGCGAGCCACCATGCCGGTAACCGAGCGATCGCCGATGGTGACGAGGAAGGTTTTTTCCGCCACGGTCGGCAGGTGCAGCACGCGGTTCACCGCCTCGTCGAGGCTGATGTCGCGGCGGTCCAGCGCTTCACCGGCGGCGCTGAGTGTCTGCACGTCGCGGGTCATCTTCGGCGTTTTGCCGAGCAGGACGTCCAGCGGCATATCAATGGGGCGATTGTCGAAATGGCTGTCGCTGAGGCTGAGGTGCTGCTCCTGCGTCGCCTCGCCAATGACGGCGTAAGGCGCGCGCTCGCGGCGGCAGAGTTCGTCGAACAGCGGCAGCTGGTCAGGTGCGACCGCCAGCACGTAGCGCTCCTGGGATTCGTTACACCAGATCTCCAGCGGGCTCATGCCCGGCTCATCGCTGAGGATGTCGCGCAGGTTGAATTTGCCGCCGCGCCCGCCGTCGCTTACCAGCTCCGGCATGGCGTTGGAGAGACCGCCTGCGCCCACGTCGTGGATAAACAGGATCGGGTTGGCGTCGCCCATCTGCCAGCAGCGGTCGATGACCTCCTGGCAGCGGCGCTCCATTTCCGGGTTGTCGCGCTGCACGGAGGCAAAGTCGAGGTCGGCGTCGGACTGGCCGGAGGCCATGGAGGAGGCAGCCCCGCCGCCGAGGCCGATGTTCATCGCCGGGCCGCCGAGGACGATAAGCTTCGCCCCGACGCTGATGTCGCCCTTCTGCACGTGATCGGCGCGGATGTTGCCGATACCGCCCGCCAGCATGATCGGCTTGTGATAGCCGCGCAGCTCTTCGCCGTTGTGGCTGTTGACCCGCTCTTCATAGGTGCGGAAGTAGCCGGTCAGCGCCGGACGGCCAAATTCGTTGTTAAACGCCGCGCCGCCCAGCGGACCATCGGTCATGATGTCCAGCGCGGTGACGATGCGCTCGGGCTTACCGAAATCCTCTTCCCACGGCTGCTCAAAGCCGGGAATGCGCAGGTTGGAGACCGAGAAGCCCACCAGCCCGGCCTTCGGCTTCGCGCCGCGCCCGGTGGCGCCTTCGTCGCGAATTTCACCGCCGGAGCCGGTGGCCGCGCCCGGCCACGGCGAGATGGCGGTCGGGTGGTTGTGGGTTTCTACTTTCATCAGAATGTGGGTGGGCTCCTGATGATAGCCGTAGCGGTCGCCGTCGCGATCGGCAAAGAAGCGCCCGACTTCAGAGCCCTCCATCACCGCCGCGTTGTCTTTATAGGCGGAGAGGACGTGATCCGGGGTCTTCTCGAAGGTGTTCTTGATCATTTTGAACAGCGACTTCGGCTGCTGTTCGCCGTCGATGACCCAGTCGGCGTTGAAAATCTTGTGGCGGCAGTGCTCGGAGTTGGCCTGCGCAAACATGTACAGCTCGATATCGTTCGGATTGCGGTTAAGCGTAGTGAAGGCATCCAGCAGATAGTCTATCTCATCTTCCGCCAGCGCCAGGCCGAGGCGCCGGTTGGCCTCTTCCAGCGCGCTGCGCCCCTGCCCCAGCATATCGACGCTGGCCACCGGCGCGGGCTGGTGGTGGGCAAAGAGGTTTTCCGCCTCCTGCAGGGAGCCAAAAACGCTCTCCATCATTCTGTCGTGCAGTTCGGCTGCCACCCGCTGCCACTGGTCCGCACTCAGGGTCGAGGCCTCGACGTAATACGCCACGCCGCGCTCGAGGCGCACCACCTGCTGCAGGCCGCAGTTGTGGGCGATGTCGGTTGCTTTTGAAGACCAGGGGGAGATGGTGCCGGGGCGGGGAGTGACGAGCAGTAATTTTCCGGCGGGGGTATGGCTGCTAAGGTAAGGGCCATACGTCAGCAAACTCGCCAGCCGGGTCTGCTCCTCGTCGCTGAGCGGCGCGCTCAGCTCGGCGAAGTGCATGTATTCGGCGTAAATGTTGCTGACCGGAAGGTTGGCTGCCTGAAAGCGTGCCAGCAGTTTAGTAATGCGAAATGCAGACAGTGCAGGCGAACCACGCAGAATTTCCATCATAAGTCTCTCGTCTTCTGGGTTTCAGTGTGCGCAATGGCGGAAAACGGGCGCCATTATAGAGCATCGCGCGCTGCGACGTAACCGTTTGCGTCGAAATAAAGTTGCCAGGACCGTTTATCAATTGGTGTGACAAATCGCATGAATAAGTTGCGAACTGGCGCATTGTTAAGCAAAATGCCGCCAAACTGCCGTTTCCCTTACCTTTACTGTGATAACTGACGCCTGAGGCCGGTCCGCTGACAGAGAATTAACTATTTGAAAAAATTAAAGATTAATTATCTGTTTATTGGCATCGTCACGCTGCTGCTGGCGGCGGCGCTGTGGCCCTCAGTCCCCTGGTACACGAAACCGGAGAACCGCATCGCGGCCATTCAGGCCCGCGGCGAGCTGCGCGTCAGTACCGTCGTCTCGCCCCTGACCTTCTTCAGCATTAAAGAGAGCGATAACGGTCTCGATTATGAGCTGGCCCGCCAGTTTGCCGACTATCTTGGCGTCAGCCTTAAGGTGACTGTTCGCCAGAACATCAGCCAGCTGTTTGACGATCTGGACGCCGGGCGGGCCGATATGCTGGCAGCGGGGCTGGTGTATAACCGCGAGCGGACAAAAAACTATCAGGCCGGCCCCACCTACTACTCGGTATCGCAGCAGCTGGTTTACCGCAAGGGCAGCCTGCGCCCGCGCTCCCTGGAAAACATCAGTCCCGGACAGCTGGTCATCGCCCCCGGGCACGTGGCGCTCAACGATTTACAGGCCCTGCAGGCAAAAAAATACCCCTCGCTGAGCTGGACGGTGGATGCCCGGCGCGGCAGCGTCGAGCTGATGGAGGACGTGATAAACGGCAAAATCGACTTTACCATTGCCGACTCGGTGGCGATTGGCCTGTTTCAGCGGGTGCATCCTGAACTGGCGGTAGCGCTCGATCTCACCGACGAGCAGCCGGTAACCTGGTTTAGCGCGAAGGACAGCGACAACACCCTCTCCGCCGCCATGCTCGATTTCTTCAGTACCATCAATGAAGACGGCACCCTGGCCCGGCTGGAAGAGAAGTATCTCGGCCACGGCGAGGGCTTTGACTATTTCGATACCCGCACCTTTCTGCGCGCCGTTGAGAATCAGCTCCCCGGCCTGCAGCCGCTGTTCCAGAAGTATGCCCGGCAGATTGACTGGCGCCTGCTGGCGGCCATCGCCTGGCAGGAGTCGCACTGGGATCCGCAGGCCACCTCGCCAACCGGCGTGCGCGGCATGATGATGCTGACCAAAAATACCGCCCAGAGCCTGGGGCTGAGCGACCGGACCGATGCCGAACAGAGCATCAGCGGCGGAATGCGCTATCTGCAGGATATGATGGCCAAGGTGCCCGACAGCGTCCCCGAGGATGAAAGGATCTGGTTTGCGCTGGCGGCCTACAATATGGGCTACGCGCACATGCTCGACGCCCGCGCCCTGACCGCAAAACAAAAGGGCAATCCCGACAGCTGGACCGACGTAAAGCAGCGCCTGCCGCTGCTCAGCCAGAAACCTTATTACAGCCGGCTCACCTACGGCTACGCGCGCGGCCACGAGGCCTATGCCTATGTTGAAAATATTCGCAAGTATGAGATAAGCCTGGTCGGCTACCTGGTCGAGCAGGAGAAGCAGGCGACAAAGACGCTGGCGATTGCCGAAGGCTACCCGGCGGTGGCGCCGGATGAAATAGCGCCGAATAAGGTAGGGAGCGAGAGCAGCCTGCTGCGCCTGCTCTCACCGCCGGGAAATGCCGGAAGCGAGTACTGGTGGATGCATCATCCGGAAACCAGCAGCCGCTAGCAGCAGCCGCGCTTCAGGGCCTTTTTCTGCTCGCGACGCTGGCGGAAAAAATCGCTCAGCAGACTGGCGCACTCTGCGCCGAGCACGCCTTCGGTTATCTCCACCCGATGATTCATCCCCGGATGATGTAATACGTCCATCAGCGATCCCGCGGCGCCGGTTTTCGCGTCCCGGGCGCCGAACACCAGCCTGGCGATGCGGCTGTGCACCATCGCCCCGGCACACATCACGCAGGGCTCCAGGGTCACGTACAGCGTGGCGTTAATCAGCCGGTAGTTTTGCAGCACCGCCCCGCCCTGGCGCAGAGCCATGATCTCCGCATGCGCGGTCGGATCGTGGCGGCCAATCGGCCGGTTCCAGCCTTCGCCAATCACGTTACCCTCGTGTACCAGCACGGCGCCGACGGGCACTTCACCTTCGTCCCACGCGCGCCGGGCCAGGGTCAGCGCGTGGCGCATCCAGTATTCATGCTGTTCAGTGTCTGACACGTCGGCTACTCCGGTTAAAAATCGCGGCGCATTATACACAGCCGCCCCGGCGCCGTCCTGGCTATTTGCATCCGTTACTCAAGCTGCTGCAGCGCGCCCTGCGGCGTAACGCGCCAGCGGTGCTCGCAAAAATGAAGCAGCGGGTTATCCTGATTGCTGTCGCTGTAGCCGCTGTAGAGCTGCAGCGGAGCGCCAATCCGGCCCGTAAGCTGCGTCACCTTCTCATGGCCAAAGCAGCGCAGGCTGAGCACCCAGCCGCCGTAGCGGCGCTCCACCGCGCTGCCAATCAGCTTCACCTGCGAAAGCCAGGGCGAATCAAAGTAGACCAGCTCAACCAGGTGCTTTGGCGAGCCGGTGATCAGCCACACGTCGGCGCTGCCGCTGGTCAGATAGTCGCTCAGGCGCGCGTGCACCTCGGGAAAGGTTGTAACCCGAGAGCGAAACCAGGTGACAAACTTTGCCTCCAGCGCCCGGAGATGCTTTTCGCTGTGGCCAAAGGTTACGCCCCATACCAGCACGCTCACCGGCCAGCGCGCCCCCCAGCCGCGGATCATAAATCCCACCAGGGAAACAGGCAGTAACAGAAGCACCAGCACCACATTCAGAGGGTGGTGGCGCAGCGCATAGAACATAAAGCTGCCGAACATATCCTGCCTGTGCAGCGTGCCATCCAAATCAAAAAATACGATCCGGCGCGAATCATTTACCAAAGCTATCTCCTTAACGCGAACGCTGGCTCCAGTTGAACAGGGTAACAGGGCAAACCTCTCATTTCCAAAAACCGCTAACGATGCGGCTTCACCTCGCCGCACGGCTGTCGTATCCTATTGATTAGCATAATTAATAGATTAAATAACCCTCAATTTATTTTATTACTTCGTTGTTGAGCGGGATAATCCTCTATAATGGAATAAATTATTCCTCTGGCCGCAGGAAACCGTCCCGGGAGAGTTCATGAATTGTTTGATAAGCATCCGCCAGCGCTACCCGAATCTGGCGCAGAGCGATAAAAAGCTGGCTGACTTTATTCTGGCCGAGCCCGATCGGGCGCGCCACCTCAGTTCGCAGCAGCTGGCTGGCCTGGCCGGCGTCAGCCAGTCAAGCGTCGTCAAGTTCGCCCAGAAGCTGGGGTTTAAAGGATTCCCGGCGCTGAAGCTGGCCCTCAGCGAGGCGCTGGCCAGTAACCCTAACCCGCATTCTATGCCGGTGCATAATCACATCCGCGGCGACGATCCGCTGCGCACCGTGGGTGAGAAGCTGATAAAAGATAACGTCGCCGCGATGCACGCCTCGCTCGACGTCAACAGTGAAGACAAGCTGCTGGAGAGCGTCGCTATGCTGCGCCGCGCCCGGCGCATCATTATCACCGGCATTGGGGCCTCGGGGCTGGTGGCGCAAAACTTTGGCTGGAAGCTGCGCAAAATTGGCCTCAGCGCGGTGGCGGAGCAGGATATGCACGCCCTGCTGGCTACGGTGCAGGCGATGTCGGCAGACGACCTGCTGCTGGCAATCTCCTACTCCGGAGAGCGCCGGGAGATCAACCTGGCCGTGGACGAAGCGCTGCGGGCGGGGGGCAATATCCTGGCCATTACCGGCTTCTCGCCGAATACGCTGCAGCAGCGCGCGCGCCAGTGCCTCTACACCATCGCCGAAGAGCAGGCGACGCGCAGCGCCGCCATCTCCTCGACCAGCGCACAGATGATGCTGACGGACCTGCTGTTTATGGGGCTAGTGCAACAGGATCTCGAGCACGCGCCGGAGAGGATCAGGCACAGCGAGGAGCTGGTGAAAAAACTGGTGTAGTCATAAATCCTGCCCGACATCGCTATACATTCCTCGGCGCCGCGTGCTAAATTATACCCATATGGATATAAAAAGGTGTACGGATAACACAGAAATCTCTCTACTGGGTAGGTAGCAGCAGAAAGGATCTCCAGTCATTACCTGATGATGTGCAGGATGTATTCGGCTATGCCCTGTATCTCGCTCAAACGGGCAGTAAACATTCTCAGAGCAAAGTGTTGAAAGGTTTTGGTAGCGCCGGAGTGCTGGAGGTGGTTGAACAATTTTTCGGCAGCACCTATCGCGCTGTCTATACCGTAAAATTTGCCGATGCGGTCTATGTTTTGCACGCATTTCAGAAGAAGTCCTCATCAGGGATCGCCACACCTAAATGCGATTTGAATAAGATTCATGAACGACTGAAAGCCGCAGAGGATCATGCCAGGAGAGCGCACCATGAGCGATAATATCGAAGTAAGCAGCGGTAACGTGTATACCGATCTGGGTGATAAATCTGCTGAAGAGATGCTGATCAAAGCCCAGCTCGCTGCGGCTATCGGCCAAATCATTAAAAGTCGGGGCCTCACTCAGGAGCAGGCCGCAAAGCTGATTGGCCTTACGCAACCAAAACTGTCAAACCTGCTGCGCGGTCAATTTCGCGGGATCAGCGAAGCAAAGATGCTGGAGTGTCTTACGCGGCTGGGGCGCGATATCGAAATCGTGGTCAGCAAACCTCGCCAAACGCCGGGCAGTCTGAAAATAATCTTTGCCTGAATGCACTTTCGCTTTTTTCATCGGATCCGCTTAAGGCCCCTTTTCTGTTGGGCCTATTTCGTTAATGTGTTAAAGTTCGCCACCTCGACGAAGATGCGCTCCTGACCGGCCTTCGTCGTGTCCATCAGCACAAACGCCTTGTGCTGTCATTATGAATAGCTTCACTGGTTACAACTGAAATGTCTTTACTCATCACCCGCCGCTGCATCAACTGCGATATGTGCGAACCCGAATGCCCCAACGAGGCTATCTCTATGGGTGAGAGCATCTATCAGATTAACGGCGACCGCTGCACCGAGTGCGTGGGCCACTATGAGACCCCGACCTGCCAGAAGGTGTGCCCGATCCCCAATACCATTACGAAAGATCCGGCACGTACAGAGAGTGAAGAGCAGCTGTGGGATAAGTTCGTTCAGCTGCATCACGCGGATAAGATTTAGCTTTCGGCAATCACCGTCGCGCAGGCGTAGTGGCGCTCGTCGGCGAGCGTAACGTGGATGTGCCTGACGCCAAGCCGCTGCGCCAGCTCGGCAGCGGCGCCCAGCAGGCGCAGCTTCGGCTTACCAAGCTCATCGTTGTAAACCTCAAACTGCTCAAACGCCAGGCCGTTGCGGATACCGGTACCCAGCGCCTTTGACGCCGCCTCTTTGACCGCGAAGCGTTTGGCCAGAAAGCGCACCTGCTGCTGGTGCGTCTCCCAGATTTTCCATTCGCTATCGCTGAGCACGCGGCGCGCCAGCCGGTCGCCGCTGCGCGCCGTCGCCGCCTCAATGCGGGCGATCTCCACGATGTCGGTGCCGATCCCCACGATCGCCATTACTGACGCGCTTCCAGCATCAGGCGCTTCATTTCGGCCACCGCCTCTTTCAGGCCGCTCATCACCGCGCGGCCGATAATGGCGTGGCCGATGTTCAGCTCGTGCATTTCCGGCAGCGCCGCAATCGGCTTGACGTTGTGATAGGTCAGGCCGTGGCCGGCGTTGACTTTCAGCCCGAGGCTGACCGCCAGCGTCGCCGCGCGGGCAATACGCTCCAGTTCCTTCGCCTGCTCCGCGTCGGTTTTCGCATCGGCGTAGCAGCCGGTGTGGATCTCGATAAACGGCGCGCCGACCTCCGCCGCCGCTTTGATCTGCTCATCATCGGCGTCAATGAACAGCGACACCAGAATGCCGGCATCCGCCAGCCGCCGACAGGCATCGCGCATCTTGTCGCGCTGGCCCGCGACGTCGAGCCCGCCTTCGGTGGTCACTTCCTGGCGCTTCTCCGGCACCAGGCAGCAGAAGTGCGGCTTCGTTTCGCAGGCGATGGCAATCATCTCTTCGGTCACCGCCATCTCCAGGTTCATGCGGGTATCGAGGGTCTGGCGCAGAATGCGCACATCGCGATCGGTGATGTGGCGGCGGTCTTCGCGCAGGTGGACGGTGATACCGTCGGCCCCGGCCTGCTCGGCGATAAAGGCCGCCTGCACCGGGTCCGGATAGGCGGTGCCGCGGGCGTTGCGCAGGGTAGCGATATGGTCAATATTGACGCCTAACAGTAATTCAGCCATGACAATCCTCGATATGTTGATTATTCACTTTTGTCCGCGCCGCGCTTCGGCACAAACTGCCGGAACAGCTCGCGGCTTTTCAGCGGTTTACCGCCAAGATAAGGCTTGAGCGCTATGCGGGTAAAGCGCTTTGCCGCCCGCAGCGTGTCGGCATCGGGAAATTCCCGGCTGGCCAGCGCCTTCAGGTGATGGCCGGTAAAGGTGGCGTTATCCACCACGACGCTGGCGATAAAGCCCTTCTCCTCGCGGTAGCGGTAGGTCATCCCCTCCTCCACCGGCTCGCCGCTCCCCGCGCAGTGCAGGTAATCCACGCCGTAGCCGAGATGGGCGAGCAGCGCCAGCTCGAAGCGGCGCAGGGCGGGCTCCGGCGTGCCGTCAACGCCTGCCAGCGCCTGGATGCAGTGCAGGTAGTCGAAGAAGAGTTCAGAGAAGCGGGTTTCGCTCTCCAGCACGCGTGAGAGCAGTTCATTGACGTAGAGGCCGCTGTAGAGGGCGATACCGCTTAAGGGGAGCGCCAGCGAGATAGCCTCGGCGCTGCGCAGGGTTTTCACTTCGCCGCGGCCGCCGAAGCGGATCAGTAAGGGAGTAAAGGGCTGGAGCGCCCCTTTGAGATTTGAGCGCTTTGCGCGCGCGCCTTTGGCAACCAGGCGGACGCGGCCTGACTCTTCGGTGAAGACGTCAAGAATAAGGCTGGTCTCGCTCCAGGGGCGAGAGTGCAGGACGAAGCCCCGCTGCCAGCCTTCCACGTCGGCTCGGCTCAGAGATCGTCTACGTAGCCGAGACTACGCAAAGCGCGCTCGTCGTCGGCCCAGCCGGATTTCACTTTCACCCACAGCTCAAGGTGGACGGGCGCTTCGAACATCTCCTGCATATCCTTGCGGGCTTCGATGCCGATGGTTTTGATTTTGGCACCCTTGTTGCCGATCACCATCTTCTTCTGCCCTTCGCGCTCGACGAGGATCAGGCCGTTGATGTCGTAGCCGCCGCGCTCGTTGCTCTGGAAGCGCTCGATTTCCACGGTGACGGAATACGGCAGTTCGGCGCCGAGAAAGCGCATCAGTTTCTCGCGGATAATCTCGGAGGCCATAAAGCGCTGGGAGCGGTCGGTGATGTAGTCTTCCGGAAAGTGGTGAATCGACTCTGGCAGGTGCTTGCGCACGATCCCGGCCACGGTGTCAACGTTAAGGCCGGTTTCGGCTGAAATTGGCACAATGTCGAGGAAGTTCATCTGGCTGCCGAGGAACTGCAGATGGGGCAGCAGGTCGGCCTTCTCCTGCACGTTGTCCACTTTGTTAACCGCGAGGATCACCGGCGCGCGGGCTTCGCGCAGCTTGTTGAGCACCATCTCGTCGTCCGGCGTCCAGCGGGTGCCTTCCACCACGAAGATAACCAGCTCAACGTCGCCGATGGAGCTGCTTGCCGCTTTATTCATCAGGCGGTTGATGGCGCGCTTCTCTTCCATATGCAGGCCCGGCGTATCGACGTAAATCGCCTGATACGCGCCTTCCGTATGGATACCCACGATGCGGTGGCGGGTGGTCTGCGCTTTACGCGAGGTAATGGAGACCTTCTGCCCCAGCAGGTTGTTCAGCAGCGTGGATTTGCCAACGTTGGGACGACCCACGATGGCGATAAATCCGCAGTAAGTTTTGTCGTCGCTCATTCCAGCTCCAGTTTTTTCAGCGCCTGTTCGGCGGCTGCCTGTTCCGCCTTGCGGCGGCTGGAACCCGTGCCGACCACCGGTTCGCTCAGGCCGCTGACCTGGCAGTGGATAGTAAATTCCTGATCGTGGGCCTCACCGCGCACCTGCACAACCAGATAGGATGGCAGCGGCAGGTGACGCCCCTGTAAATACTCCTGCAGGCGGGTTTTCGGATCCTTTTGCTTATCGCCCGGGCTGATTTCGTCCAGCCGGGTCTGATACCAGTTAAGGATCATCTTCTCGACGGTCTGAATATCGCTGTCGAGGAAAATACCGCCAATCAGCGCTTCTACGGTATCCGCCAGAATCGATTCCCGGCGAAAGCCGCCGCTCTTCAGCTCGCCCGGCCCCAGGCGCAGACACTCGCCCAGTTCAAATTCGCGGGCCAGCTCCGCCAGCGTATTGCCGCGCACCAGCGTCGCGCGCATGCGGCTCATATCCCCTTCATCGACGCGCGGGAAGCGGTGATAAAGCGCATTAGCGATAACGTAGCTCAGAATCGAATCGCCGAGAAACTCAAGGCGTTCGTTGTGCTTGCTGCTCGCGCTGCGGTGCGTTAATGCCTGCTGCAACAGATCCTGATGTTGAAAAGTGTAGCCCAGCTTCTTCTGAAGCCGATTAATGACGATGGGATTCATGCGTTACCAGTAGATGAATGCGTAAAAAATTCAGCACACGAAACCGACCTGAAAATAAGCCAACGCGCTTTCGTGTGCCGTGGAGCCCTTGTGGGACCAGCCTGAAACTTCGGGGGGATATTCTATACGCAACGGCAGGGGATGTCGTTAGTCTGAGGGAATTAATATCGGAAAATAATTCACGTCGCCACCGCGGCGGCGGCGACGTGTACAGCAGCAGGAAATTAGTGGATACCGCCGATGCGGCTTAAGCGCACGCCGGTCGGCCATTCGCCTTCCTGTTTCTCAAAGCTCATCCAGATACCCACCGCTTTACCGACCAGGTTAGCCTCGGGAACAAAGCCCCAGTAGCGGCTGTCGGCGCTGTTATCGCGGTTGTCGCCCATCATAAAGTACTGGCCCGGCGGAACTATCCAGCTCGCCAGCTGCTGGCCGGGCTGCTGGTAGTAGGCACCGAGCTGATCCTGAGCAATTGGCACGGTCAGGATACGGTGGGTGACGTCGCCCAGCGTCTCTTTACGCTGGTCGAGACGGATGCCGTTCTCTTTACGTTCGCCCTGCGGCAGCTGCCAGAAGCCGCTGGTCGCCTCACCGCCGTTACGGCTGGCAAAGGTCTGCACGAAATCGCTCGGCTCGACGTTGGAGTAGGTCACCGGCAGCGCGCTGCCGCAGGCCTGCCCGGAGCTGCAGTTAGGCTGAATAATCACCTCTTTGGCTACCGGATCGTAAGTCACTTTATCGCCCGGCAGACCGACGGCGCGCTTAATATAATCGAGGCTCGGATCTTTAGGATATTTAAAGACCACGATGTCGCCGCGCTTCGGATGGCCGGTTTCAATCAGCGTTTTTTGATAAATCGGATCTTTAATTCCGTAGGCAAATTTCTCTACCAGAATAAAATCGCCGATCAGCAGCGTCGGCATCATCGAACCTGACGGGATCTGGAACGGCTCATAAATAAATGAGCGCACCACCAGCACAATCGCCAGCACCGGGAATACCGATGCGCCGGTTTCCAGCCAGCCGGGCTTCGGCCCGACTTTGCTGAGCGTTTTTTTATCCAGCGATTCTCCCGCTGCTGCCTGGGCAGCCGCCTGACTTTCGCGGCGCTTCGGCGCAAATACAAACTTATCGACGCACCATAAAATCCCTGTCACCAGGGTGGCGATCACGAGGATCAGGGCAAACATGTTTGCCATGCCAACTCCTTATTGATTATTTACCGTCTTTGCCCACGTGCAGGATCGCGAGGAAGGCTTCCTGCGGCAGCTCGACGTTACCGACCTGCTTCATGCGCTTCTTACCTTCTTTCTGCTTCTGCAGCAGCTTTTTCTTACGGCTGACATCGCCGCCGTAGCACTTCGCCAGCACGTTTTTACGCAGCTGCTTGACCGTTGAACGGGCAATGATGTGGTTACCAATCGCGGCCTGAATAGCGATATCAAACTGCTGGCGCGGGATCAGGTCTTTCATCTTCTCGACCAGCTCGCGACCGCGGTAAGGGGCGTTGTCGTTGTGGGTGATCAGCGCCAGCGCATCGACGCGCTCGCCGTTGATCAGTACGTCAACGCGCACCATGTTCGAGGCCTGGAAACGCTTGAAGTTGTAGTCCAGCGACGCATAGCCGCGCGAGGTAGACTTCAGCCTGTCGAAGAAGTCGAGCACCACCTCCGCCATCGGGATTTCATAGGTCAGCGCCACCTGCTTGCCGTGGTAAACCATGTTGGTCTGTACGCCGCGCTTCTCGATGCACAGGGTAATAACGTTGCCGAGAAACTCCTGCGGCAGCAGCATATGACATTCAGCAATCGGCTCGCGCAGCTCATCGATGTTGTTGAGCGGCGGCAGCTTAGACGGGCTGTCAACGTAGATCACCTCTTTGCTGGTGGTCTGCACTTCGTACACGACCGTCGGCGCGGTGGTGATCAGGTCGAGGTCATATTCGCGCTCCAGGCGCTCCTGAATGATCTCCATGTGCAGCAGGCCAAGGAAGCCGCAGCGGAAGCCGAAGCCCAGCGCCGTGGAGCTTTCCGGCTCGTAGAACAGCGAGGCGTCGTTGAGGCTCAGCTTGCCGAGCGCGTCGCGGAAGTTCTCGTAGTCGTCGGAGCTGACCGGGAACAGACCGGCGTAGACCTGCGGCTTCACTTTCTTAAAGCCCGGCAGCGCTTTTTCCGCCGGATTGCGGGCGCCGGTCAGGGTATCGCCGACCGGGGCGCCGAGAATGTCTTTGATGGCGCACACCAGCCAGCCCACCTCGCCGCACTTCAGCTCGGTGCGATCGACCTGCTTCGGCGTAAAGATGCCGAGGCGGTCGGCGTTGTAAACCTGACCGGTGCTCATCACCTTGATCTTGTCACCCTTGCGCATGGTGCCGTTTTTGATCCGCACCAGCGAGACGACGCCGAGATAGTTATCGAACCAGGAGTCGATGATCAGCGCCTGCAGCGGGGCATCCGGGGAGCCTTCCGGCGGCGGAATGTCGCGCACCAGACGCTCCAGCACGTCGGGAACGCCGACGCCGGTTTTCGCCGAGCAGCGCACGGCGTCGGTGGCGTCGATGCCGACAATATCTTCGATCTCTTCCGCCACGCGCTCCGGGTCGGCCGCCGGCAGGTCAATTTTGTTGAGAACCGGCACCACTTCCAGGTCCATTTCCATCGCGGTGTAGCAGTTCGCCAGGGTCTGGGCTTCAACGCCCTGCCCGGCGTCCACCACCAGCAGCGCGCCTTCGCAGGCCGCCAGCGAGCGGGAAACTTCATAGGAGAAGTCAACGTGGCCGGGGGTGTCGATGAAGTTCAGCTGGTAGGTTTCACCGTCAGAAGCTTTGTAGTCCAGGGTGACGCTTTGCGCTTTAATGGTAATACCGCGTTCACGCTCCAGGTCCATGGAGTCAAGCACCTGTGCCGCCATTTCACGATCGGAAAGGCCACCGCAAATCTGGATAATACGGTCCGAAAGGGTCGACTTACCGTGGTCAATGTGAGCAATGATCGAAAAGTTACGTATATTCTTCATAGTTAGCGTTAGTTATGCCTTACGTATTCCTGGAGGCTGCGGGTCTGCGCCTGACGATTAAGCGTTCGAAAACGCCGCATTCTACACTACAACCCCGCCGCCAGGAAATGCTCTTCCGGCAAGCATAGCGGTTAGTGGAATGCAGATCGCGAGGCAGATGTAATAAAAGGTGAAAGCCTATCGGCTGGCATCCGGGGAGGGCGTCTCTGTGCGCAGGAGATCGGGCGGCAGGCCAACGCTTAAGATAACCGGCTGCCAGGTATCGCGGGTAGCCAGGCGCGGAGAGAGGCCGCGGGCAATGAGAAAGCCGCCGATACCGCCCAGCACACCGCCGGCAAAAGCGGCGAGATCGCTGCTGAACAGCAGCTGAAATACGGCGGCCATCACGAACAGTCCGAGCAGCGGCGTCATGTAAACCAGCAGCGCAGAAGTCAGCAGGCTGCCCTCGCTGATGCCCAATTCAACCTTCTGCCCGACGCTCAGCGGTTCGCGGCTCGGCACGCTGATGGTGTGCTCCGTCTGCGGCCCAAGCTTGTTGAGCACCCGGCTGCCGCAGCCCGCCCGCGAGGCGCAGCTGCTGCAGGAAGATTTCACATCGCAGCTGACCAGCGCATGACCGTCGCGCCAGGAGACTACGGTTGCCCACTCTTTGATCATTGTGCGGCCCTGAACTGAATGCTGTCGGCGATGCGCTTCGCCGTCTGCGGCGGCAGCTCGCCAACAATGGTGATTTCGGCGTTATCGCGAACGATGGTACTGACGGTGCGACGCCCGGTACGCAGCAGCTGCTCGCCGCTGTTGGCCGAAGCGCGATTAATATTGATTGAAAAACTGAACAGGCCGTCGGAGTAGAGTCGCGATTCGACCGGCGTATTGATGGTAGGCAGCGTGCGACGACTGCCGGCGACTTCGACAAATCCCTGCGGGAGCCACTCTGGCGCCCAGTTGAACTTCACGCTATCGCCGGCCGGCACGGAGAGCAGCGGCGGCAGGTTAGCCTTCGCCAGCCCCTCCATCCCGCTGCTGATTTCATCACCCACCTCGAAGGCGACGACCCGAAACTGCTCGAGGGTTTCGCCGTCCCGGTCCAGCAGATCGACGCGCATCGGCAGTTTCGTCTGGGTGTCCATCCAGACAATATAGCTAAAGCGCGTCCCGTCACGGGCCACGACGCGGATCACTTCGCACAGCCTGTCGGCGATACGCGTACGCCCGACGGAGATGAAATCATAATAGGGCGACAGGCGCTTAAAATCGGTATAGACCAGCGAGGGCAGCGAGTCGACGATGTAGTCGCCGTTTAGCGTAAAGGGATCGAGGCCAGGCTCGAAGTAGCTGATTTCGTTGCCGCGCTGGACCACCTCGCGACGCGGACCGTCCAGCTGCAGCAGCTGTGCAAGCGCCTGATTTTTAAGCCGCGCGTGACGATAGCGCAGCGATTCAACGCCCTGCTTGTTGATGCTAACAAATGACAGCTCATAATTAAGAGACTGACTTGCCAGATTCATCTGCTGCAACAACGCCCCGGACGAGGTATCAGCCGAGGCGTTGGTGGAGAAGAACAGGCAACCAGCCACAAGTGACATGGCACACCAGAGTTGCTTCATTACTGCGATTGCGTTCCTAACGTTTGATAACCCGGCACCGACTGCACGGCAGCCTGCTGAGTCTGAGACTGTTCAAACTGGAGCTGTTCAGAGTGCAGGCGACGCTGCAATTCGTAGTCCTGCAACATTGCATTAATGCGCCGACGCTGCTCCTGTACCTGCGCCTGCTGGCCGACACCAGCGTTGGCATCCGCAGGCACGCCGAGGCTCACCGGGCTGGCTTTACCCATCATTGGCATGGTATTGAACACCGGTGCCTCCGGCTGGGAACTCGCCTCGGAGTGTCCGTTATATTGCTGGACGCCAACGATGACTGCAAGCGATACGCACGCAGCGACGCCCATCTGCGTCAGAGAACTGGCCCACGGGCGCATTCTCTGCCAGAACGGCATCTTCTGCCACTGCTGCGGGGCTGGCTGAGCTTCAGGGATAAGAGGCGTCGCCTGACGTACAGGTTCATTCTCAATGGCGGCCATGACGTTTGCCGAGATATCAAAATTCAGCGACTGTGCGGTTTCACCGCGCAGGGTGTCGCGAATAAGGTGATAGCTCTGCCACGTTTTCTGTAATTCCGGCGAACGAGTCAGCTCGTTGAGCAGCTCGCTGTCCAGCATTTCACCATCCATTAAGGCGGAAAGTTTCTCTTTCTGCATGCCTAAATACCTTTTCAGTATTCCGCTATCGTCAACGCCTGATAAGCGGTTGAACTTTATTATCAATAGCTTCTCGCGCCCGAAAGATGCGCGAGCGAACCGTACCGACCGGGCAATCCATAATAGCGGCTATCTCTTCATAGCTCAGGCCATCCAGCTCCCGCAACGTAATTGCCATACGTAAATCCTCGGGGAGTGACTCAATAGTACGGAACACTATTTGTCTCAGTTCTTCTGACAACATTAAGTTCTCAGGGTTCGAAATTTCTTTCAGCGCACCGCCACTTTCGTAATTTTCTGCTTCGTTTGCATCAACATCACTGGAGGGTGGGCGCCTTCCCTGAGCAACCAGATAATTCTTTGCTGTATTGACCGCGATACGATACAGCCAGGTATAGAAAGCGCTATCTCCCCGGAAAGAATCCAGCGCGCGATAGGCCTTAATAAAAGACTCTTGCACAACATCAGGCACGTCGCCTGATGGAACATAGCGGGAAACCAGGCTCGCCACTTTGTGCTGGTAGCGTACCACCAGCAGATTAAAGGCCTTCTGGTCTCCCTTCTGGACCCGCTCGACAAGGACCTGATCCGTTAACTGCTCGCTCATCCGAGGTAATGTCTCCTCAAACCCAATTCCCATGCGTAATCAGAACGCCATTCCAGCACTGCACTCTGAGCAAGCACCTGGTTAGAGCGCGCCATTGCTGTAAAGTTCAGTTACGCCTTTGCTTTTAGTTCATTACGGCAGACTGGTCGTTATCACTCATTATAAGTCTCCCCGTCCTTTATGCAGTGCCGTGCTGAAAATAAACGTCTGAAATCAGCCAGCAGAGTACCGTACCATAGCTTTTTTTTCATCATAAAATCTGACGGTAACAATTTGCTACCTCACGCATTTGTTTTATTTTACCGCGGCCGCTGTGTTTAGTCTCTGCAACCAGATTTAAAAAACATGTGCAAAAAATCGCTTCCCGGTGCTAATCTTCACAGACCTTGTTTAGTAAATTAAACACATCATGCAGACGAAACCTGACTTCTCTTGTGACGTACTCATCATTGGCAGCGGCGCTGCCGGCCTTTCGCTGGCGCTGAGGCTGGCCGAGCACAGTTCCGTTATCGTACTCAGCAAAGGCCCGGTGAGCGAAGGATCGACCTTTTATGCGCAGGGCGGTATTGCCGCCGTGTTTGATGAAACGGACAGCATTGAATCCCACGTCGATGACACCCTGATTGCCGGCGCCGGACTCTGTGACCGCCGGGCGGTCTCCTTCGTTGCCAGCAATGCCCGCCACTGCGTGCAGTGGCTTATCGATCAGGGCGTGCTGTTTGATAAAGAGATCCAGCCCAACGGCGAGGCCAGCTACCACCTGACCCGCGAGGGCGGCCACAGCCATCGCCGCATTTTGCACGCCGCCGATGCCACCGGCAAAGAGGTCGAAACAACCCTGGTCGGTAAAGCCACCAGCCACCCGAATATTCGCATTCTGGAACGCTGCAATGCCGTTGACCTGATTGTCTCGGATAAGATTGGCCTGCCGGGCACCCGCAGGGTGGTCGGCGCCTGGGTCTGGAACCGCAATAAAGAGAGAGTGGAAACCTGCGCGGCGGCCTCGGTGGTACTGGCAACCGGCGGCGCGTCTAAGGTCTATCAGTACACCACCAACCCGGACATCTCCTCGGGCGACGGTATCGCCATGGCCTGGCGCGCCGGCTGCCGCGTGGCCAACCTCGAATTTAATCAGTTTCATCCGACGGCGCTGTTTCATCCCCAGGCGCGCAACTTTTTGCTGACCGAAGCGCTGCGCGGTGAAGGCGCTTACCTCCGGCGCCCCGACGGCTCGCGCTTTATGCCCGATGTTGACGAGCGCGCCGAGCTGGCGCCGCGCGACGTGGTCGCCCGCGCCATCGACCATGAAATGAAGCGCCTCGGCGTCGACTGCATGTATCTGGACATTAGCCACAAGCCGGAAGCGTTTATTCGTCAGCACTTCCCGATGATCTACGAGAAGCTGCTGGGGCTCGGCATCGACCTGACGAAAGAGCCGGTGCCCATCGTGCCCGCCGCGCACTACACCTGCGGCGGCGTGATGGTGGATGATGATGGCCGTACCGATGTTGACGGTCTGTACGCTATCGGCGAGGTGAGCTATACCGGGCTGCACGGCGCCAACCGCATGGCGTCTAACTCGCTGCTGGAGTGTCTGGTGTACGGCTGGTCAGCGGCGGAAGATATCAGAAAGCGGCTGCCGTTCATTCGTCAGGCTACGGCCCTGCCCGCCTGGGACGAGAGCCGGGTTGAGGACGCCGATGAGCGGGTGGTCATTCAGCATAACTGGCACGAGCTGCGGCTGTTCATGTGGGACTACGTGGGGATCGTGCGCACCAGCAAGCGCCTGGAGCGCGCCCTGCGGCGTATCCAGATGCTGCAGCAGGAGCTGGACGAATACTATGCCCGCTTCCGGGTCTCTAATAATCTGCTGGAGTTACGCAACCTCGTGCAGGTGGCCGAACTCATTGTGCGCTGCGCGATGATGCGCAAAGAGAGCCGCGGCCTGCACTACACCCTCGACTATCCGGAGCCGCTGGCGAACAGCGGACCGTCGGTGCTGTCGCCGCTGGCTCACATAAACAGGTAAAAGGCCTGGGTCAGCGCCGTGTAGTCCTCGGCGTAGTGCTGCTCCGGCCCGCGGATCGTCAGCCGGTCGCTAAAGCACTCCCCCGCCTGCGGCGAAAAGGCCAGCAGCACCCGGTGCGGCAGACGCTGTTCAGTTTCCGCCACGTCGGTGCGCAGCCGCAGGTTCCAGCCCATTTCCAGCGCCTGAGCGGTGAAGGCGCTGCCGACGCTTTCCGGCAGAACGACGCAGAAAAAGCCCTCTTCGCTGACCGCGTTAGCGGCACAGCCCAGCAGCGCCGCGTGGTCAAGCGTGGTGGTATAGCGGGCCTGTTCGCGCGCCGGCGTGGCGCAGGCCACGCCCTGCTCAAAGTAGGGCGGATTACAAACGATAAGATCGTAGCGGCCGTTTTGCGTCGGGAGCCAGGTCAGGATGTCGGCGGCGTGCACCTGAATGCGCGCGGCCCAGGGCGACTCGCTGACGTTCTCGCGGGCCTGCGCCGCCGCGTCGGGGTCAAGCTCAACCGCGTCCAGAGTAACGGCGTCCGGCGTGCGCTGGGCCAGCATCAGCGCCAGCAGACCGCTGCCGGTGCCGATATCCAGAATACGCTTTACGTTGGCGACCGGCGCCCACGCCCCAAGCAGGATACCGTCGGTGCCGACTTTCATCGCGCAGCGGTCGTGGGCGACAAAAAACTGCTTGAAGGTAAACCCGTTGCGGCGCAGGGCGGGCTTTGACTGGCTCATTCTCTACAACCTTTGCTGAAATATCCCCGAGGTGCCGGGCTATGCACAATACCCGAGAACAGTTAGCCATACAAACAGATGAAGATTGCGGCCATAACGTCTATAATCAGCGCCCCACACTGAGGTAGACAATGACTGTAACGACTTTTTCCGAACTTGAACTCGACGATAGCCTGCTGGACTCGCTCCAGGAGAAAGGCTTCACACGCCCAACCGCCATTCAGGCTGCCGCCATTCCGCCTGCGCTGGAAGGCCGTGATGTCCTCGGTTCAGCGCCGACAGGCACCGGTAAAACGGCCGCGTATCTGCTGCCGGCGTTGCAGCATCTGCTCGACTTCCCGCGCAAAAAATCGGGGCCGCCGCGCATTCTGATCCTGACGCCCACCCGCGAGCTGGCGATGCAGGTCGCAGAGCACGCCCGGGAGCTGGCGAAACATACCCATCTCGATATCGCCACCATCACCGGCGGCGTGGCCTATATGAACCACGCCGAGGTGTTTAGCGAAAACCAGGATATCGTGGTCGCCACCACCGGCCGCCTGCTGCAGTACATTAAAGAAGAGAACTTTGACTGCCGCGCGGTAGAAACGCTGATCCTCGATGAAGCGGATCGCATGCTGGACATGGGCTTTGCCCAGGATATCGAGACCATCGCCGGGGAAACCCGCTGGCGCAAGCAGACCCTGCTGTTCTCCGCCACGCTGGAAGGCGAGGCGATTAAGGATTTTGCCGAGCGCCTGCTCGAAGATCCGGTTGAGGTCTCCGCCACGCCGTCGACCCGCGAGCGCAAGAAGATCCACCAGTGGTACTACCGCGCGGACGATCTTGAGCATAAGACCGCCCTGCTCGCCCACCTGCTGAAGCAGGATGATGTTACCCGCTCCATCGTCTTCGTGCGCAAGCGCGAGCGCGTGCATGAGCTGGCGGGCTGGCTGCGCGATCTCGGCATCAGCAACTGCTATCTCGAAGGCGAGATGGTGCAGATCAAGCGCACCGAAGCCATTAAGCGCCTGACCGACGGCCGGGTTAACGTGCTGATTGCCACCGACGTTGCCGCCCGCGGCATCGACATTCCCGACGTCAGCCACGTCTTCAACTTCGACATGCCGCGCAGCGGCGATACCTACCTGCACCGCATCGGCCGCACCGGCCGCGCCGGCCGCAAGGGTACCGCGATTTCGCTGGTCGAGGCCCACGACCACCTGCTGCTGGGCAAAGTCGGCCGCTACATCGAAGAACAGCTGAAACCCCGCGTCATCGACGAACTGCGCCCGAAAACGCGCGTGCCGAGCGAAAAGCTCAAGGGTAAACCGTCGAAGAAAGCGCTGGCGAAGCGTGAAGAGAAGAAAAAAGAGCAGGACAAGGACAAGCCGCGGGTTAAGCAGCGCCATCGCGATAAGAAAAATATCGGCAAACGCCGCAAGCCGAGCGCCGCTGCCGCTGAGCAGAAGCCTTCTGAAGAGTAAAAAAAACGCCGGAATATCCGGCGTTTTTCATTTCCCACCCCTGAGAAATTACAGACTTTCGGTGAAAGTACGGGCGATAACGTCGCGCTGCTGTTCCGGGGTCAGAGAGTTAAAGCGCACCGCATAGCCGGATACGCGGATAGTCAGCTGCGGGTATTTTTCCGGGTGCTTAACCGCGTCTTCCAGCGTTTCGCGACGCAGAACGTTAACGTTCAGGTGCTGGCCGCCTTCAACGCGCACTTCAGGCTGTACGTCAACCGGGATTTCACGGTATTCGATTTTACCCAGCGTGTTCACTGCCACAACCTGATCTTCAGTAAAACCGCCTTTCGCAACCAGGCAGCGGGCTTCGCCCTTTTCGCTGTCCAGCAGCCAGAAAGAGTTGAGCAGATCGTCGTTCGCGGCTTTGGTGATCTGGATACCTGTAATCATTTGATGCCTCCCAAGGCTTATTCATTTTCACTGGCCAGGCGCTGGCCAATTGGTAAAACCATTGTTGCTTGAGTGTATATATATCAGTCAGACACGCCGGGAACATTGACCAAAATCAATAAAAACCACACATGCAACGTGGCCATGCATAGCAATTGTTGTTTTAGATCAATTTTCACCATCCGATTTTCGAAAATATCGTTGTAAATAATAAACTTTTTTTGAACGCGGTAGCCGCCTTATTGCGGCAATATTTTATTATGGCTGAAGAAGCCGTTAAGCTACCGGGATAATTTTTCGCAGGAGAGACCGATGACGACGCCGTTAACCTGGCACGATGTGCTGGCGACAGAGAAAGAACAGCCCTATTTCCTCAATACACTGCGGGCCGTCGCTGGCGAGCGTCAGTCCGGGATCACCATTTATCCGCCGCAGAAGGACGTTTTCAACGCCTTTCGCTTTACCGAGCTGGGCGACGTTAAAGTGGTTATCCTGGGCCAGGATCCCTATCACGGTCCGGGTCAGGCGCACGGACTCTCATTCTCCGTGCGCCCGGGGATAGCCGTCCCGCCTTCGCTGCTGAATATGTACAAGGAACTTGAGGCTACGATACCGGGCTTTACCCGCCCGGCGCACGGCTATCTGGAGAGCTGGGCGCGGCAGGGCGTACTGCTGCTCAATACCGTGCTGACGGTGCGCGCGGGCCAGGCGCACTCGCACGCCAGCCTCGGCTGGGAGACCTTTACCGACAAAGTCATTGCCCTGATTAACGAACACCGCGAGGGCGTGGTCTTTCTGCTGTGGGGCGCCCACGCGCAGAAGAAAGGCGCAATCATTGACCGCAACCGCCACCATATTCTGAAAGCGCCGCATCCGTCGCCGCTGTCGGCGCACCGCGGCTTCTTCGGCAGTAACCACTTCGTGCAGGCCAACGAATGGCTGGCGGCGCGCGGCGAGGCGCCGATTGACTGGATGCCGGTGCTGCCGGCGGAAAGCGAGTAAAAAAAATGCCGGCGCGAGGCCGGCATCTTCATCTGCGGATCAGGCTTTGTTCTGCCGCCACCACTCGGCGAGCAGGACGCCGGTCGCCACGGAGACGTTGAGGCTTTCAACGTTACCCGTACCGCTAATGGCAACGCGCAGGTCCGCGCTGTCCAGCGCCGCGTCTGACAGGCCGTCTCGCTCCTGGCCCAGCACCAGCACCATCTTCTTCGGCAGCTCCGCCTTAAACAGCGGCGTGCCTTCGTGGCTGGAGGTGGTGACGATGGCATAGCCCGCTTTACGGAACTGCGCCAGCGCGTCGAGCACGCTATCGCCGGTAATCGGCTGCACGTGTTCTGCGCCGCCCTCGGCGGTGCGAATTGCGGCGCCGGACTCCATGACCGCGGCATCCTGAACGATTACGCCCTTAACGCCGAAGTGCGCGCAGCTGCGCATAATGGCGCCGAGGTTGTGCGGGTTGCCGACATCTTCCAGCGCCAGCACACAGTCTTCTTCTGCCGCCTCGCTGACCCACTGCTGGACGCTGGTGCCATTACGTTTTTTAATCAGGAAACAGACGCCGCCGTGGTGCTCGGTGCCGGACGCTTTGGTCAGCTCGGCGTCATCCACGACGTGGTAGGCTTTGCGGTTCGCCGCCATCCAGCGCAGCGCCTCTTTAAAGCGCGGCGTCACGCTCTGGATAAACCAGGCGCGGACGATGCAGTCTGGGCGGCTCTGAAACAGCGCCTGGCAGGCGTTTTCGCCGTAGACGCGGGTCTCTTCCGCACGCTGGCGGCGGATCACTTCCGGATCGACAAAGCTCTTACCGCTGATGCCGCCGTGATCCGGTTTTTCAATCGCCTCTTCGCCCGGCGCCCGGGAAATGGTGCGCCACGGCGAATTCTCGCGCGGCTTCGCGTCGCGCGGGCCACGCTCGCTGGGCTTTCCGTCACGGGCGGGACGACGTCCTCCTTCGGTGCGGGACGTGCCGCTGCGGCCGCCGCCTTTACCGGTACGCGGGTTGTGCGTGCGTTTGTCCGAGTCATCATCACTGCGGACATACATCACTTTGACCTTGCCGCTTTTATTCTTTAGTTCGTCGCTCATTCTTTGTCTCCACCAGCGCTGCGCGAAGCGCGAAGATTACCCGATGTAGTGCGGCTTCGCCACGATTTCATACCAAAGTCAGCGACTATCGCATTCATCGAATAAATCACTTTGTCGTTTAAAACAATCACAACGATAATATGTAACATTATTGAAACATCCTGGCCGCCCGGGCCAGATTGCACACCGATAACCCAGAGGTTAGCTATGAATACCGTTTGTGCCAGCTGTCAGGCGCTGAACCGCATCCCGGACGATCGCATTAACGAGGCAGCGAAGTGCGGGCGCTGCGGCCACGATCTGTTTGATGGCGACGTTATCAACGCCACCGGCGCGACGCTGGATAAATTGCTGAAAGACGACCTGCCGGTAGTGGTCGATTTCTGGGCGCCGTGGTGCGGCCCCTGCCGCAGCTTTGCGCCGGTCTTCGAGGACGTGGCGGAAGCGCGCAGCAGCCAGATGCGCTTCGTGAAGGTGAACACCGAGGCAGAGCGCGAACTCAGCGCCCGCTTCCGCATCCGCAGCATTCCGACCATTATGATTTTCCACAAAGGCGAGGTTGTCGATATGCTCAACGGCGCTGTCCCCAAAGCGCCGTTTGAAAGCTGGCTGAACGAGGCGACTCAGGCCTGATAAGCGCGAGGGCGCCGCTTGTGCGCCCTCTCAGCCTCTGCGACAATGGCGTTTTTGCTTCGTAGCCTCCATGACTGATAACGCCGTCCTGCGCCTGCGCGCCGAGCGCCTCGCCCGCGCCACCCGCCCTTTTCTTGCCCGCGGCAACCGCATTCGCCGCTGCCAGCGCTGCCTGCTGCCGCTTAAGCAGTGCCTCTGCGCAACGCTCTCACCCGCCGCCGCCCATAGCCGCTTCTGCCTGGTGATGTTTGATACCGAACCGATGAAGCCCAGCAACACCGGGCGTCTGATCGCCGATATTCTGCCGGACACCGAAGCCTTCCAGTGGTCGCGCACCGAGCCGCCGCAGGCGCTGCTCGATCTGGTCGCCAGCCCCGACTATCAGCCGATGGTGGTTTTTCCCGCCTCCTACGCCGGGGCGACCCGCAGCGTGCTCTGCGCGCCGCCGGCGGGCAAACCGCCGCTGTTTATTATGCTCGACGGCACCTGGACAGAGGCGCGGAAAATGTTCCGCAAAAGCCCTTACCTGGATGCGCTGCCGGTGATTTCGGTCGATCTGTCGCGGGTCTCCGCCTACGGCCTGCGGGAAGCGCACGCCGACGGGCAGTACTGCACGGCGGAAGTCGCCGTCGCCCTCCTCGATTTAGCGGGCGACGCCGAAGCGGCCAGCGCGCTGGGCGAGCACTTTCACCGCTTTCGCAGCCGCTATCTGGCCGGAAAAACCCAGCATAAGGGAAGCATCACAGCGCAGGCGGCGGAAAGCGTTTAAAATCATCCGCAGGCACTCAAGGAGACTGCGATGAGCCAACGTGGACTGGAAGCGTTACTGAGACCAAAATCAATCGCCGTGATCGGGGCATCGATGAAGCCCCAGCGCGCGGGTTATTTGATGATGCGCAACCTGCTGGCGGGCGGCTTTAGCGGGCCGGTTCTGCCGGTAACGCCCGGCTGGAAAGCCGTGCTCGGCGTGCTGGCATGGCCGGATGTCGCCAGCCTGCCCTTTGCCCCTGAACTGGCGGTGATCTGCACCCACGCTAAACGCAACCTGACTCTGCTGGAGGCGCTCGGCGAGAAGGGATGCAAAACCTGCATTATTCTCTCCTCGCCGCCGGATCAGGCCGGCGCGCTGAAGGCCTGCGCCGCGCGCTACCAGATGCGGCTGCTCGGCCCGAACAGTCTCGGCCTGCTGGCGCCCTGGCAGGGGCTTAACGCCAGCTTCTCGCCGGTGCCGATCCGCCCGGGCAAGCTGGCGTTTATCTCGCAGTCTGCCGCCGTGTCAAACACCATCCTCGACTGGGCCCAGCAGCGCGAAATGGGCTTTTCGTACTTCATCGCGCTTGGCGATAGCCTGGATATCGACGTCGACGATCTGCTTGATTTCCTCGCCCGCGACAGTAAGACCAGCGCTATTCTGCTCTATCTTGAGCACCTCAGCGACGCCCGCCGCTTCGTGTCTGCGGCCCGCAGCGCGTCGCGCAATAAGCCGATCCTGGTTATCAAAAGCGGCCGCAGCCCGGAGGCCCAGCGTCTGCTGCACGTCAATGCCGGCCTCGATCCGGCCTGGGATGCCGCCATCCAGCGCGCGGGGCTGCTGCGGGTACAGGATACCCACGAGCTGTTTTCCGCCGTAGAGACGCTGAGCCACATGCGCCCGCTGCGCGGCGAAAAGTTGATGATTGTCAGTAACGGCGCCGCCCCGGCGGCCATGGCGCTGGATGAGCTTTGGCGGCGCAACGGCAAGCTTGCCGCACCCGCTGAGGCAACGCTTGCGGCGCTGGCTGAGGCGCTGCCGTCAAGCGTAGAGGCGGCGAATCCGCTCGACCTGCGCGATGACGCCAGCGCCGGAGACTACCAGCAGGCGCTGCGTATCCTGCTCGACAGCCACGACTTTGATGCGCTGCTGGTGATCCACGCTCCCAGCGCCGCCGCGCCGGGGACCGAAAGCGCGCAGGCGCTGATCCAGACCCTGCGCGACCATCCGCGCGGCAAGTACGTGACCGTACTGACCAACTGGTGCGGGGAGCACTCTTCGCAGGAGGCCCGGCGCCTGTTCAGCGACGCCGGGATCCCGACCTACCGCACGCCGGAAGGTACCATCACAGCCTTTATGCATATGGTGGAGTACCGCCGTAACCAGAAGCAGCTGCGGGAGACCCCAGTGCTGCCTGACAACCTCGCCGCCAACGCCGCCGAGGCGCACGCGCTGATGCAGCAGGCGATTGCCGAGGGCGCCAGCGCCCTGGACACCCACGAAGTTCAGCCCATTCTCAAAGCCTATGGACTGCAGACGCTGCCCACCTGGATTGCCGCCGACAGCGCCGAAGCGGTGCACATCGCCGAGCAGATTGGCTATCCGGTGGCGCTGAAGCTCCGCTCCCCGGACATTCCTCACAAATCCGAGGTGCAGGGCGTGATGCTCTATCTGCGCACGCCCGCCGAGGTTGAGCAGGCGGCGAACGCCATTATTGACCGCGTGAAGCTGACCTGGCCGCAGGCCAGGATCCACGGCCTGCTGGTGCAGAGCATGGCGAACCGCGCCGGCGCGCAGGAGCTGCGGGTCGTGGTGGAACACGATCCGCTGTTTGGTCCGCTGATCATGCTGGGCGAAGGCGGCGTGGAGTGGCGGGCGGAAAACCAGGCGGCGGTGGCCCTGCCGCCGCTGAACATGAACCTGGCCCGCTATCTGGTGATTCAGGCGATTAAGCGTAAAAAGATCCGCGGACGCAGCGCGCTCAGGCCGCTGGACGTTGCCGGACTCAGCCAGCTGCTGGTGCGGGTCTCTAACCTTATCGTCGACTGTCCGGAGATCCGCCGGCTGGATATTCATCCTCTGCTGGCTTCCGGCAGTGAATTTATCGCCCTCGACGTAACGCTGGAGATAGCCCCTTTTACCGGCAGCAGCGAAAACCGCCTTGCGATCCGCCCCTACCCGCGGCAGTTTGAGGAGTGGGTAACCATGAAAAACGGCGAGCGCTGCCTTTTCCGCCCGATCCTGCCGGAGGACGAGCCGCTGCTGCAGCAGTTTATCGCCCGGGTGACGAAAGAAGATCTCTACTACCGCTATTTCAGTGAAATCAATGAATTCACCCACGATGATTTAGCAAACATGACCCAGATCGACTACGATCGGGAGATGGCTTTTGTCGCCGTCTACGCCTCAGAAAAGGGGACGGAGATCCTCGGCGTCACCCGCGCCATTTCCGATCCGGATAATATCGACGCCGAGTTTGCCGTGCTGGTGCGCTCGGATCTGAAGGGGCTGGGCCTCGGCGGCAGGCTGCTGGAAAAGCTCATCAATTATACGCGCGAGCACGGTCTGCAGCAGCTGAACGGCATTACAATGCCCAATAATCGCGGCATGATAGCGCTGGCGCGCAAGCTCGGCTTTGAGGTTGATATCCAGCTTGAGGACGGCATCGTCGGCCTGACGCTCAGATTATGAGGCCGCAACTTACCGGAAATGTGACCACATTAGCCGGGAGTAATGGTATTATTGCCCGCTTCTGTCGTCTGTATCGACCAGGGGACATTTGATTAATCAGAAGAAGATCGCACTGTGATGTTGTCAAAATTCAAGCGTAACAAGCATCAACAACACCTTGCTCAACTACCTAAGCTTTCCCAGTCAGTTGATGATGTCGAGTTCTTTTATGCTCCCGCCGATTTTCGGGAAACGCTGCTGGCGAAAATCGCCGGCGCAACCCGGCGCATCTGCATTATTGCCCTCTACCTCGAGCAGGATGATGGCGGCAAAGATGTGCTGCAGGCTATTTATGACGCCAAGCGCCAGCGTCCTGCGCTAGACGTTCGCATCCTGGTGGACTGGCACCGCGCCCAGCGCGGCCGCATTGGCGCAGCCGCCTCCAACACTAACGCCGACTGGTACTGCCGGATGGCCGCTGAAAACCCCGGCGTCGACGTGCCGGTTTACGGCGTGCCTATCAACACCCGCGAAGCGCTGGGCGTCCTGCACTACAAAGGCTTTATCATTGACGATGCGGTGCTCTACAGCGGCGCCAGCCTCAATGACGTCTATCTTCACCGCCACGACAAATACCGCTACGACCGCTATCAGTGGATCCGCAATGCGCAGATGGCGGATATTATGTTCAGCTGGGTGGACAAGAACCTGGTACAGGGGCGCGGCGTTAACCGCCTCGATAACTGCGAGCGGCCGAAAAGCCCGGAAATTAAAAACGATATTCGCCTCTATCGTCAGGAGCTGCGGGATACCGGCTATCATTTTCACGGCGATGCGGATAACGACTGCCTGGCGGTCACCCCGCTGGTCGGCCTCGGCAAGTCCAGCCAGCTTAATAAGACGATTTTTCATCTTATGCCCTGCGCCGAGCAGAAGCTGACTATCTGTACGCCCTACTTCAATCTCCCCGCCGTGCTGGTGCGCAACATCATTCACCTGCTGCGCCAGGGCAAGCAGGTTGAGATTATCGTCGGCGATAAGACGGCAAACGACTTCTATATCCCGGAAGATCAGCCATTTAAGATTATCGGCGCGCTGCCGTATCTTTATGAAATTAACCTGCGCCGCTTTCTGAGCCGCCTGCAGTACTACGTGAACAACGATCAGCTTATCGTCCGCCTGTGGAAAGACGACGATAATAGCTACCACCTGAAAGGCATGTGGGTCGACGACGAGTGGATGCTGCTTACCGGCAATAATCTTAATCCGCGCGCCTGGCGGCTGGATCTGGAAAATGCGGTGCTGATCCACGATCCGCTGCATCAGCTGGCCGCAAAGCGCGACAAAGAGCTGGATCTTATCCGCAGGCACACGACGGTGGTGAAACACTATCGCGAACTGCAGAGCATTGCCGATTATCCGGTCAAAGTACGTAAGCTTATTCGCCGCCTGCGCCGGATCCGCATCGACAGGCTGATTAGCCGCATTCTTTAGCGCTCGGGCCGCGCTTTATTGAGGAGCGATATGCGCTGTGCAGTAATGATTATCCCGTTCCTGCTCGCCGGCTGCAGCCACATGGCGAACGACAGCTGGAGCGGGCAGGACAAGGCCCAGCACTTTATCGCCTCGGCGATGCTTTCTGCGGCCGGGAATGAATACGCACAGCATCAGGGCATCAGCCGCGACCGCAGCGCCGCTTACGGACTGCTGTTTTCCGTCAGTCTCGGCGCCGGGAAAGAACTCTGGGACAGCCGCCCCGCCGGGACCGGCTGGAGCTGGAAGGATTTTACCTGGGATGTCGCGGGCGCTGCCGCAGGCTATAGCCTGTGGCAGCTGGCCCAGCAGTAGCTACAGGCGTAGCCCCTTCCCTTTTCCGTGCAGCATTAGCGACACCACGAATGCCAGGGCGCAGAGCCCGGTGACATACCAGAAGAACGCACTTTCAAATCCCGCCGACTTAAACGACAGCGCCACGTACTCCGCTGAACCGCCGAACAGCGCATTGGCTACCGCGTAGGAAAGGCCAACGCCCAACGCGCGCACCTGCGCGGGAAACATTTCCGCCTTGAGGATCCCGCTGATCGAGGTGTAGAAGCTGGCGATCAGCAGCGCACACATGATCAGCGCAAAAGCCGCATACGGCGAGTGCACGTACTGCAGCGCCGTCAGGATCGGCACGGTACACAGCGTGCCCAGCCCGCTAAAGCAGAGCATGGAGTTCCGGCGGCCAATCTTATCGGAAAGCGCGCCGAACAGCGGCTGTACCAGCATATAGACAAACAGCGCGGCGGTCATGATAACGCTGGCGGTGCCGGCGCTCATGCCGCTGGTATTGACCAGATACTTCTGCATATAGGTGGTGAAGGTATAAAACACCAGAGAGCCGCCGGCGGTGAAGCCAAGCACCATGATGAAGGCTTTTTTATTGCGCCACAGGCCTTTAAGCGATCCGGCTTCCTTCAGCGTGCGGGTCTCTTTCTGCGACGTCTCATCCAGCTGGCGGCGCAGCCAGAGGGCTACCAGCGCCAGCGCCGCGCCCAGCGCAAACGGGATACGCCAGCCCCAGGCGTGCAGAGCCTCGCTGCTCATTACCTGCTGAAGGATAACCACCACCAGGACAGCCATCAGCTGGCCGCCGATCAGCGTGACGTACTGAAACGAGGCGAAGAAGCCTTTGCGTCCTTCAACCGCCACCTCACTCATATAGGTAGCGCTGGTGCCATATTCCCCGCCGACGGAAAGCCCCTGAAACAGGCGCGCCAGCAGCAGCAGAGCCGGCGCCCAGGTCCCGATCGTCGCGTAGCCGGGCAGGCAGGCGATCATCAGCGAGCCAAAGCACATCATGCACACCGAAATCAGCATTGATTTTTTGCGCCCGTGGCGATCGGCAATGCGTCCGAAGATCCAGCCGCCTATAGGGCGCATTAAAAAGCCGGCGGCAAATACGCCCGCGGTTTGCAGAAGCTGGGTGGTGGTATTTCCAGAGGGGAAAAAGATATGGGCGAAGTAGAGAGAGCAGAAAGAGTAGACGTAAAAATCAAACCATTCCACCAGGTTCCCGGACGATGCCCCCACGATAGCCCATACGCGACGACGCGTATCGCTTCCCGTCAGAGAATCCCGGGAAGTCAGCGTATTTTCTGTCATTGTAATAATAGCTCCAGCTTAAGACATGAACTGTCTGAACGCACAGGGATCGTCAGGCGCAGACAGACAACAGGTAAATATCATGTTACACAATTGTTAACCTTATATTTGTGAGATATAACACAGATTTTACCCACTGGAAACGGGTAATGAAGTGAGGAGTCATGCAAGGAATAGCGGGAATGCGAAAAAGCCTCATGCTTTCGCATGAGGCTTTCACGTTTATTTGATGCCTGGCAGTTCCCTACTCTCACATGGGGAGACCCCACACTACCATCGGCGCTACGGCGTTTCACTTCTGAGTTCGGCATGGGGTCAGGTGGGACCACCGCGCTGTTGCCGCCAGGCAAATTCCTGTGCTCTGTCCTGTGTCTTTTGCGCTAATACTGCGTTGGCC
>NZ_BCZS01000016.1 GCF_001598855.1 Pluralibacter gergoviae ATCC 33028 = NBRC 105706 | reverse complement strand
AAGGCTGCGGACAGAGGCGCAATAAAATATCCGGGTAAAAAGCGTGCTTTTTTACCCGTATTTATCCGGAATAAGGGAGGGATCGCTCCCGGCAGCGCCGCTGCCGGGAAATATTATTACGGCTGAACCGGCGCCATTGGCGGCACCGTTGGCGCAGGCTGCGGCACCACCGGCGCGGCCTGCGGCTGGACCGGCGCCGGAGTTAGCAGATCCGGTACGCCAAACATGCCGACAAACTGCTCCAGCGGCATCTTCTGACCGTTGAGCGTCACCTGACCGCTGGCGTACTGCAGGCTGGTCTGGATGCTGTTGTCCTGCACGGTAGTAATGCGGAACATCTGTCCCATCGCCGCCAGACCCTTCACCTGCTGGTCGGCGAGCTTGGCCGCGTCGGCCTGCTGATAGCCTTCGATGCGTGCGACCTGGGTCATCAGCTCGGTGGCCATCTCAATCGGAATGGTCAGCTTGCTGTCCAGCGACTTCACGCTGCTGTCCACTTCTCCGGCGATGGTCTGCGCCGGCGCCGCCTGGGTTGGGTCTTTCAGGGCCAAGTTCAGGTTGAAGGTTGATTCCCCTTTCGCATTTTTCCAGCTCAGCGGTGCGATAGTGATGACCGGCTCGCCCTTCATCACCAGCGGCAGGGCGTTGAAGAACGCATCGGTGACCGCCTGCTGGTACAGCTCGGGGTTCTGCATAATTTCCGGCTGGTTGAGCAGGGCCTGCACCTGGCCGTTGTACTGCTGGCTGAATTTATGCCAGCCTTCGCCGTCGATGTTATTCACCTTCAGCGCCAGCTTGCCGCTGCCCATGTCGGTGCCCTGCAGCTTAAGACTCTCCAGGGTGTAGTCGAGACTGCTATTGATGGTTTTGCCGTCTTTCGACAAATCGGCTTTACCGTCGAGGGCCATATTGTCGAGCACCGCCAACTCTTTGCCCTCAATCGCCACCGCCAGCTTATCCAGCGTCAGCTTCTGGCTGCCGATGCGCTCGTCGAAGCTGGTCAGCGTGCTTTCGCCGTCCGCCTTCAGGTTATTAAAGGTGAACTGGACCTTCTGTCCGTATTCGTTGACCACGTTGAGCAGACCGTCTTTGGCGCCGCCGGAGAGCGACAGGGCGTTGCCGTCTTTATCGGCATCCAGCGTAAATTCACCGCCGCTGAAGGCAATCTTATCGTCGCCGCTCTCATAGCTCAGCGGGTTGAGCAGAATATCTGAGCTGGTGGCGCCGGAGTAGCCGATGCGGGTGGTTATCTCAAACGGCGATTTGTCCTTAGCCAGGGCGAAAAGCTGCTTGCTCAAGTCGCTCTTCTCAAGCGTAGAGTCGACCACCGCCATCGCGGGGATCAGGCTGAATTTCTTCAGCGGGAAGGGGCCGTGATAGACGGTTTCATTCAGCACCACCGACTGCCCCGGCTTGAGCCAGCTGTTTTCTGCGCCGTCCGCGGGTTTTGCCACTATCTGCAGGTGGCTGCTGAACACGCCGCGCTGATAGTTCTGCCAGGCGATCTGCAGACCCGCCCCGGAGGCATCCTGCGCCAGCCCGGCATTGGCCTGGGCGATGATATCCGCCAGCCGTTTTTCAATCTGCTTTCCGGTGTACCAGGCCCCGCCGGTCCACACGGCGCCGAGGGCTACGATTATTCCTGCTGCTACCAGCGTCTTTTTCATCTCGATTATCCCTAAATAAAAACGGGCGGAATCATCCGCCCGTGGGGTGTCAGGCTGCGTAACAGCTTAACAAGCCTGATTTAAAACGCCAGCGGCGCTTACAGCTTATTGAAGACGCGCGCCACGCGGCCGGTACCGCTCAGCGCAACCGGCGACTCATTGGCAGCGATGAAGGCGGACTCGCCGGGATTGAGCGTCAGCGTCTCTTCGCCCTTGCGGATCGTCGCTTCGCCGTCGACGCAGAACAGGATAGCGGCGCTCTGCTGCGCCACTTCACGGGCGTCGGCGGTGAGCTCATGCAGGGCAAAAGCAAAGTCGTCCACCGGGATCGGGAAGTCCAGCTCGCTGCCGTGCTGCTGCGGTTGGGTCAGCAGTTCGGCCGCAGGTTTTGGCACAAACTTCACGTTGGCGACCAGCTCCGGAATATCGATATATTTCGGCGTCAGGCCGGCGCGCAGCACGTTGTCGGAGTTGGCCATCACCTCCAGCGCCACGCCCTGCAGATAGGCGTGCGGGGTTTCGGCAAACAGGAACATCGCCTCGCCGGGGTTAAGCTTCACCACGTTAAGCAGCAGCGGCGAGAACAGGCCGCTGTCGTCCGGGTAGAAAGTAGCGATAAAGCGAATGGTGTCCCACGGTTCGCCGCGCTGACTTTCCAGCGCGGCGTTGAGGATAGCCAGCGCGCGGGCTTTCTCTTCACCCTGCATATTGAGCAGCCCGGCAAACAGCGCGCTCAGCGTACCGGCATCCGGCGTCTGCAGGAACTGGCCAATCGCCGGATGGGCGTCGGCCACCGGCTGCATCAGCGCGGCAATGTCGCTGAACTCGCGGAAGGCGTTCATCGCCAGGAACGGCGTCAGGGCGAAGACCAGCTCCGGCTTGTGGTTCGGATCTTTGTAGTTGCGCTCGGCGGCGTCCAGCGGAATGCCAGCGGCGTTCTCTTTGGCAAAGCCGATTTCTGACGCTTTCTTGTTCGGGTGCACCTGAATCGACAGCGGGTTATCGGCGCACAGCACTTTGAACAGGAAGGGCAATTCACCGAAGCGGGCGGCAACCTTGTCGCCGAGCAGCGCGGCTTTATCGGCGTCAATCACCTCGCGCAGCGGGCGCGGCTGGCCGTCGGCGTCCAGTACCTTAGAGCTGCTTTTCGGATGTGCGCCCATCCACAGCTCGGCCATCGGTTTATTCTCCGGATTGGCGATGCCGTAGAGGTCGGTCAGGGCGGTTTTGCTGCCCCAGGCGTAGTTTTGTACTGAGTTGATGAGCTTTTTCATTATAAGACCCTGTATACACCAGATTTTATCTGCGCTTATTAAACCAAGAATCCGCCGGGAAGTAACCTTCTCAAGGAAAAAGTCGTCCCAGTCTCAGTTTTTGTTAAAAAATTGTGTAGGATAAGTCGACTCGCTTTTAACAGGTCACAGTGAAAGTGGCCGTGAATACAATTAGTCAACGCTGTAAGTGAGAGAACAATGTCGAACAAACCCTTTGTCTATCAGGATCCTTTTCCGCTGAAAAAGGATGACACCGAGTACTACCTCCTCAGTAAAGAACACGTCTCCGTCGCCGAATTCGACGGCCAGCAGATCCTCAAAGTCGATCCCCAGGCCCTGACCCTGCTGGCGAAGCACGCCTTCCACGATGCCTCCTTTATGCTGCGCCCGGCGCACCAGCAGCAGGTAGCGGATATTCTCAACGACCCCGAGGCCAGCGAAAACGACAAGTACGTGGCGCTGCAGTTCCTGCGCAACTCCGATATCGCCGCGAAGGGCATTCTGCCGACCTGCCAGGACACCGGCACCGCGATCATCATGGGTAAAAAAGGCCAGAACGTCTGGACCGGCGGCGGCGACGAAGCCGCGCTGGCGCGCGGGGTGTATGAAACCTACGCTGAAGATAACCTGCGCTACTCGCAGAACGCGCCGCTGGACATGTACAAAGAGGTCAATACCGGCACCAACCTGCCGGCGCAGATCGATCTCTACAGCGTGGACGGCGATGAGTATAAGTTTCTGTGCATCGCCAAGGGCGGCGGTTCGGCGAACAAAACCTACCTGTACCAGGAAACCAAGGCGCTGATTACGCCGGCGAAGCTGAAAAACTACCTGGTGGAGAAGATGCGCACCCTGGGCACCGCCGCCTGCCCGCCGTACCATATCGCCTTCGTGATCGGCGGCACCTCGGCGGAAGCGACGCTGAAAACCGTTAAGCTGGCTTCCACCAAGTATTACGACGGCCTGCCCACCGAGGGCAACGAGCACGGGCAGGCGTTTCGCGACGTAAACCTCGAACGCGAACTGCTGGAAGAGGCCCGCAACCTCGGGCTCGGCGCGCAGTTCGGCGGCAAGTACTTCGCCCACGACGTGCGCGTGATCCGCCTGCCGCGCCACGGCGCCTCCTGCCCGGTGGGCATGGGCGTCTCCTGCTCGGCGGACCGCAACATCAAGGGCAAGATCAACCGCGACGGCATCTGGCTGGAGAAGCTGGAGCACAATCCGGGCAAATACATTCCGGAAGCGCTGCGCAATGCGGGCGAGGGCGAAGCGGTGCGCATCGACCTCAACCGGCCGATGAAAGAGATCCTCGCTCAGCTCTCCGAGTACCCGGTCTCCACGCGCCTGTCGCTCAACGGCACCATTATCGTCGCCCGCGACATTGCCCACGCCAAACTCAAAGAGCGGATGGACAGCGGCGAGGGACTGCCGCAGTACGTTAAAGATCACCCGATCTACTACGCCGGGCCGGCCAAAACGCCGGAAGGCTACGCGTCGGGATCGCTGGGGCCGACCACCGCCGGGCGCATGGACTCCTACGTCGATCAGCTGCAGTCTGAAGGCGGCAGCATGATCATGCTGGCGAAGGGCAACCGCAGCCAGCAAGTGACGGACGCCTGCCATAAGCACGGCGGCTTCTATCTGGGCAGCATCGGCGGCCCGGCGGCGGTTCTGGCCCAGGGCAGCATTCGCCAGCTCGAGCTGGTGGAGTACCCGGAGCTGGGCATGGAGGCTATCTGGAAAATCGAGGTTGAAGACTTCCCGGCGTTTATCCTCGTGGATGACAAAGGCAACGACTTCTTCCAGCAGATTCAGGCCGGGCAGTGTTCGGCCTGCGTGAAGTAAGCAGTAATGCCCGGCGGTATCAGCGCCGGGCCTTGAAGAGCGCACAAAGCGCCATATGAGATGGTGAAAAAGAACAATACTTAGAGCCTATTCCAGTAGGCATTTATGTCGCAGCCAGTTTAGCGTCAGCCAGCGCGGAGAAACCGGAGCGTACTGCGGTACGTGAGGATTATTCGCTGCGCTCACCCTTCGGGCCGCCCTGAAGGGCGTTCAAAATCCGGCGGATTTTGTTCGAGCACTGCCCGGCGCTTAAATGGCAAGTAAATTAGCCTAATGGAATAGGCTCTTAATCCTGGCCGGCACCTGAGCAATGTCGCTAACTTCAATGTTCAAGGAGAAAGTAATGACCAGTATGCGCAGTGAAAACGATTCGATGGGCGCCATTGACGTCCCGGCAGACAAGCTCTGGGGCGCCCAGACCCAGCGGTCGCTGGAGCATTTTCGCATCTCGACGGAGAAAATGCCGACGGCGCTGATTGCCGCCCTGGCGCTGACCAAGCGGGCGGCGGCGAAGGTGAACCAGGACCTGAAACTGCTGTCGGCGGACAAAGCCGGCGCCATCGTGGCCGCGGCCGACGAAGTGCTGGCGGGCAAGCATCCGGACGAGTTTCCGCTGGCCATCTGGCAGACCGGCTCCGGCACCCAGAGCAACATGAACATGAACGAAGTGCTGGCCAACCGCGCCAGCGAGCTACTCGGCGGCGCGCGCGGAATGGAGCGCCTCGTTCACCCTAACGACGACGTTAACAAGAGCCAGAGCTCCAACGACGTTTTCCCCACGGCGATGCACGTCGCGGCGGTGATTGCCGTGCGCGAACAGCTGCTGCCCCAGCTCAACGTGCTGAAAAAGACCCTCAGCGACAAGTCCCGCGCCTTTGCCGATATCGTCAAAATCGGCCGCACCCACCTGCAGGACGCCACACCCCTGACGCTCGGTCAGGAGATCTCCGGCTGGGTGGCGATGCTGGAGCACAACCTCAAGCACATCGAGCACGCGCTGCCGCACCTGAGCGAGCTGGCCCTGGGCGGCACGGCGGTGGGCACCGGCCTCAACACGCATCCTGAGTACGCTAAGCGCGTGGCCGATGAGCTGGCGGCCATCACCAGGCAGCCGTTTGTCACCGCGCCGAACAAGTTCGAAGCGCTGGCGACCTGCGATGCGCTGGTCCACGCCCACGGGGCGCTGAAGGGGCTGGCGGCATCGCTGATGAAGATCGCCAACGACGTGCGCTGGCTGGCCTCCGGGCCGCGCTGCGGCATCGGCGAAATCAGCATTCCGGAAAACGAGCCGGGCAGTTCGATCATGCCGGGCAAGGTGAACCCGACCCAGTGCGAGGCGATGACTATGCTCTGCTGCCAGGTACTGGGCAACGACGTGGCGATTAACATGGGCGGCGCGTCGGGCAACTTCGAGCTGAACGTCTTCCGCCCGATGGTGATCCACAACTTCCTGCAGTCGGTGCGCCTGCTGGCGGACGGCATGGAGAGCTTTAACGAGCACTGCGCGGTGGGCATAGAGCCGAACCGGGAGCGCATCGATCGGCTGCTCAACGAGTCCCTGATGCTGGTGACCGCGCTCAATACCCACATCGGCTACGACAAGGCGGCGCAAATCGCCAAGCAGGCGCACAAGGAGGGGCTGACCCTCAAGGCCTCTGCCCTCAAGCTCGGCTACCTGACTGAAGCCGAGTTCGACGCCTGGGTGCGGCCGGAAGATATGGTCGGCAGCATGAAAGTGAATCGCTAGCGGGCCAGTTGCTTACTCGCCGGCGAGATCCGCGATCACTCGCTGGCGAGATATAAATGCAGCCGGGGGATCATCTCCCGCAGCGGCTGCGCCTCGGGTTTATAGCGGTGCCGGACGTTATCGGCATCGTAGTTCAGCAGTTCTCCGATATCCGGTACGCTAACCCCCTTGCTACCGGTCATGAGCGCGATAAGCGGGCCGGGGCAGGCGTACTGCACCTGCTTCTGGTTGCCCGCGTACCACACCCGCGCGATCGGCTGGACCTTCACCGGCCGCTTAATTTTTAGCTTCGCCTGCTGCGGCAAGGCAGCAATATCCTGATACTCCCGCTCAAGCTTTGCCTGCCACTGTTCGCGGCTGAACGGCGGCACCGCCCTGGGCGACTTGAGGCTCTTCTCCAGCATCGCCAGCACCTCGTCGCGGGTCAGGTTCTTGATAATGTGCTTGTTGGCCCAGCCGAAGCGCACGGTGGCCGGATCGCGCAGCAGCGTCAGGCTGCGGTAGGCGCTGAGGGTGATCAGCCCCGGAAGATGGTGGTGCACCCACTCGAAGCGCGCCGCCGAAGGCAGCCCGGACTCGACGGTCACGATCTGTTCAAAGGCGGCCTTCAGGCGGTTGATCGCCATCACCTTATCCTCAATGGCGGCCAGCTGCCGTCCGTCGGCGTGCAGGCAAATGACGCCGGGCAGGCGCACCGCCGCCTTGCTGCTGCGGTTCTCCGACTGCTGCTGGATAAACAGGTGGCGGAAGTGGCTCAGAGCCATCTCCAGCGCCGTCTGGCCGAGGTGCTGGGTAACGTTAATTGACGCCAGCTCGGCGTGCTCGTCGGTTTTGCTCACCTCCGGCAGGGAAAACACCCTTGCCGCCAGCAGGCGCGGGGCGGTCAGCAGCGGTTCCAGCTCAAGCAAGGCCTGCTCCATCTGGCGAAAGGTTGAGGTAAGGCGGTCTATCAGGTCGTAATCTGCCATTGTAATCTCATTAGTTACAACATACTTATTGAGACTAACTATAGGGCACGGTCTGGCGTTGTGCAAGGGGCTGAGCAGGGCGGTTATGCGCGGTGGTAGCGCCCGGCGGCGCTTCGCTTGCGCGGGCCTACGCATGACTCAGACTCCGCCGGGAGTGCAGGCCGGGCAAGCGCAGCGCCGCCCGGCAGAAAGCGGCGCAAACGCCCGAACAATGCGTTTAAGCCACTGACGCCACAGACGCCCCATTCACCGGCCAGCTAAAGCTAAACCGCGCCCCGCCCAGCGAACTGGCATCGCACGCCACCTCGCCGGACATCGCCTGGGCGATGGAGTGCACAATCGCCAGACCCAGCCCGCAGCCGCCGGTGGCGCGGTCGCGGCTCGGATCGAGGCGTACGAAGGGTTCGAACACCTGCTCCCGGGCCTCGGGGGCGATGCCCGGCCCGTCGTCGTCTACGGTTAGCGTCGCCCGGCCGCCGCGCTGGGTCAGGCTGACCTGGACCTTTTCGCTGCTGTAGCGCATGGCGTTGTTGACCAGATTATCCAGCACCCGCTCCATTAGCCGCATATCGAGCGCGCCGTAATCGCCGCTCGCGGCTTGCGCCAGGGTCACTTCGCGCTGGGGATTAACGCTCTGGATATCCTCGACGTGGGCGGCTATCCAGCCCGGCAGATCCGGCTGCGTCAGCTGCAGCTCGTTTTGCGGCCGGTCGAGGCGGGCGTAGGTCAGCAACTCCTCAATCAGCGCCTCCAGCTGGCCGATATCGCGGTTCAGCGCCTGTGATTCGGCTTCGGTCAGGTTGTCGCTCATCGCCAGCCGGTAGCGCAGGCGCACCAGCGGCGTGCGCAGCTCGTGGGCGATGCCGTCAATCAGCTGCTTTTTGCTGGCGATGAGCGTATTGATATTGTCCGCCATCTGGTTGAAGGTGGCGCCGAGGCGGGCAAAGCTCGACATATCGTCGAAGTGGATCCGCTCGGCAAGGTGCCCTTCGCCGAAGCGCTGGGCGGCGGTCTCGATGCGCAGCATCTCCTGCCAGTGGGGGCGCATCCAGATGAAGACCGGAAAAGCCAGCGAGACGGCGATAAACGCAATCAGCGCCATATCGAGCAGCCGCATTTCGTGAAGGTAGTAAAGGTAGGGCACCGGGCCGACCGCCAGCACGTAGTGGCTGCGGGGAATGCGCTGAATAAACGTGTACTGGTCGTCCAGGGCGACAATATCCCCGGCGCGCAGGTGCTGCATGGAGGCATCCGGCAGCTGAAACTTATTCAGCGGCTCAATGCGCAGATCGAACGACAGGTTTAAATCCAGCTCTTTAAGCGTCTTGTTCCAGTCCCGGGGCGGAATTTCGCGCAGCTCGCTGCGCATCAGGTAGAGCGAGCTTTTCATCAGATCGTCAAGCGACTGCCTGCCCGCGCGCTCGGCGGTGAATTTATAGACCAGCCCGACCAGCATGGTCATCACCAGAAAACAGACGAACAGCAGCAGATAGAACTGCACGAATAACTTTTTCATCCCGGCTCCCGAATGTGCGGCAAATCAGCTTTCCCAGGCGTGGGGCGCAAACAGATAGCCCTTATTGCGCACGGTTTTGATCCGGTAGGGTTCGGTGGCGCTGTCGAGCAGCTTTTTACGCAATCTTGAGACCGCCACATCAACGCTGCGGTCCATTCCGTCGTAGCTGACGCCGCGCAGATTTTTCAGCAGCGCGTCGCGGTCCATGATCTGCCCGGCGTGGGTTGCCAGCTCCCACAGCAGATCGAAGTCGGCGGTGGACAGGGCAACCGGGTCGCCGCTGAGCAGCACCTGGCGATTAGCCGGATCGATGGTCAGGGTGCCGAAGCGCAGGGCCTTGTGCGGCGTCAGGCCGGCGGCGGGCGCCGGGGCGTCAGCGCGGGCGACGTGCTGGCGCAGGTGCAGCCGCAGGCGGGCCAGCAGCACCGCGGGCGGCGTGGTTTTCAGAATATAGTCGCTGGCGCCCATTTCGAGCGCCAGAATGTGGTTCATGTCGCTGTCGAGGGAGGTGAGCAGGACGATGGGTCCCTGCCACTGGCTGCGCAGATCGCGGCACAGGGTCATACCGTCTTTGCCGGGCAGCATAATGTCCAGCAGCACCAGATCCGGATTTTCCCGCATCACCACCTCTTCGGCGCGGTCGCCGCGAGGTTCAACGATGACGTCCATATCGTGCCTGCCGAGGTAGGCGGCAATCAGCGAGCCGACTTCGGGCTCGTCTTCAACAAATACAATCTTATTCATAGTCTGAGCGCACAGCAAAAAAAGCTAAAATACACCGCCGGACGGGGGGCTGCCATTAATCTTTCATAAACAATGTAACTTCCGCTATCCTGCTTTTTCGTTAACACTCTCATTCAGGCTAAAAAATGGCGTTATTGATTAAGGCCGCCCTCGGCGCGCTGGTGGTGGTACTGATTGGTATTCTGGCGAAGACCAGAAATTACTATATTGCCGGACTGATCCCGCTTTTCCCGACTTTTGCCCTGATTGCCCACTATATCGTGGCCAGCGAACGCGGCACCGAGGCGCTGCGCACCACTATCGTCTTCGGCATGTGGTCGATTATTCCCTATTTTCTCTACCTGCTGTCGCTCTGGTACTTCACCGGCTTCCTGCGGCTGCCCCTGGCGCTGGGCGGGGCGGTGGCCTGCTGGGGCCTCAGCGCCTGGCTGCTGATTTTGCTCTGGGGCCGCTTCCACTAGCGCAGCGGCCTGCCGCCGTCGACGCCCAGACTACGCCCGGTGACGTAGCGGCTGCCGAGCAGGTACTCCACGGCCTCGATTATCTCCCGTTCGCCAGGGGCGATTTTCATCAGCGACTTGTTGAGCGCCTTCTGGCGGTACTCCGCATCGTCGCCCTCGTTAAACATAATCAGCGCCGGGGCGATGGCGTTGACCTTCACTTCCGGGGCCAGTTTACGGGCGAATGAGCGGGTCATATTGTCCAGCGCCGCCTTGCTGGCGGCATAGGCGATATGCTTGTCGCTCCCGCACTCCACCACGTAGTCGGTAAAGTGAATAATATCGGCGGCGGCGTGGCCGTGGCCGCGCAGCAGCGGCTCAAGGGCGTGATTGAGCAGGTAGGGCGCGGTGACGTGGATCTGCATCATCTGCTGCATCACCTCCGCCAGTACCGCGCCGGGTTTTTCCGGGACCCAGGCGCTGGCGTTGTGCAGCACCGCCCGCAGGCCGCTGGCGCGCGCTTTGACCTGTTCAGCAAAGGCCTCCACGCCCGCAGGCGTTGAGAAATCAGCGGCAATGCAGGTTGCGCCTGCTGCTTCCAGTTCGTCAACCGACGCATAGCGGGTGCGGTAGCTGACGATGACGGGCTGCTGCTGGTTCAGGAAATGCCGGGCGAGGGCGAGGCCGATGCGGCGGCCTGCGCCGGTAATAAGAATGGGACGCTGCTGATTTTTCCCCACGTTACGCTCCTTTTATTTCGCCGTGGGGAACGGGCCGTTACCCCACTAACATCCACGTTGCCGGCACGGCGGCAATCAGTAAAAAGCCAATCAGCACCACCTCCCGCCGGGCGAGCTTCTGCTCGTGCTGATGAGTGCTGCGGGCGTACAGAAACACCAGCAGACCGGGAGCGTACAGCACCACCGAGAGCAGCAAATGCATCGGACCCGAGGCGTAGAGCAGCCACAGGCCATATGCGCACGCGCCGACACCAACAAATTTGTGCAGCGGCGATTTTGCGGTCTTCAGCAGAAAAGCGCCCACCAGCAGATAGGGGACGAGGATCATCTCTGAGGCAATGGTCAGCAGCGTACCGTAATCTGAGCCGGTGAGCCAGATAAGCACCAGACAGACCTGAACGCTGATATTGGTCAGCCACAGGGAAGAGGAGGGCGCGCCGTTGGCATTCTGACGGGCAAAAATGCGCGGGAACGCCTTATGGGTGGCCGCCAGCCACGGCACTTCCGCTGCCATAATGGTCCAGCTCAGGTAAGCGCCGCAGACGGAGACAATCAGTCCGGCGGCGATAATCACCTCGCCCCACGGGCCCATCATTTCAACCATCAGGCCCGCCATCGACGGATTGCGCATCGTCGCCAGCTCCGGGCGGGCCACGACCCCCAGCGACAGCAGCGTCACCAGAAGATAGACGCCGAGTGCGGCCAGCACCGCCAGCAGCGTGGCGCGGCCAACGTCCTTCTTGTGGCGGGCGCGGGCGGAGACCACCACCGCGCCTTCAACGCCGATAAACACCCACAGCGTAATAAGCATGGTGTTCTTAACCTGCTCCCACACCGGCACGCCGAGGGCGGCGCCGCTGAAATCAAGGCGAAACACGTCGCTGCGAAAGGCCATCGCCGCCAGCACGATAAACGCCCCCAGCGGCAGCAGCTTGGCAAGCGTCGCCACCAGGTTGATGCTCGCCGCCGTCTGTACGCCGCGCAGCACCAGGAAATGCACCACCCACAGCAGCACCGAGGCGCCGACAATCGCCTGCCAGGTATTGCCGTTGCCAAACAGGCGCAGGGCGGGCGTATCGGTAAAGAAGCTCAGGGCAGAAAAGACGATAACCAGGTAAGAGACGTTGGCGATCACCGCGCACAGCCAGTAGCCCCACGCCGAACAGAAGCCCACCAGCTCGCCAAAGCCCTCGCGGGCGTAAGAAAAGATCCCGCCGTCCAGCTCCGGACGAATGCGGGTCAGCAGCAGCATGGCGCAGGCCAGAAACAGAATGCCGACCCCGGTGATGGCCCAGCCGATCAGCAGCGCCGAGGGGCTGGCGACGGCGGCCATATTTTGCGGCAGGCTGAACACGCCCGCGCCGAGCATTGAACTAAGAACCAGCGCAGTCAAAGCGCTAAGGCCGAGTCTCTTTTCCATTGTTATCCTGTTGTAAGCGGAACGAAACAAGAATATTTATTTGGCTAAACCGCATAAAAATGAACGATTGCACTAAGGCGCGGGATTCTACGGAGAGTGTGGCTGGCATGCAATGCGGGAAGTGATAAAAAAATAAAAAAAGGCAGCCGTGGCTGCCTTGCTGAGTCAGTATAGCTTATTTGTAGAGATCGGCGCTGATGGTGATGTTGCCGCCGTTTTCCTGCCACTGGCGGGTAATGTGGTAGTACTTGGCGCCTTTTTTCGCTGCGCGCTTGGCAACCTGATAGGAGATTTCGGTCATGTTGCCGTAGTTGCCGGTAAACTTGACGCTATCAAACGGGATCATCTGCGCGGCGGCGGCTTTGTTCAGCTCTTCCACTTTGGTGCCGTCCGGAAGCGTGACACTGTAACGCCCGCCTTTAGAGGACTGCGTCTCAAAGAAGCGGCCGACGCCGGTGCTGGAGCCCACGGTTGCCGCAGACGCGACGCCCGGGATCTCCACTTTCTTCGCCGCCTCGCCGCCTTTCGCCAGCGCTACGCGGCCCGCCTGCGAGTCGGCGGGGATGGCGTCCGGGCTCTGCACCAGGCGTTTTTTAGCGTCCGCTTTATAGATAAACGCGGTGATGCGCTGGTTGCCGCCGTTGTTGGCGTCAATCTGGCGCACGATAAAGAAAGAGGCCGCGCCTTTCGCCTTCGCCGCCTTGGCGATAGCGGTATTGACCGCCGGCTGGTTAGGGTAGAAGCCCTGTACCGTAACGGTATCGAACGGCTCAAGCGTCACTGCCTGCTCTTTCGGCAGCTCCATGACGCCTTCAATCACGCGATTCTGGGGGGCCGCGGCCTTCGGCGCGTCGGCTTTGTAGAGATCGGCCGTGACGCGCCAGTTACCGCTGTTGCCAACGTCTGAGGTATCCACCACAAAAAAAGACGCCGCGCCGTCTTTATCCGCACGGCGGGACATTGCCGACACGGCATCACTAATAGCATTGAAACGGCCGGTGATATAAACGCGGTCATATGGCTTGAGGGCTGCCGCCTGCTCCGGCGTTAGCTCGGTCGCTGCGCTGGCGTTGAATGCCGCTACAGAGAGGAGAGCCGACGCCAGGAGAGTGTACTTAAGCTTCATAAAAATTATCCTTCGCCTTGCGCAAACCAGATACTGGTAGTGTTAGTGACTAAAACGTCAATGATTATTGCATTTAATCAGCGTCACTGTCTGCGTCATTTTTCACATCCTTCAACGGTTTGTTAACGACTATTAGTAGTTTTTACCAATATGTTTATAAAAAGCCGTTTTGACCAGTAGAAGCGATAATTGTTATCGATTTTATAAGTTAACTTAATGTTAAAGCGCTTTCCGGGCGGGGGTTAATGATCGTCTTTTACCGCTTCGCTTAAGCGAATTATCGGGGCGAGGGGGCGTTTTCAGGTAAATATTGCTGACTGATCGGGGGGAAACTGCTTTTTCCCTGATAATTCATAATTGCCGTTTTCTGGCGGTAGATCACAGCGATTATTTTCAGTAGGTTATAGAACGTGTGTGATTGTTTCATTTTAATGGATCTTCAGCCTTTGCCTGAGGGCAAAAATCCGAACACTTAATAACCCATCAATACAATCCGATGGAAGGGAATACTATGCGTATTGCGGTACCAAAAGAGACTCTCGCCCTGGAGACGCGCGTCGCCGCCACGCCGAAAACGGTGGAGCAGCTGCGTAAACTTGGCTTCAGCGTTGCCGTGGAAAGCGGCGCCGGTAAGCTGGCGAGCTTTGACGACGGCGCCTTTATCGACGCCGGTGCGGAAGTCATAGATAAGGACGCCATCTGGCAATCCGACATTATTTTCAAAGTGAATGCCCCGACGGACGCTGAAATTGCGCTGCTGCAGCCGGGCACCACGCTTATCAGCTTTATCTGGCCCGCCCAGAATCCGGAGCTGATGAGCAAGCTGGCGGCCCGCGGCGTCAACGTTATGGCGATGGATTCAGTGCCGCGCATTTCCCGTGCCCAGTCGCTGGACGCCCTCAGCTCGATGGCCAACATCGCAGGCTACCGCGCCATCGTTGAGGCCGCCCATGAATTTGGCCGCTTCTTTACCGGGCAGATCACCGCCGCCGGTAAAGTGCCCCCCGCGACCGTGATGGTGATCGGCGCAGGCGTTGCGGGTCTGGCCGCCATCGGCGCAGCCAACAGCCTCGGCGCCATCGTGCGCGCCTTCGATACCCGCCCGGAAGTAAAAGAGCAGGTGCAGAGCATGGGCGCCGAATTCCTCGAGCTGGATTTTGAAGAAGAGGCGGGCAGCGGCGACGGCTACGCGAAAGTGATGTCCGAGGCCTTTATTAAGGCCGAAATGGCGCTGTTCGCCGCCCAGGCCAAAGAAGTGGACATTATCGTCACCACCGCGCTGATTCCGGGCAAACCGGCGCCGAAGCTGATTACCCGCGAAATGGTCGATTCAATGAAGCCGGGCAGCGTGATCGTGGATCTGGCGGCGCAGAACGGCGGCAACTGCGAGTACACCGTACCGGGCGAGGTCTTTACCACCGCCAACGGCGTGAAAATTATCGGCTATACCGATCTTGCCGCCCGGCTGCCGACTCAGTCCTCGCAGCTGTACGGCACCAACCTGGTAAACCTGCTCAAGCTGCTGTGCAAAGAGAAAGACGGCAACATTACCATTGATTTTGACGATGTGGTGGTGCGCGGTGTTACCGTGATCCGCGACGGCGAGGTCACCTGGCCGGCGCCGCCGATTCAGGTTTCTGCCCAGACGAAGCCCGCGCAAAAGGCTGCACCTGCGCCGGTTGAGCCAGAAGCGCCCAAATCGCCGTGGCGTAAATATGCCCTGATGGCGCTGGCGATTATCCTCTTCGGCTGGCTGGCAAGCGTGGCGCCGAAAGAGTTCCTCGGCCACTTTACCGTTTTCGCGCTCGCCTGCGTGGTGGGCTACTACGTGGTGTGGAACGTCTCTCACGCTCTGCATACGCCGCTGATGTCGGTCACCAACGCGATTTCCGGCATCATCGTGGTCGGCGCGCTGCTGCAGATAGGCCACGGCGGTTGGGTCAGCTTCTTCAGTTTTATCGCCGTGCTGATCGCCAGCATTAACATCTTCGGTGGCTTCACCGTCACTCAGCGCATGCTGAAAATGTTTCGTAAAGGATAAGGGGTAACACAATGTCTGGAGGATTAGTTACAGCAGCCTATATTGTTGCCGCAGTCCTGTTTATTTTCAGCCTGGCCGGGCTGTCGAAACATGAAACATCGCAGCAGGGCAACTACTTCGGCATCGCCGGGATGGCGATCGCGCTGATCGCCACCATACTCGGGCCGGATACCGGCAGCGTCGGCTGGATAATCGTGGCAATGGTTATCGGCGGCGCCATCGGCATTCGCCTGGCGAAGCGGGTGGAAATGACGGAGATGCCGGAGCTGGTGGCGGTTCTGCACAGCTTCGTCGGCCTTGCGGCGGTGCTGGTGGGCTTCAACAGCTACCTCGATCACCAGCCGGGCATGGCCCCGATTCTGGTCAATATCCACCTCACCGAGGTCTTTATTGGCATCTTCATCGGCGCGGTCACCTTTACCGGCTCAATCGTCGCCTTCGGCAAGCTGTGCGGCAAGATGTCCTCAAAACCGCTGATGCTGCCGAACCGCCACAAGCTGAACCTGGCGGCGCTGGTGGTCTCTTTCCTGCTGCTTATTCTGTTCGTGCGCACCGACAGCGTCGGGATGCAGGGATTCGCCCTGCTGGTGATGACCGTTATTGCGCTGGCCTTCGGCTGGCACCTGGTGGCTTCCATCGGCGGTGCCGACATGCCGGTGGTGGTTTCGATGCTCAACTCCTACTCCGGCTGGGCGGCGGCGGCGGCGGGCTTTATGCTCAGCAACGACCTGCTGATCGTCACCGGCGCGCTGGTGGGCTCGTCCGGCGCCATCCTCTCCTACATCATGTGTAAGGCGATGAACCGCTCCTTTATCAGCGTCATTGCCGGCGGCTTCGGCACCGACGGTTCGTCCACGGGCGACGAGGCGGAAGTGGGCGAGCATCGGGAAATCAGTGCCGAAGAGACCGCCGAGCTGCTGAAAAACTCGCAGTCGGTGATCATCACCCCGGGCTACGGCATGGCGGTTGCCCAGGCGCAGTATCCGGTGGCCGAGATTACCGAGAAGCTGCGCGCGCGCGGCGTCAAGGTGCGCTTCGGCATCCATCCGGTGGCCGGTCGTCTGCCGGGCCACATGAACGTGCTGCTGGCGGAGGCAAAAGTCCCCTACGATATCGTGCTGGAAATGGACGAAATCAACGACGACTTTGCCGATACCGACACCGTGCTGGTGATCGGCGCCAACGACACCGTTAACCCGGCGGCGCAGGACGATCCGAAGAGCCCCATCGCCGGTATGCCGGTGCTGGAAGTGTGGAAAGCGCAGAACGTGGTGGTCTTTAAGCGTTCGATGAACACCGGCTACGCCGGGGTGCAGAATCCGCTGTTCTTTAAGGACAACACCCAGATGTTGTTCGGCGATGCGAAAGCCAGCGTGGATGCCATTCTGAAAGCACTCTAAATAACAGCAAAAAATAAAGCCGTCTTCGCTTAAAGCGGGGCGGCTTTTTTTGTTATGATCGTCACACATTTTCTTCTGTCTGTGAGGGACGACGGGTGTTTGCTGATGTTGGCGTGCTGAACTACTGGACCTATCTGTTAGGGGCCATCTTTATCATTCTGGTTCCCGGACCGAATACCTTCTTTGTACTGAAAACCGGCGCGGCGCACGGCATCCGCATGGGCTACCTGGCGGCGTTTGGTGTTTTCGTCGGCGATGCGGTGCTGATGTTTCTCTCCTACGCCGGTGTCGCCACGCTGATTAAGACCACGCCGGTGCTGTTTAACCTCGTCCGCTATCTCGGCGCAATGTATCTGTTCTATCTGGGCGTGAAAATGCTCTGGTCGGTCATCAGACAGCAGGGCGGCCAGCACGCCCACGGCGCGGAGCAGGGCAGTAAAATTCTCAGGCGCGCCCTGACGCTGAGCCTGACCAACCCGAAGGCGATTCTGTTTTACGTCTCTTTCTTCGTGCAGTTCATCGACGTGAAGTCCGCCACGCCGGGGCTGGCATTTCTGATCCTCGCGGTGACGCTTGAGCTCGTCAGCTTTATCTACCTCAGCTTCCTGATCGTCTCCGGCTCGCTGGTCACCCGCTTTGTCGGCAGCCGCAAAAATCTGGTTAAGCTTGGCAACAGCCTGATAGGTCTGGTATTCGTCGGCTTTGCCGCACGGCTTGCTTCACTTCAGTCCTGATTTGTCTCAGTATCGGGAGTCGCCGTGGCGCCGCTCCCGGATTATCCATAACATTTGCATCCGATCGTGAAATGAGGTTACAGAAGGCTCAGTGACGGAAATATACTGGTTGTTCATCGCAGCATTTGCCGCAAGCGCGCTCGGCGGCGTACTGGGTATGGCGAGCGGCATTTTCATTGTGCCGATTTTGACATTACTGTTCGGCTTCAATATTCATGCAGCAATCGGGGCGAGCCTCGTATCGGTTATCGCCTGCTCCTGCGCAAGCGCTGCGCCATTTTTACGCGGCGGGCTGGCCAATATTCGCCTCGCTATTGTCCTTGAAACGGCCACGACGCTGGGGGCGCTAACCGGCGTTTTTCTGATTGGCACGGTTTCAACGTCGGCTCTGTATGGCCTGTTTGCTCTTATTCTCGCCGTTTCGGCTCAGCAAATGCTCGCCCGCCGCCGCGAGGTCGCTGCGGCAGATGCCCCGCATGACAGAAGTCTGGCGACGACCCTGCGCCTGCATTCCAGCTTTACCGATCGCCATTCCGGGAAAGCGATTGCCTATCAGGTCGGGCACGTTCCGCTTGGCATGTTTTTAATGTACGGCGCCGGACTCATTTCCGCGCTATTGGGCATCGGCTCCGGCGTACTGAAAATACCGGCGATGGATTCCGCCTTACGCCTGCCGATTAAAGTTTCCACCGCCACGTCTAATTTCATGATCGGCGTAACGGCAGCCGCAAGCGCGGCGGCCTATTTTGTGCGCGGTGATATTGATGTCGGCGTCGCCGGGCCGGTCGCGCTTGGCTCCGTTCTCGGGGCGCTTATCGGCGCCCGGCTGTTGATGTGGCTGCCAGCCGATAAATTGCGCCTATTTTTTGTGATTATTTTGCTGCTGCTGGCAGGGCAAATGCTTTTCAGCGCCCTTGATATTCATTTACCCGGAGCGAGCCTTTGAAAATTCAGACAGAGAACGCCGCCAGGCGCAATCAAATCATCGCGGGTCTGCTGTGGTACGGAACGCTCGTTGCGTGCGCGCTTATTGCGATGGGTATGATATTAAATACGGCTGGTTCTGCGCCGGTAATATTCCATTTTACAGTAAAAGGGTACGATCTCGTGAGGGCGGGCGTTGCCGTGCTGATCCTTTTACCGGTTCTGCGCGTCCTGGTGATGCTGCTGATCTTCGCCCGTGAGCGGGATGCCGTCTACGTGGCGATTGCCGCGCTGGTATTAATTATTATTGGCGCCGGCATCGCGTTTGAAATATAGCTTTGCACATGCGCTGAAATAGCCCTCTGCAAAGACGGCCCGCCGCGGCACTCTTCTCTTCATGCCTGAATCTGTCAGGCAAATACTCTCCGGGCCGGAACCGGCTTATCGTCTGACAAATACAAGCCCATTTCCGTTCGGTCCGGTCCGGGGCTTTTGTTCTGCATAAGATTGCTATAGTATACCCCCCTATACTATATCGGAGCCTGCCCATGCCGCATTCACCTGCTGATAAGAAAAAAGCGCTGACCCGCGTTCGCCGGATCAAAGGCCAGGTTGGCGCCCTTGAGCGGGCGCTGGACGCCGGCGAGCCGTGCCTGACCATATTGCAGCAGATCGCCGCCATTCGCGGGGCCGCCAACGGCCTGATGGGCGAACTGCTCGCCATGCATCTCAAAGATGAGCTGGTCACCGGCGAGACTACCCAGGAGCAGCGCGCGCTGCGTATGGCTGATGTCGACCAGCTGCTAAAATCGTATCTAAAATAACCGACACCCGAGGAAGAAGAGAGCAACTATGAAATCACGTGCCGCAGTTGCGTTTGGCCCCGGCCAGCCGCTAAAAATTGTTGAGATCGACGTCGCGCCGCCGAAGAAAGGGGAAGTGCTGGTAAAAATTACCCACACCGGGGTGTGCCACACCGATGCCTTTACTCTTTCCGGCGATGATCCGGAAGGCGTTTTCCCGGCGGTGCTGGGCCACGAAGGCGGCGGCATCGTGGTGGAAGTGGGCGAGGGCGTTACCAGCCTTAAGCCGGGCGATCACGTTATTCCGCTCTACACCGCCGAATGTCGGGAGTGCAAATTTTGTAAGTCCGGCAAGACCAACCTCTGCCAGGCCGTGCGCGCCACTCAGGGCAAGGGGCTGATGCCGGACGGCACCACCCGCTTCTCCTATAACGGCGAGCCGATTTATCACTACATGGGTACCAGCACCTTCAGCGAATATACCGTGGTGGCCGAAATCTCGCTGGCGAAGGTCAACCCGCAGGCGCCGCTGGATAAAGTCTGCCTGCTGGGCTGCGGCGTGACCACCGGCATCGGCGCGGTGCATAACACCGCGAAGGTCAAAGAGGGCGATACCGTGGCCATTTTCGGTCTCGGCGGCATTGGCCTGGCGGCCATTCAGGGCGCGGTCCAGGCGAAGGCCGGGCGTATTATCGCGATTGATACCAACCCGGAAAAATTCAAACTGGCCGGCGAAATGGGCGCCACCGACTTCATCAACCCGAAAGAGTACGACAAGCCGGTCCAGGACGTTATCGTTGAAATGACCGACGGCGGCGTTGACTTCAGCTTTGAGTGCATCGGTAATGTGAATGTGATGCGCGCCGCGCTCGAGTGCTGCCATAAGGGCTGGGGCGAGAGCGTGATCATCGGCGTCGCCGGGGCAGGGCAGGAGATCAGCACCCGTCCGTTCCAGCTGGTGACCGGGCGCGTATGGCGCGGCTCCGCGTTCGGCGGCGTGAAGGGGCGCACCCAGCTGCCGGGCATGGTTGAAGATGCGATGGCCGGGAAGATTAATCTCGATCCGTTCATCACCCACCGCATGCCGCTGGACCAGATCAACGAGGCTTTCGAGCTGATGCATCAGGGCAAATCCATCCGCACCGTTATTCACTTCGGCGCACAGTAATTCCCCGGCCGGCGCGCTGTCGCCGGCCCTTCGGTTTTCTCTCTGAAATGTGACCGATGTTGCGCTTTTAAGCGTAAGCAATCCGCAGCGCCTGCCGATGACTCTCTTATGGGCGTCTCACTACGCCTCTTACCCGGAGAGTCGATCGTTATGGATATCAGAGCCACAAAGCCACATCCGCAAAGCCTGTTTTTTCTGCACCACATTCGCCTGGTGCCGCTGTTCTCCGCTATTCTCGGCGGTATTCTGCTACTGTTTGCGCTCAGCGCCGGACTGGCGAGCTACTTTCTGCTGCAGGCGGATACCGGCCAGCGCAGCATGACGGAAGAGCTCGCGGTTCAGTCCGGGCTATCGGACAGCGCGAACCTTCTGCGCTCCGCCCGTATCAACATGATCCACGCCGGCGCCGCCAGCCGCATTGCCGAAATGGACGATATGAAGCGCAATATCGCCGACGCTGAGCAGCAGATAAATCTTGCCCGCCAGGGCTTTCAGCGCTATATCGGGCGGGCGGTAAAAACCCCGGCGGATGAGGCGCTGGATGCGCAGATAACGGCCCGCTTTCAGGCCTACATCGACGGCCTGAAGCCGATGATGAAATATGCTAAAAACGGCATGTTTGAGGCGATCATTAACCACGAAAATGAGCACGCCCGCCAGCTGGATGACGCCTATACCGCCGAGCTGAACAAAGTGGTTGAGAGCCGCAGCGATCGCGCCCGTGAGCTGACCAACAGCGGGCACCGGCGCACCCAGTTCGGTATCGGCATTATGGTTGCCGCCTTTGTGATGGCGGCAGCCATGAGCCTCCTGACGTTCTTTGCACTGCGCACGGTGGTGATCGCGCCGCTGCGGCGCGCGCTGGCCCGCATCGAACAGATTGGCGACGGCAACCTGACCCTGGCCGAAGAGCCCACCGGACGCAGCGAAATCGGCAGGCTCAGCCGCGGGCTGCAGAATATGCAGGGCGCGCTGGCGGCGACCGTCGAAGCGGTGCGCCAGGGGGCGGATGAAATTTTTCGCGGTACCGGCGAGATCTCCGCCGGCAACAGCGATCTCTCTTCCCGCACCGAACAGCAGGCCGCCGCGATTGAAGAGACCGCGGCGAGCATGGAGCAGCTGACCGCAACCGTGAAGCAGAACGCCGATAATGCGCACCGCGCCAGCGCCCTGGCGAAAGATGCCTCCGGCAAGGCAACGCACGGCGGTGACATGGTCGCGGGCGTAGTCGCCACCATGGGCAACATCAGCGACAGTTCGCGAAAAATTTCTGAAATCACCGCAGTGATCAACAGCATCGCGTTCCAGACCAATATCCTGGCCCTTAACGCCGCGGTTGAAGCGGCGCGGGCCGGCGAGCAGGGTCGCGGCTTTGCCGTGGTCGCCAGCGAAGTGCGCAATCTTGCCAGCCGCAGCGCCCAGGCGGCCAAAGAGATTGAAGGGCTTATCGGCGAGTCGGTGGGCCTTATCGAGCGCGGGTCAAAAGAGGTCAGCGCGGCGGGGGGCACCATGAGCGAGATTGTCGCCGCCGTCGGACGCGTCAGCGCCATTATGCTGGAGATCGCCGCCGCCTCGGATGAGCAAAGCCGCGGTATCGTGCAGGTGAGCCAGGCGGTGACCGAAATGGATAACGTCACCCAGCAGAACGCCTCGCTGGTTGAAGAGGCCGCCGCCGCTGCGGCATCGCTTGAGGCGCAGGCCGCGGCCTTAACCGGCGCCGTGGGCGCTTTTCGCCTGCAGCAGCGTCAGGCGCGGCCGCAGCCCGATCCTGTTTCATCGCCCGCAAAAGCGGTGCTGGCGCAGGACGGCGGCTGGGAAACGTTTTAACGAGAAATAAGAAAGGGGCCCGCGGGCCCCTTGTTGATGTCTACTGCTTATCCGGCAGCGCGTAGGCGATAATGTAATCGCCGCGATCCGGCGACTGACGGGCGCCCCCGGCGTTGATGATGATGTACTGCTTGCCGGTTTTCGGCGACACGTAGGTCATCGGGCCGGACTGGCTGCCCACCGGCAGGCGGGACTTCCAGATCTCCTTACCGTTTGCCGTATCGAAGGCGCGCAGGTAGAAATCCTGGGTGCCGGCGAAGAACAGCAGACCGGACTGCGTTGACAGCGACGCGCCCAGCGTCGGCATACCGATCGGGATTGGCATATGCATACGGATCCCCAGCGGGCCGGTATCTTCAACCGTACCAACCGGTACCTGCCACACCAGCTTCCCGGATTTCAGATCCACTGCCGACATGGTGCCGAACGGCGGTTTCTGACACGGAATGCCCAGCGGCGACAGGAAGCGCTCGCGCATGGCGCCGAACGGCGTGCCGTCCATCGGCACGATCCCCATCTCAATACCGCTGGCATTTTTCGCCACGTGGGCGCGGGGCACCATGTAGTTGGCGAGGCCGAGGCGCATATCGTTGACGAACATCAGGCTGTTGTTCGGATCGACAGAGACGCTGCCCCAGTTCATACCGCCCAGCGAGCCGGGGAACTGCAGGGAGCGATCGAGACCCGGCGGGGTGAAGATGCCCTGATGACGCATCTCTTTAAACTGGATGCGGCACAGCAGCAGGTCCACCGGCGTGGCGCCCCACATATCCGATTCGGTCAGCGTCTGGTTACCGATCATCGGCATACCGACGGAGTAAGGCTGGGTCGGTGAGTAGCGCTCGCCTTCGGCATTGCCCGCAGGAACCGGGCGTTCTTCGACCTTCGCTACCGGCTGGCCGGTTTTGCGGTTGAGCATAAAGATCATGCCCTGCTTGGAGGTCTGCACCAGCACCGGCGTGGTGCCGCCTTTGCCGTCAGGGAGATCGTACAGCAGCGGCTGCGACGGCAGGTCGAAGTCCCACAGATCGTGGTGCGTTGTCTGGAAGTGCCAGCGTACCTGGCCGGTCGCGGCATCCACGGCGACGATAGATGAACTGTACTTATCGTCCTGCGGCGTGCGTTCCCCGCCCCAGAAATCCGGCGTCGCGTTACCGGTTGGCAGATAGATGAGATTCAGCTTCGCGTCATAGGACATGGCCGACCAGACGTTCGGGGTGCCGCGGGTGTAGGTTTGTCCCGCCGGCGGCTCGCCGGTCATCTGCGGATTGCCCGGATCCCAGGCCCACGCCAGTTTACCGGTGTGGACGTCAAAGGCGCGCACCACGCCCGGCGGTTCGCCGGTTGAGAAGTTGTCCGCTACGCGGCCGCCAACCACCACGACATTCCCCGCCACCAGCGGCGTGGAGGTCTGCTGATAATAGCCGGGCTTGATCTCGCCCATGCCGACGCTGAGATCGACAACGCCGTTATTGCCAAAGCCTTCGCAGGTTTTACCGGTATCGGCGTTAATGGCGATCAGGCGCGCGTCGATAGTCGGCAGGAACAGGCGGCGAGGGCAGGCGGCGGGCGATGAATCCTGCGCAGGCGCGGCAGCGGCCTGGGTGTCCTCAAAGTAGCCGAGTCCGCGGCAGCGCTGCCAGTTAGGGGCGCTGGCCTTCGGATCGTAGCGCCACTTCTCTTTGCCGGTATCGACATCGAGGGCCAGCACCTTGCTGTACGGCGTGCAGACAAACAGCGTATCGCCAACCTGCAGCGGAGTGTTCTGGTCTTCCGCACCGGAGCCGTTGCTCTGCGGAATATCGCCGGTGTGGGCGGTCCAGGCTACCTGCAGCTGGTTCACGTTCTGCTTATTAATCTGGTCGAGGGCGGCGAAGCGGTCGCCGTGGGTGGTGTTACCCCAGTGCTCCCAGTTTTTCTGCTCGCTGCCGGGGGCCACGGGCTTGACCGGCACCGGCTCGCTGGCGCTTACCAGCGTCTGCGGCTTAAACATCCAGCCGAAGCTTACCAGCAGCAGCACGGCCAGTACCGCCGCGACGCCAAAGGCAGGCCCTTTGCGTCCCGGCTGGCCGGCAGCAAGATAAGGCCAGACTACGGCGGAGAGCAGCGCCAGAACGCCGAAGGTAAAGAGCCGCGAAAACAGGGGCCAGAAATCAAGCCCGGCGTCGCTGATGGCCCAGATAATCGAAACGATAAAGGCTGCTCCGTACAGCACAATGCCGCTCCGGCGGCTGCGTCCGATCATAATGGCAGCAATCACCATCACAATCCCCATGATGGCGAAGTACCAGCTGCCGCCGACGCTTGCCAGCTTGAATCCGAGTCCGCCGACGGCCAGACCGATAATCGCCATCAGTATGACCAGAAGCCACTGCAGAATACGGGGTATTCCGCGCGGCACACTGCCTGTTTTCATTTGTTTCTCCTTAAGAGGGTCCAGCTCCGGTTGTTAACCAGATGAGTCATCAATTTTGTTTTAAACGCGTAGATTTGCTGAGTTTTACTTTTTTGTGGGGGTATTTACACCATGGGTGAACCATTTGGTGAATTGACGCTATGATAGATCTGTTAAAATGCTTAGCGCAATTGTTAATAAATAATTTCGCATTATTTGATTAGCTGTAAGCAGTGTAAAGCCCCGCCGTCCGCGGCCTGCGGAGGAAGTAGGGGGGCGGCATTTTATGCAAAAAAAAGCGTAAAATTTCACCGCGCCGTTGCTTTTGGTCAAAAAGCACCCAGCAAAGACTGCTATACTTTACGGGTTTTCAAACGTAAATGAGGAAGTTATGGATACCGAATTAACACCTGTACAGCTGGCCGTTGAATACCTGCGTCGCGAGTCAGTTTCCCTTACGCCTGCCCAGTACCTGAAGCGCGTTAAGCAGCTGGCGCTGGAATTTGCCGATCTGATGTCTCTCTCCTCGCTGGAGCTGAAAGAAGAGATCGATCACGCCCGGCGTCTCGGTATCCACTGATTGAGAAATTTGCGTAAAAAAGCCCGGCGAGGGAACACCTCGCCGGGCTTTTTCCTGCCTGAGCACTAGTCGTCTTCGTCGTCGTCGAGCTCAACCGGCGTCTGGTACGATTCGGGCTTCAGCGCCAGCAGATCGCAGCGCAGGTGATCGATCACCTGCTCGGCGGTATTGCCGAGAAACGCCGCCGACAGCCCGGTGCGGCCAACGGTGCCGAGCACGACGATCCCCGCCTGCAGATGTTCGGCAATATCCGGGATCACCTCTTCCGGCAGCCCTTTCTGCACGTGGGTCATCGATTCCGAAATACTGAATTTCTGCCGCAGGGCCTTCATCGCCAGCAGATGCTGACCGCGAATAGCGTCGTTGTAAACGCTGGGATCGAAGTCCGGCAGTTCGATGGCGATATTAATAGGCGTTACCGGATAGGCGCCCACCAGATGAACTTCCGTGTGGTTAATCTGCTCCGCCAGGTCGATGGTTTCACGCACCAGCTTCTCATTAAGCAGGTTGTGGTACTCCTCTTCGCTGGCGAGGTTAACCGCCACCAGCGCCTTACCGCCCTCCGGCCACGGCTGGTCTTTAACCATCCACACCGGGCAGGGGCATTTGCGCAGCAGGTGCCAGTCGGTCGGCGTAAAGATAACCGCTTCCAGCTTATCGTGCTGGTGGGCCATCTTCAGCAGCAGATCGTGGCCGCCGCTTATCACTTCCTGAATAATCGCTTCGTAGGGGCGGTTGTGCCAGACCACCTTGATATCAATCGGCACCCCGGCTTCCAGATAGTATTTGGCCTGCTCGCGGATCCACGCGGTTCTTTGGCTGATGACGCCCTGACGCATCGCGGTGCGTTCATCCGGCGACAGCAGGGTGGTCATTTCGTACGAAAAATCATAGATAGGCAAAAATGCCTTAATAGTGCCGCCGATCCGCTGATGCAGATAGACCGCACGCCGCAGCGCGGGCTGATCGTCCTGGTTGGGATCGATGGCTACCAGCATATTTTGATACTTCGCCATACAGGCTCTCCTTACAACTGTGAAACAGTCGGTAAGTAAAAGATAACGCATCCGCAGGGATTGAAACAGTCGTAAGGCCGGGTCAGATCAACAAATTAATAAATGTTATGTGTTGCCGGCATCATCGCTCGCGCTTCAATGCCATCTTTTCACACTGCGACGATTTTACTTCCCGAATCAGGCGCGGATCGTTGCCTGGCCTGACCCGCTGCCGCGGGGGCGACAGGAAAACAATTTGATACAAAGGTAGTCCATATAAAGTGCTTATGGTCAGAGTTTATACAGCTACGCTTAGAGAGAGAAATAGAGATCGGGAGGGGTTATGTTTACTCATTCTGAAGCCAAAAGATGGGCCAGCGTGATGCTTAAGGCCGCCCTCTGCGAAGGCATGAAGACGGAAGAGATTTCAAGGCAGGTTCACCTCGTCTGCGATCGTCACGGCAAGGAGTGCCTGGAGGCGCTGATTGAAGAACTGCTGATCGAAGCGGGGAGACTGGGGCCAAGTCACCATGAGGGCAAGCTTGCCCATCATTAATAAGTCGCACTAATAAACCGCCTGACTGGCGGTTTATTTTTTATTAATGTGTATTATCTTTAATATTCATGGGTAAGCCACGGCATATATTAATATTAATTATAAGATCCAAGGAAACACCTATAGCAGGAATATGGGATTTAAATTGGCTTTAAATGCGCAGAGCGATAATGATATGCGCAAAAGATATTGTGGAATCAATTGTTAACTGTTTGTTGTTTATTTGTTTTTCTTTTGATTTGAAAATTATTTTTCATTAAAAAACATGATGTTATTGTTAATGTTTGTTTTTGTAAAAATAATTAAAATTTTTCTGTACAAAACGATAACGGTGCTCTAAGTTTACGTCATAATAATGATGGCAGGGTTGATTTCTTATTAATTAGTTTTCAGGGTTACGAGGACTAATCGATAAGTTATTTTCAATTTCATCATGGAGTATGGAGATGGTTTCTTTTTCTGGTGCATATGCATTTGCCTCTGGCGTGGAAGCTAATGAAACTGAATTTGAATATATCAAGGAGGAGCAAAAATTATTCAGATACCTGTCGCAGGCGGGGGCAAAGTACAGTGATGAGCGTATCGCCATCGCCGCTGCCTCAAGGATCCTGCTCTCTCAGGGTAAGCCCCTGACCAACAAAGGTCTCATCGATAGCCTGCTGCTGATGCTCACCTGCTGTGACGACGTGGTTACGGGTGATATTTTACGGCATGCGCTAGAAATCGTGGTCGAGTTCACTGAGGATGATATTTAACCGGCGCATTCTTGACGCCATATGTTTTAACCCTCGCTGAATGGGTAAAAAAATGGAAGACGTTATTTCTACGCTTAACCCCGAACATTGCCGGGAGAGGGGGCAAAAACACCCCGGCGCCTTCGATGCTACCGTACAGCCGCGTATTCTGCAGGCCGTAGCGGCTATCCGCGCGGCGAAAGAGAGACTGCATATGTCAGAACTCCACCTGCAGATGCAGCAGGAAAGATTCGCCGCCTCAATGCAGGCGAAATCTGACGGCTAAAAACAAAAAAGCCTGCGCGAAGCAGGCTTTTTACGCTGTAGCAGCATCAGGCGACGTTCTTAGCCTGACCTGCCAACTGGGCGAGAGTATCGCCGTTTTCAATCGTAATGTACTTACCCTTTACGGCCAGCATACCGCTTTTCTGGAAGCGGCCCAGCAGTCGGCTGATGGTTTCAACCGTCAGACCGAGGTAGTTACCGATATCGCCGCGGGTCATGGTCAGACGGAACTCGCGCGGCGAGAAACCGCGCTGGGCGAAGCGGCGGGAAAGATTATAGATAAACGCCGCCAGTCGCTCTTCGGCATTTTTCTTCGACAGCAGCAGGATCATGTCCTGATCGCCTTTGATCTCGCCGCTCATCAGGCGCATCATCTGCTGGCGCAGGTTAGGCATCTTGCCGGAGAGGTCGTCGAGGGTTTCAAACGGGATTTCGCAGACCATGGAGGTTTCCAGCGCCTGCGCGAAGCTCGGATGGTGGCCGGTGCCGATAGCATCGAAGCCCACCAGATCGCCGGCCAGGTGGAAGCCGGTGATCTGCTCGTCGCCCTGTTCAGTGATGGTATAGCTCTTGATAGTCCCGGAGCGGATCGCGTACAGGGATTTCAGTTCATCGCCTGCTTTAAAAAGGGTCTGTCCCTTCTGGATAGGCTTTTTACGCTCGATGATATTATCAAGCTGGTCAAGCTCGTGCTCGTTCAGGGTAAACGGGATGCAGAGTTGGCTGATGCTGCAATCCTGGCAGTGTATAGCACAGCCGCCAGACTGAATGCGTCGTATAATTCGCTTTTCCGGGATCATAGATATGCTCAGACCTTATATTGATATGGGTCAATTTTAACATCTTTTTGGTAAGTACGTAAGCCTCCGTAGCCGCAATGGCTTAATATTTGAATGAGAAAGGATTTTTATCCGCTATTCCATTGAAAAAAAGCATTTATTCCGCGTTGATTCTGCGTGCTGTTTAGCGCGGCCGGCCGACGGATCAGAGTAAAAAATAGCCCTCATGGCGCAGCAGCCACTCCTTGCGCTGCACGCCGCCCGCGTAGCCGGTAAGGGCGCCGCCGGCGCCGATTACCCGATGGCAGGGCACCACGATACTGATAGGATTCGCGCCGTTTGCTGCCCCCACCGCCCGCGCCGCGCCGGGACGGCCGAGCCGTACTGCCAGTTCGCCATAGTGCATGACCTGGCCGCAGGGAATGGTGCGCAGCGCCTGCCACACTTCGCGCTGAAACGGCGTGCCCGCCGTTTCGCCCGGCAGGCCGTCGATAATGCCAAGATCGCCGTCAAAATAGTCCCGCAGCTTATCGCTGAAGCCGCCGGGGTTGCCGGCCGCTCTGCGCCGGTAGCCTTCGGCGCGGTAGTGCAGATCCAGAAGCTGCTCCATCCGGGCGCTGTGCTCCTCCCATTCGACGGCGCGCAGTCGGAACTGCTCGTCGCACAGGATCCACAGCGGACCTACCGGGGTGTTAATTTTATCTTCAAGCAGCGTCAGCATATGCGTTCCTTAGTGCAGGCGGGGATAGATACCGGGTCCGATAGGGAGGCCCGCAAGATACCACACCACCAGCAGCAGCAGCCATACCACTAAAAAGATAAGCGGATAGGGTAAGACCAGCGAATAGTAGGTACCCAGCTTCGCCTCCGGTTTATAGCGCTGCAAGAAGCCGAGGAACAGCGGCACGAACGGCGATACCGGCGCCAGCGGCAGCACCGAGGAGTCGGCAATGCGGAACAGGATCTGGGCGAAGGCCGGGTGAAAACCCATCAGCATAAACATCGGCACGAAAATAGGCGCCAGAATCGACCAGATCGCCGACCCGCTAGCGATAAACATGCACAGCAGCGAGGAGAGCAGCGCCAGGCCAACGAACGCCGGGATGCCGCCGATGCCGGTCGTCTCCAGCAGATCCGTCAGGCCCACCGCCATAAACTTACCCATATGGCTCCAGTTGAACATCGCCACAAACTGCGCCAGCGGAAACACCATCACGATAAATCCGGCCATCTCCTTCATCGGTTCAATCATCAGCGGCGGCAGATCCGCCTGGGCGCGGATTTTGCCCGTAGCAATGCCGTAGGCGAGGGAGACCACAAACAGGAAAATGATGATCAGCGGCACGATGCCTTTAATAAAGGGCGAGGGCAGCACGGTGTGCCGGACAGGATCGCGCAGGATGCCGTTTTCCGGAACGACCATCAGCGCCACGGCGGCAATAAACAGCAGCGCCACGACGCCCGCCACCCGCAGGCCAAAACGCTGCTCGGGGGTGATAGCCTCCAGCTTTTCGTCCCGCTCTCCCTGCCAGACCCCGAGGCGCGGCTCGATCATCTTATCGGTGATCATCCCGCCGACCAGGGTCAGAACAATGACCGAGGTCGCCATAAAGTACCAGTTGTCGATCACGCTGACCTGAACCGCCGCGTCGATACTTTTTGCCGCCTCGGTGCTGATCCCGGAGAGCAGCACGTCGGTGGTGACGATCAGCAGGTTGGCGGTGAAGCCGCACGCCACCCCGGCAATCGCGGCCAGCAGTCCCGCCACCGGATGGCGCCCGACGGCAAGAAAAATCAGCGCGCCCATCGGCGGCATGATCACCAGCGCCGCATCGGAAGAGATGTGGCTGAAAAAGGCGATAAACAGCACCATATAGCTGGCGTAGCGGGCGCTGACGCAGGAGGCCATCTTCGCCATCAGCGTCGGCAGCAGGCCGACGCGCTCCGCAAGTCCGGCCCCGAGCACCAGGGCCAGAATGGCCCCCAGCGGCGCGAAGCCGCTGAAGTTTTTAATCACGTTAGGCAAAAACCAGTGCAGCCCTTCGACGCTCAGCAGATTCTTTACCGTCACCAGCGTGCCGTCGCTGGGGTTGGTGACGCTGACGTTAAAGGCCGACAGCACTGCCGTGGCGACCATCAGGACCGCAATCAGCCAGATAAACAGCAGAAAAGGGTGCGGGACCTTATTACCGATTTTTTCAACCCAGCCATACAGCTTACCGGTGGGGGAAGGCGACGGTATGGAAGACATACTCATGGGCGTTCCTCGTCATGTTCGTTGTGCGTGTTGTGTTTGTTTTATAATGTTTATTTTAAAGGTGACGGCGTCACGCCTTCCGGGATCGGACAGCGATAGGGCCGCTCGCGCAGCTGCTGCGCCAGCTCTTCCCGGCAGGCCTCCAGCAGCGTGGGATCGTCAAACAGGCGCAGGGCGGTGGCGGCCATGATTTTTGCCGCCAGCAGCATGCCTTTGTGGGCGATGGAGGTGCGCCCCTGGCTGACCAGCTGCCAGGTGTGCAGCGGCGTGCCGACGGTAAAGCAGGGGCTGAAGCACTGGGCCACCGGCGTTTTCCAACTGACGTCGCCGACGTCCGTCGAACCTGCCATCGCGCGATCGGTCGGCGCCCATGGCGCCACCTCATCGACCAGCAGGGTCTGCCGGTGGCGGCGGGCAAAGGCTTTTCCCTCTTCTCCGCCGGTGCGGGCGATATTCAGCAGGCTATTCTCCAGATCGCTGTCGCTGAGGGTGGCGCGGATGTCGGCGGCGAAGGCCCGCTCTTCGTCGCTCCACTCAGGCGTGCCGTAGTGGGTCATTGCGGCATACATGGCGCGCTCGAGGGTTCGGTTGGGCAGGTAGCTGGAGCAGGCTTTTTCAAAGCGGCAGCTGACGCGGGTTTCGGTCATCAGCGCCGCGCCCTGGGCGATTTTTTCGATGCGTTCATAAATGGCCTGCGCGTCGCGCATCTCCGGGGCGCGGATCAGATACAGCACTTCCGCCTGGGCCTGCACCACGTTGGGCGAGATGCCGCCGGTGTCGGTGATGGCGTAGTGAACCCGCGCCTGCTCGATGATGTGCTCGTTGAGGAAGTTGCTGCCGGTGGTCATCAGGGTCACCGCGTCCAGCGCGCTGCGCCCGAGGTGCGGTGAGTTGGCCGCGTGGGCGGCAACGCCGGTAAAGCGCCACGCCGCCTGAATGTTGGCGAGCGTGGAGGTGGTAAACATGCCGGCAAAGGCCTCCGGATGCCAGGTAACGGCGGCGTCCACATCGTCAAACAGCCCTTCGCGAACCATAAAGGTTTTCCCGGAGCCGCCTTCCTCGCCGGGACAGCCGTAGAAGCGCAGGGTGCCCGCGCCGCCGCGCTGCGCCAGCCACGCTTTCGCCGCGATAGCCGCTGCCACGCCGGCGGTGCCCAGCAGGTTATGGCCGCAGCCGTGGCCGTTGGCTCCCGGCGCTGCCGGTGCCGGCTCGGCGCAGCGGGCCCGCTGGCTCAGCCCCGCCAGCGCGTCGTACTCGCCCAGGACCGCAATCACCGGCCTGCCGTGGCCGACGCTTGCAATAAAGGCATTGGGGATGCCGCCGGCCTCGCGGACGACGCTGAAGCCCTCGACCTCCAGCGCCGACGCCAGCCGTTCGGCGGACCAGAACTCTTCGAAGCGGGTTTCCGGATGATCCCAGATTTCGTCGGCAATGGCGGTCAGATCCGGTCCGCGGGCCGAAATAACATCATCAACAAAGTGATAAATCGTCTCCATTATGGCTCTCCCGCGCTCAGCGCTATCCGGGTCAGCGTTTCCACGGCCGCGCTCAGCGTGGCCTCGTCAAAATCAAACTTCTCGTGGTGGTGGCCGGCGGCCAGTTCGGTGCCGAAGATCATGTAGGAGGCCTGGCCGCCCCCGGCCTGTACGCGGGCCATCATCAGGGTGGCGTCTTCGGAGCCGGCGGGCGCATCGACCGTCGCTATCGCCTCCGTGATGCCGGGCACCTGCGCCGCCAGCGTCTGCAGGCGGACAACCCACGCGGGCGAGGGCGAGCAGGCGGTGGCCGCCCCCATCATCTGCACCTCAACGCCGACGCCGTACATGGCCGCCGCGCCCTGAATCACCGCCTGCGCCCGGTCATAGACGTACTGGTTAACGGCTTCGGTCTCGCCGCGGGTTTCCACCTTCAGCAGCGCGGAGGACGGGACGACGTTGCGCCCGCTGCCCGCCTGCATGACGCCGACGTTGACCCTTGAGGCCCCCGCGCTGTGCGGGGCGATGGCGTGCAGGCCGAGGGCCGCCTGGGCGGCGGCGAGCAGGGCGTTACGCCCCTCTTCGGGATTGCCGCCGGCGTGGGCCGCCACGCCGGTAAAGCGGGCGTCAAATTTGCTGGTGGCCATAAAGTTGTCCGCGCCGCACACCGCGGTGCCCGCCGGGACGCCGGTGCCGAGATGAATCGCGGTAAAATAGTCCAGGCCGTCGAGCGCCCCGGCGGCGACCATCGCCCGCGCGCCGCGGGTGCCCTCTTCGGCAGGCTGAAAAATCAGCCTGACGGTGCCGCAGAGCCTGTCGCGGTAGTGCATCAGCGCCGTTGCCAGGCCGAGGCCGATGGCGGTATGGCCGTCGTGGCCGCAGGCGTGCATCATGCCGCCGTTGCAGGAGGCAAATCCTTCGCGGAACGGGCGATGGCTCTCTTCGCGGTCCTCTTCCAGGTCAAGGGCGTCCATATCGACGCGAAAGCCCAGCGTCGGTCCGGGCCTGCCGGTGCGCAGGGTGGCGACGATCCCGGTGAAACCGCCCTCAAAGGCCGGCAGCCAGCGTTCCGGCGCGCCCTGCTGGCGCGCGCGCTGATAAGCCGCCGCCAGCGTCTGCGCATTGGGCAGGCCCATCCGGCTATCGGCGTCAACCACGTCGCGGCCAACGGCCAGCTCATAGCCCAGTCCGTCAAGAATGTCGGCAACCTTGGCCGCGGTGCGGAACTCCTGCCAGCCGGATTCGGCGTAGCGGTGAAAGTCGCGGCGCCAGGCGCGCAGGTCGGGGGCGAGGGTAGCGATATATTCAGTCAGCGAGTGCATGGCATATCCTGTCATCAGAAAAAAGTGTGACTTGATTCACGGTGTTATAGCTATTGCTTATCAGTAATAACTTTTTAACGTCCTGAGGATTAACCTGCCACATCCCACCGTATTACAGTAGATGCCATTTTCTTACGTCTGATAAACAGCGGTTATCGGAGCAGGCATGGCTTTTCAGATTAAAATTCACCAGATCCGCGCCTTCGTGGAGGTCGCCCGCCAGGGCAGCATTCGCGGCGCCAGCCGCGTGCTGCAGCTGTCGCAGCCGGCGTTAACCAAAGCGATTAAGGAGCTGGAGGAGGGCATGGCGGCGCAGCTGTTTATGCGCCGCAGCAAGGGCGTGACGCTGACCGAATGCGGAGAGAGCTTTTTTCAACATGCGAGCCTGGTTCTGGAGGAGCTGCGCACCGCCCAGGAGGAGATCCAGCAGCGCCTGGGGCGTCACGCCGGGCAGATCAGCATCGGCATGGGCGCCAGCGTCTCCCACAGCCTGATGCCGCCGGTGATCGCCCGCTTTCGCCAGCAGCATCCGCTGGTGAAGGTCAGGATCATGGAGGGGCAGCTGGTGTCGATGATTGGCGAACTGCGGCAGGGCGAGCTGGACTTCACCATCAACACCTACTATCGCGGCGCCTACGATCACGAGCTGGCCTTCGAGAAGCTGTTTGAAAAACGCTTTGCCGTTTTCTGCCGCATCGGCCATCCGGCGCAGGCGGCGCGTTCGATAGACGACCTGCTGCGCTACAGCTGGACCATGCCGACGCCCAGGGGCAGCTACTATAAGCAGCTGGAGGAGATGTTTGCCCACCGCGCGCAGGCCCCCGATATCGGCGTCGTGTGTGAAACCTTTTCGTCCTGCATCAGCCTCGTGGCCCAGAGCGATTTTCTCAGTATTTTGCCGGAGGAGCTCGGCACCAGAGCGCTGATAAGCCACCGGCTGGCGATGATCCCGGTGGCGGAGGCGCTGCCGACGGCGGCCTATTACCTGATACAGCGCCGCGACGCCCAGCAGACGCCGGTGGCGGCGACCCTGATTAATCTGTTTCGCCGCCAGAGCCGGACGCTGCTGCGCCCGGACTCACTCATCGTCAAAACGCGTTGAGCCGCGGGCGCCGCGCGGCTATAGTGCCTTTTCAGCCGTCGCAGCACCCGGAGGAGACGTTCATGCACCCTGACGACCAATCGCTTTTTCTTGACGCCATGGAGGATGTCCGGCCCCTGAAGCACGGCGGTGAAACCCGCTGGCAGCCGCAGCGCAACCGCCGCGCCCCGCAGAAAATTGACACCCTGCAGCTCGATAACTTCCTCACCACCGGCTTTCTGGAGGTGGTGCCTCTCGACGTTCAGCTTGAATTTAAGCGCGAAGGGCTGCAGAGCGGCGTGCTGGACAAGCTCAGGCAGGGGAAGTACAGCCAGCAGGCGAGCCTCAATCTGCTGCGCCAGCCGGTAGAGCAGTGCCGGCAGATGCTGTTCGCGTTCATCCATCAGGCGATGAAGGACGGCCTGCGCAACGTGCTGATTATCCACGGCAAGGGCAAAGAGGAGGGCTCCCACGCGAATATTGTGCGCAGCTACCTTGCCCGCTGGCTCGGCGAATTTGAGGAGGTGCAGGCCTTCTGCTGCGCGCTGCCGCACCACGGCGGCAGCGGCGCCTGCTACGTGGCGCTGAAAAAATCCGCCGAGGCCAAGCGCGACACCTGGGAGCGCCACGCCAAGCGCAGCCGCTAGCGCAGCAGCAGCGCCAGCTCGTGCTGCGCCTTTTGCAGCTCGGGCAGCACCCGGTCGAGCATTTCGCCGGTGGACACCTGGGCGGCGTGAACGCCGACGTTCAGCGCCGCCACCGCGTGGCCCTGGGCATTAAACAGCGGCACCGCCAGCGATCGCAGCCCCATTTCCAGCTCCTGATCGTTCAGGGCGTAGCCCTGCTCGCGCACCGTCTTCAGCAGGGCGCGCAGCTTGCTCACCGAATCCACCGTCTGCGGCGTATAGCGGATCATCGTCACCCGTCCCAGCATATCGTTCAGCTTCTCCTCCGGCTGATGGCTCAGCAGCACGCGGCCCATTGAGGTTGCCCAGGCGGGCAGGCGGCTGCCGATATCCAGATCGATAGTCATGATCCGCGAACTGGAGGCGCGGGCGATGTAGAGAATGTCGTCGCCGTCGAGGGTGGCGATGGAGCACGACTCGTTAAGCATCTCGCTCAGGTGCCTGAGCACCGGCTGCGCCGAGCGGGCCAGCGGCGTTGAGGCGAGCCAGGCGTGGCCCAGGGAGAGCACCCGCGGGCGCAGCTGAAAATTCTTGCCGTCTTCCGCGTAAACGAACCCCAGCTTGCCGAGCGTGTAGAGGCAGCGGCGCACCGCCGCGCGCGGAATGCCCGTCTTCTGGCTGATTTGCGAAATCGACAGCAGCGGCCGCTGCGGGGTAAAGGCCTGCAGCACCTCCAGCCCGCGCGCCAGCGAAGCCATAAAGTTCGGATCTCCCTTAAACGGATCGGCGTCGCTGCTCAGAACATCGTCGGGATGGCGGGTCATGTTCACCTCTGTATTTGTCGTTGATCACATTCTGGAAACAAAGATACAGCATGTTCGATTATCGCACCATATTTCGATTATCGCCCTTGACCGACATTGGATGGCAGGTCACATTTTCAGCCAATAAAGAACAAAACCCTTTAGCGAACAGCGAATAAATAAAGTGCGATAACCGCACGGTAAGGAGCAACCTGATGATCGATAAAAGCGTGCAGACGCTGGAGCAGGCCGTCGCCGGGATCCCCGACGGCGCCACCATTATGATCGGCGGCTTTGGCCCCGCCGGACAGCCCACCTACCTGATCGATGCCCTGATAGCCCAGGGGGCCCGGGACCTGACCATCATTAACAACAACGCCGGCAACGGCGAAGTGGGGCTGGCCGCGCTGCTCAAGGCCGGGCGGGTACGCAAGATGATTTGCTCCTTCCCGCGCCAGGTCGATTCACAGATTTTTGACGATCTCTATCGCCGGGGCGAAGTCGAGCTGGAGCTGGTGCCGCAGGGCAACCTGGCCTGCCGCATTCAGGCCGCCGGCTCCGGGCTGGGCGCGGTGTTTACCCCAACCGGCTACGGCACCGTGCTGGCCGAAGGCAAAGAGGTGCGCGAAATTGACGGCCGCCACTACGTGCTGGAGTATCCCATTCGCGCCGACTACGCACTGATCAAAGCCCACCGCGGCGACCGCTGGGGCAACCTGGTGTACCGCAAGGCGGCCCGCAATTTTGGCCCCATCATGGCGATGGCGGCGACGGTGACCGTGGCCGAAGTCTCCGAACTGGTGCCGCTGGGCGACCTCGATCCGGAAGCGGTGGTAACGCCGGGCATCTTTGTCCAGCGCCTCTTCTCCCTGCAAAACCTGACTGCCGCCCAGAGCGCCTGAGGACGATAACCATGCAAAAGCTTACCCGCGATGAAATGGCGAAACGCGTCGCCCAGGATATCCCCGAGGGCGCCTACGTTAACCTCGGCATTGGCCTGCCGACCCGCATTGCCAACTACCTGCCCGCCGATAAAGAGGTGTTTCTGCACAGCGAAAACGGCCTGCTCGGCATGGGACCGAAGCCGCAGCCCGGCGATGAAGACCCGGAGCTGATTAACGCCGGTAAAGAGCTGGTGACCCTGCTGCCCGGCGGCTGCTTCTTCCACCACGGCGACTCCTTCGCCATGATGCGCGGCGGCCACCTCGATATCTGCGTGCTGGGCGCCTATCAGGTCTCCGCCAGCGGCGATCTCGCCAACTGGAGCACCGGCGCGCCGGATTCCATTCCGGCGGTCGGCGGGGCAATGGATCTGGCCATTGGCGCCAGGGACGTATTCGTGATGATGGATCACCTGACCCGCGACGGTCAGAGCAAGCTGGTGGAGCACTGTACCTATCCGCTGACCGGCGTCGGCTGCGTCAGCCGCATCTATACCGACCTGGCGGTGATCGATATCACCGACAGCGGCCCGGTGGTGCGCGAAATGGTTGACGGCCTCACCTTTGAAGAGCTGCAGCGCATCACGCCCGTGGCGCTGCGCCTGCGCGAACCGGCGGCTAACGCTCTGTAACCCTCTTCACCCGGGCGCGCGCAGCGCCGCCCGGCGATGTCACTTTAAGGAACACTTATGACTCAGGCATTTATCTGCGATGCGGTCCGCACGCCCTTCGGCCGCTTCGGCGGTACGCTCTCAACCGTTCGCGCCGACGATCTGGCCGCGCTGCCGCTTAAAGCGCTGCTGGCGCGCAATCCCGGGCTGGATCCGGCTTTTATTGACGATGTGATTTACGGCTGCGCCAACCAGGCCGGAGAGGACAACCGCAACGTCGCCCGCATGGCCCTGCTGCTGGCCGGGCTGCCGGAGACGGTGCCGGGCAGTACCGTTAACCGCCTGTGCGGCTCCAGCCTCGACGCTATCGGCGTGGCGGCGCGGGCGATTAAGAGCGGCGAAACGCAGCTGATGATCGCCGGCGGCGTTGAGAGCATGTCCCGGGCCCCCTTCGTGATGGGCAAGGCGGAGAGCGCCTTCAGCCGCAGCATGAAGATGGAAGACACCACCATCGGCTGGCGCTTTATCAACCCGCTGATGAAGACGCTGTACGGCGTTGATTCGATGCCGGAAACGGCGGAAAACGTCGCCGACGAATTTAACATCTCCCGCGCCGATCAGGACGCCTTCGCCCTGCGCAGCCAGCAGCGCACCGCCCGCGCCCAGGAGCAGGGCGCGTTTGACGACGAGCTGATCGCCGTGTCCGTCCCGCAGCGCAAGGGCGAGCCGCTCAATTTCACCCGCGACGAGCATCCGCGCAGCACATCTGCTGAGGCGCTGGCTAAACTGAAAGGGGTGGTGCGCGCCGACGGCAGCGTGACGGCGGGCAACGCCTCCGGCGTCAACGACGGCGCCTGCGCGCTGCTGCTGGCCGGCGAACGGGCGCTGCGCGAGCACGATCTGCAGCCGCTGGTGCGGGTGGTCGGGATTGCCACCGCCGGGGTGGCGCCGCGCATTATGGGCTTCGGGCCGTCGCCCGCGGTGCGTAAAGTGCTGGCCCAGACCGGATTAACGCTGGACCAGATGGACGTCATCGAGTTGAATGAAGCCTTCGCCGCCCAGGCGCTGGCGGTCACCCGCAGCCTGGGCCTGCCGGACGATGCGGCGCACGTTAACCCTAACGGCGGGGCGATCGCGCTGGGGCATCCTCTCGGGGCATCCGGCGGCCGGCTGGCGATGACGGCGGCCTATCAGCTGCGGCGCACCGGCGGCCGCTACGCCCTGTGCACCATGTGCATCGGCGTCGGCCAGGGGATCGCGCTGATCATTGAACGGGTATAACGGACAGAAGGAAGGGGCATGGATCTATTGACGCCGCTGGCGCGCGGCAGCGCGCTGGCGGAGATATTCAGCGATGCGCGGACGGTGCAGGGGATGCTCGACTTCGAGGCCGCCCTGGCCCGCGCCGAGGCGCAGGCCGGCGTCATTCCTGCGGCGGCGGTGCCCGCTATTGAAGCGGCCTGCAGCGCCGGGCAGATTGATTTTGCCGCGCTGGCGCAGGCCGCCGCCGGGGCCGGCAACCTTGCGATTCCGCTGGTCAGGCAGCTGACGGCAGCCGTTAAGGCGGCTGACGGCGACGCGGCGCGCTACGTCCACTGGGGCGCCACCAGTCAGGACGCCATCGACACCGGCTTTGTCCTGCAGCTGCGCAACGCCCTCGACTGGACGCAGGGGCAGCTGGACGCCCTGCTGGCGGCGCTGGCGCGGCAGGCGGCTAGCTATCAGGATACCGCAATGCCGGGCCGCACCTGGATGCAGCACGCGCTGCCGGTCACCTTCGGCCTTAAGCTGGCGGGCACCCTCGACGCGCTGCTGCGCTGGCGGCAGCGGCTCGACGCCGTGCGCGCAGGGGCGCTGACCCTGCAGTTCGGCGGCGCGGCGGGTACCCTGGCATCGCTGGGGGATGACGCGCAGGCCGTCGCGGCGCAGCTGGCCCGCGAACTGGATCTTGCCGGGGCGGATACGCCCTGGCACAGCCAGCGCGACCGGCTGCTGGAGGTCGGACACTGGTACGCCGGGGTCTGCGGCACGCTGGGCAAATTCGCCGGCGATTTCGCCCTGCTGATGCAGACCGAAGTGGCGGAAGTGGGCGAGCCGGTGGCGGAAGGGCGCGGCGGTTCGTCGGCCATGCCCCACAAGCGCAACCCGGTGGGCTGCGCGGCAATCCTCACCGCCGCCCAGCGCACGCCGGGGCTGATGGCGACCCTCTACGGCGGCCAGGTCCAGCAGCACGAGCGGGCGCTCGGCGGCTGGCAGGCGGAGTGGGAAGTGCTGCCCGAGCTGCTGATGCTCACCGGCGGCGCGCTGGTGCAGACCACGCAGCTGGTGCAGGGGATGCGGGTCGATAGCGACAAGATGCGCGCCGATCTCGACATTACCCACGGCCTGATCATGGCCGAGTCCGCGACCCTGGCCCTGGCGGCGCACATTGGCAAACAGGCGGCGCATCACCATATCGAAGCCCTTTGCCACCGGGCGCTCGACGAGAAACGCCCGCTGCTCGCCCTGCTGACGGCCGATCCGCAGATGAGTGCCCACTTCAGCGAACAACAGCTTACGCAGCTGCTGGACCCCGCCCGGGGCACCGGCAGCGCCAACCGTTTTGTGCGTCAGGTCCTGGCGCGCTATAAGGAGCAACACGCATGACGATTCACTATCAGCTTGATGGCCCCGAAGAGGCACCGGTGGTGGTTCTCTCTAACTCGATGGGCACCACCACCGCGCTGTGGCAGCCGCAGCTGGCGGCGCTGACCGCGCGCTTTCGCGTGCTGCGCTACGATACCCACGGCCACGGACAGACCGCGAAGCGCGGGAAAGTCACCCTCGCCCAGCTCGGCGAAGACGTGGTTGAGCTGCTCGATAGCCTGAATATCGACAAAGCCTTTTTCTGCGGCATTTCGGTCGGCGGCCTGACCGGCCTGTGGCTGGCGCGCTTTGCCCCGGAGCGCTTTCACGCTCTGGCCGTGGCCAACACCGCCGCCAAAATCGGCGAACAGTCGGCCTGGCTCTCCCGCGCCCGCGCGGTGCGGGAGGAGGGGCTCGGCGTGGTGGCGGCAGGCACCGCCGACCGCTGGTTTACCCCCGAGTTTCGCCAGCACGCGCCGGAGGTGGTCGAGCCGCTGATCCACACGCTGGCGCAGCAGGATCCGGAAGGCTACGCCGAGTGCTGCGAGGCGCTGGCCGGGGCCGACCTGCGGGCGGAAGTGGCCGCCATCAGCGCGCCGGTGCTGATTATCGCCGGCGAGCACGATCCGGTTACCACCGTGGCCGACGCCGATTTCCTGCATCAGCAGATCGCGGGCAGCAGGCGGGTGGTGTTACCCGCCTCGCACCTGTCCAACGTCGAAGCGCCGGAAGCCTTTAGCGCGGCGCTGGTGGATTTTTTTGGAGAAAAAGCATGACCGACGAAGAGCGCTATAAACAGGGCATTGCGGTGCGCCGCAAGGTGCTGGGCGACGCCCACGTTGACCGCAGCCTGCAGGGGCTGAGCCCGCTGAATGAGGAGTTCCAGAACTTTATTTCCCGCTACGCCTGGGGAGAAACCTGGACGCGGCCGGGGCTTAATCACCACACCCGCAGCATGATCACCATCGCCATGCTCATCGCCCTCAACCGCGAGGCGGAGCTGAAAATGCACCTGCGGGCGGCCTTCAACAACGGCGTCACCCGCGACGAGCTGAAGGAGCTGATTATGCACTCCGCGCTCTACTGCGGGCTGCCCGCTGCCAACGCCACCATGCACCTGGCTCAGCAGGTATTTGATGAGATGGACGCGGCGGGGAGCGAGTAGGGGAGATCCCCGGCCTTAACGCCGGGGATAGCTGTTAAATAAGCCCTTTTTGGATAAACGTGATCCGGGTGGCCTCATTCAAATCTAGGCTTTTTATCATTTCCGGCTTCACCCAGATAATCTCCTGAAACTCCTCGTTAAACGTGATATCCCGATTGGCGCTAAGACAATCAAAAATGAGGTAAATCATATAAATATCTTCGCTGGAGCCATCCGGATAGGTTTTGGTCCGGGTATCATCGCGAAAGGCCCACGGCTTGATATCGGTAATCAGTAACTTATCGCCTAACTCCTCCATAATTTCGCGCCTGAGCGCCGCCTCCATCGTTTCACCAGGCTCCATTCCACCGCCGGGCAAGGCCCACTGGCCGGGGAAAACCCCGCGGTCGGCGGCCATTTTACAGAGAAGAAATTCACCGTCATTTTGTATGACGGGACATACGATGGTTCTCTGGCGCATGCTATCTCCTTAGCAATGTGATTTTCTTCAATATTATATGCGCATAAGCGGAGGGAATTTTGCTACATAACGCTCAGGCCGGGCAGGACGCCCGGCCCGACCACGCTCAGTGGCTAACCTTCGCCACAAACGCGTTAAGCTTCTCCAGCGTATCAATGAAGCGGCCCTCCGCTTCGGCAAAGCGCAGGAAGCCGACCTGCTTGACCAGGATCTCTTTCGGCGTCGGCTGCTGCGCCAGCAGATCCATTACCTCATCGGTAAACGCGGCGAGCGGCATATAGCCTTCGCGCGTCTCCTGGCCGGGCGTCAGCCCGGTCTGCACGGCGGGGGGCGCCAGTTCAATCACTTCCACTTTGCCCTTCAGCACCTCCCGTAGCGAGACGGTGTAGGAGTGGATCGCCGCTTTGGTGGCGTTGTAGGTCGGGGTGGTGACCAGCGGCACGAATGCCAGGCCGGAGGTGACGTTGATGATGGCGGGATTCGCCTGCGCCGACAGGTGATCGACCAGCGCGTCGGTCATGCGGATCGGTCCCAGCAGGTTGGTGGTAATGGTCTCTTCGGCATCCGTCAGATCCCGGGCGCTGTCCGGCGACTCAAAGCGCATAATGCCCGCGTTGTTCACCAGCACGTTGAGCGTCGGATGCGCTGCCAGCAGACGGGCGGCGAAGTCGGCGATGCCCTCAGGACTGCTGATGTCCAGCGTCAGCGCGTGCATATTTTCCCGACCGGCAATCGATGCCTCCAGCGCCTCCAGCCGGCGCCCGGCGATAATCACCGTGTTACCAAGGTCGTGCAGGCGGTGGGCCAGGGCTTCACCGATGCCGGAGCCGCCGCCGGTAATGAGAATCGTATTGCCGGTCATCTTCACAATGATGTTCCTCTCTGGTGTGTGGGCCTACTTCGTCGTGTAGCCGCCGTTAATCAGTATCGTCTGACCGGTCATCCACCAGCCTTCGCTGACCAGAAAGCGCACCCACGGTACGATATCTTCAATGTCGGTCAGGCCGGTTTTGCTGAACGGCGACAGGGCGGCGGCCGTTTTATGGTAGGCCACCGCGTCGGCGCCCTCCGCCGGATAGAAGAATGGCGTATCCATCGGGCCGGGACCAATCGCCGTGACCGAAATGCCGCGCTCGCCCAGCTCTTTTGAGGCGGCGCGGGTAAAGTGCTCTACCGGCGCCTTCATGCCCGCATAGGCGGCGTAAAACGGCGTATAGGCCCCGAGCAGGGAGGTGACCAGCGTACAGATCTTGCCGTTATCGCGCACCTGCTTTCCGGCTTCTTTCAGAAAGAAGAACGCCGATTTGGCATTCACGGCGCTCATCTCATCGAACTCTGCTTCCGTAATGTCCGCCATCGGTTTTTTGAGCACTTTCCCCACGGTGTTGATGGCGATATCCGGCTGGCCAAAGGCGGCAACCGCATCGGCGAACAGCTTTTCCATGGCCGCGGCCGAGGTGAGGTCAGCCTGGAAAGCGGCGGCTTCGGCGCCGGCGGCCTTCACCGCGGCGACGGTCTCTTCCGCCTCTTTGCGGCTGGCGTCGCTGTTGTAGTGAATGGCAATGGCGCGGGCGCCCTGTTGCGCAAAGTCGCGGGCAATCAGGCCGCCGAGGTTTTTAGCGCCGCCGGCAATAAGGACGGTTTTACCGTTAATGGTGCGATGGGACATGGTGCAGCTCCTGTCTTATTAATGTGCCGGGTTATTCCGGTAATAAGCAGCTTACTTCCAGCAGATAATGTATAAAGAGGGTTAAACTGCATACACTATTCAGAATTAGCGAATAATGAGGCGCTATGGACACCATTGAGCTGTTTCGGATCTTTCTCCGCGTCGCCGAGAACGGCAGCTTTGTGCGCACCGCTGAGGCGATGAACCGCCCGGTGTCGACCATTTCGGCGGCCGTTCGCCAGCTGGAAACGCGGCTCGATACCCGCCTGCTGCACCGCACCACCCGCAGCGTATCGCTGACCTCCGACGGCAGCGCGTTTTACGCCCGCTGCCGGGCCGTGGTGCAGGACGTCGAGGAGGCGGTGAACCTGTTTCGCTATGACGGCGAACAGGTGGCGGGCACCATTCGCGTGGACGTGCCGGGGCGTATCGGGCGGCTGATTGTGGCGCCCGCGCTGCCGGACTTTTTTGCCCTTCACCCGCAGATCCGCATTGAGCTTGGCGTCACCGACCGCAGCGTCAATCTGGCCGAAGAGGGCACCGACTGCGCGCTGCGCGTCGGCGAGCTGAGCGACTCCGGCATGGTGGCGCGGCGGATCGGTATGATGAAGCTGATTAACATCGCCTCGGCAGAATACCTGGCGGCGCACGGCGAACCGGACTCTCCGCAGCAGCTGACCGGGCATTTTGCGGTAGGCTACGCCTCACCGACCTCCGGGCGCCGCGCGCGCTGGGAGTGGGAGGCGAACGGAGAAACCCTGAGCTGCGACGTGGATCACCGGCTCAGCGTTAACAGCGCCGAGGCCTATATTGCCGCCTGTGCGGCGGGACTGGGCCTGATTCAGATCCCGGCGTATGACGTGCAGGATCTGCTGGCCGACGGCACTCTGCGGGAGGTGATGCCCGACTTTCTGCCGAACGCGCTGCCGGTGAATCTGCTCTATCCGCACCGGCGGCACCTCTCCCGGCCCCTGCAGCTGTTTATGGCGTGGCTGGAACCGCTGCTGGTGGAGAGAATGGGGCTGGTTCAGGAAGTGAGGAGGAGTGCGGAGTAGGCAGATACCCGTCCAGACTGATAATTCGCGTGCCGTAAAATAAACCTGTTTCAGGGATAAATTGTTTATCTCTTTTTGCTATTTCGTTATAAGTTTTTTGTTCGGCCTCTACGAAGGCTGAAACAAAAACACAACATCGCGCGCCGCAGCGCACCCGCCTCACGCCCGTGAGGTCCAATAAAAATAGCCACCGGCGCGCAGCACTCATTCTGAATAGGGAAATAGTTATGGACGCATCTACGCTGCTGCCGCTGATCGGAATACCGGTCGTGGTTATCGGTTTTGCTTTGCGCTTTAACCCGCTGCTGGTAGTCGTGGTGGCGGGCCTGGCGACGGGTCTGCTGGCTGGCATGGACTTCGGTATGCTGCTGGAGACCTTTGGCGAGAAGTTCGTCAACAGCCGTTCGCTGGCCACCTTTATTCTGATCCTGCCGGTTATCGGCCTGCTGGAGTATTACGGACTCAAAGAGCGCGCCCAGGCCTGGGTCGCAAAGATCGCCAGCGCCACCTCGGCGCGTATTCTGATGCTCTACTTTGTCGCCCGCGAAGGGACGGCGGCGCTGGGGCTGATGTCGCTTGGCGGCCATGCGCAGACGGTGCGCCCGCTGCTTGCGCCAATGGCCGAAGGCGCGGCGCTGAACGAATATGGCGAGCTGCCGCCGCACATCCGCGACAAAATCAAAGCCCACGCCGCCGCCTGCGACAATATCGCCGTTTTCTTCGGGGAAGATATTTTTATCGCCTTCGGCGCAGTCCTGCTGATCGACGCTTTTCTCAAGGAGAACGGTATCGAGGGCATTGAGCCGCTGCACATCGGCCTGTGGGCCATTCCGACCGCGATTGCCGCCCTGGTTATTCATATGACGCGCCTGCTGCGCCTGGACGCCAGCATCCGCCGCGATGTTATGGCCTGGCGAGCAGAACAGGGCACGCAGGAGATCGCCCAATGACGACGCTGATGACCATTAACCGCGTGTACTACCTGATTGGCTTCGTAGTGATGCTGCTGGTGATCATGACCCTGCGCGATCGGGCAAATCCTAAACGCCTCACTACCGCGCTGTTCTGGTTTCTGTTTGGCGGGATCTTTTTGTTTGGCGACCTGATGGTGCAGGCGCTGGGAAGATCGCTGGCGTACCGGATCATCGGCGGCTGCGTTATCGTCATTGCTTTGCTGGCCGGTTTCGGGCTGGTCGGGAAAGGGCGCTATCAGATGTCCTCCGAGGAGGAGCGCGCTGCCTCATCGAATCGCCTGAAAAACGCACTGTTTATACCTGCGCTGATGATCCCGGTTGTGACGGTCATCGGCACCCTTTTTCTGAAAGGCGTTGCGATTGGCGGCGTTTATCTGCTCGATCAGAAGCAGCTCACCCTGGCGGCGCTGTGCGTGGCCTGCATCGCGGCGGTCCTCACCGGCTGGTGGCTGACCAGGGGGACGCCGCTGCACGCGATTCGCCAGTCGCGGCGGCTGGTGGATACCATCGGCTGGGCGGTGATCCTGCCGCAGATGCTCGCCATGCTGGGCGGCGTCTTTGTCGCGGCCAATACCGGGGGAGCGGTGCAGAAGGTGGTGAGCCTGTTTGTTAACCCGGATAACCGCTTCATGCTGGTGGCGATCTACTGCGTTGGCATGGCGCTGTTCACCATGATTATGGGTAATGCGTTCGCCGCATTCCCGGTGCTGAGCGCCGGCATAGCCCTGCCATTCCTGATTAACGTCCACCACGGTAATCCGGCGCCGCTGCTGGCCATTGGCATGTACGCCGGGTATTGCGGCACGCTGATGACGCCGATGGCCGCCAATTTCAATATTGTTCCCGCCGCGCTGCTGGAGCTTAAGGACAAGTATCAGGTGATAAAAATTCAGATCCCCACCGCGTTAACCCTGCTGGTGGTGAACGTGTTCTTAATGTATTTCCTCGTCTTCCGCTAAGGGCGGCGACGATCTAAGGAGCTGTTATGCAATTAACGCAACATCAGGCTGACGCTTTTGCCAGAATGCCATTGACCTATTTGCGTCAGGAGTATCCGAACCACATTATGCATCTGCTTAATAGTGATGATGATGTTTTGCCGCCCCGCGCGCTGCATCCGATTTTTTACGGCTGTTTTGACTGGCACTCGGCGGTACACGGCTACTGGCTGCTGCTGCGCTGCCTGCGCCTCTACCCGACGCTCTCGTGTCGGGATGAGATCGTTACGCTATTCAACGACCACCTGACTGAAGAAAATGTCGCACAGGAGCTGGCCTATTTTAACGCGCCTTTTCGCGCATCGTTTGAGCGACCGTATGGCTACGGCTGGCTGCTGGCGCTGGCCCAGGAGCTGAAACAGTCCTCTCTGCCGCAGGCCGGGGGCTGGTATCAAACGCTGCAGCCCTTGGCCCAGGATATTCGCCGCAGGCTGATGGATTACCTCAGCAAGCTTACCTATCCGATCCGGGTCGGTACGCACTACAACACGGCGTTCGCGCTGGCCCTGGCGCTGGATTATGCCCGCGCGGTGGAGGACGCGGCGCTTGAGCAAGCTATTCGGGCAGCATCGGCGCGCTTTTATCTTGCTGATACGCACTATCCGGCCCACTACGAGCCGGGCGGCGATGAGTATATTTCCGGGGCGCTGACCGAAGCGCTGCTGATGAGTAAGGTGGTGGATGATTTTCCGGCCTGGTTCGGGCGCTTTCTGCCAGAGGTGGGGTCGGTGACCGCGCTGATGAACCCGGCGCAGGTGAGCGACCGTACCGATCCAAAAATTGCCCACCTCGACGGATTAAACCTCAGCCGCGCCTGGTGTATGAAGCATATCGCCAGCGCATTGCCCAAAGACCATGCGGGGCAGCAGGCGCTGAGCCGCGCCGTCGAGCAGCACCTCGCGGCAAGCGTTGAGCACGTGGTAGGCAGCCACTATAGCGGCGGGCACTGGCTGGCGACCTTTGCGCTGCTGGCGCTGGAGTAGGGCGCCGCGCGCCGGGAGACTGCGCTGTCCCCGGCGCTGCCGGGGATTTAAACGCGTTTCTCTAAATCCTCTTCCCCCTCAATCACTTCCCCAATTCCCCCACAGAACCACTTGATCGTCGGCTATCTATAGCGATACTGTATATATATACAGTTAGTAAGGATTGCCATTATGCAGCTTCTTCGCCCCATTGATATTCACGCCATTTTCCCGCTGCCTCTGTTCACCGATCGCGTCCCCTGCGGCTTTCCCAGCCCGGCGCAGGATTACGTTGAGGATCGCCTGAACCTGCACAGCCTGCTGGTCAGCCACCCCAGCGCCACCTATTTTGTCAGAGTCAGCGGTGATTCCATGCTGGGCGCGGGCATCAGCGACGGCGATCTGCTGGTGGTAGATCGCTCCCTGACGGCGCAGCACGGCGATATCGTGGTGGCGTCCGTTGACGGTGAGTTTACCGTGAAAGAGCTGCAGACTCGCCCGGCGCTGCGGCTTATTCCGCGCAACAGCGGCTATCCGGCGATCGCGTTCCGCGACGATGGGGAGCTGCAGATCTTCGGCGTCGTCACCTCTGCCATCAAGATGTTTAAATAGCCATGTTTGCGCTGGTGGATGTCAATAACTTCTACGCCTCGTGCGAGACGGTTTTTCGCCCGGACCTACAGGGCAGGCCGGTGGTGGTGGTCTCCAACAACGATGGCTGCATCATTTCGCGCTCGGCGGAGGCGAAGGCGCTGGGTATCGGCATGGCGTCGCCGTATTTCAAAATTAAGGAGGAGCTGCGCCGCCGCGGAGTGACGGTGTTCAGCTCCAACTACGCGCTGTATGCCGATCTCAGCGCCAGGGTGATGGATACCCTGGCGGAGATGTCGCCCCAGGTGGAGATCTACTCCATCGATGAGGCCTTTGTGAACGTCTCGGGCATCAGCCGCTGTATGCCGCTCGGTGAGTTCGGGCATCAGGTCCGCAGCCGGATATTTCAGCATACCGGCCTGAAAGTGGGGGTCGGCATCGCGCCGACCAAAACGCTGGCCAAATTAGCCAACTATGCCGCCAAGCGCTGGCCGGAAAGCGGCGGTGTGGTCGATCTCTCCAGCCCCATTCGCCAGCGAAAGGTGCTGGAGCGGACGCCGGTCAGCGAAGTGTGGGGCGTCGGACGGCGCATCAGCAAAAAGCTGGAGCTGCTGGGCATTCAGTGGGCGCTCGATCTGGCTACCTGCTCGCCGTGGGTTATCCGCAAGCACTTTAACGTCGTGCTGGAACGCACCGCCCGCGAGCTGCGCGGCGAGGTGTGCCTGGCCCAGGAGGAGTTCGTCCCGACCAAACAGCAGATCGTGTGCAGCCGCTCCTTTGGCTACCGCATTACGCAGTATGAGGAGATGCGCCAGGCCATCTGCACCTACGCCGAACGCGCCGCAGAAAAGCTGCGCCAGGAAAAGCAGTTCTGCCGTTTTATCAGCGTTTTTATCCGCACCAGCCCCCACGCCGACGGCGAGTGCTACTACGCCCGGCAGGCCGCGACCACCTTGATGCTGCCGACTAACGACACCCGCGATATTATCCATGCCGCTACCGGTGCGCTGGATCGCATCTGGCAGCCGGGGCACCGCTATATGAAGGCGGGCGTGATGCTGGCGGATTTTTACAGCAGCGGCGTGGCGCAGCCGGACCTGTTCGATAGCAGAACGCCATGGGCCAACAGCGCCGCGCTGATGCACATCGTCGATGAGATAAACCGCAAGGGCCGGGGCCGTATCTGGTTTGCCGGGCAGGGCAGTGAAAAAGCGTGGGGAATGAAGCGGGAGATGTTGTCGCCGGGGTATACCACCCGGTTTGCGGAGCTGCCGAGGGTGCGCTAGCCTGCTTTAATAAACCGCAGAGGCTTCCGGCGACGGGCTGTCCTGCGCGCCATCACCGGAAGGGAGAAACGCTAAGCGCCGAGGCGTTTAACCAGCCGTTTAGCGCCAATCAGCGCCAGCGCCTGCGTCGGAGCATTGGTATTGCCGCTGGTGATGTTGGGCATCACAGAAGCATCCATCACATACAGGTTTTCTGTCTGTTTCACCTTCAGATCGGCATCAACAACGCTCATCTCATCGCCCCCCATTCGGCAGGTGCCGACCGGATGCCACATCGTGGTGGCAACGCGCTTCACGAATTCACCGATCTGCTCATCGCTCTGGACTGCCGGGCCCGGCATCGCCTCCTCCTCAAGAACGCTGGCCAGAGAGTCATGGCTCATCACCTTGCGAATGGCCTTAACGGCCTGAATACCCACCTCAAGATCGTACTTATCATCAATGAATTTCGGGTCGATGAGCGGCATCGCCAGCGGATCTCTGCTTCCCAGACGTACAGAGCCACGGCTGCGGGGCTGGAGTACCACCAGCGCAAACGTGATCCCCGAACGCGTGCCCGTGGGCGTCAGGCCGTTGTCTGAAATAATGGGTTCGTGATAGCACTGCACCGTAGGCTCGGCGCTGAAATCCTGCGGATCCCAGTAAGAGACGGTTTCTATTCCGTTACCTGAGGCCGGGCCATCTTTGGTCAGGTAATAGCGCATTCCTGCTTTCAGAGCCCCCGCGCCCGAGGCGGCGGACTGATAGCCAAGGGTTCCCCTGACGTAGGCGCTGACCGGAATAATCGGATGGTCATGCAAATTTTCACCCACGCCCGGAAGATTGATGAGGGGCTGAATGCCAAATTTTTGCAGGTGATCGGCAGGCCCGATGCCGGAATGCATCAAAATTTTCGGTGTCTGTACGGCCCCGGCTGACACTATCACGTTTTTTGCCATCAGGCGGGTACCATCACCGGTTTCCACGCCAACGGCCTTATTACCTTTAAAAAGGATCCGCCGCACGACCGTATCAGTTTGCAGGGTCACCCGACCGCTATCGACATGACGCCTGAGATGGGCAACGTACGCGCTGCACCGTTTGCCATCGCTCACGTTACTCTGGACGGGGGAAACGCCTATCTGAGTATCGCCGTTGTAGTCAGGATTGTAGGGAAGGCCATACTCCTGGAACGCTTTCAGGCAGTACTGGTTGAGCGTATTAATCCCGCGCGGAAGTTGAACGGCCAGAGATCCATCAATACCGTGGTGCTTATTATGAAAAGTGTCGCTCTTCTCCTGCTCGATAAACGTTTTCCAGATATTCTCAAAGGACCAGTCGCCGTCGCGGCCGCTGGCCTGGTACCAGCTATCGAAATCGCGCTTCTGCCCGCGTACGTAACACATTGCATTAATGGATGATCCCCCGCCCACGACTTTACCCATTCGGAATCGCCGGGTCGTGCCGTGCTGGGGAATGGTATCGTAAGGCCAGACGTGGTGGTCTTTAGCCAGAATACGGCCATAGCCTGCCGGAATATGAATGAGCGGATCTTTATCGCGGCTCCCGGCTTCGAGGACGATAATTTTTGCTTTTGTTTTTTCGGCGAGATGTCCGGCAATCACGCAGCCGGCAGCTCCGCTGCCGATAATTAATATATCAAAATCATGTTCAGACATTTTAAATCCTTAATGACAGACGGCCCGCTATGATTATCAAAAGGCGGGAGCAGGGTTTCAGGTAAGGTACTGGCGTTAATTTATATTAACAATAATGTTAACTGACGCAATGCTCTAAAAATAAAAACAGCAATGAATGATAAAATAAACTATTTTAATAACGCCATGTTTTTGTTTGTATTTTTTGTTTTGTGCACATTTCAATAAAAACAAATGCACAGGACGCTAAAAAACCATGTTTAATTATTGTTAGATTGATGTTGTCATTACTCTTACCAGCTGCCTGTTTACTCTATTCGGGAATAAATATAATGAAATCGGTTATCCTTCCAGCATTACTGGGATGTGCCAGCGCGCTGTATGCCACGGGCGCCTGCGCCGTGGATATCAATGCCGGCGATTATGATGCGATGCCGGCGGGGACGAATTTAGCGGCCCTGTATCTGCAGTACAGCGAGGCTAATCACTACTATCAGCAGGGAAAAAAGCAGGAGGGATATCTCAGAACGGAAATGTCGATCCTGCGTCTGATCCACTACGCTGAGATTGGCGGGATTATCGTCGATCCGCAGATACTCATTCCTTACGGTAGCGTCAGAAATGCCAGCGTTAACGGGCAGTCGTTAGGGAATGCGACCGGATTTAGTGACCCGATAATTGGGGCTACATTCTGGTTAGTCAACCAGCCGACGGCGGGCTATATCGGACGCTATTTTGGCGTAACGCCATTACTGACCGTACCGCTGGGAAAATATGACCGGCATCGTAATATCAATATCGGTGAAAACCGCTATAAATTCGATTTGCAGTTAGGCTGGGTCGAACCCATTTATGATAAATTTAGCCTTGAGCTTTATCAGGACTCGGTATTCTATGGCCATAATACCGATGCGGGCAATGATGGCCACCAGACGCTGAAGCAGCATCCCACCTATCAAGTGCAGACCAACCTACGCTATGACCTGAACCCGCGGCAGAAAATCGCGCTCGGCTATTCGGTACTGATGGGCGGGCGGCAGTATATCGATAATGATTACAGTGACAGTAAAACGTCATCGCAGCAGCTTCGTCTTGAGTATCAACAGCTGTTTGCCGGTCATTTTCAGGTGAGTACGCAACTTATTCACGATGTTGATGTTAACAGCGGCTATCGGAAAGATAGCGGCGTGAATCTCAGATTCCTGTATGTCTTTTAAATTACGCAGAGAAAGTCTATGAATAGTGAAAATGCGATCGATGATATTTTTAAACAGCAGAAAGCCTGGTTTTATGCCGGCAAGACGCGCGATCTCGCGGTGCGCCTGGCGGCGTTACGGAAATTAAAAGAGGTCATTTTCCAGCATCGTCAACACATATATACGGCGCTTGAGAGCGATCTCGGGAAAACGCCGGAGATCGTTGATCGGGTGGAAATTGGCGCGGTCGTGGAAGAGATTGACAGTGCCCTTGAGGGGCTCGCGCAGTGGGCCCGTGATGATGTATTTATGCTGAGCGGTACGCTGGCCGGATCTGAAGGGCGTATCTGCCGCGAGCCGTTTGGCGTGTGCTACGTGATCGGTCCCTTCAACTATCCGTTTAATCTGACGCTGACGCCGCTGGTGGGCGCCATTGCGGCGGGAAATACGGCGATCCTCAAGCCCTCGGAAGCCACCCCAGAGACCTCGAAAATCATCAAAAAGATTATCGATCTCTCATTCCCGCCCGCTTATGTGGCCGTAGTGGAGGGCGGAAGAAAAGAAAACGAGCTATTACTCGCGAAGCCCTTTGACTTCTATTTCTTTACCGGCAGCCCGCAGGTCGGGAAAATCGTTATGAAAGCGGCGGCGGAGCAGCTTGCTCCCGTCGTACTGGAGCTGGGGGGCAAATGCCCGGTGGTGGTCTTTGACGACGCGGACATTGACCATCTGATTGAGCGCCTGCTGTTTGCCAAGTATCTGAATAGCGGCCAGACCTGCGTGGCGCCGGATTATCTTCTGGTACCTGAAGACAGGCATGATGAGATAGTCTCCCGGCTGACGGCGCGGGTTGCCGCCGCGTATGGGCAGCAAAGTATCGGCAAAATCGTTAATAGCCGGCAAATCCAGAAACTGGCAGGTTATCTGCAGCAGACGCGCGGTAACGTGGAAACCGGCGGCGAGTACAGCGAAGCGACAAGGCAATTTTCGGCCACCGTCGTCAGCCGCGTGGGCTGGGACGACGCCCTGATGCAGGAGGAGATCTTTGGTCCGATTTTGCCGGTTGTCACCTACAGGGACCTTACGGAGTGCCGGGAGAATATTATCCGCTACCACGCCCGGCCGCTTGCGCTATATATCTTCAGCAGGGATACGGAGAAGGCCCTGTCGTTCATTAAAACCGTGCAATCGGGAGATGCGCAGATCAACGATATTATGACCCATGTTCTGTCGAGTGAACTGCCGTTTGGCGGAATTGGCCCGTCGGGCATCGGTAAATATCACGGAAAATTCAGCTTTGATATTTACTCCCACGTCCGCTCAATACGCACCGTGCGGGCGTCGTAAGCGCTATCAGTCCAGGTGAGCGGCCCGTACTGCTTTCGGCGTGGCGCCAAAGCGTTTTTTGAAAGCCTGACAGAAATGCGACTGGCTGCGAAAGCCGCACTGCCAGGCGATTTCTGCCAGCTGCAGGTGCTGCATTGCCGGGGTCTGCAGTAACATTTTTGCCTCGTCCAGCCTGCGCTGCCACACCAGCTTCATGAGCGAGAGATTATCCTCAGCCAGCAGCCGATTAATATAATTAACGCTCAGGCGAACGCCTTCAGAGACCCTATTCGCGTCCAACTGCGGATTATGAAGATGCTCCGAGATATAGGACTCGATGGCAATAATGTTGTGGTTTCTGGCCGTCAGGCGGGCCTGTCTGGGGGGCGGGCTCTGAAGTAGCATCTCGCCGAGAAGGGCGATGATCATTTCGCTATTCACGGTGGAAAGCGCGCTGCTTATTTTCCCGCCGTTATCAATATAGTGATTGATAAGCTGGGTCAGATACTGAAAGTCGCTATGGTTAAGCTGCATCGCGACGCCATTATCCCTTCTGAGCAGCGGCATTATCCTCTGGCAGCGATGCTTCTCGCAGGCAATGGCAAAGAGCGTTCCCGGCGAGGTGAACGACTCCTCATAGCCAGGCGTCAGCGTGGTGAGAAATAACGAACCGCGGGCCAGCCACTGTTCGCCTGCCCGATTTCTGATGCAGATCTCCCCGTCAACCACCAGTTTGAATACCAGCCGCTCGCCATATTGTGCAGTCGGTACGGGAACAATCGTATGATTAAATTTATCAATATCGGCAAACACGCCGCACGGCGTGGTGATATAGCGCAGCGAACCGCACCCCTTGCTGAAGGCCGGTGCCTTATTATTCTGCAGGCCAAATGTGCTGCATAAAAAGGATGCAATCTCGCCAGCTTCCATAGGATAAAACCTCTTCGACATCATACCTGAGCCAACCAAAGGGGACGGTAAGCCTCCTCAACCTCCCGCCTGAGCTACAGCTGCAGCGACAGTTCCATTGCGGCGTAGCGCAGCGGGGCAAGCGCCGTATCCTTGAGGGCATCAGGGGTCATCGACGTCGCCGGGACGCCGACGTTGAGCGCCGCGATAACCTGACCGCCGCGGGAGAGCAGGGGAACCGCCAGAGAGCACAGCCCAAGCTCTATTTGCCTGTCAGCCAGCGCGTACCCCTGCATCCTGACTCTGGCTATCTCATCACGAAGACCCGGGATATCGCACAGGGTGTGCGGCGTGTAGCGTACTAAGCTGGCACGCGTCAGCGCCAATTCCAGCTGCTCCTGCGGCAGGGCGCTCAGCAGCACGCGTCCCATCGAGGTTGCCCATGCCGGCAGGCGGCTTCCGCGGCCGATATCGACACTCAGCAGATTATTCACCGCCGCGCGGGCAATGTAGAGAATATTATCGCCATCCAGCGTGGCGGCGGAGCAGGATTGATGAAGGTGCTTACTGAGGCCATCCAGCGCGTGCTGCGCCACCTTCGCCAGCGGCGTGCCGGCAAGGTAGGCGTGGCCTACCGCCAGTACGCGGGGAAGAAGTTCGTAGCTGCGACCGTCGGGACTGTGAACCATCCCGAGCGCCGCCAGCGTATAGAGGCAGCGGCGCACCGCGGCGCGCGAAATTTGCGTTTTCTGACTGAGCTGGGAAATGGTCAGCCTTTGACGCTGGGGCGTGAATGCATTCAGTACCTCAAGCCCGCGGGCCAGCGACAGCATAAAATTGGGGTTTTGAGTGACCTGCACACGCGTGTGGTCGGGTGTGTGTTTATCGGCCATGTTATCCCTCTCCATCGACGAATTTCATCTGCTCACCGGAATACCACTATAAGGCGAAAAAAGAGTACGCGGATCTTGTGTGATGATTTTACCACACCGATCACACTATTAACCTTAATATAACAATCACGTCGATAATCGCACAAAACTTCGATTATCGCCGTTGTCAGTGCCCAAACTGCGCCCTATTGTCAGGATTAAGTCACTTATGGTTATTGGTTTGTTAACCATCGGTTATGGGACCTATGGTGAAAAAACACGATTGCATACGGAAATCGAGACCCTGCACAAGAAGAGACGTGAGGCATTTATGAGCAATGTAGTTTCACAAAAATTGTCGTTTATCCGGCAGCCTGAGATTCAATCGCTGCTGCGTGAAGGGGCCGGACTCAACGCGCCGGCGGGAGATGAGCGGGTAAAAGCCATTGTTCATCAACTGCTGGAAAACATCTGCGGGCTGATTGAGGAGTACAACATCAGCGAAGAGGAGTTCTGGCACGGCGTGAATTACCTCCACGAGCTTGGAGGCCAGAAAGAGGCGGCCCTGCTGGCGGCGGGGCTGGGACTGGAGCATTTCCTCGACCTGCGTCAGGAGGCTATCGACGCGGCGAGCCATGGCGTTGAGGGTACGCCGCGCACCATTGAGGGGCCGCTGTATGTGGCGAACTCGCCGCTGAGCGAAGGCTTTGCCCGGATGGACGACGGCCGGGACCGCGGTGAGGTGATGTGGCTGCACGGACAGGTAAACAATACCCACGGAGAGCCTATTGCCAATGCGATTGTCGATATCTGGCATGCCAACACGCTGGGAAACTATTCGTTCTTTGATAAAAGCCAGAGCGAATACAATTTACGCCGCCGCATCCGCACCGGGGCCGATGGTCGCTATAGCGTGCGCAGTATTGTCCCTTCGGGCTATGGCTGCCCGCCGGAAGGCCCCACGCAGAAGCTGCTTAATCTGCTGGGCCGCCACGGTAACCGCCCGGCACACATACACTTTTTTGTCTCCGCGCCGGGCTACCGGCATTTAACCAGTCAGATAAACCTCAGCGGCGATAAATACCTCTGGGACGATTTTGCCTTTGCGACGCGGGAGGGGCTGATTGCCGATCCGCTGAAAGTCACGGACCGGAGCCTGATTGAGGCGCGCGGCCTGGAGGGCGAACACACGGAAGTGCGCTTTGACTTCACGCTCCCGGAGGCGCTCAGCGTCGATGAGGAGCAGCGCATCAACCGGCCCCGCGTAGGCGAATAGCCTCGCCGTATTCGCCTGCCCCGGCGCAGGCGCCAGAGCACAATTTCATTTATCACCGATTTTATTCTGCCGCATGCAGGAGGACCTGACTCATGCAAAAAATGATCTCAGCGCTTAAAGACCGAGTCAGCAATGCGTTAATTGCCGATCGCGATAACCATATTTACCGTTGCCACCGTTCGATATTTACCGACGAGCAGTTATTTAATCTGGAAATGAAGTATATCTTTGAAGGTAATTGGGTTTTTCTTGCCCACGAAAGCCAGATCCCGGAGCCGGGCGATTATTATACCCTGACGCTGGGCCGCCAGCCGGTCATTATTACCAGGGACAAAAAGAATGAACTCCACGCGCTGATCAACAGCTGCGCCCACCGCGGGGCGATGCTTTGCCGGCGTAAAAAAGGCAATAAAAATTCATTTACCTGCCCCTTCCACGGCTGGACGTTCAGCAATAACGGCAAGCTGCTGAAGGCCAAAGATGAGAGCACCGGCGGTTACCCGGATAACTTCAAGCACGAGGGCTCCCATGACCTGAAAAAACTGCCGCGCTTTGCCTCCTACCGCGGATTTTTATTCGGCAGCCTCAGCGACGACGTCCAGCCCCTGCAGGATTATCTGGGGGAAACCTGCAAGATTATCGATCTGATTGTCGATCAGGCGGCGGACGGGCTGGAGGTGCTGAACGGCTCCTCCAGCTATGTCTATGAAGGCAACTGGAAGCTCGGCGCGGAGAACGGCGCCGACGGCTATCACGTCAGCGTGGTGCACTGGAACTACGCCTCGACCATGTCCCGCCGCAACTATGAAGCCGCGGGGACGCATACGGTGGATGCCAACGGCTGGTCGAAAAGCACCGGCGGCGGCTACGGTTTTGACAACGGCCATATGCTGCTGTGGACCCGGGTGATGAACCCGGAGGTGCGCCCGGTCTACGCCCAGCGCGAACGCCTGGAAGCTGAATTCGGTGAGCGCCGCGCGGATCTGATGGTCAATGAAACCCGTAATCTGTGCCTCTACCCCAATGTCTATTTAATGGATCAGTTTTCAACGCAGATCCGCGTGATACGCCCCATTTCGGTGGATAAAACCGAAGTCACCATCTGGTGCTTCGCGCCAAAAGGCGAGTCAGGCGCAGACCGGGCGCTGCGTATCCGCCAGTATGAGGATTTCTTTAACGTTAGCGGCATGGGGACGCCGGACGATCTTGAGGAGTTCAGCGCCTGCCAGCGCGGCTATCTCGGCGAGAATCTGCCGTGGAGCGACCTGAGCCGCGGGGCGGTGCGCTGGGTTGAAGGGCCGGATGAACATGCGCAGCACGCCGGTTTTGCGCCGATCATGAGCGGCGTCAAATCTGAGGACGAAGCGCTCTATATCGCTCACCACCACCACTGGCAAACGGTGATGCTGGATGCGCTGGAGAAAGAGCAGCAGCGCTATGACGCCTCGATCACCCAGCGCGTGGAGGTGGCGTGATGCTTAATCTCGAAACCGTCCGCCAGTTCCTCTACTACGAAGCCCGCCTGCTCGATGACCGCCAGTGGGACGAGTGGCTGACCTGCTACAGCCCGGATGTGGTGTTCTGGATGCCCGCCTGGAGCGATGACGACAGGCTGACCACCGATCCGCAGCGCGAGCTGTCGCTGATTTACTATCCGAACCGGGAAGGACTTGAGGACAGGGTCTACCGCATAAAAACCGAGCGCTCGGGCGCCAGTACGCCTGAGCCGCGCACGACGCACATCATAAGCAACGTCGAGCTGCTGGGCGAGAACGCGCAGGGGGTGGAGGTGCGCTACAGCTGGGTTACCTATAACTACCGCTACCAGCACACCGATGCCTACTTCGGATCGACGATCTGCACGCTGGCTGAGCACAACGATAAGCCGCAGATCGTACGCAAAACCGTGCGCCTGAACAATGATTACATCCGTCAGGTCATTGACGTTTACCATATTTAAGAGGTGGTTATGACGTTTAACATTGCGCTTAATTTTGAAGATGGCGTGACCCGATTCATCGAGTGTAACGCGGGCGAAAAAGTGCTCGATGCCGCCTATCGGCAGAAAGTCAATTTGCCGATGGACTGCTCGGACGGCGTTTGCGGAACCTGTAAATGCCAGTGCGTGAGCGGCGAATATGACCTTGGCGATGACTATCTCGAAGAGGCGCTAAGTGAAGAAGAGGCGGACGAACGCCGGGTACTGACCTGTCAGATGATCCCGAACAGCGACTGCGTCATCGAGGTACCGGTCGCCGCCGCCCAGTGTAAAACGGCGCTGGCAACCACCGGCGCGGATGTCGTGGAGGTCAGTTTACTCTCCGACACGGCGATTGAGCTGGTGGTGCAGCTTGATGAACCGCTGGCATTTTTGCCGGGGCAGTATATTAACATCCAGGTCCCCGGCTCAACGCAGGTGCGCGCCTACTCGTTTAGTTCGCTCCCCGGCAGCCGGGAGGGACGATTCCTTATTCGCAACGTCCCGGGCGGGGTCATGAGCCAGTGGCTGACCCGACAGGCCCGCGCGGGCGATCGCCTGACCCTGAGCGGCCCGATGGGCAGTTTTTATCTGAGAGACGGAGAGCGGCCGCTGCTGCTGCTGGCGGGCGGGACCGGACTGGCGCCGCTGCTGTCGATGCTGCAGACCCTGGCCGGGCAGGAGAGCCGCAGGCCCATCACGCTGCTGTACGGCGTTACCCGCGATTGCGATCTGGTCAAAACCGACGCGCTGGAGGCGTTTACCCAGCGGCTGCCGGGCTATCGCTGGCTGCCGGTGGTGGCCGACGCTGAAAGCGCCTGTCCGCAGCGGGGCTTCGTCACCGAACATCTTGATGAGGCGATGCTGAACGAGGGCGACGTCGATATTTATCTCTGCGGACCGCCGCCCATGGTCAATGCCGTATCGGCCGCGCTGCGCGACCGGGGCATCACGCCCGGCGGCTTCTGGTATGAAAAATTCATCGCCAGCCAGAGCGCGGCGGCATAAGGAGACAAGATGCGATTTGAAAATAAAGTGGTTGCCATCACCGGGGCCGCGCAGGGAATTGGTCGCCAGACGGCGGAGCAGGCTGCCCGCGAAGGCGCGCGTCTTTTACTGATCGATCGCTCCCGCCACGTTCACGAGCTGGCGAACCAGCTAAAAGCCTCAGGCAGCGACGTGCTGGCGCTGGAAGCGGATATGGAGCAGTGGCAGAGCGCGCAGGAGGCGTTTACCGCCGGCGTGACGCACTTTGGCCGCCTCGATGTGCTGATTAATAATGTTGGCGGCACTATCTGGGCCCGCCCGTTTGCCGAGTATCAGCCGGAGCAAATTGAAAAAGAGATCCGCCGCTCGCTGTTTCCGACACTCTGGGGCTGTCGGGCAGCGCTGCCGTGGATGCTCAAACAGGGGAAGGGCAGCATTGTGAACATCTCCTCCGTGGCGACCGCCGGCGTCAACCGGGTTCCGTACTCGGCCGCGAAAGGCGGGGTCAATGCCCTGACGCGCTCAATCGCGATGGAGTACAGCGAACAGGGGATCCGCATCAACGCCGTGGCGCCCGGCGGAACCGAGGCGCCCCGGCGCCTTACGCCGCGCAACGAGGAGACGCCGACCCCGCAGGAGCAGGCGTGGTATCAGCAGGTGGTCGATCAGACCACGCAGAGCAGTCTGATGCGCCGCTACGGCACCCTTGAGGAGCAGGCGAACGCCATCCTCTTCCTGGCCAGCGATGAGGCCAGCTATATCACCGGCGTGACGCTGCCCGTGGCGGGCGGCGATTTGGGCTGATATCGGGCCGGTTGCATTGTTAACGCTCACTCAGGGCGGCCGTCAGGCCGCCCTGAGTCATCTTTATCCTCGCCTCAGCGCGCGGGGCAGATGAGTCCTACAATAAACGTCGGATTGTCTGACAGCATCGCCGATCGGATAATTGCCGATGTACAACATAAGGGAGTGTTGCCTGCGGTACGACCATATGACGCCGCAAAATGTAAATGAAAGAAAGGGAGAGATGATGACCAGAAGGAATAATGACGCCATCACAATTCACGGTGTTCTGAAATGGATCGAAGATAACCTGGAGTCTTCGCTGTCGCTGGACAGGGTTTCAGAGCGGTCCGGCTACTCAAAATGGCACCTGCAGAGAATGTTCAAGAAAGAGACCGGCCACTCGCTGGGACAGTATATCCGCAGCCGCAAACTCACCGAAATTGCGCGCAGGCTCCGGCACAGCGATGAGCCGATCCTCTGCCTGGCAGAGCGCTTCGGGTTCGAGTCACAGCAGACCCTGACCCGGACGTTCAGGAAACATTTTGATATTCCGCCGCATAAATATCGCTGCGCTAGCATCCCGGGCTGCGAGTCGCGCTACCTCCTGCCGCTCAATTCTGGTAGTCATCCTCGCCACTGAGGCAGACTCAACCTGACGTCGGCCCGCTATCGGGCCGACGCGTTAGCTAATTATTTCTGAATCAAATATCTGATCGTCGGCCCGTCCTGCTGAATATCCAGCACCGTATAGCCGTGGTTTCTGGCGTCCAGCGGGATCGTGTTGATCGACTGCGGACAGTCGCTCACCACTTCCAGAATCTCACCCTTTTTCAGCGACGGCATGGCTTCCAGCGTTGCCACGGCAGGATAAGGGCAGGGTTCGCCCACCATATCGAGACGGTAATCAGGCGCTCTCTGTTTCATATGTTCTCCTTAATCGTTGCGGCGGTGGAAGGTTGGCGGCGAAAAAAGCGCTTCTCCCAGCCGATAATCAGCAGCAGGGCAAGCGCCAGCAGTAAATAGGTCACCAGCAGCCCGCCCAGCGGGCCGAAGGCGCTCAGCAGATTGACCTTATCCCAGCGGGTGGCCAGCGCGGGCGAGAGGTCATCCCAGTAGTACGCCAGAATCGTTGAGCCGATAACGTTGCCCAGCCCGACCCACCAGTAGTGCACCTGCCCCTCGACGGCGCGGTACATCCAGCCGGTTTCACAGCCGCCCGCCAGCACGATGCCGAAGCCAAACAGCAGTCCGCCGATAACCGCGTTGGGGCCCGCCCACATGATTTTCGGCGCCACGCCGAGCTGCACGTAGCTGAAGATGCCGATGGCGCTCGCCGCCATGCCGAAGATAATCGCCTTCGCCATGTGGGTGCGCCCGGTGATCCACAGATCGCGGAACGCCGACGTGAAGCAGATCTGCGCCCGCTCAATCAGCAGCCCGAAGCCGATGCCGAACAGCATTGCCAGCCCGAGCTTGGGATGGTCGGCCACCGTCAGCAGCCCCCAGCCGATCATGGCGATAAAGACCAGCATCCCGAGGCGAAAGCGGCGCCGGGCCTGGTCTGGTTTCTGGGTCAGCGGCGAGGCGGCCGAAACCTTCTGCAGCTTTACCGGAATGCGAAAGAACGGCAGCAGCGTAAAGCGGGCGCCGAACCATGACCCGATCGCCGTGGCGATGGCAAAGAACCAGGCGTGGAGCGAGAACTGCGGGATGCCGGTAAAAAAGGCCGCCAGATTACAGCCCATCGCCAGCCGCGCGCCGAAGCCGGCGATGATGCCGCCCGCAATGGCCTGAAAGATGCGCCTGCGGCTCCGGGGCAGGCGCAGCTTGACGTTGTTGGCCCACAGGGCGGCGGCGAAGCAGCCGCCGAACATGCCGATGATCATCATTCCGTCGATGCGGGTCAGCGGCGTGCCGTCGAGGTGAATCAGCTTATAGTAGCCCCACTGCTCGGTATGCACGCCCGCCAGCTGCAGCAGCTGACCGCCCCAGCGGGTGAACTCGCCGGTTACCGCCCAGAAGGTGCCGGTGAGGCCGAAGTAGTAGGTAGAGAGAATGCCGGCGGCGATAACCGCGGGAACGGGCGACCAGAATTTTACCAGCCAGGCCTGTTTGAAGTGTTGCCAGGTCATAATAGAAGTGCCTCTGAACTCAGAAGGAACGCTGTCCGGGAATGGACAAAAGGATGAAGGATAATACGTGAGTTTACAGCAGAAAACCCCCGAAGGGATCAAAGAGAAGTCAGCAAAAGCGTGCAAAATCTGAAAGTCATCAGTCTCGCCGGTCGGTTATGTTGAGGATGCGCCTGCCTCTATCACAGCGATGAGCAGGGGGCGCAGATCTGACCCTAATCGCACCTCGCGTCAGTAAAACACCATCCCCGCATAGGGCGCCTCGCGGCATGCTGCCAGGCGGCTCTGCAGGTCACCGCTGTGGGCCTCAAGCCGGTGCCCGTCGGGATCGAGAAAATAGAACGATGCCCCCTCGCTCTTGTTTGTTTTCCACTCAATCACGCCCGCGTCCAGCAGTCGGGCGCGAAACGCCGCCAGCGCATCTTCCGGCAGCGTAAAGGCGTAGTGGGTATAGTCCCGCCTGTCATCTACCTCATCAAGAGAAAGGCAGAGCCAGAGCTCGCCCAGCGACAGGTAGGCGCCGCCGTCCCAGGTCGCGCGCAGCGTAAATCCCAGCAGATCGCGATAAAATGCCGCGCTGACCGTTACGTCGTGCACGGCAAGCGTCAGATGATTAAGCCCCGCCAGCACGCAGTTTCTCCCGCTCCTGATGAAGATTTTTAAGCCAGCTTTCGCGGGTTAGCGTAAACAGCAGGCTCGGGGGCAGATCGGCAAGGTCGCTGATTTCCCGGCTATAGCACAGCCCCGACTTCTGCAGCACCCGCTGGGAGGCGAGGTGGTTTCTGCGCACCACGGCCGAAATCTCCGGCAGCGAGAGGGTTCTGAATCCGTGGTCGATGGCAAAGCAGGAAAGCTCCGTAGCCAGCCCCTGGCCCCAGACGCCGGTCTCGAAGCGAAAGCCGAGGTTGTTGATTTTGATCTCTCCCGTATCGCGCACGCTGAGGCCGCCAAAGCCGATCGTCTTGTCCGGCGCGCTGCGCAGCATAATAGCCCAGCAGCCGAAGCCATCGGAGCGCCACTGCGCCAGCCAGCGTCCGAGCACGCCCTCGGTGTAGGCGAGGTCGGGATAGGGCCCGGCGGGATTATAGGTATTGGTCGCCGGGTCGCCGTAGATCCTGAAAAGATCTGCCAGGTCTTCTTCACAGACCGGCCGGTAGTAAAGCCGCTCGGAGTGTAGTTCCATAATCACCTCTCTATCTGGAGCCGTGCGTGCGGTGCCCACACTATCCAGTAATAGTAGCGCTAAGCGTTTATTATGCGTTTGTGCTTAAGTGCATCCGATGAGGAGTCATCATGCTTGATGGTAGCGGATTTATCAAAGGTACTGCGACAGGCCATATGGCGGGCAGTTTATTTATGCCGTTTATGATGTGGCTTAAGGGCCGTACGCGGGATTTACGCTACACTTTGTCGCCTCATTCTTTGATCCACAGCGACCCTCAATGAAAGACAACATCAGCCAGGACATCACCTTTCGCAAGCTCAGCGTCTTTATGATGTTTATGCAAAAAGGCAACATCGCCCGCACGGCAGAAGCGCTGGCGCTGAGCAGCGTCAGCGTCCACCGGGCGCTGCACACGCTGGAGGAGGGGATCGGCTGTCCGCTGTTCGTTCACAAGGGGCGCAATCTGCTGCCGCTGCCGGCGGCCCATACGCTGCAGGAGTACGGTCAGGAGGTGCTGGCGCTGATGTGCAAGGGCATCGACGAGACGCGCAAAGCGGCGGGCGTCGGCACAGGGCGCCTGCGCATCGGCACGCTCTACTCGCTGACGCTTGAGACGGTGCCGAAGATCATCATGGGCATGAAGCTGCGCCGTCCGCAGCTGGAGCTGGATCTGACGATGGGTTCCAACCAGATGCTGCTGGATATGCTGGAGGATGACGCGCTGGATGCGATCCTTATCTCCACCAGCGACGGCGAGTTTACCGATTCGAAATTCGACGTCATTCCGCTGTTTCACGACGATATTTTCCTTGCCGCCCCGGCCAGCGAAAATCTGGCCGCCGGGCAGGAGGCCGATCTGCGCGACTACGCCGACCGCAAGTTTGTGTCGCTGGCGGAGGGATTTGCCACCTACGCGGGGTTTCAGGAGGCGTTTCACGTCGCCGGATTTGAGCCGGAGATCGTCACTCGGGTAAACGATATCTTCTCAATGATAAGCCTGGTGCAGGCCGGGGTCGGCTTTTCGCTGATCCCCGGGCGGATGAAGAAAGTGTATGAGAACGACGTCCGGCTGCTGAAGCTGGCGGAGTCTTACCAGATGCGCCAACTTATCTCCATCGTCTATTCCCACCACCGCGAGCGCGATCAGGACCTGCTGGCGCTGGCGGCGGAAGGGCGGATGTATGCCCGCAGCCTCAATCACTGAGGCGTTTTGCCAGGTGCCGGGCCACCTCGATGCTGTTGCGTTCCCGGCAGATCGCCTCGCCCTGCCAGCCCGCCTGCTTCGTCAGGCCGGTGAGCACGCTGCCCGGCGGCATCTCAATCGCCAGCCGCGCGTCGCGCTGGTTGGCGGCGATCATCGCATCCTGCCACTGCACGGTGCGGGCCATATTAAAGGCCAGATCGTCGGCGATTTTCTGCGGCTCCCACAGTACGCGGGCGCTGGAGCCGCTCAGATAGGCGCAGGATGGTCGTGACACTGTCACAGATTCGAACGCCTTCGCCAGTTCAGCGGCAGGCTTATCGAGCAGCGCGCAGTGCGACGGTACGCTGACCGCTAGCCGGGTCGCTCTGCTGGCCCCCGCATCCAGCGCCCTGTGCGCGACCTGCCTCATCGCGTCGTCCCGTCCGGCTATCACGATCTGGGTCTCAGCGTTGAGATTAGCGATGTAGGTTCCGCTACCCGCCATTAGCGCTTCAAGTCTGTCCAGCGTCAGGCCCACAATGGCCGTCAGCCCGTAGCCGCCGGGATAGGCGCGCTCCATCAAATCACCGCGCAGGGCCACCAGCCGCAGGGCGTCGTCAAAGCGCAGCGCGCCGGCGATGACCGCCGCCGGATAGGCGCCGATCGACAGTCCGCTGACAATATCCGGCTTCACGCCGTTGCGGATAAGTTCTCTCGCCCAGGCCACGCCCGCGATCAGCAGGCAGAGCTGCACCGCGCGGGTGTGGCGCAGGGCGTCAGCCGAGTCGAGGGTATCAAGCTCATCGCCGAGAACGGCGCGGGCCTCACTCAGGATGGCCCCTCCGTCGGGAAGGGCCTGCAGCATGCCGGGGCGCTGAGTGCCCTGGCCGGGAAAAGTAAAGAGGATTTTCATGGTTAAGGCTCCCTTCGCCAGGGGGCGGCGGTCAGCCGCGGCCCGGCGGCGGTTTTCAGCAGCACCCGCCCTTCGCGCAGCCACTCGTTGAGGGCGAAGGCGCCGAACGGCGTCTCCACTTGGGTATCGGCGCGGCAGGGCAGTTTTTCGACCTGCGCCTGCCACTGCCTGAGCTCATCGTCGGTCAGGGGCTGTGGGGCGCGGATCAGCAGATCGAGATCGCTGTCGGCGTGCAGCACCGGAATTTCGGTGGCCAGGGCGTAGCCGGTGCTGCCGGTAATGCCCCAGCGCCACGGCCAGGCAAAGGTGGTGAGGGTTATCGCCGCCTGAACGGGCGGTTGAGAAACAAAAGGCGAGTGCAGCAGGCGCTGGCGGTCCGCCAGCGCCTCCGGCGTCACCGCCCGGACAACGGCGGCGGGGCGCACCCAGCCGGCGGCGCGCTGGTCGCGCTTCATGCCGCGCACGCCGACCGGAATATCGCCCTCATCGTTAACATCGCGCCGCACCACCACCGGCAGGCCCGGGTGCCACTGGGTCGTCACCCACGTCTCTTCAACGTCAAGCAGGTCAGCGGCGGCGTTGAGCCAGAGCAGGTCGTGCGGTTGCGGCGCGTAGGTCATATCAGATACCTGAGGTTAAGGTAATAAACAGCGGTAGAGAAAGGATACACAGAACGGAGCTTAACAGCAGCACCGCTTCTGCATCCGGGGACTGCACGCCGAAGCGGTTGCCGAACACCACGCCGAAGAAACCGGCGGAGAGCGCAATCATCAGGATCGCGGTGATGGCGACGGCGCCGTGCAGGCCGAAGGCCAGAACGATGCCCCAGGCGATAAAGGGCTGGATCAGCAGCTTGGTCACGGTGGCGATGCCGACCATCGCGTTCAGCTTCAGCCTGCGGGCCGAGAGGATCACCCCGGTCAGAAACAGCGCGGCGGCGGTGGCGGAAAGCCCCAGCGGCTTAATGGAGGCCAGCAGCAGATCCGGCATTTTGATGCCGATAGCGGAGAGGACAACCCCCAGCAGCGGACCGAGCACGATAGGCTTTTTCAGCGAGCGCCACATCAGCACCGGCAGCATCGCCAGGGTTGAGCCGCTGTTTTCACCGGCGGCAAGCGCCTTCTCACGTTCGAGGATCAGCAGGCAAAACGGGGTCATCAGCACCGAACCGCAGGCGATAGAGACCGCCACGGAAAGCGAGGTGGCGGAGCCTTCGCCCAGCACGCTGCCGAGGATCGGCAGGCCGAGCGCAGCGTAGTTCGGCAGGGCCACGGTCAGCGTCAGTACGGCGGCGTCCTGCGGCGATTTTTTAAACACGCCGGTCGCCAGAAAATAGATGGCGGCATAAGTGATCCACATCGCGCCGGTCAGTACCACGATCAGCGGCGACTGGGCGACGATGCCGGCCCACGGTGTCTGCACGGTCGCGCTGAACAGCGCGGCGGGCAGGGCAAAATCCATCACAAAGATATTGAGCAGGGAAACGTTTTTATTGTCCACCATGCCGGCTTTACCGGCCCAGAAGCCGAGCAGCATGATAATAAAAATGGGTGCGAGGGCATGAATTATTACGTATGTCATAGATCACCTGTAGATAAAAAGAGAGAACTGTCGCGATGGTTATAGTTTTCTAAAAGCGACCGAAACCGTGGGGCACCGCGAGGTGCCCCGGTCGGACTGCTTTCGGCAGGTCTTTTTTTATGTACTTCTGATGCTTACCAGGCGGCGCGCATTTTCTCGCGCACCAGCGCCGAACTGCGGCGGTTTTCCGCCCCGAGGCGGCACTTCAGGCTGGGATCCTGACGGGCATCGGTAATTGCTTTCTGCACGCTGATTTCCACCAGCGCCAGATCGGCATCTGACGGCGCGTCCGGGTTGCTGACGTTCAGCAGATCGGAGAGCAGACCGAGGGTGGCGTAGTTGCTGATGTCGTAGGCCATCGGCGGAATGGTCGCCGCCAGCCTCTCCAGCGCCTCGACGGTGCGCAGGGTAATGCGCGCGGCGGAGGCCTTGCCCATCGCGTGCACCAGTACGCCCTGGTCATTGATGGCGATCAGGCGGTTGGCCTGGTAGCCGTGGGCGAGAAACGCGCCGGACATCGCCTTGCCGACGATAAGGCCGATCACCGGATGGCCCGCCAGGCGCGCCCTGGCGTAGGCGCCCGCGGCGCCCGCCAGCGCCTGGTGAATGCCGAACGCCTCTTCGCGGCGGCCGTAGGCCTGGCTCGGGACGTCGATCACTGCCACAATCGGGCGCTTGACGCCGGCGTTTTTATCCGCGTCGATGGTCTCATTGACTACCTTCGCCAGCGTCCAGCCTTCCAGCAGGCCCACTTCGCCTTTGGCGGCGCGCGGGAAGTGGTTGTCGGCGTCCGGCACCACGGCAATAAAACGCACGGTTTCGCCGTTAAGTTCGCCGTCGGCAACCTGAACGGAAGGGCACAGGCCGCCCATGCGCGGCGCGTTGGGGGCGAGCTTATCCAGCCATACGGCGCCCCGGCTGTTGAGCTTCGTCATCATTTCACCTCCCCGGCAAAAAGCTGTTTGATCTGCGCCGTGTCCGCCTGCTGACGGGTATCAAAGCTCGTCAGCCGGGTCAGAAAATCGGCATATTTATCGCTGCGGTGCTGCGCCGGTACGCCTTTGGCGATGGCATCGTGCATGGCGGTTTTCACGGCGCTGATGCCGTCATCGACCAGGGCATCCACCAGGCCGCTTGCGGCGCGAATTTCGCCGCCGGTCATGCTCCAGATAAACGGCCGGTCGCGGGAGTCGTACTCCTCAATGCCCGCTTCCTGCTCGATAACCTGCGGGCCGTTGAGGCCAAGGCGCGCCTCGCGGGTGACAATCAGATAGCTGCACAGGGCGGCGGCAATCGACATGCCGCCGAAGCAGCCGACGGTCCCGGCAACGATGCCGATCACCGGCGTGTAGCGGCGCAGATCGACAATGGCCGCGTGGATATCGGCAATCGCCGCCAGCCCCAGGTTGGCCTCCTGCAGACGCACGCCGCCGGTTTCGAGGCACAGCACCGCCTGGGTCGGAATGCCGCTGCGGTTATCTTCCGCCGCCAGCTCAAGGGCCGCCGCCATTTTGGCGCCGGAGACTTCGCCCATGCTGCCGCCCTGGAAGGTGCCTTCGATGGCAATCACTACCGCGGACTGGCCGTTAATGGTTCCCCGGGCCACCACCATGCCGTCGTCGGACTGCGGCACCACGCCCTGCGGCGCCAGCCACGGGGACATAATGCCTTCAAAGGGATCGAGCAGTTCGCGATAGCTGCCGTCGTCCAGCAGGGCGCGGGCGCGCTCGCGGGCCCGTAATTCAATAAAGCTCGGATCGTTACGCATGGCTCACCTCTTCAAAAACCTGTTCGATGCGGATGCGGGCTACGCCCGGCGTGGCGCCGAAGTCGTGGATAACCAGCCTGCCGCCCGGCAGACCGCTAATCAGGTTCAGGCGCTCAAACAGCGCCTGCCAGCGGGCGGTGCTGTTGTCCACGGAGGTGGTAATGTCGATAGTCAGCGTCGGTTCATCGGCGGCGGTGAACAGCACTTCCATATCACCGGAACCGACGACCCCGGCCAGCGCTCTGCCGCTGAGGCGGCGACCGGCGGGGAGGGAGAGTGTGATGTTTTCCATAGAGTCCTCTAAAAAATTCTGTGGTGAGCTGGCTGGCAAACGCGGTCAATAAACAGTGCGGCGGCCAGCAGGTCGGCGGCGCCGCCCGGCGAGGCGTTAAGCGCCAGCATCTGCGCGTCGAGGCGGGCGAGGGCGTCGCGGCCCTTCGCGGTGGCGCAGCCGCCGGCGTGCAGCACCGCGCGGGCGCCGCGCTGCATCGTCTTCAGGCCGATCATCCCGGCGCGGGAGAGCACGCAGGTATCGCTCAGCGAGGTCATGACCGCCATCAGGGCATCCAGCCGCGCCTCCTCCTCGGCGGCGCCCCGCGCGCGGCTCTGCCGCAGCTGCGGCAGGGCGAGCTGCATGACGTGCGGGAAACCCGCCTGCGCCTCTTCGCGCGCCCCCGGCACCTGCCAGCGGCGGCTCGCCTTCAGACCGTTGCTGAACACCTTCGGCGCGCGGGCGTCGGGCAGGGCGGCCAGCGCGGCGGCGCTGTTCGCCACCTGCTGCGCCTGCGCCGTCGCGCCGTGCATTGCGCTGGCGCTGACCAGCAGGCCGAGGGCCCAGATGGCGCCGCGGTGGGTATTGACGCCGCCGGTGGCAGCCAGCATCTGCTGTTCACCGTCGCGGCCCAGCCGGCCGACGGTTTCCCGCAGGGCGACATCGACCGGGCGCTGCCAGCTGTGCTGGGCCAGCCGGAGAAACGTTGGGGCCAGGCTGTGGGCCGAACGCTCCATCAGGCTGAGCGTCAGGTCGCGGTGCGCGCCGTTGCCCCGGCTGTCCACCAGACCCGGCTTCGGACTGAGTCGCGCTTCCTCGATCAGCGCATTGCGGGCGGCGTCCGCCAGCCTGCGGGCCTGCGCCTCGGCGTGAGTCTGTGACAGCTGTTTCATTACCAGCTCCGGAATTTAGCGGGTGGGTTGTACAGGCCGTCGGACCACTCGACGAGGTCGGCGACGCTGCCGGCGGCCAGCAGGGAGCGGGTGGCGTCGGAGCGGCGGATGCCCATATCTTCCGGGTAGGCCACTTTGCCGCTCTGGCGCAGGTCGGCGACGCGCTTCGCGTCAACGCCGAGGCCGATATCGGTGATCCCGGCTACCGCCGCCACCATCGCCCGGCGTTCTTCCACATCCTTCGCGCGGTAAAGGTAGGCGATACCCTCTTCGGTCAGAACGTGGGTCACGTCATCGCCGTAGATCATTACCGGCGCCAGCGGCATACCGGTGGTTTTGGCCACCTCAACGGCGTCGAGCTTCTCAACGAAGGTCGGCTTCACGCCTGCCTGGAAGGTTTCCACCATCTGGACGACCAGCTTCTTGCCGCGGGCCAGCGGATCCGGTTCGCTGATCATGTTCAGCCATGCGGGCGTGGCGTGGCGGCGGCCGTGCGGATCGTGGCCCATGTTCGGCGCGCCGCCGAAGCCGGAGAGGCGGCCGCGGGTCACCGTCGAGGAGTTGGCGAGGCCGTCAACCTGCAGGGTGGAGCCGATAAACATATCTACCGCGTACTGGCCCGCCATCTGGCAGAAGGCGCGGTTGGAGCGCATCGAGCCGTCGCGGCCGGTAAAGAAGATGTCCGGGCGGGCGCGGATGTACTCTTCCATCCCCAGCTCGCCGCCGAAGCAGTGCACGCTCTCCACCCAGCCGCTCTCGATTGCCGGGATCAGCGTCGGGTGCGGGTTCAGCGTCCAGTGTTTACAGATTTTGCCCTTCAGGCCGAGCCGCTCGCCGTAGGTCGGCAGCAGCAGCTCGATGGCGGCGGTGTTGAAGCCGATGCCGTGATTGAGAGACTGCACCTGGTGTTCGGCGTAGATGCCCTTGATGGCCATCATCGCCATCAGGATGTGCTCCTGCTTGATCAGGCGCGGATCGCGGGTAAACAGCGGTTCGATAAAGAACGGCTTATCGGCGACCACCACGTAATCAATCCACGAACCCGGAATATCCACGCGGGGCAGGTCGCACTCGTCGTCCACCAGTTCGTTGACCTGGGCTATCACGATGCCGTCGCGGAAGGCGGCGGCCTCCACCAGCGCCGGGGTGTCTTCGGTGCTCGGTCCGGTATAGAGATTACCCTGGCGGTCGGCCTTATAGCCGGCGATCAGCGCTACGTTCGGGCAGAGATCGACATACAGGCGGGCGTAGAGCTCGATATAGGTGTGGATGGCGCCGATCTCCAGCTGGCCGTCCTGCAGCAGCTGCGAAATGCGCAGGCTCTGCGGGCCGGAGAAGGAGAAGTCCAGCTTACGGGCGATGCCCTTCTCGAAGATATCCAGGTGCTCGCTGCGCCCGACGCTCGGCATGATCATATGCAGATCGTGCACTTTTGCCGGGCTGACTTCCGCCAGCGTGCGGGAGAGAAAGTCGGCCTGCTTCTGGTTATTACCTTCGAGCACGACGCGATCGCCGGGGGCGATCAGCGTTTCAAGCGCCTCCACCAGCCCCGCGGTGGGAATTACCTTACCCTGCACCGGGAGGGCCGCCATGCGGCGCGCTTTCTCGCTGCGTCGCGTGTTCCATTCCCGGGCCGGACTCTGGCCTGTATTCATTGTTAACCTCCTGATTCAGCGAATCATTTTGACCTTCATTTCTGCTGTAATCAGTCTGGCCCAGGGCGATACGTTCATCAATTAAGCTGAGCAGACAATCGTTAGCCTGAGAGTAATAATTTTGGAAGTGATTATGTGACGGCGATCGATGCGCGGGGCGCGGAGGTAGACTACGCCGCGAAGAGACGCGAGGGATTTTTAGCATTAACCAATGCAGATCTAACTTTTAACAAAAATATGACAACCCTACTATACATATAAAATATTATCTTTTATAGATTTGTCTGTTTTATCTTCTGATCCGGTGTATGACAACAAAAAAGAGAAGAGATATGGAACAGACATCTGGCAAGCAAAATGATGCCGCGCATCATGACAACAAACCGCAGTTTAATCGCTCCATCGGCCTTATCTCCAACTTCGCCCTCGGCTTCACCTATCTGTCGCCGCTGACGGCGGTCTACTCGCTGTTTGCCCTCGCCGTGACCCTTGCCGGGCCGCCGGCGATCTGGTGGATAGTGATTGTCGCCTGCGGCCAGCTGCTGGTGGCGCTGGTGTTTGGCGAAGTGGCCTCCCAGTATCCGATCACCGGCGGACTCTATCCCTGGGCGCGCCGCCTGTGGGGTAAAAAATACGCCTGGATAGCGGCGTGGATCTACCTCTGGGCGCTGGTAGTGACCATTACGTCCGTTGCCGAATATACCGCCACCTTCGTGGCTTCGCTGCTGCACTACGCCACCACGCCGGGCAATATGCTGCTCACCTCGGTGGTGCTGCTGATGCTGATGATGGGCGTCAATATGTCCGGCACCAAAAACCTCGCCCGGGTCGCCAGGATTGGCTTCTGGTGCGAGATCCTCTGCGTTATCGCGCTGGGTATTTACCTGCTGATTTTTCACCGCGCGCAGCCGTTCTCGGTGCTGTTTGACTCGATGGGCGTCCTCGCTCACGACGGCAGCTATCAGACCGCCTTTATGTCGGCGGCGCTAATGGGCCTGTTTATGTTCTTCGGCTTCGAAGCCTGCGGCAACGTGGCGGAGGAGGTGCAGAACCCGGGGCGCAAAATCCCGCTGGCGATGATCCTCAGCATCGTCTTCGGCGCCATTTCGGCGATTATTTCGGTGCTCGGCTATCTGCTGGCTTCGCCCAACCTGGTCAGCATCATTAACGGTAAAACCGCCGATCCGATCCCGACCATTCTCAATGAGGCGCTCGGCCCTACCGGGGCGACGGTGTTTATCGTGGTGGCGGTGATCGCCATGCTGTCGTGCATACTCTCCCTGCAGGCGGCGCTGAGCCGGCTGATTTTCTCCTTCTCCCGCGACCAGATGCTGCCCGGCAGCGCCTGGATGTCCACGCTTTCGAAAAACAGCGTGCCCGATAATGCGATGATCGTCAGCTGTCTGCTGCCGGTGCTGATCTGCGTCTGGGTCTGGTTCCAGCCGGATAACCTGGCGCGCATTACCGCCTTTGCGGTGATCGGCATCTATATCTCTTTCCAGATGGTGGTGCTGGCGGCGCTGCGCCAGCGGCTGAAGGGCTGGAAGCCGGCGGGCGAATGGAGCGTCGGCGGCTGGGGGATGCTGGTCAACCTGCTGGCGCTGGCCTACGGCGCGTGCGGCATCTGGCTGCTGGCGCAGCCGGCGGACAGCAGCAGCTTTATCGACCGCTGGACGGTGCTGGTGGGACTGGCGGTGGTGGTCGGCAGCGGATTGATCTATATGGCGCTGGCGCGGCCCTTCGGGCGCTCAAGCGCGCCGGAAAATGATGCAATTGAATATGCGCGCCGGCTGAGAGCGGGCCAGCCGTAGCGCGCCGCGTGAGGCTCAGGCCGCGTAAAGCCGGAAGTAGCTGTTGTGGAAAAGCGGCGCCGGCGGATCGGTTTCCAGCAGATCGCCGATGCGCCGCCGGGGGCAGGTCGTGACGATGATGCGCCCTTCGTGATTGGTCAGCACCACCGCCGGGGCATCCGCGCAGGCCAGCAGCTCCTGCTCCAGGCGGCTGACCAGGATATCGACGGCGGCAACGCCCAGAAACACGCCCCGCACACTGACCGGCGCGGCGCAGGTCAGCGTGTAGGCGGTATTGCAGATATAGTCCACGTAGGGGCCGTGGATCCACGCTTTACCTTCGCCCGGCGGCTGGCTGAACCAGGCGAAGGTGCGGAAGTCGAGGCGCTGCTGCGTCGCCTGGTCGAGCTCAAGGCTGGCCTGCTCATCGCCGCCCTCGCGGCGATACCACCACTCCAGCAGCCAGTACGAGGTGCTGTCGATGTGGCTGGCAAATCCGGCCCCTGAGCAGTAGTCGGTCTGGCTGAGAACGGTTTTAATATGCCGGCGCAGATAATTTTTTACCGCGCTTTGCAGGAACATATCCGGCGCGCACTCCGCCTGGCCCGCCGCCGTCTGCTCAATCTCCTGTGCCAGCAGGACGGTGGCGTTGACGATAGTGCGGGTAATGTCCTCGATTTTGCTGATTATCGCCCTGATGGCGTCGGGTGAGCTCACGTTGCCTCTGCTTCTCTACTGGCTGTGCTTTAATTTATTTTCAATAAGATACGATGTCAGGGCATCAATAAGGCGGGCGCTGATCTGTACCGCGAGGGGGGCATCGCGCGCGGCCAGCGCCTCCGTCAGCCGCGCATAATGGTCAACTACCTCGCGGTGTACTGCATCGCAGCGGTAAACATCGGCCGCCAGCGACGCCCACTCGGTTTGCAGCTGCAGCTCATGGCTTGCCAGCCGCGTCGAGTGCGAACAGGCCGCGAGGGTCAGCAGGCAGCGGAGGTCGGTCTGTGCTCTCAGCTCCGGTGTGACCGCGGCGGTAAACATGGCCACGCACTCGCGAAAGCGGGTAATATCCGCCACCGTCATGCGCCGCGCCGCCAGCCTTGCGCTGTGGCTGACGACCGCGCAGTGCATCTCGCCGAGATCGGCAAGATACTCGGTGCCAATTGCGTCGAGCGGGTGCAGGCCGTCGTTTTGCGCTCCGGCGTTTTCGCACACGAAGCTGCCCCCGTTGCGTCCGCGCACGGTGTGGATCAGGTTGTTTGCTCTTAACGTATTGAGGGCCTCACGAATCGTGATATGAGATACGCCCATCATTTTCGCCAGGTCGGCCTCGTTGGGGAGTTGCTCATGAGGTTCCAGCAGACCGGTAATGATGGCGTTGGACAAGCGCTGAACTATCTGATCTGAGCGGCTGATCTGACCGATAGGCGCAAAAATAACGGCATGAGTAATCATAGTTTTCTGTCAGTGTCTCCCTGAAACAGCCTTCATTCTTAACACAGGCAAGGGGCACAAGGCGAGGGGATATTAGCAAGATCCTCCATTCATCCGCGCAGGCTGATGTATATTCTGAGGACTCTAAACCGTTCCTGAACAATGTCAGAAATAATTTTGCGGTATACCGTATCGTGCTGATTAATTGTCCATTCTCATGCAACATCACATTCTGAGCGTAAAGAAGTGCAAATACTTTGAGTTCCCTTATTCACTGTGCCAGAATCTCGCTGTGTTTAACTACTGAGGACAATTTTCATCCGCAAAGATGGGAAGCAACAACGCGGATAATTGTAATTTTATGGACATGTTGTTCAGAACGCAGACCTTTTACCTGTTTTCCGTTTTTAACCTCTTTTTCCTCCCTTCTGGCGAGCGGCACTGGCGCACATCGCTTTAGTCCTTCTCCTTGCTGTATCCGATAAATAATTAATTACCTGATTTGCATAACTGTGCAAATCGCGACGGATTATATTCTCAGGCAGGAGAAGAATATGTTTTACTGGATTTTATTAGGACTGGCGATCGTTTCAGAAATTATTGGTACGCTCTCCATGAAATGGGCCAGCGTCAGCGGCGGTCACGCCGGAATGATATTAATGCTGACGATGATCGCCCTCTCTTATATATTTCTTTCATTCGCTGTTAAGAAAATTGCGCTCGGCGTGGCTTATGCGCTGTGGGAAGGGGTCGGTATTCTGCTGATCACCCTGTTCAGCGTCACGCTGTTCGATGAGCCGCTCACGCTGATGAAGGGGCTGGGACTGGCGACGCTGGTCGTCGGCATCGTGTTCATCAAGTACGGCACGCGCAAAACGGCGCCGGTAAAAGCCGAGGTGAACCATGCAGCAGTTTGAGTGGATTCACGGCGCCTGGCTGGCTGTCGCTATCGTGCTGGAGATCGTCGCCAATATTTTTCTTAAATTTTCCGACGGATTCCGTCGCAAAGTCTACGGCGTGCTGTCACTCGCCGCCGTGCTGGCGGCCTTCAGCGCGCTGTCGCAGGCGGTGAAGGGCATCGATCTTTCCGTGGCCTATGCGGTATGGGGCGGCTTCGGCGTTGCCGCCACGCTTGCGGCAGGCTGGGTGCTCTTCGGACAGCGCCTCAACCGCAAGGGCTGGCTGGGCGTTGGCCTGCTGATTGCCGGTATGGTGATGATTAAACTCGCATAATACCGTAACGCCGCCCGTATATAAGGGCGGCGAAATATCCTGACTGTATTACGCTAAGTATTATGAGTAAAACGGGCCGGGTATCAATTATGTGCGGAAGCGTGTGTCATGTTTAATCCCTCGCGCTGGCGAAATGTCGCTACGGCGAGGACGCTGTGCGTGATGCTCTTCATGGCGGGGCTGGGGCTGCTTGTCTCGATTATCTATCTGCTGTTTCTCTCCCAGAGTCTGCTCAGCAGCAAAATTAATGAAATGGATACCCACCGCACGGCGATGTCGGTGGACGGCGCTATTCAGAGTTCCGTCAGTCGGGTGATGACCTTGGTGGTGGATAACGCCATCTGGGACGACGCGGTCTACAAAACCTATCCGCCGAATCTCGACAGCCGCTGGCTGTACGATACCTGGGGCGCGGGCATCAAGATCAATAATCTGTACGACGGCACTTTTGTACTGGATGAGCATTTCAACATTATCTGGGGAGCCTTTCACAGTCTGCCCTACGCCGGGCGCGACCTCAGCTTCTTTGGCCGCGGCATACAGGCGCTTATCGGCAACAACGCCGCCGCGCTCGCCAGCGGGCAGAAAAACGTGGCCGGCATCACCCGCACGCAGGAGGGGATTGCCTTCGTCAGCATCGGACTTATTCGCCCGATGAACGGGCGGCTGCAGGTTAAAGACGCCACCCGCCGCTATTTGCTGATCACCCGCCACCTCAATCCACAGATCCTGCGCGAGCTGGGGGAGACGTTTCAGATAGACTCCCTGCATTTTACCGCCACCAATACCAGCCCCTACAGCATACCGCTGCGCAGCGCGGCGGGCGACGTTGTGGGCTACCTCAACTGGCAGCCGCGGCTGCCGGGCGCGAAGGCGGCCATTGCGGCATCGCCGCAAATTCGCAAAATAGTCATTCTCGCCGCCGCGCTGATCCTGCTGTTTATTCTGCTCAGTAGCCTGGGGCTCTATAAGCTGGCCCGCGGTGAAAAGCAGGCGCGGGCCAGCGCCCTGACCGACTGGCTGAGCCATTTGCCTAACCGCCGGGCCCTGCTGGAAAGGCTTGAGCAGGAGAGCGAGCGCGGCGCGACGTATATTAAAACGGTGGTGTTTATCGATCTTGATGGTTTTAAAGACGTGAATGATATTTACGGCCACGATACCGGCGATGCGCTGATCGTCCAGGTCGCCGGCGTGCTACAGACGCAGGTGCCGGAGGGCGGCATGCTGGTTCGCCTCGGCGGCGACGAATTTGCCATGACCGTCAGCGGCGCCGGGGCCGCAGAGCAGGCGCTGGCGTTTGCCCATCGCGCGCTGGAGAGCCTGACTGCGCCGATCCAGATTGGCTCGCGGACAATCTACATTAGCGCAAGCGTGGGGATCGCCAGCAGCAGCAGCGAGGGAGAAACCAGCTCCGAGCTGTTCCGGCGGGCCGATATCGCCATGTACCACTCTAAAATCAGCGGCAAGGGCCGCATTACCCAGTATGACGCCGAGCTGAATACCGCCAGAGAGCACCAGCTCAGCATTGAAAACGAGATCCGCCGCGGGCTTGAGCGGCAGGAGTTTGACGTCTGGTATCAGCCGATCGTTGACGCCCGCACGCTGGCGATGACCGGCGTTGAGGCTCTGGTGCGCTGGCCGCGCAGGCCGCAGGGCGAACTTAAGCCGGATGCCTTTATCCCTATTGCCGAGAGCAGCGGGCTTATTTATGCCCTGGGCCAGTTCGTTTTGCGCCGGGCCTGCGCCGATCTGCAGCCGCTGGGTAACGTGATGCTATCGGTGAATATTTCGCCGGCGCAGTTTCGCGATCCGGATTTTGAAAACAAGGTCGCCCAGGTACTGAGCGCCTGCGGATTTCCGCCCGGACGGCTGCAGCTGGAGGTGACGGAAAACTATGTGCTGGGAAGCCCGGAGCGCGCCAGCGCGGCGATCGCTAACCTCAAAGCGCAGGGGATCTCGGTGGCGCTTGACGACTTCGGCACCGGCTATTCAAGCATCGGCTACCTGCGCCAGCTGGCGTTTGACAGCATCAAAATAGATAAATCCCTTGCCGGGCTGGTGGACTGCGATGAACAGGCCACCGCGCTGGTGTGCGGCACGGTGCGCATCGCTTCGGCGCTTGGCATGTCGGCGGTGGCGGAAGGCGTGGAGACCGAAGAGCAGATGGTGCTGCTGCGCCAGGCCGGCTGCGACCGGCTACAGGGGTACCTGTTCAGCGAGCCGCTGCCGATAGCCGGTCTGATCCTGAAGATGCAGACTACTGGCTGGCCAGCGCCTGAAGCTTATCGCGAAAGCCGGTGACCGCGATGGCGCGGTTGTCGGCGCGCTGGCGGTCTTTGGCCGACGGCGCCGAGCTTTGCACGCCAATGACCTGCCACTGAGCGCCGGTTTTCAGCATCAGCGGCGAACCGCTGTCGCCGGGCAGCGTATCGCACTGGTGCGACAGCACCGAACTCTGCGCCCAGCCGGTGACGATGCAGTCGCTGTGGGTATAGAGCGAATCGAGATGGTCGATAGGATAGCCTGACTGGGTGACCTTGCGATCGGCGGCCTTCAGCGCGGCGGTGAGGGCCGCTTTATCGCCTTCAAACAGCGGTACCGGGGCGATACCGGTCGGCGGATAGCGCAGTACGATCAGCGCAAAGTCCCACGCGGCGGCGGCGGGCGGGACAATCCAGCCGTCGCCGTCCGGCTTCAGCCTGCGGCCCAGCGTCGGCTCGACCCGGCCTTCAATACCGTGAATTTCATAGCGCCAGACGCCTTTTTGCGACACAAAGCGCAGCGCCACCGCCTTATCGTCTTTGCCGCGCGGCGGCGTCAGCAGGCAGTGTCCTGCGGTCAGCGCCAGGTGGGGGGAAATCAGGGTTGCGGTGCAGAGGTTGCCGCTGGCGGTCTCCAGCTGGCCGATAGCGTCCCACGGGTGCTCGGTGGGATTGTTCACCTTAACGCGATCGTCGTGACCAAAAAACAGCGTCCTGATATCCTTCGCGCTGATCCCCGGATCATCGCCGCCGTCATCGGCGTGGGCGAGCGAAGTAAAGAGACATAGTGATCCCAGTAATACTGCTATCGTTCTGCGCATAACACTCTCTGGTGGGTAATTATGATTATAAAAAAGGTAACCCTGTGAGATTACTATAGACGGGATGAGTATAAAGTGGGAGTAAAATCAGCGAACTACGCTCAGTACAAAAAGAAGCGGGTGGCAACCAGGGCGCAGATAATCAGCAGTAGCAGGATGAGCTCAAATCGGTAACGACGCAGCATGATTGCTCTCCGGAAAAAACCGGCGCTTTATCAGCGCCGGTTTGTGATACAGGTCCGTACTCAGGTCAGCGAACTTATGCTGCCGGCTGAGCAGCCGGTTTTGCGGCTTCGTGCTTAACCGGTTTTTTGTGTGCTTTTTTAGCAGCCTGCGCTTTCTGAGCGGCGGCAGCCGGTTTAGCAGCGGCTTTCTTGGTGGTTTTGTGTTTTTTCGCAGCCTGTGCTTTCTGAGCCGGAGCCGCTTTTTTGTGTTTCTTAACGTGATGCTTAGCCGGTGCAGCGTGAGTTGCAGTTGCCGGTGCAGCAGCGGCGGCGGTAGTTTCAGCAGCGAAGGCGGCAGAAGAGAGACCCATAGCAGCGGCAACAACCAGAGCTAATACTTTTTTCATTGCGAATTCCTCGAAATTGGTTTCTTTGTTCAACCCCACTGCGGGGCCGTTGAAGAGACTATATGCCTGTCTTATCGGGGATTCCGTTGCTGATTGGTATCGGCGTGTAACGGTATGTACAAGGAGTTAATGGTGTTGCATGAGCGATCTCAGCGCTATCGTCAGTGATAAGGTGACGGCCGCGAGGGGGAGGGAACAAAAATAGGGTTTTCTATTAATAGAGTAATGTTGGCGATTTTTTATATCGTTTTTTATTGAAAAAATAGCATAGCAACTTGCGGTTATTAAAAATTTATCAAAAGCAGATTAACTAATTAATCTGGATGGTTTTAGCTTTTATGGCTGCTACTCTGCGTTACTATGACCTTGGTCAATTGTGCTCATAAATTATCCAGTGTGCAAAAAGATACTCAGTACTATGCTTTTATCGCAACGGCTTCGTTGTGGATAATTATCAAGTAAGGATAAATAATGAAGGAATTGCCTAAAGTAGCAAAAAAAACGCTGGGTGAAATATCAGGTAAAAGTGTCAAACCGGTTGTAGCTGGGCTTGTTGCTGGCGTTATTGCCGGCGTAAGTTCTCCTGCGATGGCTTCTACTGCCAGCGCTCAGCTCAACATGGTTTCTCCCTCTCAGAACGAAGTTCAGAAAGCGGGTGAGCATAGTAATGCGGCCCTGATCATGGAAAAGCCGTCGCTTGATGGGCAGGTTTTTGCTGCGCATTACAGCCACTCCAGCCATGCAAGTCACGCCAGTCACTACTCCTGCACTCCCGGTTCGACCTGCTAAAAAAAGGCCAGCAGCAGCGCTGGCCATTCTGTGAGGTAGTAAATGAATACTGTAACGCAAGGGCAAAACAGTTTGGGAGATTTTTTCATGCTTCCACTCAATAAGACGCTGTATAGCACAGATGTGATAATGAAAACATGCTATGGTTTTACTGACGATTATTTTATTCATCTAATAAAAACCTCGGAAGAGCAGGTCGCGGTCTTTTTTTATTCTAAGGAAGATAGTGACTCAGTTGCCATGATTAATCAGGCCGTGAAGGATTTTATGCATAACCTTCATGAAAATCAAATGCGAGAAATTATTTACAAGGAAACTCATGTACTGCATGAGGAAATTGTGCGTAAAGCATTTGCGCCTGCTGTATTTTTAAAGTCATCGGTGTAGGACAATGAAAGTAATACTCGATGGCGATTTTTATACTTATTCTGCAATTGAGAATATGGCGAATCAGTTTTCTGAATACATTACGGTAGAGGTTAGCCTCGCAGAAGGAATCGTGTTGCAAATGAACGTGCATGATGCTTACAAACTGCAGCGTAACGTCATCATCAATACCTTTCTTAATAATGTTCTGGAGTTAAGCATACAGGAGCATCTTGAAGATGAGCGTTGAGTTCCTGCCAAAAGAAGCGTTCAGCGCAGACCATTATCAGTTACTGCCATTTCGTTTTAGCCAGCTTTCCCGCGAGAAATACTTCCTGTCAACCGATTATGGCGAGTGGCTTTGTTTAGATAGCGCTCAACTGAACTCCCTCATTAAAAAAGAAAAGATAAGTGATCTGGACCTTTACTATGAGCTTAAAGCGAAGCACATTATTGCAGATAATGTCACTGAAGCGCATCTGACACACCTGGCTTCGCGCTATCGCACCAAAAAGGCGTTTCTTGAAAACTTCTCGCAGTTGCACATTTTTGTGCTGACTATCCGCTGTAATAACTCCTGTATCTACTGTCAGGCATCGCGCAAAAGTTGCCAGTCTGAAGCGGTACGTTACGATATGAGCCCTGAAATCCTGGAGAAGAGCATCGAACTGTTTCTCTCTATGCCGTCAGATAAGCTTACGCTTGAATTTCAGGGAGGAGAATCGACGCTCAATATGCCTCTCATTCGTCAGGCGGTAGCGTTAGTCAATCAGAGAAAGAACGATAAAGATATTCAATTTGTCGTCTGTACCAATCTTTGCGATCTCAACGATGACGATCTTGATTTTCTCATTGCGCATGCGTTTTCGCTGAGTACCTCTCTGGATGGACCTGAATCTCTCCATGATGCAAATCGTAAATTTGGCAAAACCGGGGCATGGAAAGCGCTTACGCAGTCGCTTGATAAAATTCGCCAGCGTAATGCCTTTGCGCAGGTAAGTGCGCTGATGACGACCACCCGACAAAGCTTGACGATGCATCGGGAAATCATTGATGAGTATGTCAGGCTTGGCTTTCGCAGCATTTTCATTCGCGAGCTCAATCCCTACGGCTTTGCACATAAGTATTTTCATAAAATTGGCTATACCACTGCGCAGTTTCTTGAGTTTTATGAAAAATGCCTCGATTACATTCTTACCCTCAATCATCAGGGCACCGTGTTTCGTGAATCGTACGCAGCCTTAATAATGAAAAAGTTGATGACGCCCTGGTCTACCGGATTTGTCGACCTCCAGTCTCCTTGCGGTTCCGGATTTGGTGTAACTTTATACAACTACGATGGCAATATTTACCCCAGCGATGAAAGCAGAATGATGGCAGAAATGGGTGACCATCACTTCAGGATGGGAAATATTTTTACCCACAACCCTGAGGCCCTATTTTTTGGTCCGGTAATGCAGGAGCTTGCGGCAGCAGGCGTCAATGATGCGCTGCCCGTTTGCGCTGACTGCGCATTTGCGCCTTATTGCGGTGCCGATCCGGTACGTCGTTATCAGGTGACAGGGTCGGTGTATGGTCGTCCCGGTGAGGATGATTTTTGTATTAAGAATCGCGGGATAATAAGTCTGGTGATTAAAAAACTTACCGAAGGCGATAGTCAGACCAGGCAATTATTGATGCAATGGGGGCTACAATGATTCCGGCTCAGGACACACTTTTTCTATCGGTCCATGCGCGCGAGGTCCTTCATTTCGACGTACCGCTATTTGGGAGAGTCGCAACATCCATCGGGTCCCTTTCCAGTGGCGGAATTCTCTCGCTTTGCGGCAAGCAGGATGATGTGCTGCCAGAGGCATATCAGGCTGCAGCCATAATTTGCGCCGCCGATGATCCCAGACTCGACGTCCTCAAAGCACAGAATCGCATACCGCTGATCGTGGTCGAAAGGGATGCGATCTTCAGCGACGGTGACGTTATTACCATCAGCCCGCGCGGACGCATACATCGTCTCTTTCGCGCACTTTCGCGCAATAATGCTTTGCTGGTCACGGAGGACTGCAACAATCTGTGCGTGATGTGTCCGCAGCCGCCGAAGCCAGAGTCTGCTGCCCGGCATGCGGTGAATGAACAGCGGATTGTACAGACGCTGGATTTGATTGACGATCTGCATTTTCCCGACTCACTTTGCCTTACGGGCGGCGAACCGACGATGCTTGGCGACGGGCTGATTCGCATTGTAGAGAAGATCAAAAACCGTGCCCCCCGGACACTAATCCACCTCCTTACTAACGGACGAGCGCTGTGCGATACGACCTATACGCAGCGTTTAGCCTGCGCCGGCGGCGATCAATTGCTCGCTGGAATTCCGTTATTCGGGCACGTGGCTGATATCCATGATTACGTAGTGCAGCGTCAGGGGGCGTTCGAGCAAACGATGGCAGGTCTGCTCAACTGCTTCAGATATGGGATTGATGTCGAACTCCGCATCGTGTTACAGAAAGATACCGTTCAGCATTTAACTGCATTGGCTGAGTTTATTGCCCATAATCTTTTTTTTGTTAAGCATGTGGCGCTGATGGGGATGGAAAACATGGGCTTCGCCAGGCTCAATAGAGATCGTGTTTTCATCGACCCATGGGACTATAGAGATGAACTCTCGCAGGCCATCAATTTATTCGCGCTTTATGGTGTAGATGTCCGGGTGTTTAATCTGCCGCTTTGTGTCGTTAATAGCGATACGCGACGCTATTGTGCGCAAAGCATCAGTGATTTTAAAAATGTCTGGCATCCGCAATGTGCCCGCTGTAGAAAACGGGAAATATGCTGCGGTTTTTTTAATTCAACAACGGAAAAGTTTTTTTTGACTCACCACATACGTCCGTTTACCGCATGAACAGTGCGCGCGGATCTGGCCGATATGGGCCAGATCCGCTGACGCAAGCAAGTTATAAATAGCGCGCCGTCAAATGCTGACGGAAATAATCGCTGTTGAGCTCCTCGCCGGTGGCCATGGTCAGCAGTTCGGCGGTGGTGAAGCGGCTGCCGTGCTGCCAGATATTCTGCCTCAGCCAGTTGAACAGCGGGCTGAAGTTCCCGGCGTTCAGATGGGCGTCGAGATCGGGCAACGCCCGGCGGGCGGCGCTGAACAGCTGGGCGGCGTACATGGCGCCCAGCGTGTACGACGGGAAGTAGCCGAAGCCGCCGTCGGTCCAGTGGATATCCTGCATACAGCCGTTCTGATAATTTCCGGCGGTCGAGAGGCCGAGATACTGCTGCATCTTCTCATCCCACAGGCCGGGGATATCCTCCACCTCAATATCGCCGTCGATCAGCGCCCGCTCAATCTCATAGCGCAGGATGACGTGCGCCGGATAGCTCACTTCATCGGCATCGACGCGGATGTAGCCCGGCTTGACGCGCTGGCTCCAGGCAACGAAGTTGTCGAGGGTGAACGCCGGCTGGTCGCCGAAGCGCTGGCGGATGGCGGGCAGCAGGTGCTGCAGAAACGCCGGGCTACGGCCGAGCTGCATCTCAAAGAACAGGCTCTGGGATTCGTGGACGCCCATCGAGCGGGCGTGGCCAACCGGCTGTCCGGCCCACTGCGGGGGCAGGTTCTGCTCGTAGCGGGCGTGGCCGGTTTCGTGGATCACGCCGAACAGGGCGCTCAGCACGTCGTCTTCGTTATAGCGGGTGGTGATGCGCACATCTTCGGGCACGCCGCCGCAGAAGGGATGGGCGCTGATGTCGAGGCGGCCGCGATCGAAATCAAAGCCGAGCAGGCCCATGGCGTGCAGCCCGAGATCGCGCTGCTTCTCGGTCGGGAACGGACCCTGCGGGTCGAGACAGGGGCGCGAGGCCTGCTTATCGACCACCTCCTGCAGCAGGGAGGGCAGCCAGCGTTTCAGATCGGCGAACAGCACGTCGAGGCGGGCGCCGGTCATCCCCGGCTCGTAGATATCCAGCAGCGCGTCGTAGCGCGAACAGCCTTTGGCTTCGGCGCGGATCGCCGCTTCTTCCCGGCTGAGTCTGACCACTTCCTTCAGATTCGGCGCAAAACCCTGCCAGTCGTTATTTTTACGCTGGCTGCGCCAGGCGTGTTCGCAGCGGTTACCGGCCAGCGATTTGGCTTCCACCAGGCTTTCCGGCAGCAGGGCGGCCTGATCGTAGGCGCGCCGCATCTCGCGCAGGTTGGCGCGCTCGTCTTCGCTGAGGTCTTCCTGCTGTGCGGCCTCGATCCACGCGCCGACCTTTTTATCGGTCAGCAGCTGATGTTGCAGCACCCCAAGCTCCGCCAGCGCTTCGCCGCGGGCGCGGCTGCCGCCCGGCGGCATCATGGTGGCCATGTCCCAGCCGGCGATGGCGGAGAGGTGCGAAAAGCGCGACAGGCGTTGAAAGGTGCGGACCAGCTGCGGGTAGGCGTGTTTTTCCATAGAACATTATCCCGGTTAAATGAGGAAAGTGGCTGACGGTTGTTGTACCACGAGACGGCGAGGAAGGCGATTGGCCCGTCTCAGCGACGGGCCGCAGGAGGAGACTTAGCGCAGGCGGAAGTGCAGCGCGCGTCCGGTGAGGAGCGCCAGCAGCAGCAGGGCGGCGATAAAGCCGCCGACGCCGTTCCAGCCCCACTGGTGCCAGAAGACGCCGCCCAGCGTCCCGGCAACACTTGAGCCGAGGTAGTAGCTGAACAGATAGAGCGACGACGCCTGGCCGCGCGCGCGGCGGGCGCGGGGGCCTATCCAGCTGCTGGCGACCGAGTGGGCCGCAAAGAAGCCCGCTGAGAACAGCAGCATGCCGGCAAAAATCAGCCACAGCGAAGAGAACAGCGTCATCAGCAGACCGAGCAGCATGACGCCGGTAAACATCAGCATCACCGGGCCGCGGCCGTAGCGCTGGCTGAGGATACCCGCCTTCGGTGAACTCCAGGTGCCGGTGAGGTAGGCGACGGAGAGCAGGCCTACCACCGCCTGGCTCAGATGCCACGGCGAGAGCATCAGCCGGTAGCCAATGTAGTTAAACAGCGTCACGAAGGCGCCCATCAGCAGAAAGCCTTCGGCGAACAGCAGCGGCAGACCGCGATCGCGCCAGTGGATGCGGAAGTTGATAAACAGCGATTTTGGCCGCAGGGAGGCGGCGCGGAAGTGCTTCGATTCCGGCAAAATGCGCCAGAACATCAGCGCGGCGGCGAGGGCGAAAAAGCCGATGACCGCCACCGCCGCGCGCCAGCCGAAGAAGTCGGTGAACACCCCGGAGAGCAGGCGTCCGCTCATGCCGCCGATCGAGTTGCCGCTGATGTAGAGGCCCATTGAAAAAGCGACAAAGCTCGGGTGGATCTCCTCGCTCAGGTAGGTCATGCCCACCGCCGCCACGCCGCTCAGCGACAGGCCTGTTAGCGCGCGCATAATCAGGATGCCGTGCCAGCTGGTCATCATGGTCGACAGCAGCGTGCAGCAGGAGGCCAGCAGCAGCGCCGTGACCATCACCTGCTTGCGGCCAATCGCATCCGACAGCGGACCGGTGAACAGCAGGCCCACCGCCAGCATGCCGGTAGCGATAGAGAGCGAGATACTGGCGCTGGCGGGCGAAACCCCGAACTCGTGGGAGAGGACCGGCAGTATCGGCTGAACGCAGTAGAGCAGGGCGAAGGTCGCCAGCCCCGCCGTAAAGAGCGCCAGGGTGACGCGTATAAACTGAGGAGTACCGCGTTTGATAAAAGGCTGAACGCCGGAGCGTCCGACGGGGGATGTCTCTGTATCGCTGACGTCTGCTGTCGGCACGTTGTCAACGGTGGTAGTACGACTCACGGTAGGGTCCTTGGCTGAAAAATAAAACATGGGTCACATAATTAGCCTATGTGAAGGCCATTATTCTGTCTAATATATTACTAATCTTAAATGATACTTTAAAAATATGAATATCGAACTTCGCCATCTGCGCTACTTTATTGCGGTTGCCGAGGAGCTGCATTTCGGCCGCGCCGCCGCCCGGCTCAGCATCTCGCAGCCGCCGCTGAGCCAGCAGATCCAGATCCTCGAACAGCAGGTCGGGGCGCGCCTCTTCGCCCGCACCAACCGCAGCGTCAGTCTGACCCCGGCCGGAGAGCAGTTCCTTATCGACAGCCGGCAGATCCTTGCCCGCGTCGAAGAGGCGGCGGCGCGGGCGGCGCGCCTGCACCAGGGGGAAACCGGCGAACTGCGGCTCGGTTTTACCTCCTCGGCGCCCTTTATTCGCGCAGTTTCTGTGACCCTGTCACGTTTTCGCCGCCAGTATCCCGATGTGCATATCCACACCCTGGAGAGCAGCACCCGCGAACAGATAGCCCCGCTGAGCGAGGGGCGCCTTGATTTGGGCCTGATGCGCAAAACCGCGCTGCCCGAAACGCTGATGCACAGGGTGATCCGCCATGAACCGCTGCTGGCCACCGTGCACCGCGATCATCCGCTGGCGGAGCGGGCCTCGGTCACCCTCGGCGAACTGGTGGCCGAACCGCTGGTTTTTTTCGATCCCCACGGCGGGACCGGACTGTATGACGATATCCTGGGGCTGCTGCGGCCCCACGGCACGCCCGTCATCGCCCAGGAGGTGGGCGAGGCGATGACCATTCTCGGCCTCGTTTCGGCGGGGCTGGGCATTTCGATTCTGCCGGCCTCTTTTATGCGCGTGCAGCTCAACGAGGTCCGCTGGCTGCCGATTGCCGACAAAGAGGCGGTGTCAGAAATGTGGCTGGTGTGGTCGAAACATCACGAGCTGAGCCAGGCGGCGCTGCGCTTTCGCGAACAGCTGCTGCTGGCGGCAACCGTCGATATTTTCGAATGAAAATCGGGAAAAATTGTGCAGTAAATCACAAGCCTAAGTAAAAGTTTGACGATTTATAACGAAGTGCTTCACCATAGGGAAGTTTATTTCGAAGCGCGAAAATAAAGGGAGCCCGCAGTGGGAGCAGAGAGCCAGCCAGGACATATCGATCAGATCAAACAGACCAATGCCGGCGCGGTTTATCGGCTCATCGATCAGCTGGGGCCCATTTCTCGCATCGATCTTTCCCGACTTGCCCAGCTGGCCCCCGCCAGTATTACCAAAATCGTGCGCGAAATGCTCGAGGCGCACCTGGTTCAGGAAACGGAGATCCAGGAGCCGGGCAGCCGGGGGCGACCGGCGGTGGGGCTGATGGTGGAGACCGATGCCTGGCACTACCTGTCGCTGCGCATCAGCCGGGGAGAGATCAATCTCGCCCTGCGCGACCTCAGCAGCAAGCTGGTGGTCGAAGAGCAGCTGCCGCTGGCGCTTGAGGACGAGACGCCTTTTCTGCAGCGCATCATCGGCATGATTGATGCGTTCTTTATTCGCCACCAGCATCGGCTGGAGCGCCTCACCGCGATTGCCATCACGCTGCCGGGCATTATTGACACCGAGCGCGGCACCATCCACCGCATGCCGTTCTATGACGACGTCGTCGACGTGCCGCTGGGCGAAACGCTGGCCTCGCGCACCGGCGTACCGGTCTATCTGCAGCACGATATCAGTGCCTGGACCATGACCGAGGCGATGTTTGGCGCCTCCCGCGGCGCGCGCGACGTGATTCAGGTGGTGATTGACCACAACGTCGGCGCCGGGGTTATCACCGACGGGCGCCTGCTGCACGCGGGCAGCAGCAGTCTGGTGGAAATCGGCCATACTCAGGTCGATCCCTACGGCAAGCGCTGCTACTGCGGCAACCACGGCTGCCTGGAAACCATCGCCAGCGTGGAGAGCGTGCTGGCGCTGACGCAGCTGCGCATGAAGCAGTCGATGAGTTCGATGCTGCACCAGCAGCCGCTGACGGTCGAGTGGCTGTGCGAGGCGGCGCTGAAGGGCGATCTGCTGGCGCGGGATATCATCAGCAGCGTCGGCGATCACGTCGGGCGCATCCTGGCGATCATGGTGAATTTATTCAATCCGCAAAAAATCCTGATCGGCTCGCCGTTTACCCAGGCCGCCGATATTCTCTTTCCCGCCATCAGCGCCTGCATCAATCAGCAGTCGCTTCCCGCCTACAGCCGGCACATCGTGGTCGAGAAAACCCAGTTCCTTAACCGCGGCACGATGACCGGCGCGGCGCTGGTAAAGGATGCCCTCTATAACGGATCGCTGCTGATCAGACTGTTACAGGGTTAACAAATTTTCATTGCTAACGTAAAAATTGCGCTACCTCAAGCTGGCTATTCAGTTCATCGCGTAAAATTCTGACGCTCGGGATAATCACACTAGTTAATGTTCTTTGCGGCAAATTTGGAGTCAGTCATGCTTAAGCGTTTTTTTATTACGGGAACGGATACCTCGGTAGGTAAGACGGTGGTGTCGCGCGCGATGCTGCAGGCGCTGTCCGCCGAAGGCAGAAGCGTGGCGGGCTACAAGCCGGTGGCTAAAGGCAGTAAAGAGACGCCGGAAGGACTGCGTAATAAAGACGCGCTGGTGCTGCAAAGCGTCGCCAGCATTGAGCTGCCCTACAGCGCCGTCAATCCTATCGCGCTCAGCGAAGAGGAGAGCAGCGTGGCCCACAGCAGCCCCGTTGATTATACCTTGCTGTCGGCAGGCCTTGCCGCGCTGGAAGGTCAGGTAGAGCACGTGGTGGTTGAAGGCACCGGCGGCTGGCGGAGCCTGATGAACGACATGCGCCCGCTGTCGGAGTGGGTGGTGCAGGAGCGCCTGCCGGTCGTGCTGGTGGTCGGCATTCAGGAAGGGTGCATTAACCACGCCCTGCTGACCTCGCAGGCCATTGCCAGCGACGGCCTGCCGCTGGTGGGCTGGGTGGCGAACCGCATTAATCCCGGCCTTGCCCACTACGCCGAAATTATCGACGTTCTCAGTAAAAAGCTGCCGTGCCCGCTGGTGGGCGAGCTTCCCTATCTGCCGCGCGCCGAACAGCGCGAGCTGAGCCGCTATATTAATCTAGCGGCGCTCCGCGATGTGCTGCCGGTAAATTGAGTCGCTGCGCAGCGTCTGCGACAGCGCTGACGCCACGACGCAGGCAATAAGCAGTCCGGGCAGCAGCGCATACTGTCCGGTCATCTCACAGATCATGAGCGTTGACATGATTGGCGCATGCGTCGTTGCCGCGAGCAGTGTCGCCATTCCGGTCAGCCCCATCAGCAGAACCATCGCATCGCCGCCGGGCAGCCAGATGCCCCAGATGCGGGCAAACAGCATACCCGTCGCCATCCCCAGAAACAGCGTCGGCGTAAATACGCCGCCCGGCGCGCCCGAACCGCTGCTGGCCAGCACTGCCAGAAGTTTACAGATAAATACCCCCGCAATCAGGCTAAACAGCGGCGGTGCCAGCAGAGAGTGCTGCACAACGCTGTAGCCGTTGCCCCACACCGTCGGCGTGATAATGGACAGGCCGCCGACGATCGCGCCTCCCAGCGCCAGCTGCAGCGGCGGCGAGAGCCTGAGCCGTAAAAAGAGAGCGTGACTGCCCGCCATCAGCCAGATAAGCGCCGGGCCGCACAGGCCCGCCAGCAGGCCGGTTAACAGCATCAGCGCGTAATCGCGGGCGTCGGGCGCGGCGCTTAAGTGCACGCTGTACAGCGGCGCGGTGTCGCCGCTGAGCAACTGCGTCACCAGCAGCGACACCACAGCAGCCACCACGACCGGGCCCAGCGAGGCCAGCATCAGGAAACCGAAGAGGATTTCGGCGATAAACAGGCTGCCGGCGAGGGGGGCATGATAGGCGCTGGCCATCCCGGCGGCGGCTCCGCAGGCGATCCACTGCTTGCACTCTGACGCCGGCGCAAAGCGCCGGGCAAAAAGGGCGGCGGCAAGGGAGGCCAGCAGAATCATCGCCCCTTCGCGGCCGATGGCGCTGCCGCTGGCGACCACCAGCAGTGAGGCGGCGGATTTTACCAGGCTTGCCGGATAATCGAACCTGCCTTCTTCGGTCTCCAGCGCCTCCATATAGTCCGTTGGCGCGTGGGGGCGCTGGCGGGTGTAGCGCTGCCAGCCCCAGAGCAGGGCTCCGGCGGCAAGGCCGCCCAGCGCGGGCGTGAGCGCCCGCCGCCACCAGGGCAGGCATGCAGCGGCGTTGACCAGGCTACGACTGTCGTCGCCCAGCAGAAGCCACTCCAGAGAGTACATGGCGTGGCGGAAAAGCGCGACCGCCAGCGCGGCGAGGACGCCGATAAGGGTGGCGATGAACAGTCGCCGAAACAGGGTCTGTAGATCGGGAGAGGCGTGAATACGATGCATGGAAGCCGCTGTTCTGCAAAAGAATGCAGATATTATACATAATGCGCGGATGGAGAAATGATGCGGGTCATTGTTCCCGCGTCTGCCGCCAGGCCGGCGGCAGACGCAAAGGAGGGCGTTACTCCGACGCGTGAATATTCAGCGCCCGGCGGGTGCGGCCGGAGCTGAGATAGTCGGCGATATAGTCCTGCGAGATCTCGCCGTTATAGCGTCCATCCTCATCGACAATCGGCATCCAGCTGGTGTTGCTCTCATACAGCCGGGAGAGCACCACGCGCAGGTTATCCTCGGCCTTGCCGGTGATGCGGAACGGGTGCAGCAGATCGTCGCAGCTGCCGGTGGCGTCGCGGGCTTCCCGGCGCTTAACGTAGCCCAGCGGCTTGCCGTCGCCGTCCACCACGGTGATGGCGCGGATATCGTTATCGTCCATGGTGGCGAAGGCTTCCCGCAGGGGCGTATCACGCCTGACGGTAATGGTCGGCTGCCGATCGGTCACGTCGCCGGCGGTCACCAGCAGCAGGCGCTTAAGGGTGCGGTCCTGGCCGACAAACGAGCCGACGAATTCGTTGGCCGGTTTCGCCAGCAGTTCGTCGGGGCTGGCGCACTGGACGATGCGCCCCTGGCGGAACACCGCAATGCGGTCCCCGAGCTTCAGCGCCTCGTCAATATCGTGGCTGACCAGCATCACCGTTTTCTTCAGCTTGCGCTGCATATCGAGGAACTGGTTCTGGATCACCTCGCGGTTAATCGGGTCCACCGCGCCAAACGGCTCATCCATCAGCAGCACCGGCGGATCCGCCGCCAGGGCGCGGATCACGCCGATGCGCTGCTGCTGGCCGCCGGACATCTCTTTCGGGTAGCGGTGAAGAAACTTCTTCGGATCCAGGGCCACCATATCCATCAGCTCTTCGGCCCGGCGCTTGCAACGCGCCTTGTCCCAGCCGAGCATGCGCGGCACGACGGTAATGTTCTCTTCGATGGTCATGTTCGGGAACAGGCCGATCTGCTGGATGACGTAGCCAATGTTGCGGCGCAGCGTCACGGTATCCATCCCGCTGGTGTCTTCGCCGTTAATCAGAATTTTGCCGCCGGACGCCGGGATCAGGCGGTTAATCATCTTCAGCGTGGTGGTCTTACCGCAGCCCGACGGCCCCAGCAGGACGCACATCTCGCCCTCGGGGACGGTCAGGCTGACGTTGTCCACGGCGTTAAAAGTCTGGCCGTTTTTTTGCGTAAATTGTTTGGTCAGATTTTCCAGTTTTATCATTATCGGATCCCCTTAGGTGTCAGGATAATCTGCAGGCGGTGCAGCAGCGCGTCGAGCACAATAGCCAGCAGACAAATCATTAGCGCGCCGGCAATCAGCAGGCGAATATCGCTGCCGCCGATGCCGTTAAGCAGCAGCAGGCCGAGACCGCCGGCGCCGATCACCGCCGCGATCGCCATCACGCCGATGTTCATCACCACGGCGGTGCGCACGCCGCCGAAAATCACCGGCAGCGCCATCGGGATTTCCACCCAGCGCAGGCGCTGCCAGAAGGTCATGCCGATCCCGCGTCCCGCCTCGCGCAGGCCGGGCGGCAGGCTATCGAGCGCGATAAAGGTATTGCGCACGATGGGCAGCAGCGAGTAGAGAAACACGGCGGTGATCGCCGGCAGGGCGCCGATACCCTGACCGATCAGCGAGAACAGCGGGATCATCAGGCCAAACAGGGCGATAGACGGCACCGTCAGCAGCAGCGTGGTCAGGCCCAGCACCGGCGTCGCCAGCCACTTGTGGCGCACGATAATTACGCCGAGCGGTACGCCGATAACAATCGCCAGGCCGACGGCCAGCAGCACCAGCCACAGGTGCTGCCAGGTGAGGGTGGCCAGATAACTCCAGTTATCAATCATGTAGTGAATCGTATCCACGGGCTCTCCTTATAGCAGATGCTTGCTGCGCAGAAAGTCGCGGGCGACCTGCTGGGGCGTCTGATGATCGATATCGACGCGCTTGTTCAGCTCGGCGATAACGTCGTTATTTAACAAGCCGGAGAGGGTGTCCAGCGCCTCTTCCAGGCCGGGATTGGCCTCCAGCGTATCTTTGCGCACTACCGGCGTCACCGCGTAGCTCGGGAAGAAGCCCTTGTCGTCCTCCAGCACCTTCAGGTCGAAACCTTTCACCCGGCCGTCGGTAGTGTAGATAAGCCCGGCGTCAACGAAGCCGTCGCGGATAGCGTTGTACACCAGACCCGGGTCCATCTGGCGGATCTGCGGGCGGTCCAGCGGCATATTGTAGGCCTGCTGGAACGGCTTGAGGCCGTCGCTGCGCCCGGCAAACTCCAGGTCAAGACCGAGCATCCAGTTGTGCTTCGGATCGGTCCGGCGAATATGTTCGACTTTGGCCACCATTTCCGACATGGTGTTGATGTGCTCCGCCTCGGCGCGCTTGCGCTGCATGGCGAAAGCGTAGGTGTTGTTCATATCCGCTGGCTTAAGCCAGACCAGATCGTGCTTAGCATCCAGCTTTTTCACCGTCTCGTAGGTCTGCTCGGGCGTCATGCGCTCTTTGATGTGGTTAAAGATAATCAGCGACGTGCCGGTGTACTCCCAGGTCATATCAACCTGTTTGTTAATCATGGCGTTGCGGGAAATCACTGTCGCAATATTGGTTTTCGGTTCTACCTGAAAACCCTTCTTGCGCAGGTACTGTACGGTCATCGCCGATAAAATATGCTGTTCGGTAAAGCTTTTGGTCGCCAGAATCAGCGGCGCGGCCTGTGCCTGTCCGGCAAGCAGGGCCGCAGCGGCGGCGGCGACAAACAGACGGGTAAGTCGTCTCATTCCATCCTCCTGACGGTGATTAATCTGCGGTGTGCGGGCTGAGCCAGCGGCCGAGGCCCGCCAGCAGCGTATCGAGGATCAGGGCGAACAGGGCGGTGGCCACCGCGCCGAGGATCAGGGTCGGGAAGTCGTTGAGGTAAATTCCCGGGAAGATAAGTTCGCCGTAGCTGCTGGCGCCGATAAGAAATGCCAGCGGGGCGGTGCCGACGTTGATCGCCGTGGCGATGCGGATGCCGGAGAGCATTACCGGCCAGGCGTTCGGCAGCTCCACCTGCCACAGCCGCTGCGTTTTGGTCATGCCGATACCGTTCGCCGCCTCCAGCAGCGAGTCCGGCACCGAGCGCAGCCCGGCGTAGGTGTTGCGCACGATGGGCAGCAGCGAGGCGAGAAACAGCGCCACGATAGCCGGCTTATCGCCGATGCCGACGATCACCATGGCCAGCGCCAGGACCGCCAGCGGCGGCAGGGTGTTGCCGACGTTAAAGATCTGCATCACGTATTCCGCGATGCCCTTCGCCGCCGGGCGGCTGAGCAGGATACCGCTCGGGATGCCCACCAGCAGGGCAAAGAACATCGAGCTGAACACCAGCATCAGATGCTGTTTACCCAGATAGATGAGATCGACTTTGCGGGCGGCGAGAGTATCCAGACCGATGCCCCAGGCGAGCAGGGCAAGGACGGCGGCTATCGCGGTGATAAACAGCAGCGCGCGGGTCAATAAAGAGTAGTGTGATGGTTGCATTGCAGTGTGCTCCCTGTCATTGCTTGTTATAGCGGTCATGCAAAAGGTCATGCAAAAAAAGAACCGCCTGTTGTTATGCCTGATTCCGGCAGGGTGTTAAAAGCTATAGCAAGCGTTGGGAGAGGGATCCACCGCAGCGGACAATTTGTTACCAACGTCAAGAGGTGTAAATAAGGTGTTACGCCTTATGTCATAACGGCTGGTGGGGTTTTTACAAGAATATTCTTAAACTGCAGAAGTAAAAGTGACGTTGTCACCTATAAAGAGTTTATAGGTGACTGAAATTTAAGTTAAGTTGTTTTAACGGCCCGATCAGGGCCAGATTTTCTTTTCCGCCACCGGCATCAGCAGGCGGGTCTTCCAGGCGGCGAGGGTATCTTCCGCCAGCAGGCCGAGCGCGCGGTAGAAGGGATGGCCGGCGCCGGCGGTGAACTGCCGCAAAAAGTGGCCGCACCACGGCAGCAGATGCCACGCCAGCAGCTCCTGCCAGCGCGCCGCCTGGCCGCTCTCCAGCAGCCAGGCGCTCAGCAGCAGCAGCAGGCCGAAATGATCCTCCGGCTCGTTCTGCCCGCTGTCGAAGGCGATACCGCTCTCGCGCAGCCACTGGCGCAGGGCGAGGGTTGAATCGCCGAACAGCACCTTTTCCCGGTCCAGCCACACCGAGCCCCAGGGCGGAGCGGGAAGCGCGTAGGGGCCAACGAACAGGCGCTGCCAGGCCGCCGCCAGCGGCTCATCGTCGGCGGTCTGAAACCCGGCGACAACCTGCGGGCGGTACGGCAGCGCAGACGGCCACTGCGCCTGCCAGCTGCCGTCCTGAAACGCCGCCGCCAGCGGGGCCGCCGCCGCGCTCTGCGGCGGATTGACAAACAGCGCGCCGAGCACCCGGGCGCTGAGGATAATATCGCTGTCGGTAAGCTGCTCGGTCATGACACTTTCTCGATTTCTACCAGGTTGGTGTGCTGAGGATTGCCTTTCGCCAGCGGCGACGGGCGGTGGGTGGTCAGGGTGTTAATGCAGGCGCCGCGGTCAATGCGGTCGCCGTCCATGGCGGCATCGTGCCACGCGCCCTGGCCCATGGCGGTCACGCCCGGCATGATGCGCGGCGTGACTTTCGCCGCGATGCGCAGCTCGCCGCGGCCGTTGAACACTCGCACCGTGTCGCCGTTGGCGATGCCCCGGCGCTGCGCGTCCAGCGGGTTGATCCACACCTCCTGGCGGCAGGCGGCCTGCAGTACGTCAACGTTGCCGTAGCTGGAGTGGGTCCGCGCCTTATAGTGGAAGCCGAACAGCTGCAGGGGGAATTTTTCGCGCAGCGCATCGTCCCAGCCTTCAAAGGTGGAGGCGTACACCGGCAGCGGGCTGATGGTGTCGCTGCTCTCAAGCTGCCAGCTGGCGGCGATTTCCGCCAGACGGGCCGAGTAGATCTCGATTTTCCCCGACGGCGTTTTCAGCGGGTTAGCCTGCGGATCGTCGCGGAATGCCTTATAGGCGACGAAGTGGCCGTTGGGATCTTTACGCTTGTAGATGCCCATCGCCTTAAGCTGTTCGTAGGTCGGCAGTTCAGGGTCTCTGGCGCGCATTTTGGCGTACAGGTACTGCAGCCACTCGGCCTGGCTGCGCCCTTCGGTAAAGCGCTGGTGGACGTCGCCGCCGAGGCGGGCTGGATAAAAATCAGATAGCCCATGTTGCCCGCGTAGTCGTTGGGGATGATGTCCTCCTGCTCGACGGTCATCAGGTCCGGCAGCAGCAGGTCGGCGTACTTCGCCGAGGAGGTCATAAAGTTCTCGATCACCACGATGGTTTCGCACTTGCTGTCGTCCTGCAGAATCTCGTGAGTGCGGTTGATGTCCGAGTGCTGATTAATGATGGTGTTCCCGGCGTAGTTCCAGATGAACTTGATGGGCACGTCCAGCTTCTCTTTGCCGCGCACGCCGTCGCGCAGGGCGGTCATTTCCGGCCCGCGCTCGATGGCGTCGGTCCAGGTGAAGCAGGAAATCGCCGTTTTTACCGGATTATCCAGTACCGGCATACGTTCGATGGTAATCGTATAGGTGGACTCGCGCGCGCCGCTGTTGCCGCCGCTGACGCCGACGTTGCCGGTGAGGATCGGCAGCATGGCGATGGCGCGGGCGCTCAGTTCGCCGTTGGCCTGGCGCTGCGGTCCCCAGCCCTGGCAGATGTAGGCCGGTTTGGCGGTGCCGATTTCGCGTGCCAGCTTGATAATTTTGTCCGCTGGAATACCGGTAATGCGCGACGCCCACTGCGGCGTTTTCGCCGTGGCGTCATCGCCCTGACCGAGGATCCAGGCCTTGTAGTGGCCGTTGGCCGGCGCGCCCGCCGGCAGGGTCTTCTCGTCGTAGCCGACGCAGTATTTATCGAGGAAGGGCTGGTCGACGAGGTTTTCGGTAATCAGTACCCAGGCGATGCCCGCCACCAGCGCGGCGTCGGTGCCGGGGCGGATCGGCACCCACTCATCTTCGCGGCCGGCGGCGGTATCGGTGTAGCGCGGGTCAATGACGATCATCCGCGCGTTAGAGCGTTCGCGCGCCTGCTCCAGGTAGTAAGTGATGCCGCCGCCGCTCATGCGGGTTTCCGCCGGGTTGTTGCCGAACATCACCACCAGCCTGCTGTTTTCGATGTCCGAGGTGCTGTTGCCGTCGTTGCTGCCGTAGGTGTAGGGCATCGCGCAGGCGATTTGCGCCGTGCTGTAGGTGCCGTACTGATTCAGCGAGCCGCCGTAGCAGTTCATCAGGCGGCGCACCAGCGAAGCCGACGGCGACGAGCGGGTAATGTTGCCGCCGACGATGCCGGAGGTGTAGTTGATGTACACCGCTTCATTACCGTATTGGCTGACGGTCTTTTTCAGCCGATCGGCCAGCATGTCGAGCGCCTCGTCCCAGCTGATGCGCTCGAATTTACCTTCGCCGCGCTTGCCGACGCGCTTCATCGGGTAGTTGAGGCGCTCCGGGTGGTTAATGCGGCGGCGAATAGAGCGGCCGCGCAGGCAGGCGCGCACCTGGTGGTTGCCGTAATGGTCCTCGCCGGTATTGTCGGTCTCAACCCAGTACACGGAATCATCGCGCACGTGCAGGCGCAGGGCGCAGCGGCTGCCGCAGTTGACGGAGCAGGCGCCCCAGACCACGTTATCCGCAGGCTGGACGGCGTCCTGCACGGCAGCGGCGGCGCTTTTCACGGCAAAGGGCAGCGAAATACCGGCAGCGGCGAGGGCCAGCGAGCCGGCGGCAGAGGATTTTATCAGGGTGCGGCGGCTGATCCCGCCGGGGTGTTCATGTTCGGACATCGCTCACTCCATCATTGTTGTTATCTACTACTGACGGGCGAGGAGGTTACTTCAATCGGAGTAGCGGGATATTATCTCCGGTCAAGCCGGAGAGGATATCCCGCGCTTAGGGCAGACTTATTGATCGTCGCTTCCGCGGACGTAGAGAATTTTATAGGTGTCGTTAGCGCAGTGGCCTACCACCTGGGCGCCCGCGCGGTCGGTCTGGTCGCCGGGGACGATATCCAGCGTAAACCCGGACTCCGGCAGGCCGTTATTGACAATCTTCTGCGAAATCTGATCCTTCACCCGCTCACAGGACTCCGGGGCGGCAAGGGCCGGTACGGCGATCGCGATCGGCAGGGCAAACAGCCACGGCATCTTGTTCATAAGCGTCTCCTTAGCATCCATTGACAGTAAAAAGCATAACAGAATTAGAATAACCCACTGAGTTTGCCCTATGATTGAGAAAAATCTTTATTGAAGGGATGAGGATGAAGAGCCTGTTTTGCCTGCTGCCGGCAGCGCTGCTGCTGAGCGCCTGCGACGATAATAGCCGACCGGTCGCCTATACGCCTGAAATGGCCAGCTTCTCGAACGAGTTCGATTTCGACCCGCTGCGCGGGCCGGTGAAGGACTTCAGCCAGACGCTGATCAACGAAAAGGGCGAAGTGACTAAGCGGGTCAGCGCCCGCCTCTCGGAAGAGGGCTGCTTCGACCTGCTCGATCTGCACGACGTGGAGAACAACACCGGGGCCACGCTGCTGCTCGACGCCAACTACTATATCGACGCCAACAGCCAGGAGAAGCGCATCCTGCTGCAGGGCAAGTGCCAGCTGGCGGGGATTGAGAGCATCGGCCTGAAGTGGGAAACCAACGACGGCGGCTTTATCGTCGCGGCGCGCGGCAAAGCGCTGCAGATAGACTACCGCTACGACGCCGAAGGCTATCCGCTGGGCAAAACGTCGGTGGCCGGGGGCGATAAGCTTGAGGTTTACTCGACGCCGTCAAAGGATGCCCGCAAAAAGCTGGACTACGTAGGGACCACCTCCCTTAACGGCAAGGTGGTCGGCAAGGTGACCCAGGCCTGCGACTATGACCGTCACGATAACCCGGTCAGCTGCGAGCTGCAGGTCGAGGACGACAGCGTTACGCCGGCGCTGAGCCAGCGCTACACCATTAAAAACAACATCGACTACTACTGAGCCGTCGGCTTCAGCAGCGTGTGGCCGCCGGTCTTGTGCTGTTCCAGATACTGGTGCTGGAACAGGCACATGCGGATGGTGTTGCGGTACTCGCCGTTGATAAAGAACTCGTGGATAAGCTCGCCCTCGACCTGAAAGCCGAGTTTGCGGTAGATGTGCATCGCCTTGACGTTCTCTTTATCGACGATCAGATAGAGTTTATAGAGGTTGAGTACCGTAAAGCCGTAGTCCATCGCCAGCAGCGCGGCCCGGGTGGCCAGGCCTTTGCCCTGATACTCCGGGGAGATGATAATCTGGAACTCCGCCCGGCGGTGGACGTGGTTGATTTCGACCAGCTCCACCAGCCCGGCGCTGCCGCCGTCGCACTCGATAACGAAGCGGCGTTCGCTCTGATCGTGAATGTGCTTATCGTAGAGATCGGAAAGTTCGACGAAGGCCTCGTAGGGCTCCTCAAACCAGTAGCGCATTACGCTGGCGTTATTGTCGAGCTGGTGAACGAAGCGCAGATCCTCGCGCTCAAGCGGGCGCAGCCTGACGGTATAAGCGTCTGCCATGTTATGTCCTGTTTTTTATAAAAGCAGGGCGCCGGTTGGCGCCCCGAGGTGTTTTACGGGATCAGCGGCCTGCCGGTGCGGCGGTCGAGGCAGCGCAGGGTGTTCGGTTCCCAGTAGGCGTTCATATTGGCGCTCTTGTCGCATTTATCGCGGGTATCAAAGGCGGTATCGGCCTTGTCCCACTCTTTTTCGACGCGAGTATTCACCTTATTACGAAGCGAACGGGTGTCGTTCCACTGTTCCTTATCCATTGCAGCATTTTGCCTGCTCTGCGCGCTGTCGCCGGACTCGATAACCAGCCGGTCGGACTGGGCGGATGCGCCCGCAGTGTATACGGCAGCACCCAGCACCAGCATTGCCGTCAGGCAGACGCGTTTGCTCAGGGTTACTTTCATAGCTGTTTCCTTTTGGGTAGTTAATACGGTAGACCCGGCTGAGAAGTCTACTACAACTCTCTCAGCGGGAGTACCCGGCGCCGGTATTATTGCCCGGCGGCCCTCAACGCGGCGTAAATCAGGCGCTAAACGACGTCTTGTAGAGGCGGACGGCCTCGTTGATGTCCTGGGTTTTGACGAAATGCACCCATTCGCCGTTGTTCAGCACGTCGTAGCCTTCGCGGTTATAGCGAAAAATCAGGGTCGCGCCGCGAAAGCGAACCACTCTTTCCCTGACGCCGATTCCCTGGCGCCTGAGTACGACCTGCGCCATTCTGTCGATGCTCATTGTTTGCGCTCCAGTCAGTGGTAAACAACGATAGTCCCACAGATAAGATTAATTTATCCTGAGACACTTGCCCGTTCTTAACCTTAATTGTTATCCGATGCTGAAAATGAGTGCGTTATTCTTTGCCACCGCCCTGTGCGAGATTATCGGCTGCTATTTGCCCTGGCTGTGGCTCAAGCGCGGCGCGTCCGCCTGGCTGCTGATCCCCGCCGCCGCGGCGCTGATGCTGTTTGTCTGGCTGCTCACCCTGCACCCCGCCGCCAGCGGCAGGGTCTATGCCGCCTACGGCGGCGTCTATGTCTGCACCGCGCTGCTGTGGCTGCGCGTGGTCGACGGCGAACGGCTGACGGTTTATGACTGGGGCGGGGCTGCGGTGGCGCTGTGCGGGATGCTGATCATCGCCGCCGGCTGGGGGCGCGCCTGAACCGTAATGTTATAAAAGTGTGATCGCTGATGCTATTCTCGTAGCGCGCTCTTGTATGGTAGTACTCCAGTTTTATAGTGAAGTGACACATCCATCACATCCTGACTCTGGAGTCTTTTATGGCAACTGACGCAATCGCGGACGCGCCTCTGCACAAATCGGCGCGCATCCGCAGGGTGCAGACGATCACCCTGACGCTGCTGTTTATCGCCGGGATCGTCAACTTTCTCGACCGCTCTTCGTTAAGCGTCGCCGGCGAAGCCATTCGCGGCGAACTGGGGCTCTCGGCGACGGAATTTGGCGTCCTGCTGTCGGCGTTCTCCCTCTCTTACGGCCTTTCTCAGCTGCCCGCCGGGATCCTGCTCGACCGCTTCGGGCCGCGCGTTGTGCTCGGGGCGGGACTGATCTTCTGGTCGGCGATGCAGGCCCTGACCGGGGTGGTGAACTCCTTCAGCCACTTTATCTGGCTGCGCATCGGCCTTGGGATCGGCGAGGCGCCGTTTATGCCCGCCGGGGTGAAGTCGATCAACGACTGGTACGCCGAAAAAGCGCGCGGCACGGCGCTGGGCGTTTTTAACTCCTCGACGGTCATCGGCCAGGCCATTGCGCCGCCGGCGCTGGTGGTGATGCAGCTGGCGTGGGGCTGGCGCACCATGTTTGTGGTCATCGGCCTGGCGGGTATCGTAGTGGGCCTGTGCTGGTTTGCCTGGTACCGGAACCGGGCGCAGTTTGCCCTCAGCGATGATGAGCAGCGCTATCTCTCGGCGCCGAAAACGGCTCGCCCCCGGCTCGCCTTCGGCGAATGGCTGGCGCTGTTTAAGCAGCGCACCACCTGGGGCATGATCCTCGGTTTCTCCGGCGTGAACTACACCGGCTGGCTCTATATCGCCTGGCTTCCCGGCTATCTGCAGGCGCAGCAGGGCTTCAGCCTCGCCAAAACCGGCTGGGTTGCGGCGATCCCGTTTCTGGCGGCGGCGGTGGGCATGTGGGTCAACGGCGCGCTGGTTGATGCCCTGGCGCGCAGGGGCTACGACCTGGCGAAGACCCGCAAAGCGGCCATTGTCGCCGGTCTGATGCTCTCCGCGCTGGGCACCCTGCTGGTGGTGCAGTCCACCACGCCGGTGCAGGCGGTGGCCTTTATTTCGATGGCGCTGTTCTGCGTCCACTTTGCCGGCACCTCCGCCTGGGGGCTGGTACAGGTGATGGTCTCCGAAGGCAAGGTCGCGTCGGTGGCGGCGATCCAGAACTTCGGCAGCTTCGTGTTTGCCTCCTTCGCGCCCATCGTCACCGGCTGGGTAGTGGACACCACCGGCTCCTTTAACCTCGCCCTGACCATCGCGGCGGCGGTAACCTTTACCGGCGCGCTCTGCTATCTGTTTATTGTTAAGTCGCGGATCGCGTAAACTCCCTGGCCGGGCGCGCTGCGCCCGGCTGAATCCATCCCCGTGAAACTTTACCCGCCCTGTTAACTATTTTTGTGATCTGTTAAGACTTTCCGCCTTCATATACTTGTATGGTAGATGGCGTGACGCTAAAGTCCCCGCATCAATAACGTGATGTAAGGATAACGGCGTCATGAAAAGCATTGTTATACAGCAGCCCAATCAGCTGGTCATTGAAGAGCGGCCGCTTCCGGCGCCCGCGAAGGGTGAGGTGCGGGTGAAGGTCAGGCTGGCGGGGATCTGCGGTTCCGACAGCCACATCTACCGCGGACACAACCCTTTCGCCAGATACCCGCGAGTCATCGGCCATGAGTTTTTCGGCGTCATTGACGCCGTGGGCGAGGGCGTCAGCCCGGAGCGGATTGGCCAGCGGGTCAGCGTCGATCCGGTGATCAGCTGCGGCCACTGCTATCCGTGCTCCATCGGCCGGCCCAATGTCTGCACCTCGCTTGTGGTGCTCGGCGTCCACCGCGACGGCGGGTTCAGCGAATACGCCACCGCGCCGGAAGCTAACGCCTGGCCGATCCCCGACAGCATCGAAGACCGCCACGCGGTGATGGTCGAACCCTTCACCATCGCCGCCAACGTTACCGGGCACCTGCAACCCACCGCCGACGATATCGCGCTGATCTACGGCTCGGGGCCGATGGGCCTGGTGACCGTCCAGGCACTGAAGGGCGTTTACGGCGTGAAGCAGGTCATTGTGGTGGACCGCATCAATGAGCGGCTGGCGATGGCCGAGCGCTGCGGGGCCGACCTGGCCTTTAACAATGCCGATACGCCGGTTCAGGCGCTCCTTGACGAGAAGGGCATTCGCCCGACGCTTATCGTCGATGCCGCCTGCCACCCGTCGATTCTGCAGGAGGCGGTCAGCGTTGCTTCGCCCGCGGGGCGCATTCTGCTGATGGGCTTCTCCAGCGAACCGTCGCAGGTAGTGCAGCAGGGCATTACCGGCAAAGAGCTGACCCTCTACTCTTCGCGCCTCAACGCCCGCAAGTTCCCCGTGGTGATCGACTGGCTGGAGAGGGGGCTTATCGACCCCGACAAGCTGGTGACCCATACCTTCGACTATCGGCGGGTTGAAGAAGCCATAACCCTGTTTGAGAAAGACCAGAAGCAGTGCTGCAAGGTGCTGCTGACGTTTGAAAAATAACAATACGCCTCTTACCTACAGAGAAAGGATATGGATATGACGCAACAACAACCCGAGCGCAGCACCAAGGATTTGGTGCGTGCTGCGGTGTCCGGCTGGCTGGGTACTGCCCTTGAGTTCATGGATTTTCAGCTCTACTCCCTCGGCGCGGCGCTGGTGTTTCACGAAATCTTCTTCCCGGAGCAGTCGGCGGCGATGGCGCTGATCCTGGCGATGGGCACCTACGGCGCGGGCTATATCGCGCGCATCGTCGGGGCCTGGTTCTTCGGCAAGATGGGCGACAGCATCGGCCGCAAGCGGGTGCTGTTTATCACCATCACCATGATGGGCATCTGCACCACGCTTATCGGCGTTCTGCCGACCTACGCGCAGATCGGCATCTTTGCGCCGGTGCTGCTGGTCACCCTGCGCATCGTGCAGGGCCTGGGCGCCGGGGCGGAGATCTCCGGCGCGGGCACCATGCTCGCCGAGTACGCCCCGAAAGGTAAACGCGGCATTATTTCGTCACTGGTGGCGATGGGCACCAACTGCGGCACCCTGAGCGCCACCGCTATCTGGGCAATCATGTTCTTCGCCCTCGACCGCGAATCGCTGATCGCCTGGGGCTGGCGCGTGCCGTTCCTCGCCAGCGTCGTGGTGATGCTCTTCGCCATCTGGCTGCGTATGAACCTCAAGGAGAGCCCGGTCTTTGAGAAAGTGAGCGATAAAGAAGAGGGCGCGGCGGCGGCCGCTATGGCAGAAGAGAACTCACTGGGGGCGATGTTCCGCAGCAAATCCTTCTGGCTGGCCACCGGCCTGCGCTTCGGCCAGGCGGGCAACTCGGGGCTGATCCAGACCTTCCTCGCCGGCTACCTGGTGCAGACGCTGCTGTTCGACAAGGCGATCCCGACCGATGCGCTGATGATAAGCTCCATTCTCGGCTTCCTGACCATTCCGCTGCTCGGCTGGCTGTCGGATAAATATGGCCGCCGCCTGCCGTACATCATTATCAGCATTTCGGCAGCCCTGCTGGCCTGGCCGATGCTGTCGCTGATCGTTGATACCGGCTACAGCGTCGGCACCATCATGGCGTCGATCATCATTATCCACAACGTCGGCGTACTGGGCCTGTTTGCGCTGGAAAACATCACCATGGCGGAGATGTTCGGCTCCCGCAACCGCTTCACCCGCATGGCCATCTCGAAAGAGATGGGCGGTCTGATTGCCGTCGGCTTCGGCCCGGTGCTGGCGGGGATCTTCTGCAACATGACCGACAGCTGGTGGCCGATTGCCGCCATGATGATCGCCTACTCGCTAATTGGCCTGATCTCCGCTATCGCCATGCCGGAAGTGTGCGACCGCGATCTGAGCCTGCCGCAGGACGCCGCGGAACCGCAGACGGCGGCCGAAAGCCGCCGCGCCGCGCAGTACAGCTAACCTGCCTGAATGTGTGACACCGGAAGGGTGTCACACAACTTTCAATTCATGTCATACCAATCAGCCAAAAATTAACATACATCAATATCTCTGCCCGCCCGGCGAGTATTCTTGTATGGCAATGAATGTCCCCTTTAGCGAGTCCAATAAAATGCAAAACACGCTGTTAACGGCTAAGGCCACTCTTCCGAACTACGACCGCACTAAACTCCAGTCCCGCATCGTACACCTCGGGTTTGGCGCATTCCACCGCGCCCACCAGGCGGTATTCACCGATATTCTGGCCGCTGAGCACGGCAGCGACTGGGGCTATACCGAAGTTAACCTGATCGGCGGCGAACAGCAGATCGCCGATCTTAAGCAGCAGGACAACCTCTATACCGTCGCTGAAATGTCCGCCGACGCGTGGATCGCCCGCGTGGTTGGCGTCGTCACCGACGCGCTGCACGCCCAGGTTGACGGCCTGGAGGCCGTGCTGGCGAAAATGTGCGAACCGCAGGTGGCCATTGTTTCCCTGACCATCACCGAAAAAGGCTACTGCCACGAACCGGCCACCGGCAGGCTGAACATGGCGCACCCGATGATCGTTGCCGATCTGCAGAACCCGCATCAGCCCACCTCTGCCGTTGGCGTTATCGTTGAAGCCCTGGCCCGCCGTAAGGCCGCAGGGCTGCCGGCATTTACCGTGATGTCCTGCGACAACATGCCGGAAAACGGCCACGTGATGCGCAACGTCGTCACCGCTTACGCCACCGCGCTCGACGCCGAACTGGCGGCGTGGATCGCCGACAACGTCACCTTCCCGTCAACCATGGTTGACCGCATCGTCCCGGCGGTTACCGCCGAGACGCTCGACAAAATTGAATCCATCACCGGCGTGCGCGACCCGGCGGGCGTTGCCTGCGAACCGTTCCGCCAGTGGGTTATCGAAGACAGCTTCGTCGCCGGCCGCCCCGCGTGGGAAAAAGCGGGCGCCGAGCTGGTGGCCGACGTCATCCCGTTCGAAGAGATGAAGCTGCGTATGCTCAACGGCAGCCACTCCTTCCTTGCCTACCTCGGCTATCTGGCGGGCTACCCGCACATCAACGACTGCATGGCTGACGACAACTACCGCCGCGCCGCCCGCGCGCTGATGCTCAACGAGCAGGCGCCGACCCTGAAGGTAAAGGGCGTCGATCTCGCCCGCTACGCCGACCTGCTGATCGACCGCTACAGCAATCCGGCTCTGCGCCACCGCACCTGGCAGATCGCCATGGACGGCAGCCAGAAGCTGCCGCAGCGGATGCTCGATTCCGTGCGCTGGCACCTGGCCCACGGCAGCGACTTCCCGCTGCTGGCCCTCGGCGTTGCCGGCTGGATGCGCTACGTTGACGGCGTCGACGAGCAGGGCAAGGCAATTGAAATCGCCGACCCGCTGCTGAGCACCATCCAGGCGGCAGTGCAGGGCAGCGAGCAGGGCGACGCCCGCGTGAAGGCGCTGCTGGGCATTGAGGCGATTTTTGGCAAGGAACTGCCGCAGGATGCGCGCTTTGTTGAGCGGGTGACTGAGGCTTACCGCGCGCTGCTGGAGAAAGGGGCCAAGGCGGCCGTGGCGGAGGCGGCGGCGAAGCTTTGATTAAGGGCGTGCCGCTTCATTAGGGGCGGCGTTGCCCTTTTGCCGGGCGGCGCTTCGCTTGCACCGGCCTACAAATACCCGTTTTTAAACGTATTGCAGCCTTCATGTCGGCCCGGCAAGCGCAGCGCCGCCGGGCATTTTGGCTGAGATTAGCGCTTTTGCCACCTATTAAACACCTATCTGCTTTCTGTCGTGTCACTTACAGGCCATAAAAGTATTTGCCTGGCAGTGACGATGAGCATCATCCCACCGAGTACCCATAAAATGACGGAACTGCGTCGCCGTCAGCGAACACCAGATCTTTTTGCATAGACTCCACGTATATATCAGTAATGCGATATTTGCAGTTACGCCCAAGCCCAGTGCGTCCAGAATCTCAGGATTCGTGCAATTTTACATCATGCTAATTTCCGCGTTAACCACAGCAATGCAGATGGAACATCCTTGATGTGAGTGATAAATAAAGAAGTATTAAGAATATTCTAATGGCGGTGGTTGCATTAGGGGGAGGATGATCAGGAACGTGTAGCCGAACTTCTACCAATGATCCGAACCCGCATTTTCATAACGATAAGTGCTTCATGCTAAACTTCTGATTACACGATCGGGAGTTTTCTTGGTAGCGGGGCTGATCTATTTTAGTTGTCCGCTTAAAGAAAAAATGACAAAATTATGACATTGAAGTTGGAAAAATAAGGAAATAGAGGATATATGCCACATCATAATCCACGGATATACAGAATAAAAGGGTCAGTAGGAAATTGTGGCTCCAACAACCCTGATGACGTTAAAACAATACAGAAAATGATAAACGGCGCTGGATATCAGATTTCTACTGGTAGAACTGTGGCGGTTAATGGCGTGTGTAATCCGGAAACCGAACAGGCTATTATCTGGTATCAACGCCTGCTGATACTCTCTCCAACCGGGATTGTTCATCCAGTCGATAGCGCATTTATGGATGCCCTGGAAAATGCATATACTCCCCACTGGAGACCAAAGCATACTTCAGGCTCTCTCCGTGTAAGGGAGGGGCAGGTAACTTTTGATTCTGAAGGTATTGATTATATCACTGCAGTAGAACCTTTCAGGCAGCAAAGCTATCCGAGCTTTTCACGGATACTGCATTGGCCACCTAAATTTTCATCCGGCGTCACCCTGGGGCGTGGATACGATATGGGAAATCGCAGTGCGGGCGAAATATATGCAACACTCCGATTGGCAGGTATTGAAGAGTATAAAGCAGTTCTATGCTCAAAGGCATCGCATCTTAAAGGTTGTCAAGCCGGGCAGTTTGTGAAAGTTTATGGGCCTCTTGTTGGTGAAATTACGCACGATCAACAAATAAGGCTTTTTGAAATTGTATACAGAGAAAAGCTTGATTACGCGAAAGGTGTATACTCACGAAATTCACGTCGTATTCACGAACCACTTACATGGTCTAAACTGGATAAAGTAATACGAGATGTTTTTGTCGATACAATTTATCAAGGAAACAGGACAGCGCCAGAGATGGTAAAAATAATGGCGAGTGGTGGGAGTAAAAATAAAATTATTGATTATCTGAAAAATGATCCTATTTTAAGTGCCGACAGCCGCAGAAATGATATTAGGATAAGGAGTTTAAGCAAATGAGTAAACTTTTTGCACAAATCGTATTTTTTTTAGCTTGTCCTGCAATAGTTATCAATGCCTATGCAGATTCAATATCGAACAGTATCGTTAGAAATAAAGATATTGAACTATGCGTCAAAAAAAATGGGAGTATTGATAGTGAATGTTTAAGTTCAGTGAGCAAGAAAACTGAAAATGAGTTAAACCAGGAGTATCAAAATAAATTGAAGGAAATATCGAGTTACGATTACAGTCAGTGGTGGATGGGGCAAAAAAAACAACGCGAAGAAATGAAGGAGTCATTTATTCGTAGCCAAACACTATGGGACAAGTATCGTGAGGAATACTGTAAGTCGGCCAGCACAGGAGGGGAAGGCGTTGATGGTTACAGTTTAATCGTGCTGAGCTGTCAGACCAATATGGCGATAAGACGTATTGAGGAAATTAAAATGGTTCATCCAGATCTTTCAGATGGCTAAATGCTTGCTGTAGAGGCTTCATAGATTCTCGTTTATATCATTATTAAGTTAATTACGCCGCCGCTTTACCGGCGCATGGCTAGCACCGGACCAGCAACGAACTGCATAAATACTCCCCGGTGGTTATCCTCGCGCCCGCCTCAGCCGCCGCGGCGCAGAGGACGTTATGCAAAGCCAGACGCGAGATCCCCACATTGGCCGGAAACGCTTCCCCTGCCAGCCGCTGCCCGGAGAAAGATGCCAGCGGCTGTCCGTTCAGGGTGTACAGGGAGATTTGCTCAAACGCCCACGCGGCGCTGAGATAGCGCTCAAGTACGCCAAGACGCTGCATCTCGCGCACGACGTTGTTCTGCTGGATAATCCCCACCCCGTACACCTTCCACTCTGGCTCTATTTCGACCAGATCAACCGCCATCCCCGCTTTGCGCAGGGCGATGGCCGTACACAGCCCGCTAATGCCGCAGCCGACGATCAGAACCTTATTTATTTTCATCGCGTTTTCACCTTCAGCCACAGAATGGGTAAGGGTAAGCAGCCCGGCCCGGCGCTGACTAATCGTGATAAAGGATGATCTTCATCGCAAAATTCGATATCGCTTTTTTAAATAGTAAATAACTAGTTTCAAAAATGTTAAATAAATACACGCACTGAATGAGTTGATACCGATATCCGGTGGAGGAGTTATGCGTTACCAGCATCTGGATCTGAATTTATTAGTGGCGCTGGATGTCCTGCTGGATGAGCACAATATTACCCGCGCCGCCGGGCGCCTGCACATGACCCAATCGGCAACCAGCGGCGTGCTGAACCGGCTCAGAAACTACTTTGAGGACGATCTCCTGACCCAGGTCGGGCGAAAAATGATGCCGACGCCGCTGGCAAGAGAGCTTAAGGAGCCTGTCAGGGAGGTGCTGCTCAAAATCCAGACCTCAATTGCCCGGCGGCCTGTGGATGAGCCGGCCACCAGCAAGCGCCATTTTCGTATTATGGCTTCCGACTACGTGATTAACGTGGTGCTCAAAGACGCCCTGCAGATTGTTCATCAGCAGGCGCCGAATATGACCTTCGAGTTTCTCTCCCCCGACCGGCAGTCCACCGGCATGCTCAACCGCGGCGAGCTGGATATGATCGTGGCGCCGGAGCCGTTTATGGCCGAGGGGCATCCTGCCGATTTGCTGTTTGAAGAGCAGTTTGTCTGCATGGCGTGGGAGCAAAATGCGCGAATTGGCGATACCCTGACTCTGGATGACTGGCAGCGGCTTGGCCACGTAGCCGTGGTGTTTGGCCGCGAGCGGCAGCCGGGGCTGGAGGAGAGGCTGGTCGCCGAATCAGGGCTGTGTCGGCGGCTGGAAGTGGTTGCCTACAGCTACCACTCCCTGCCGCAGCTGCTGATTGGCACCGATCGGATAGCCACGCTGCACCGCCGGCTGGCGGAGCAGTACCGGGCGATGCTGCCGCTGAAAATCTATCCGATGCCGGTGGCGCTGCCCGCCATGCGTGAGTTTATCGGCTGGCACCGCAGCCTGGATAATGATGCGATTTTCAGCTGGCTCAAGGAGAAGATTGTCGCCAGCGCGGGCTAGCGCTGGCAGGTATTTCCCCCCTCAATACCTCACATCCTGAGACGTGATTGGTGGCCCGCAGGCGCTTATGTGACAGTGCGGGCTGTACGATTGAACGTTGAAGGATAACCCTATGTTTCGCTATTTCCCTAAAAACTATGTCTGGAACCTGTCGGTCGACCTGTCGATCGAGATGGGTGCCCGCATCGGTGAAATCGAAGAGATGTGCGCGCCGCTGCTTGCGGCCTCTGAGCATCCGGATGCCGACGGCACGCGTGCGTTTCGGGACAGCTGGTCAAAGATGGCCGATAAATTATGCCGCCTTGCGGCAGAAGATGAGGCCCGGGGGCGGCTGCTCTCCGCCGGTGAAAAATACCTGCGGGCGGCAAATTACTACCTCACCTGCGAACGTCTGCAGGCCCAGGGAGCCGAAGGGCGCAAAGCGCTCTACAAACGCTTTCTCGACGTTTTCGCCGCCGGACTACACCACTCCAGGGCCAACTGCCAGCGGGTCGAAATTCCCTACGGAGACAAAACACTCGCGGGGTTATATGTGCGCGCCGAAGGAGTCAGCGGCCCGGCGCCGCTGCTGCTGCAGGTAAACGGCCTCGACTCCACCAAAGAGATGAAATACCTCGTTGGCCTGCCGCAGTGGCTGGCTAAACGCGGTGTCTCATCGCTGGTGGTTGATCAGCCGGGTACCGGCGAAGCGCTGCGACTGCACAATATGAAGGCCCGTTTTGACAGCGAGCACTGGGCGTCGCGTATCGTTGACTGGCTTGAACAGCAGCCCGACGTGGATGCGAGCCGCATTGGTATGGAGGGCGTCTCCCTCGGGGGCTACTACTGCCCGCGCGCCGTGGCTTTCGAGCCGCGCTTTGCCTGCGGCGTGGTATGGGGCGCGAATCACGACTGGCGCGATGTCCAGAAGCGCCGCCTGGAGCGTGAAGGCGACTTCCCGGTGCCGCACTACTGGGACCACGTCCGCTGGGTATGGGGAGGGGAGGACATTCCTGCCTTTATGCGTATCGCGGAAGATGTCCATCTTGACGGCGTTCTTGACCGCATCCGGGTACCGTTTCTCGTTACTCACGGTGAAAAAGATTCGCAGATCCCGCTTAAGTGGGCGCACCGCACTTACGAGCAGCTGGTCAACAGCCCGCGCCGGGATCTGAAAATTTTTACCGACCTTGAAGGGGGCGTCCAGCACTCCAGCTTTGATAACTCCATTAACGCCGGCCAGTTCATCGCGGACTGGGTAGCGGAAACCCTCGGTGGCCGGGTGGCCTGAAGCGCAGCATAAGGTAGATAGTTATGAATATTCTTGGACCTGATTACCTGGTATTTGGCGTCGACGATCTCGCCGGCTGCCGGCAGTTCTTGACAGACTATGGTCTTATCGAAGGGGAGAACCACTTTTTCTCCGCCCTCGACGGTACCGGCGTGGTGCTGCGCGAGCGTGACGACCCGGCGCTTCCCCCGGCGCTGGCCAGCGGCAGCCAGCTGCGGGAGACGGTCTACGGCGTGGCGGATGCCGCAACGCTTGAGGCGATCGCCGAAGAGCTGAGCCGGGATCGCGAGGTGAAGCTCGGCAGCGACGGCGTGCTGCGCAGCGTAGACGATGCGGGCTTTGCCATCGGGTTTCGCGTCACTCAGCGGCAGCCTATCGCGCTGGACGGCGAGAAAATCAACGCGCCGGGCGATAAGCCGGGCCGCGGGGTTAACCAGACCGGTGCCAGCCCCGCCATGCCGGCGGCGCCCCGTACGCTGTCGCACGTGGTCTATTTTGTGCCGGATGCCGCGCGGGCAGAGGGATTTTACCAGCGTCTGGGTTTTGTCTGCACCGACCGCTTTACCCACGTCGGACCGTTTCTGCGCCCGGCGGGTACCCTCGATCACCACACGCTGTTTCTGATCCAGGCTCCGCCGTTTATGACCGGCATTGAGCATTTTACCTTCCATCTGGGCGGGCCGACGGAGCTGATGCTGGCCGGGACGCGCTTTCTGGAGAAAGGGTATCAGTCTTTCTGGGGGCCGGGCCGCCATCAGTTGGGCTCGAACTGGTTCTGGTATTTCAACAGTCCGCTGGGCTGCCACATTGAATATGATGCCGATATGGATCTGCATGATGACAGCTGGCAGCCGCGTGAGGCGATGCCCGGGGCCGATAACTCCCAGTACTTCCTGCTCGCCTCGCGCGAAAAATGGGCGCCGGGTCCGGACAACGCCCGCTGATGGGCCGCGTCGCAACGCGCCTCTGCCGGGCAGATAGCCTCGCAGAGGCGCAGGCGCAGGGCTTTGATCCTGAAGGGGCAGGGCAGGCAACGGTCATTGCCTTGCGCTATCGGGGAGATATTTATCTCTGGCGCAACCGCTGCCCGCACCTCGACACGCCGATGAACTGGCGGGAAAACGCTTTTCTTAACGCCCGCGGTGACCTGCTGGTCTGCTTCGCGCACGGGGCGCTGTTTGAGCCAGACAGCGGGCGCTGCATTCAGGGCGCCTGTCTGGGACAGCGGCTAACGCCGCTGAAGTGGGCGGTAGACGGTCAGGGATGGCTGATTTTACGGGAGAGCATAAACGATGAAATTGGCAACGTGGGATAACGGCGAGCGCGACGGCCGTCTGGTGGTGATCTCACAGGATTTACGGCAGATGGCCGATGCAGGCGATATCGCCCCCACTCTGCAGCAGGCGCTGGAACGGTCGGCGGAGACGTGGCCAGCCCTTGCGGCCCGCTATCAGGCCCTGAATGAGAACCGCTGCGCCAGCGCGCAGCCCTGCGATCTGCGGCAGCTTATGGCGCCGCTGCCGCGCGCGTGGCAGTGGCTGGATGGCTCCGCATTTCTCAGCCACAGCGCGCGTATGCAGCAGGCGTTCAGTTTACCGCCCATTGCCGGGATAGAGAGCATCCCGCTGATGTATCAGGGCTGCGGGGACGATTTTCTGGGCCCTTACGCAGAGATCCCCTACGGCACCGACGAGGACGGCCTCGATTTTGAAGGCGAGTTTGCGGTGATTGTCGATGAGGTGGAGCGGGGGTGTACTCCCCGGGACGCTCTGGCGCGGGTGCGGCTGATTGTGCAGCTTAACGACATCAGTATGCGGACGTATGCCCCCCGCGAGCTGCAAACGGGCTTTGGCTTCATTCATGCCAAACCCTCCTCCGCCTTTGCGCCGGTAGCGGTCACACCCGATGAGCTGGGCAGGGCGTGGATCGATGGGCGAGTGGATCTGCCCCTGCGGGTGTTGCGCAACGGCAGGCTGGTGGGGTGCCAGGAGGGGGGCGAAATGCATTTTAACTTTGGCGAGCTGATTGCCCACGCGGCGAAAACCCGGCGTTTGCGCGCCGGAACCGTGGTGGGATCGGGAACCGTCTCGGGTGAGAACGCCGCGCGCGGCGCCAGCTGTATTGCCGAGCTGAGGGCCATTGAAATGCTAGCCCACGGTCAGCCGCAGACGCCATTCTTACAGCCGGGGGAGCGGGTGGTGATGGAGGCCCGCACCCCGGATGACAAACCGCTTTTTGGCGCGCTGGACCAAACCGTTGCCGCGCCCGTCAGATAAACAGGAGTCACCGATGATGAACCTTTTAGCCGGACGCCGGCTGGTCGATCTGTCCGTCACGCTGGATAACAACCCCTACACGGATCCGCCGCCGCTGCTGCCGAAAATAGAGTATATGGATCACCAGCAGGGCTGGCCGGAAATGGCGGCGATGTTCCCCGGGCTGGAAAAGCACCAGATGCCCGGCGAAGAGGCATGGGCCTCTGAGCGGCTGACCGTAACGCCCCACAACGGCACCCATATGGATGCGCCGTGGCACTATAGCTCCACCACTAACGGCGGTGAGCCAGCCTTCGGCATCGATGAGCTGCCCCTGGAGTGGTGTCTGCGTCCCGGCGTGCGCCTCGACTTTCGCGACGCGCCGGATGGCGCCATTCTGCAGCCGGACGATCTCCGACGGGCGCTCGCGCGCATCGGCTATACCCTGTCGCCGCTGGATATCGTACTGATCAATACCGCCGCGGGGGCACGCTACGGCCAGCCGGACTACCTCCAGCGCGGCTGCGGTATCGGCAGAGAGGCGACGCTCTGGCTGCTGGAGCAGGGCGTGCGGGTCGTGGGCACCGATGCCTGGAGCTGGGATGCGCCGTTCAGCTACACCCGGGAGCGCTTTCTGGCCAGCGGTGATGCCGGGCTTATCTGGGAGGGGCATAAAGCCGGGCGCGATATTGCTTACGGGCAGATGGAAAAGCTCAGCAACCTCGACAAACTCCCCGACTCGGGCTTCTGGGTAAGCTGTTTTCCCTACAAGATCCAGCGAGGCTCTGCGGGGTTCATTCGCGCCGTGGCTATTGTCGAGGATTGATCCCGGACGGGGCGATATGCCCCATTTCATTGTTAAATGTATGTGAATTATTAGTATTAATTGTGATAAAAATCGCAGTCGCCGCTTCGGGCTTGCGGTAGTCTGAAACAGGATAAATAGCATCAATCGTTATCCGTCGACATTGTCAGCCGCCAATGTCTTTTTTATCAGCAAAAAATAGAACTGTAATTCATATTCTAGAAATGGGCGTAAAGCGAGTGAGGGTGATGATGCAAAAAGTTTCAGCAGTCCCGCAGCAGGCGGGGGCCGTTCAGGCCATTTTACTCATGCTGGCGGCGCTGCTGCCGATAATGGGCACCCTGACCATGATCCCCGTTATGCCGCTGCTGTTTCAGCATTTTTCATCGCAGGCCTATTCCCGGTGGCTGGTGCCGATGATTATCACCCTGCCTTCCGTCAGCATGGCGCTTCTGGCGCCATTCGCCGGAATGGCGGGGGATCGCTGGAGCCGCCGCCGTCTGCTGATTATTGCCACCGGCGCCTACGCGGCATTTGGTTTGCTGCCCATGATGCTGGAGAGTCTGCACGCCATTCTGTGGGCGCGCCTGATGATGGGGATTGCCGATGCGTTTATCCTGACGGCGGCTAATTCCCTGATCGGCGACTATTTCGTCGGCGAGGCGCGCAGCCGCTGGCTGGCTATCCAGAGCGGCGCGGGGGCGGTAATGTCTACCCTGGTGATCCTCTGCGCCGGTCTGCTCGGCGACTTCGGATGGAGCGGCCCTATCTATCTCTATGCTCTGGCGATCCCGGTTTTTTTCGGCCTCTGTTTTTTCACCCGCGAGCCGGCGACTTACCGGACGCAGGCCGAAAACGTGCAAGAGGCCTCGGGGCCGTTTCCGCGGCAGCGAATGGCGGGGATCTGCGCCATAACGCTGGTCAGCGCCATTCTCTACTTTATTGAGCCGCTGCAGATTAGCCAGGTGTTTAACCAGCTTGGTATCCGTTCCAGCAGTCATATCGGCATCGCTACCGCCGTAGCCGGGATCGGCGTACCGCTGGGGGCGCTGCTGTTTCGCAGGCTGTCTAAACTGTGGCCCGCCAGACAGCTGCTGGTTTTCTATCTCGTGTTTGGCTTCGGCCTGCTGTTTATTGCCGTTGCCCGTAATCCTTTTTCCGGCGTGCTTGCCGCATTTGTGGCCCAGATTGGCAACGGCCTGCTGATTCCGCTGATGCTGGCTTGGGTTATCCGGGCGATCCCTGCCGGGCACCGGGCGACAGGAATGGGTATCTGGCATACGTTTTTTTTCCTCGGGATGTTTATCAGTCCTCTGCTGGTCACCGGCATGAATACTGTTACCGGCAATTTACAGTCAACCCTGCTGCTCTTTTCAATATTAACTATGGCCATTGCCGCGGGAATATTTCTGGTATTTAATCTCGCGAATATTAAAAAGGTACAGGCACATTAATTTTATTTTCTGATGCCGCCGTAACTTGCCGTTTGGCGCAGGTTACGGCAATAGAGTCTTACGTTGTACGCGGGTGCTTAATTTATTCAAATCGTCCGTTATTTAATATTAACGGTGCGTATCTTATTGTTTATTCCGCCCCGGCGGATGAGGAGTGCGATGGCTGAATAGTGCAGTTTATATTCTCGCTATTAGGTTTAATTTTCTATTAATAACATATCACGCAATGATGAATATTTCATTTTTGCTATATGGTGCTTTTACCTGCAAAAAATAATAAAGAGGGTTTGTTATGACTTTACGCTGTACCCAACCTACAAAGAAAATGATCTTTATTCCCTCAGCGATAACGCTGGCGCTTTTTTCCGGCTCGGCCCTGGCGGGGAGCTGGACCTGTGAGCAACTGGACAAACTCAATACCCGTTCTCAACAGGTGGTCACGCCGTCGTCAATCTGCGAATCGCTGGTCGGTGATGCGGGGGGCTTTCGCAGCGCGCTCGCGGACAACGGCTGGGGCGTTCAGCTGAGCTTCAGCCCGAATATGCTCTACGATCTCAAAGGCCATTCGCATCACCCGCAGCAGTACTCCGGGCAGAATTTTACCTGGTCACAGAGCACCTCCCTGGATATTACCTATGATTTAAGCCGAATCGGATTTAGTAAAGATGCGCAATTAACGATTTCGCCCCTCTGGTCGACGTCAAACTATAATGACGGCTATCCCCGGGTGCACAATATCGCCAACCTGGCAATTAATCAGCCTTTCTTTGACGGACAGCTGGAGTTGCAATACGGTTATTATCCGCTGATTCGCCAATTTTACGGTATGGTTTTGGGGGGCAACTCCTCCTCTGCCGCACTCGGCCCGACCAGCGTTATTCCGGTTCAGGTAGGGATCAGCCTTAATGCGCCCACGCCGACCTTTTCGGTAATTACCCGCGACAGCGACAAGAAGTTTTATAATAACTTTGCCGTTAGCCGCAGTATGTCGCCCGGAGGTTTTCTGGAAGATATTAAACAGAACCCTTATGGCCTGAAGTGGCACGTTGACGGAGCCAATCCGATCCTGGTGGATGAGTTTGGTTTCAAGCAGCAGGCGGGCGAGAATCAGCGTTCCATCTGGTTCCGTGCGGGAGGGATCTATAATACCACCCACTACAGCTATTATGATAAAACCGGCACCAGCAACAGTAACTATGGCTTTTATGTGGCTAACACCGTGCAGCTGACCCAGCCGCAGAAAGGGGCGCCGTCCGGCCTCTATCTTGATACCAAAGCAGACTACGCGCCGGACGATCGCAATGCTTACACCGGCGATGTGCAGGTAACGCTGTTTGATATCGGTCTGTTTCCGGGCCGCCCGCGGGACATGACCTCTTTGGGCTACACCCGCTCCTTTATCAGCCATAAATTCCGCGATTACGTCGGGGAAGCGAACCTCAGCGCGCCGAAAAGCATCAATGCGCTCTCCCTCTCACACGCTTTCCGCCTGACCCGCGGCATCTACTGGATCAACGGTGTGACCTGGCAGGATAACCCTAACCTGGTCCCGAAACATGAGTCCGCCGTACTCTGGCAGTCCACCATGTACCTGAACTTCTGATAAGCGGTGCAGGCTTTTACGCCCGACGGCCTGCGCCGTCGGGCTTTTGTTTTGTCATGCATATCGGGAGCGATAAACGATAAAAAGCGGCCAGGCCCGGAGGCGCTGACCGCAGTGGCGGAAGAACGGTCAGGCGCGCTGTACGACCTGTCCGTCTGGTTGAAGGGTGAAGTCGAGGGTGGCGATGATGTTATCGCTGGCGAAGCCCACCCGCAGCTGATAGTCGCCGTAAACCGTGGCCCAACAATGGTTGGTGGCTTGCCAGCGCCGCATTGCGTCAGCGGGGAGCGCGATGCTGAGCGGCTGGCGGCCGCTGGCGCTAACCGTGCAGGCCGCAAAGGCGGCGAGGATCGCTCCGTCGTTCCCCGGCCCGCTGAGATAGAGCTGAACAACGGCTTTCCCGTCCCGGGATGAGCGATTCTCCAGGCAGCAGTTAACCCGCAGATTTTGCGCATCCTCGCCAACCAGCGTAGCCTGGCTGAGCGCTATCTCTGCATAGCCCATCCCCGAGCCCAGCGCCCAGGCCGGCGCGGTGCCTTTGGCGGCAAATCCGCGCCAGCCGACCTGCTGGCGTTCGCGATAGTAGAGGTTACCGTTAGTGTCAGGAGTCAGATTACGCACGCTGTAATCCTCCAGACGATGGGCAAAGGTCACCGGCAGGCGGCCCCCTGGTTCCCGATCGCCGGCGATAACCGCCGCCAGCGCCGGGCCGAACTCCTGCCCCGGATACCAGGCGACGACGATCGCGGCGGCGTCACGCAGACAATCGGTGTCCACCGGATGGGCGACGTTTAGCACCACTGTCGTGCGCGGATTCTCCGCGCAGACCGCCCGAATTAACGCGACCTGATGTGCCGGCAGGGCGGTGGCGTCACGATCCACGCTCTCCAGACCGGCATCCGAGGTTTCGCCGATAACCAGCACGACGCTATCGGCCTCGCGGGCCTGCTCCAGCGCCTGCTGCAGCAGATCGAGGGGTTGGGGCGGCTGACAGCCGAACCAGATGCCGTGGGCAATGCTCTTGCCGATAGACATCGTCGCCGCAAAACTGACCGTCTCTCCCGCCTGCAGCGGGAGCGTCACCTCGTTACTGGGGGCCTGCATCAGCTTGCCCATAATATCGCCTTCCAGCGCCTCGCCGTTGAAGGTTGCCGCCGGGCTGTCGTTGATGCTCAGGGTCACGGCCCCGGTGCCGCCAATCCAGAAGCGATAGCGGCCGTCCGCGGGGGCGACGAACCTGCTGCGAACAACAATCTCCGCCCGGTCCTCAAGGCCCAGCATGTCTCCCACCCCGGGCATATCGCGAAACCAGATCAGCGATGAGGCATTACGCACCTCGTGAGCGAGGGTTTCGCCCCGGGCGTTGAGGAAGGTGACATCCAGTCCCGGCCTGTCGTCTGCCGCGCGCAGCGGCAGGGCGTGCAGAGGGGGGATTCGGTAGTCGCTCTCCACGCCCTGTGCGTAGCTGACGCTGACGCCTTCTGCGGCAAAGCGTGCGCGCAGGGCCTCAAGGGGGGAGACCAGGCCGGGCATCAGAGCGACGCGGGCGAAAGTCCCTCCCTGAAAGCAGGGCGCGGTGGCGTTGGGGCCGATGACGGCGACGCGCTGCCCCTTCTGCGGGCGCAGGGGCAGGGTGCCCCCGGCGTTTTTCAGCAGCACAAAGCCCGCGGCGGCGGCCTCCTCCAGCGTATTCAGGCGCTGCCGCTGAGCGGCAGCGCTGGCATCGTAGCGCGGGGAGTGGCTGACGCGCTCGGCAAAGCGGGCCAGCCGGGCTGCTGCGTCGTCCAGCCGCTCGGCCTCTTCCTGAGAGCCGGTCAGAGTCGGGAGTAGCTTTTCGCCCATATGCCGGGCGGGGCCGGGCATCTCCAGATCCAGCCCGGCGTGGAAGCTGGCAAGGCCATTCTGGGTGCCGAACCAGTCGGACATCACCAGTCCGTCCCACGCCAGCTCCTGCTTCAGCCAGCCGCTGATGGCCTGCTGGTGCTGGGCGCAGTAGGTGCCGTTGACCCGGTTATAGGCGGTGAGCATCCCCCATGCCCCCCGGCGGGCAGTGACCTCAAACGGCCAGAAGTAGACTTCCCGCAGCGTCGCCTCATCCACCTCGACGTTCATACCCCGGCGGTCCGTTTCCGAATCGTTGCAGACAAGGTGTTTGACCACGCAGCCCACGCCCTGACGCTGAACGCCTGCCACCCAGGCAGCGCCCAGGGTGGCAATATGGCGGGGATCCTCGCCGAACAGCTCAAACGCGCGGCCCGCGAGCGGGCTGCGCATCAGGTTGAGGTTGGGAGCCAGCACGGCCTGAACTCCGGTACGCTGCGCCTCCTGACCAATCACTTCGCCGACGCGGCTCACCAGGTCGCTGTCCCAGCTTGCGCCCAGCGCAAGCCCGCAGGGGCTAAGCAGCGCGACGTCGCGCTCATCAACCCGGCCCCCGGTGATGCCCATCGGGCCATCGGAAAGCGTGACGGAGCCAATCTGTGTTCCGGGGATCGGATGGGTAGACCACATCCCCAGTCCGGCGGTCAGCCTGGCTTTCTCTTCGACGTTAAGCGACAGACTGAGCGCAGTCATCGGCGGCTCTCCTTGTCAGTGACGGGGCCGTAAAGCTCAGCACCTGTTCTGCAACGGTTTCCAGGGCGCGCTGGACGGCGACATCGGTGCAGTTACCCTCTTTATCAAACAGCGATACGCCGGCAGTGTTGAGGGTTGCCCCCAGCGGCGTTGGCCAGCCGCGCAGGGCGTGGACGATGGCGCGCAGGGCGGCGAGCGTGGTATTGCACCCCTGCCAGCCCGCGGCGGTGATGATGCAGCCGACGGCCCGGCCGTCGAGGTAGACCCGGCTGTCACCGCGCAGGTCTTCCAGCAGGTCGATGGCGTTTTTCACCAGCCCGGAGACGCCGCCGTGATAGCCGGGGGAGGCGATCAGGATCCCGTCCGCCTGGCGTACGGCGTCAACAAACGCCAGTTCCTGCGGCGTGCGGGTGGTCACTTCCGGGTTGAAGGCAGGCAGGGCGGCCAGCTCTTTGCCGCCAAACAGCCGGGTATTGGCCCCCCGGCTGCGGGCGTGGGCCAGCGCGGTGGTCAGAGCACGTTCAGTACTGGAGCCGGGGCGGGTAGTGCCCCCGATCCCGACGATGAAAGGGGGGCGAGTTGCGTGTCGTGTCATGATATCTCTCCGGGAACGGGTTAGCGGAAGCGCGGCAGAATTTTATCTGCAAACAGGGACATGGACTGCCGGGTCAACTGCAGGCGCTGCTCGGTGAGCGGACCGGTGGTAAAGCCCATCAGAACGTTGCCGATCCCCAGCTGTTGATGGCGTTCCAGCTCCTCGGCGACGGTTTCCGGGCTACCGTACAGGCACCAGGTTTTGAGCCACTCTTCGCTGAAGCAGTCCGGGTGCCGGTGCAGGGAGACGCCGCTGAACTCTTCGGCCCGCTTGTTGTATTCGTACTCGCGCTCGATGGCCTGCTGATACCAGCCCATAATCTGGAGTACCTCTTCCCGGGCCTGCTCGTCTGTCGGGGCAATGTGGACGCACTGCCAGGTGTGGGTGGTCCACGAGAGACAGTATTTGATCACCTCCTCACTGTGTCCGGCATTCAGCAGCGCGTCGCGGTAGCGAGTGAAGTAGTGGGTCAATTGGCCGAAAGGATCGCTGCTGGCCGGGATGGGCGGGGTAAAGGCCGGGATAAACGCCGGCCAGCCGTTGTCGGCCGCGCGCTGCATGCTGCTTTCCCGCAGGGCGACGGGCATGATGCGGTTGAACGGCTTCTGCCATGCGGTGGGTACGATGCGCTGGACGACGGCGCCCTTGTAGTGAGAGGTTTCGAAAATGATCGGATCGTCCTCGATCTTTTTGTCCCACAGTTTGAGAACCAAATCGAGGTTCTCCTGCAGCAGGTTTGACGCTTCTTTATAGTTCACTCCGAAGCCAATCATCTCCTCCGGGGTGGTGCCGCTGCCGATACCAACCAGTAGCCGCCCCTCGGTGAGCTGATCCAGCAGGTTAACACGTTCGGCAAAGCGCACCGGATGGTGCAGGGGGACGGTGGTGACTGACATCCCGAAGTGAACCTTTTTCAGCTGTCCCGCGAGATAGGCGGCAAAGATAAAGGGATCGCTCGACATCGGGGCATAGCCGGTGAAGTGGTGGTCGGGCATAAAAACGGCATCAAACCCCAGCGCCTCCGCCTGACGGGCGTGGTCGATAAGGGACTGCATGACAAACCGATCCTGCTCTGGCGCAGTGGAACGTCCGACGAGAAAGGCAGAGAAACGCATAGCAACTCCTGATGGTTGGGTAAGGTGGTTGTTGTTATCAAATAGAACTAGAATTATAATTCTATTTAATCACAAAGGAATGACGTTCATCACATTTTTGCAACAACTTGCCGGTGATAGTTTCCCGCGTAATTTGCAGGGCAGGAGACAACTGCAATACACTGCAACCGTCTTTCATGGAATAACAGGTGACAACCGCAATGAGCGAACGATCGGCCATACGCCAGCCTAAACAGGACCGCAGCCGGATTGCACTGGAGCGTCTGATGACGGCCAGCCGGGAAATTTTATCAGAGGGCACCTTTGAGCTGCTGACCATTGCTGAAATCAGCCGCCGCTCGGGGGTCTCCGTCGGCTCCATCTACGCCCGCTTTGGGGGAAAAGAGGATCTTTTTGTCGCGGTGATGGCCGAGGTGATGCAGGAGCTGGACGCCGAGTGGCAGCAACTGGTGGAGCGCCTTCAGGCACAGAATCTGCCGCTGCGGGAGAAGCTGCCCGCGCTGATGGATGTCCAGGCGGAGTATCTGCACCGCCACGCCGGGATCCTGCGGCCGTTTATGGCCCGGGCCGACGATGAGCGGGTAGCCAGTATCGGTAAAGCGGCCTATCTGAAAAATGAGCAGACTTTTATTCAGCTGCTGCTGGATTCTGCGGCGGAAATCCGCCACCCCCGCCCCGAGCACGCGGCCCGCTTCTGCTTTACCGTTGCCTACGCCTCGCTGGCCCGATTTCTGGGGCTTGGCTCGGCGGTAGAGGCATCGGGAGAGGGGGACTGGGAGCAGCTCAAGCGCGACCTTGGTCTGATGTGCCTGAGCTTTCTGATAGCCCCCGTCGCGTCATAGCGGACGGGTGGGCCGGTTACTCCGCGAGCTGCCAGGCGCTGGCGTCCCTCTGCTGGCGCAGCCGGTGGCTGTGACGTGAGAAGGTGTAAAGGAAGAGGGCGGCGGCCAGCACCAGGGCGATGCAGCCCAGGCCCGTAAAGGCCGCCAGAATATCATTCTGCTCATGCGCCCTGATCAGGCCGACGATAATCGGGCTGACAAACATCCCGGCGAAAAATGCCCCTGACCAGGCGCCCATAGCCCGGCCGCAGTAGGCCGGGGGAATGAGCGATCCCACCCAGTAAATCATGGCGCTGATCGCCATCCCGGCCCCCAGCTGCTGAATCGCCGAGCCGAGGCCCATCAGGGTATCGCTGCGCGAGGCGCCGATAATCAGCATTCCAACGCCCATCAGACACATCATCAGCGCCAGCACGCGCTCCGGCGTCAGACCGCGGGAGGCCAGGCCAAAAAGCAGCGATCCGAACGGCACCGCAAGGCTGACCAGCGACATAATCAGGCCAATCCGCTGGGGGCTGGCGTCCGGCAGGGTATGAAAGGCGTTGGCACCGTTGATGGTGTAGACATAGTAGATGATGGCACTGATAAACGTCAGCACCGTTAGGGCGATGACCCGCGACCACGGGAAGGCGCTGCTCGCCCCGGTAACCTGCTGCGGCCGGTGGGTTTTGGCCGGCTCGTACATCCAGAAATACATGGCGATAAATAGCGCAAAGGCGGCGAAGTAGATAGCGAACGCGCCATTCCAGCGCAGGGCGGTCAGATAGCCCGATCCGGCCAGCACCAGTACCGCCATCGCCGGACCAATCACTCCCTGCACCGTCAGCCAGAAGCGGCGCTGCTTATCATCGAAGTAATCCAGCAGCATGGTATTGGCGAGGGTAAGCACCACCGCCTCCGCCAGACCGACGCCGAGGCGGCTGCAGAAGATCAGCGTCAGGGAGGATAAACAGAGCGGCAAAGTGCCGCAGACGCCGTACAGCAGCGTGGCGCAGAGCAGCAGCTTGCGGCGGCCAACTCTGTCCGCCAGCCAGCCGCTGAAGGGGCCGGTGACGGCAATGACCAGCCCCGGAGCGGTCAGCATCAGCGGTACCAGAGTTTCGGCCCAGCGCACCCCCGAGAAGTGCTGAATCAGGGTGGGGACGGCGGGGGCCAGAGAGACGATGGCCAGTATAGGCAGAAAAGCTGTCAGGGCGATAATAATGCCCTGCGCCGCGCCGGCCTGCGGCGCTTCGGGCTGATTAGCGATGTTGCTCACGACGTTCTCCTTTTATCACCCGGTCCACCAGTCGTCGGTGGCTGAGCGGTTTTTATATGCAGGTTAGGAATACAGGTGGGCGTCGGATCGACCCCGGGTCCAGAGTAGGGCCGTGTACAGAGGGGTGAAAAATTGTGATTACCTATGGCATGTATCGCGAATCAAAATACCCTGAATAAAACAGGGGATTGCGGACAGTAAAAACGCTGCCGAAGCAGCGTCAGGGGAGGATCAACGCGGGGCGGGTTACAGCAGGCGCGCGCTAATGTCATCCGCGGCGAGAATGGCCAGCGCGACGCTGGTCGGGGTCGGGTTGCAGGCGGTGGCGGTCGGAATGGCGCCGTTGCCCCCCACGTACAGATTGCTGAAGCCCCAGACCCGCGAATCGGGCGAGGCCACGCTGGTGCCGTCATCCACAGGCCCAATCCGGCAGCTGCCCTGATAGTGCAGTGAGGTTCCCGCCGGTAAGACGATGGCTTCCCCGCCCCGGGCCACGTTGCCCAGCGCCGCCCCTACCTGCTGCACTACCTCCTGCGCCAGCGCCAGGCGTTGGCGATCGCCCTCGGTCAGCTGATAGTGAAGAGTCATCTCCGGCAGCCCGACGGCATCGTTTTTGTCGCTGAACAGAATCCGATCCTCTTTGCGCAGCTCCTTGGCAAGGAACAGGCCGAGGCCCACTACCGGCTTGCCCGGCGCCTCGCCTGGCTGACTGAACGCAATGGGGGAGGTGTCCATCTGCATTAGCTGACCGTGAAATGGAAAGTCCGGCTCGTGGAAGGGGAGCCAGGTCACGCCGGAGATATTATCCCGCCCGTCGGCGCCTGTCGCGCTGTGGGGCGGCGCTACCGGTGGGGCATCGACCTCGATCAGGGCGATAACCTGGGGCTGGTCGTTCAGCCAGCGTCCGAGCGCCTGCGGGCGGATGCCGGAGGCGTAGAGCAACTGCGGGGTCCGCAGCGCATCGGCGGCGACGATCACCACCCGGGCCTCGACTCGGTACGTTTCACCGGTGCGCAGATTGCGCAGCTCTGCTCCCGTCGCTGCGGCGCCGTCGTGGAGGATGCCGGTGCACAGCGTGGCGGTGCGGATCTCCACCCCGCGCTGCTGACGCGTCTCCTCTTCGGCCAGATCGCCCAGTACCGCATCCACCCCCGACCAGCGGGGTTTGCCTTCAGGGGTAGGCCGACAGGCCAGGGGCATCGGCTGCGCCTGCCGTTCTGGCGGACGGCCGTCGGCGAAACGGGCGTTGAGCGAGGCGACAATCTGCCGGCTGAGAGCCGTCTGCGGGAACCCTTCACGGGTCACCTGCAGATAGGCCTCCGCGGACGCGAAGGCGGCATCCATTTTTTGCGGATCAATAAAGGGGATCACCTCACTGTCTCCCGGCCTGGGGCAGGCGCATGTCCAGTGGATGCCCATTCCGCCGAGATTGCTGGAGAGCGCGGCGGCGGGCATCGCCCCATCAGGGCGGGTCGGATCGAGGAGGTGCGTACCCGGTCGGGCAATCAGCGCGCCCACGGGGAGGTCGGACGGCAGCGTCGCCAGCGGGAACTGGCGCGCACGGGCGTAGGCGGCGTCGCGTTCGGCGGGGGCCAGATTGCGGATATTGACACCGGTCTGCGGCGTCAGCGCCTCACCTGCCTCCACCACCAGCACGCGCGCGCGGCGACGTTCGGTGATCCGTCGCGCAAAAGCGCAGCCTACCGGGCCGCTGCCAATAATCAGTACATCAACCTTCTCGTTCATAGTCATCCTTACGCTTTCTCATTATTCGGGCCGGGCCCGCTGCAGGTGTACAGACTTCATTAGGTACTACAACTTCGCCCTCCGGATAAATGGAACATCGCGATGGCTGCTATCCGAAGGCGCGATAGCTCAGGTTTTTTTCTCTTCCGGGCGCAGCACTGACGCGGGTAACCAGCGGCTCAGGGCGGCGATAACCAGCAGTACCGCGATATCAAGCGCCAGCAGAGTAATAAACGCCGGGTGCCAGGCGCCCGGCCCCGAGGCGCTTTTGGCCAGATAGAAGCCGCCGAGGGTCGCCATGCCCAGCGCGGCACCAAATTGCTGGCCGGTACGGAACAGCCCCGAGGCTGCCCCCGCATGGGCAACGCGGGTTGCCGCCATCGCAAAGGCGGGGAGCGGGGCAGAGATCAGCCCCATCCCGCAGCCGCAGAGACTGAACCCCACCCCGAGGGCGACCAGCCGCATCACCGTCATGCCCCCGGAGATCCCATACCCCATCAGCAGCAGCCCGCAGACCTGGACGACGACACCCACCAGGGTGATGTTACGCCCAAGCCGGGGCGAGAGGCGGCGTCCGGCGACGGTAATCGAGAACATTGCCCCCAGCGCGAAGGGAATATGCATCAGCGCAGTCTGAAACGGAGTGAACCCCAGCCCGGTTTGCAGGGCCAGGGCGGTGGCAAGCAGCAGTGAGGCAGTGGCAACCTGATAGAGCAGCGTGATGCTGAATCCGGCGCGATAAAAGCCGTCGCGCAGCACCTCCGGGGGAAGCAGCAGCGGCTTACCGCTTTTTTCCCGGGCCAGCAGATAGCGCGCCAGCCCGCAGAGGGTGATTATCGCCAGCACCGGCAGGGAGAAGGACCAGGCGGGCCAGCCGAGGGCGGGCATCTCAATCAGCGTCAGCAGGATGGCGCCGCCGCCGATAATCGCCAGCAGGGTGCCGAGCAGATCGATTCCTTTTGCCTCCGGGCTTTTGACCGCGGGCAGCACGCGCCACGCCAGCATTATCGCCACAATAATGATCGGCACGTTAATTAAAAAAATGGGGCGCCAGCTCAGGCCAAAGAGGTTACTTTCAATGATGGCCCCGCCGAGGATCGGCCCGAGAATACCGGCGGCCCCGCCCAGCAGGCCGAAGATGCTCATTACCCGAAAACGCTCGTGCGGGGGATAGAGCACCTGCACCAGAGAGAGAATCTGCGGCCCCATCATCGCCCCGCTGATCCCCTGAAAAATGCGCATCGCGATCAGCATCTCCGGACTGGTGGCCAGCCCGCAGCCCGCGGAGGCTACGCCAAACGCCGTCAGTCCGCAGATGAATAGCCGCCGGTAGCCGCAGAGATCTCCCAGCCGACCGCCGGTCAGCAGAAGCACGGAAAAAAAGAACAGATATCCGGTCATCACCCACTCGATCTGCCGTGGGCTGGCGGCCAGGCTGTGCTGCAGAACGGGAATGGCGACGTTGAGAATAGAGACATCGACGATCTCCAGTACCATGGCGATGGACACCACGATCGTTGCCAGCGTTCTTTGCCGCTCAGCGGCGTCCGGCGAAGGACAGGAAGATGACGCCGAAGCGTTGTTTAACATGATGTACCTTCAGGTTTGGTTAAAAATCTGTTAAATGATGTTGACATTTTGTATCGCTAAACGATTAGAATTAGAGCGTCCGTTCTTGTTATCGCCGATGGCGCACTGATGTCGGCGATAATCCGGGGCGCATGAGACGGCGGCGGTGCCGTCTCATAATAGAATAAGAGTTCTTGTTCTAATTTATCGGATTCATATCGATAAGTCGATAAGAGGAGGTTGGATGTATCTGTCCCCGTGCATTGAATGGCTTTTTCGTGAGGAGCATCCCGATTTTTGCGACCGCGTCCGCGCGGCGAAGCGCGCTGGTTTCAGCCACGTTGAGTTTCACCTGTGGCGCGACAAGCCGCTGGAGGCGCTGGCCGGGGTACTTGACGAGACGGGCGTTACCTTGTCGAGTTTCGTGGTCGAACCGCGCCGCAGCCTGGTCGATCCGGCAGAGCATGCCGGGTTTCTCGCGGCGCTGGATGACAGTCTCACCGCTGCGCGGCGGTTGGGAAGCCCGCCGCTGGTGGTGGCTTCAGGTTTCCGGCGGGAGGATGCCAGTTTTGACGAGCAAAAAGCGTTGGCTATCGGGGTGCTGCGACAGGCGGCATCCCGCGCCGAAGCGGCGGGCATTACGCTGCTGCTGGAACCGCTGAATACCCGCATCGATCATCCCGGCATGTTTCTCGACGACACCCGCGTCGCGCTGGACATCATCGAGGCAGTGGACAGCCCGCGTCTCAGGCTGCTGTTTGACGCCTACCACTCTGCGGTCATGGAAGAGGAGATGGAAGCCGCGTTAGGCGGCCGGACTCACCTGCTGGGTCATGTACAAATTGCCCAGGTACCCACCCGCGCCGAGCCGGAGGCGGAAAAAGGGGAGTGGAGGCTGCTGCTGGACCGTCTGCGGGCGTTAGGCTACGACGGAGCGATTGGTCTTGAATATAAACCCTCTCTGCCTGCGGAGATTTCTCTCGCCCGCGCGCGTGAGGCCATG
>NZ_BCZS01000015.1 GCF_001598855.1 Pluralibacter gergoviae ATCC 33028 = NBRC 105706 | reverse complement strand
CGTCATCACCCACCACTGGGGTCGTTAGCTCAGTTGGTAGAGCAGTTGACTTTTAATCAATTGGTCGCAGGTTCGAATCCTGCACGACCCACCAATTTTAACGTCTTACTCAGACGCTGAGGCTGGTGGTAACGAGTGAAGTTTCAGGCAGTACGCTAACGGGTCGTTAGCTCAGTTGGTAGAGCAGTTGACTTTTAATCAATTGGTCGCAGGTTCGAATCCTGCACGACCCACCAATCGTTAAGTGTGTGGCGATTGTAAAACGTGAAGGATAACGTTGCGTAAGCAACGGCCCGTAGGGCGAGGCGAAGCTGAGTCATCCTGCACGACCCACCATCTTCTTCGCAGATTTTCGCGACGCGGTTACCTGAACAAAAAGAGTAGTAAACTCCCGTAAGGGGTCGTTAGCTCAGTTGGTAGAGCAGTTGACTTTTAATCAATTGGTCGCAGGTTCGAATCCTGCACGACCCACCAATTTTAACGTCGCACTTAGACGTTAAACGTGAAGGATAACGTAGCGAAAGCAACGGCCCGAAGGGCGAGCGACGCGAGTCATCCTGCACGACCCACCAGTGTGAAAAGGCGCCCTAAAGGCGCCTTTTTGCTGTTCAGCATTCGCCAGGTCACACCGTAGCAGCGCGATTAATCTCCGGCGCGAGGATCCACTCGGCGCTGTCGTTCCAGACATCCATTTTAACGATTTTTCCTTCCCGGACTTCAAAGCGATCCAGGTAGCGGTTGCCGGCGAACGGGCGGCCATCGGGCCACTCGCCGTAGAGCGTGCCATTTGAGTACACCACCACGCAATCGCCGCGATCCGCGCAGTCATATTCGCCAATGGATTTCTTTACCCATTTATAGCGCGACCCGTTAAACGCCGTAATGTCCTTCGCACCGGCGAACTCACGTCCGCCGGTAAAGGTGATTTTTACTTCAGGATGCATAAAGGTGGCCGCCAGCGCGGCATCCTTTGCCATCGAGGCGGCAAGGAACCGGCTTACCACCTCAACGGCCTTCTCACTACTGGACATAAGCTCTCCTTTTCGACTTGTGCACATTTTGCGGTGCAGGGCACCACAATAGCGCGATGTATTTCATAAAACGGCGCACAGACGTCGATTTTGAGCAATTAAGAATGAGATATTTATACCGACCCGCGCGCCGGCAGTTCAGAACAGTTTCCCGCGCAAAATTCACACGACATTTAGCCCAACTTTCGCTATCCTGTTTAGTATATAAAACATCGTTGCCATTGATGCGGCTTTTGAAAGCCTGCGAGCAGCGAAAATGTTAAGCCAGTCAAACGAGAAGCGATGATGAGCCTGATGTTCGATCCTGAAGCCGCAATTTACCCCTTTCCGCCGAAGCCGCTGCCGCTGAGCCTCGACGAAAAGCAGTTCTACCGTGAGAAAATCAAGCGCCTGCTCAAAGAGCGCGATGCAGTGATGGTCGCCCACTACTATACCGATCCGGAAATCCAGCAGCTGGCGGAAGAGACCGGCGGCTGCATCTCCGATTCGCTGGAGATGGCCCGCTTCGGCGCGAAGCACGCTGCCTCGACGCTGCTGGTGGCCGGGGTGCGCTTTATGGGCGAAACCGCCAGGATCCTCAGCCCGGAAAAGACCATTCTGATGCCGACCCTCAACGCCGAGTGCTCGCTGGATCTCGGCTGCCCGAGCGAAGCCTTCAACGCCTTCTGCGACGCCCATCCGGACAGAACCGTTGTAGTCTACGCCAACACCTCGGCGGCGGTGAAAGCCCGTGCCGACTGGGTGGTGACCTCCAGCATTGCCGTAGAGCTGATTGAGCACCTCGACAGCCTCGGTGAGAAAATTATCTGGGCGCCGGACCGCCACCTCGGCCGCTACGTACAGAAACAGACCGGCGCGGATGTGCTCTGCTGGCAGGGCGCCTGCATCGTGCACGACGAGTTTAAAACCCAGGCTCTGGGCCGCATGAAGGGACTCTACCCTGACGCCGCCGTGCTGGTGCATCCGGAGTCGCCGCAGGCGATCGTCGACATGGCCGACGCCGTGGGCTCCACCAGCCAGCTGATCGCGGCGGCAAAAACGCTGCCGCAGCAGCAGCTGATTGTCGCTACCGATCGGGGCATTTTTTACAAGATGCAGCAGGCGGTGCCGGAGAAAGAGCTGCTGGAGGCGCCGACGGCCGGAGAGGGCGCCACCTGCCGCAGCTGCGCCCACTGCCCGTGGATGGCGATGAACGGCCTGAAGGCGATAGCAGAAGGGCTGGAACACGGCGGCAGCGAGCATGAAATCCACGTTGACGCCGCATTGCGCGAGGGCGCGCTGAGGCCGCTCAACCGCATGCTGGATTTTGCAGCTACGCTTAGGCGATAGTAAGGCAAATTCCCGTCCACGACCCGGAGATAAAATGGACTTTTTCAGCACACAAAACATCCTGCTGCACATTCCCATCGGCGCGGGCGGCTACGACCTGTCATGGATCGAGGCGGTGGGCACCGTTGCCGGCCTGCTCTGCATCTGGCTTGCCAGCCTCGAAAAAATCAGTAATTACGCCTTCGGTCTGGTTAACGTCACGCTGTTTGCCATCATTTTCTTTCAGATCCAGCTGTACGCCAGCCTGCTGCTGCAGCTCTTTTTCTTCGCCGCCAACATTTACGGCTGGTACGCCTGGTCGCGTCAGACCAGCCAGCACGAGGCCGAACTGCAGATCCGCTGGCTGCCGCTGCCGAAGGCGCTCGCCTGGCTGGCGGTCTGCGCGGCGGCCATTGCGCTGATGACCCGCTTTATCGATCCGGTTTTCGCCTTCCTCACCCGCCTTGCCGTGACGCTGATGCAGGCCCTGGGGCTGAACGTGACGATGCCTGAGCTGCAGCCTGATGCTTTCCCGTTCTGGGATGCCTCCATGATGGTGCTGTCGATTGCGGCGATGATCCTGATGACCCGCAAGTACGTCGAGAACTGGCTGCTGTGGGTCGTTATCAACCTTATCAGCATTGCGATATTCGCCCTGCAGGGCGTTTATGCCATGGCGCTTGAGTACCTGCTGCTGACTTTTATTGCCCTGAACGGCTGCCGGATGTGGATGCGCAGCGCGCGGGAGAGAGGTTCCCGCGCGCTTGCCCGCTAGTGATGGTGGTGGTGATGGGCGTGCCCGCTCTGCGGATCGTTAATGGTGCACTCCGGGCCGCTGCAGGGCTGGTACTCCATCTGTACCGTTGCATGGGCTATCTGGTAGCGATGTGCCAGAAAGTGGTGGATCTGATCCAGCAGCGCATCGTGGTTGTGCGGAGGAATGACCTGCACGTGCAGCGTCATCATCGGCTTTTCGCCCACCAGCCAGACGTGGACGTGATGTACGTCGCGCACTTCGGGCAGTTCATGCCGCAGATCCCGCTTCAGCGCCGCCAGGTCCAGCGATCGCGGCGCGCCCTCCAGCAGCTCATTCACGCTCTCTTTCAGCAGCGCCCACGCGCTGCGCAGCACCAGGCAGGAAACGAGGACTGAGAGGATGGGGTCGATGGGCGTCCATCCGGTCCACAGGATCACCAGAGCGGCAACGATGGCGCCAACCGATCCCAGCAGATCGCCCAGCACGTGCAGCGCGGCTGCCCGCACATTCAGGTTCTTCTCCTCGCTGCCGCGGTGCAGGATCCAGAAGGACAGCAGGTTGGCTACCAGCCCGGCAACGGCGATAACGATCATCGTGCCGCCCGCGACGGGCTGAGGCGCGCGAAAGCGCTCGACGGCTTCCCAGACAATGAGCACCGTAATGATCACCAGGGCAATGGCGTTCACAAATGCCGCCAGAGTCGTCAGGCGGAGCCAGCCGAAGGTATGCTGTGCATTAGGAGGGCGATGCGCGAAATGGACGGCCAGCAGGGCAAACATCAGCGCGGCGGCGTCGGTAAGCATGTGGCCGGCATCGGCCAGGAGGGCCAGTGAGCCCGAGATAAGCCCGCCTGCGACTTCAATAATCATGAATCCGGCGGTGATAAGGAAAGCCAGTAAAAGACGACGACCGTTGCCGTCCCCGGCTGGAGCGTGAGAATGCGCCATACTCGTTCCCTGCAAAAAAGTGGAAAATAAACCTCTACATCATTGCAGATTCTGAGTCGCTGCGCTCAAAAAAAGGAGAGCCGGGCTCTCCTTCAGACCTTAAGGCACACGGCCGCTAATTAATTAGTGGTACCGTCGGTTTTACGATCGACATCGCTGGTGCCGTTGCCGCTCTGGACCTTTTTATTCATATCCGGACACTTACCGTCCTTACACATTGAATTCTTGTGGATGTCGTCCTTGCTTTTAGGGTCGGCCACTTCCGAGGTGGGATTCATACTGGATCCCGGGCCGGTATTGACATCTTTACCGTCCACCCCGTTGGGGGCAATATTCTGATGGGCGTCGGGGGCAACCTGCCCGGCATCCGCAGCGGCGTTAGCCTGTCCGGTATTTGCCGCCAGCGCCGCGCCGCTCAGGGTGGTCAGCGCAGCCGTGAGGAAAAGCGTCGCGAGTGGATTCATTTTCATCATCATACTCCTGTAGGTTATGGCGTCGTGATAACTGCTTCCAACAGTGTCCATCGCTGGCTGGATGACCGAATGCAGATGACAATACCGAAAAATATATTTTCAATGGATTGTAATATTGCATATGCCATCAAAAGCAGTGCTTTGATTTAAAAAGTGTAGTGCATATCCACTCTCGCGCACGATACAGCCAGTTTTTAAGCGATTTCCAGGAATAATCCAGATCGAGTGTAAAATCCGGTTTACACTTTCAGCCTGCCAAGATAGATTGAAGGGATTGCACTTCACTGGATAAATATGGCAACGCTGGAAAGATCATGAATTATCAGAACGACGATTTACGCATCAAAGAGATCAATGAGTTACTGCCTCCTGTCGCACTCCTTGAGAAATTCCCCGCCACCGAAAATGCCGCGAATACCGTCTCGCACGCGCGCAAGGCGATCCACAAGATCCTCAAGGGGCAGGACGATCGCCTGCTGGTGATCATCGGCCCATGCTCAATTCACGATCCCGTTGCCGCTAAAGAGTACGCTGCCCGCCTCTCCGCCCTGCGCGAAACCCTGAAGGGCGAGCTGGAGATTGTCATGCGCGTCTATTTCGAAAAGCCGCGCACCACCGTCGGCTGGAAAGGGCTGATTAACGATCCGCATATGGACAACAGCTTCCAGATCAACGACGGCCTGCGTATTGCCCGCAAGCTGCTGCTGGAGATCAACGACAGCGGCCTGCCGGCGGCGGGCGAATTCCTCGATATGATCACTCCGCAGTACGTCGCCGATCTGATGAGCTGGGGCGCCATCGGCGCGCGCACCACCGAATCCCAGGTGCACCGCGAGCTGGCCTCCGGTCTCTCCTGCCCGGTGGGCTTCAAAAACGGCACCGATGGCACCATCAAAGTGGCGATTGACGCCATCAACGCCGCCGGCGCGCCGCACTGCTTCCTCTCTGTTACCAAGTGGGGCCACTCCGCTATCGTCAACACCAGCGGCAACGGCGACTGCCACATTATCCTGCGCGGCGGCAAAGAGCCGAACTATAGCGCGCATCACGTGGCGATGGTCAAAGAGGGCCTGCACAAGGCGGGCCTGCCCGCGCAGGTGATGATTGACTTCAGCCACGCCAACTCCAGCAAGCAGTTCAAAAAACAGATGGACGTGGCGGCTGACGTTTGCGGCCAGATTGCCGGCGGCGAGAAAGCGATTACCGGCGTGATGATCGAAAGCCACCTGGTGGAAGGCAACCAGAGCCTGGAGAGCGGCGAGCCGCTGGTTTACGGCAAAAGCGTGACCGACGCCTGCATCGGCTGGGAAGACACCGAGGAGGTACTGCATCAGCTTGCGAATGCGGTGAAAGCGCGGCGCGGGTAAGTGACCGCCCTACAAGTGACCGGCCTCAGGGCCGGTTTTTTTGTCTCTGAAACGTCTAATCCTTAATGATTAGCAACCTAATCATGCGGAATGTTTTTGATCTTAAGCAGATATATCCTCTCACATCGATCGTAATATAAATTTTTATATTACGGATGATACATGATGAGAACCAAAACAACGCTTGCGGCCCTGGTGCCGCTTTTGACGCCCCTGGCCGTCCACGCCGCCCTCAATGCAAAGCGCCCGCCCGCAGACGAAACACTGGTCGTAACGGCAGGCTCCGCCGACGACAGCACTCACGCTGCCGCCGGTGCCGGATTTAAAACCGATGACCTCAGCGTCGGGCCATTAGGTAATAAAGCCTGGCTTGACCTGCCGTACTCCTCCACCACCGTCAACAAAGAGATGATTGAAAACCAGCAGGCGCAGAGCGTCAGCGAACTGCTGAAATACTCGCCCAGCACGCAGATGCAGGCGCGCGGCGGCATGGATGTCGGCCGTCCCCAGAGCCGCGGGATGCAGGGCAGCGTGGTCGCCAACAGCCGCCTCGACGGCCTGAACATCGTTTCCACCACTGCCTTTCCGGTAGAGATGCTGGAGCGGCTCGACGTCCTGAACAGCCTGACCGGCGCGCTGTACGGTCCCGCCAGTCCGGCAGGGCAGTTTAACTTCGTCGCCAAGCGCCCCACCGAGGAGACGCTGCGCAAAGTGAGCGTGGGCTATCAGGGGCGCGGGGCGTTTACCGGCCACGCCGATCTCGGCGGCCATTTCGACGCGGATAAGCGCTTCGGCTACCGGGTCAATCTGCTGAGCCAGGACGGCGAGGGCAACGTCGATGGCAGCACTCTGCGGCGTAAGCTGGTCTCGGTGGCGCTGGACTGGAACATTCAGCCCGGCACCCAGCTGCAGCTCGACGCCAGCCACTACGAATTTTTGCAAAAGGGCTATCCCGGCAGCTTCAGCTACGGCCCGAACGTGAAGCTGCCCTCGGCGCCAAATCCGAAAAAGCGCAATCTGTCGCTGGGCACGGCGGGTAACGATCTGACCACTGATACTATCAGTACCCGGCTTATTCACTATTTTAACGATGACTGGTCGATGACGGCGGGCGTCGGCTGGCAGCAGGCGGACCGCGCCATGCGCAGCGTCAGCAGCAAAATCATCAATAACCAGGGCGATATCACCCGCACGATGAAGGACTCGACGGCCGCCGGGCGTTTCCGGGTACTGAGTAACGCCGCTACCCTTAACGGCCGTCTGATGACCGGCAGCGTCAGCCACGACGTCGCGCTCTCCACCACCGGCTACGTCTGGTCGCTGTACAGCGCGAAGCGCAGCGGCAGCAGCTACAGCTGGGGCACCACCAACATTTACGATCCAACGCGCATGCACGAGCAGGGCGACGGCAAAATTCATACCGGCGGTCCGCGCTACCGCTCCGGGGTCAATACCCAGCAGAGCGTGACCCTGGGCGATACCGTCACGTTTAATCCGCAGTGGTCGGCGATGTTCTTCCTCAGCCAGAGCTGGCTGCAGACCCGCAGCTACGACAAGCACGGCAGCAAAACCAACGAAACTAACGAGGACGGCCTGAGCCCCAATGCGGCGCTGATGTATAAAATCACCCCCAACACCATGGCCTACGTGAGCTACGCCGACTCGCTGGAGCAGGGCGGGACGGCGCCGACGGACGACGGCATCAAAAACTCGGGGCAGACCCTCGATCCTTACCGCAGCAAGCAGTATGAAGTGGGGCTCAAGGCCGATGTCGGCGGCATGAATCTCGGCGCGGCGCTGTTTCGCCTCAAGCGCCCCTTCGCCTACGTCAATGCCGACAACGTCTATAAAGAGCAGGGCAAGCAGGTCAATAACGGCCTCGAGCTGACGGCCACCGGCAACGCCTGGCAGAACCTCAACCTTTACGGCGGCGTGACCTTCCTCGATCCTAAACTGAAAGATACCGCCAGCGCCGCTACCCGCGACAAGCGGGTCGTGGGCGTGCCGAAAGTGCAGGCCAACCTGCTGGCGGAGTACAGCCTGCCTTCCTTACCGCAGTGGGTTTACAGCGCCAATGTTCACTACACCGGCAGGCGGGCGGCGAACGACACCAACACCTCCTACGCCAGCAGCTACACCACCTGGGATCTGGGCACCCGCTATACCACGCGCATCAGCAACGTGCCGACTACCCTGAGAGTGGTGGTCAACAACGTCTTTGATAAGCACTACTGGGCATCCATTTTCCCGTCGGGAACCGACGGTGATAACGGTTCACCGAGCGCCTTTCTCGGCGGCGGTCGCGAAGTGCGCGCCTCTGTCACCTTTGATTTCTGACAGGGGCTGAAATGAAGCTTGCACGTCTTCTTCCGGCGCTGGGGCTACTGCTGAGCAGCGGCCTGCACGCTGATGCCGCGCACCAGGAGGTGAGCATCGCCTCACCGTGGCCGGCGCAGAACGCCATTATTGCCATGCTGGGCTACGGCGAAAATATTGTCGGCACCTCGGCCATTGCGAAGCAAATTCCGCTGTTTCGCCAGAGCTTTCCGGCCATCGACAAGGTGCCGGTTATCAGCTTCGGCAGCGGCCGCGAGCTGAACCCGGAGCAGATCATTGCCCTGCGGGCGAATCTGCTGATCCTGCCCGGCGGCGATGCGCCTCCCGGTACGGCGGTCGCGCAGCAGGCGCTGCTGGAGCAGGCGGGCGTGAAGGTGGTGACCTTTAAGGCTAACGCGATGCAGGCCCTGACCGACAGAGTAGCGAAAACCGCCGCGCTGCTCGGACCGGACGCCGAACGGCGGGCGCAGCGCTACCGGCAGTACTTCGACCGTAACGTGGCGCGGGTGGCTGAAAGACTCAAAGACCTTCCCGCCGGGCAGCGGGTGCGGGTTTATCACAGTATGGGCAGCCCGCTGATGACCAGCGGGCGGCCGTCGCTCAACCAGGACTGGATGGATCTGGCCGGGGCGCAGAACGTGTCCGAACGCTGGTTTGACGATAAGCCAGCGCGATCCGGAGAGGTGTCGCTGGAGAAGGTCGTGGCGGCAAATCCGGCGGTCATTGTGGCAATGAACCGGCGCGATGCTGACGCCATCATGACTTCCCCGCAGTGGGCCAGCGTGGACGCCGTGCGCCACCGCCGCGTCTACGTCAACCCGAAAGGCATGTTCTGGTGGTGCCGGGAAACCAGCGAGGAGGCGCTGCAGTTCCTGTGGCTGGCGAAAATGCTCTACCCGCAGCGCTTTGCCGATATCGATATGCGTCAGGAAACGCGTGAGTTCTATCGGCAGTTCTTCGGTATTGCGCTGAGCGAGGCGCAAATCCGCGACGTGCTGGATCCCCCCCGCTGAGGTGACTGTGACGGATATAACTGAAAACATTTCTTCTGACAGCGCCATTACGCGCGGCTACCGCCGGCTGATGCGCAGGCGCTGCCTGCTGCTGTTGGCCCTGGGCGCGGCGATTGTTGGCGCGCTGTTGCTCGATTTTTCGCTGGGCCCCGCCGGCCTGTCGCCGTCGACGCTGTGGCAGACGCTGCTCCACCCGGCCGCCGCCGGCGGCGGCGTGCGGGTTATCGTCTGGGATATCCGCTTACCCTACGCGCTAATGGCGCTGCTGGTTGGCACGGCGCTGGGAATGGCCGGCGCCGAGATGCAGACGATCCTCAATAATCCGCTGGCCAGCCCGTTCACGCTCGGCGTCTCCTCGGCGGCGGCCTTCGGGGCGGCGCTGGCGATCGTGCTGGGTCTTGGTCTGCCGGGGATCCCGGCAAGCGCTTTTATTCCGGTTAACGCTTTTGTCTTTGCGCTGTTCTCGGCGCTGCTGCTGGACGGCCTGACCCGCTGGGCGCGAATGGCCGTGTCCGGCATGGTGCTGTTCGGCATTGCGCTGGTGTTTACCTTTCACGCCCTGGTGTCGATGATGCAGTTCGTGGCCGATGAGGACACCCTGCAGGGACTGGTGTTCTGGACGATGGGCAGCCTGTCGCGGGCCTCGTGGCCGAATGTTGCGATCCTCGCCGGAGCGCTGGGGCTGCTATTTCCGTGGGCGATGCGCGCCTGCTGGCAGCTAACCGCCCTGCGGCTCGGCGAAGATCGCGCCCTGAGTTTCGGCATCGACGTCCGGCGACTGCGGCTGACGTCGCTGCTGCGGATAAGCCTGCTGGCGGGGCTGTCGGTGGCCTTCGTGGGGCCGGTCGGTTTTATCGGGCTGGTTTCGCCGCACATTGCCCGCCGGCTGCTCGGCGAGGACCACCGCTTCTACCTGCCAGGCAGCGCGCTGGTTGGCGGCCTGGTGCTGTCGCTTGCGTCGACCGCCTCGAAAAATCTTATCCCCGGCGTGGTGGTGCCCGTCGGCATCGTCACTTCGCTGGTGGGCGTGCCGTTTTTTCTGAGCATTCTTTTTCGCCGCCGGGGGCAGATATCATGAGCGGACTGACGATTGCCGGACTTGGCGTCGGCTACGGCAGGCGGCGTATTATTGACGATCTTCACGTGCCCGACCTGAAGCGCGGCGAGGTGACGATGCTGCTCGGCCATAACGGCTGCGGTAAATCGACGCTGCTGCGCGCGCTTGCCGGGCTGAATCGGGCCAGTGGAGAGGTGCTGCTCGATGGCGAAAGCCTGCTGACGCTGACGCCGGCAGCGCGCGCAGCGCGGGTGGTGTATTTGCCGCAGTCGCTGCCGCCCGGCGTGCATCTGCACGTCCTGGAGTCGGTGATTGTCGCCCGGCGGGCGTCGGGCGGGCGCGGAGCGGAGCCGGAGAGAGACGGCGCTCTGGCGCTGCTGGCCGAGCTGGGCATTTCGCACCTGGCGATGCGCTACCTCGACGAACTGTCCGGCGGCCAGAAGCAGCTGGTGGGGCTCGCCCAATCGCTGATCCGCAGGCCCGACCTGCTGCTGCTCGATGAGCCGCTTAGCGCTCTCGATCTCAATCACCAGTTTCAGGTAATGGCGCTGATCCGCCGTGAGACCCTGGCGCGCAATATGGTAACCGTGGTGGTGGTCCACGACATTAATATCGCCCTGCATCACGGCGAGCAGGTTCTGATGCTCAGGGAAGGGCGGTTAGTTGCCGGCGGCGCGCCGGAAGCGGTGATTACGCCGGAGAACCTGGCACAGGTATACGGTGTTCGCGCGCGAGTCGAGCGCTGTTCACAGGGCAGGCTGCAGGCGATGATTGATGGCGTAAGCTGAAAAACGGGCAGCGAACGCTGCCCGCAGAGGATTACTTCGCTTTACCCTGGTTTGCCACGGCGGCCGCTTTGGCGGCGATTTCGTCAGCGTTACCCAGGTAGTAGTGTTTGACCGGCTTGAAGTTTTCGTCGAACTCGTACACCAGCGGTACGCCGGTCGGGATGTTCAGCTCGAGGATTTCGTCTTCGCTCATGTTGTCGAGGTATTTCACCAGCGCGCGCAGGGAGTTGCCGTGGGCGGCAATAATCACGCGCTCGCCGCTCTTCAGGCGCGGCAGAATGGTGTCGTTCCAGTACGGCACCACGCGGTCGATGCAGATAGCCAGGCTCTCGGTGGTCGGCAGCTCTTTTTCCGTCAGCTTCGCGTAGCGCGGATCGTGGCCCGGATAGCGCTCGTCGTCTTTGGTCAGCTCCGGCGGGGTTACCGCGAAGCCGCGGCGCCACTGTTTAACCTGCTCGTCGCCGTACTTCTCGGCGGTTTCGGCTTTGTTGAGGCCCTGCAGCGCGCCGTAGTGGCGTTCGTTCAGCTTCCAGGATTTCTCAACCGGCAGCCAGGCCTGATCCAGCTCGTCCAGCACGTTCCACAGGGTGTGGATGGCACGTTTCAGCACGGAGGTATAAGCAAAATCGAAGCTGAAGCCTTCAGCCTTCAGCAGCTTGCCCGCCGCCTTTGCTTCGCCAACGCCTTTCTCGGACAGATCAACGTCATACCAACCGGTGAAGCGGTTTTCATTGTTCCACTGGCTCTCGCCGTGGCGAACCAGTACCAGCTTAGTTACTGCCATCTTGTTCTCCTGAAATTGCTCTAATGATAACAATTCTCATTATATTGCTGTGGGGATACCACAGGCAACGCTTATCCCTAACCATAGCGAAAATAGCGGCGTTGCGTAAGGCGCTTGTGAAGCACTCTTTGTCTTTTTGTTGGCAAGTGGCGCTATTTTCAGCAGGGTGATGAAAAAAAGCCCTCCGCGGAGGGAGGGCCGTCAGTCAGGCGGGAATAAACTGGTAGCGGGTAACGCTCAGGTACTCCTCACCCGGCTGCAGCACGCAGTCCGGCTGCGGCCACTCGGGATGATTGGGGCTGTCGGGCAAAAATTCGCTCTCCAGCGCCAGCCCCTGCCAGTCGGTGTAGGGCTCGCCGTCGCGGGACGGCGTACCCGCAAGGTAGTTGCCGGAGTAGAACTGCAGCGCGGGTGCGGAGGTAAAGACCCTGAGCGACAGCTGCGCGTCCGCCGACCATACCTGCGCCACCGGCTGATCCAGCGATCCCTGCGCGTCGAGCAGAAACGCGTGGTCGTAGCCTTTGGCTTTGCGCTGATCCTCGTCGCTGAGGAAGTCGTCGGCAATCGCCTTCGGCGCCCGGAAGTCGAAGCCGGTGTTCGCCACCGGCTTTAGCCCGGCGCGGGGAATACCCGTTTCGTCCACCGGCAGATACTGCCCGGCGGCGATCTGCAGCCGGTGCTGGCGCACATCGCTCCGGCCGCCGTCGAGGTTGAAGTAGACGTGATTGGTCAGATTCACCGGACAGGCCTTATCTACCTGCGCGCGGTATTCGATGGTGAGCGAATTATCGTCGCCGAGGTGAAACTTTGCCGTCGCCCGCAGGTGGCCCGGAAAGCCCTGATCGCCGTCGCAGGACTCCAGCGAAAACAGCGCGCTATCGTCGTTGTGATTCTCAATCTTCCAGCGGCGCTTATCGAAGCCCTCCAGCCCGCCGTGCAGCTGATTGACGCCCTGACTCGGCGTCAGGGCGTAACTTTCGCCATTGAGGCTAAAGCGGCTGTCGGCAATACGGTTGGCGTAGCGGCCAACCGAGGCGCCGAGAAACGCCGACTGCTGCGGATACTGCTCCGGGCTGGCGCAGCCGAGCAGGGCTTCGCGCACCGAACCGTCGCCCAGCGGCACCCGGGCGGAGAGCAGCGTCGCGCCCCAGTCCATCAGGGTGACCACCATGCCGGCGGCATTGCGCAGGGTCAGCAGCCGGAACGGCTGCCCGTCCGGCGCGAGGGTTGGCGTTTCGTTCAGCACTGGCCGGCCCCCTGGGATGCTTTGCAGACGTAGAAGGTCTCTTTGATGCCGGTTCTGGCTTCATACTGCGCGCTGACCGCGTCGCGGACGATTTCCACCAGCCCGTCCGGCACCAGCGCCACCACGCAGCCGCCGAAGCCGCCGCCGGTCATGCGCACGCCGCCTTTATCGCCGATGGCGTCTTTAACAATCTCCACCAGGGTATCGATCTGCGGCACGGTGATTTCGAAATCGTCGCGCATTGAAGCGTGGGATTCGGCCATCAGCACGCCCATCCGCGCCAGATCGCCTTTCGCCAGCGCGTCCGCGGCCTCGACGGTACGGGCGTTTTCGGTCAGCACATGGCGCACGCGCTTCGCCACCAGCGGATCCAGCTCGCTGGCCACGGCGTTAAATTCATCGAGGGTGACGTCGCGCAGGGCGGGCTGCTGGAAGAAGCGGGCGCCGGTTTCGCACTGCTCGCGGCGAGTGTTGTATTCGCTGCCGACCAGGGTGCGCTTAAAGTTGCTGTTGATGATGATGACCGCCGCGCCCTGCGGCATCGGTACGGCCTTCGTACCCAGCGAGCGGCAGTCGATCAGCAGCGCGCTGTCTTTTTTGCCCAGCGCCGAGATCAGCTGATCCATGATGCCGCAGTTGCAGCCGACGAACTGGTTCTCCGCTTCCTGGCCGTTGAGGGCAATCTGCGCCCCGTCCAGCGGCAGGTGATACAGCTGCTGGAACACGGTGCCGACCGCCACTTCCAGCGACGCCGAAGAGCTGAGGCCCGCGCCCTGCGGCACATTGCCGCTGATTACCATGTCCACGCCGCCAAACTTATCGCTGCGCTTCATCAGGTGTTTCACTACGCCGCGCACGTAGTTGGACCACTGCTGGGTATCGTGAGCGATAATCGGCGCGTCGAGGGAAAACTCGTCCGTCTGGTTGTCATAATCCGCCGCAATCACCCGCACCGTGCGTTCCTGGCGCGGCGCGCAGCTGATGACCGTCTGATAATCAATGGCGCAGGGCAGCACGAAGCCGTCGTTGTAGTCGGTGTGTTCGCCGATCAGATTAACGCGGCCCGGCGCCTGGATAACGTGGGTGGCAGGGTAGCCAAATTTTTCAGCAAACAGGGACTGGGTGTTCTCTTTCAGACTCATTGTTTTTTATTCTCCGGATTCGCGAAAATGAACGTCGCTCAGTGCGCGCAGGCGTTCTGCGGCCTGTTCGGCCGTCAGGTCGCGCTGGGTTTCCGCCAGCATCTCGTAGCCGACCATAAACTTGCGCACCGTAGCGGAGCGCAGCAGCGGCGGATAAAAGTGGGCGTGCAGCTGCCAGTGCTGATTTTCCTCGCCGTTGAACGGCGCGCCGTGCCAGCCCATCGAGTAGGGGAAGGAGCACTGGAACAGGTTATCGTAGCGGCTGGTCAGCTTTTTCAGCGCAATCGCCAGATCGCCGCGCTGGGCTTCGCTTAAATCGGTAATGCGCAGTACGTGGGCCTTCGGCAGCAGCAGGGTTTCAAACGGCCACGCCGCCCAGTAGGGCACCACCGCCAGCCAGTGTTCGGTCTCGACTACAGTGCGGCTGCCGTCCGCCAGCTCGCGCTGCACGTAATCAAGGAGCATCGGCGAACCCTGCTCGCGGAAATAGTCCTGCTGCAGGCGGTCTTCGCGCGCGATTTCGTTGGGCAGAAAGCTGTTGGCCCACACCTGGCCGTGGGGATGCGGGTTGGAGCAGCCCATCGCCGCGCCTTTGTTCTCGAACACCTGCACCCACGGATAGTCAGCGCCCAGCTCGGCGGTCTGCTGCTGCCAGGTCTTGACGATCTCCTCCAGCGCGCTGAGGCTCAGCTCCGGCAGCGTTTTGCTGTGGTCCGGCGAAAAGCAGATCACCCGGCTGGTGCCGCGGGCGCTCTGGCAGCGCATCAGCGGATCGCTGCTCTCCGGCGCGTCCGGCGTATCGGTCATCAGCGCCGCGAAGTCGTTGGTAAAGACGTAGGTGCCGGTATAGTCAGGATTTTTATCGCCGGTAACCCGGGTATTGCCCGGGCAGAGGAAGCAGTCGGGATCGTAGGCGGGCAGCGTCTGCTTAGACGGCGTCTCCTGCGCCCCCTGCCAGGGGCGCTTGGCGCGGTGCGGCGAAACCAGGATCCACTGGCCCGTCAGCGGGTTATAGCGGCGATGCGGATGATCGACGGGATTGAATTGCGTCATGACGGGTCCTTAGTCCGGATAGCCCTGCGGATGGCGGGACTGCCAGTGCCAGGTGTCCTGCGCCATTTCGTCGAGATTGCGGGTTACGCGCCAGTTGAGATCGCGGTCGGCTTTGCTGGCATCGGCCCAGTAGGCGGGCAGGTCGCCGTCGCGGCGGGGCGCGAAGTGATAGTTCACCGGCTTGCCGCAGGCTTTACTGAAGGCATTAACCACGTCCAGCACGCTGCTGCCGACGCCAGCGCCGAGGTTATAGATGTGTACGCCCGGTTTGGCGGCCAGTTTTTCCATCGCGACGACGTGGCCATCGGCCAGATCCATAACGTGGATGTAGTCGCGCACGCCGGTGCCGTCTTCGGTCGGATAATCGTTGCCGAAAATGGCCAGCGAATCGCGGCGGCCAACGGCCACCTGGGCGATGTACGGCATCAGGTTATTCGGGATACCCTGCGGATCTTCGCCCATATCGCCCGACGGATGCGCGCCGACCGGGTTAAAGTAGCGTAGCAGGGCGATGCTCCACTCCGGCTGGGCCTTCTGCAGATCGGTCAGGATCTGCTCGACCATCAGCTTGCTCTTGCCGTAGGGGCTCTGCGGCGTGCCGGTAGGGAAGCTCTCGACGTAGGGGATCTTCGGCTGGTCGCCGTAAACGGTGGCGGAGGAGCTGAAGATGAAATTTTTCACGTTGGCGGCGCGCATGGCGGAAATCAGGCGCAGAGTGCCGTTAACGTTGTTATCATAGTACTCCAGCGGTTTAGCAACGGATTCGCCCACCGCCTTCAGCCCGGCGAAGTGGATCACTGCCTCAATGGCGTGCTCGCGCAGTACGTCGGTCATCAGGGCTTCGTTGCGAATATCGCCCTCCACAAACAGGGGCCGTTTGCCGCCCAGGCGCTCAATAACCGGCAGCACGCTGCGCTTGCTGTTGCACAGGTTATCCAGAATGATGACGTCGTGCCCCTGCTTCAGCAGCTGCACGCAGGTGTGACTTCCAATGTAACCGCTACCACCCGTAACCAGTACTCTCATTTCTCGCTCCATTAGCCTTATGGTATGTGATAAGGCTAGCATAACAGAGAAGCGAAAAGTGTGACATAAGGCATGTTAGTGGAATCGTTTACACTGCGCCTTTTTATCCTTCCTGCATTGATGTTTATGGTGTAAATACAGGCAGTAAGCGAGAAAAACTGCCGCTTTTCTGAAAAGCGGGAGCAGGGCCCCCGCCTGGAGAGGTTATTTTAGCGGCCCCACCTCATAGCGGTAGCCCTCGCCGTCGGCGACGAACGCCAGGCGGTGGGTAATACAGTCGGGGGCGTCTTCCTGGTGATGGGAGACAAACAGCAGCTGGGTATTGCCCTCTTTAATCAGGACATCAATAAAGCGCCGCACCAGCTGGCGGTTGAGCGGATCCAGCCCCTGCAGCGGCTCATCGAGGATCAGCAGCGTCGGATGTTTGACCAGCGCCCGCACGATCAGCGCCAGCCGCTGCTGGCCCCAGGAGAGGCTGGTGAACGGCGCATCGGCGGTGCGCCGATCGATGCCGAGAATATCCAGCCAGCCCTGGACCAGCTTGTGCTGCCGGTCGGAGACCGCCTGATAGATGCCGATGGAATCGAAATAGCCCGACAGAATAACGTTGCGCACGTTGGTGCTGACCCGATAGTCGAGGTGCAGGCTGCTGCTGACGTAGCCGATGTGCTTTTTGATATCCCAGATAGTTTCGCCGCTGCCACGGCGGCGGCCGAACAGGGTCAGATCGTTGCTGTAGCCCTGGGGATGATCGCCGGTGACCAGGCTCAGCAGCGTCGATTTTCCGGCGCCGTTGGGGCCGACTATCTGCCAGTGCTCGCCGGGGGAGACGGTCCAGCTCAGGTCGTTAATGATAGGCTTATCGTTATAAGAGACGTGGCCGTGATTCAGCACGATGCGCGCCCCCTCCCGGGCCAGCTGCAGGTGGGCGGGCGGTACGTCAGGCTCCGGCAGCGCGATGCCCTCCAGCCGCTCGCTGTGCGCCAGCTGAGCCACCAGGGCCTGCGCCAGCAGCGCCGCTTTGTCGCCGGTCTCCAGCAGGGTGCAGTCGGCCAGCACGCCGGCGAACGGCACGAAGTCGGGAATATCGTCAAAGCGGTTGAGCACCAGCACCAGCGTCTGGCCGCCGGCGTGCAGGCTCGCCAGCAGATCCGCCAGCGACCGGCGGGAAGCGACGTCGAGACCGTCAAACGGCTCATCAAGGATCAGCAGATCCGGCTCGGCCATTAGCGCCTGGCACAGCAGCGTCTTGCGGGTTTCGCCGGTGGAGAGGTACTTGAAGCGGCGGGTCAGCAGGTGGCCGATGCCGAAGCGATCGGCAAGCGCCGCGCAGCGGGCCGGATCTTTGACCTCTTCCTGAATGATCTCGGCGGCGGTGCGGCCGGTGTCGTCCTCGTCCGGGCCGAGCATATCCGTATTGTTGCGCTGCCACTCTTCGCTGACCAGCTTTTGCAGCTGCTCGAAGGAGAGGCGGGTAATGCGGGCGAAGTCGTTCCGGCGGCTGCCGGCCAGCAGGGGAAGCTCTCCGGCCAGTGCTCTGGCAAGGGCGGATTTACCGCTGCCGTTGCTGCCGACGAAGGCCCAGGCATCCCCCGAACGCAGGGTCAGGGCGTCGATGGCGAGTGTCTTTGTATCCCCAAGACGAAACGTGCCTTGCGAAATTTGCAATGATGACATGATGTATCCCGTTTTTTGCAGCGATGGCGTTCAGGGATACGTCTTCTGGCCGTTAATGTCAAGCCGTCAGCAGAGGGTGGCGAGGATCACCCGGTCGGCGTTGAAGCAGGCGATAGCCTCTTCGCCTTCATGCAGGCCGGACGACTGCTCATCGGGCACCGTGGCGCACAGCGTCTGCCCGTCCGGCAGGGCCATCAGCACCTCGCACTGGGCCGATCCGCGCTCGATGCGGCTGATGGTGCCGGTCAGCTGGTTATCGGCCCGGGCCGCCGCCTGCGGATCGCGGGTGATGCTTACCCACGGCGCTTTCAGCAGCACCAGTACCTCTTTCCCCTCGTCCAGCCCCAGGCGGTCGCCGCTGCGCGCGGTAATTGCGACCTTGAGCCGGGTTTTTCCGTCCGCCAGGAGTACGTCAACGTGCTCCTGAACCTGCTGATGGTCGCGGCGGGTAATGGTGCCGAACCACTGGTTGCGGGCGCTGGTCTGCAGCGAGAAGCGGGAGATGGCGGCCAGCAGGCTGTCCAGCGGCAGGGCGTCGTCATCGCTCAGCACGTCAAACGCCTTCTGCTGGATCTGCGCCAGCAGATCGTAAAGCTGGATCAGCCTCTGGCCGTAGCGGGTCAGTACCGCGCCGCCGCCGCCCCTGCCGCCGGTCGACCGGTCTACGATGGGCTGGTCGCTGAGCTGGTTCATTTCGTTAATCGCGTCCCACGCGCTTTTGTAGCTGATCCCGGCGTTTTTCGCGCCCTGGCTGATCGAGCCGGTAATATCCACCTGTTTGAGTAGCGCGATGCGCCTGGGGTCGGCAAAAAGGCGCTGCTGGAGTCTGAGGGTGAGAAGAATTTCAGCCTGCATATCAATGTCCTGCAAATAGTGTGTGGGCGTATACGGCGGCTATTATCGCACAGAGCATGGCACAAAAGGGGCGTGTAATTCCTGAATATCTGGTTACAATATGGCAAACATACTGTCTATGGAGCTGACCATGTTAGAATTATTGAAAAGTCTGGTATTCGCTATCTGCATGGTGCCTGTGGTGATGGCGATCATTCTGGGGCTGATTTACGGACTGGGCGAGGTGTTTAACATCCTCTCGGCCGTCGGCCACAAAGAGAAGCGCCAGCAGCAGCACTGATTTCAATGCGCCCGGCATCGCCGGGCGCTTCTTTATTGTACGCGTAATTGTACGCCTGCATCATCACGCTTAAGTTCTTATTCTTCCTGCCGATATATTACGTCACAAAGTCCACATTTAGCGCTGGGAAAAGCCTGTCGTTATCGCTATATTTCATCATACATAACGCACTCACAGGAGTTACAGATGAAACGTTCGTGGTTACGCCTCGCCGCCGGGGCCGCCTTATCCCTTTCCGTTGCCGGTTATGCCGCGGCTGATGAAGGTAAAATCACCGTATTTGCCGCCGCTTCGTTGACCAACGCGCTGCAGGACATTGCCAAAGCCTATCAGCAGGAGAAGCACGTTGAGGTGGTCTCCTCCTTTGCCTCCTCCTCTACTCTGGCGCGCCAGATCGAGGCCGGGGCGCCGGCGGACCTGTTTATCTCCGCCGACCAGAAGTGGATGGACTACGCGGCAGAGAAAAAGGCGATTGATACCGCCACCCGCGAAACGCTGCTCGGCAACAGCCTGGTGCTGGTTGCGCCGAAGGCCAGCGCCCAGGGCGAGGTCACGATTGATGCCAAAACCAACTGGACCCGCCTGCTGAAGGGCGGCCGCCTGGCGGTCGGTAACCCGGACCACGTGCCGGCAGGTATCTACGCCAAAGAGGCGCTGACCAAACTCGGCGCGTGGGAAACCCTGTCGCCGAAGCTGGCGCCGGCGGAAGATGTACGCGGCGCGCTGGCGCTGGTTGAGCGCGACGAAGCGCCGCTGGGCATCGTTTACGGTTCTGACGCGGTGGCCAGCAAGGGCGTGAAAGTCGTCGGTACCTTCCCCGAGGACTCACATAAAAAAGTGGAATATCCGGTCGCCATCATCGACGGTCATAAAAACGCCGCCACTACCGCGTTCTACGACTATCTGAAGGGCCCGCAGGCCTCCGCTATCTTTAAACAGTACGGATTTACGACCCGCTAATGATCTTGAGCGATCCCGAATGGCAGGCGGTCCTGCTGAGCCTGAAAGTGTCCTCTCTGGCCGTAGCCTGCAGCCTGCCGTTTGGGATCTTCTTTGCCTGGCTGCTGGTTCGCCGTCATTTTCCCGGCAAGGCGCTGCTGGACAGTCTGCTTCATCTGCCGCTGGTGCTGCCGCCGGTGGTAGTGGGCTACCTGCTGCTGATCGCCATGGGGCGCCGCGGTTTTATCGGCGCCTGGCTGTATGACTGGTTTGGCATCACCTTTGCCTTTAGCTGGCGCGGGGCGGTGCTGGCGGCGGCGGTGATGTCGTTTCCGCTGATGGTGCGGGCTATACGGCTGGCGCTGGAAAGCGTCGATACCCGGCTTGAGCAGGCGGCGCGCACCCTCGGCGCCGGGCGCTGGCGGGTGTTTTTGACCATCACGCTGCCGCTGACCCTGCCGGGCATTATCGTCGGTACCGTGCTGGCCTTCGCCCGATCGCTGGGCGAGTTTGGCGCCACCATTACCTTCGTCTCCAACATACCCGGCGAGACGCGCACCATCCCTTCGGCCATGTACACGCTGATTCAGATCCCCGGCGGCGAGAGCGCGGCCGCCCGGCTGTGCCTGATCTCCATCGCGCTGGCGCTGGCCTCGCTGCTGGTCTCCGAATGGCTGTCGCGCCTCAGCCGCGCGCGGATCGGGAGATAGCCGTGCTTGAGCTTAACTTTACCCAGACGCTGGGCAGCCACTGCCTGACGCTTAACGAAACGCTGCCCGCAACGGGGATCACCGCTATTTTCGGTGTCTCCGGGGCGGGCAAGACCTCGCTGATTAACGCCATCAGCGGCCTGACGAAGCCGCAGCAGGGGCGCATCGTCCTCAACGGCCGGGCGCTCAGCGATGCGGAAAACCGCGTTTTTCTGCCGCCGGAGAAGCGTCGGGTGGGCTACGTTTTTCAGGACGCCAGGCTGTTCCCGCACTATAAAGTGCGCGGCAACCTGCGCTACGGCATGGCGAAAAGCATGGCCGGACAGTTCGACAAGCTGGTAGCGCTGCTGGGCATTGAGGCGCTGCTCGACCGCCTGCCCGGCAGCCTCTCCGGCGGCGAAAAGCAGCGGGTTGCTATCGGCCGCGCGCTGCTCACCGCCCCCGAGCTGCTGCTGCTCGACGAGCCGCTGGCCTCGCTGGACATTCCGCGCAAGCGCGAGCTGCTGCCCTATCTGCAGCGGCTGGCCCGCGAGATCAATATTCCGATGCTCTACGTCAGCCACTCGCTGGATGAGATCCTCCACCTGGCGGATAAAGTGCTGGTGCTGGAGGGCGGCAGCGTGAAGGCCTTCGGCAACCTGGAGGACGTCTGGGGCAGCAGCGTCATGCACCCCTGGCTACCCCAGGAGCAGCAGAGCACCATTCTCAAGGTCACGGTGCTGGAGCACCATCACCACTACGCGATGACCGCCCTGGCGCTGGGAGATCAGCACCTGTGGGTCAATAAGCTCGACCGCGAGGTGCAGTCGCCGGTGCGCATCCGCATTCAGGCCTCCGACGTATCGCTGGTCCTGCAGCCGCCGGTCAACTCCAGCATCCGCAACGTGCTGCGGGCGAAGGTGGTGGCCTGCTTTGACGACGCCGGCCAGGTGGAAGTGCAGCTCGACGTGGCCGGCCGCACGCTGTGGGCGCGCATCAGCCCCTGGGCGCGGGACGACCTCGCGGTGAAGCCGGGCCTGTGGTTGTATGCCCAGATTAAAAGCGTGTCGATTACGGCGTAATGAACTGCTTCAGCAGCGTTTCCGCCAGCGGCAGCATATCAAATCCGTCGCGATCGAGAAAATGACCGCCGTCCGGCAGGCCGTAGAGCGGGGCGACCAGCCGCTGGCTCAGGCGCAGGGAGTACTCCGGGGCAACGATCTCATCATTGAGCGAGGCGATAACCGCGCGGTGCGCAATGCCGGTAAGACTCGCCAGGTTGACCAGCGGCGCGGCGGTAAACGCATCCAGCTCAGGTAGCGTGGGCACCGGCTCGCTAAAGCCTGACACCATAATAATGCCTCCCGCGCGCTCCTTATCTGGCCGCTGGCTCAGGTAGCGCAGGACGGTGATGCAGCCGAGACTGTGACCGACAAAAAAGGTCCGGTCATCCACTTGACCAACCTGCTGGCGCAGCGTCTCCTGCCAGCGCTGCGCGTCGGGTGCGGCAGAATCCGGCATCGCCGGGATAACCACCTCCATGCCGAGGGCTTCGGCCCGCGCTTTTAGCCATGTAAACCAGTGGTTGGCAGGCGAGGCCATAAATCCGTGAACGATAATCAGGCGTGCTTTTGTCATCAGAGTCTGGTTCGGTATGGGCTGGGTTTTAGTACTATACGTCAGCGCAAATAAGCCCGGCAAGCGCGCCGCCGCCGGGCCATTTTTCATCGGCAGGCGATCAGAACATCGTGTTTTCGTTCGCCGACGCCGCCGGCACCTGCTGGTTCACGTCCCAGTGCTCGGTAATTTTCCCCTGATCGTTTACCCGGTAAATATCCACGCTGGCGGTACCGCGATCCTCGGGATTATTCTGGTACTTAACGTGGACATACACCAGATCGCCATTTACCGCGCTGCGGTAAATTCTGGCGCTGTACTGCGGATTATCGATAAACAGCTGCGAAAAATACGCCAGGAAAGGGGCGCGGCCATTGCCGACAAACGGATTATGCTGCTTATACTCTTCGGTAATTATTGCTTTAGCCACATTGGCATCGTGACCATTAAAAAATCCGTCATACAGTGCCTTCACCACATTTAATTTCTGCTGATTCTGGTGCTCAATGTTTGCCGCTGACGGCCGGCGCCCGTTTTCATTTTCCGCCAGCAGCGGGGCGCTAACCAACAGGCTGCTAATAATAAGCGAGGGAATAAAAAGTTTTTTCATCACTGTTCTCCCGAGTTGCCGATAATTTTTATCTGCCCTGTAAGATGGGTAAAGCTGCCGTCGCCGCTGGCAATGTTGGTATAAACGATACCGCGCGGGTAATCCTGCACGTGGGTGACGTTATCGCCGGTACCCGGCTCGTGCCAGTAGACCATATAGACCTGCGGGCGGATCTCCACGGCGGTGTAGCGCACCGTGTCGGTTATTCCCTGCGAGGCCGGCCCGTTGCCGGTGAAGGTCATGGTCTGGCTATCGGTAAAGTCGAGACGAAAAGCGAAATCACCAAAGGTGACCTGGACAATTTTCCCCTCGGCAATATAGCGATGGGGCTTTGCCGTTTGCGTATTATTGGGGGGCGCATCGGGTGCCGCGATCCCGCTGGAAATGAAAAGTGATGAAGCCATGAGTACTGCTAATGCCATTCCGTTTTGCTTTAGTCTTTTCATGGGTATTATCCGCTGGTATTGACAGGAGTCTTAATATTTATGAGGGACAGCGGAAATACAAGACTGAAGTTTATTTTTTAGGAATAGTTAGAGATATAATGTGATGATTGTTTTAATTACCTTTCTGTAATTACCAAAAGGTAATCATTAAAAAGTATTAAAATAAGGAACCACGCGGCTCCTTATTCAAGATTAAAAGGTAAAGTGACTAAAAGATATCAATATCCCTACAGCAGCTGCTTATAAATAAAGTCGGCAATGCTGTTTTCAGTATTATCGCCAATCACTACCTTTGCCCGCGCCTTGACCGCATCGTCGGCATTCCCCATCGCCACGCCGGTACCGGCTGCCTCCAGCATACTGATATCGTTATAGTTATCGCCGAAGGCCACCACGTCCTGCATCGACAGGCCCTGCGACTCAACCCAGCGCGCCAGCCGGTAGCCTTTGCTGTTACCCTTGCGGGCGATATCCACCTGGTCATGCCATGACCATTCGCAGGCCAGATCCAGCCTGTCGGCGACCACATCGGTAACGCGCTGCAGCCGTTCGGTATCTGCGTCGGCGAGGGCAAATTTCCACACCGCCTTCACCTCGCGCGCGGCGTTGGCCAGAGAAGGGACCTGAGTAAAGGAGGGCCGCTGGGCTTCAGGCAGCGACTGCGCCCAGTTGAGCGTACGGGTAATGTGGCCCATCGGCTGTTCGTACATCATCGTGTCATCAACGTACATCAGGCCGTGAATGCGGTTCTCTGCCAGCAGGGCGATCAGCGCCTGCGCTTTTTCGACGGGCAGCGGATCGCTCTCCAGCACCGTTTTTGCCGCATAATCGTACAGATAGGTGCCGTTACAGCAAATGGCAGGTGTATCGAGCGCCAGCGCCTGATAAAAAGGATGAATTGCCACGTGGTGACGCCCGGTGACGATCAGCACCTGATACCCGGCCGCTTTCGCCCGGGCAAGCGCCTCCAGCGAGGCGGGAAGAATGGTTTTGTTCGGGGCCAGCAGTGTGCCGTCTAAATCAAGAGCTATTACGCGCGGTGCCATTGTGCGGTCCTGGTTGTCAATGAAAAACAGGTTCATGATGGTACACCGCTTCACCGCAGGGGCAAATTTTTCAGCGTCTGGCGGCAAAAAATACTATCGTGGTATTTTGCCTCCACGCGCAGTTAAGGAAAGGAGTTTTCATGAAACAGACCGTATATACCGCCAGCCCGGAAAGTCAGCAGATCCACGTCTGGCGCCTTGAGCACGACGGTGCCCTGACGCTGGTGCAGGTGGTTGACGCCCCGGGGCAGGTGCAGCCGATGGTAATCTCTCCCGACAAGCGCTTTCTTTACGTCGGCGTGCGTCCGGAGTTCAGGGTGGTCGCCTACCGCATCGCGCCCGACGACGGCGCCCTGACGCCGGTCGGCGAATCCGCGCTGCCGGGCAGCCCGTCGTTTATTTCTACCGACCATAAAGGCGAGTTCGTCTTCAGCAGCTCCTACAATCAAGCCTGCGTCAGCGTGACCCGCCTTGAAGACGGTCTGCCGGTCGGCCTTGTGGACGTGGTGGAAGGGCTCGACGGCTGCCACTCAGCCAATATTTCGCCGGACAACCGCACCCTGTGGGTGCCCGCCCTGCTGCAGGACCGCATCTGCCTCTTTACCCTCAGCGACGACGGCAAGCTGGTGGCGCAGTCCCCGGCGGAGGTCACTACGCCGGAAGGCGCCGGGCCGCGCCATATGGTGTTCCACCCGAACGGCCAGTATGCCTACAGCGTCAATGAGCTCAGCAGCACGGTCAACGTCTGGGAACTGCGCGACCCGCGCGGCAACATCGAATGCGTGCAGACCCTCGACATGATGCCGCCGGACTTCACCGGCACCCGCTGGGCCGCCGATATTCACATTACGCCGGACGGCCGCCACCTCTACGCCTGTGACCGCACCTCCAGCACCATCACCATCTTCACCGTCTCCGAGGACGGCAGCGTGCTGGAGATCCAGGGCTTCCAGCCGACCGAGACCCAGCCGCGCGGCTTTAACATCGACCACACCGGCAAGTTCCTGCTGGCGGTCGGCCAGAAGTCCCATCACCTGGCGGTCTACGAGATTGCGGGCGAGCAGGGGCTGCTGCGCGAGAAGGGCCGCTATGCGGTCGGCCAGGGGCCGATGTGGGTAGTAGTTAACGCGCAGTAAAAACTGTTATATCCTTGTCTTACGTTATGCTGGTCATACCTGCTGACCAGCATTTTTACTGTGCGTTTTTTAGAGATAACCTCTGATTCAGGGATGCTTTCGTGAAGAGCTTTTGTACGCTGCCCCGTGCGGCCTTGCTGTGTCTGTCTCCGGCCTTTGCCGGCTGCGCGCTGTCGCCATCGGTGCCGGTGCTCGGCGCGGCGTTTCCCGGCTGGTTCTTCTGCCTGCTCGGCGGCGCGCTGCTGCTCATTCCCTGCCACCTGCTGATTGCCCGCCGCGGCTGGCAGCCCCGCTTCTCACCGCTGGTGATTAGCTACCTGGCGCTGATGTTTATCTTCGCAGCGCTGCTGTGGTTTCTGTTTTTTACCTACCGATAAACGATGACGGACTCCCCCTCTGCTATGAAAAAGAAAAAATGGCCGCTGCTGGCGCTGGTCATCGCAGCAATCGTGGTGCTGATCCTCGTCATCTGGCAGATGCAGACCTCGCCGCAGACCAATGACGCCTACGTCTACGCCGATACGATTGACGTGGTGCCGGAGGTAAGCGGCCGGATTGTGGAGATGCCGGTGCGCGAGAACCAGCGGGTGAAAAAGGGCGATCTGCTGTTTCGCCTCGACGCCCGCGCCTATGAGGCGATGCTGGTCGATGCCGAATCCCGGCTGGCGGCGCTGGACGCGCAGATTATGCTGACCGGGCGCACCATCAAGGCCCAGCAGTACAACGCCGAATCCGTCGCTGCGGCGGTGGCCCGCGCCCAGGCGCTGGTGAAGCAGACCACCTCCACGCGTACCCGTCTGGAGCCGCTGGTGCCGAAGGGCTTCGCCTCGCAGGAGGAGCTGGATCAGGCCCGCACCGCCGAGAAAGCGGCCCGCGCCGAGCTGGCGGCGACTCAGCTGCAGGCCAGTCAGGCCGCCGCCGCCGTCACCGGTACCGATGCGATGGTCGCCCAGCGCAGCGGCCTGGTAGCGCAGGTGGCGCTGGCGAAGCTGCACCTCGAATACACCGAAGTACGCGCGCCGTTTAACGGTATCGTCGTCGGGCTGAAAACTACCCTCGGGCAGTACGTCTCGGCGCTCAAGCCGGTCTTTACCCTGATCGACGACGACCGCTGGTACGTGGTGGCCAACTTCCGCGAAACGGATCTTGATAACGTCCGCCCCGGCGCTCCCGCCAGGCTGACGGTGATGACCGACCACTCGCGGGCCTTCGACGGCGAGGTGGACTCCGTCGGCGCGGGCGTGATTTCAGGGCAGGGCGCGAGCCTGCCGGGCGGCCTGCCGTTCATTGAGCGCAGCATTAACTGGGTGCACGTCTCCCAGCGCTTCCCGGTCAAAATTCGCGTCAAAAACCCGGATCCCGGCCTGTTCCGGATGGGGGCTTCCGCCAGCGCCGTGCTGCTGCCGCAGCGGGACAACTAGCGTGCGGCGCCTGGGACGATTTCTCGCCGCCGAGCTGGCGCCGGCGCAGGGCAGGGGCGGCTATACCCTGCGCCTGACGCTGAGCTGCGCGCTGGTGATAACCTGCTTTATGACGCTGCAGATCCCGTTTCTGGCGGTGGCCCTGATCGTCGTCTTTTACGTCAGCCAGCCCAACGTGGTGATGATGGCCCTGGTGGGCGTCGTTTTCTTCATCACCATCAGCGTCACCATCGGGCTGGTGCTGCTGATTTTCAAATACGCCTACGACTATCCGCTGCTGCGACTTATCGCCGCCACGCTGCTGTTCTCGGGAGCGCTCTACCTGATGCGGGTGCTCGGCAAGCTGGGGCTGGCCTTCTTCGTGGTGGCGCTGGCGCTGATTTACGCCCAGACCTTTCCGTCGATGACCGACCAGAGCGAGATCCTGGTGCGCCTGCTGCTGTGGCTGTGGGCGGCGATCAATCTTGCCGTGCTGCTGACCGTGCTGGTCAACGCCTGTTTTCCCGACGCTTATCCGGCCCGGCAGTTCCGGTCCCGGCTGCGGGCGCTGTTTCGCCAGGCCGCCGGACAGCTGCGCGGCGAGCCGCCGATGACCGCCGCGGCGCTGGCGGCAAGGCTGCCCGAGCTGCAGACGCTGCTTAAGCTCGGCACGCTCTCCAGCCCGCAGATGCGCCGCGACGCCGGGCGCTGGGAAGCCCTGATGGTAGCGGCCGTGCGCTGCACCTGGCTTACGCTGCCGCGCACGGCGCAGCCGCCGTCCGCGCAGGCGCTGGCCCTGGCGGCGACGCTTACGGATCTGGCTGAGCATCTCGATCCCGTCAGCATCCGCCAGGTCAGCGCAGAAGCGGCGGGTGAAAACAGCGCCCTCGACCGCGAGATAGCGGCCGTCCTCGCCGCGCTGGCCGCCGGGGAAACGCTGGCGCTGCCGCCGGAATGCAGGGCGCGCGAACCGCTGCTGCTTCCGGATGCCTGGACCAACCCGGCCTACGCCCACTTTACGCTGAAAACGCTGCTGGCCACCCTGGTCTGCTACCTGTTCTATACCGCCACCGACTGGCAGGGGATCCACACCATCATGCTCAGCTGCGTGATTGTCGCCCAGCCGGGGCTGGGGGCCACCATGCAGAAGACCCTCCTGCGGGTGGCCGGCGCGCTGCTGGCCACCGCCCTGGCGCTGGCGTGTATCGTCTTTATTCAGCCGCATACCGAATCCATCGTCGGCCTGCTGGCGATGGCGCTGCCGGTGATGGCCCTCAGCGCCTGGCTGGCCGCCGGATCGGAGCGCATCGCCTATGCCGGGATCCAGATAGCCTTTACCTTTTCGCTCGCCTTCCTGAACTGGTTCGGCCCGCTCGTTAACCTGACCGAGCTGCGCGACCGGGTCATCGGCATCCTGCTCGGGGTGCTGGTCTCCTCGCTGTTTCACCTCTACCTGTGGCCGGACAGCGAGGCCCTGCGGCTGCGCGGGCGTATGGCGGGCCTCTACCGGCAGATAGCCGACTACCTGACCGGCGCGCCCCGCCAGAGCGAGATCCCGCTGCTATTGGCCATTAACCAGACCGAAGGCCTGATGCACCGCGTGCGCGCCGAGCCGCTCTTTGCCTGGGCCCATCCGCATCCCGAGGCCCGCCGCTGGCCCCTGAGGCGAACCTGGCGGCTGGCGCAGGCGATTGTTCGCGACGGCGAACGGCTGCGGGCGCTGAATTCAGAGACCGCGCTGGCGCGGGCCGGGGGAGCGCTCAAAGCCTATGCCGCACACATCGACGATCCGCAGCAGGCGCTGCCGACCCTACCGCAGAGCGGAGGCGCGCTCGAGCGGGATATTGCCGCGCTGCCCGACTGGCGCGCAGCGGATGCTAACAGAACGGATAACTCATGACCTTTATCGCTTCTCCCTGCCGGCGTCTCCTCGCCCTGGCCGTCAGCCTGACCGTCGCGGGATGCGCCCTGATTCAGGACGATCCGGGCAAGATGCAGACTATCAATCCGCAGCGCGTCGAGCTGGCGCAGGCTATCCACCTCGCCGGCAGCGGCTGGCCCGGCGCCCGCTGGTGGGAGGGCTATCGCGATCCGCAGCTGACGATGCTTATCAACCGCGCCCTGCAGAACTCCCCCGGCATTCAGGGCGTGCGCCTGCGGGTACAGCAGTCGCAGTCCGGCGTCGAGCTGGCGCAGTCGGCGCTGGGGCTGCAGGCCACGGCGGTGGCGGCGCAGAATCGGATGCGGGTGACCAACCGCAACTTCACCTGGCCTTACTCCTATTCGCTGCCCGAGGATCATAAAGGGCCGTGGTACACACTCAACACCGTCGGCGTCGGCGGCGAGCTGAACATCGATCTGTGGGGCGCCAACCGCGACCAGGTCTCGGCGGCAATGGGCGAGAAGAACGCCCACCTGGCCGAGACGGCGGCGGCGGAGCTCGATCTCGCCAGCAGCGTTGCCCAGCTCTACTTCGCTATGCAGGTGACCTGGCGGCAGATTGCCCTGCTTAATCAGCTTGAGGAGATTGGCGCGCTTTCCGAGCGGGCGCACCAGCGCCGGGCGGAGCGCGGTCTGGAGGACAGCGTCGACATCGCTAACGCGCGCAGCGAGCGCCTGGCGGCCCAGCAGCAGGTTTCGGCCGCGCAGCAGACCCTGACCGACTACCGGGAGACGCTGCGGGCGCTGCTGGGGGCCGACGCGCACAATATGCCCGAGATCCATCCCACGGATCTGCCGATCCTCCAGCAGAGCCTGCCGCCGACGCTGGCGTTCGATCTGCTGGCCCGGCGGCCGGATCTGCAGGCGATGAGCGGCTACATTACCGCCTCCCTCAGCCGGGTGGAGGCCGCCAAAGCCGCGTTCTATCCGCATTTCGACATCAAGGCGTTCTGGGGCTATAACGCGCTCCACGTCGGCGACCTGTTTAAATATTCCTTCCAGCAGGTCAATATCCTGCCCGGACTCTACCTGCCGCTGTTTGACGGCGGGCGGCTCAACGCCACCCTTAAATCGACCCGCACCGCCAGCAATATGCTGATCAAGCAGTACAATCAGGCGGTGCTGGACGCGGTCAGGGACGTGGCCATCACCTCCAGCCAGCTCAACGAACTGAACCAGCAGGCGCAGATGCAGCAGCAGAAGGTGAGCGCCGCGCAGGTGGCGACCGACAGCGCCCGCGCCCACTACGCGCGCGGGCTGGTCAGCTATTACGCCGCCGAAGAGGCCAGGCGCGCCGCCATCAACCAGCAGATCCTGCTGCTCGACGTGCAGGCCCGCCAGCTCAGCACCGACGTGGCGCTGATTAAGGCGCTGGGCGGCGGGTACAGGCCGGTGGCGCAATAAAAAAGGCCGCAGCGCTATCCGCTGCGGCCTTTCGCTTTTTTAAGGCTGAGCGTTACTTCTTCGGCTCAGCCAGCACCGGGCTACCCACGCCGCGGTTGTTGTACTCCCACAGGCGGTTGAACTGGCCGTCGTTGAGGTTGCGCTCAATCTCGCCTTTGTCGTTCTGCGCGCCGACGTTACCGGCAAACGGACGCTTGCTCACCGCGGCGTCGGCCCACGGTTTCGCCTGGTTAAACCCGGCGTTGATCACGCTGTCGCGAATCACCGCCTGACCGTTGGTGCTGCCGTCCACGTCCAGCGAGCGACCGAGCTGCGCCACGCCGTCACCGGCGGCGCTGAAGCGGCTGTTCACCGCCAGGAAGCCGTAGTTGAGGTTCGCCGGCGTGGCCGGGGCGAAGACGTAGGCCTCCTGCTGGGTGCGGGAGTTCACCACCTGGAAATCGCTGTTGTCGAACACCACCGCGCCGCGCCCGGAGACGATATCCACGTCGCCTTCAAGATAGCTGTTGGTCACCAGCGTGCGGGTAATGCGGTCGCTCTGCAGGCGGTTCTGTACGCCGCTGTTGGTGACGAAGAAGGTGTTCTGGCGGCCGAGAATGTTGACCTTATTGATCTGCACCTTATCGCCGTCGCTGCGCAGCGCCACCGCCTGGTGGTTGCCCGCATCGACGCTGTCGCCGAGGTTGTTTTCGATGGTCATGTTCTGCAGCTGCAGGCCGCTGTTCTGCGACCAGAAGACCGCCGAGCACATCATGCCGACGGTGGCGGTGCGCCTGCTCTGGCAGTTATCGAACATGTACCACGCCGGTTTACCCGGCATATATTTGCCGCCCGGATTAACCAGCTTGCGCCAGCTGACCGGATCGATCTCCGAGTCGATCGCCGCGCCCACCTTGACATCAGCGGGCTTATCGCCGGTGCCGTAAATGGTCAGGCTGGTCGGCGATGCCGGCACGTAAACGGTGCCTTCATATTCGCCCGGCAGTACCGCAATGTAGGTGCGCTCGCTGCTGTGGCGGGTAATGGCGGCATCGACGGCGGCCTGAATAGTCGTGTGCGTCACGCCCTCCGTTCCGGCGGGGCCGACCACGTAGTCGGGCTTAGCCGGCGTGCGGATAGCGTAAGGTGACCAAGCCGCGCCGTCGAGGGTGGTGAAGTAGTTGGCCTGTACGAAGTTTTTCGCTTCCGCCGCCGATAGGATCGGACGCGAGGCAGTACCGGGCGCAGTCTGCGTGGAGGGCTGCCGATCGGCAGGGGTCGAGCTGCAGGCAGACAGCGTCATGCCGAAGGCCAGCGCCATCGCCAGACGCGAAACGGAAAAAGTATTCATGTTGCTCCAGGTGATTAAAAGTAAAAGCGTTCCCCAAAAGCAGACTTTTTATACTAAGTTGACGCAAACGGGAAGCGGCTGCGGTAAAAAGTCTGTTGCGCGGTCGTGGACTTACGACTAACAGATCACAAATAAGCAACACTTTGCATCCCTGCTGTTGACATCTGCGCGGCGGCTGCTGATAAATGTCTATACAACTAATGACAAGTGGTTCTTTATGAGTGAGATAATCTGGCGTAACGCCCGGCTGGCGACTTTCAGTCCCGGCAATCCGCAGCCCTACGGTATGCTTGACCGCCACGCTATCGCGGTGCGCGATGGCGTGATTAACGCCGTTATTCCGGAAGCCGACCTCGGCGATACGGCGGCACAGCAGGTTGACCTCGGCGGTCGCCTGGTGACGCCGGGACTTATCGATTGCCACACCCACCTGGTGTTTGCCGGCAGCCGGGCGCAGGAGTGGGAGCAGCGGCTCAACGGCGTCTCCTATCAGCAGATCAGCGCCGCCGGCGGCGGCATCAACGCCACGGTGCAGGCGACGCGGCGCGCCAGCGAAGAGACGCTGCTTGGCCTGGCGCAGGCGCGTCTCGACCGCCTGATGCGCGAAGGCGTCACCACCGTTGAGATAAAGTCCGGCTACGGGCTGGATCTCGCCAGCGAGGGCAAAATGCTGAGGGTGGCCAGGCGGCTCGGGGAGCGCAACCGCATCGACGTCAGCCCGACCCTGCTGGCGGCCCACGCCGTGCCGGGTGAATATCGCGACCGCGCCGATGACTATATCGAGCTGGTGTGCAGCGAGATCCTGCCCGCGCTGTGGGAGGAGGGGCTGTTTGAGGCGGTGGACGCTTTCTGCGAGAACGTCGGTTTTACCCCGGCGCAGACCGGGCGGGTGTTCAGCGCCGCAGCGGCGCTGGGGATCCCGGTGAAGGGTCACGTTGAGCAGCTCTCGTCGCTGGGCGGCGCCGAGCTGGTGAGCCGCTACCGCGGGCGCTCGGCGGATCATATCGAGTACCTCACCCGGCAGGGCGCGCAGGCGATGGCCGACAGCGGTACGGTGGCGGTCCTGCTGCCGGGCGCGTTCTACTTCCTTAACGAAAGCCAAAAGCCGCCGGTGGACGAACTCAGGCGCCTCGGGGTGCCGATGGCGGTCTCGACCGACTTCAATCCCGGCACCAGTCCGTTCGCCAGCCTGCATCTGGCGATGAACATGGCCTGCGTCAAGTTTGGCCTCACGCCGGAAGAGGCGTGGACCGGCGTTACCCGCCACGCGGCGAGGGCGCTGGGGCGCCACGACAGCTACGGCCAGATAGCGCCCGGCTTTGTCGCCAACCTGGCGGTCTGGGACGCGGAGCATCCGGTGGAGATGATTTATGAACCGGGGCGCAATCCGCTCTATCGCCGTATCTGGCGCGGGGAGGCGGCATGAGCACGCTCTGGCAGCCGGTCGCGGACGACGTCTGGCAGGGGCGCGACGACAGCGCCGAATCGCCGCAGGCGCTGCGCCTGTTTCAGACCGTGGCCCGGGCGGAGGTTTTCGCCCCGGAACGCCTGGCGGGCGACATCGCGCTACTGGGCTTTGCCTGCGATGCCGGGGTGCTGCGCAATAAGGGCCGCCCCGGCGCGGCCGCCGGGCCGGAGGCGCTGCGGCGGGCGCTGGCGAATATGGCAAGCCATGACGGGCACGACCGGCTGGCCGACGCCGGTAACATTGTCGCCGCGGGGGATAACCTCGAAGCGGCGCAGCAGGCCCTGCGCGACGCCGTCTCCGCCTGCCAGCGGGCGGGCAGGCGAACCCTGGTGCTGGGCGGCGGCCACGAAACCGCCTTCGGCCACGGTGCGGGGGTGCTGGACGCCTTTCCCGGCGAACGGGTCGCCATCGTCAACCTGGACGCCCACCTTGACCTGCGGCGGGCCGAGCGGGCCAGCTCCGGCACGCCGTTTCGCCAGCTGGCGCAGCTGTGCGGCCAGCAGGGGCGCAGCTTCAGCTACCACTGCTACGGCGTCAGCCGGGCGGCCAATACCGCCGCCCTGTGGCAGGAGGCGGCGCGGCTGAAGGTCACGGTGATCGAAGACCTGGCGCTGCTCGGCAGCGATGACGGCGCGCTCTCTTCGGCGCTGGCGAAGGTGATTGCCGATCATGACCGCCTCTATCTGACCCTCGATCTCGATGTGCTGCCCGCCTGGGAGATGCCCGCTGTTTCGGCTCCGGCTGCGCTCGGAGTGCCGCTCGGCAAAATATTGCAAATTGTGACTACCCTGTGTCAGAGTGGCAAACTGCAGGCGGCGGATCTGGTAGAATTTAATCCGCAATACGACCGCGACGGGCAGGGAGCCAGAACTGCCGCCAGGCTGGCGTGGCATATTGCCCACTGCTGGAAATAAAGTAGCCGTATTGGCCCGGCTTTAAAGGACACAATAATGCAGCCATCGCGCAGCGGCGCCCCGGCGCCGTTTTATGAAAAAATAAAGCGGGTAATCAGCGACAACATCGCCGCCGGTATCTGGCGCCCGCACGACCGCATCCCCTCCGAGGCGGAGCTGGTGGCCCAGTTCGGCTTCAGCCGGATGACCATCAACCGCGCCCTGCGCGAGCTGACCGATGAGGGGCTGCTGGTGCGCCTGCAGGGCGTCGGCACCTTCGTCGCCGAGCCGAAAGGGCAGTCGGCCCTGTTCGAAGTACACAGCATCGCCGACGAAATCGCCGCCCGCCAGCACCGGCACCGCTGTCAGGTGCTGGCGCTGGAGGCCGTCCCCGCCGACACTCGCCAGGCGCTGGCCCTCGGCGTCCCCGAGGGCACCACTATCTTCTGGTCGCGAATGGTGCACTTTGAAAACGACGTTCCGGTGCAGATTGAAGACCGCTGCGTCAACGCCCAGGCGGTGCCCGACTACCTGGCGCAGGACTACACCGCCACTACGCCCCACGACTACCTGTCGCTGATTGCCCCCCTGACCGAAGGGGAGCATATCGTTGAGGCGGTCAGGCCCACCGCCCAGGAGTGCCAGCTGCTGCAGATCGCCGAGCACGATCCCTGCCTGCTGATCCGCCGCCGCACCTGGTCCCGCTCGACCGTCGTCAGCCACGCGCGGCTGATTTTTCCGGGCAGCCGCTACCGGCTGCAGGGGCGGTTTTCCTCGTAATAATTCGCGTCAGTCAATCTGATTGCTGACGCGATAGGGGTTATCTCGTTACGCTTATTGAATGAGCTATATATTTAACGATAAACATATTTTTCATATGTATATATGACGAGTTATTCACTGAGTGTTATTTATATAGCTATCACCTATGATCTATCCATTTTAGGAACTCTCTCGGCAATTTCCCGTTTATAATGAATAATTATGAGTAAAAAATAAGTCATCGCATGAACACTTGGGACCAACATGGCAGTTATACCCTTACTTCCCCGGCAGGGAATGACGCTAGTTTTAGAACATATGAGAATTGCACGTGCTCACGGTATGTCAAGAAACATGGCTACAGCACTGACTTACGCGTGGTTTTATTACAAGGTTAAAAATCATGGTCTGTGGGATTATAAACAGCACCATCCGGAGTTACAAAATTTCGGAAATTTTCATTACGGTGCCATCGGTTTTGCAGCAGGAATACCAGAGAAAATATTATTAATGGGAGCAGGTTTTGCTCAAGAACATGCTGGAACCAGTCAAATAATGTAGGGGCATTGGTATCAGCAACCACCTTTTGGCGACGACCCACACGATCAATTCTGGATTAAACAGGGGATAGATTATGCAAAAAAAGTCGGTTATTAAAGTCCTCCACCGTATGCTTACCGTCATCCTGCTTTTGCTGGTAGGAGGCTATTGTTCATATCAATATGTTTTAAGCATACCTTCCAGCGACGTTTTAGTGAGTAAACAAAAGCTTTCTGATAGCGTTTGGTTATATGTCACTCAGTATGATGGAGGTAATGCTACAGTTGCAGACGCCTACCGCTTCTATCTTGATAAAGATGATGGCATTGAAGATGTTATGGCAGCCCTTAAGAAGCGCACGCCTTTTATGGTGGCTAATACTAAAAATGTTAGCGCTACAGCTTACGGAAACACGGTAAACATAAAAATAACAGGGAAGATTTACAGTTTTACTAACTCAGACCTCTTCTACTCAGACGGAGTAGCAATCATGCCCGCGATCAATTTGCTTGCTAACGGGATCCGGGATTAACAGTATGGAGCTTAACAAATGGCTGTGCCAGTACACTTATTTCTGAAAGATGATGGTGGGGCGCTGATCCGTGGCGGTAGCGACGTTCAAGACCGTGAGGGAAGTATCGAGCTTAGAGATTTAATTCACAACCTGAGTATTCCTACCGATGCTGCGACGGGAAAATTAACGGCAACGCGGAAACATTCAGCTTTTAGCTTAACAAAAGCTATCGATTCATCATCGCCCTATCTCTATAAGGCTGTAGCAACCGGACAGACACTACAAAGTGCTGAAATGAAGTTCTATAATATTAATGATGCCGGGCAAGAGAGCGAATATTTCAATATTCTCCTTGAGCGGGTCAAGATCATTTCAGTTACTCCTGTTATTCATGATACAAGAGAGTGTCCGGGGACAGGTCATATGGAAAATGTACAGCTGCGTTATGAGAGAATTACCTGGCTGTATAAAGATGGGAACATTCAGTATACCGATGCATGGAATGAGCGCCCCACAGCACAATCGTAGATATACAGAATTATTTACAGGCTCTGTCCGCATCAGCTCCCCTCTCGCGCAGAGCGTGAGTTAAATTCATGCACTGCCGGTCAGCACCTCAATTTTCTGCGGCACTTTCAAAGTCATTGGACAGGCCTGTTCTCGTACATATGCTGTAGACTCCTGCAGCGAATCCCCTTCCAGATACCTCACCTATCCCCGCGTCAGCAAAACCGTGATTGCTGACGCAATATAACAAAAATGTATCTCAGTTGTTAAAACCTCTCTTGCCTGCAGTTGTATAGACAAGTATATGTATTCATATATTCCTCGTACCCTATCAGGAGAACACCGATGTCAGGCACCCGATTCCGCCAGCAGGCGATCCGCGCCCCGCGCGGCACCACCCTCACCGCCAAAAGCTGGCTCACCGAAGCGCCGCTGCGCATGCTGATGAATAACCTCGATCCCGACGTGGCGGAGAACCCCAATGAGCTGGTGGTCTACGGCGGCATTGGCCGCGCGGCGCGCAACTGGGAGTGCTTTGATGCTATCGTTGCCGCGCTGACGGCGCTGGAAGAGGATGAAACCCTGCTGGTGCAGTCCGGCAAGCCGGTAGGCGTGTTCAGGACCCACGAAAACGCCCCGCGGGTGCTGATCGCCAACTCCAACCTGGTGCCCCACTGGGCGACCTGGGAGCACTTCAACGAACTGGATGCGAAGGGGCTGGCGATGTACGGCCAGATGACCGCCGGCAGCTGGATCTACATCGGCAGCCAGGGCATCGTGCAGGGCACCTATGAGACCTTCGTCGAGGCGGGCCGCCAGCACTATAGCGGCAATCTGCAGGGGCGCTGGGTGCTCACCGCCGGGCTGGGCGGTATGGGCGGCGCGCAGCCGCTGGCCGCCACCCTGGCCGGCGCCTGTTCGCTGAATATTGAGTGCCAGCAGAGCCGCATCGATTTTCGCCTGCGCACCCGCTACGTCGACGAGCAGGCCGATTCGCTGGACGACGCTCTGGCGCGAATCAAAAAATATACCGCCGAAGGGCGGGCGGTCTCCATCGCGCTGTGTGCCAACGCCGCCGACGTGCTGCCGGAGCTGGTAAAACGCGGCGTGCGTCCGGATATGGTCACCGACCAGACCAGCGCCCACGATCCGCTCCACGGCTATCTGCCGCAGGGCTGGAGCTGGGAGGAGTACCAGCAGCGCGCCGAAAGCGATCCGCAGGGGACGGTGAACGCCGCGAAGGCGTCGATGGCGGCCCACGTGCAGGCGATGCTGGACTTCCACGCGCAGGGCATTCCCACCTTCGACTACGGCAACAACATTCGCCAGATGGCGAAGGATGTGGGTATCGGCAACGCCTTTGACTTCCCCGGCTTCGTTCCGGCCTATATCCGCCCGCTGTTCTGCCGCGGCATCGGCCCGTTCCGCTGGGCGGCGCTTTCCGGCGATCCGCAGGACATCTACAAAACCGATGCCAAAGTGAAAGCGATCATCAAAGACGATAAGCACCTGCACCACTGGCTGGACATGGCCCGGGAGCGCATCAGTTTCCAGGGGCTGCCGGCGCGCATCTGCTGGGTAGGCCTCGAGTGGCGGCAGAAGCTCGGCCTGGCCTTTAACGAAATGGTGCGCTCGGGCGAAGTCTCGGCGCCTATTGTTATCGGCCGCGATCATCTTGATTCCGGCTCCGTTGCCAGCCCGAACCGCGAAACCGAAGCGATGAAGGACGGCTCGGACGCGGTCTCCGACTGGCCGCTGCTCAACGCGCTGCTGAATACCGCCAGCGGCGCTACCTGGGTGTCGCTGCACCACGGCGGCGGCGTCGGGATGGGCTTCTCCCAGCATTCGGGCATGGTTATCGTCTGCGACGGTACCGATGAGGCGGCGGCGCGGATCGCCAGAGTGCTGCACAACGATCCGGCCACCGGGGTGATGCGCCACGCCGATGCCGGGTATGATATTGCCATTGAGTGTGCGGCAGAACAGGGTCTTAATCTGCCGATGGTGGCAGCAACGCAGGGGCAGAAATAATGAAATCCTTAACGCTAACTCCCGGTAAATTAACCCTCAGCCAGCTGCGCGACGTTTACAGCCAGCCCCTGACGGTGGCTCTTGATGAAAGCGCGTTTCCCGCAATTAATGATAGCGTCGCCTGCGTCAACGCTATTCTGGCCGAGGGGCGCACCGCCTACGGGATCAACACCGGCTTCGGCCTGCTGGCCCAGACCCGCATCTCCACCGACGATCTGGAGAATCTTCAGCGTTCGCTGGTGCTCTCCCACGCGGCGGGCGTCGGCGAGCCGCTGGATGACGATATGGCTAGGCTGATTATGGTGCTGAAGATCAACAGCCTGTCGCGCGGCTTCTCCGGTATCCGGCTGAGCGTGATCCAGGCGCTGATCGCTCTGGTCAACGCGGGCGTGACGCCGTGGATCCCGGCGAAAGGCTCGGTGGGCGCGTCGGGCGATCTGGCGCCGCTGGCGCATATGTCCCTGACTCTGCTGGGCGAGGGCAAGGCCCGCTATCAGGGCGAGTGGCTGCCCGCCCGCGAGGCGCTGGCGAAAGCCGGTCTGGAGCCGCTGACCCTGGCGGCGAAAGAGGGCCTGGCGCTGCTCAACGGCACCCAGGCCTCCACCGCCTTTGCCCTGCGCGGCCTGTTTGAGGCCGAAGATCTGTTCGCCTCGGCGGTGGTGTGCGGGGCGCTGACCACCGAAGCGGCGCTCGGCTCCCGCCGGCCGTTCGACCCGCGCATCCACGAGGCGCGCGGCCAGCGCGGGCAGATCGATGCCGCAGCGATGTACCGCCACCTGCTGACCGACGCCAGCGGCATTTCGCAGTCCCACGCGAAGTGCAGCAAGGTGCAGGACCCGTACTCCCTGCGCTGCCAGCCGCAGGTGATGGGCGCCTGCCTGACCCAGCTGCGCCAGGCGGCGGAGGTGCTGCTGGTGGAAGCCAACGCGGTTTCCGATAACCCGCTGGTGTTTGCCAGCGAGAATGACGTTATCTCCGGCGGCAACTTCCACGCCGAGCCGGTGGCGATGGCCGCCGACAATATCGCTCTGGCGATTGCGGAAATCGGCGCCCTCGCCGAGCGGCGCATCGCCCTGATGATGGACAGCCATATGTCGCAGCTGCCGCCGTTCCTGGTGAAAAACGGCGGCGTCAACTCCGGGTTTATGATTGCCCAGGTGACGGCGGCGGCGCTGGCGAGCGAAAACAAAGCGCTCTCGCACCCGCACAGCGTTGACAGCCTGCCGACTTCCGCTAACCAGGAGGATCACGTCTCGATGGCCCCCGCCGCCGGGCGCCGCCTGTGGGCGATGGCCGACAACACCCGCGGCGTGCTGGCCGTGGAGTGGCTGGCGGCGGTGCAGGGGCTGGACATGCGCGAGGGCCTGACCACCAGCCCGCTGCTGGAAGAGGCGCGCCATCTGCTGCGCGAGAAGGTCTCCCACTACAGCGAGGACCGCTTCTTCGCCCCGGACATTGAGCACGCCACCGCGCTGCTCGCCGGGCGACATCTGACGCGCCTGCTGCCTGCCGTTCTGTAACCACTGCTGTTGTTGTCACGCGTCGGGGGAGTTCGCTCCCCCGGCCTTTCCGTACGCCTGTATGTCGTCTTGTGTACCCGCTATAGATAATAATTATCAGGACACCTGCATATGCCTCACTCCACATCATCGCAACAAAACACGCACCTGAAGACCGGGCTCAGCGCCCGTCACATCCGCTTTATCGCCCTCGGTTCGGCCATCGGGACGGGGCTGTTCTACGGTTCCGCTGAGGCGATTAAAACGGCCGGCCCCGCCGTACTGCTGGCCTATCTGATCGGCGGCGCGGCGGTGTTTATCGTCATGCGCGCGCTCGGGGAGATGGCGGTGCATAATCCGGTTCCCGGCTCCTTTGGCAGCTACGCCCGGGAGTACCTCGGGCCGCTGGCCGGATTCATCACCGGCTGGACCTATACCTTCGAGATGGTGATCGTGGCGCTCGCCGACGTGACCGCCTTCGGCATCTACATGGGGCTCTGGTATCCCGACGTGCCACAGTGGATCTGGGTGCTCGGCATCATCTTTTTTATCGGCGCCATGAACCTGTGCCACGTCCGCGTCTTCGGCGAGATGGAGTTCTGGCTGTCGTTGATAAAGGTGGTGGCCATCGTCGCCATGATGCTGGCGGGAGCCGGGGTGATTTTCTTCGGCTTCGGGCACCACTTACCGGCGACGGGGCTGGCGAATCTGTGGAGCCACGGCGGCTTTGCCCCGCACGGCTGGCAGGGGGTACTGGCTTCGCTTGGCATCGTGATGTTTGCCTTCGGCGGCGTGGAGATCATCGGCGTTACCGCCGCCGAGGCAAAAGATCCGCAGAAAACCATTCCGCAGGCGATCAATACCATCCCGCTGCGCATCATCTTTTTTTACGTCTGCACCCTGGCGGTGCTGATGGCCCTCTTTCCGTGGAACCACTTCGGCGAGCAGGGCAGCCCGTTCGTCATTATCTTCGACGGCCTCGGTATCCCGGCGGCGGCGACGGTGCTCAATATTGTGGTGATCAGCGCCAGCATTTCGGCGATCAACAGCGATATCTTCGGCGCCGGGCGGATGATGTACGGCATGTCCCGTGAGGGGCTGGCGCCAAGAAGCTTTCAGCGCCTGGCCCGCAACGGCGTGCCGTGGATGACGGTGGTGGTGATGGGCGTTGCGCTGCTGGGGGCGGTGGTCCTCAACTATCTGATGCCCGAGCGGGTGTTTGTGCTGATCGCCTCCCTCGCGGCCTTTGCCACCGTCTGGGTGTGGGTGATGATCCTGCTTTCACACTTTGCCATGCGCCGCGGCCTGACCGCGCAGCAGCGTAAACAGATCGCGTTTCCCGTTCCGTTCTGGCCGGCGGTGCCGCTGCTGACCCTGCTGTTTATGGGCGTGGTGATTGCCGTGCTGGGGATGATGGCGGAGACCCGAATGGCGCTGATTGCCGGGCTGTTGTGGATTGGCCTGCTGGCGGGGGTATGGTTTGGCTGGATAAGGCGAGGGGAGGGCGGTGCATTCGATGCTAACGGATCGCAGTCCTGACGCAGGTAATGCGTGAATCGGTAATGCCGCAGTGTCCGCGATACGAGGGCACTGCGGCAACACATCGCCTGGCTCCACGTCAACCTATGCCCCATCGCCGTTGGGCGATGATTTCTGCGCAACCGGTTTTTCTGCAGCCGACTCCGCCAGCGTCGCCCTGACGTGCGGCAGGCTCTGCGGATAGTTTTGCTGGATATACGCAATCATTTTCTCCCGCACGTAGCAGCGTAAATCCCAGGCTGTCGGCGAATTCTGCGCCGTCATCAGGAGGCGGATGGTCATGGTTTTTTCAGAGGTATCGGTCACCTGCAGGACCTTCGCCTCACCGTCCCAGAGTTTTGTTTCACTGAGGACCTTTTCGAAATGCGCGCGCAGGGGCTCCAGCGGCATGGAGTAATCGAGGTAAAGAAATACCGAACCCAGTATCTGCGCATTATTTCGCGTCCAGTTCTGGAAGGCGTTTTCGGTAAAGTAGGTAATCGGCAGCACCAGCCGCCGCAGATCCCAGATGCGCACCACGACGTAAGTCAGGTTTATCTCTTCGATCCAGCCCCATTCGTTTTCAACCACGACCGCATCGTCAATTTTAATCGGCTGGGTAAAGGCGATCTGTATGCCGGCAAACAGGTTAACCAGCGACTTCTGCAGCGCAAAACCAATGATAATGCCCGCGACGCCGGCGCCGGCAAGGATCGTTGTGCCAAATTTTCGTACAGCCGGAAAGTTAAGTAAAATCAGGACCAGGCAGATAAATACCAGCAGGACAATCGCCACCTTTTTGACATACATTATCTGAGTGCGAATTTTACGCGCGCGAAGGTTATTTGACAGATTGATATCATAGCGGATAAAGAGCATATCCTGGGCGACGTTGGTCATTCTGATTAGAATGGAGCACAGCGACATAATGATAAATATATTTAGCGTTGTCGTAATAAACGGCAGCGAGCGTGGAGCAATATTAATATAATTTACTCCGACATTGATTAACAGCAAAGGTATGAACAAAAACATGGAGCCACGGAGGTGCAGTTCAAGAGATTTGAACAGCTTGCGATCGCGGCTCTGCCAGTAGCGGATGACTCTCAGCAGTAAGAATCTGATCAGGAAACCTGCCGCTAGCGAGAGGGTGACGAGCAATACCGCAGGCACCCATGCTGGTGCCCCGTTCAATTCACCAAATATCTCTGACATTACTTTTCCTTATATTAAGCCAATAACATGTAATCTTCAGATAATTCCCAAATGTTCCGCTATCGTTATCTTTATTCATTGCCGGGAATGACATCATTCGCGCATATAAGTTTATGAAAGATTGTGCGTGTCGGCTGGTTTTATGCAGAAGAAGTGAAAGTTATTAGCGGCGGGGATAATTAATGTATTGATATTTTTATATTTTCGCAACGACTGCGCCAACCAAGCGTCAGACTTCTCTTCCTTTGCTTCAGCCCGCCTCCCTGCGGGCTGTTCGTCCTTTATCAGATATACATCGCCGTCACCGACGCGCTGCCCAGGGTGTGAAAGTGGACGTTAAAGCCCACCATCGCGCCGCTGGCGCCTTCGTCCACTTCGATACTGTCAACGTCGAGAGCGTGTACGGTGAAGATATAGCGGTGGCTTTCACCCTTCGGCGGCGCCGCGCCGCCGTAGCCCGCCTTGCCGAAGTCGGTGCGGGTTTGAATGGCGCCGTCCGGCAGCCAGGCGATGCCGGAGCCCGCGCCCTGGGCCAGCTCGCGGGTTGCGGCGGGCAGATTGGCAACGATCCAGTGCCACCAGCCGGAGCCGGTCGGGGCATCGGGATCGTAGCAGGTGACGACAAAACTCTTCGTGCCCGGCGGCACATCATCCCAGGCCAGATGCGGGGAGATATTCTCGCCGTCGTAGCCCATACCGCTAAACACGTGGCGATTGGGAAGCTTGTCGCCATCGTTAAAGTCGTGACTGATTAACTTCATTAACCTACCTCCATGCGAAAGAAATAACGATACAGTGTAGCGTCAGGCGCTGAAAAGCGCCTCATCATTAAGCGCCGCGTTCACCGCCCGCGTCAGGCGGCTCAGCTGTTCAGGGCTGATAATGTAGGGCGGCATCAGGTAGATAAGCCTGCCGAAGGGGCGGATCCACACGCCCTGGTCGACAAAGAATTTCTGCAGCCGGGCCATGTTGACCGGCGCTTTCGTCTCCACCACGCCAATGGCGCCGAGAATGCGCACGTCGGCCACCTGCGGGGAGCGTATCGCCTCCGCCAGCTCCGCTTTTAGCTGCGACTCTATCGCCGCCACCTGCGCCTGCCAGGCGCCGCTCTCCAGCAGGGCGAGGCTCTCTGCCGCTACCGCGCAGGCCAGCGGGTTGCCCATAAAGGTCGGGCCGTGCATAAAGCAGCCCGCCTCGCCGTTGCTGATCGTCTCTGCCACCTGCCGGGTAGTGAGGGTTGCCGACAGCGTCATGGTGCCGCCGGTCAGCGCTTTACCCAGACAAAGTATGTCCGGGGCGATCCCGGCATGCTCGCAGGCAAACAGCTTACCGGTGCGGCCAAAGCCGGTGGCGATTTCATCGGCGATCAGCAGAATGCCCTCCCGGTCGCACATCCGGCGGATGCGCTGCAGCCATTCGGGGTGATACATCCGCATGCCCCCCGCGCCCTGCACGATGGGCTCAAGGATCACCGCCGCAATTTCGCTCCGGTGGGCGGCCATCAGGCGGGCAAAGGGCACGATATCGCGCTCGTCCCACTCGCCGCCGAAGCGGCTCTGCGGGGCGGGAGCGAAGAGATGCTCCGGCAGATAGCCCTGCCACAGGCTGTGCATCGAGTTGTCCGGATCGCAGACCGACATCGCCCCGAAGGTATCGCCGTGATAGCCGTTGCGGAAGGTAAGAAAGCGCTGGCGCGGCTCGCCCCTGGCGTGCCAGTACTGCAGCGCCATCTTCATCGCCACTTCTACCGCCACCGAGCCGGAGTCGGCGAAAAAGACGCACTCCAGCGCCTGCGGCGTCATCGCCACCAGCCTGCGGCACAGGGCCACGGCGGCGGGATGGGTAATGCCGCCGAACATCACGTGCGACATCTGCGCTATCTGCCCCTGCATCGCCGCATTGAGGCGCGGGTGGTTGTAGCCGTGAATGGCGGCCCACCACGACGACATGCCGTCAACCAGCCGCTCGCCGGAGGCCAGTTCCAGCTCGCAGCCGCGGGCGGCCACCACCGGGTAAACCGGCAGGGGAGAGGTCATCGATGTGTAGGGATGCCAGATATGCTGGCGGTCAAAAGCGAGATCGTCCGGGGTCATAATCGACTTGTAAACCAATTTGAAAAGATTTAGGTTTACGATCCTACACGAACCCGAGAAACAACTGAACCCCTTTGGAGATGCCGATGGCTCACCGCGCCCGCTGGACAATGTCGCAGGTTACTGAACTCTTTAATAAGCCGCTGCTGGAACTGCTGTTTGAGGCGCAGCAGGTTCACCGCCAGCATTTCGACCCGCGCCAGGTGCAGGTCAGCACCCTGCTGTCGATAAAAACCGGCGCCTGTCCGGAAGACTGTAAATACTGCCCCCAGAGCGCCCGCTATAAAACCGGGCTGGAAGCGGAGCGGCTGATGGAGGTGGAGCAGGTGCTCGACTCCGCCCGCAAGGCGAAGAACGCCGGGTCAACCCGCTTCTGCATGGGCGCGGCCTGGAAAAATCCCCACGAGCGCGATATGCCCTACCTGGAGCAGATGGTGCAGGGCGTCAAGGCGATGGGCCTCGAGGCCTGCATGACCCTCGGCACGCTGTCTGAATCCCAGGCGAAGCGCCTCGGCGCGGCGGGGCTGGACTACTACAACCACAACCTCGATACCTCCCCGGAGTTCTACGGCAACATCATTACTACCCGCACCTATCAGGAGCGTCTCGACACCCTCGATAAAGTGCGCGACGCCGGGATCAAAGTCTGCTCGGGCGGCATTGTCGGTCTGGGGGAGACCGTCAAGGACCGCGCCGGACTGCTGCTGCAGCTGGCGAACCTGCCGACGCCGCCGGAGAGCGTGCCCATCAACATGCTGGTGAAGGTCAAGGGCACGCCGATGGAGAACAATGAGGACGTCGATCCGTTCGACTTTATCCGCACCATCGCCGTGGCGCGCATCATGATGCCGTCCTCCCACGTGCGCCTCTCCGCCGGCCGCGAGAAGATGAACGAGCAGACCCAGGCGATGTGCTTTATGGCCGGGGCCAACTCGATTTTCTACGGCTGCAAGCTGCTGACCACGCCGAACCCGGAGGAGGATAAAGACCTGCTGCTGTTCCGCAAGCTGGGTCTGAACCCGCAGCAAACCGAGGTGCTGAGCGGCGATATCGAGCAGCAGCAGCGGCTGGAGCAGGCGCTGCAGACTCCCGATACTGACGCCTACTACAACGCGGCGGTGATATGAGCTGGCAGGCGCGTATCGAGGCGGCCCTGGCGCAGCGCCTGGCCAGCGATACCTTTCGCCGCCGGCGGCCGCTGAGCCAGGGCGTGGGGCGCTGGCTGGCGCAGGGCGAACGGCGCTGGCTCAACTTCTCCAGCAATGACTACCTCGGCCTCAGCCAGCACCCGCAGCTGATTGCCGCCTGGCAGGAGGGGGCGGCGCGCTACGGCGTCGGCAGCGGCGGCTCCGGGCACGTCACCGGCTACAGCGAGGCTCACGAGCAGTTCGAGCAGCAGCTCGCCGACTGGCTGGGCTACCCGCGGGCGCTGCTGTTCATCTCCGGCTTTGCCGCCAATCAGGCGGTGATTGCCGCCCTGATGACCGACTCCGACCGCATCGTCGCCGACCGCCTCAGCCACGCCTCGCTGCTGGAGGCCGCCAGCCACAGCCCGGCGCAGCTCCGGCGCTTCGTCCACAACGATACCGCGCACCTGACGCAGCTGCTGGCCCGGCCCGTCTCCGGCCAGCAGCTGGCGGTCACCGAAGGCGTCTTCAGCATGGACGGCGACGGCGCGCCGCTGGCGGCGATTGCCGACGCGGCCCGCGGCGCGGGCGCGTATCTGCTGGTTGATGATGCCCACGGCATTGGCGTCAGCGGTGAGGAGGGGCGGGGAAGCTGCTGGCAGCAGGGGATTAAGCCCGATCTGCTGGTGGTGACCTTTGGCAAGGCGTTCGGCGTCAGCGGCGCGGCGGTGCTGTGCAGCGACGCGCTCGCCGACTACCTGCTGCAGTACGCCCGCCATCTGATCTACAGCACCAGCATGCCGCCCGCCCAGGCGGTGGCCCTCAGCCGCGCCCTGACGCTTATCTGCGGCGACGAGGGCGAGGCGCGCCGCCGCGCGCTGCGCCAGCATATTGCGCGCTTTCGCGACGGGGCGAGCCAGCTTGGCCTGAAACTGACCGGATCTGAGAGCGCCATCCAGCCGCTGATCGTCGGCGACAACGGCCGGGCGCTGGCGCTCGCGGAGCAGCTGCGGGCCCGGGGCTGCTGGCTGACGGCGATCCGCCCGCCGACGGTGCCTGCCGGCACCGCGCGGCTGCGCATCACCTTGACCGCCGCCCACGAGGCGCAGGATATCGACAGGCTGCTGGAGGTGCTGCATGCCGCCGGTGAATAAAGCGGCGGTGGCGGCGGCTTTTGGCCGGGCCGCCGCGGCGTACCATCAGCACGATGCCCTGCAGCGCAGGAGCGCCTCGGCGCTGCTGGCCGCCCTGCCGGCGCGGCGTTTTGGCGAGGTGCTGGACGCGGGCTGCGGTCCGGGCAGCATGAGCCGCTTCTGGCGCGGGGCGGGAAGCCGGGTAACGGCGCTCGATCTCTCCGCGCAGATGCTGGACCGCGCCCGCGAACTCGGCGCGGCCGACCGCTACGTCGAAGGCGATATTGAGGCGCTGCCTCTGGCGGAGGCGCAGTTCGATCTCGCCTGGAGCAACCTGGCGGTGCAGTGGTGCGCCTCGCTGCCGGACGCCCTCGGCGAGCTGTGCCGGGTGGTGCGCCCGGGCGGGATTGTCGCCTTCAGCACCCTGGAGGCGGATTCGCTGCCGGAGCTGCATCAGGCGTGGCGGGCGGTAGACGGCGATCGCCACGGCAACCGCTTTCTCCCCCAGCGGGAGATTAACCGGGCGCTGGCGGGCCTGCGGGCCCGCGGACAGCTGCACCGGTTCACCGTGACCTTTGATGACGCCCTGAGCGCCATGCGCTCGCTGAAGGGCATTGGCGCCACCCATCTGATCGACGGACGTCCCGCCCGCACCCTGACCCGGGGCAGGCTGCGCGAGCTGCAGCTGGCGTGGCCGAAGCAGGCGGGGCGCTGTGCGCTGACGTACCACATTTTTACAGGAGTCATTTATCGTGACTGAACGCTATTTTGTCACCGGCACCGACACCGAAGTCGGTAAAACCGTCGCCAGCTGCGCGCTGCTGCAGGCGGCAAATCGCCTCGGCCTGCGCACGGCAGGCTACAAGCCGGTGGCCTCCGGCAGTGAAATGACCGCTGACGGCCTGCGCAACGGCGATGCCCTCGCCCTGCAGCGCACCGCCAGCGTGGCGCTGCCCTACGAGGCCGTTAATCCCTACACCTTCGCCGAACCGACGTCGCCGCACATCGTCAGCGCGGAAGAGGGCAGGCCGATTGAGGGACGGGTGATGTCCGAGGGCCTGCGCGCCCTGACGCAGCAGGCGGACTGGGTGCTGACCGAGGGGGCCGGAGGCTGGTTTACGCCGCTGTCAGAGGGCCTGACGTTCGCCGACTGGGTGCAGGCGGAGCGGCTGCCGGTGATTCTGGTGGTGGGCGTCAAGCTGGGCTGCATCAATCACGCGGTACTCACCGCGCAGGCGGTGCGCCAGGCCGGGCTGCCGCTGGCGGGGTGGATCGCCAACGACGTGGTGCCTCCGGGCAGGCGGCACGCGGAGTATCTGGCGACGCTCGGCCAGATGCTGCCCGCCCCTTGCCTCGGGGAGATCCCCTGGCTGACGCAGGCGCCGGAGGCGGCAGAAACCGGCCGCTGGCTCGACCTCAGCGCGCTGGCGCCTGCGGCATAAAATCCTCCAGCATGCTGTGATTGAGCTGGCTGATGCAGCCCTGCGCGACGCTGCGGCCCCGGTGCAGCAGGCAGAAGCGGTCCGCCACGCTGCGGATAAACGACAGGTGCTGCTCGGCCAGCAGCACCGTCAGCCCCAGGTCGCTCTTCAGGCGCAGAATAAACTCCCCCAGCCTGTGCATCACGCTCTGCTCCATGCCGCGCGTCGGTTCGTCGAGGATCAGCAGCTTCGGACCGGTCACCAGCGCCCTGGCCAGCGCCAGCTGATACTGCTCCTCTTCAGATAGCGCGGCCCCCTTCACCTGGCGCACGGCGTACAGCGCCGGCAGCAGGTCATAGATATCGCTGCTGACGGCGTACTGCACGGGGCTTCCCGCCAGCATGGCTATCTGCAGATTCTCCTCCACCGTCATCTGGGAAAAAATCCGCTTGTCCTGCGGCACGTAGCCGATGCCCATCGCCGCCCGCAGCGGGGGCGTGAGGTCCAGCAGACTTTGCGCCGCGCCGCCCGGCAGCTGCCAGCAGATGCTGCCGCTCTCAATGGCCTGGTAGCCGGTAATGCAGTTGACCAGCGTGGTTTTCCCCATGCCGGGGAGCCCCATCACGCTGGTGCAGGCCCCGGGCTGTAGCTCAAGGTTTACGTTCCACAGAATATGCTGACTTCCATAGTAGTGGTTTACTGCGTGCAAACTTAACATCGTCATCTCCTCCGGACAGGCCGTCAGCGGCGATAAGATTCTGCAAATCTCTTGCCATGTGGGAGATATATCGCCAAAAAGCGGTTTTTCGCGGATTCCCTGTCATTTACGGTGCAGGATCGCCGGCCGCAGGCCGCGACTGGGGCAGGATTGCACTTCGGCAGTGCCGGGGACGTCTGCTGGTGGTGCAAATTTGTAACTAAAACGTGAATGAAATCACGCCAAATTGCCGCACGTCGTTAGCTGATAAAAATCAAAAAACAGCGATAAAAATTTTTTACGTCGCCAATTTCAATACCCCCACGATTTTCACTAACGGGCAGGGGATATGGGCTACAGACAGTTATCCACTATTCCTGTGGATAACCTTGTGTATTAGAGTTAGAAAACCTGTCACAGGCGAGAGAAGACGCGGCCTGCGCCTGAATTGGTGCGAAACGCGGCTTTTTATTTTTATTAAAATTTATCAATGCGTTGGATAAAATCAATGGCTGTAAGATAAGTGTCATCCACGGTCACGAAACTTTCATTACGTCTCTTGACAATGTTAAAAAAGGAAAAGTTTTGGGGATAACCACAACCGGCAGCGTTTTTCGCCTGCCAGCGGCACCCTTGCGCCGATAAGCTGCGGTCAGCGAAGCGGTAGCACAAACGCGCTAACATGGTACTGTTCTTTTATCCAGTATTTATGGCTGGAAAATTCCGCTGTGGCGAGTAGAATTGATCCTCTGCCATTTCCCACCGACCGGATCACCATCAATGAGTAAAACGTTCAAACTGCATTCCGCTTTCCGCCCCTCCGGCGATCAGCCCGATGCCATCCGGCGTCTTGAAGAGGGGCTGGAGGATGGTCTGGCCCATCAGACGCTGCTCGGGGTGACCGGTTCCGGGAAAACCTTCACTATCGCCAACGTCATTGCCGACCTGCAGCGGCCGACGATGGTGCTGGCGCCGAACAAAACCCTGGCGGCGCAGCTCTACGGCGAGATGAAAGAGTTCTTCCCCGAAAACGCGGTGGAGTACTTCGTCTCTTACTACGACTACTATCAGCCGGAGGCCTACGTCCCCAGTTCGGATACCTTTATCGAGAAAGACGCCTCGGTTAACGAGCACATCGAGCAGATGCGCCTGTCGGCCACAAAGGCGCTGCTTGAGCGGCGCGACGTTATCGTGGTCGCCTCGGTGTCCGCCATCTACGGTCTCGGCGATCCGGATCTCTATCTCAAGATGATGCTGCACCTGACGGTCGGCATGCTGATTGACCAGCGCTCGATCCTGCGGCGGCTGGCGGAGCTGCAGTACGCCCGCAACGATCAGGCCTTCCAGCGCGGCACCTTCCGGGTACGCGGCGAAGTGATCGACATCTTCCCGGCGGAGTCCGACGACATCGCCCTGCGCGTTGAGCTGTTTGACGAGGAGGTGGAGCGGCTGTCGCTGTTTGATCCGCTGACCGGCCACGTTGAGTCCACAATCCAGCGCTTTACCGTTTATCCTAAGACCCACTACGTCACCCCGCGCGAGCGTATCCTGCAGGCGATGGAGGAGATCAAACAGGAGCTGGTGGGGCGGCGCAAAACGCTGATGGACAACAACAAGCTGCTGGAAGAGCAGCGCCTGACCCAGCGCACCCAGTTTGACCTGGAGATGATGAATGAGCTGGGCTACTGCTCCGGCATCGAAAACTACTCCCGCTATCTCTCCGGGCGCGGGCCCGGCGAGCCGCCGCCGACCCTGTTTGACTATCTCCCCGCCGACGGCCTGCTGGTGGTGGACGAGTCCCACGTCACCATTCCGCAGATTGGCGGCATGTATCGCGGCGACCGGGCGCGCAAAGAGACGCTGGTGGAGTACGGCTTCCGCCTGCCGTCGGCGCTCGACAACCGGCCGCTGAAGTTTGAAGAGTTTGAGTCGCTGGCGCCGCAGACCATCTACGTCTCGGCGACGCCCGGCAACTACGAGCTGGAGAAGTCCGGCGATGAAGTCGTCGATCAGGTGGTGCGCCCGACGGGTCTGCTTGACCCGATTATCGAAGTGCGCCCGGTGGCGACCCAGGTGGACGATCTGCTCTCCGAGATCCGCGCCAGGGCGCAGATTAACGAGCGCGTGCTGGTGACCACGCTCACTAAACGGATGGCGGAAGATCTCACCGAATACCTGGAAGAGCACGGCGAACGGGTGCGCTACCTGCACTCGGATATCGATACCGTCGAGCGCATGGAGATCATCCGCGATCTGCGCCTCGGCGAGTTCGACGTGCTGGTGGGCATCAACCTGCTTCGGGAGGGCCTCGACATGCCGGAAGTCTCGCTGGTGGCGATTCTGGATGCCGACAAAGAGGGCTTCCTGCGCTCCGAGCGATCGCTTATCCAGACCATCGGCCGCGCGGCGCGCAACGTCAACGGCAAGGCTATCCTTTACGGCGATAAAATCACCCCGTCGATGGCGAAGGCCATCGGCGAAACCGAGCGCCGCCGCGAGAAGCAGCAGGCCTACAACGAAGAGCACGGCATCGTGCCGCAGGGGCTGAATAAGAAGGTGGTCGATATCCTCGCGCTGGGCGAGGGGCTGGCGAAGACCAGGGCCAAAGGACGCGGCAGGTCGAAGTCTACCGGGCAGTCAGAGGCCGCCGAGCTGGGGCTGACGCCAAAGGCGCTGGAGCAGAAGATCCACGCGCTCGAAGCGCAGATGATGCAGCACGCCCGCGATCTCGAATTCGAGGAGGCGGCGCAGGTGCGCGACCAGCTGCAGCAGCTGCGGCAGCTGTTTATTGCCGCATCGTAATCGCCAATGTGGCCGCTTATCCGGCCGGGCCCTGGCGCCGCCCTCCGTCGGGCTGCGCTGCGCTTGCCCGACCTACAGCTGGATTGATCTCTTCCGTAGGCCCGCGCAGCGCAGCGCCGTCGGGCATTCACCGCGCTCTCCCGGCCTTAAGATTCTGTTAATTTTTACCTGTGAAACTCTGCTGATTGAATCACGAGAGTTCCATGAATAAGCAAAACGCTCATCAGTATTTGGCCGTTGCCGGCGCTTTTTTGATCATTGTCGCCTTCCGCCACGCCAGGGGGCTGAGCTACTGATACTCCGCACTACGGCTCCGGCGCGCGGGAGCTGACCACGCCTTTAGACCTGGCCCCCGGCCTGCGGTTGTGCAGGAACAACTGCGCGTCGTGTAGCAGGCCGCTCCGCGTGGCGATATTCCGCCCCTGGCTGACGCCGTTCATCCGCAAAAATGCCTTACTGAGCTTGCCGCTTTTCGACTTATCACTCCCCGGGCCCGCAGTAGAACCGTCCACTTTTCTTACTGCAAATATATTAATAGTAGGTTACAAACATATTTACTTTTCCTGTTACCGGGCCTGCGTAATTAGTTCCATCGCGGGTGATTGTGCTGCGTTGAACAAAACGCGCACCAAATCTGGCTACGGATTGACTGTTAAAACTCTCATCAGAAGGGTTAGTTGTGCCATGCGATCCTGTATTCGTTTTATAAGTGTCAGGGCTTTCGCTTGGGCTATTTACATTTATACGGCTACCGTTGTAGCTCATTTCAATTTCAAGTCCATCTATTTTACTTCCTTCGAGGTTATCGTAAACACTGATGTTATTATTTGTCAACGGGGCGTTACCAGTATCCTGAAAACTGAAGTTAACATTGTTTACTTTACCTGAACACTCCAGTCTGAGATCAATAAGCTCCTCCTGACCATAGGTGGGAAAGCTATTTGGGTGTTCATTCTTATTGCCACTATTCCACAGCCCTAAATTGATAGCATAATCAGTTGCGCCCCTTAAGCGGCAGGCAGGGGCAACCAGCGTAATGCCTCCTGAACCAAATAGCGAGCCGATATCTAATACGCCGGAATTGAGCAAAGTATAAGGCGATTCTCCAGACTCTGCATAGTCAGAGTGCCGGAACTCATAATGAAGACTGCCTTTATTTTCCAGAGAAAGCGCCTCTGAAGGCAAGATATTACCTATTTTGATAAGCTCCCCACGTAAAGAATATACAATTCTATGGCAGCTGTCTTTATAGCTATAGTCGTAAGTAGAGCCTGTTGAAATATAGGGTGCGAAATTTGCAAGGGTGTTGAAATTATTGTGTAGGGTAGATGCTGGGTATTCAATATCGCTTTTGACATCCTCTTCAGTGATGGTTTGTAGACGAGTTAGTGGTCTGGTAGATAGGGCTGATTGGCAATTGCCAATGTTAGCTTTTATATATAATTTTAGATAAACCCCAGGGTTATTAGTTGAGAAATATTCGCCAGTAAATCCGCGAAGAGAAATCAGAATGCTTGGGCCTCCAGTTGTAAATAAACTGGATGTTGAATACGTGTTGGTTTGACAGGTTTGCGATACCTGTAACATAGTACCTAAATCATACAAGACTGAATTATCAGGCAGTTGATTATCGGCTATCAGCGTCTTTTTCAAAGACAGATTTCTGTAACCCGTAAAATCAATAGAACAGCCACCTTGAGCTGATGAACCATCAGGCCATTGAGGATATGAGTTTGTATTCACTGTGACAGCCGGAATGTACTGACTCCATGCGCTGATTATTACCGCAAGCGCAATCGTCGACAGTCTGCTTTTCATAGGTTAACCTCAGTTGTCAGAACTTCTGTTTCACCGCCGTAATCGTTGACTGCACTATAGGTAAGAGTGGCCGATTTACCTTGCAGACTCACAGGTACCAAGTACTTCTGAGTGCTCATTGGCGCAGCCATTTCCGTCTTATCATTAAGAGTGATACTTTTTTGACCACTATTTTTTAGCTCCAGTTTGCCGAAGCTAACATGGTATGGAGTGGGATTCCTGACTTTAAGCCAAACATTTTTCCCATTGCGCTCAACTGTCCATTTAAGCATTTTTATGGCCTTTGCCGCATCAGCGCCATTGAGCCCTTGCGGACGTACAAACACTTTCAACCTACTGCGTATAGCTATGACAAGTTTATTTGCTGCATTATTTTTTGCTTTTGGTGGGATTTCCTGTATTGATAGCCAGTAGACCGATTCCCGGTCTTGAGGGAGATCTATAGGTAACACCACCAGCCGCAGCTTACCCTCCTGCCTGGCACCAATTTTCATCATGGGTGGTGTCAGCACCAGAGGTAAAGAGTCCTCATTGCCTTTGGTATCTTCAAGCCATGACTGAATGAGGTAGTTTTCCGTACTTTCATTAATAATATCAACCGACGTTTCTTTATTTTCTGCATATGCTACCACGCGTGTTAATTTGGGGCGGACGGCACTCCAGGCGTTTGATGAAAACATTATCGCTGCCAGGATAAAGATAATGAGCTTCGTTGGCTTACATTCCTTTGTGATTATTGAAAACATGTTTTCATTTCCTTTGGATTATATGAAATATGGATTTTTTGATTTATTTATTTGTCTAGCGACACTCTACGGCAGTCCTTATATACCATGAACTCTCCAGTTGGCTTTCCGATAATTTGGGAAGCGTGAACTGACACCGGGACTTCTGACCCCAGGAGACAACCAGCGTTTCATCGCGGCTGGCATCCAGGCCAGTCAGATAGGTCAGGCCATTATTTCCTACGATACCGGCTTCTTCGTGCTCTCCGGCGATATGTACGCTGGCCCCGATGGGCACATCATATGGACTGTTAATCGTGACTATTGCGCGTCTTCCGACGCGGGTCGAATAGCGCAGCAATACCGCCGCACCTTCTGTGGGGACGACTTTATGACTGGACTCTTTAAGCTCAACTTTAGGTGTGTCGACCGTGTCCAGACTTACAGTGTTGTAGCGATAGGGGGTGAGGTAGTTCACGATGGCACGTCCCCAGCGATCGGTTTTGTTACCACTACCTTGTATGCTTATGCCTGCAGCACCGGGTGTTTCTACGATAGCAATAGTGTCTCCCATTCGGGGAGCTAAAATGGGGCCGCCTTTGTAAAGCACCAGCCCGCCCATAACTCCGGCAGAAAATTGATTTGAAAATTTACTGTGACTAATTGATGTGTTCAACATCGCAACATCTGAGTCATAGCTCAGAGAAGCTGCTTCCGTAAATCGCTCTTTATTATCTTTTTGTACGTTCAGGTTATACGACAGTGGGCTCCCCTGCTGGCTACCAGAGAATCCGGCGGACTGGCTGTAGCCGCCAGATGCACTGTGTATCAAATTATAATTTATTGCGTTACTGTTACGCTGCCGCTCGCCCCAGGTCAGAGGAATATTGACCCCCAAACTAAATGAGTTTTCATTACTTCCATATCCATTTTTGCTATATCTGTAGAGCATGTTTACGCTATTTTTACCTAGCATGAATCCATATCCAGCTGCAGTTGAAGTATTTTTATTTTTTGAGTCGTAATAGCGCTCCTGACTCAGTGAGATATAAAAATTACCATATTGATTCATTCCTTGATTAACATTTAGTTCAATCCGACTACGGCGGCGCTTATTCGTCAATATATACTCGTCAATGTAATCACTAGTGATTTCCCGATGATTGTTGCGTCTGTTAAATTCGGAAAATGAAAGAAAGTGTTGTGAGCGATACTGATAGCCAAGGATCCTTAATCCTGTATTAGTGTCATCAAATTGTCTGGCATACAACATTCGTAGTGCTGTTCCGTCCTGACTCTTTTTGTTGCTATTACTGGCTGTTGGTTTGTAAATGTAATGCGCTTGTGCGGCATCCAGCGAAAATGCGCCAATTTTTCCTGCGCTCCAGGCAGAACCAACTGCCAGTGACTGGTAGTGTTGTGAGCCGAGTCCGCTAGCATTAAATGTAAATCTCTCGAAACCCCGCTCAAAGCTTAAGGCACCGATGATTGTGCTATCGATATTGCTGCTATTGCGGTACTCCCCAGCTGAGAAACTATAGCGCATCGCGCCCGGACGAATCATATTGGGTAATGAAGTATATGGTACGGTGAATTTTTGCTCGCTACCGTCGGCTTCTTCAACGGTCACCTCCAGATCGGCTCCTGTTTGCCCTGAGTAGATATCATCAATGGCGAACGGACCGGGAGTAAGAGTTCGGCTGTAAATGATGTGGCCAAGCTGTCGTACGATGAGGCGGGCATTGGTGCGCGCAGTCCCTCTTATCACCGGGGCATAGGTAAACTGGGATTCCAGCGTCATACGTTCATTGGTACGCATCGTGATGCCGCGTAGCGGGAGCACTCCCATAATGTTGCTGGGCGTATAGGTATAGATATCCCCGGCAGATACTCTTGTTCTCAGTGCCGCAATATTGCTCTCGACATAAAGTCGGTCGTGATTCTTTTTCCAGCCACCCTGTGCATTTTTATTGAATGTATCAAAGCTGTAAAGCCGCCAAGGGCCCATACTTGCCGTGCTGTTAAGGCTTAAAAATGCACTGTTATTAGTATTGCGGCCGCTATTATTGTGGTGAGACGCCTTATGTTGCGTATGGTAAAAATAGCTGCTGTAAGAGGTTCTCAGAGAAGGCGTTCCATCATTCCACTCATTGGGGGCAATTACTTGAAAGCGCTGGTAGTTCACCGCTTCCTGTGGAACGGTGATTCGCAGCTGCTGATGAGCATCGTCATATGATATTTGTGCCGCAGGGATGCGTTGTTCAAGTACATCACAAACGGTAATTCCTGATACATCATCTTTCTTAACCGAAGTCAGCCAGTCTTTATAAAGCTCGGTTTTGATTCCAATATCGTTAAGTAAGCGACGATGAAGGCACGGGATTACCCGTTGCTGTTGCTCGCTAACAACAAAATTAACATTGTAAATGTCGGCAGTGCGGTTATTAACAATGATTTCAACGCGCTTTAGACCAGGGGTAAGAGCGTTTGTATAGCGAAATATATCTGGTGAGGCTCCCTTTTTATCTTTACGTAGGAAAATACTCTCAAACTCACTATCGTTTTCCTCAGCGCATAATTTCTCAGAGAATAGAAATAATGCTGAGGCTATAATAATGATTAGCCCGATCCTATCGGCTATAATAACACTGAACATTACCATTCCATTAGTATTTGGTGATTTGCGGCAGAGAGTCGACCGCCGCAATTAGCATTAACTATCAAAAATAGGATATAACGAAGTCGGCCACCCCAGTGATATTACCTGGTTGTACGTTAGTTGAAAGGGATTTATACGCAGCCTTGTAGTTCAGAGTAATTGGTCCCTCTGATTCTGGTAAAGCGGTTCCCGGATCAACATTGGTTCCGCCGTTAAGATCCACTTGTGTAGTGCCATCCTCGCGCATTATCGCAATCGCAACATCGGATGCTGGAGATGTCATTGCGATATTAGCCATTACATTTGCATCATTAGACGGCGAACTGGCAGTTGTAAATAATACCCGTACATTGTTTAGCCCCGCTACAGCTTCACATCCGGTTAACAGAATAGAAAACGGCGTCTGACCTACGTAGGTCCCTGCTTTAGCGCTTAGTGTTGCTGCTGTGACGGGAGGTAAGGTTAACGTAGCTGAAACAGATGGACCAGATTCAAGTTTATCAGCCATCACGGATGTGGTCGCAGAGCAGGCTGAGTCTGTTACCGTTCCATTAAATGTAATAGTGCCATCCGCAGCATTAGCGATAGTGTTGCCAAACATTATCATGATAGTCGAAGCCAGAAGCTGATTTTTAAAATGCATTGTAAGTCCCTTTTTTTAAACAGATGACAGATAGAGCGCTGTCGTCAACGTTATGGTCATACTAATTATGTTCAGGAGAGATCAGTATTCATTAGATTTTCTTGTTACTGACTGAATATAGTCGGTAACTCAAAATTGAAAATAAGTGATGAGATACCTATCAACAGGTCAATGATAACATTCAGTGGGAATGGTTGACAACATACGAGGAGATCGTATGTCTGGCTTAAATTTAAAATTAACAGTGTGATGGCTAGGAAAAAATAATTATATAAGTTTACATAAATATAAACAAGTCATTTTTAGTGGCTAGTCAATTATGTTAAATGTTGACATAACAATTAGTTAGTTATCTCCTTTATGTTGATAAATATACAAAGTAAATAATTTGATGCTTTTTTGTTAAGTTATATGATGTGTTTTTTTTAATTTAAATCAATCAATCTGTATAGATTTAATTGATTTAAACGATCAGTTTTTAAGTCATGTCGCATATTGTGGGGCGTGCGGATAGTACATTATTATTAGTTATAGGATGGTGTTTTAGACCATTTATCTTAGTTATCTTATAAATATATTGATAATAGAAGATAGACTATTAATAACAGAGTTTATAATATGTATTAGCGCAATTTTTGGCGGGGAGGGCGGATTTAACCATTAAATGCAAAGCAAAGTGGGGTAACCGCCACAGCACACCCTTTCTGAGTTGACAGGTTTTGCGCTGAATCTGAATAAATCACTCAAGCGTCTCGCGCAGCGCCGCCGGGCATTCACCGCGCTCTCCCGGCCTTAAGATTCTGTTAATGTTTGCCTGCGATACTCTGCTGATGACATCAGGAGAGTTTCATGAACAAACAAAGCGTTATGCAGTATCTGGCCATCGTCTGCTCTTTTCTGACCATCGTGGCCTTCTTCCACGCCTGGGTACTGACCTACTGATCCCCCGCGCTACGCCTCGGGCGCGCGAAAGCGGATCCACGCCTTCAGGCCGGGGCCCGGCCTGCGGTTATGCAGGAATAGCTGCGCATCGTGCAGCTGGGCGATGCGCGTGACGATACTCAGCCCCAGCCCGACGCCGCCGTAGCCGCTGTCCATCCGTACAAACGCCTTGCTGAGCTCGCCGCTTTTTGCTTCGTCAATCCCCGGCCCTTCGTCCTCTACGGCCAGAATTCCCGCGCCCGTACTGACGGTGATGACCGAATCCGGCGGGGCGTAGCGGTGCGCGTTTTCCACCAGGTTGCGCAGCACCACCCGCAGCAGCGTAGCGTCTCCGGCGACGGGCGTCTCCGGCTCCGATACCTTCAGAAGCAGGGTCTGCCCGCGCTGGCGCAGCATTGCCTCCAGCTCCTCGCGCAGCGGCTGGACCACGCTCTCCGCCAGCGCTACCTGCTGGTAGCTGCCGGCGGAAAATGACTGGGCGACGCGAGCGAGCTGCAGCAGTTGGGTAAGGCTGAGGGTCATCTGATCGAGGCGCTGGAGCAGCGGCTCGACGGCGACGCTGTGGGTCTTTGCCAGCAGCTCAAGGTGTAGGCGCAGCCCGGCGAGCGGCGTGCGCAGCTCGTGGGCGACGTCGGCAGTAAACAGCCGCTCCCGCTCCAGAGTCTGGTTGAGCCGCTCTACCAGATGGTTGATAGCGCCGGTGACCGCATCAACTTCGCTTACCGAGCCGGCGAGCGCAATGGGCTGCAGGTTATCGGGCGTGCGGGCGTCAAGTTCGCGCTGCAGCGTCAGCAGCGGTCGGGTAATACGGTTGACCGCCTGCAGGCAGAGCCACAGCGCCAGGCCAACGATCAGCAGGCTGGGGATAAGCAGGCTGGCGACGGCTTCGTGCACCTCCCGGCGGATGTGGTTGTGGTTGTTGCGCCCCTCCACCACGCTCTCTACCAGCAGCTGGATCTGCTCTTTGCTCTCGTGCCACAGCCAGAACACGCTGACCACCTGGCAGATGATAAGGATCAGGGCGATGGTCAGCAGCAGCTGGCGGCGCAGGGTCCAGTTGAGGCGGCGGAAGACCAGGTTCATTCGGCCTGTCCGCCGGGCTTCAGCAGCTGATAGCCGAAGCCGCGCACCGTGCGGATGCGCGCCTTGCCGACTTTCTCGCGCAGATTATGGATGTGGACTTCCAGCGAATTAGTCGCCGGCTCGTTGTCCCAGCTGTAGATATCGTTAAACAGGATCTCGCGGTGTACCGGACTGCCCGCCTTGGCCATCAGCCGCGAGAGGAGGGCATACTCCTTCGGCGTCAGATCGAGCGGCTCGGCGTCGAGCCACACCTGGCGCCGGGTGAGGTTGAGGCGCAGATTATCGACGGTTATCTCGCTATCGCCCCGATTGTGATGGCGGCGCATCAGGGCGCGCACCCGGGCATTGAGCTCCTCCAGCGCGAAGGGCTTGATCAGATAGTCGTCCGCGCCGGTATCCAGCCCGGCGATGCGGTCGCTGACCGTGTCCCGGGCGGTGAGGATCAGTACCGGCAGGCTCTGCTTTTCCCGGCGCAGGCGCTGCAGGAAGTGCAGGCCGTCCTCGTCAGGCAGGCCGAGATCCAGCACCATCAGGCTGTAGAGGCCGCCGGCCAGCGAAAGCGCCGCTTCCCGGGCGGTTGCCACGCCGTCGCAGACGTAGCCTTCCGCCTGCATCGCCAGCGTCAGACCCTGGCGCAGCAGGGCATCATCTTCCACCACCAGTATTTTCATTTACTCATCCCTCCGGCATGACGTCAAAATGTCATCCTGCTGATGATACTCCCGGGTGCTCACTCCGGTCAGCCCCAGCAGCGTTGAGAACAGATTATCCTGAGAGACGGCGTTATTCTGCGCCTGAGCCTTGAGGCAGCGATAATCGATTCCGTAGCGGTTGCGATAATCCTCCGACAGCCAGATAAGCAGCGGGACGTGCGTCTGCTGCTCCGGCGCGATTGACCACGGCAGCCCGTGGAGATAAACGCCGTTCTCTCCCAGCGACTCGCCGTGGTCGGAAAGATAGACCAGGCTGGTGGTAAATCTGTCCTGCTTCGCCTCCAGCAGCTTAATCGCCCTGTCGACAATATAATCGACATTAACGATGGTGTTGTCGTAGGTATTGACCAGCGCCTGCCGGGAACAGGTCTGGATCTCATTGCTGTCGCAGGTGGGGGTGAAGGTGCGCAGGTTTGCCGGGTAGCGGCGATAGTAGGTCGGGCCGTGGCTGCCGATGGTGTGCAGGACGATGATACCGTCGCCCTTCAGCCCGTCAATATACGCCTCCAGGCCGTGGAACAGCACGGCGTCATCGCATTCGCCGTCGATGCACTGGCCGGGCAGATCCAGTTGGGTCATATCCTGGTGGGGCACCCGGTCGCAGGCGCCCTTGCAGCCGCCGTCGTTTTCATTCCACAGCACCTGTATCCCGGCGCGCTGAATAACATCCAGCACCCCTTCCTGGTGGTGGGCAAGCCCCGCGTTGTAGTGCTCCCGCGGCATATTTGAGAACATGCAGGGCACCGACACCGCCGTCGAGGTACCGCAGGAGGTGGTTTTCGGGAAGTAGACCACGTCATCTTTTGCCAGGCGGGGATTGGTATCGCGCCCGTAGCCTCCCAGCGAGAAATTCTCCGCCCGCGAGGTTTCCCCCAGCACCACGATGGTCAGATTGTGGCGGGGACCGGCCTTCATCTGCGGCCGCTGCGCGGCGTCGAGACCGATGCGCACCAGCGGCAGGTTATTCAGCCGGTTGTGCACGTACCAGGAGTTAACGGCTACGATGCTGTTGGAGGGATTGAGCGACTTCACCAGCTCCTTGTTGTTGCGAAACAGCGAGGCATAGTCTTTATAGAACAGTAATGCGACCAGGACAATCAGCAGCCCGGACACGACGATGCTCCCCGCGCGCCACAGAACGCTGCGCAGGTTCAGGCGCGGCCCCCGGATGCGCAGCCACCACGCCAGCATCGCCGGCAGCAGGCCGCTCAGCAGCAGGGTCGCTATCAGCCGGGGCGAGAGCAGCGCCAGGGTTTCAGCCGGGGTTGTATCGACGATATTGTCAATCATCGATCGGTCTATCACCACGCCGTAGGCGATCATAAAGAACTGGGCGGCGGCGCTCGCCAGTATCATCAGCGTGATGACCGGACGCTCGAGCCATAAAAAGGAGGCCAGGGTGAGCACGATATTAATAACGCAGAATGCCACCAGCGGCAGGGTAGCGAACACCAGGGCAGTGTGCAGGGAGTTCACCGGCAGAAGGGCAAAAGCCTGGCGATAAAAGTGCAGATTGAGGGCCAGGGCGATATAAAGGGCAAAGAGCATTATAAAGGCGAGCTGCCCCAGAACAGGGCGACGCAGGTGCGTAAGAGACATCGTCGGGCGTCCGTGTAAAAAGGTTTTTGATAGTCGCGCTAAAACTTTAAGATAACCTTAAGAAATTAAGATTCGTTCAGCCGGGAATTTGTATCGCCCGCTCCAGCGCCTCGCGCAGCAGTCGGCGATCGTGGCGGTAGGGGATGTCGCTGGCCTCCAGCGGCGTCTGAATGACCAGCCTCTCCTCCAGGCCGCTGACGTCCTCTTTCGGGCCCACCAGCAGGGCGTCGATCACCGGTTTACCAATGTAGTGCTCCATGATGCCGATTTTATCGCGCAGGGTCAGGCCGGCGGCGGCGGGACTCAGCTCGCGGCCAAGATTGGCGATATAGACCATCGGCGCCGGCGTGCGGCGCAGGGCCTGCGCCAGCTCCGGCAGCAGCAGAATAGGCATCAGGCTGGTGTAGAAACTGCCGGGGCCGATAAGGATCAGATCCGCTTCGCCGATCGCCTGCACCCCTTCGCGGGTGGCGGGTACCGTCGGCGTCAGCATCAGCGTTTTCGGCGGCACCGCGAGTCGGTCAATATTAACCTCGCCGTGCACTTCGTGGCCCTCGTCATCAATGGCCATCAGATCCACCGGCACTTCCGACATCGGAATCAGGGCGGCATCGATTTTCAGCAGATTTCTGATTAAATTGATCGCCTCCAGGGGGCGCACGCTCAGGTGATCCAGCGCCTTCAGCATTAAGTTTCCGAGGTTATGCCCGGAAAGCTCGCCGTTACCGCTAAAACGGTACTCAAACATCGCCGATGCCACGCTCGGCTCGGCGATCAGCTGGTTAAGACAGTTGCGGGTATCGCCCCAGGCAATACCGCCTTCCGAGCGGCGAATGCGCCCGGTGGAGCCGCCGTTGTCGGTGGTGGTGACTATGCCGGTGAGCCGCGAACCGAGCGGGGCCAGCGAAGACATCACCCGGCCCAGGCCGTGGCCGCCGCCGAGGGCGACGACGCGATCGAGATCGGCAAAAGTGCGGTTGCGCATACCATTCCTTATCAGATGAACAGCCAAATCTTAGCCTAACTACCCCTAAATGACGATGCGCGGACTGCCGCAGAATGACACATATCAAAGTAAAAGCGCGAGTTTTGCGTATCCTGTAGTGAAATTGCACGATAATGTCGCTATGTATGGGTTTATATAGCGAAAGTGGAGAATGGCGAAAGCGGCCTGAACGCGCTACTATCGGCATAACCCGCTTCTCATAAAACGGAAGCTACACTCTAGCCCTGGCGCCTGTGTCTGCGGATATGGCGCCCCGGCCGTGACGAAAGTCACCAGGGTACAGGAAGAAATGACTGTGCCTCCCATACTTGGAAAGGTGTACATGGCCACACAACTTACCGACGCGTTTGCGCGCAAGTTCTACTACCTGCGCCTGTCTATCACAGACGTTTGCAACTTTCGTTGCACCTACTGCCTGCCGGACGGCTACAAGCCGGGCGGCGTCAGCAACAACGGCTTTCTCTCCGTGGATGAAGTTCGCCGCGTGACCCGCGCCTTTGCCGCGATGGGCACTGAGAAAGTGCGCCTGACCGGCGGCGAACCCTCCCTGCGCCGCGACTTCACCGACATCATCGCCGCGGTGCGCGAAAATCCGGCTATCCGCCAGATCGCGGTCACCACTAACGGCTACCGGCTGGCCCGCGACGCCCGCGCCTGGCGCAACGCCGGCCTGAGCCACGTTAACGTCAGCGTGGACAGCCTCGACGCCCGCCAGTTCCACGCCATTACCGGCCAGGACAAGTTTCGCCAGGTGATGGACGGTATCGACGCCGCCTTCGACGCCGGCTTTGAGAAGGTGAAAGTCAACACCGTGCTGATGCGCGACGTGAACCATCACCAGCTCGACACCTTCCTCGCCTGGATCCGCCCGCGGCCGATCCAACTGCGCTTTATCGAACTGATGGAGACCGGCGAGGGCAGCGAGCTGTTCCGCAGGCACCACATCTCCGGCAGCGTCCTGCGCGATGCGCTGCTGGCGCGCGGCTGGATCCACCAGCTGCGCAGCCGCAGCGACGGTCCGGCGCAGGTCTTCTGCCACCCTGACTACGCGGGTGAAATCGGCCTCATCATGCCCTACGAGAAGGATTTCTGCGCCAGCTGCAACCGGCTGCGGGTCTCTTCCGTCGGTAAACTGCACCTGTGCCTGTTCGGCGACGGCGGCGTGGAGCTGCGCGATCTGCTGGCGGACGATAGCCAGCAGTTTGCCCTCGAACAGCGTATTGCCGGCGCGCTGGCGCACAAGAAGCAGACCCACTTCCTGCACCAGGGCAATACCGGCATTACCCGGAACCTGTCATATATCGGCGGTTAACGCCACGTTAAAAGAAGGAGTTTTTGCATGAGCCAGGTCAGCGCTGAATTTATCCCGACCCGCGTTGCCGTACTTACCGTTTCCGCCCGCCGCAGCGAAGAGGACGACACTTCCGGCCACTTCCTGCGCGACGCGCTGCTGGAGGCCGGACACCAGCTGGCCGATAAGGCGATTGTGAAAGAGAACCGCTACGCTATCCGCGCGCAGGTTTCGGCGTGGATAGCCAGCGACGAGGTGCAGGTGGTGCTGATAAACGGTGGCACCGGCTTTACCGCCGGCGACCAGGTGCCGGAGGCGCTGCGGCCGCTGTTCGACCGCGAGGTCGAAGGCTTCGGCGAAGTATTCCGCATGCTCTCTTTTGAAGAGATCGGCACCTCGACGCTGCAGTCGCGCGCGATTGCCGGCGTCGCCAACGGTACGCTGATCCTCGCCATGCCGGGCTCGACCAAAGCCTGCCGCACCGCCTGGGAAAATATCATTGCGCCGCAGCTGGACGCCCGCACGCGCCCCTGCAATTTTCATCCTCATCTGAAGAAGTAAACCATGTCACAACTGACCCACATTAACGCCGCCGGCGAGGCCCACATGGTAGACGTCTCCGCCAAGGCCGAAACGGTGCGCGAAGCGCGGGCCGAGGCGTTCGTTACCATGCTGCCGGAAACGCTGGCGATGATTATCGACGGCAGCCACCACAAGGGCGACGTCTTCGCCACGGCCCGTATCGCCGGCATTCAGGCCGCTAAGCGCACCTGGGAGCTTATTCCGCTCTGCCATCCGCTGATGCTGAGCAAAGTGGAGGTCAATCTCCAGGCCCAGCCGGAGCATAGCCGGGTGCGCATTGAGTCGCTCTGCCGCCTGACCGGCAAAACCGGCGTTGAGATGGAGGCCCTTACCGCCGCGTCGGTGGCGGCGCTGACCATCTACGACATGTGTAAGGCGGTCCAGAAAGATATGGTGATTGGCCCGCTGCGCCTGCTGGCGAAAAGCGGCGGCAAATCGGGCGATTTCAGGGTGGATGAATGATTAAGGTTCTGTTTTTTGCGCAGGTGCGCGAGCTGGTGGGCACCGACAGTCTGATGCTGGCGTCGTCGCCCGATACCGTAGAGGGCCTGCGCCAGCAGCTGGCGGCGCGCGGCGACCGCTGGGCGCTGGCGCTGGAAGAGGGCAAGCTGCTGGCGGCGGTTAACCAGACGCTGGTGGAGGCAACGCATCCCATCGCCGACGGCGACGAAGTGGCGTTCTTCCCGCCGGTCACCGGAGGCTGAGATGAGCGAAACCCTGATCCGCGTCGCGCCAGACCGCTTTGACGTTGGCCGCGAGTACGGCTGGCTGGCGGCGCGCGACGAAGACGGCGCCGTCGTGACCTTTACCGGCAAAGTGCGTAACCACAATCTCGGTGACAGCGTGAAGGCGCTGACGCTCGAGCACTATCCCGGCATGACCGAGAAAGCGCTGGCTGAAATCGTTGACGAGGCCCGCGGACGCTGGCCGCTCGGGCGGGTGTCGGTCATCCACCGCATCGGCGAGATGTGGCCGGGCGAAGAGATTGTCTTCGTCGGCGTCACCAGCGCCCACCGCAGCAGCGCCTTTGAGGCCGGCGAGTTCATCATGGATTACCTGAAAACCCGCGCGCCGTTCTGGAAGCGCGAAGCCACGCCGGAGGGCGAGCGCTGGGTTGAGGCCCGCGACAGCGACCAGCAGGCCGCCGGGCGCTGGTAGCTATTCTTTTAGCCTGCTTGTGTTACGCTTAGCGATCATACACCGTTAAACAGAGGGATTGATTGTGGATCGATACACGCGTAACGACGCCATCGTGCAGGGGCGCAGCGGCCTGCAGACCTACATGGCGCAGGTCTACGGCTGGATGACCTGCGGGCTGCTTTTAACCGCCTTCGTGGCCTGGTTTGCCGTCAGGACGCCGGAGGTGATGATGTTCGTCTTCTCCAGCAAAATCACGTTCTTTGGCCTGATTATCGCCCAGCTGGCGGTGGTGTTCGTGCTCTCCGGCATGGTGCACCGCCTGAGCGCGGGGGTGGCGACGACGCTGTTTATGCTCTATTCGGCGCTCACCGGGCTGACTCTCTCCAGCATCTTCGTGGTCTATACCTACAGCTCGATTGCCAGTACCTTCGTGGTGACGGCGGGCATGTTCGGCGCCATGAGCCTGTTTGGCTATACCACTAAGCGCGACCTGAGCGGCATGGGCAAAATGCTGTTTATGGCGCTGATCGGCATTATCCTCGCATCGCTGGTGAATATCTGGCTGAAAAGCACGCCGCTGATGTGGGCGGTGACCTATATCGGCGTGGTGGTGTTTGCGGGGCTGACCGCCTACGACACGCAGAAGCTGAAGGCTATCGGCGAGCAGATTGACGTCCGCGACGCCAGCAGTCTGCGCAAATACTCGATTCTCGGGGCGCTGACGCTGTACCTCGACTTTATCAACCTGTTCCTGATGCTGCTGCGCATTATGGGCAACCGGCGCTAGAGGCGCCTGTCCCGCGCGGCGGAGCTATCGCCCGCCGCGCGGGGCGCACTCACTCCGCCATCGCCTTCTCATTCTTCGCCCGTAGCTTTTTCGCCCGCCCCTCAAGCCACAGATAGCCCACCGTCGCCAGCGCCAGCGGAATAAAGAAGTAGAGCACCCGGTAGGCGAGCAGGGCGGCAATAATCTTCCCCTGGGAGATATCCTGTCCGGCCAGCAGGGCGATAAATACCCCCTCCAGCACGCCGATCCCCGCCGGAATATGCACGATCACCCCGGCGATGCTGCTCACCAGCAGCACGCCCAGCACGAAGAAGTAGTCCACCTGCTGGCCGAGCAGCAGCCAGATAATCGCCCCCATCGCCATCCAGTTGGCGCTGGAGACCGCCAACTGCACCAGCGCAAAGCGCCAGGAGGGCAGGACCAGCTTCTGGCGCCTCACCGTCAGGTGGCGGCGCTTTGCAAAGGCGCAGGCCCACAGATAGGCCGCAATCAGCAGCAGCAGAACGGCGCCGATAATGCGCAGCGTCAGGTCGCTGATATACCAGTGGGCGGGGAGGTTGACTACGCCGATGGAGAAAATTACCCCGGCCAGCAGTACGTAGCCCAGCCAGTTGGTGGTGATACTCAGCGAGAAAATACGGGTGATAGTGGCGCCCGGCAGGCCGAGGCGGGAGTAGAGCCGGTAGCGCATGCCGATGCCGCCCACCCAGGTGCTGAGCGTCAGGTTGAAGGCGTAGCAGATAAACGATACCAGCATCACCTGGCGGGCCGCGAGCTTGTGTCCGCAGTAGCTGCGGGCCATCAGGTCGTAGCCGCCGTACAGCACATAGCTGACGATCACCAGCCCCGCCGCCGCCAGCAGCGCGGTGCGGTTATAGTGGCGGATCACGTCCCACACTTCGTGCCAGTCGACCTTGCGGGCGTAAACCACCAGCAGGACGGCGACGGCAATGAAAAACAGCCAGGTAAGGATTTTTTTAGCCAGCGTCCAGCGCGCGCGTTTCATCAGAATTTAGCTCCTGAACCTTCGGGCTCTACGCGGTCCTGGGTTTCCATCGTGGTCTGCACCGGCGGCGGCGGGGTCACCTCCGCAAGCTTCGGCGTATGCGCCGGCAGCCAGCCGACAATCGCCGGGAAGTGGCGCAGGAAGTGGAACGCCAGCACGCTCTTGGTCAGATTCCACCAGGTGCGCTTCGGCAGCAGCGCCCCGTCTACCAACTGGCTGTCGTTGTTGATAAGCGACATCAGGTTCTCGCGCAGGGTCTGGTTAAACTGCCGGTCGTGGATAATCAGGTTTGCCTCCAGGTTGAGCGACAGGCTCAGCGGATCGAGGTTGCTGGAGCCCACCGTTGCCCAGTAGTCGTCCATTAGCGCCACCTTGCCGTGCAGCGGACGGCGCTGATATTCGTACACTTTCACGCCGCCTTTGACCAGGTAGTTGTAGAGCAGGCGGGCGCCGACCTTAACAATCGGCATATCCGGCTCGCCCTGGACCACCAGCTTGACGCTGACCCCGCGCCGGGCCGCGTTGCGCATGGCGTGCAGCAGGCGATAGCCGGGGAAGAAGTAGGCGTTGGCGATGATCACCTCGCGCTTTGCATTAGCCAGCATCTTCAGGTAGTGGCGTTCGATGTCGTCCGAATGCTCGTTGTTATCGCGCCAGACGAACAGCGCCTGGGCCTCGCCGGGCGCGCAGTTCTCCTCAAGGCGCGAGCGGCGGTGCCAGAAGCGCCGGGCGCGCTCTTTGCCCGGCAGGTTCTCCAGCTCAAACTGCAGAATATCGGCCACCACCGGCCCTTCGACGCGCACCGCGTAGTCCTGCTTGGACTCCGGGCCGTAGTCGGACATATGCTCGGCGGAGTAGTTGATGCCGCCGACGAAGGCCACTTCGCAGTCGATGACCACGATTTTGCGGTGCATCCGGCGGAACAGATTGGTGCGCATACCGAACAGGCGCGGGCGCGGGTCGTAATAGCGGACCGTGACGCCCGCCGCCGCCAGCTCGCCGACGAAGTTTTCGCTGAGGTCCGGCGAACCGTAGGCGTCGAGGAGAACCTCGATTGCCACGCCGCGCCGGGCGGCCTTCAGCAGCGCGGCGTGCAGCTGCCAGCCGACGTTGTCCTCAAACCAGATAAAGGTTTCAAGGATGATTTTGCTTTTGGCGTTTTCGATAGCGCCAAACACCGCCGGATAGTACTCATCGCCGTTTTCCAGCAGCTCAATCTTGTTTTTTTCCCGCCATTGGCATCTCAAAGGTGGATCTCCGCGCTAAGGGGTGCGTGGTCGGACAGGTGCCGCCACTCTTTCAGCGCCAGCGCTTCCGGGAGGCTGGCGCGGGCATTTTTGACATAGATGCGATCGAGCCGCAGCAGAGGAAAGCGCGCCGGAAAGGTCCGCGCCGGGCGACCGCGGGCGCGGGTGAATATCTCCTCCAGACCGGCGCTGCGCTCAAGCGGCGCATTTGCCCGCTGACGCCAGTCGTTGAAGTCTCCGGCCAGCAGCACCGGCTCCTCCGGCGGCAGCGCATTGATGATATCTGCCAGCATTAGCAGCTGCGCCTGGCGGTGGGCTTCGCGCAGGCCGAGGTGCGCGCAGAAGGCGTGTACCGGCGCGGCGCGCTGCGGCGGGGCGATGCGGCAGTAGAGCAGGCCGCGCTTTTCGCTGCTGCCAACAGAGATATCATGATTCTCAAAGTGCACGATAGGGTAGCGCGACAGAATGGCGTTACCGTGGTGCCCCTCCGGATAGACGGCGTTGCGGCCATAGGCGTACTCGCTCCACATCGTATCCGCCAGAAACTCGTAGTGGCTGGCGGCAGGCCAGTTCTCCACCCGCAGCGAGTGGGCCTCGTGTTCGCCGAGCACTTCCTGCAGGAACACGATGTCTGCCCCCACGGTGCGCACCGCGTCGCGCAGTTCCGGCAGCATAAAGCGGCGGTTAAACGCGGCGAAGCCTTTATGGGTGTTGATCGTGAGTATTTTTAGCGCAAATGGGGACGTTTTCTGGGTCATATTCTCCTGCCAGCGTCACTCTCCTGAATAAAATAGTGTAGTTGGCGTCACAAAAAGATGCGTCGTTACGGAATTTTCCGTAAAGTTCAGTACTCTAAAGAACAGTTGAAAATGCTTCCGGAGAGACGACATGAAGTGGCAACAACGAATTCGCGTCGCAACCGGCCTGAGCTGCTGGCAGATTGTCTTGCATTTGCTGGTTGTCGCCGCACTGGTGGCGGGCTGGATGAACGGCATGCTGGTTCGCGTGGGGCTGGGGCTTTGCGCGCTGTATGCGGTTACCATTATTCTGATGCTGGTGCTCCAGCGTCACCACGAAGCGCGCTGGCGCGACATCGGCGACTTCCTTGAAGAGCTGACCACCACCTGGTACTTCGGCGCGGCGGTGATCGCCATCTGGCTGCTGTCGCGGGTGCTGCACAACAATCTGCTGCTGGCGCTGGCGGGCGTGGCTATCCTCGCCGGGCCCGCGCTGCTCTCGCTGCTGGTGAAAGAGAAAAACGCCGCTGCGAAATCCTCCCGCCAGCACCGGCGCTAGCCGGTGCGCCTCACGCTATCTTGCGTCGAAAGATAACATAGGCCACTGCCCCGGTAGTGGCCGCAATCAGCAGCAGCGGCCACAGGCTTCCCCACACAATGTCAAAACTCGCATCCTTAAGATAGATCTGCTTGGTGATATCGGTGAAGTGGCGGATCGGGTTTATCCACGTCGCCTGCTGCAGCCACACCGGCATATTCTCCACCGGCGACACGTAGCCTGAGAGCAGGATTGCCGGCATCATAAAGACGAACACGCCGATAAACGCCTGCTGCTGGGTCGCGCACAGGGAGGAGATCAGCAGCCCAAAGCCCACCAGCGACAGGCCGTACACCAGCATGGTGAAGTAGAACAGCAGCAGCGATCCTGAGAAGGGAATTTTATAGGCGAGAATGCCCGCCGCCAGCACGATGCTCGCCTGAAAGGTGGCGACGATCAGCGCCGGAACCGCCTTGCCGACGAACAGCTGCCAGGTCGCCAGCGGCGACACCAGCAGCTGATCCATGGTGCCCTGTTCCCGCTCCCTGGCCACCGACAGAGAGGTCACAATCATCACGCCGATGGTGGTGATCATGGCGATAAGTGACGGCACCACGAACCACTTGTAGTCGAGGTTCGGGTTATACCAGTTGCGCACCACCAGCTCGCTGTTGTTGGGCCGCGCTTTTCCGGCGATCAGCTCCTTCTGATACTGCTCGACCACCTGCTGCAGGTAGTTGGCGGCGATCTGGGCGCTGTTGGAGTTGCGGCCGTCGAGGATAATCTGCATCGGCGCCGGCTGCAGATTATCCAGCCGCCGGGAGAAGTCGGCGGGAAAACGCACCAGCAGCAGCGCCTTCTGAGTGTCGAGGGTCGGGCGGATCGCCTGCGGGCTGGTGAGCAGCAGAACGTGCGGGAAGGCTTTGGCTTTGGCGAAGCGCTGGGTCAGCTCCACCGCGTGGCGGCCGTTGTCCTCGTTATAGATAGCGATGGTGGCGTTGGTCACCTCAAGGGTGGCGGCAAAGGGGAACAGCAGCACCTGAATCAGCACCGGCGCAATGAGGATGGCGCGGGTCTGCGGCTCGCGCAGCAGCGACTGGAGTTCCTTACGCACGAGGGTCCACAGGCGATAGAACATACTCTCTCCTTAATCCAGCCGACGCTTAGTCTTCAGCCACGTCAGGCCGATAAACAGCACCGCCGAGGCGATCAAAAACAGCACGTTCACCAGCAGCACAATCGGGATGTTGCCCGCCAGAAACAGGCTCTGCAGGGTGCTAACGAAATAGCGCGCCGGAATGACGTAGGTCACGATGCGGATAGCCGCCGGCATACTGTCTATCTGAAAGATAAATCCCGACAGCATGATGGACGGCAGAAACGCGGCGTTAAGCGCCACCTGGGCGGCGTTAAACTGGTTGCGGGTGATGGTCGAAATAAGCAGTCCCATGCCCAGCGTGCTGAGTAAAAACAGGCTGGTGATCAGAAACAGCAGCAGCAGCGAGCCGCGAAAGGGCACGCCGATGATAAATACCGCTACCGCCATGCACAGCGCCATCGCCAGCATCCCGAGAAAATAGTAGGGAATGAGCTTACACAGCAGCAGCTCAAGGCGGGTCACCTCGGTGGAGAGCAGCGCCTCCATGGTGCCGCGCTCCCACTCGCGGGCAATGACCAGCGAGGTGAGGATAGCCCCAATCACCGTCATGATAATGGTGATCGCCCCCGGAATAATAAAGTGCTGGCTGATGGCGGCGGCGTTGAACCAGTAGCGGGTCTGAACGTCGATCAGCGGCTCAAACGCCTCGCCCCGGTCCTCCGCCCGCTGCATCTGCCAGAGCTGCCAGATGCCCTGCACGTAGCCCTGCACGAAGTTGGCGGTATTGGGCTCGCTGCCGTCGGTAATGACCTGTAGCGGCGCGCTGTCGCCGGGCCGGGCCAGCTGCTCGGCGAAGTTGACCGGAATAACCACCAGGCCGCGAATGCGCCCCGCTTGCATCTTCGCGATCAGCGCCCGGCGGTTATCGCTGACGGTGGCGTCAATGTACGGCGACCCGGTCAGGGCGTGGGTAAAGTCCAGCGCCTCTTTACTCTGCTGCTCCAGCAGCACGCCGACCCGCAGGCGGCTGGAGTCGAGGTTAATCCCGTAGCCGAAGATAAACAGCAGCAGCAGGGGAATGACCACCGCGATAAGCCAGCTGCTGGGATCGCGGACGATCTGGCGGGTCTCTTTTACGCACAGGGCGCGCACCCGGCGCCACGAGAGCAGGCTAGCGGCCATCGGCGTGCTCCTTGTCCCAGGTCTGAATCAGCGTAATAAACGCCTGCTCCATGGTCGGATCGCTCTCCTCATCACTCGCAGCCTGGGCCTTCAGCGCATCCGGCGTGCCGCTGGCGATAAGCTTGCCGCGATAAACCAGCCCGATGCGGTCGCAGTATTCGGCTTCGTCCATAAAGTGGGTGGTGACCATCACCGTCACGCCCTTATCCACCATGCTGTTGATGTGCAGCCAGAATTCGCGGCGGGTCAGGGGATCGACGCCGGAGGTCGGCTCGTCGAGGAACAGAATATCCGGCTCGTGCATCAGGGAGCAGGCGAGGGCGAGGCGCTGCTTAAAGCCCAGCGGGAGCGCGTCGGTGGTGTGGTGGCGGATGCCGTCCAGCTCGAAGGCCTCGCACATTTTGCCGATCTTTTCGCGCTGGGCGCGGCCGCGCAGGCCGTAGATACCGGAGAAAAAGCGCAGGTTCTGCTCGACCGTCAGGTTGCCGTAGAGCGAAAACTTCTGCGCCATATAGCCCAGATGCTGGCGCGCTTTGCCGGAGTCGGTCTTCAGATCGCTGCCGAGCACCAGCGCCTGCCCGGAGGTGGGCACCAGCAGGCCGCACATCATTTTAAAGGTGGTGGATTTGCCCGCGCCGTTGGGGCCGAGCAGGCCGAAGATCTCCCCGCGCCTGACGCTGAAATCAACGTGGTCGGTGGCGGCGAAGTCGCCGAACTTTTTCGTCAGCTGACGGGCTTCGATCACCGTCTCCTCTTTGCTGCCTTCGACCTTATGCAGAATGGCGGCCAGGGGCGACTCGGCGGTGCCGGCGCCGCCGAGCAGATCGATAAAGGCATCTTCGAAGCGCGGATCGGTCTGCGCAATGTCGAGCGGCGGCATCTGCGGCGCGCGCCTGAGATCGTCGGCCGCCGCTTCTTTGCCGAGAATAATGCGCACCGAGCGGCCCTGAATCGTGCCGTCGCTCACCTGCGGCAGCTTCAGCAGCCGCTGCAGCAGCCGGCGGTTGTTCTCCTGCGGACTGGCCACCAGCAGGCTGCGTCCGCGCATGGTGTCGGTTAGCGCCTTCGGCTCGCCCTGATAGAGCAGTTCGCCTTCGTTCATCAGCAGCACCTCCCGGCACTGCTCCGCCTCGTCGAGATAGGAGGTGCTCCAGAGGATCAGCATCCCGTCGCCGGCCAGTTCGTGGACCATCTTCCACAGCTCGCGCCGGGAGATCGGGTCGACGCCGACGCCGGGTTCGTCCAGCAGCAGTACCTTTGGATCGCCCACCAGGGTGCAGGCGAGGCCCAGCTTCTGCTTCATGCCGCCGGAGAGCTTGCCCGCCAGCCGCCCGGTAAACGGCTCCAGCGAGGTAAACTCCAGCAGCCGGGCGAAAGTGCGTTCCCGCGCCTCGCCGGTGACGCTGCGCAGATCGGCGTACAGGGTCAGATTTTCCATCACCGTCAGATCTTCATACAGCCCGAACTTCTGCGGCATATAGCCCAGTACCGCGTGCAGGGCGCTGCTGTCGACGAGCGGATCGTAACCGATGACATCGATGCTGCCCTCATCCGGCTTCATCAGCCCGGCGAGCATCCGCATCAGGGTGGTTTTGCCCGCGCCGTCGGGGCCAACCAGCCCGGTCACGTAGCCCGCGCGGATGCTGCAGTCCAGCCGCGCCACGGCGGGTTTCTCCATCCCGGCAAAGCGCTTAATCAGCCCATCGAGGCGGATCTGCGATTCACTCATGGCGTTCGTCGTCGGCAAACTGCACCGTCACCGGCATGCCCTGGCGCAGCGTATCGTCCGGATCGGTGACGATAATGCGCAGGCGGTAGACCAGATCGGTGCGCAGGTCGGTGGTTTCAACAGTTTTTGGCGTAAATTCCGCGGTGGGCGACACGAAGCCGATTTTACCGTGATAGGGCTTGTCGGGGCGGCCATCGGTATAGAGCCGCACTTCCCGGCCGGGCTGGGTCTGGTTGAGGCTGGCTTCGTTGACGTAGGCGCGGACCCATACCGGCCGGGTGAGCGACAGGGTCAGCACCGTATTGCCCGCACTCAGCATACTGCCCGGCTCCAGCGCGCGGGTGAGGATGGTGCCGTCCGACGGGGCGATCAGCCGGGTGTCCTGCAGATCGAGCCTGGATTGCGCCAGCGCCGCCTGCGCCTGTTCAAGACTGGCTTTGGCCTGGGCGATTTCCTGCGGCCGGTTGCCGGTATGGTACTGGCTGAGCTTGTCCTGGGCCGACTTGAGCGTGGCCTGGGCCTGATCCCGCGACGAGCGGGCGTTCTCCAGCTCGTTGGCGGAGATGGTGCGGCTCTTCCACAGCCCCTGCTGGCGCTGATAGAAGTTGCGGGCGTAATCATAGGCCGCCTGCGCCTGGCGCACCGCGGCCGCGGCCTGGGCTATCTCCTCCTCACGGTAGCCTGCCAGCAGCAGGTCGTACTTCGCCTGCGCGGCGTCGGCATTGGCGATTGCCTGCTGCAGAGCGTGCTGATAGGGCGCGGCGTCCAGTTCGCCGACCTGCTCTCCGGCGCGGACGGCGTCGCCCTCATCGACCTTCAGCGCCTGCAGACGCCCGCCGACGCGAAAGCTGATGTTGACGGTGCGGATATCGACGTTGCCGTACAGCGTCAGCGGCGCGTCCCGGTGCTGCTGATACCACCAGGCGCCGCCCGCAGCGGCGGCAAGCACGATAGCGGCCAGCGCAATAATCAGCGGTTTCTTCATGATGATGCTCCCTGCGTCAGTCCCTGCAGCAGCAGATCGATATGGCAGGCGATCACCGCGCAGATTTGCTCGACGTTAGTTTCATTAAACTGCTGCCAGCCGGTGCGCAGCAGGATGGTTTCCCGGGCAATGCGGAACATGATGATTTCGCCCAGCAGGGCGTGCGCGTGCAGAATCGTCTCCGTCGCCGCCGGGTCCCGCCCGGTATAGGCGGCGATAAGTTGCGTCAGGTGATCGTGCATGGGGGCAATCACCCGGTCATGGATCAGCTGGTAGGCCGCGGTCGGCGAGAGCTGCTCGCGGGAGATAAATTTGCTCAGATTGACCGTATCATCGTGGGTCAGCAGCAGCGTCATATTGCGGCAGGCGGTGAGCAGCAGGTCGCGAATCGCGGCCCGGTCCGGCGGCGAGTGCGCCAGCAGCTTTTCACCGGCCTCGACGTGGGCGCGAAGGTTGGTGTTAATAAAGTCGCCGATCCATCCGGCGCAGGCGAGATAGAGATCCTCCTTCGAGCCGAAGTAGTAGGTGATGGCGGCGATATTTTGCCCGGCCTGAGCGGCGATATCGCGGGTGGTGGCATGCAGGCCGTACTCGCCAAACTGGGCGAGGGCGGCGGCGATCAGCTGACTCTTCGCCTGTTCGCCCTTGCTGGTGGTGGTCTGATTCATGGCGCTCGCATTCTTAATCAATCGATTGATTAAAAATAGAACCCCTTCCCGCTTCTGTCCATTGCACGGTGATAAAACGTCCCGTAGATAAACGGCGGAGTGATAATTTATGCGGCCCGTCACAAAAACTGCTACAATCCGACGCTTGCTGACATTGTGGTTTTTGTCAAATACGTCGTTACTATCTCCCTGAAAACTACACCTGTCATGGTCGGGGCGGTTCGGAGTTGTTATGTCTTTTGAAACCCTTGGCCTGAATGCCGAGATCCTGCGCGCCGTTGCCGAGCAGGGCTATCACCAGCCGACCCCTATTCAGCAGCAGGCGATTCCTGCCGTGCTGCAGGGCCGCGATCTGATGGCCAGCGCCCAGACCGGGACCGGTAAAACGGCCGGCTTTACCCTGCCGCTGCTTCAGCAGCTGGTGCAGCGGGAGCCCCATGCGAAGGGCCGCCGCCCGGTGCGGGCGCTGATCCTCACTCCCACCCGCGAACTGGCCGCCCAGATTGGCGAAAACGTTCGCGACTACAGTAAATACCTTAACGTCCGCTCGATGGTGGTCTTCGGCGGCGTCAGCATTAACCCGCAGATGATGAAGCTGCGCAGCGGTGTCGACATTCTGGTGGCGACGCCGGGCCGCCTGCTCGATCTGGAGCACCAGAACGCCGTCAGCCTTAAGGACGTTGAGATTCTGGTGCTGGATGAAGCTGACCGCATGCTCGACATGGGCTTTATCCACGATATTCGCCGCGTGCTGGCGAAGCTCCCGGCGAAGCGTCAGAACCTGCTCTTCTCCGCCACTTTCTCTGATGAGATAAAAGGTCTGGCCGAAAAGCTGCTGCACAACCCGCTGGAGATCGAAGTTGCCCGCCGCAACACCGCCTCCGAGCAGGTGACCCAGCACGTGCACTTCGTTGATAAAAAGCGCAAGCGGGAGCTGCTGTCGCAGATGATCGGCGAAGGCAACTGGCAGCAGGTGCTGGTGTTTACCCGCACCAAGCACGGCGCCAACCACCTTGCCGAACAGCTTAACAAAGACGGTATTACCAGCGCCGCTATCCACGGCAACAAGAGCCAGGGCGCCCGCACCCGCGCGCTGGCGGACTTTAAGTCCGGCGACATCCGCGTGCTGGTCGCCACCGATATCGCCGCCCGCGGGCTCGACATTGAAGAGCTGCCGCACGTGGTGAACTACGAGTTGCCGAACGTTCCGGAAGACTACGTGCACCGCATCGGCCGCACCGGGCGCGCGGCGGCCACCGGCGAAGCGCTGTCGCTGGTCTGCGTTGATGAACACAAGCTGCTGCGCGACATCGAGCGGCTGCTGAAAAAAGAGATCCCGCGCATCGCCCTGCCGGGCTACGATCCGGACCCGAGCATCCAGGCCGAGCCTATCCAGAACGGCCGCCAGGGCCGCGGCGGTCGCGGTCAGAGCCAGGGTCAGGGTCGTCGCAACGACCGTCCGGCCGGCAGCGGCCAGCCTAAGCGCAGCGGTGAGGGCCAGTCCCGCCGCACGGACAAACCCGCCGGCGATCAGCCGCGCCGGGAAGGGGCGCCGCGCCGCCGCCGTCCGCGCAAGCCTGCTGCTGCGCAGTAAACAGAAGAGGGCCGCGAAAGCGGCCCTTTTTACATGGTGACTCTTTGATTCCATTCATCCGTATACTGGATGTTGCCTTCACAGTGCTTCCACATGATTTTTTCATATCTGATCAGTATGGTTTCAAGGTGTTTTCCGGTGCCTGAGCCAGGATATAAGTCCGGCGTTATCGAGACTATTTTTACATTGGCCAGCAGGATATTAAAATATTCTCTCTCAATACCTGCATCGTCGATAGTGTACATTTTGAAGGTTGCCGATTTTAAGGTTAACCCCAGGCTAATGGCTTTATATAAAAGCGGAGTAGTTTTATCAAAATCCTTCTGGAACATTATCGGGGCGTGGACCCGTGTTCCTGATAATTTACCGGTATGATTGTCGGTAGGGGTATTAATGTTATGGGTCAGGGACGAGAGTTCGATAGCCCCAATGCGGCCGGAAACCATACATGATCCTTCCATTGGCGCACCGCGATCGTCGGTTAACCATAAATAGGCTGGGTTTGACATTTATTTCTCCTTATTACTTTAATTCGTCATGTTTTTCCAAGATTTTTGCCAGGATATATAGGTAGATAACAATACATATGATAGTTGGTGGTACCCAATAATAATCAGGAATAAATGTCATGAAAATAATCCCTATAGCTATCATTCCTAAAGGTACAAGAATATCCGTAATGATTAATGATATTATTGACTTAAACATTAAATTCCCTTTTTATTATTTCCAATAGTTCCTCGACTGGGATGCCATAATGGCTTATAATTGATTTTACCATTTTTAAAATTATTGGCTCAACATAGTAATAGAGCATTTCAAGTTCAAGGGTGTAAAGCAGAGCATAGTATTTAGCATCAAGAGATTTTAATCTTCTTGCCGCCATTGCACAATGTTGCTCAAATCCGATTGCTTGTAATGCAGCTATAAAAGTAGGTAGTTTTTTACTCAACCGAAGAGAGATAGTTGATGATACAAATCCGGATTCTGCAATTGCCTTTGAAGCGGTCATCGCCAGAGCCAGGCGGGTTCCCTTTCCTGTTGTATATTGAGCTAAAGTACCGGTAGCAGTCATAACAGCGTGCTGAATTTTATTTTTCTCATTACCATTATTATAGTCGTCAATAATGCTTGTTAAATAAAGCTCAATCAATATAAGTATTACATCCCGATATCTATAAATTGATTTTATTGAAAGCAGCATTCTTTTGTCTTCAGAGAACAGTTCTGTACAGACCTCATGGTAGCGAGGAATCAGGCAGGCTGAATACCAGCTAACGCGCTCCAGCCCCGCATAGATATCAGATGCAACCTGCCGCGAAGCCTGGAGGGTCGAATCAAACCCATGCTGCGCATAGAGCGCAAGCTGTCTGTCAGAGTGAAATTTTGCTCTCAATAAATCAGATGCCGACACGATGACCTCCCTGGTAATGTCGAATGGCCTACGGCCAGCACGTATACCTTGCACCTGTCTAAAATATCGCCACAGGCAACATTTTACATCTCCTTATCGCCAACAGTCCGGGACTGGACTGTTTCAGCCTCCTTGCGCAATCCGGTAAATCGCCATATACTGTATAAATAAACAGTTAAATGAGGTGGCATCATGGCGGTTGAAATCAAATACGTGGTGGTTAGAGAGGGGCAGGAGAAAATGGCTTTCGCGAATAAAAAGGACGCTGACGCTTACGACAAAATGCTGGACCTGGCCTGCGTGCTCGGGGAGTGGCTGCAGCAGAGCCCGGCCGGGCTTGATGAAGCGCAGAGCGACGCGCTGGGCATGTGGCTGGCAGAACACAAAGATGCGCTTGCCGGCGTGCTGAAAAGCGGCAAGCTGCCCGCAGCGGATGCCGAGACTCATGAGGACGCCCCTTCCAACGTCAGCGATCATCCGGTGCGCAAGCGCGATAAGGCGGCGTAACGTGCGCGCGGCGGCAGCGCCATTTGCCCCGCATGGCGGAAAGTGCCAGAATAGTGGCTGTTTGTACAGTATTCGGATGTTTCAATGGCACTCACCGCCGCGCTGAAGGCGCAGATCGGCGCCTGGTATAAGGCGCTCCAGCAACAGATCCCGGACTTTATTCCCCGATCGCCGCAGCGGCAGATGATCGCCGACGTGGCGAAAACCCTTGCCGGAGACGACGGGCGCCACCTTGCCATTGAGGCGCCGACCGGCGTCGGTAAAACCCTCTCCTATCTGATCCCCGGCATCGCCATTGCCCGAGAAGAGGACAAAACGCTGGTGATCAGCACCGCCAACGTGGCGCTGCAGGATCAGATTTTCAGCAAGGATCTGCCGCTGCTGAAAAAGATTATTCCCGATCTGCGCTTTACCGCCGCCTTTGGCCGGGGGCGCTACGTCTGCCCGCGTAACCTGGCGGCGCTCTCCGCCTCGGAGTCGACCCAGCAGGACCTGCTGGCATTTCTCGACGATGAACTGGCGCCGAAGAACCAGGACGAACAGAAGCTGTGCGCGAAGCTTAAAGGAACGCTTGATACCTACAAGTGGGACGGCCTGCGCGATCATACCGATCTGGCCATTGATGACGCCCTGTGGAGCCGTCTGAGTACCGACAAGGCCAGCTGCCTCAACCGCAACTGCCTCTACTACCGCGAATGCCCGTTCTTCGTGGCCCGCCGCGAGATCCAGGAGGCGGAGGTGGTGGTCGCCAACCACGCGCTGGTGATGGCGGCGATGGAGAGCGAGGCGGTGCTGCCGGAGCCGAAGAATCTGCTGCTGGTGCTCGACGAGGGCCATCACCTGCCGGACGTCGCCCGGGACGCGCTGGAGATGAGCGCCGAAATCACCCCCGGCTGGTACCGGCTGCAGCTGGATCTGTTCTGCAAGCTGGTGGCAACCTGCATGGAGCAATTTCGCCCGAAAACCACCCCGCCGCTGGCGGTGCCGGAGCGGCTGGCGGACCACTGCAGCGAGCTGCACGAGCACATTACCGCCATGAACAACATCCTCGGCCTGCTGATGCCTTCCGGGCAGGAGGCCGAGTATCGCTTCCCGATGGGCGAGCTGCCCGCAGAGGTAATGGAACACTGTCAGCGCCTGGCCAAGCTCAGCGACATGCTGCGCGGCCTGGCGGAGCTGTTTCTCAACGATCTCAGCGAAAAGACCGGCGCGCACGATATCGTGCGCCTGCACCGCATCCTGCTGCAGATGAACCGCGCGCTGGGCATGTTTGAGTCCCAGAGCAAGCTGTGGCGGCTGGCGTCGCTGGCCCAGGCCTCCGGCGCGCCGGTCAGTAAATGGGCGACCCGCGAGCTGCGCGACGGCCAGCCCCACGTCTGGTTCCACTGTGTCGGTATCCGCGTCAGCGATCAGCTGGAGAAGCTGCTCTGGCGCAGCGTGCCGCATATCGTCGTCACTTCCGCCACCCTGCGCTCGCTCAACAGCTTCTCCCGCCTGCAGGAGATGAGCGGCCTGAAAGAGAAGGCGGGCGACCGCTTCGTTGCCCTCGACTCGCCGTTTAACCACGTGGCGCAGGGCAAAATTCTGATCCCGAAGATGCGCTATGAGCCGCTGATGGAGAACGAAGAGCAGCATATCGCCGAGATGGCGGCCTTCTTTCGCCAGCAGGTCGAGCGCGAGGCCCACCGCGGTATGCTGGTGCTGTTTGCCAGCAACCGGGCGATGCAGCGCTTCCTTGAGCACGTGATGGATCTGCGGCTGATGCTGCTGGTGCAGGGCGATCAGCCCCGCTACCGGCTGGTGGAGCTGCACCGCAAGCGGGTCGAGAGCGGCGAGCGCAGCGTGTTGGTGGGGCTGCAGTCGTTTGCCGAAGGACTCGATCTTAAGGGCGAGCTGCTAAGCCAGGTACATATCCACAAAATCGCCTTTCCGCCTATCGACAGCCCGGTGGTGATCACCGAGGGCGAGTGGCTTAAGAGCCTCAAGCGCTATCCCTTCGAAGTGCAGAGCCTGCCGAGCGCCTCGTTTAATCTTATTCAGCAGGTCGGCAGGCTTATCCGCAGCCACGACTGCTGGGGAGAGGTCATCATTTACGACCGGCGGCTGCTGAGTAAAAGCTACGGCCAGCGCCTGCTGAACGCGCTGCCGGTATTTCCTATTGAGCAGCCCGACGCGCCTGAAGGTATAGTAAAGGTAAAAACCAACACCGTTCGCCGCAGAAGGCGATAACAGGAGCAGGCACGTGGACTATCGCAATATTATTAAAGAGGTTGGCCGGGGCAAAAACCACGCCAGGGATCTGGACGCCGACACCGCCCGCGAACTCTATACCCTGATGCTCAGCGGCGAGGTGCCCGAGTTGGAGCTGGGCGGTATTCTGATCGCCCTGCGCATCAAGGGCGAAGGCGAGGCCGAGATGCGCGGCTTTTACGAGGCGATGCAGCAGCGCACGGTGAAGCTGACGCCGCCGGTCGGCAGGCCGCGGCCGGTGGTGATCCCAAGCTACAACGGCGCCCGCCGCCAGGCGAACCTCACGCCGCTGCTGGCGATACTGCTGCACCGGCTCGGCTTCCCGGTGCTGGTGCACGGCGTCAGTCACGATCCAACCCGGGTGGTCAGCGAAACGATTTTTTCGCTGCTCGGCATTGAACCGGCGCTGCACGCCGGGCAGGCGCAGGCCCGCCTTGACGGCCATCAGCCGGTATGGATGCCGGTAAGCGCACTCTGCCCGCCGCTGGAGGCGCAGCTGGCCCTGCGCTGGCGTATGGGCGTGCGCAACAGCGCCCATACGCTCGCTAAGCTGGCGACGCCTTTTGCCGAAGATGCCGCCCTGCGCCTCTCCAGCGTGTCGCATCCCGAGTACATCCCGCGCGTCGGGCAGTTTTTTGCCAGTATCGGCGGCCTGGCGCTGCTGATGCCCGGCACGGAAGGCGAGGTGTACGCCAACCCGCAGCGCTGCCCGCAGATAAGCCTTATCGATCGCCGGGGCATCAGCGTGCTGGTTGAGCGTCAGGAGGAGGGCCCTGCGGTATCGCTGCCGGCGTCTAAAGATCCCGAGGTGACCGCCCGCTGGGTTGAGCGCTGCGCGGCGGGCGTCGAGCCAATACCGGCGCCGATTAAAACGCAGCTGGCCTGCTGCCTGCTGGCAGCCGGGGAGGTGGAGACGCTGGAGGCGGGAATGCAGCGGGTCAACGACTGCTGGTAACGCGGGTAAACGGCGGACAAAAAAAAGCCCGCTCACACTGAGCGGGCAAAAGGGTTAATAACAGCAGTATCAATAACAATGAGGGTTCATACACTTCACTTCACACAATTACTTGTAGATCACCGCAGTGCCGCTGATTTTATTGTTGTTGGTGGCAGAGGTGATGCTATAGCCCGTGGCGCCAGCGGCAGCCGCTTTTTCGGCTAACTGCGCTTCCATTCCGTCCAGCGTCGTCGCACCGTAGGCTGAAACAGTACCTACTTTCTGCATGCCCTGCGCTTGCGCGGGGGTCACAGGCTGAGCTGCGAAAACACCAAAAGAGAGCGCGGAGAGTGCAACAGCGATAGCAGCAGATTTGATAGTTTTCATAGTCAGTTCCTCACGGCGTTGTTTTTTGCAGGTGATGTTGTTCTGTTCTGTCGATGTGAGAAGTATCACGCTTTCCGATGGCAGATAAAATCGAATAGAATCGACAGACAAAATCAAAAAAATTGAATAATTAATAATTTATTGATTATTAATAAATAATTTTGCAAACAAGGCAGGTAAAAAAGCGAAGGGTGTAGTTGGCGATAATTAAGGCACATTTTGCGACGTCGATCGCTAAAAACTGTGCTCGTAAGGAAAGTTTGATATTTTGTTTTTTCAGACTATGACTTTGTAAATCAGCGTCTTTTTACCTTTATAACTGAATTTATTTATCGACAATGTCGTTTTGTGTAGTTTTTTATACTGACGTTTTTTACGCGTGGCGTCAATGGAAGATATGCAGCGCCCGCGGAGAAAAACGGGCGCCGGATGGGGAACAAATTATTTGTAGATAGTGGCGGTGCCGTACATCTTGTTGGTGCCGCCTGCCGCGTTGATCGAGTAGCCGGTGGCGCCCTGCTGCCCGGCTTTTTCCGCCAGCCGCTGCTGCAGTTCATCAAGGTTAGTGGCGCCGGTGACTGAAACCGTACCCGCCGGGCGCAGCTGGCCGGTATCGTTTTCAGTAAGAGGCTGGGGAGCGGCGAGGGCCGCGAAGGCGAGCACAGACAGCGCGCCGGCCGCCAGCGGGATTAGCACTTTCTTCATCACGTCATCCTCTCTGTTACTGCGGGACTTTTTAAGTGTAGGCCGCCGCGCGCGGAGAAATCGCGCAAAATCCTGGTGGATGCGCCGCAGTTTTTCGAATGACATTTTCTGACCAGGCGTTGACAAATCAGCCACAATTAAGCGGCTGATTTGTCAAAGCTATCTTGCATCCGGACGCGTCAGATCGAAGCGCAGGCTTTCATCAATGGTGTAGTAGGCGCTGGGGCCTCCGGCGCGCAGTGCGGGGCGGGCTCTGGCGGTCTGATAGATACCGTCTTCCAGCAGCGACTCGTCGATATGTACCGCTACCACTTCGCCAAGGACCAGCCAGCTCTCGATGGCCGCGCCGTCGGCGGCGGTAAGCTGGATGCACTGGGTGAGCCGGCACTCGAAGTTGACCGGACTCTCGGCTACCCGCGGCGCCTTCACCAGGCGGCTGGCCGCCGGCGTCAGCCCGGCGCGGACAAATTCATCCTCCCCGCGCGGCAGCGTGGCCGATGTCTCATTCATCGCCCCCGCAAGCTCCACCGTCGCCAGGTTCCAGACGAATTCGCCGGTATCGACGATGTTCTGCACGCTGTCCTTCCAGCCGCTGCTGGCAAAGCCGATAATCGGCGGGCGGTAGTTGAAGCAGTTGAAGAAGCTGTAGGGCGCGAGATTACGCTGGCCTTCGCCGTTGAGTGAGGCGATCCAGCCGATGGGTCGGGGGCCGATAATCGCGTTAAGCGGGTCGTGGGGCAGGCCGTGGCCGCTTTTGGGCTGATAAAAATACATAGAGCACCTTGATCTGAGAGTGTCCGACCAGCGTCACTTATTTACCTCGTCGCCGTCAACGGGTATCTTACGCAGCCGTTAACAGGAGAATGCTATGAAACCCCAGAAGCCGGGACTGCACCCGCGCAACCGCCATCGCGACCGCTACGATCTTCCCGCCCTGTGCGAGTCCACGCCGTCGCTGGCGGCGTTTATTGTCAACAATCCCGCCGGCGAGCCAACGATAAATTTTGCCGATCCGCAGGCGGTGAAAGCGCTCAACAAGGCGCTGCTGGCACACTTCTACGCGGTGAGCGGCTGGGATATTCCGGACGGCTTTCTCTGCCCGCCGGTGCCGGGCCGGGCGGACTACGTCCACCACCTGGCGGACCTGCTGGCGGAAGACGGCGCGGAGGGCGCCTGCGACGTGCTGGATATCGGCACCGGCGCCAATCTGATTTATCCGCTGATTGGCCGCCACGAATACGGCTGGCGCTTTACCGGCACGGAGATAAGTCCGCAGGCGATGCAGTCGGCGCAGGCCATCATTGATGCCAATCCGGGCATCAGCCGCCAGATCCGCCTGCGCAGGCAGAAAGATCCCGCGGCGATCCTCACCGGCGCTATCCATAAGAACGAGAGCTATCACGCCACCATGTGCAATCCGCCGTTCCACGATTCGGCCGCCAGCGCCCGCCAGGGGAGCGAGCGCAAGCGCCGCAACCTCGGTCAGCGGCAGGATGAGGCCCTTAACTTCGGCGGCCAGCAGCAGGAGCTGTGGTGCGAAGGGGGCGAGGTGGCCTTTATCCGCAAAATGATTGCCGAGAGCCGCCAGTTTGCCCGCCAGGTGAAGTGGTTTACCACGCTGGTCTCGCGCGGCGACAATCTGCCGCTGATCTATCCCGCGCTAAACGACGCCGGGGCGGTCAGGGTGGTAAAAAAAGAGATGGCCCAGGGGCAGAAGCAGAGCCGCTTCATTGCCTGGACCTTTATGGATGACGCCAGGCGCCGCCGCGACGCCTGAGCCGCTAGAGCGTCGGCGCCTCGCCGGGCGGCAGCGGCGCCGACTCCGGGCCCGGCAGCAGCTGGTACGTCTGCACCGGGGCGCGGATCCCCGCCTCGTCAAAGTGCTTCTTCACCTGGGCGTCCAGCGCGTAGCGCACCGTCCACTGCTTGAGCGGCAGGGTAGTGAACGACACCCGCAGCGTGAAGCCGGTGCTGGTCAGGCCCACCAGCCCGGAGAAGGAGGGCTCGCCGATGATAAGCCCGCGGATATCCTCCTGCGCCAGCAGCGCGCTGACCGCCGCCTTCAGCGCGTCGTTAGCGCGGTCGGTATCTTCGCTGCGGTCTACGTCGTAGTTGGCCACCACCGAGCCGATGCCGCGCACGAAGTTGGCGAAGGTGCTTATCGATGACCAGGGAATAATGTAGTAGGCCCCGGTATCCATGCGAATGCCCACCGAGCGAATCGACATCCGCTCCACGGTGCCGGTCAGCGAGCCGATCGTCACTAAATCGCCGGTATCCATCCCGTTCTCCACCTGAATAAAGATGCCGGTGATGATGTCCTTGACCAGCGTCTGGGCGCCGAAAGAGACCGCCAATCCCAGCGCCCCGGCCCCCGCCAGCAGCGGCGCAATATTCACCCCTATCTCCGAGAGCAAAATCATCACCGTGATGGTCGTAATGACTACCGCGATGGCGTTGCGGAACAGCGACAGCAGGGTGCGCGCGCGGGCGCTGGGCAGCGGACGGCCGTGATGATCGGAGGCCAGCTGGTTCTCAATCAGGCTGGCGAGCAGCGTCCAGCCCACCGCCGAGAAGAAGAGGATCAGCGCGATGCGGATCAGCACATCAACGACCTTTTCTCCCGACTCGCTGTGCAGCCAGCGGGTGAGGTCAAACAGCCCCCAGGCGTTGAGCAGCAGCATGATAGCCACGCACACGGTCAGGATCCGCGCCGCCTTGAGCGAAACAGAGATCCAGCCGTTGAGCCGCTTCTGCAGCTCGGGGTAGCTGCGCCGCATCTCCGGCGAGAGGGTGATGGTTTTGGCTATCCAGCGCGACAGAATGCCCGATACGAAGGCCGCGATAGCGACGGTGGCGAGGCTCTTTAGCGAGCCGCTCATCATATACTTCAGGCTGTTGCCCGGATCGAACAGCGAGAAAAAGAACAGCACCAGGAAATAGGCAACCGCCAGCCAGTGCCAGATGTGCGAGAAAATCCTGATGCAGAGGCTAAAGAAGGGCAGGGAGCGATCTGCCAGATCGACCAGACCGCGGGTGATCGCCTTTTTATTGTGGGCGATCAGCCACAGCCCCCACAGCGTAATGGAGAGCATGATTACCAGGTTGGCCAGCGCCCCGGCCTGCACGTTGACCTGATTCGAGATAATGGGCACGGCAACGATCAGCCCGTAGCCGGTCATGCTGCTCAGCGCGCTCAGGTGTCTGCACCAGTAGCGCGCCGTCTCTTCCCGCAGGGTGAAGGGGCGCAGATCCGGCACCTGCGGGCTGAAAATCAGCCGCAGCACCGCTTTGAAAAACTCAATCAGCGCAAAGGCGTTGAGGAGCAGGCTCTGCTGAAAGGCGATAGTGGCGTTACCGGCATTAAGCTTGTCGCTGACCAGCTCGCCGACGAACAGCGTCAGCGCGAGCAGCAGCATATCCAGCGCGAAGGCGCCGAGGATGGTTGCCGGCAGGTGCAGCCAGCTGCTGCGATCGTGATTTTTCTTGCGCCCCCAGTGGCCCATTCTGCGCATCAGCGGCAGTACGGCCAGGCGCAGCAGGCCATAGAGGGCAAAGACCAGCGCCGCCAGCATCAGAAAGTGGGTCAGGGCATTGGTGAAGGTCTGCGGATTAAAGCGCTTATGCGGTTCGCCGGAGATATTGCGCCACAGCTGGGCAAAGCGGGAGGAGAAGGCATCGCTGAACTGCCGCCCGACGAGGGAGAGGTTCTCAAGGACGGTTTTATCCTCCTGCGCCGGGGGCGGCGTAAGCGCCGCCGTTGCCTGGGCCGGCGGCGCGGCGGCGGCGCTGCGCAGTTGGGCAATCAGCTCCTTACGCGCGGCGTCATTTTCCAGCACATCGGCGAGCGCGGCGTAGGCGGCTTTTTTCTGCGCGGCGTCGGATTCGGTGCTTTGCGACGCGGAGGGCGGCGCAATGGGAACCGCCGCCTGCAGCGGCGCGCAGAGTAGCGAGAGGATAAGTAGCAGGAACCGCAGCACGGAAGACTCCCTTTAAAATTCAACAAAATGACAAGTATAGCGGCTATCGGGAGAGTGCGGGCTCCCTCGCCCGGAAGCGAGGGAGGCGGAGTGTTAAGAGACGTGCTGTAAGAACTCCCTCAGGCGCTGGCTGGGCGGGTTTTCAATCAGCGCCTGTGGATTGCCATCTTCGGCTATCCGGCCCTTATCGATGAAAATCAGCCGCGAGGCCACCTTTTCGGCAAAACCGATTTCGTGGGTGACGATAACCATCGTCATTCCCTCTTCGGCCAGGTCCTGCATCACCTTCAGCACTTCGTGACGCAGCTCCGGATCGAGGGCGGAGGTCGGTTCATCAAACAGCATCATTTTCGGCCTTACCGCCAGCGCGCGGGCGATAGCGACGCGCTGCTGCTGGCCGCCGGACAGCTCTGACGGATAGTGATGTCCGCGCTCCGCGAGGCCCACCTTTGCCAGCAGCGCTTTGGCCTGCTTTTCCGCTTCCGCTTTGGCGGTGCCGCGCACCCGCAGCGGGCCAAACATCACGTTTTCCAGCGCCGTGAGGTGCGGGAAGAGATAGAACTGCTGAAACACCATCCCCGCCTCCTGGCGGATCAGGCGCTCGTCCACCTTCGGATCGTTGACCTTCAGGCCGTCGACGATCAGATCGCCGCTGGTGACCTCCTCCAGCTTGTTGATGCAGCGCAGCAGCGTTGACTTGCCGGAGCCGGAAGGGCCAATAATGACCACCACCTCGCCCTGGGTGATGTTGAGGTCGATATCGTGCAGCACCTGGGTCTTGCCGAAGTGCTTGGAGACATTTTTAAATTCAATCACAGGATTTTCATCCTCTTTTCAAGGCTGCGGAGCACCAGGTTCAGCACCTGGGTAATGATCAGGTAGATGATGCCGACGGCGGTCCAGATCTCCAGCGCGCGGAAGTTGCCGGCGATGATCTCCTGGCCGCTGCGGGTCAGCTCCGCCGCGCCGATGACGATAAACAGCGAGGTATCTTTAATGCTGATGATCAGCTGGTTGCCCAGCGATGGCAGCATGCGGCGCAGGGCCAGCGGCATGATCACGTGGCGGATGGTTTCCCGCCGCGACAGCCCCAGGGCCAGGCCCGCTTCGCTAAAGCCTTTATGAATCGACAGCACCGCGCCGCGGGTGATCTCGGCGATATAGGCGCCGGAGTTGATCATGATGGTGATCACCGCCGCCGTGAACGTATCGATGCGCAGATCCGGCATGGCCATCGGCAGGGCGAAGTAGATATACATTACCTGCACGACGATCGGCGTACCGCGGATAATTTCAATAAACACCAGCGCGATGTGATTGGTTATCCAGCCGCCGTAGGTACGCGCCAGACCGGCGACCAGGCCGATGATAATGCCGCCGGCGAGGCCGAGGACTGAGATCCACAGGGTCATCTTTGCGCCGGTCAGCAGCGCCGGCAGCGCTGGCCAGATGACGCTCCAGTCAAACTCCATAATACATTCCTGTTACCGTGTTGTTACCAAGGGCGAAGCGTCGCCCATAAAAGCAGGCCCGGGGCGCGAAGCGCGCCGCCGGGCACCGGGCTATATTCAGGGGCGGTTATTTCGGCTCGCTGCCGAACCACTTTTTATAGATTTCGTTGTACTCACCGTTTTCATGCAGCTTTTTCAGCGCGCCGTTCACTTTTTCACGCAGTTCGTCGCTGCCTTTCGGGAAGGCGATGCCGTACTGCTGGGCTTCAAGAGACTCGCCGACGGCCTTAAACTGGCCGTTGCCTGCCGTTTTGATGAAGTAGAGGATATTTGGCGTATCGTGCAGAACGGCGTCCGCGCGGTTGGTGCCAAGCTCCATATAGGCGTTGTCGATGTTCGGGAACTGGCGCAGATCTTTGGTTTTGATGTTGGCTTTTGCGTAGTCAACGGAGCCGGTGCCGCTCTTCACTGCCACCACCTTGCCGTCCAGATCCTTCACGCTCTTGATGCTGTCATTGTTGGCCTTGACCATTACCAGCAGGCCGCTCTTGTAGTAGCCGTCGGAGAACTCAATGGCTTTTTTGCGCTCGTCGGTGATGGTGATCCCCGCCAGCGCCAGATCGACGTTCTTGGTCTGCAGGGCAGGAATGATGCCGCTGAAGTCCATCGGCTTGAGGGTATAATCAAGTTTCAACTCTTTGGCGATAGCCGCCCACAGGTCGATATCGAAACCGACGTACTTATCACCCTGCTTAAACTCGAAGGGAACGAAGGCGGTGTCGGTAGCGACGACCAGTTTTTTATCCGCCGCATGCGCTGAGACCGCCAGGGCCAGCGTCAGCGCAGCCAGGGAAACTTTTAATACAGACTTCATAGCATTTCCTTTTATATCCACGGGGAAATCCCCAGCGAGAACGATTCGCCTATGAAAGAATCGTGCCAGTTTTACAACCTGTTGTTTTTGCAGCGCAGCGCAGGCGCAATTGCACACAAACAGGTGCTTATGCACCTTTTTGGTGCGCTATTTTGGTGCGTATTACGCAGCGCGCGCCGCCAGCGTTTATTTAGCGTAAATTACGGTGATAAAACAATCTTCCGTTAACGATTGTGTGAGGTGATGATTACAAATAGGTAACTTTTGCGGGGCGTAAACGGTGGGGGTGCACTGTAAAAGTGCAAAACCCCTCCGGAGAGGGGCTGTTTGGCGAAAGCTGGCGGGTTACTCGATGTTGGACTCGATGAACCACAGGAACTGATCCAGGTCGCGCGACGCGGCGGTAAAGATGTCGGCGGTGTCTTCATCTTTCGCTTCGTCGATGGCTTTACGTACGTCGTTAGCGACGACAGCGTAGCGATCGGCCAGCTCTTTCAGGTGATCCTGAACGGTATGAATGTCCAGCGGATAGCTTTTCAGCGCAGTTTTGCTGTTAATAACCTGGGTAGTGCCAAGGGCAACGCCGCCCAGCTGTACGGCACGCTCGGCCATGGTATCCAGGTGCCCTACGAGGGAAGTGCGGAAGCCGTCGAGCATTTCGTGAACGGCAATGAAGTTTGCACCGCGCATATTCCAGTGGGCCTGCTTGGTAATCAGAGACAGGTCAATGAACTGGATCACCTGGCGATTAAGCAACTCGATGGTCGCTTTTTTTACGCTGTCCGATACATCGTTACGGGTATAAAGCAGATTAGATGCTTTGGTTTTTACCAGTTTAGCGGTACTCATAATCCATATCCTCTTGATGTGATTGTCCCAGTAAATTTCGGGATTAAGTATAGCACCGGTTTAAAACTTTGCAGGAAAGTTAATGCCTATCGGTTTAATAGCGCTGAACATAAGGTTTTATGTTAAGTGTTTATTAAACAGAGGGTTAGCGACTTTTTTGTAAATGATTCTTAATTTTAGACTGAGAATCTGTTTTGCCCGCGCGCTATTTTCTGCGGCTGAATATTGTAAGCAGAAATAATCGTCAAAATAGCCGCATGCCGCGCGGTTAATTAACGTCAACATTTTCCAGCCGGGTTTCCCGGCGCAGGGTTAACGTCGATCCGACGGAGGCCGTAATGATGGCGCCCAGCGCCAGCGTCTGACTCAGGGTGAGCGTTTCGCCGAGGAAAATCATACCGGACAGTGCGGCGAGCGCGGGCTCCATGCTCATCAGGGTGCCAAAAGTGCGGGTTGGCAGGCGGGTCAGGGCGACCATCTCCAGCGAATAGGGCAGCGCCGTAGAGAGGACCGCGATGCCCAGGCCCAGCGGCAGCAGCGATCCGTGCCACAGCGCATCGCCCGCCTGCAGCACGCCGACGGGAACAAATACCGCCGCGGCGATAAGCGATCCCATGGCGACGGTGGCCGGCCCGTGTTCCTCGCCGGCGCGCTGGCCGCTGATGATGTATACCGCCCAGCAGGCGCCGGCGCCCATTGCCAGCGCGGCCCCCGTCAGATCCAGGTGGGCCGCGTTCTGACCGAGCGGCAGCAAAAACCACAGCCCCGCCACCGCCAGTGCAACCCATACAAAGTCTATCGGACGGCGGGAACCGAAGAGGGCCACCGCCAGCGGTCCGGTAAACTCCAGCGCTACCGCAATCCCCAGCGGTATCCGCTGAATGGAGAGATAGAAAAGGTAGTTCATCGCCCCCAGCGACAGGCCGTAAAGCAGCAGCGGGAGCCGCTGCTCGCGGGTGAAGCGCAGTCGCCAGGGCTTAAAGATAACCACCAGGATAAGCGTGCCCAGCGCCAGCCGCAGGGCGGTTACGCCGGGCGCGCCTACCAGGGGAAACAGCGACTTGGCAAGCGACGCGCCGCTCTGGATGGAGCTCATGGCGATAAGCAGGACGACGATGGGTAACCAGACGGCGGTTTTTCGCGAGGGGGCAGGCATCCTTTCTCCGTAGACATCATCAGGAAGTGTAAAAGGGGCAGTGTAATTGAATAAATCTGTTGCGGTTTAGCGATTGTTGAAAAAAATCGCAGTCGGGCAACGTAGAATAAGTTCAGTTCGTTAAGAGAAATCGCGTGAATTTCGGATTAATCCGGATATTCGCGAGATTTGTTAAGCGCATAATAGCGAAATAAACAGGAAACTCTCTGATTTCTAACAGAGTATGTGTAAAAAGGAAACATTTCCTTACACCAAAAACCCGGTTAGACAACGAGATTGACCAAGAGTTTCCTGAAATTTGTTGATATATTTAAATCTTACGGATTACTTGAAGCACATTTGAGGTGGTTATGAAAAAAATTGCATGTCTTTCAGCACTGGCCATGGTTATGGCTTTCTCCGCAGGCTCTGCTGTTGCAGGCCAGGTTACCGTTTCCGGCGGTTACGCTCAGAGTGATTTCCAGGGCTTTGCTAACAAAGCGAATGGTTTCAACCTGAAGTACCGCTACGAGTGGGACGATAGCCCGCTGGGCGTGATTGGCTCCTTTACTTACACCGAAAAAAGCCGCACCGACAGCGACGGCCTGTACAACAAAGGCCAGTACTACGGCGTGACCGGTGGTCCTGCATACCGCATCAACGACTGGGCGAGCGTTTACGGCGTGGTCGGCGTTGGCTACGGTAAATTCCAGAAAACTGACGATCAGCGTCACAAGAACGACTTCCGCGATGCCGGTTTCTCCTACGGCGCGGGCGTTCAGCTGAACCCGATCAAAGACGTTGCGTTTGACTTCTCTTACGAGCAGTCCCGTATCCGCAGCATAGACGTCGGCACCTGGATCGCAGGCGTTGGTTACAGCTTCTAATTGCTTCGGTAATCACTAAAATCCGCCCCCGGGCGGATTTTTTTATGCCTGTAAAAAACTAGCGACGACCGGTGGTAAAGAGGTCGCTACCGAGATGAGTGTAGTCAACCTTTTGCAGTTTGAAGTTGGTGATATACGTCGGGCCGGTTTTTTGCTCGGAGATAAAGCGCCACGAGCTGGTTATCTCCCGGGTTTTGATGCCGGTCCACTGGCTAAAAAAGCGCAAAAAATCGTTGGCCGAGCGGCGGGCTTTAATGATGCGGTGCGCCTTATCGTCGCTGGAGAGCACCATAAACGGCACCTGGAAGTTCTGCTGATACTTATCATCGTGGGCGAGATACTGCACCGGCTTGCCCCGCTCCTTAAACGCCAGTCCGTGGTCGGAGAAATAGACCAGCGAGAAGCTGTCGCCCGAATTGCGCAGCTGATCGTACAGCTTTGCCAGCAGCGTATCGGTCTGGGTGATGCTGTAGAGGTAGCAGGAGGTCTCTTTTGACTGCACAAACTCGGCGTACTTGCCGCGGGTGCGGTCGCAGGCCTGGGGGTGTGAGCCCATCAGGTGCAGGACGATAAGCTGGTTTGGCGTCCGCTCTGTCGAAAGGACCTGCTCCGTCATTTTCAACAGTTCGTCGTCCGAGGTATTTTTATCGGCCTCAAAATCGCCGTTTTTCAGGAACTGGACTTCATCCGCGCGCTTCGCAATGCTGGCGATGGCGGTATCGTACTCGCCTATCTGCCCCTGATTGGAGAACCACCAGGTCTGAAAGCCCGCCCGGTTAGCGAGGGTGACAAAGTTGTCCTGATACTGCGGCTTGCCGTCGACCACCCGATTCAGCGTCAGCCCCAGCGACTTCTGGGTGGAGCCGCTGGCGGCGATATAGTCGGTAAACAGCGTGCCGTTGACCTCGCTGGCAAACGGCGTGTTGTCCCAGTGGCCGCCGAAGGCGCCCACGGCGTCGCGCCGCACGCTCTCGCCAATAACTACGACATAGGTATGGTAGCGGGGCTTTACCGCCAGCACGTGCCAGGTGTCCTTCTTACCGGCCAGCGCCAGCATCCGCGCCTGCTCGTCAAGCACGTCGCGGTTGCTGTCCAGCACATCGTTGACGAAGCGCGCTACCGGATAGCCCACCTTGCTGAGGTGGAACTTGCCGTCCCAGGCCATCTCCTGCACCGGTCGCACGAAAAGGGCGCTGACGCTGAAAATCAGGCACAGCAGCTCAATGCGGCTCCAGGGGCGGGCAGGCGAGGCTTTACGGCGGACCGCCGCTACGCCGAGGGCGAAGATGAACAGGCCCACGCAGTAGCTGTACCACGGGAAAATCGTCAGTATCTCCGTAGACTCTTCAACGTTGGTCGAGTGCAGCGCCAGCAGGGTGTTAAAATTCGGTGAACCGTAGGCCTGGGCAAACGGATAGTACAGGGCGGCAGTCAGGGAACAGACGCCGACAACCGCCCTGTTTAGCCAGGGCGAGGTGCGCCAGAGCAGGTGCAGAACGGCGGCAAACGCGGCGGTATACAGCAGGCTGAAAGGGTAGCCGAGCGCCAGATTAATCAGCAGCGACAGTAAAATATAGCATCCGATCCACGGATTAAGGGCCATGGCGCGCGCGGCCAGCGTTTCTTTCAGCGTGATATTCATAAACAAGTTAATTCATCGCCATGTGTGCTCCCTGGCGTTAAGGAGAAGACCTGCCGGACGGTGCGCGAAGAAGGGGTCTACGAAGCGCAGGGGCTGCAGGGCAGCATGAAGATAAGGTTGATGTATTGCGGCGTCAACTGTTCATAACAAATTGTTTTGCGAGGGAGATTACAGTTTCTGTAAAAAGAGGGAAAATGGGGACGAGGGGGAAGTGCGGCATCCCGCGATGCCGCATTAGCGGTGGTTTTTTTCCTGCTGCGGTTTTTCGCTGAACAGGTCGCACAGCATATCAATCAGCATCAGGCGTACTTTGAAAGGGGAGTGTTTAAACACGGCTAAGCACCTCTGCAGTTCATTCATTGGACCTCCTGAACATTTTGCGCCTTCGTCCGTGAAGGATGTTCGTATTACATACAGATATAGCACAGGCTATATTACTTAGCTATGGCTAAAACGTTAATTTTTTGTTCTTGCCGCACGATCCGATACAATAGCGGCCGTTATCTGATACCAACGAACGTCACGCAAGAGGAAGCACCATGAGCAATCGCCCGGCAAGGCCAGGACAGAAAAAAGTGACGCAGTTAGTAAACGTTGAAGAGCACGTCGAAGGTTTTCGCCAGGTCAGGGAGGCGCACCGCCGGGAGCTGATTGATGATTACGTTGAGCTTATCTCCGATCTTATTCTCGAAGTCGGCGAGGCCCGCCAGGTCGACATGGCGGCGCGCCTGGGCGTCTCTCAGCCAACGGTCGCCAAGATGCTCAAGCGGCTGGCGGGCGTTGGGCTGATTGAGCAGATCCCCTGGCGCGGCGTTTTTCTCACCCCCGAAGGCGAGAAGCTGGCGCAGGAGAGCCGCGAGCGTCACCAGATTGTCGAGAATTTCCTGCTGACCATCGGCGTGAGTCCGGAGACCGCCCGCCGCGATGCGGAAGGCATGGAGCATCACGTCAGCGCAGAGACCCTGGAGCGCTTTCGCCAGTTTACCCTCAAGGCGACGCTGCCTGAATGAACCTCCCTTTCCTGCGGTCGCTGCGGCGCGACCGCTTTCTGCACCTGCTTATCGCCACCGGCATTATCCTCTCTTTTTTCGTTCCTTTCCGGCCCCGCGGCTGGCCCGCCAGCATTGACTGGCACACCATCGTCACCTTAAGCGGCCTGATGCTGCTGACCAAAGGCGTCGAGATGAGCGGCTACTTCGACGTACTGGGCCGCAAAATGGCCCGCCGCTTTGCCACCGAGCGGCGGCTGGCGCTGTTTATGGTGCTGGCGGCGGCGCTGCTCTCGACCTTTCTTACCAACGACGTGGCGCTGTTTATCGTCGTGCCGCTCACCCTGACGCTGAAAAAGTGGTGTGCGCTGCCGGTCAGCCGGCTGATTATCTTTGAGGCGCTGGCGGTCAACGCCGGTTCGCTGCTGACGCCCATCGGCAATCCGCAAAACATCCTGCTGTGGGGGCGCTCCGGGCTCTCTTTCTTCAACTTCAGCCTGCAGATGGTGCCCCTGGCGCTGGCAATGATGCTGACCCTGCTGGCGCTGTGCCGGTGCTGCTTCTCCGGCGCGGCTCTGCGCTTTCAGAGCGGGGATGCGCTGCCGGTCTGGAGGCCTAAGCTGGTCTGGAGCTGCCTCGGTCTGTACCTGATTTTTCTCGCCGCGCTGGAGATGTGCCTTGAGCTCTGGGGGCTTGCGGCGGTGGCGGCGGGCTTTCTGCTCCTCGAGCGGCAAATCCTGGTCCGCGTCGACTGGACGCTGCTGCTGGTGTTTATGGCGATGTTTATCGACGTGCACCTGCTGACCCAGCTCCCCGCGCTGCACCACGCCCTCGCCCAGGTGGGGCTGCTTTCCGACGGCGGCCTGTGGCTGACGGCTATCGGCCTATCGCAGGTTATCAGCAACGTTCCCGCGACCATTCTGCTGCTCAACGCTGTACCGCCCTCGGATCTGCTGGCCTGGGCGGTGAACGTCGGCGGCTTTGGCCTGCTGCCGGGCTCGCTGGCGAACCTTATCGCCCTGCGCATGGCCGGCGACCGCCGCATCTGGTGGCGCTTTCACCTCTTTTCCGTGCCGATGCTGCTGTGGGCCATCCTGGCGGGCTTCGGGCTTTATCTGCTGATTCATTAATTTGCCGGATCCGCGAGCGGACCCGCATTTCTGCCGCCGACTTTTTTACCTCGTTCACAAAATCCGCCGCCGCGGATTGTTCTGCAGCGCGATTTCTTTGTATATGACTAGTCATAAAATTTAAATGACTAGTCATAGACGAGGCGATACGATGAAGACGCTGCCGGCGGATTTTTTATGGGGCAACTCGGTTTCCAGTATGCAGACCGAAGGGGCGTGGAACGAGGGCGGGAAAGGGAAGTCGGTATACGACATCCGAGAACCCTCCGAGTTTGCCTCCGACTGGAAGGTGGCCACCGACTCCTACCACCGCTACGAAGAGGACTTCGACCTGATGCAGGACCTGGGGATGAACTGCTACCGCTTTCAGATCGCCTGGAGCCGGGTCTGCCCCGACGGCGACGGCGCGTTTAATGAAGAGGGGATCGCCTTTTATCACCGCTTTATCGACGCCCTGATCGCCCGCGGCATTGCGCCGATGATCTGCCTCTACCACTTCGATATGCCGCTGGCGCTGGCGGAAGCGTATAACGGCTTCAGCGACCGCCGGGTGATGGAGGCCTTTGTCCGCTACGGCAAAAAAATGATCGACTGCTTCGGCGACAAGGTGAAGTACTGGCTGACCTTCAACGAACAGAACCTCTACCACATGCCGGACGCCTTTCTGATTTCGGGCTACCTGCGCGGTGAGAAAACGCTGCGCGAGCTTTATGCAATCCAGCACCACGTAATGGTGGCCCACGGGCGGCTGACGCGCTATCTCCAGGAAACCTGTCCGCAGCAGCTGATGGGCGGCATGCTGGCCCACGCGCTGGTCTATCCGGCGACCTGCAAACCGCAGGATATTCTGTGCGCCCGGCAGCTGGACGAGTTCCTCAATCAGAACCTGCTGCGGGTGTTCGCCGGCCAGGGCTACAGCCCCGAGGTAATGGCGGTGGTTGCGCGGGAGGGCTTCGAGGACATCTACCTGCCTGAAGACCTGGATCTACTGGCCAGCGTGAAAAATGACTTCCTCGCCTTCAGCTATTACGCCAGCCGCACCCTCGACAGCTCGGCGATCCCGCCCGGTACGGCGGTGAACAACTATATGCAGTCCGGCGACCGGCCCAACCCTTACCTGGAGGCGACGGCGTGGAACTGGCAGATAGACCCGCTCGGCTTTCGCACCATTATCACCGGGTACGCCAATAACTGGCGGCTGCCGGTCTTCCCGATAGAAAACGGCATCGGGGCGATCGAGTCCTGGGACGGCGTCAACCCGATCGCCGACGACTACCGCATTCGCTATCACCGGGATCATATCGCCGCCATGAAGCAGGCGATTTTTGAGGACGGCGCCGAGGTGATGGGCTACCTCGGATGGGGACTTATCGATATCCTCAGCTCCCAGGGAGACATGCGCAAACGCTACGGCGTGGTGTACGTCAACCGTGAAAATCATGACTTAAAAGATCTGAAGCGGGTACCGAAGAAAAGCTACGGCTGGCTGAAGGCGCTGATTCACAGCAACGGTGAAGCAATGTAATCTGCAGCATTCTTCTTTAAGGAGCAGTTCATGGCGGCGAAGTATCAGACCATCGCGCGGGAGATCAAAACGCGGATCGTCAGCCGGCGCTACCCGGACGGGCAGCCGCTGCCCGATCAGTTTGCCCTGGCCGCGGAGTTCGGCACCAGCCGGATGACTATTCAGCAGGCGATGCGCCAGCTGATCGTTGAGGGGCTTATCTATACCCGCAAGGGGCAGGGCACCTTCGTGCGTAAGAATTTCCGCCAGCTGTCGCAGTGGGATCTGCCGGGCAGCGACTACTTCGGCGCCACCAAAACCTGGGAGGGAAGGGGAGAGATAACGAGCCGCGTGCTGCGTTTTGACGTGCGCTTCCCGACCGACGAGGAGCAGGCGGCGCTGTTAATCGACCCCGACGCGCCGGTGTATGACTTTATGCGCCTGCGTCTGCTCAACGGCGAGCCGCTGTCGCTGGACGCGACGGTGATGCCGGTCGCGCTGGTGCCCGGGATGAACAAGGGCCATCTTGAGGGGTCGGTATTTGAGTATGTCGCCGGGCTTGGGCTGAAGATGATGGGTTCGCATCGGATCGTGCGCGCCGTCAAACCCGGCGCGCCTGAGCAGCAGCACCTGCAGTGCGAGGCGTCCGATCCGCTGCTGGAGGTGGAGCAGGTTATCTATCTGGAGGACGGCACGCCGCTGGAGTATGCCCGCTGCCGCTACCGCTACGACCACGGCGGCATCACGATCGTCAACAACGGTTAAGCGTAATAAAAACAAAAAGGGCGAGTTCACACTCGCCCTTTGCTATTGCGGAACAGTCGGTCAGTTCAGGCGCACCGGCATCCCGGAGCGGTTCTGTACCGCCTGGTCCAGTACGCCGGTATCGACGTCGGCCTGATCGGTGACCTTGCGCACGGCGCTGCTCAGGGTGATCGGTACCACTTCATCGCCGTTAAACTGGGCGTCGGTGGTGGAAAGCGGATTATGCACTTCCACGTAGCGGCTGCCGTCCGGCTCGGTGGTGGCTTTGACCGGTTCGTCGATGAACTGCACCCGGGTGCCAACCGGCACGTTCTGGAACAGGAACTTGATGTCGTCATTGCGCAGGCGCACGCAGCCGTGGCTCACGCGCAGGCCGATACCGAAGTTGGCGTTGGTGCCGTGGATGGCGTACAGGCGGCCGATGTAGAGCGCGTAGAGGCCCATCGGGTTATCCGGGCCGGCCGGCACCACGGCGGGCAGCGGGTTGCCCGCGGCGGCGTACTCCGCGTGCATCTTGGCAGTCGGCGTCCAGGTCGGGCCGGCTTTCTTGCGCTCAACTTTGGTGGTCCAGTTGATCGGCGTGTCTTTACCCAACTGGCCGATACCGATCGGCAGCACGATCACCGTGTTGGTGCCTTTCGGATAGTAGTAAAGGCGCATCTCGGCGCTGTTGATGATGATCCCTTCATGCACGGTATCCGGCAGGATCAGCTGCTGCGGAATATTGAGCACGGTGCCGCCTTTCGGCAGGTAAACGTCCACACCGGGGTTAGCCTCGGTCATGTTGGACAGTCCCATCTGATACTGTGCGGCGAAGTACTCCAGCGGCTGTTTGTTATCGTCAGGGATAGTGACCACCTGGTTCTGGCCAATCAGACGACTTCCGTCAGTAGGCAGCGGATAGGTCACTGCAGAGGCGCTTTTGCAAAAGCCTATGACGGCAAAGGCCGCCGCGAAAAGCGTAGATAATTTCATTTTCATATTGTTCGAAGTATCACTGCCCGACAGGCTGTTGGTTGCGTTAATAAAAACGATTGATGGGAGCGCATTATATGTGCATTTCCGGTTACAGGGAATTCGGATGTGGACGAAATCACATTTTTTCCCCCTTCTTTAGGGTAGCACCCGCACGCTTGGGGCGATTTTTAATCTGAGATATGGCAAAATACGACGTTTGTCACATCTCGCAGGATATCCCCGTGTTAGTTACCAGCAACGTCACCATGCAGTTCGGCAGTAAGCCGCTGTTCGAAAACATCTCCGTCAAGTTTGGCGGCGGCAACCGCTACGGCCTGATTGGCGCCAACGGCAGCGGCAAGTCCACCTTTATGAAAATCCTCGGCGGCGACCTTGAGCCGACGCTGGGCAACGTCTCTCTCGATCCCAACGAGCGCATCGGTAAGCTGCGCCAGGATCAGTTCGCCTTTGAAGCCTTCTCGGTGCTTGATACCGTGATCATGGGCCACGGCGAGCTGTGGGAAGTGAAGCAGGAGCGCGACCGCATCTACGCCCTGCCGGAGATGAGCGAAGAGGACGGCTATAAGGTCGCGGATCTCGAAGTCAAATATGGCGAAATGGACGGCTACTCCGCCGAGGCCCGCGCCGGCGAACTGCTGCTGGGCGTTGGCATCCCGCTGGAGCAGCACTACGGCCCGATGAGCGAAGTGGCCCCAGGCTGGAAGCTGCGCGTGCTGCTGGCCCAGGCGCTGTTCTCCAACCCGGACATCCTGCTGCTCGATGAACCGACCAACAACCTCGATATTGACACCATCCGCTGGCTTGAGCAGACCCTCAACGACCGCGACAGCACCATGATCATCATTTCGCACGACCGCCACTTCCTCAACATGGTCTGCACCCACATGGCGGATCTCGACTACGGCGAGCTGCGCGTCTACCCGGGCAACTACGACGAGTACATGACCGCCGCGACCCAGGCCCGCGAGCGCCTGCTGGCGGACAACGCCAAGAAGAAGGCGCAGATTGCCGATCTGCAGTCTTTCGTTAGCCGCTTCAGCGCCAACGCCTCCAAGTCGCGCCAGGCGACCTCCCGCGCCCGCCAGATCGATAAGATCAAGCTGGAAGAGGTCAAGGCCTCCAGCCGCCAGAACCCGTTCATCCGCTTTGAGCAGGACAAGAAGCTGTTCCGCAACGCGCTGGAAGTCGAGAATCTGTCCAAAGGCTTCGACAACGGCCCGCTGTTTAAGGGCGTCAAGCTGCTGATGGAAGTGGGCGAAAAGCTGGCGGTACTCGGCACCAACGGCGTGGGTAAATCCACGCTGCTGAAAACGCTGGTCGGCGCCCTTGAGCCGGACAGCGGCAGCGTTAAGTGGTCGGAAAACGCCAAAATTGGCTACTATGCCCAGGATCACGAGTACGAGTTTGAAAACGACCTCACCGTTTTCGACTGGATGAGCCAGTGGAAGCAGGAAGGCGACGACGAGCAGGTCGTGCGCGGCTTCCTCGGCCGCCTGCTGTTTAGCCAGGACGACATCAAAAAGCCGGTGAAGGTGCTCTCCGGGGGCGAGAAGGGCCGTATGCTGTTCGGTAAGCTGATGATGGAAAAACCGAACATCCTGATCATGGACGAACCGACAAACCACCTGGACATGGAATCTATCGAATCGCTGAACATGGCGCTGGAGATGTACCAGGGGACGCTTATCTTCGTCTCCCACGACCGCGAGTTCGTCTCCTCGCTGGCGACGCGGGTGATTGAGATCACGCCGGAGCGGGTTATCGACTTCAGCGGCAACTACGAAGACTATCTGCGCAGCAAGGGCGTCGAATAATCTTCCGCTTATTGCCGAACGGTTACCCGTTCGGCAATATAAAACCTCTCACAAATTATTCGCTTTATTGTTAGCAAACGCGGTGCTTATTGTATAACTGTTAATATATTGTTGTTAATGCGGCTATTGTGCAACATCGCGATGCTGTTCTTTGATATTAATCATCTATTATTTATAAAGCCATTAAACAGAATGGCTGCATCAATTTCTCTCCTTTGCGGCACGCAGTATAATCGCCCCCATTCCGCTCACTTATTTATTATGCACAATTTTCGGGCATGGGGTTTTATATGGATAAAGGTTATGTCTGGCTGGTGGGGGCGGGTCCTGGTGATGCTGCGCTAATTACAGTAAAAGGGTTAGACTGCATACGTCAGGCGCAGGTGCTGATCCACGACAGGTTGGTGAGCACAGAACTTCTGGCCGAGGCTCCTGCCGATTGCCTGATTATCAATGTCGGGAAAAACCCCGATCATCACCCCGTGCCCCAGTCGCAGATCAACACCCTGCTGGTTAAATATGCCAGGGAGGGAAAGCGGGTCGTTCGTCTGAAGGGGGGCGATCCCTACGTGTTTGGCCGCGGCGGTGAAGAAGCTGAGGAGCTGGCAAAAGCAGGGCTATCCTTTGACGTGGTTCCCGGCATCAGCTCGGCAATCGGCGGACTGGCGTACGCCGGGATACCGGTAACGCACCGCGACTACGCGTCCGCTTTTCATATTGTTACCGGCCACCAGTGCGACGGAAACGAACCCCAGGATTGGCGCGCGCTGGCAAATGTGCCGGGTACTCTGGTGGTGCTGATGGGAATGACCCGGCTACACGAGATCTGCCGGCAACTTATTGAAGGCGGCAAGGCCGCCTCAACGGCTGCCGCAGTCGTGATGTATGCCAGCCAGCCGCGTCAGCGGGTAGTCACCGGCACGCTTGCCACTCTTCATGCTGAGGCTGAGCGCGCGGGGCTGCACGCTCCTGCGCTGATTGTGATTGGCGAAGTGGTAAACCTGCGGGCTTTGCTGGCCAGGAGCTCATATGAGTGAGCACGGGGGGAATATTGTCGAAACGGGATTGAGGCTGGGGGTTGATCCGGCGCTGTTGCTGGATTTCAGCGCCAATATTAACCCGCTCGGATTGCCGGAGCGGATAGCCGCGCTGATTGCTGACAATCTGTCGGTCATTGAGCGCTACCCTGACGTCGAGTACCGGCATCTTCACCAGGCGCTTGCCAGCGCGAACCGCTGCGGCTATGACCAGGTTATTGCCGGAAACGGAGAGACAGAGCTGATTTATGGTCTGGTACGCGCCCTGAAGCCCCGGCGGGCGATGCTGCTGGTGCCGGGGTTTGCCGAGTACCGCCGCGCCCTGCGCCAGCAGGGTTGTGAAATTATCGAGCACCGTCTTGATGAGGATAGCGACTTTCAGGTTACTCCCCGGCTGCTGGACGCCGTACGCGAGCAAAAGCCGGACTGCCTGTTTATCGCCACGCCCAATAATCCAACCGGCCAGATGCCCGACGCGGCCCTGCTTAACGCGCTGACTGACCTCTGCGAGTCCATGCAGATAGCGCTGATTGTGGATGAGGCTTTTATAGATTTTCTCCCCCAGGGCTCAGCCCTTGCAGCGCGGCTGCCGGATGCCCGCTTCCTCTATTTACTTCGCTCGCTGACCAAATTTTTTGCCCTGCCCGGACTGCGCCTTGGCTATCTGTTGAGCAGTAACGTCACCACAATCCGTACCCTGAAGGCAACGCGTGAGCCGTGGTCGGTCAACGCCCTGGCGGCTCTGGCGGGTGAGCATCTGCTGACGGATGAGGCGTATATCGCCCGCAGCCACGCTTTTTTTGCCCGGGAGCGTGCGGGCCTGTTTCAGGCCATGTCGCAGTTTGCGCAGCTGAAAGTCTGGAGGCCCGCGGCAAATTTTATCTTTTTCCGCTGCCTGCGTCCCGGGCTTCACCTTCAGGATGCCCTCGTAACGCGCCACATACTTATCCGTCACTGCGAAAATTATCCCGGACTGGATAATACCTACTACCGGGTTGCGGTCCGCTCCGGGCGAGAGAACGAGCGCCTGATTGCGGCCCTGGCAGAGGTGCTCGGCGGTGAGTGATCCGCGCCTATTGCAGCGTCACGCCGCCGCTCACCATCCTGACTAAGTGCTGATCTGGCCAGTGCCGCAGCAGATTTTTTCTGGCCAGCAGCCACTGAATGTACCCGACATCGTGCTTGTTCCTGTCGAGCAGCAGGCCCGCCACGCTACCGCTGTGCGCGACGTTCACCCCGTATAGGCCGCATGCCTCAGACAAGGCCAGCAGCGCTGCAAAGTCAGGTTTGGGCAGCAGTGCCTGGCTGGCAATAGCGCTGAGGGTAGCGGCCTCACCAATGGTTGCCGGGTTGTTCGTCAGACACCCGCTCTGCACTTTTTCCCACGCCCGCGCCAGAGTCGGAGCACCCAGCAGCAGAGCGGGTAAGCGGACACGTCGATGATATTCGCGGGTGAGGAGCGTTTCCCGGCTTTCCAGCACCAGCACGTCGAGTTCGGGTGAGGGGGGACACGAAATGCTCACGGAGGCATCATTGTGGGCGAAAAGAGTGGGGTTGTGAAAAATGGTGCTGTCGGTGGGCTCTATGGATACACACAGCCGGGCCAGCTCATCTTCATCAAGCGCATATCCAAGGTAATGTGCAGTGGCAACCGCAGTCGCGGCAATGTCTGCGGTGCTGCTGGCCATGCCTTTGGCTACCGGAATGGTTGAGTGAATCTCTATTCGAATATCGCGGCTTATGTCAGGCGGGCAGTTAAAATGTTGCAATACCCTGATAACCATTGCGCGCGCCAGCTGGCGCTCCTGTGCGAGCGGCTTACCCTGACAGACCTCTACGGTGCTGTACCACGCTATCGGACAGGAAACCAGCTTTTCGCTGCCAAGGATCCAGCCCTGAATCAACTCGCCGCATGATGCGGGGCACTGGGCAACGGCCACATCTTTTTCTCCGGAATAAAATTTCGCCGCATAGTGTCACGCCGATCTTGCTCGCACCCTGATATTTGTCAATTATTTCAGCTGAAAGCGCCTGGTATTTAAGTATTATCTCTTTAAACTCGGAATATATTGGGGCACCGCTTGCCGATTTTTGATATTGAGGATGTGCGAATCGCAAAATAATAAAAAGCAGTTATTGCCAACAATAAATTGCGATAGCGCAAAAAAGTAATCATTTTTGAGGGATAAACTGACGACGTTTAAGTTTGTTGACGGATTTAATTATCATTTCGTACAGGTTGATTATTTTTATCTGGATTTTTACGCGTTTGTTAATTATCCGTCACAACATTAAGAGCACGGCGACGCCGGTGCTCAGAGCCAACAGGTCAACACATTTGTGCCAGGGAAGGGGGTGACACTCCCCCGCAGCCCCCGCTGCTGTGATGCTGACGAACCCGTAAATGCCACTGATCTCCGGATCGGGAAGGACGGGGGAGGATGACGCTAAGCCAGAAGACCTGCCTGTCGGTAATCATCAACACCTTCGGTGGGAAGTGGGTTGCACAGAGATGAATAGTCTGCGGGCTATTGTTTACTCGACTTTATTTTGTTTCGCATGCTTCATAGCACGAGCGGCCTTATGGTTAGCTGATGCGAAATTGATAGGGTAAGTACATCTCAACAATTCCCTACCACCCTGATCAGGATCGGGGTCATAGTGGCTAAGCAATGCGCGTTTGTGCTGGCGGGAACCGGCAGCGGCTGTGGAAAAACGACGGTTACGCTGGGTTTGCTACAGGTTCTGAAACAGCGCGGTCTTCGGGTTCAGCCCTATAAGGTGGGCCCCGACTATCTTGATACCGGCTGGCATACGCGCTTCTCCGACGTTCCCTCACGCAATCTCGACGCCTTTATGCTGCCCGCCCCGGTGCTGAATGCATTGTTTTGCGCACAGATGCAGCGGGCGGACGTCGCTGTCATTGAGGGCGTTATGGGCCTCTATGACGGTTACGGTACCGATCCGAATTACTGCAGTACCGCCGCTATGGCAAAGCAGCTCGGCTGTCCCGTCATCCTGCTGGTGGACGGCAAAGCGGTTTCCACCTCTATCGCCGCCACGGTAATGGGATTTCAGCATTTCGATCCCACGCTGAATATTGCGGGCATTATTGTTAATCGCGTTAACAGCGAATCCCACTTCCAGCTTCTGAAAACAGCAATCGAGCGCTACTGCGCGCTACCCGTTTTTGGCTATGTTCCGCGCGTGGAGGGCGTTGCGTTGCCGGAACGGCATCTTGGCCTGGTGACCTCGCGTGAGTCCGGGATTGATGATGCCGCCTGGCAGCATTTAACGCGCCTTCTGGCGCAGACGCTGGACATCGACGCTCTGCTGGCCGCGGCTGAAATAACGGCCCTACCGCAGGGTGAATGGCCTGAACTTCCGGCGCGGGATGCCGGTGCCGGGCTGACGCTGGCGATGGCGGACGACGCCGCGTTCAATTTTTACTACCCGGACAATGTCGCGCTGCTTGAGCGCACCGGCGTGAAGATCGTCCGCTTTAGCCCTCTGCACGATCCCTGCCTCCCCGACTGCAAAATGGTCTGGCTGGGCGGCGGCTACCCGGAACTTCATGCCGCCACCCTGGCCGGGAATAAAAGCATGCTGGCAAGCCTGCGTGCGGCGCATCAGCGCGGGGTGGCTATTTATGCCGAGTGCGGTGGGCTAATGTATCTGGGCACCACCCTGGAAGATCTCAGCGGCGCCGTCCACACCATGGCCGGCCTGATCCCCGGCCACAGCCGGATGGGCAAGCGCCTGACCCGCTTCGGCTACTGTGAAGCCGTGGCGCTGCAGTCGACGCTGCTGGCCGACGCCGGCGAAACCCTGCGCGGGCATGAATTTCACTACTCCGATTTTTTTCCTGACGAACCTGCCGTGCTCGCCTGCCATAAAACCCGCGATGGCGCTATCGACAGGACGTGGCGCGGCGGCTGGCAGGTAGGGAATACCTTTGCCAGCTACCTGCACGTGCACTTCGCCCAGCGCCCGATGATGCTCAACCGCTGGCTGCGCGCCGGCAGGGAGGCCCTGTGACGCTGCTTGCATGGAGCCTGGCGTGGTTGCTTGATGTGATTATCGGCGATCCTCCCCGCTGGCCCCATCCCGTCCGCTGGATAGGAAACCTGATTAACCTCATTCAGCGGGGCGTGCGGCGAGTCTGCCATAGCGATCGCGCGCTGCGCATTGGCGGTGGCCTGATGTGGCTCTGCGTAGTAGGCACGACCTGGAGCGTTTCCTGGGGTGTTTTGCTGCTGGCGCGGGCAGCGCATCCCTGGCTGGGCTGGGGGCTGGAGGTGTGGATGATTTTTACCGCGCTTGCCGGACGCTGCCTCGCCACCGCGGCGCGGGAAGTCGAGCGCCCGCTGCGCGCGGGCGATCTCGCCGAAAGCCGCCTCAAACTTTCGTGGATTGTCGGGCGGGACACCTCGCAGCTGCAGCCCGAGCAGATCAATCGCGCGGTGGTGGAGACCGTGGCGGAAAATACCGTTGACGGCATTATCGCCCCGCTGTTTTTTTTACTGCTGGGCGGCGCCCCGCTGGCGATGGCCTATAAGGCTATCAATACCCTTGACTCTATGGTCGGCTACAAGCATCAGAAATACCGGGCCATCGGTATGGTCAGCGCCCGCATGGATGATCTGGCGAACTACATCCCGGCCCGCCTGAGCTTGCTGTTGCTCAGTGTCGCGGCCGCCGTCTGCGGCAATGATGCCCGCCGCGCCCTGAGGGTGGGTTGGCGCGACCGCTACAGCCACAGCAGCCCCAACTGCGCCTGGGCAGAGGCGCCGGTCGCGGGTGCGCTGGGCATTCGCCTGGGCGGCCCCAATAACTATTTTGGTCAGCGTATCGAGAAGCCGTGGATCGGCGATCCGGTACGTGCCATTTCCGTAGACGATATTCCCCAAACTATTCGACTGATGTGGGTGGCATCAACCCTGGCCCTGGCGCTGTTTATGGCGGTGCGCTGGCTGGCGGTGGGTGCGGCCTGAGGATCACAGAACATGCACTACATTCAGCAGCCGGGCGCGATAGAGGCCAAAAGCTTTGACATCATCAGCGAGACGATCCGCGATATGCGCCCCGACTATCAGTTCGCCAGCCCGCTCCATGAGGCGATTATTAAGCGCGTGATTCACACCACCGCCGATTTCGACTGGCTGGATATTCTCTGGTTTTCCGATGATGCCCTGGCGCGCCTCTGCGCAGCCCTCAGCCGTCCCGGCGTTATTTACACCGATACCACCATGGCGCTTTCGGGCATCAACAAAACGCTGCTGGCGAGCTTCGGGGGCGAGTGCCGGTGCTATATCAGCGATCCGCGGGTGGTGGCGCAGGCAAAAGCGCAGGGGATAACCCGCTCCATGGCCGCCGTGGATATTGCGGTTGCGGAAAGCGGTGAAAAAGTCTTTGTCTTTGGCAACGCGCCAACGGCGCTGTTCCGCCTGCTTGAGCACGATGCCGCCGTCAGCGGCGCGATCGGCGTGCCGGTGGGCTTCGTCGGGGCGGCAGAGTCCAAGCAGGCCCTGACCCAAAGCGCGCTGCCCGCCATTGCCGCCCTCGGGCGCAAGGGCGGCAGCAACGTCGCGGCCGCCATCGTCAACGCTATCCTCTACCACCTCAGGGATGTGCGATGAGCGACCAGAACTTCATGGCGCCGGTGTGGCACAACGGTAAAGCGCTGCGCAAAGGCTATACCACCGGATCCTGCGCGACGGCGGCTGCAAAGGTCGCCGCGCTGATGGTCATGCGTCAGCATCTGATCCATCAGGTTTCCATCGTGACCCCCTCGGGCATCACGCTGAACCTGAACGTAGAGTCTCCGCACATCGAAGGCCAGCAGGCCATCGCCGCCATTCGCAAAGACGGCGGCGATGACGTCGATGCTACCCACGGCATGCTGATTTTTGCCAGAGTGACCCTTCATGAGGGCGGCGAGATTGTGCTGAAGGGAGGAGAGGGCGTCGGTACCGTTACGCGCAAAGGCGTCGGGCTGGCGGTAGGCAGCCCTGCAATCAACCACACGCCGCGCCAGACTATTGAATCCGAGGTGCGCGAGGTTATTGGCCCCGCGCGCGGGGCCGAAGTGGAAATCTTTGCCCCCGAGGGGGAAGCGCGGGCGCAAAAAACCTATAACGCCCGGCTCGGCATCCTCGGCGGTATTTCGATAATCGGCACCACCGGCATCGTCACCCCGATGTCGGAGGAGAGCTGGAAACGCTCGCTCTCGCTGGAACTTGAGATGAAGCGCGCCGCCGGGCTGGAAAAGGTGGTGCTGGTGCCGGGGAATCACGGGGAGCGCTTCGTGCGCGAGCAGATGGGACTCACTGCCGATGCGGTAGTCACCATGAGCAATTTCGTGGGCTACATGATTGAAGAGGCGGTGCGCCTCGGCTTTCGGCAGATTGTGCTGGTCGGGCATCCGGGCAAGCTTATTAAGGTGGCGGCGGGGATCTTCCACACCCACAGCCACGTTGCCGACGCGCGCATGGAGACGCTGGTGGCGCACCTGGCGCTGCTCGGGGCTCCGCTGACGCTGCTGGAGCTGGTGAGCGAGTGCGGCACAACCGAGGCGGCGATGGAACATATCAGCGCTTTCGGATTTGAACATATCTATACCCACCTCGCCGGGCGGATCTGCGAGCGCGTTCGCCAGATGCTGCGCTTCACCGCCGCACCGCCTACCTGCGACGCGGTGCTTTTCTCTTTTGATAACCAGATTTTGGGCAGTAATCGTCCGCTACGCGAAATTGTGGAGGAGATGCAATGCTGACCGTCGTGGGTATGGGGCCTTCGGGGCTATCGCTGATGACGCCCGCGGCGCTGGACGCCGCGGAGCAGGCGGAAGTGCTGGTCGGAGGGCGGCGCCATCTGGCGCAGTTTCCGGCCTTTCGCGGGGAGCAGTTTGTCCTGGGGGCCGATATTCCGGGGCTTCTGGCGTGGATCAGCCCGCGTCTTAATAAGCGCATCACTCTGCTCGCCTCGGGCGACCCGCTTTTTTACGGTATTGGGACGCGCATCCTGGCCCACTTCGGCCGCGAAAATGTGCGGATTATTCCGGGCATCAGCGCGGTGCAGTATCTCTGCGCGCGCGCGGGGATCGACATGAACGAGATGTGGCTTACCAGCAGCCACGGCCGCCGCGTCTGTTTCGATACCCTTGCCAGCCACACCAAGGTTGGCATGGTGACCGATGCCCGCTGCGGGCCGAAAGAGATTGCCGCCGGGCTGGTGGCGCGGGGTAAGGGAGATTGCTGGATGGTGATTGGTGAAAATCTGGCGATGGACAATGAGCGGATCCACTGGCTACCCGCCAGCGGGGTTTGCGCCGACTATGAGATGAATGCCGTGGTGATCCTTGATGAACGATGAACTTTTCCTGCGCGGCGCCAGCGTGCCGATGACCAAAGAGGCGGTGCGCGCCCTGGCCCTGTCAAAGCTTAACCTGCGCGACGCCCGCCACATGCTTGACATCGGGGCGGGTACCGGGAGCGTATCTATCGAGGCGGCGCTGCACTATCCCGGACTTCGGGTGACGGCCATCGAGCGCAATCCCGGCGCGCTGGCGCTGTTGGCTGAAAACCGAACCCGCTTTGGCTGCGAAAATATCGCGATTGTCGCTGGGGAGGCGCCGCTGCCGGTGGAGGGCGAAGCCGATGCCGTATTTATGGGCGGTAGCGGAGGCCACCTTACGGCGCTGATTGACTGGGCGGCGGACCGGCTCCGGCCCGGTGGGCGGCTGGTCATGACCTTTATATTGCAGGAGAACCTGGCCGCCGCGCTGGCCTGCCTGCCTCACGCCTCTCTGCAACTACTGGACTGCCAGCAGGTGCAGGTCTCTGCGCTGACTGCCCTGGGCAGCGGCCACTACTTTAAACCGCAGAATCCGGTGTTCGTTATCGCCTGCCAAAAGGAAGAAGTTCATGTCTGAAGCGTTTGATCCGCACTGCGTCTGGTTTGTCGGGGCGGGCCCCGGCGATCGGGAACTGATCACCCTGAAGGGCTACCGCCTGCTGCAGCAGGCGCAGGTCGTTATCTATGCCGGTTCGCTGATTAATACCGAACTGCTGGATTACTGCCCGCCGCAGGCCGAGTGCCACGACAGCGCGGCCCTGCATCTTGAGCAGATTATCGATCTGATGGAGGCCGGCGTCCGGGCGGGAAAGACCGTGGTGCGCCTGCAGACCGGCGACGTTTCCCTCTACGGCTCGGTGCGCGAACAGGGGGAGGTGCTGACCCGGCGCGGTATTCGCTGGCAGGTGGTGCCCGGCGTCAGCGCGTTTCTCGGCGCAGCGGCGGAGCTGGGCGTGGAGTACACCGTCCCGGAGGTCTCCCAGAGTCTTATCATCACCCGGCTGGAGGGGCGTACCCCGGTGCCCGAGCGGGAGCAGCTTGAGTCGTTTGCCCGCCACCGTACCTCGATGGCTATCTATCTGTCGGTGCAGCGCATCCACCGGGTGGCCGAACGCCTGATTGAGGGCGGATATCCCCCAGCCACGCCGGTGGCGGTGATCTACAAAGCCACCTGGCCTGAAAGCCAGACCGTGCGCGCTACCCTGGCCGATATTGCCGACCGGGTGCGCGAGGTGGGAATTCGTAAAACCGCCCTGATCCTGGTGGGCGACTTCCTCGGCGAGGAGTACCACTACTCAAAACTGTACGCGGCGGACTTCAGCCATGAATACCGCAAGGCCTGAAGCCATCGCCCTGTTTTGCCTGACGCCCGGCGGCGTGCGGCTGGCAAAGCGTCTTCAGGCATCGCAGGAGCTGACCTGCTTTACCACCGACAGCCTGCTGGAGCCGGGGTTTCAGCCCTTTAGCGGCGGCTTTGCCGCGGCGGTACGCGAGGCGTTTAGCCGCTATTCCGCGCTGGTATTTATTTCCGCCACCGGCATCGCGGTGCGCGTTCTGGCCCCGCTTATCAATGAAAAGCTAAGCGATCCGGCGGTGGTGGTTATTGACGAGCGCGGTCAGCACGTCATTAGCCTGCTCTCCGGGCACGTGGGTGGCGCGAACGCGCTGACCCGCAGACTGGCCGGAGCGCTGGGGGCCGATCCGGTGATCACCACCGCCACCGACGTTAACGAGCTGGCGGCGCTGGACGTGCTGGCCGTGCAGCTGAATGCCCGCATGGCCGACTTCCGCGCAGCGGTGAAAACGGTCAACCAGCTGCTGGTGAGCCAGCGGCGCGTGGGCCTCTGGTGCGATCCGGCGCTGGCGGACGAGCTCGGGCGCTGCGACTGCCGGGGATTTATCCCGGTAGATGACCTGACGTCGCTGCCCGCGCTGGACGGCCTGGTCTGCGTTACCTTGCGCAGCGCGCTGCCCGCCCTTGGGGTTGCCCACTGGAAGCTGGTGCCCCGGCGGGTTGTGGCGGGGATCGGCTGCCGTCGCGGTACGCCGCTCGCCCTGCTTGATGCGCTGCTGACGCGCCGGATGGCACAGCAGGGCATCGATCCTCTGGCGCTCAAAGCCATCGGCAGCATCTCCCTCAAGAAGGATGAGGCGGGGCTGATAGCGCTGGCCCTCGGTCGCCAGGTACCGTTTGAGATTTTTAGCGTGGATGCCCTGCGCGCCCACGAACACCGCTTTCCCGCCTCGCCGTTTGTCCGGCAGACCGTTGGGGTTGGCAGCGTCTCTGGCCCGGCGGCCTGGCTAATGAGCCAGGGCCAGCCGCTGGGCGAAACCCTGCGCGAGCAGGGCGTCACTATTACGTTAGGAGTTACACGCGGATGTTAACCGTAATCGGAATCGGGCCCGGCTCGCAGGCCATGATGACCATGGAAGCCGTTGAGGCGCTGCAGGCGGCAGAGGTGGTGGTGGGCTACAAAACCTATACCCATCTGGTAAAGGCTTTCACCGGCGATAAGCAGGTGATTAAAACCGGCATGTGCAAAGAGATTGAGCGCTGCCAGACCGCCATCGATCTGGCCCGCGAAGGGCAGAACGTGGCGCTGATCAGCAGCGGCGATGCGGGGATTTACGGCATGGCGGGGCTGGTGCTGGAGCTGGTGAGTAAGCAGAAGCTGGATGTTGAGGTACGCCTGATCCCCGGCATGACCGCCAGCATTGCGGCGGCGTCGCTGCTGGGCGCGCCGCTGATGCACGACTTCTGCCACATCAGCCTGAGCGATCTCCTCACCCCCTGGCCGGTCATTGAGAAGCGCATTGTTGCTGCCGGGGACGCGGACTTTGTTATCTGCTTTTACAACCCGCGCAGCCGGGGTCGGGAAGGGCATCTGGCCCGCGCCTTTGAGCTGCTTTCCGCCAGCAAGCGGGGAGAAACTCCGGTGGGAGTGGTGAAATCCGCCGGCCGGAAAAAGCAGGAAAAGTGGATCACTACGCTGGCAGAGATGGATTTCACCCCTGTTGACATGACCAGTCTGGTGATCGTCGGCAACAAAGCCACCTACGTTCAGGACGGCCTGATGATTACTCCCCGGGGCTACGTGCTGTGAACAGCGGCGAAGTGCTGATATTTGGCGGTACCAGCGATGCCCGCCAGCTCTGCCAGCAGATGGAGGCGGCGGGCGTCTCCTATACCCTGTCGGTAGCAACGCCTGCCGGGCTGGAGATGGCCGGAGCGCTTACCGGCAAGGTGCGCTGCGGGCGGATGGAGCAAGGCGAGATAGAAGCCTGGCTGCGGGCCTGCGGCACGCGCTGGGTCATTGACGCCTCGCATCCCTACGCCGAGGCGGTGAGCCGCAACGTTTTTCACGCCTGTCAACGAACCGGTGTGCTGCTCAGCCGCTATCAGCGTGCGGATCAGGCGGCCAGCCTGACGCATCCGCTGCTCTTTTCCGTACCGGATATTGAGCAGGCCTGCGGCGTGGCCCGGCGCTTCGGGCCGCGCGTGCTGCTGACGACCGGCAGCAAATCGCTGGCGCAATGGCGCGCCGGGCTGCCGGACAAAACGCTGCTGGCCCGCGTGTTGCCAGTGGCCGACGTGATAGCGCAGTGCCGCGCGCTGGGGTTCGGGGTGGACGAGATATTTGCCCTGTGTGGGCCGTTCAGCGCGGCATTTAACGCCGCACTCTATCGCCAGTGCGCTGCCGACGTGGTTATCACCAAATCCTCCGGCGCAGAGGGAGGATTCATGGAGAAGGTCGAGCCCTGTCTGGACGCAGGCATCCCCTGCATTGTGATTACGCGCCCGTCGCCGCTGGTGACGGGAGATGAGTTGCTGGAAAGTCAGGCGGCGTTCGCCCGGCGTCTGGCCAAATGGCAGCAGTTTAAGGAGTAAACAATGAAAAAGGCGCTGCTGGTAGTCAGCTTCGGCACCAGCTACCACGATACCCGCGAGAAGAATATTGTTGCCTGCGAGCGCGATCTGGCGGCGAGCTGCCCGGATCGCGATCTGTTCCGGGCGTTCACCTCCGGGATGATTATTCGCAAGCTTAAACAGCGCGACGGGATCCATATCGATACGCCTCTGGAGGCGTTGCAAAAACTCGCCGACCTCGGATATCAGGACGTGGCTATTCAGTCGCTGCACATTATCAACGGCGACGAGTACGAAAAAATCGTCCGCGAGGTGCAGAGCATGCGCAGCCGGTTTACCCGCCTGACCCTGGGGAGTCCCCTGCTGAGCGGCCACGAGGACTACGTGGCGCTGCTGGCGGCCCTGCGTCAGCAGATGCCCGCCCTCGGCGGGAGGGAGAAAGTGGTGTTTATGGGCCACGGCGCGAGCCACCATGCTTTCTCGGCCTATGCCTGCCTCGACCATATGATGACGGTACAGGGTTTTCCCGCCCGCGTCGGTGCGGTCGAGAGCTATCCGGAAGTGGATATTCTTATCGACGCCATGAAGGCAGAGAGGATCGCCGCCGTACACCTGATGCCGCTAATGCTGGTGGCAGGCGATCACGCCATCAACGACATGGCCTCTGACGATGAAGACTCCTGGAAAACGCAGTTCAGCAAGGCGGGGATCCCGGCCACACCGTGGCTGAGCGGGCTGGGAGAAAACCCTGCAATCCGGGCGATGTTTGTTGAGCACCTGCAGCGGGCGCTGGATGCCGGGCAGGAGCGTGCGGCATGAGCGGTAAACTGTACGCCCTGAGCACCGGCCCCGGTGCCGCCGACCTGATTACCGTCCGCGCCGCCCGCATCCTGGGCTCACTTGACGTCGTTTACGCCCCGGCCGGGCGCAAAGGCGGCGACAGCCTGGCGCTGTCGATCGTCCGGGAATACCTTGGCGAGCAAACCGAAGTACGCTGCCGCCACTTTCCGATGAGCGCCGATGGCGCAGAAAAAGAGGCGGCCTGGGACGGCGTGGCCGCGGAGCTGGCGGCGGAGGTTGGCGCCGGAAAGCGCGTCGGCTTTATCACTCTCGGCGATGCCATGCTGTTCAGCACCTGGGTCTTTCTGCTGCGCCGTATCGGCACACCGCCCTGGCTGGAGATTGTGCCCGGCGTCACCTCTTTTGCCGCCATTGCCGCCCGCGCGCAGACCCCGCTGGCGATGGAGCAGCAGTCGCTGGCGGTGGTCTCCTGTACCGCACCTGAGGCGGAAATCGCGCAGGCGCTGCGCCAGCACGACAGCCTGGTGCTAATGAAGGTATATGGCCGCCTGGCCCGTATTAAAACTCTGCTCCGGGAGGCAGGTCTCCTCGACCGTGCGCTGCTGATGGCCGACGCGACGCTGCCGACGGAGCAGTGCTGGCCGCGCCTGAGTGAGATTGAAGACGACAGGCCACTGCCTTACTTTTCGACCATTCTGGTCAATAAGCAATGGGGATATGAAAAATGAAACAGGAACAACGATTAAAGCAGCTGTCGTTAAGCGGCCTTGCCGCCGCGCTGCTGCTGATGGTGGTGCCCGAGCAGGCCTTTGCCATGCACATTATGGAGGGCTTTTTACCGCCGATGTGGGCCCTGGCCTGGTGGGTGCTGTTTCTGCCCTGCCTGTGGTATGGCCTTGTGCGCCTGCGCCGCATCGTGCAGGAGGACAGCAACCAGAAGGTGCTTCTGGCTCTGTGTGGGGCCTTCATTTTTGTTCTGTCGGCGCTGAAAATCCCGTCGGTGACCGGGAGCTGCTCGCACCCGACCGGCGTCGGGCTGGCGGTGATTCTGTTCGGACCCGGCGTGGTGGCGATCCTGGGGGCCATCGTCCTGCTATTTCAGGCCCTGCTGCTGGCGCACGGCGGATTAACCACGCTGGGGGCCAATGGTATGTCAATGGCCGTGGTTGGACCGATCGTCGGTTACCTGGTGTGGAAGCTGGCCTGCCGGGCGGGCTTTCGCCGCGACGTGGCGGTATTTCTCTGCGCCATGCTGGCGGATCTTACCACCTACTTTGTCACCTCGATTCAGCTGGGCGTCGCCTTTCCCGATCCGCAAAACGGCTTCACCGGCTCGGCGCTCAAATTTATGGGCATTTTCTGCCTGACCCAGATCCCGATTGCGATCGCGGAGGGGCTGCTCACGGTGATGATTTACGACCAGCTGACCAAACGCCAGCTGATTAACGTACAAGGGGTCTGAAATGAAAAAAACGCTGATACTGCTATGCATGGTGATTGCGCTGGTGATCCTGCCGTTTTTCATCAATCACGGGGGAGAATACGGCGGCTCCGACGATCAGGCGGAAGGGCAGATTACCGCCGTCGATCCGCACTACAAGCCCTGGTTTACGCCGCTGTATGAGCCGGCAAGCGGCGAAATTGAGAGCCTGCTGTTCACCCTCCAGGGATCGCTCGGCGCGGCGGTCATCTTTTACATTCTGGGCTACGCCCGCGGCAAACAGCGTAATGATGACCGGGCTTGACAGGCTGAGCTATCGCAGCCGCTGGCTTCACGTTGCGCCAGAGCGCAAGTTTCTGCTCTGGCTACTGCTGATGGGCCTCGCCTTTACCCTGCCCCCATTGGGGCAGGGCGCTGAGCTGGCGCTTATTGCAGCGCTGACCTGCTGGCTGCTGCGTATGGGGCTCTGGCAGTGGTGCCGCTGGATGTCCCTGCCGTTCGGCTTTTTGCTGGTGGGGGTGCTGACTATCCTGTTCAGCGTCAGCCGGCAGCCGCACGAGCTGCTGGTGAGCGTTCAGATAGGGCAATACTGGCTGGGGATAGACCACGCCTCGCTTACCACCGCCAATAACACCTTCTGGCGCAGCCTGGCGGCGCTGGCATCGACCTTCTGGCTGGTGCTTAATTTGCCGTTCCCGCAGCTGATTATTCTGCTCAAGCGTGGGCGAGTGCCGCGCCTGCTGACGGAGCAGATCCTGCTCACCTGGCGCTTTATTTTTATCCTGCTGGATGAGGCGTTCGCTATTCATCGGGCGCAGACGCTGCGGTTTGGCTACGGCAGCCTGTCTCAGGGCTACCGCTCTCTCTCCATGCTGGTGGGGCTTCTTTTTTCACGCGTGCTGCTGCGCTATCAGCAAATGAACAGCGCGCTGGACATCAAACTGTATCAGGGTGACTTTCACCTGTAAGGATTCGCTCTATGCTCGCCACCCGGGAACTCTGGTTTCGCTATCAGGAAACGCAGATCCTCAAAGAGCTGACGCTGGATTTTTCGTCGCAGGCGGTCACCGGCCTTGTCGGGGCCAACGGCTGCGGGAAATCGACCCTGTTTATGAACCTCAGCGGTCTGCTTCGCCCCCAGCGCGGAGAGGTGCTGTGGCAGGGCAGCGCGCTGGACTACAGCAAGCGCGGCCTGATCGCGCTGCGCCAGCAGGTGGCCACGGTGTTTCAGGACCCGGACCAGCAGATTTTCTACACCGATATCGACAGCGATATCGCTTTTGCCCTGCGCAACCTCGGCGTTGACGAGGCGGAGATCGCCCGGCGGGTGGACGACGCCCTCACCCTCGTAGATGCGCAGCATTTTCGCTCGTTGCCGATCCAGTGCCTGAGCCACGGGCAGAAGAAGCGCATCGCCATTGCCGGGGCGCTGGTGCTGAAGGCGAAATATCTGTTGCTGGACGAGCCGACGGCAGGGCTCGATCCTTCCGGACGCAGCCAGATGATCGCCATCATTAAGCGTATCGTGGCGCAGGGTAATCACGTGGTGATCTCCAGCCACGATATCGACCTTATCTATGAGGTTAGCGACGCCGTATACGTTCTGCGTCAGGGGGAGGTGCTGGCCTCGGGCTCGCCGGGAGAGGTCTTTGCCCGCCGGACGCTGATGGAAGAGGCGGGACTGTGCCAACCCTGGCTGGTGAAGCTCCACACCGAATGCGGCTTCCCGCTGTGCAAAACCGAAGAGGAATTTTTTAACCAGGCGGGCGCGACGGCGCCTCAGGAGGCGCTATGACGCTGGCCGTTATGCTTCAGGGGACCGCGTCGGACGTGGGAAAAAGTGTGCTGGTGGCGGGCCTGTGCCGCATTTTCCGGCAGGACGGGCTGCGCACCGCCCCGTTTAAATCACAGAATATGGCGCTCAACTCCGGCATTACTCCGGACGGGAAAGAGATGGGGCGAGCGCAGATTTTTCAGGCGGAGGCCGCAGGTATTGCGCCTGACGTGCGCATGAATCCGGTGCTGCTGAAGCCTACCAGCGACCGCAAGGCGCAGGTGGTGCTGATGGGAAAAGTTGCCACCAGCATGGATGCGGTGAGCTATCACGCCTATAAGCCCCGCCTGCGGGCGCAGATTCTGGAGGTCTATGCCAGCCTCAGGCAGGAGTACGAGGTGATGGTGCTGGAGGGGGCGGGCAGTCCGGCGGAAATCAACCTGCGCGATCGCGATATCGTCAATATGGGGATGGCGGAGATGGCGCAGTGTCCGGTACTGCTGGTGGCGGACATCGATCGGGGCGGCGTGTTTGCATCCATCTACGGCACGCTGGCGCTGCTTCAGGAGGAGGAGCGAGCCCGGGTGAAGGGCGTCATCATCAATAAATTTCGCGGCGATGTGGCTCTGCTGGAGTCCGGGATCGGTCAGATAGAGGCGCTGACCGGCGTTCCGGTGCTGGGGGTCATGCCCTGGCTGGAGGTGGACCTTGAGGATGAGGACGGGGTGGCGCTGCAACAGGGGAAATACCTGCGCACCGGCGATCGCGATATCGACATTGCGGTGGTGCAGATCCCGCACATCTCCAACTTCACCGACTTCAACGCCCTCGCGGCCCAGCCGGACGTGCGGGTGCGCTACGTTCGCCGTCCTGAAGAACTGGCGGGCGCGGACCTGATTATCCTCCCGGGAAGCAAAAATACCCTTGGCGATCTGGTCTGGCTGCGGGAGAGCGGTATGGCCCACGCCGCTGTCCGGGCAAACCGCGACGGCGTGCCGGTAATGGGCATTTGCGGCGGGTATCAGATGCTGGGCGAAACCATTGTGGATGAGGTTGAATCCGGGCTGGGCACGCAGCCGGGACTCGGCCTGCTCGACATTGTCACCCGCTTTTCGCACTGCAAGACCACCACCAGCGTAGAGGGCAGGATGGCGGCGCTGCCGGGATGGCTGGCGCCCGCCTCGGATCTTCCGGTTAAAGGGTACGAGATCCACATGGGCGACACGACCCTGGCGCCCGGCGGCGCGCCTGCGCTAATGCTGGAGAAAGCCGGAGAGTTCGTCCCCGACGGCACCCTGAGTGAGGATGGCCTGGTGGTGGGGACCTATCTGCACGGGCTGTTTGACAGCGATGCGTTCACCCGCGCGGTGGTCGACAGCCTGCGCCAGCGCAAGGGGCTGGGCCCGCTGAATGTCGCTGTGGACTACGCGGCGTATAAAGAGGCGCAGTTCGATATTCTGGCCGACGCGATGCGCAGGCATATTGATATCGCCAGGATCTACCAGATTATGCGCGATCACCGGGAGGCTGCGGCATGATTTTAATTACCGGCGGCGCGCGCAGCGGCAAAAGCCGCCACGCCGAGCAGCTGGCCGCCGCGGCCTGCGAGCGTGTGCTCTATATTGCGACCTCGACGGTGACTGACGAGGAGATGGCGCAGCGCGTCAGCCAACACCGGGCGCAGCGTCCGGCCCACTGGCGCACCTGGGAGGGATACCGGGATCTCGGAGAGGTGATTCGCCACCGGCTTCAGCCCGGCGAGGGGGTGATGCTGGAGTGCGTCACCACCCTGCTGGCAAACCTGCTGTATGACATCAGCGGCGGAGCCAGTCCGGACCTCCTCGACTTCGCTGTCGCCGAACGGCAGCTGCAGGCGCAGGTGGATGACCTGATCGACGCCTGCCGATGTACACCGCAGCCGGTGTACATCGTCACCAACGAGCTGGGCATGAGCATCACGCCGGAGAATCGCCTCGCGCGCCACTTTGTGGACATTGCCGGGCGCGCCAACCAGGCGCTGGCCCGGGCGGCGGATGAAGTGTGGATGGTGGTATCGGGAATTGGAGTCAAAATCAAATGACGCTGAAAATGCTGTGGGCGACGATGCAGTTTATTACCCGCATTCCGGTGCCGGAGGCGTGGAGCCGCGGGGTTGAGTTCAAAGACTACAGCCGGGGCGTGGTCTGGTTTCCTGTGGTGGGGGCTGTCATCGGGGCGGGGGCAGGGCTGTGCTGGCTGGCGGTCAGCCAGACCGGGGGCGGAGCCCCGCTTGCCGCTGCCGTCTACGTTTTCGCCCTTGCGCTGCTGACCGGCGGTTTTCACCTCGACGGCCTGGCGGACACCTGCGACGGGGTTTTCTCCGCCCGCACCCGGGAGCGGATGCTGGAGATCATGCGCGACAGCCGGCTCGGCACCTACGGCGGGCTGGCGCTGGTGTTCTGCATCACCTTTAAAATTCTTGCCGTGGTATCGCTTGCAGCTCCTGCGGCTCCCGCACTGTTTGCCCTGCTCGTCTGCGGGCCCATCGTCGGCCGCGCGGGCATAGTGATGGCAATGTACCGGGAGCGCTACGCCCGGGACGGGACCGGGATGGGCAATGTCTATATCGGCCACGTCGCAGGCCGAGACGTGCTGGTGACGCTGCTTATTACCGCCGGGCTGGTGATCGGGTTGACGGGCGCTCGCGGCCTGCTGGCGGCGGGCGTCAGCCTCTGCGCCATGTACGCCATCAAGCGCTTTTTAAGCCGTCGCCTGAAGGGGCTGACCGGCGATACCCTCGGCGCCACGGAAGAGATGGGCGAACTGGTCTTTCTTCTGGCGCTGGTCTGGTTCTGATGCGCCTGTTTCTGGTTCGGCACGGTGAAACGCAGGCCAATGCCAGCGGCGTGTTCTACGGCAGCACCGATCTGCCTCTCACCCCGCAGGGCGAGGTTCAGAGCAGACGGGTGGCCGGGTGGCTATCGGCTCATCCCTTCGCGGAGGTGATTGCCAGCGGCCTGCGGCGGGCGCAGGACACGGCCCGAATTATCGTCGGGGAAACGCAGGTGATTGGCGTCGATCCCCGGCTCAATGAGCTGGATTTTGGCGAGTGGGAGATGCGCCACTATCGGGATATCGCCGCCGCGTATCCGCAGGCCTGGCAGGCGTGGACGGAGAACTGGCAGACGGCGACCCCGCCCGGCGGTGAGTCCTTTGCGGCGTTCCTGGCGCGAGTGCGCCGGGTTGCCGATGAAATAGGGGACCGGCCTGCGGGCGTGGACAGGCTGGTGGTCGCCCATCAGGGCGTTCTGAGCCTGCTCCTGGCCAGCTGGCTGGAGATGCCCCCCGAATCGATGTGGCGCTTTCCGTTCAGTCAGGAAGGCTATTCGGTCGTTGAAAACCGCGCCGGGTACTGGGTGCTGCGCCGCTTTAACAGCAGCGCCCCCTGGCAACAAGATAAATGAGAGAAAGCAGATGTGGACACTACAACAGCTGACGGCGGCCATCGCGCCGCTTGACGCGCAAAAAATGCAGCAGGCCGCGCGCCATATTGATGGACTGGTGAAGCCGACCCGCAGTCTGGGACGGCTTGAGGAGCTGGCGATACAGATAGCCGGAATGCCGGGGATCGCTGAGCTCGACGGCCTGCGTAAAGAGATTATCGTCATGTGCGCCGATCACGGGGTTTATGCTGAAGGCGTGGCAATTTCTCCCCGTGAGGTTACCCGGCTGCAGGCGCTGAATATGCAGCAAGGGGTAACAGGGGTTTGCGTTCTTGCCCGCAGCAGCGGAACGTCGGTGCTGCCCGTGGATATAGGTATCGACTGCGATCCTATCCCCGGTATGCTGAGCCTGAAGATTGCCCGCGGCTGCGGCAACATTGCCCGCGGGCCAGCGATGTCACGCGGGGAGGCTGAGCAACTGCTGCTCAAAAGTGCCTCTCTGGTCCGGGAGCGCGCTGCGCAGGGGATCGCCGTGTTTGGGGTGGGCGAGCTGGGGATTGCCAACACTACCCCGGCCTCGGCCATCATTAGCGTGCTGACCGGCAGCGACCCCCGCGACGTTGTCGGCCCCGGTGCGAACCTGCCGTTGCAGCAGCTGCGCCACAAAGAATCCGTCGTACGCCAAGTCATCGAGGTTAACCAGCCCGATGCCGGGGACGGTGTGGACGTGCTGGCGAAAGTGGGAGGATTCGATCTTACCGGCATGACCGGGGTGATACTGGGGGCTGCCGCCTGCGGCCTGCCCGTAGTGCTGGACGGCTTTCTCTCCTATGCCGCCGCGCTTGCCGCGTGCCAGATAGCGCCGGGCGTCAAATCCTACTGTATCCCTTCTCACTTCTCGGCGGAGCGGGGCGCTAAGCTTGCGCTGGATGCGCTCGGCATGGCGCCGTTTCTGTATCTTGAAATGCGTCTCGGCGAGGGGAGCGGTGCGGCGCTGGCCATGTCGGTCATCGATGCGGCGTGCGCAATGTACAGCCAGATGGGGATGCTTTCGCACAGCGGGATCGATCTTCCGGCCTGATCTGAAAAGAGCGCCTGCCGTCTGGCAGGCGCTCCGGGCGGGATTAACCTATTTTCCAGGTATCGGCCTCCACGCCGTTAATCAGCAGCCTGCGCCGCTCGCCGGCGGGCAGGGTTACCTTCAGCGCCTTCCACGCCGGACGCCAGTCGCCGCGCGTACTGACCTGCAGATTGACGGTGCTGGCGTCGCAGACCATCTCCCACGTCAGCCACAGCGCGTCGCCGTTTTTGTAGCCCCAGCTTTCGCCGTCGTCTTCAAACAGCATTCCGCTGTCGCAGCCCGCGCCCCTGCGCGGGAACAGCTTCAGCTCGCGGAAGGTATCCTCCGACGGCTTCACGTGCCTGATGCGGTCGCTCAGCGGCAGGGCGGCCCCGGCGCGCACCAGCAGCGGCAGTTTCTCCAGCGGGGCGTCAACGGTTATCCACTGGCCGCCAGAGAACCACTCTCCGGTGTAGAAGTCGTACCAGCCGCTTTCGTTGGCGGGCAGCCACACCGGGCGGCGGCGCTGGCCCGGCTCAACCACGCTTGCCACCAGCAGATCGTGGCCCAGCAGGAAATCATCGGTCTCCTCGAAGGTCTGCGCATCGTGCTCGTGGTCGAGGAAGGTCGGGCGCAGCATCGGCTCGTCGTCGGCGTGGGCCTGCCACAGCAGGGTATAAAGATAGGGCAGCAGGCGGTAGCGCAGCTCAATCGCGGCGCGAACGCACGGCGTAATGGCCGGGTACATCCACGGCTCGTTGACGGTATGGTCATCGTTCCACGAATGAATGGTAAAGCGCGGGTGCATTACGCCGTTCTGCACCCAGCGCACGAACAGCTCCGCGTCCGGCTTGTCGCCGGAGAAGCCGCCGACATCGTGGCCGACGTTGAATAGGCCGGAGAGGCTCATGCCTACGCCCATGCGGGTGTTGTAGCGCAGGGTCTCCCAGCTGGTGCGGTTATCGCCGCTCCAGGTCTGGACGTAGCGCTGCATCCCCGCACAGCCGGAGCGGGAGATCAGGTACGGGCGCTTCTCCGGGGCAAATTTCTGCTGCGCCTCCATCGAGGCGCGCATCATCAGCAGCGGCATCACCGGGCGGATATGCTTGATCGCTATCTCCTGACCGAAGCCGTGGCAGCGCGCCTCGCCGTCCCAGACTTCATATTCGTTGTTATCGTTCCACGTTGAATCAATGCCCATCTCCAGCAGCTGGGTGGTAACGCCCTCCTGCCACCAGGCAACGGTTTCAGGATGGGTGAAGTCCAGGTGCGAACCTTCATCGTCCCAGAACACCGAGCGCTCCGGCGCGTTGGCCTCTGAATCCTGAATGAACAGACCGCGTTCCGCCACCTCGCCGTAGCGCGGATGATCCTGCAGCAGGCACGGCTTGATGTTGGCCGCAAGCCGCAGGCCCGCGTCGTGGAACGCCTGGCTCATCGCCTTCGGCTGCGGCACCTTGTCGTAGTTCCAGTTAAAGACGTAGCGCTTGCCGTTAATCGAGGTATAGCCCGATGACAGCTGAAAAGAGTCGCACGGGATAGCGTGCTCGTCGCACAGGCGGATAAAGTTCATCAGCTGATTCTGGGCGTCCGGCGCGTCGGTGTAGTGCATGGTCGAGCCGCTGTAGCCGAGGCTCCATTTCGGCCCGAACAGGGTTTTACCGGTCAGGCGCACGAAGGCTTTGGTGACGTCCAGCACCCGGCGTCCGGTAAACAGGTAGTAGTCGATATCGCCCGCTTCCGCCTGCCAGCGGCGGTAGGCGGTGTGGTAGTTATCCAGCTCGTTGCCCAGATCCAGCCAGCAGCTGCTGAGGTTGTCGTAAAACAGCCCCAGGCTGACGTCGTCCCGGCGGGTAATGGTGAACGGAATGTGCTTATACAGCGGATCGGTGCTCGCCGCGTTGTAGCCCATCGCATCGAGATTGCGCATCTCGTAGCGCCTGCCGGTGCGCTGCAGATCGCCCGCCTTCTCGCCGAGGCCGTAGACGCGCTCGTCCTTCTGGCGCTTAAGGTAGTGGGCCACGCCGTCGCCGTGGGCGTTGACCAGATAGGCGCTGGTGGGGCGGTCCGCGGTGAGATACTGCCACTCGCCCGCGTCGTTTTTGTAGTGCCACTCCAGCCACAGCGGCTGGTGGACGGTGAGCTTAAGCTGTTCGGTGGCGATCGTCAGGCTGTCGTCCTGCTGCGTCAGGGTCCAGGCGGGCAGGCTGAAGCCGCTGAGATCCTCGCGCGGGCGGCCCTCCCACGGCACGTCCTGCCCGGGCGCAATGCTCCAGGTGCGGTCCAGCGCCAGTTCGCCGTTACGCTTGAGCAGTACGCGGAACAGGTTCTCTTCCAGCACGTACAGGCACAGAGTGTGCCGACCGTCGACCTTCAGCTCGGCGTGATGGGCGGCGTGTTTCTCAAGGGTCCAGTGTTTTAAGGTCTTCATTATTTATACATCCACTCTCAGGCGCGCGTAGCGGCGCGGCGTTCAGCAATAAATGCCACCAGGAAAAGAGCGCCAATCAGGTCAAAGAAACCCATGGCAATAAACAGCGGGTTGAAGCCGATGGTGTCGGCGGTGACGCCGATAATCAGCGAGAACAGAAAGCTGGCGATCCACGCCGCCGAGCCGCGCATGCCGTTGACGGTGGCCATCTGGCCCTTATCAAAGGACTCCACCACCAGCGCGCTCAGCATGCAGGAGATAATCTGGTGCCCGAAGCCGCCGACGGAGATCAGCGCAATCGCCACGTAGGGATTACTGGTAAAGGCCATCACCGCGAGGGAGATCATCAGAAACGCGCCGGTGATGGACGAGGCGACAATCGAGTTCACCCGGGTACAGCCGAAAACGCGCACGTAGAGTCTGGTCAGATAGCCGCTGGCGACGCTGCCGAGGTCGGCGGCGAGAAACGGCAGCCAGGCGAAGAGGGCGATCTGCTTGAGATCCATGCCGTAGGCTTTCGCCAGATACAGCGGCACCCAGAAGCTCATCACCGCCCAGGCGGGCTCGGCCATAAAGGCCGGAATGGCGATGCCGTAGAAACGCTTGTTCTTGCCGATGGCGCGCAGGGCGGTAAAGAAGGGCAGCTTAACCGGCGCAGCCTCGTTATCCTGCTGGATAAACGCCAGCTCCTCTTTGCTCAGGTTCGGGTGTTTGTTGGGGCTGTGGTAGAAGGCCCACCACAGCGCCACCCACACCAGCGCCAGGAGGCCGGTAAACATAAACGCGCCCTGCCAGCCGAAGGAGGCGTGGGCGAAGTAGATAATCGGCGGCGCCAGCATCGCACCGATGGAGAAGCCGACGCCCGCCCAGCCGGCGGCAATCGGGCGCTCGGACTTGGGAAACCACTCGCCGATGGTTTTGGCGTTGGCGGGCGTGGCCGCCGCTTCCGATGCGCCCATGCCGAAGCGCAGCAGGGCCATGTGCAGCCAGTTACCGGCGCCCGCGTGGGCGATACAGGCAGCGGCCCACAGGACCGCGCAGATGGCGAAGCCGAGCTTGAGGCCAATCACGTCGATCAGCCAGCCGCAGATCGGCTGAAAAAGGGTATAGGCGAGCTGAAAGGCGCCGACAATCCACGAGTACTGCTCGGTGGTAATGCCCAGCTCGGTTTTCAGCTCGGGGGCAAGAATGCCCAGCGAGTTGCGGGTGATGTAGTTGACGGTAACACCCAGCAGGAACAGCACCAGCATCCACCAGCGGAGGTTTTTCACCACCCGCCGGGTTTTGCTGACGGCTATCTCATTATTGATATTCTGGCTCATCGCGTTCTCCGTGAGTCGGCTACAGGGACAGGGGATGTTCGAAAGTTGTTACACCAAACCTGTTTTTATTGCCCGACATTGATGACTTGTATGGAAGTTGTCGGACAGCCTGACGTTAGAACATCAGGCCGGTGGGCTGTAGCGGTAAATTTGCAAAAATTTTCATAACTGCCGACGCCGACACAAAAGAGAGCGCTTGAGGCAGCTAAAATAGCGCTTTCTTTGGCGATGAAAATTTTTTCATTTTCAAATTCGAGTCAGATCACAAATTGGATAAAAAGCTCAAAATCGTCGATATCGCCGCCCGCACCGGGCTGTCGGCCAGCACCGTTTCCCGCGTGCTGGCCGGAAAAGCCAATACCAGCGAAAGGGCGCGCGCGAAGGTGCTGGCCTGCGCCCGCGAGCTGGGCGTGATGGAGGGTATGGCTGCGGGACGAATGCTGCTCAACAGCCTGCTGGTGTTTGCCCCGCAGCGCGCTTTTGACGAGCGCTCGGACATCTTTTACTACCGCGTGGTGCAGAGCATCAGCAAGGCGCTGGCGCCGCACGAGGTGCGCCTGCGCTACTGCGCGCTGGAGGAGAACGACGCCGACGCCAACCTGTTTCTGGCCCGCATCAACGAGCCGGAAACCCAGGCGGCGATCCTGCTGGGCATCGACGATCCGCATATTCACGACCTGGCCGCCGACGTCGGCAAACCCTGCGTGCTGATTAACTGCCGGGACGCGCGGATGCGCCTGCCCTCCGTCGCCCCGGATCACCGGCTTATCGGCCAGTTTGCCGCCCGCTATCTGTTCGACATGGGCCACCGCAGCGTGGTCAACGTCCTCTGCCTGCGGCGCTACACCATGGAACTGCGTCTGGCCGGCATCCGGGAAGCGTGGCAGGCCAGCAACCTGCGCTTTCAGGCCCAGCGCGACGTCATCACCACCCCGAGTTTCAGCGCCAGAGAGACCTGCGACGCCGTCACCGCCTGGCTGGACGCGCGCGGCGACAGGCCGCTGCCCACCGCCTTTCTGGTCGGCGGCGACTTTATGGCGGCGGGCACCATCGACGCCCTGCAGCAGCGCGGCCTGCGCGTGCCGCAGGATATCTCGGTAATGAGCATCGACGGCTTTAACCTCGCCGCCATTCAGGACGTGCCCCTGACCGCCGTTCACGTCCCGCGCGATGAGCTGGGTAGCGAGGCGGTGCAGATGCTGCAGCAGCGCCTGCTGCGCCCGGAGGCCCCGGCGGGAACGCTGCTGCTGCACGGCGCGCTGGCCGTGCGGGAATCGGTCAGGAGGATCAGGCCGGGCGGGGGGCGCACGGCGGTGGCGCGGGAAGGACTGTATGATGAGTAAGGCGAAGACGGCACCTGTGCAGTGCCGTTGGCTGCGCTATTTTTGCGGCAGGTTATCGTAAACGTCGAGGGCGCGGGCGGTGTACACCATGGCGGCACCGGCGTTCAGGTTAATCGCCACGGCCAGCGCCTCGGCAATCTCTTCGCGGGTGGCGCCGTGCTTCGCGGCGGCGTCAACGTGAACCGAGAGGCAGCCGTCGCAGCGGGTGGTCACCGCGACGGCCAGGGCGATTAGCTCGTGGGTCTTTGGATCGAGGTGCTGATGTTCCGAAACGCCTTTATCCATCTGCTGTACGCCTTTCATAAACTCAGGCTGCATTTTGGCGAATTTGCCGAGGGTGGCGAACAGGGTGCTACGGTATTCACTCCAGTTTAAAAACATGGCGAACTCCTTCTGGTTTTTTGTCTGAGAAATAACGCGATGGCGCGGCGTTATCGCCGTGCCGCTTATGAGACAGTACGCCGTCAGGCCGGAACAGAAAAGCCGTATTGTGTCTTAACTGTCGCTTCGGGGAGTGCTACTCCGCCATCCCCAGCGCGCGCCGCCCGTGCGCATTAAGTGCGCCGGGGGTAAAGCGGTCCTCCCAGTCTGCCTCGTAGTCTTCACGAGGAAAGTCGCCGGGGGAGGCGCCCGCCGCCAGCGCGTCCCTGACCTGTTCAGCATAGGCCAGATTCTTCGCGCACAGCGGAGCAGCGGGAATATACATCACGTTGCTCCAGCCCTGCTGATCCGTGACCGGGGCCACGGAGTGTATGACGTCGCAGTGCCACCACACGGAATCCCCGGCCTCCAGCGCCGGAATTGACGTCAGGGCGCGCATCAGCATCGGATGCCAGCGCTCAGAGACGGGCAGTACCCGGCCCGGCGCGACCCCGCACAGTTCGTCCTCCGGCACGTCGTCCAGCAGCGGGCGCAGCAGAATGTACGCCATCGCTTCCGGGATCGGAACGACGTGCAGCAGCCCCTGGTCGGGGATCATGTCTGAGAGCGCCGTCCAGCCCTGAAAGGTGCGAAACGCCGAGCATTTGGTGGTGTTATCCACCGCGTACTCTTCCACCTCGGTGCGATGAGCGGCGTCCCAGGGATCGTAGGCATCAATATTGCCGTTAAACACGCTGGCAAATACCTGCTGATAGGCGGGCAGCAGCCAGCGCTCCAGCGCCCCGGAGTCCGTGTGCGCCCCAAGCCCTTTCGAGGTGGTGCCCGGCGGACGGCGGCGGATGCGGTCCGGATAGATGACGCTGATGTCGGGATCGAACCACTGACGGCCCTGCGAATCGAAGCGCCACAGGCGGTTAAGAAACGACTGCGCCGCCGCCATTTCATCGCTCTGGCGGGCCTGCATCTGCGGCTGGGACCAGTAGATGGGATAGATTTCCGGACGCGATGCGCTGAGGGTGCCAAAAAAGTTATCTCCCGGCCCCTTATAAATCTCGCCGAAATGGTTGCGCTCGAGGTAGGCCATCATCTCGCGATCCCATCCCCGCGCCCGTTCGCGCGGAAAATGCTGGCGGATAACCGCGCAGCCCCGGCGGCGAATGGCCTGCCGCTGCGCCTCGCTGACGCTACCGCGGGCGATATCGGCAAAGGCAATTTCCGGCCAGACCGGCTGACCGGCGGCCTTCAGCGCGTCGATCTCCGCCAGCCGGGATGCTATCCGGGTAGAGAGCCGGGCAAATACGGCCTGTACATCGCCAATCTGCGCGCGCAGCGCCTGCTTCATTGCGCGGATGGCCGCGGGGGGATCCGCCGGGAGTTGAGCGTGGGTAAATGTGGGAGTCATACGCGCCTCTTTATTTCATTCGAAACTAATTTAATTTGCGTATGATAATTTAGGTTAAAATAAAGTTAATGCAAGTTAAAAAACTTGCATTGAGGCATCGGCAGCAGAAAAGGGGCCGGAGCCGGTGCTCCGGTCAGGGATCAGGCGTCAAACGGAGAGGCGCGATCAAGCACCGCCTGAATCACATTCAGCGCGCCGTCGCGGTTGTTGTCGTCGGTTTCGAAGCGGGCTATCGCCTTAATGTTTTCGCCGGCGTTGCCCATGGCAAAAGAGTACGTCGTCATCTTCAGCATCTCCGCATCGTTGTCGCTGTCGCCGATGGTCACGCACTGCCCGGGTGACAGATGCCAGTTCTTCAGCAGGCGGCTGATGCCGCTGGCTTTATGCAGGCCGGGGATAATCAGGTCGACAAAGCCGAAGCCGCTGGTCACCGGCTTCATAATGCCGTCCAGCGAGCGGTGCAGGCTCTCCACCAGCTCCGGGATGCGGCTGTCCGGCAGATTGAGGGAGAACTTAAACAGCACGTCGTCAATCTGCCGGTAGTCGGCCACCGGCTGCAGGCGGTGGTAGTGCTTCGACATCAGCTCGACGAACGCCGGCGGCGCTTTATCGCTGATATAAGCGCTGTTTAGCCCGCAGGCAACAAAATTCAGCTGCGGATCCTTGATCAGCTCCGCGAGCACCTGCTGCGACTCGCGCGCGGTCAGCTCGCCGTGGAACAGCTGCTGGCCGTGCTGATACACCAGCGCGCCGTTCTCGGCGACGAAGGAGATCCGATCCTGAATCTCCGGAAAGAAAGAGACGAGCTGCCAGTACTGGTTGCCGCTGGCAACCACAAATTCGATGTTGCGCTGCCTGAGCTGCGCAAACTGCGCCATAAAGCGCTGGCGATCGTACTGTTTGGCATCGTTGAGGAAAGTTCCGTCCATATCGGTGACGATAACTTTTACGGTCATACGGGGGCTCCTGGTGTAACTGCGACCGGGAGTATTGTAGAGAGATTGTGACGAAGAGCACAAATTTATTTCGAATGAAAGCGGCTCCTCTCCGTTTCAGAGAGGAGCCGGCCGGTTACAGCGTATGCTCCGTCCGCGCAATAATATCATCCTGCGCGTCCGGCGAGAGTGCGGTAAAGAACGCCGAATAGCCCGCGACCCGCACTACCAGATCCCGGTACTGGTCCGGGTGCTGCTTCGCCGCCAGCAGCGTCTCGCGCGAGACGATGTTGTACTGAATGTGCCAGCCCTTGTGCACCTCGAAGAAGGTGCGCAGCAGCGCCATCAGCTTCTGGCGGTCGGCGTCGTTGTCCAGCGTCGCCGGGTTGAGCTTCTGGTTGAGCAGTACGCCGCCCAGAATCGCCGCCGTGGGCAGTTTCCCGACGGAGCCAATCACCGCCGTCGGCCCGAGGTGGTCGGTGCCCGAGGCGGGGCTGGCGCCCTCCGCCAGCGGCGTGCGGGCCCTGCGGCCGTCCGGCGTCGCCATGGTGGCCGCCCCGAACGGCACGTTGGCGGAGATTGAGGAGGTGCCCGCGTAGTAGCCGCCGCCGATCGGGCCGCGGCCGTGGCGCGGGTTGCGGTACTGCTTCAGCTCGTCAATATAGGTCTGATAGGCGCGCACCAGCAGGGCGTCGACGCTGTCTTCGTCGTTGCCGTACTTCGGCGCGCCGTTGATCAGGCGCTGGCGCAGCTGTTCGTGGGTCAGCCCTGCGAAATCTTCCGCCAGCGCAGCGGCGAGCTGCTGCTGGCCGATAGCGCCCTGATCGAAGACCAGTTTCTTCACCGCCGCCAGGCTGTTGCCGAGGTTAGCGATCCCCACCTGCAGGCCGGAAACCCAGTCGTACTTCGCGCCGCCCTGTTTGATGCTTTTCGCCCGCTCGATGCAGTCGTCCACCAGCGCCGAGCAGAGAATATCCGGTACGTTCTCCTCCAGCATGGTATCCACCACGTACTCGATCTCAATCGACCGGCGGGTGTAGTAGCGGATCTGCGTGTCCCAGGCCGCCATTACCTGCTCAAAGTCGGTGAAGTTGCCCTGCGACAGCGCCTGCGCCTGGGGCAGGAACACCTTGCCGCTGGTGGCATCGCGTCCGCCCTCCAGCGCTGCCAGCATCACGCGGGCGAAGTTGATAAAGCTCATGCCGGTGCAGCGGTAGCCCCACTTGCCGCCGACGGCGGTTTCGATGCAGCCGATGGCGGCGTAGTCGTAGGCGTCGGCTTTCCCGATGCCGAGCCTGATAAATTCCGGGATAACAATTTCATCGTTATTAAACGCGGGCATCCCGAAGCCGCAGCGGATCACCTGCACGCAGGCGTCGAGGAAGTCGCCGCTCATTCCGGCGTGGTAGCGCACGCTGAGGTTCGGCTGGGTGGAGCGCAGGCGGCCGCAGGACTCCAGAATGGCGTAGGAGAGCGGGTTAACTGCGTCCATCGGCTCGCCGTTAATCAGCGTCTGGCCGCCGATCGTCACGTTCTGATACAGCGGGCTGCCCGCCGAGGCCTTCGAGTGGGAGCCGGAGCGGATTTTATTGACCTCCAGCAGCTTCAGCCAGCAGCCGTGCAGCAGCTCGATGGCCTGTTCCCTGTCCAGCGAACCGCTCAGCTCCACGTCGCGGCGGTAGAACGGATAGAGGTACTGGTCCATGCGGCCAAAGGAGACCGAGTGGCCGTTGGATTCGATCTGCAGGATCAGCTGGATGAAGTAGCACAGCTGCAGCGCCTGCCAGAAGGTCTGCGGCGGCCGGTGGGCAATCAGCTCGCAGTTGTCGGCGATGGCCAGCAGCTCATCGCGCCGGGCGGCGCGCGGCTCGGCTGCCGCCATCTCGCGGGCCAGCGCGGCGTAGCGCGCAATGTGCGCGCTGACGGCCTTGAGCACGATATCAATGCCCTTGAGGAACTGCTCGCCGTGCAGATCCTCAAGCACCGTCAGGTTAATGCGCGACCGGCGTTCGGCCACTTTTTCAATCAGACCGTCGAGCCCCTTCTCCAGCAGCAGCGGGAAGTTCACCGCCAGGTGGGCGTCGCCGGAGGTCATGTTGCCCTCGGCCTTGATGATGCCGGTCGCCAGCAGCGCCTTCTGCTCGTCGGTAAACATCCCGTAGCAGCGGTCCTGCACGGTCTGACCGCGCCACCACGGGCAAATTTCATGCAGCACGCGCTTGTTCTCTTCGCTGACCGCAAAGCCCGCGCCGGGCCTGTCGGCGAGATCGTCTATCTCTTTTTCGATCCAGCTTACCGTGTACTCCGGGAAGATAGGCGCGGCGCGCACTTCGCTTGCCTGGTTACCGACGATCAGCTCGTCGTGTTTGATCCACACGGTGCGCGCCGCCAGGTGGTGGGCCAGCGCCAGCGCGCGGCGCACCGGCAGCGGCTTGTCCATATTCTGCTGATACACCTCGGTATAGTGGCGGGCGCGCTCGGTGCACACCGGCGGCTTAACGATGTGGACCAGCGCGCGCTTGTGCGCGGTGATGCGGTCGGTGAGCGTGTCGAGCTTCAGTTGGGTCATGGTCTTATCCTCGTAGCGTCGCAGTCAGGCCTTTTTCGCCGGCGATGCGCTGGGCGTAGTCCAGCAGCGCCGGAGCATCGAGCGGCTTATCAGGGGCAGAGTAGGGCATATCCAGCAGGGTATATTTGCCGATGCCCAGAGTGTGATAGGGAAGAAAGTGGATCTCGCGCACCTTCAGTTCGCGGGCGGCAAAGTCGGTAATGGCGTCGATAGCGGCTTCGTCGGCGTTGAAGCCCGGGATCAGCGGCACGCGGACAGTCATCGGCTTTTGCGCCGCGGCGATGCGCTTGAGGTTATCCAGCACGCGCTTCGCCGAGCCGTCGGTCCACTGGCGGAACGTCGCGGCGTCAACGTGCTTAAGATCGGCGAGAAACAGGTCGATATAGGGCAGCGCGGGTTCGATATATTTCCACGGCACGTGCAGGCAGGTTTCTACGGCGGTATGGATGCCCCGTTCATGGGCGCCCTTCAGCAGCGCCAGCGTCAGATCCGGGTTCATAAACGGCTCGCCGCCGGAAAGCGTCAGCCCGCCGCCGCTGCGGTCGTAAAACGGTTTATCACGCAGGACGGTAGCCATAATCTCGTCGGCGCTCTTCTCCTCACCGCAGACCGTCAGCGCCTGCGTCGGGCAGCAGTCGGTGAGGGCGGCAAGCGCCTCCGGGGTCAGCTTCTGGCGGTGGATCAGCAGGCCGTTCAGCGTTCGCTCGATGACCTCAGGAGCCTGCTGCTGGCAGAGATCGCAGCCGTCGAGGCACAGGCGGGCGTCGTAGAGCAGATCCGGCGCCGCCGAGCGGCTCTCCGGGTTCTGGCACCAGCGGCAGCCCAGGGAGCAGCCCTTGATAAAAACCACGGTGCGGATGCCGGGGCCGTCGTGGGTGGAATAGCGCTGAATGTTAAAAATCATAGCTCGCCCTCTTGTTTCATATAAAGATTAAATAACTTTCGAATGAAGGTTATTTTGATGTTTATCAACTAAACGAGCGGTAGCGGCGTGCTATTTTTAAGCCATGCAAAATAACTCACATAAAGGAATCTGCTGTGGAACTCTATCTTGATACTTCGGACGTCGCGGCCGTGCGCTGGCTGGCGCGCATTTTCCCGCTGGCGGGCGTCACCACCAATCCGAGCATTGTTGCCGCGGGCAGCAGGCCGCTCGACGCGCTGCTGCCCGCGCTGCGCGACGCGCTGGGCGGGCAGGGCAGGCTGTTCGCCCAGGTGCTGGCGAACGATGCCGATGAGATGGTGGCCGAGGCCAAAAGGCTGCGCGGCATGGTGACGGATATCGTGGTCAAGGTGCCGGTGACGGCGCAGGGGCTGGCGGCGATTAAGATGCTTAAGCAGGAGGGCATCCCGACGCTCGGCACCGCCGTGTACGGCGCGGCCCAGGGACTGATGGCGGCGCTGGCCGGCGCGGACTATGTCGCGCCCTACGTTAATCGCATCGACGCCCAGGGCGGCAGCGGTATCCGCAGCGTGGAGGAGCTTCAGCAGCTGCTGGCGCTGCACGCCCCGCAGGCGAAGGTGCTGGCGGCGAGTTTTAAGACTCCGCGCCAGGCGCTGGACTGCCTGCTGGCGGGCTGCCAGGCGATTACCCTGCCGCTTGATGTCGCGCAGCAGATGATTGCCTCGCCGGCGGTGGACGCGGCGGTAGAGAAGTTTGCGGTGGAGTGGGAAGGAGCGTTCGGCAGGCGGGGGCTGTAGCCGGGTGCGCTCTCTCCCTCATGGGCTGTCTCTTATACACAACTCTTCAGTTCATTGGAGAAATCAGGCAGACGCTTATCCCGGCTGAGGGTTTTAAATTCCGGCTAAAAATCGCCTCAGATTCTGACGTCTGGCCGGGGCAGCCCGCAGGGATGCGGGCTGAGGGCGCGACTTACAGGGATGTTGCATCGCGCCCGTACCCGAAAGCCAGATGTCAGAATCTGAGGTTCCGCGCAGCGGCGATTTTTGTTGCCGGGAGCCGGGATTGTCAAGGGAGCGGCGGCT